>JBLWTQ010000011.1:0-144717 GCA_048270065.1 Parasphingorhabdus sp. | reverse complement strand
TGTGCTGAAAAAGGGCTGCGGATCACCGACCAGCGGCGGGTGATTGCGCGTGTCATATCCGACGCCGAGGATCATCCCGACGTGGAGACCCTGCATGAACGGGCTTCGGCGGTAGACTCCCGCATCTCCATCGCAACAGTCTACCGGACGGTTCGCCTGTTTGAGGAAGCCGGCATATTGGACCGCCACGATTTTGGGGATGGCCGTGCCCGCTATGAAGCCGTGCCTGAGGCGCACCATGACCATCTGATCGATGTAGAAACCGGCAAAGTTATCGAATTTGTCGATCCGGAACTGGAGGCGCTGCAGAAACAGATTGCCGAAAAGCTGGGCTACCGGCTGGTTGACCATCGTATGGAGCTGTATGGCGTATCGCTCGCCAGAAAAAGCTGAGGTGCAGAAACCCATTCCGGATGCACAACCTTGTGACACCCAGCCACTGGCAGACCCGCCTTGGGACGGAGCGACACCAATGGGCTATCTGAGGTTTTCTCTGCGGATCGCGCTGCTGTTCACAGCGTTATTTGCCTGTGTGCCATTTTACTATCTCTGGCGGTTGTTGCGGTTGTCCAATCCCTGGCCGCGGACATTTCTCAAGATCGTCGCCTTCGCCTGCGGTGCGCGGGTCAATATCGTCGGTACGCCGATCCGGCGAGACGTCTTCTTCATTTCCAATCATTTGTCGTGGGTGGATATTGTGATTCTGGGCGGACATAGCGGTACCGCCTTTGTCTCGAAGGAGGAAATCGGAAAATGGCCGATCATTGGCTGGCTCTGTCGCCTCAATGACACGGTCTTTGTTTCAAGAACAGACCGTATGGGCATTGCGGAGCAGATCAATCAATTGCGGGATGCGTTGGCAGAAACCTGGGCGATCACGGTTTTCCCAGAGGGCACGACGTCAGACGGTTCAACCCTGCTCCCCTTCAAAGCGCCGCTGCTCAAAGTGCTGGAGCCACCTCCCCCGGGCATATTGGTGCAACCAATATTTCTGAACTACGGAAGACACGCTGAAGAGATCAGCTGGACGGGCGACGAAAGCGCTCCGTCACACGCATGGAGGCTGCTCACGCGGCGCAGCAGTTTTCTGGTGGAAGTTCATTTTCTCGAGCCCTTCGACCCGGATCATTATCCCGGCAGGAAAAATATCGCAGCGGAGGCCCGGCGACGGATCGCGGAACCGCTTTCGGCTTCCCTGGGGGGCAAACCCATTGTATAGGCGCGCGCTATGACTCAAGCCGATCCCAAAAAATTTCATATCAAATCCTTTGGTTGCCAGATGAACGTCTACGATGGCGAGCGCATGGCCGAATTGCTCGTCGATCAGGGAATGAGCGCCGCAGATGCTGGCGAAGAAGCGGATCTGGTAGTGCTGAACACCTGCCACATCCGGGAAAAAGCGGTCGATAAAGTCTATTCGGACATTGGCCGGCTGCGTAGAAAAGATGGCACCAGTCCGATGATCGCCGTTGCCGGTTGCGTCGCCCAGGCCGAGGGAAAAGAAATCTCCCGGCGCGCGCCGAGTGTGGATATCGTCGTCGGGCCGCAGGCCTATCACCGGCTGCCGGAACTCATGCAGACCGCAAAATCGGGGAAAAAGGCGCTCAACACCGACATGCCCGCGATATCCAAATTTGATATTTTGCCACCGCGCGGCAAACAGGCGCGGCCAACCGCTTTCCTGACTGTGCAGGAAGGGTGCGACAAATTTTGCACCTATTGCGTGGTCCCCTACACCCGCGGTGCGGAAATCTCGCGACCCTGGACTGACTTGATTGATGAAGCCAAGGCGCTGGTCGATGGCGGCGCGCGTGAAATCACGCTGCTCGGTCAGAATGTCAATGCGTGGAGCGGCGAAGATGAAAAAGGTCATGAACAGGGCCTCGATGGCCTGATCCGGGCTCTCGACAGGATATCTGGCCTGAGACGGATTCGTTATATGACAAGCCATCCCAACGACATGACCGAAGGGCTGATTGCCGCGCACGGCGACGTGGGCAAGCTCATGCCCTTTCTCCATCTGCCGGTCCAGTCCGGCAGTGATCGTGTCCTGAAGGCGATGAACCGCTCGCACAGCGCCGAAAGCTATCTCGCCATTCTCGGGCGGCTGCGCGCGGTAAGACCCGATATCGCGCTATCGGGCGACTTCATTGTCGGTTTCCCGGGTGAAACCGATCAGGAGTTTGAGGAAACGTTGCAGATTGTCCGAGACGCGAATTATTCTCAGGCATTCTCCTTCAAATATTCCCCTCGTCCCGGCACCCCCGCTGCGGTGATGGAAAAACAGATAGCGCCCGAAGTGATGGATGAACGTCTGCAGCGATTGCAGGCTTTGCTGAACGAGCAGCAATATGCGTTCAATCAGCAAACCGTGGGCCGCACCACCGATATTCTGCTGGAACGCGAGGGCAAACTGGATGGCCAGCTAATCGGCAAAACGCCCTGGCTGCAATCGCTCCATATCATCTCGCCCGAGCTGAAAATTGGCGACCTCGTTGAAGTCGAAATCACCCGCGCCGGCCCCAACAGCCTTACCGGCGAAATCAAAGAAAGAATGGCCGCCTGATGGTCCAAAAAACAAAGACCGGAGCGGCCAGGAACCTCACGAGCGTGGATCTGGAATTTGAAGATCCTCAGATTTTGGGCGATCTGTTCGGCGAATATGACCGGAATATCGTAGCAATCGAAAACCGGCTTGGTGTCTATATCGCCGCGCGCGGCACAAAATTGAAAATTGAAGGCGAGGAAGAAGCGGTATCGCAGGCACGCGCTGTCTTGACCGGGATTTATAACCGTCTGGAACAGGGACAGGAAATTGACACGGGGGCGGTGGAAGCCATTATCGCCATGGCGGCCGATCCCCGCGTCGCAAAGGTGGCAAAACAATCCGTTGCCAAGGGCAAGGTCCAGAAGGATGATGTGGCCGAGGCGCCGAAGGTAATGATTCGAACGCGCAAGAAGACCATTTTCCCGCGTTCGGTCCGGCAGGCTCATTATATGGAAGCCCTCGCCCGCGATGACATGATCTTTGCCCTTGGCCCTGCAGGAACCGGCAAAACCTACCTAGCCGTGGCGCAAGCGGTTTCACAACTGGTTAGCGGTTCCGTCGATCGGCTCATTCTGTCACGGCCTGCGGTCGAAGCGGGCGAAAAAATCGGTTTTCTTCCGGGTGATCTGAAGGAGAAGGTCGATCCCTTCCTTCGTCCCCTTTATGATGCGCTTTACGATACGCTTCCCGCCGAGCAGGTAGAAAGGCGCATCGAAAGCGGCGAAATTGAAATCGCCCCCATCGCCTTCATGCGCGGACGAACCCTTGCCGACGCCTTTGTCATTCTTGACGAGGCGCAAAATACGACCGCGGCACAGATGAAAATGTTTCTGACCCGCTTTGGCATGAACAGCCGGATGGTGATTTGCGGCGACCCCAAGCAGGTCGATCTACCAAAAGAAGCCGTATCCGGGCTGGCCGACGCCGTATCCAAATTGAGGGATATCGAAAGGGTCAGCGTGGTCGAATTTGGCGCCAGCGATGTTGTCCGCCACCCGCTGGTCGGCAAAATTGTAGAAGCTTATGAAGGCAAAGATGCTGCAGACTGAACTGACCGCGTCTCCGCAATGGGCAAATGAACAGGATTGGTCAGACTTGGTGGCGCGGGCGGCAAGGGCCGCCATCGGCGCGTCTTCACACGCCGATCTGTTGTCTCGGAATTTTACGGCAGAAATCAGCGTAAAATTCTCCGACAATGCCGAGGTCCGTGCGCTCAACAAGGCCTATCGCAGCAAGGACAAGCCAACCAACGTCCTTTCCTTTCCGCAGGTCCAGCCAGACCTGCTCGAAACACTGGCAAATACCGACGATGGCGAGGCCCTGTTGGGAGATATCATCCTGGCTTACGAGACTTGCCGTGGAGAAGCGGACTCAAAGGACATTTCCTTTTCCAACCATGTTGCACATTTGGTTGTGCACGGGTCGCTGCATTTGCTAGGATATGATCACGAGAATGAGATAGAAGCAGGGATAATGGAGAATTGCGAAATCAATGCATTGGCAACATTGGGAATTGCCAATCCCTACGCAGAACAAGCGCAAAACAGGTAATCAAGAATTTATATGACCGACGTTGAGAAGGACAGTGGTACAGGGGTGGCTCGCAGCAGCGGTTCATCCAAGGAAGACGACGAACCCGGGCGAATATGGCAGAGCCTGAAGGCTCTGCTATTCGGCAACAGCGACGACAATAGTCTGCGTGCGCAGATCGAAGAAGTCATTGATGACCATGAAAGCGATGCCGAGGCCGATCCCAATGGTCGGCAGGATGTGTCGTCACTGGAACTGGAAATGCTGCGCAACATGCTGCATTTCAGCGACAACCGGGTCGACGATATTGCCGTACCGCGTGCCGATATGATCGCGATCGAGGAAAGTGCTCCGTTCAGCGATTTTGTTGATATTTTTTCCGAGCATGGACACAGCCGTATCCCGGTTTATCGTGAAAATCTCGATAATATTATCGGCATGATTCACATCAAGGATATCTTCGCGATTCTCGCCAAGGGAGGTAAATATCCTGACGATATCACACCGTTCCTCCGGCAGCCCCGCTTTGTCCCGGAGTCCATGGGCGTGCTCGATTTGCTGGCGGAAATGCGGGCAACGCGGACCCATCTCGCGATCATTTTCGACGAATATAACGGCACGGAAGGTCTCGTTACCATCGAGGATATCGTCGAGGAAATTACCGGCGAGATTGAAGACGAACATGATGAGGAACCCGTGCCCATGCTGACCATGCTGGATGGCGGGATTTGGGAAGCGGATGCCCGGGCAGAACTGGATGATGTCGGCAAAACCATTGACCCGGCACTCGCGGAAATTGACGAGGACGTCGATACGATTGGCGGTCTCTGCTTCGTAATTGCTGGGCATATTCCCACGGTTGGGGAAAGGCTGGAACATCCCAGCGGCTGGATCCTCGAAATTACCGAAGCCGATGATCGCCGCGTGACCAAATTGCGTTTACATCCGCCGCAGTCGGGCGACAAGAAGCCGGTTTAGGTGCCCGCCAGCTGTTGCGCGCGCACCCGCCAGGTTTCGCCGAGCGCCTGATTTTTCGATAGTTCAAGAAGCGCACTGGCCTGCCCCTTGTGCTGTCCGCCGACAATCATGCCGAACAAACGGTCCAGCGGCCATTCAGGATAGGGGCGCTCCTGTTGGACCAGATAATCCCCCGCCTGCACGCGACCTTCTTCGAGAACGCGGAAATAGCTGCCGGACTTGCCTGTCTTGACCACCGTTTTCAGTACATCGGGCTTACCGAACCGGTGATTGAGCTTCCAGCAAGGCTGGCGCGCATGGCTGCATTCGATCAGTGCGTCCCCGATCCGGAAAATATCGCCCAGACAAAGCCGCTCCTCGCTCAATTCCGAGCAGCTGAAATTTTCACCAAATGCCCCCGGTTGGTCCAATACCGCCACATCCGGATATTTTTCCTGCCAGAAGGCATAATGTTCGATCGGATAGAGATGAACGGCCTTGTCCCGGCCTCCATGATGCAGCGGATCACCGACCTGGTTTCCTGCCAATCCTTCAAAACCGAGCATTAGCGGTTGATCAACGGCATTTTTGTTGATCGCACTCATTTCATCGTCATCGCCGAACTTTACGGGAGTGCCAATCAACAAATGTGTGAGTTCGGTGCGGATCATGACAGACTGCTAGCCGACCAAGTTCATATTGGCAATTTGCCCGTGACTATGCTTCAAGGCGCGAATGAAAATCAGTGACCTTCGGATTGCGCTTTATAGCGGCAATTATAATTTTGTACGCGATGGCGCCAACCAGGCACTCAATCGGCTGGTGGATTATCTGCTGCGACAGGGCGCAGCGGTTCGTGTCTATTCGCCAACCACCGATACGCCGGCTTTCGAACCGACCGGCGATCTGATCAGCGTACCATCGGTTGCGTTTCCAGGGCGCGGGGAATATCGCTTTCCGACCCGGTTGTCTGGCGAGGTGCGCGACGATCTCGAACGGTTCGCCCCCAATATCATGCAGATATCGAGCCCCGACCGGGTCGGACACAAGATGGTGTCATGGGCGCGCAGCCACAATATACCGGTGCTCGCTTCCGTACACACCCGATTCGAGACCTATCCGCGCTACTATAATCTGGCCTTTCTGGAACCGGTAATAGAGGCGATTTTACGCCGTCTGTATCGCCGGTGCGATGCTCTGGTGGCGCCGTCGGAATCGATGGCCCAGGTATTGCGCGACCAGCGAATGAACTATGACGTCGGTATCTGGTCGCGCGGTGTCGACCGGGAGATATTCAATAGCAATCGTCGTGACACGGCGTGGCGTCGCTCATTGGGCATTGCCGACGATGAACCGGTGATCGGATTTCTCGGCCGGCTGGTGATGGAAAAGGGGTTGGATGTCTTTTCCGATGCGATCGACGAACTCAAGCGTCGCAACGTGACCCACAAAGTGCTCGTGATCGGAGAAGGGCCAGCCCAACAGTGGTTCGAGGACAGAATTCCCGGTGCCATTTTCGCCGGTTTTCAACAGGGCAGCGATCTCGGCCGGGCGGTTGCCAGCATGGACATGCTGTTCAATCCTTCGATTACCGAGACCTTTGGCAATGTCACGCTCGAAGCCATGGCCTGCGGGCTCCCCGTGGTCGCGGCAAAGGCCACCGGTAGTCAGAGCCTGGTAAAGAACAACGAGTCCGGCAAGCTCATTACACCTGGTGCAATTCGTCAATTTGCAGATGCGCTCCAGGCATATTGCGAAAACCAGGATCTCCGCAAAGCCCACGGTTCGGCTGGCGAAAGGCACGCCGAGGAATATAGCTGGGACCAGATCAACAATGTTGTCGCACAAACTTATGTGCGACTGGTCCGCCAGCGGCAGGCCGGTCATGGACCGATCAAGCAGGCTGCTGTCCGCTGACCATGCAAGGGCTGTTTGACGATAAAAATGATCAACAGCGTGAACCGGAAAACACGCCCGATGCCCCTCTGGCCGACAGGCTGAGACCCCGCCAGCTTGCGGAAATTGTCGGTCAGGATCATCTCGTCGGCGCTGAAGGCACGATCGGCCGGATGGTGGCTGCGGGAAAGCTTTCCTCGATCATCCTTTGGGGACCGCCGGGAACCGGCAAAACCAGTCTCGCCCGGTTGCTCGCGGATCAAACGGATCTGCATTTCAAGTCTATCTCCGCGGTTTTTTCAGGTGTGGCCGATCTGAAAAAGGTCTTTGCGGAGGCCGATATGCGGTTCCAGTCCGGCAGGGCTACCCTCTTGTTTGTCGACGAAATTCACCGCTTCAATCGGTCGCAGCAGGACAGCTTCCTCCCCTATGTCGAGCGGGGCACGGTGATATTGGTCGGTGCGACAACCGAAAACCCATCCTTTGAACTCAATGCCGCCCTGCTCAGCCGCGCTCAGGTGCTTATCCTCAATCGGCTGGACGCCACTGCTCTTGGCCGCCTTCTGGAAAAAGCGGAAAAGCTCGAAGACAAATCGCTCCCGCTCACCATCGATACAAGAGAAGCCCTGATTGCCAGCGCCGATGGCGATGGGCGATTTCTCCTCAATCAGGCGGAGACGCTTTTTGCGCTGGATATCGCGGATCCGCTGGACCCTCCCCAACTCGCCAAAATCCTGCACCGCCGGATGGCGGTATATGACAAGGATCGCGAGGGTCATTATAACCTAATCTCGGCGCTGCAGAAAGCGTTGCGGGGATCCGATCCCCAGGCGTCGCTTTACTATCTGGCGAGAATGCTGGTGGCGGGGGAACAACCGCTTTTCCTGCTGCGCCGGATCGTTCGTGTGGCCAGTGAGGATATCGGTCTGGCGGATCCCCAAGCCCTTGTCCAGGCCCTCGCCGCAAAACAGGCCTATGAATTTCTCGGCAGCCCGGAAGGCGAATTGGCGATTGTCCAAGCCTGCCTTTATTGCGCGACGGCCCCGAAATCCAATGCGATCTACAAAGCCCAGAAAGCCGCGTGGAAATCCGCGAAGGAGACTGGATCGCTGATGCCGCCGCAGAATATTCTCAACGCACCGACCAGGCTGATGAAGGACATCGGCTATGGTAAAGGCTATAGCTATGACCATGAAACCGACGATGGATTCTCCGGCGATAATTATTGGCCGGAAGAGATGCAGCCGGAGCGGTACTATCAGCCCGTGGATCGGGGGTTCGAGCACAAGATTCGGGAACGGCTTGATTATTGGGAGAAATTGCGTGCTGAAAAAACTGGTTAGTCTTTGCCTGGCTGGCACCTTGCTTCCGACCAGCGCCTTCGCCCAGGAACAAGAACCGGCGCGCTATGACCGGGCTTTGGCGGCGGGCTATAAGGCCCAGTTCATCTGTTCCGGTCTGTGGAATGGCGGAAAATCGCTGGCGGATATCAAAGCGGATGAGCTGACCGGCATTTACGACCGGATCTCGAACATTGTACCGATATTGTCAGAGGAAGTGGACGAAACAGACCGGCAGGTTCGTGTCCGCTTTGCCGATGACGCCCCGCCCCGCGTCGCGGTCTGGAGCCACAAAACCGGCTGTACAGCGATGCCGATCGGCTTCGACGGGCTGAAAACCGGGGCCCCTTCGATCCAGCGCGAATATGTCGATGATCAACCCGGGCCGATGGGAGACGTGACCCCTGCCCCGGTTCCAAGCGCTTCCGAATTTGCCGCGCGCGCGGTTGCGGAGAACGCTTTTGATACTCATTCCTATGGGGAAGGTAGCAAAACAAGCGCCGTTCTGATCCTCCACAAAAACAGGATCAAGGCGGAGCAGTATAAATCTGGCCATGATCTTCATACGGCCCAGCGCACCTGGTCGGTCGCCAAGTCTATCGCAGGCACGCTGATCGGCCATTCTGTGCAGCAGGGCATGGTCGATGTAAACGCCACAGCCGGCTTGCCACAATGGCAGAAATTCAGCGATCCGCGAAGCGTCATCACCCTCGACAATCTCATGCGCATGGCCAGCGGCCTGACCAGTGATACCGCCGGCAACCGCACAGATGCCATTTATATGGGCGGTACCAGCGTTAGCCAACAGGCAACCAGTTGGTCGCTGCTCAATCAGCCGGGGACGAAGTTTCGCTACGCCAACAACGACACGTTGCTCGCGGTACTGGCCGCTCAGGCTGCCCATGAGGATCGAAAGTATAAACTCAGAAACTATATGCCCGAAAAAAATGATTTCGATCCCTTTGCCTTCTTCCAGAAGCTGGGCATGACGCGCACCTATGCCGAAACTGACTGGCAGGGCAATTATATCCTTTCCAGTCAGGTCTGGACCACCGCTCGTGATCTGGGTCGGTTGGGCCAATTATATCTTAACAACGGTGTCTGGAACGGAGAACGGCTGCTTCCCGAAAACTGGCGCGACTATGTCAGCAAACCGTCGGGGCCGCAGCCGGAAGGACGCAATTTCGGCTATGGCGCGACATTCTGGCTGATGAACAAATCCGAGGGTATTCCGGCAGATGCAATTGCCGGATTCGGTAATCGCGGACAATATCTGGTGATCATTCCGTCGCTGGACCTGGTTATCGTTCGCCGTGGCTATGACACCAGCGATGGTCGATTCGATATCGCCGCGTTTACCCGGGATATTGTAAAAGTGCTGACGCCATGAGTCGCTATCACGCGGCGGTCTGCACCGGACTGACCGGTCCGGATTCGCTGAAAATACAGAGCAGGAAACCGAGACCGCTGACATCCGGAGAAGTCCGTATCGCGGTCAGGGCAGCGGGCCTGAATTTCCCCGACCTGCTGATGACCCAGGGCAAATATCAGTTCCGTCCCGATCCGCCCTTCGTACCCGGACTCGAAGCGGCCGGAGAAATAATCGAAGTCGCAGCCGATGTGCAAAGCGTGAAGCCGGGCGATCGTGTCATGGCGGGCGGAAAAGGCGGGGCGCTGGCGGAGCAATGGATCGTCAGCAAAGCCGCGCTATCCCCCCTGCCTCCGGGCCTTTCCTTCGCCGAAGGTGCCTGTTGGCAGGCCGCCGCGTCGACCGCATGGCACGCTCTTGTCGAGCGGGGACATCTCCAATCCGGCGAAACTATTCTCGTGCTCGGCGCGAGTGGCGGCGTCGGCATGGCCGCCGTAAAAATGGCAAAGCATATCGGTGCGACGGTCATCGCGACCGGGTCCAATGAAGAAAAACTGGAGGCTATCCACCATGCCGGGGCCGATCATGTCCTGGATTCTTTCGATGCGGAGCTGGCGATCAGGATCAAGGCGTTGACCGATGGAAAAGGCGTGAATGTGGTTTATGATCCGGTCGGCGGCGATCTCGCGCTGACAGCGACGCGTGCCATAGCCTGGAACGGAAGATATCTGATTGTCGGATTTGCCGGCGGGGTCGTTCCATCTTTTCCGGCCAATCATGTGCTGATCAAGACCTACAGCCTGATCGGTGTCCGCGCTGGCGAAAGCCCGCGCCGCGATGCTGAACTGGCCAAACGCCAAAGCGCGGCGTTACGGGACTTGGCTGCACAGGGAGCGATGCGCCCCCATATTTCTCATCGATTTTCGCTTGCCGATGCGGCGAAGGCCCTCGAAGTTCTTGAAAGACGAGAAGCGATTGGGCGGGTCGTCGTGGAAATGACGCCAAGTTCCTGATCTTTGCAGTGAAATTTTTGATTTCTATCCATTTGTTGCAAACTGTGGTATTCGACAAGCAGCGAAACAACCAATGAAATAGGGGAAGCTAGATGGATGGGATGCGAATAGGCAATTATGCCTTTGATTCGGAGCTGATGATGGAATGGGGTGAGAAACTGGGCCTGGCCCTGATAATTCTTATCGGCACATGGATTTTGGCAAAGGCCGCAAAATGGACTTTTGCAAAACTTGTCGACAATGTGAAATTTCTGCAGCGTGATACGTCTGCCGGCACCTCGGTCGGGGAGTCGCTTGGCAAGATCGTATCCTTGCTGATCTGGCTGTTCGGCCTTCTCATCATCCTGCGTGTCCTGGGACTGGGCGGCGTGGATGCTCCCATACAGACCCTGCTCAACTCTATCATGGGTTTTGTTCCCAATCTTCTCGGGGCAGCGATCATATTCTTTATCGGAATCGTCGTTGCACGGATCGTCAGGGATCTGGTGGTGACGTTTTTGCAGACGGTCGATTTTGATAAATGGGCCAATCGCGGCGGCATTGATGCGGTTACCGGCAATACGACGATCAGCAAGACGATCGGAACGATCATTTATGTCCTGATTATCATCCCGATCGCGATACTTGCACTGGAAGCGTTAAATCTGGAATCGGTTTCAGGACCAGCCAGTGATATGCTCCGGATGATCCTGGCGGCCATTCCGAACATCATCGGTGCTGCTATCATCCTCGGTATCGGCTATTTGATCAGCAGGTTCGTGGTTCAGATCATCACGGAAATTCTGCCCGGTCTCGGGGTGGATCAGTCGGTAGCATCGATGGATATCCTGCCTGCCAATAGCAGCATGTCGGGTATTATTGCTCGCGTTTCACAAATTGCCATCATGCTGTTTGCTGCAATTGCTGCAACACGCTTGCTCGGCTTCCCGGAACTCACGGCGATACTGGACGAGGTGCTCGAACTCGGTGGCCGTGTGGTCTTTGGCGCGGTTGTGATTGCGGTCGGTTTCCTGATTGCAAACTTGCTGGCCCGGATCATCGGTGGCGCTGGCGAAGGCGGCTTGGCAGCAACCATCGTGCGCTATGCCACAATCCTCCTGTTCACCTTCATGGGCCTCCAATTCATGGGCGTAGGAGAAGCGATCGTGCAAACGGCCTTTACCGCACTCGTCATTGGCGGCGCTGCGGCGGCGGCTCTGGCCTTTGGCTGGGGGGGACGTCATGTGGCCGGCAAGATGCTGGATAATCTCTATGAAAATCCGCCCGAGCCAAAAGCACCGGCTGCGAGCAAACCTGCGGCACGGAAGCCTGCGGTCAGGAAACCAGTTACAAAAGAATAGACATTAGCTGGCAAATGAAAGAACAAGGGCGGGTCCGGTGGGCCTGCCCTTTTCTTTTGCCCGTTTGATGCGCTAAACCGCGCTTGTGCGAAGTTTCTCCCATTTTGCTTGTGTTGACTGGTCCGGCGCCAGAACCGAACGTCCGGACGGTATTGCGGTATCGGTCATAGGCCCGGACGGCCCTCCTGCCCTGTTATCTCCCAGACCACGCTGGTCGCGAACCGATGTCCTTGGCTGGCTTTTCCGCCTTGCACAGGCCAAACGGGACATATTGATCGGCTTTGACCTGTCGATGGCGCTCCCCTTTATGGACAAAGCGACATATTTTCCCGAATGGAGCGAGAGCCCAGACGGCGCGAAGGCGCTCTGGAGCGATGTGGACTCCCTTTGTCGCGACAACCCCCATTTGACTATCACCAGTTTTCTCGATCACCCGCAGGCAAGCCGCCACTTTCGTCACAGCCGGGATCATGTTGGCGACCTGTTCGGGGGTGGCATCGGACGCTTGCGGGAAGTCGAGCATTATCAACGAGCGACCGGCCAGGCCAATAGCGCCAGCTGCTTCAATCTGGTCGGAGCCGCGCAGGTCGGGAAATCGAGCCTCACCGGCATGCGGATGCTGCACCAGCTCGAAGGCGCGATCCCGGTCTGGCCCTTTGATCCGGTGCCCGATTCCGGCCCGGTGATCGTCGAGATCTACACCACCATCGCAGCGCTGGCCGCCGGCCTGCCCAAGGGACGCAGCAAGGTCCGCGATCGCGCCGGTCTTGCCACTGCCCTCGCGGAGCTGAACACAGTCCCGCCGGCGAGGCTACGGCGCTATGACGACCACAGCACCGACGCCCTGATCACCGCCGCGTGGATGAAGCAGGTTGCAGGCAATCCTGCTCTTTGGAACCCGCCCGCGATGACCGGCGAGATCGCGCAAAAAGAGGGCTGGACCTTTGGCGTGGTTTGACGCTAATAGCGCGCAGCAAATCCAGTGCACGCCGAATTAGCTCAGCTGGTAGAGCAACCGCCTTGTAAGCGGTAGGTCATCCGTTCGAGTCGGATATTCGGCACCATTTTTGTGGATCAAAGTCGATCCGGGGGATCGACGACCGCAAAAATCCCGCAGCGCGAGCAAGGGCTCTTTCGACTGCTTCACAGCTTCGGCTGGCAAGCCAGCCGTCTAGCGACCGCTGGGAGAGAGGCTGTCCGCCGAAGCTTTAGCGAAGGAGGACCTTATGCATTTCGCATATATTCTGCGGAGCGAATCCGATCCTAATCAATATTATGTCGGCTTGGCAGAAGATGTTAAAACTCGTCTCAAAGACCATAATGCCGGCAAATCGAGACACACCAAGAAACATCTACCTTGGAAGATTATATCGATCCACGGCTTCCAAAGCCGAGAAAAGGCCGCCCTTTTCGAGAAATATCTAAAATCCGGATCCCGACGTGCTTTTGCTAACAGACATTTCAAATAGCCCAAAAAAAACCCCGCCGGTTTCCCGGCAGGGCTTTCTTCATATTATGTTTGCATCAGATCAGAACTTGAAGCCAGCGCCAATGCCATAGCGGCGGGGTTCAAGCGTGAAGACATTCGTGTAGAGACCCGAAGACTGGTCGGTCACATAAAGACCGGTTTCCGAGTTGCTGTCGAAAATATTCTGGATGAAACCTCGAATATACCAGCGATCGTCCGTTCCGTTTAACTGGATCTGTGCATTCGCCTGAGCGTAACCCTTGATCCGGTTGACATTGCCGTTGAAGATGCTGCCGAAACTTTCTCCGGTATAGGCAAGGTCAACGCGCGGAACCAGGCTCATGCCGTTCTCGAAGTTCATCGTATATTGCACACCGGTCGAGAATTTCAGCTTGGGCGCCTGTGGCAACTCGTTGCCGCGAATGTTCTTGGGAATACCCGCAGAGAAATACTCGATCCCACCAAAAGCTGCCGGGTCAACGCCTGCACCGGCAAAAGCTCCCTGGGCCGCCGCGTCCAGTACAGCGCAGACACCAAACGCGCCGGTTGAAGCGATGCCACCATCAGCAGGGAAGGCCGTGGTTGGTTGCAGGCCCGCACCAGCTGCAAGTCCCGGCACCAGACCGGCATTGATCGCACCATTTATCGTGTTCACGAAAGCATTGACGCCAGCTGCATTTCCGGACGTGGAAGCCACTGCGCAATTGGATGCGTTGGTGATGTCCTTGATGATCACTGCATCGGAACGGCCACCGCCAAAGTCGCGCGGATCGCTGTTGAACGTGTCACCCTTGACCTCGGTGTGCAGATAGCTGAAGCCCATATTGATCAGCCAGTCCGGATCTGGGCGAATGACTGCCTCAACTTCTGCGCCGTAAATATCGGCATCAATATTCTCGTTCACTGCTGTCCGCGCAACAATCTTGCTGAGCTGCAGATCCTTATATTTATAGTAAAATGCAGTCAGATTGAGTTGCAGCGCGCCATTGCCAAATGTATTTTTCGATCCGATTTCAAACGCATCGACCTGCTCGGACCGGAAGGATTCCGGTACCTCGAAGATTGGCTGCAGCGGTGGATTTATACCACCGGACTTATAGCCGCGAGAATAAGATGCATAGATCAGATTGTCCTCGGTAATTTTGTAATCAAGTACCGCGCGGCCAGTGACTTCGTTGAATTTGACCTCGCGATTCTGGAAAATCTGATTGCCTGGTGTACCCGGGTCAGCATCAAACGATCCAACATATGGTGACTCAAATGCGTTGGTTGTTTGACTGTATGGTACAAGAAAACTGGCCAGCGTCGAACGTGCTTGGACATTTTTCTTGTCGTCATTGTAACGTAGGCCACCTGTCAGTTTCAATCTGTCGCTGATATCAAAATAGACTTCGCCAAACAGGCCATAGGACTTGACAGTCAAATCATCCGTATTGTTACGATAATATGGCGTGCCGAGGAACGATGGCGGCAAGCCGTTGGCAAGCGAAGTGAAGCTGCCGAGCAAACCCGCCACATAATCAATCGCGAAAGCATTCACATAATAGCTGTTCTCGGTTAGATGATAATCGGCGTAAATACCACCAACCAGGAAGTTGAACGGTCCGTCGAGATCACTCGAGATGATCGCTTCTGCCGACCAGCTGCTGTTCTCTTGGTTTGAACGGTCGAATTGTAGCGGTGTTGCGTCGCAAATGCTGTTCCCGCCGAATGAACCGAGACCGATAGTGTCGGTATCAGAGGTACACAGCACCCCGTTCGGACCGTTGGGAATAATCGCAGACGCGAGAGGCGCAAAATAGGATGCAGGCAGACCCGGAACAAGGCCGGCCGCAGCTGCTGCAAGCGTATTGAGTCCAGTTGCATAAATGTCCCGCCGGCCGATATTATTGTTGTAGTCCTGTCGGGAATCGAGCTTAACCTTCTGGTACGTACCGGAAAGCTGCGCACTGATTGGGCCAAAATCATGTTCGATCTTGCCCTGGAAGGTCAACTCACTGGTAAAATATTCCGGCGTGAAGGCGGTGTTGACCGTCCGCGGATCGGCAGGAATGGAAATACCCGCATACTGATCCGGGCCATACAGGCTGCCCAGCGCGAATGCGGTCGGGATCCCCTGAGTTGCAAGGAATTCCTGTGATGACAGAGCCGCTGTAAAGGTTGAGTTCCCGTTGAACGATTCTGCATCGCGGCGATTGTTCAAGCAGCCCAGAATGCCTGTCGGGTCGCGTTGACAATATTGTTTCTGGATCCGCATCCGGTTGTCGTCTTCCCGGAAATAGGAAGCGTATAGATCAATCGTGGTATCCGCGGTCGGTTCGAAACGCAGAGAACCACGAATCGAGTATAGATCGCGGTCATCAAGTTTGGGGCCACCGTTGAGATTGGTCGTATAGCCATCGCGTTTCACGTAAACGCCCGCACCCCGAAAGGCGATGTTCTCGCCGATGGGCACGTTGACCATGCCTTTGACTTTGATTGCGTCGTAATTGCCATATTCGACATCACCGGACGCCTGAAACTCGCCCATTCTCGGCTTGGCAGTTACGACGTTGACAACGCCGGCAGTGGCGTTGCGTCCGAACAACGTGCCTTGCGGTCCACGCAGAACCTCGATTCGCTCGAGATCAAAAAACTCTGTTTCAAACAGCCGTGTCGAGAATAGTGGTTGATCATTCAAGTGAATGGCGGTGGCCTGATCACAAGAAACGCCGACACAAAGATCCCCGATCCCGCGAATGGTAAAGCTGGAACTGGTGAAGTTGGTTTTGGTAAAGGTGATATTTGGCAGCGTCAGCTGGAGATCGGAACTATTTTCGATCTGCTGGGCTTCCAGGGCTTCTCCCGAAAATGCGGAAACCGCAATCGGCACATCTTGAGCACTTTGTGCCTGTCTCTGCGCGGTCACGATAATGACATTATCATCAACAGTACCATCGTCGCGGTCCTGCGCATAAGCAGGCACCGAAATTGCAGATATGGCTGTGGCGGCTAATAATAGCGATTTACGCATTTCTCTCTCCCAAATCCCATCGTTTTATCGGAGAGCGGTATTTTTACGCATCCCCCCGGTCCGTTATTACTCAACTAATCGCGCGATTAAGTCCAGACTCAAATCATGAAACATCCAGTTTTGTTCCATTTTTGCACCATTCAAACCGTTTTTGATGCATTTTTGATACAAAAAACCCCGCCGGTTTCCCGGCAGGGCGATATTTTGTCATTTTCGTTCAACGTTAGAATTTGAAACGAACGACCCCGCCATAGGTACGCGGCTGGTTAGGATATCCAGAAATATTGCCGGTCTGGATCGGCGTATCAAAGACGGTGATGATAAACTGATCATCCAGCAGGTTCCGTGCCCAGACGCCAACTTCAAGACCATTGTCCAACGCAATCGTTGCCGAAGCATTCAACAAATTGACTTCACGGCGGAACGGTCGTGCGGCATCGCGCGCAGGCGCAAACGGATCGGCAAGCCCGAAATCAATAAACGCCGGCAACCCATCTACAATTTGCACATTGCTTTCGTGCGAAAAGTCCGTGTGCAGCGTCAGCGTTGCGCTGTCGGATATATTCCGCGTGTAGGTCGCGCCCACCGTCAGCGCATATTCTGGAATGCCAGACGGACGTTGTCCGGTAAGATCCCCCACCGCAGAGTTGGTAAAATCATCATATTTGGCGTCCAAATATGTCAGCGCAGCATTGAAGGTCAGACCGTCGGTAGGCTCGACATTCGCGTCAAATTCAAAGCCTCTTACCGATGTCTCGCCAGCATTTGCCAGCACGAAAGCCGTGCCGGTAAATACATTGCTCTGGAAATTGGTCAGGGTCTGGTCAAAAATCGCCAGGTTAAACCCAAAACGATCCAGCTGAACTTTGGCACCAACCTCATATACTTCGGCTTCTTCGGCCTCAGCAAAACGCGTACCGGTGGTTAAATTGTTCACCGTCAATCCAGCATTATTCAGCGCCGCCAGATCGCCCGGGAACGGACGCGAGTCACGCGACAGGTTAAAGGACGGTGCCTTGTAGCCAGTGGCATAGGTCGCATAAACGCTCAGATTGTAATTGACCTCATAACTGGCCCGCAATGTGTAGGACAGATTGTCATCATCGGTACGTCCGTCTTCCACCTGATTTGGGAAATTCACAAATGGCGGAAGAAATTGTACACTCCTGAGATCAGCAAGCGGATTTGCCGCCGGGTTATTGTCATTGGCGTTTGCAAAAGCCTGTGCCTGGGCGAGCGGAACGCCTGCTTGCAATGCACCGCCCAGGAGCAGCTGATTGCGGAACGGAGCATATTGCGGTGCATCCAGATCAAGCGACGAAAAAATATCGGTGCTGATGACGTTCGACGAAACCCGTTTGCTATCATCGGTATAGTTGAAACCGCCGGTGAGAGTCAGCCGATCGGTAACCGCCAAGTCAACTTGTCCAAAGACCGAGAACGCTTCGTTTGCATAGTCGAACCGTTCCACGACGCCTCGACCTTGCTGACCAATAACACCGGTATAATCAACCAGCATTCCAGTTGCCAGGCTGTCGAGCCCGCCCAGCGCGCCCTCCAGAATTGCGGCATTGAGTGCTCCGCCGCTGGCGTCCTGAATCTGGGTGTCGATAAAGGCACGAGTATCGGTTCCAAAGAAAAGCTGATTGCCGAAATCAATATCTTCCTTGAAATAATAACCCCCAAGCAGGAAGTTTAGCGGCCCATCAAAATCAGATGCGATCCGCAGTTCCTGGGTAAACGTGTCAATATCGGTGTTCTGCCGGTTTTCACCGATCAGATCCGCACTAGTAAAATCCGAATCCTGATTGGTATCGATCCGGACCTCGCGATAGGCGGTGATGGATGTCAAACTCAAATCACCGACCTGATAGTCGATCTGGCCCGACACGCCGTAATTTTCGATATTGTTGGACGAAGGAAAGTTATTCCGCACAGAATAGGCGAACGGAGCATCCGAAATGCCTTGGCCACCAGCGAGTGCGTTGACGATGGGGTCAGTCGGCCCGGCGGCCAGATTTCCGGCAACGCAACAATTTTCATCAATCTTGTCATAGTCGCCGATCAGCCGAACGCTCAGATCATTGCTGGGTTCGATCAGAATCTGTCCACGGACACCCCAGCGGTCACGCTCGTTGACATCAATGTTGAGATTGACGTCACGCGCATAACCATCGCGTTTATTCATGTTGCCCGCCAGACTGAATGCAATCGCGTCCGTTACCGGTCCGGTTACGCTCGCCTTCGCAACGATGGCGTCATAATTTCCGTAGCTAAGCTCAGCAGAACCGCCGAAGTCAAATTGCGGCTTTTGCGTAACAATGCTGATCACACCAGCCGAGGCGTTCTTGCCGAATAACGTTGATTGAGGTCCACGCAACACTTCCACGCGCTGAATATTGGGCAAATCACCAATCTGGGCCGCTGAACGCGAACGGTAAACACCGTCAATAAAAACGCCGACCGAAGGCTCGATACCTGGATTATTCGCACCATTGCCGAAACCGCGAATAATGAAGTTGGTGTTGGCGGAACTCTGCAACTGGTTCACCCGGAGCGACGGCACCAGGGTCTGAAGGTCGAGAAGGTCGCGCACTTGCGCTTCTTCGATTTGGGCCGCGTCGGTCACCGATACGGCGATTGGCGTTTCCTGCAGGGTCGTTTCCCGTTTGGAAGCCGTGACGATGATGACATTATCGTCAAACGTTTCCTCTCCCTGAACATCCTGCGCATAAGCGGGCGATGTTGCGAGGACGCCACTGAGTGCAGTAGCGGCCAAAAATTTTGCGATTTTCATGAGTTTCTCCTGCGCCCCGACGGTCAGGCCGGTGGGACTTTGACAAAATGGAGCGATCCGCCCCGTTCAAGCGCTCAGCCCTTATCCGGATGCTCGAAATAGTCCAGTGCATACGTCTGAAAAAGACCGCTTTACCGCGTTATATTGCCGGAAATCCGAATATCGTTGCAACCAGGTCACAGATATATCGATTTCCGCAAAAATGGTTTCCAGATGAAATAAAGATGGGCACTCGAATCATGGGTAAATTTCGGTTGGTTTGCCATGGGACCGGTTGCTTTGCATCCCCATTGTCATCATTCCGAAGGCCCATGCTCTTTCCTGGAAACTGACATCCAGCACTTGCAATTTACCAGTGCCCCGAACGACAATAATTGTCTGCATTGTTGCATGTCGGCTTATGGCTTTTGGGGAACAAATCGGACATCCGTCGATTGATTGGAATGACCGGAACCTACCAAGCCAAGCAAAATACACCCGGTATAAGGACACCGGGGCGCGATTGAAGTTTATTTGGCCAAATGGAACCGCTTCAATTGGGGTTAGCGGGGCGTTGCGCAACCCGTCATAGATCGCGGCGGAGCAGCGATCTCGCCAATCTGAACTGTTGCAAAAAAGTTACAAATGCAAAAATATTTAGTTTCAGTCAGCCACGATTTCTTGCGCGGACGAAATTGTGTGTCTAATAAAAAATCACCAACAAAGCTGTAAGGGCAGCTTTCATAACAGACCTTGACACTTAGGTATTCAACCCGGTGTCAAGGTCGATATTGAAAGGCTTGACCCATGAAAAATGCACGCTTTTATAATCTGAAAACCACCGCCGCCCCAATCGCCCTCAGCCTCGCGCTGATCGCCACGCCAGCAGCTGCGCAGTTTACCGATACTGAAAACCAGGACGTCAACAGCGCCGATACGGCTGCCGAAAACAATGATGCTCTCATCGTCGTTACCGGCTCCCGTATCGCGCGCCCGGATGTTGAAGCGTCGTCACCGGTCGCGGTGGTCAGCAGCCAGGACATCAAGCTGCAGGGCACAACCCGCATCGAAGATGTTCTAAACTCGCTGCCTGCCGTTGCCGCCAGCCAGGCATCTTCGCTTGCCAATGGTGCAGACGGTACCGCAACCGTTGATCTTCGCGGCTTGGGGTCCACGCGCACACTTGCCCTGATAAACGGGCGCCGGCTGGTGCCGGGCGATCCGTCGCCGGCCAGCGGTTCGGCAGCCGACATCAACATCATACCCGCCGCCATGCTCAAGCGGGTTGAAGTGCTGACCGGCGGTGCCTCATCAGTATATGGCGCTGACGCTGTAGCCGGGGTTGTCAACTTCATCATCGACGACGAGTTCGAGGGCTTCAGGATCGACGCCCAATATGGTGTCTACCAGCACGACAACAATAACCAGTTCATCCGGCCGTTTCTCAATGCCAGCAACTTCCCTTTCCCGGACGGTAACACGGTTGACGGTGGTTCCGTCGATGCCACGGTGGCCTTCGGATCAAAATTTGCCGATGATCGCGGTCATTTCATGATCTATGGCGGCTATCGCAAAATCGAGGCGGTAACCCAGGCCGATCGCGACTTCAGCGCCTGCGTCCTGCAAAATGCTTCCGGCGGAGCCAATGTCTGTGGCGGTTCGGCGACCACGCCAAACGGCAACGTCCTGGTGTTCGACACTGCTGTCGTACCCGGGACTTCGACCTTTTATACTTTTGCGCCAAATCGTGGATTCGTAAACGGACTGGGTGTTTTCAACTTCGCGCCCTTCAACCACTTCCAGCGCCCCGATGAGCGTTTTACCGCAGGGGCCTTTGTCAAATATGAAGTCAGCGACGCGTTTCGTCCGTATATGGAATTCCAGTTCATGGACAACCAGACGGTGGCTCAGATCGCCCCGTCTGGCAATTTTGGCAACACATTGACGCTGAACTGCGATAACCCGCTGATGTCGGCAGCGCAAAGAGCGGTCATCTGTGACGCCGACAATCTGATCAGCGGCTTTGTCGGGACCTTCCCGGCAGCGACCACGGCGCCGTTCAATCCCGACCCGACCGCTCCCCCGATCGACTTTGCGGATGGCCAGGGTGGCACCTATAATCAGGGCTACGCGCTTACTCTCCGTCGCAACCTTGAAGGTGGTCCGCGCCGCTCCAATCTGGGCCACACCACATTCCGCGGAGTCATCGGTACCAAAGGCGATATTTCGGACGTATGGAGCTACGATGCCTATTACCAATATGGGCAAGTGGACTATTCACAAGTCTATGACAATGAATTCTCGATTGCCCGGCTCGTCCGTGCGCTCGATGCGGTCACCGACAACCGTCCCGGTAGTCCAACGCAGGGTCAGGTCGTTTGTCGTTCGCTGATTACGGCCGGAGATACCGACTGTGTCCCTTATGACCTGTTTGCCGGTCAAGGCGGAGCCAGCCCGGAGGCTGTAAACTATCTGAACGTGTCGGGCTTCCAGAACGGCGAGACGACCGAGCAGGTTGCCAACCTGTCGTTCACTGGCGATCTGACCAACTATGGTCTCGTTTTTCCATGGGCTCAGGATGGTGTGAGAGTGAATGTGGGTGGCGAATGGCGCAAGGAGACGCTTGAGCTCAACGTCGATACCGCGTTTGAGACCGGTGATTTGACCGGCCAGGGCGGCGCGACCTTGCCGCTTTCGGGCAGTTTCGACGTTCTGGAATTTTTCGCCGAAACGCAAATTCCGGTTATCCAGGATGGCATTGTCGACCTGTTCGAAATCAATGCCGGCTATCGTCGGTCGCATTATGAAACCAGCGCCAACCGGACCTACAATACCGACACCTTCAAGATTGGCGCCGAACTGGCGCCGGTCGCCGATATTCGCTTTCGGGCAGTGTACAACCAGGCCGTCCGGGCACCGAATATCCAGGAACTGTTCCGGACGGAGGCGGTCGGCCTGAGCGGCTCGAATGACCCCTGTGCCGGTTTCACCATCACCGCTTCCGACTTTGGCTGTCTTGCGCAGGGCCTGACTGTCGGCCAGGGCGTAACGCCAAACCCGGCCGGACAGTATAACGGCCTGCTCGGCGGCAATCCCGATCTCCAGCCTGAAACGGCCAAGACCTGGACGGCCGGCGTGGTGCTTCAGCCCCGATTCATTCCGGGACTGTCGCTGACCGTCGACTATTTCAATATCGAAATAGACGATGCCATCCGGACCTTCGGTGTCGATGCGATTCTCAATAATTGTGACGATAATGCATCGGCGACCTTTACCCCTGCCTCGTGCGCTCTCATCAACCGCGATGCCGCAGGTTCGCTCTGGCTGACGCCAAACGGTTTTACGGTCGACCTACCGAACAATGTCGGTCGACTCCAGACCTCGGGCATTGAAATCGGGGGCAACTACTCCGTACCAGTCAGCTTTGGCACGGTTTCCCTTTCGATGAACGGCACCTATCTCGACTCCTACGAAGTCGAGAATGGCCTCACCAACGCTGATGGCAGCCGGGTCACCTACGACTGCGCAGGCCTCTATGGTCCTACCTGTAGCGTGGGTGGAACATCGGACGCGGGTGCTCCGCTTCCGCGCTGGCGGCACAAGGCCCGTGTATCGCTGAACATGGACTCCGGTATTGGCGCTTCCATCCAGTGGCGATATGTCGGCAAGGTGAAGGCCGAAACCGTTTCTTCGTTCGCGGCCCTGAACCCCGACGGCTTGACCGATCACGCCGGACCCGGCACCCGGATTTCGGCATACAACTACATTGATGCCGTGCTCTCGTTTAACTTGGAGGAGATGTTCCAGTTCCGGCTCGGCGTCAACAACCTGTTTGACAAGGAACCGCCGCTGGTGACCTCCGGCGGAGGCGGCACCCCGAACCTGTGCCCGACCGGTCCTTGCAACGGCAACACCTACCCGGCGACATATGATACTCTTGGGCGTTATATCTTCGCCGGCGTAACGCTCGACTTCTGAAGCCGGGTTGAACAATGATATTGGAGGGTTCCCGGACGGAAACCCTCCATATTCATCGGGGAGGCCGGCAATTCTACCGGCGTCCCACGATCCTGCAGACCGAGACCGAGAGCAAGATATGGCCGGACAATCCTCCAATATGATCGATGGCGGCGATTTGCTGAACGAGGCGGTGCAGGCGGCGAGTCAGGGCAATCTTGCGCGAGCGAGGACCGTTGCAGAAGGAGCGCTCACAAACAGACTGGGCGACCCGGCTGCTTTTCATGGCTTTCTCGGAATGATCTGCGCCCGATCAGGCGATCTGCCGACGGCCACACAGCATTTCGAACAGGCACATTCGCTGCGACCGCAGGATATCACAATCGCCTGCAATTTGATCTCGATTCTGATGGATCAGGAACGCGACGCCAAAGCTCTTGCGGCAGCAAGTGCGGACCTGATGCGAAAAGATGAGAGCCTGC
The DNA here is from genome assembly GCA_048270065.1 of Parasphingorhabdus sp. Taxonomy (GTDB): domain Bacteria; phylum Pseudomonadota; class Alphaproteobacteria; order Sphingomonadales; family Sphingomonadaceae; genus Parasphingorhabdus. The sequence goes on along the minus strand of JBLWTQ010000011.1, from coordinate 121,028 downwards.
GGGTTGCGCGCTTTCGCGGATTCCTCGCGCAGAAGCTGGAAGATTTTGCTGCTGCGGTCGAGGCGTACGAATTGGTTATCGCGAGACAGCCCGATGATTTCGAATGCTGGAACAATCTTGGCAATGCGCGCAGCGGGTTGGGCGACCATGAGAAGGCGGTGGCCGCATTGCGGCGGGCGATAGCAATCGATCCAAACGCCGCGCCGACCCGGCTCAATCTGGTTTCTGCGCTGGAAGCGCTGGATCGACCCGAAGAGGCCGAAGCGGAACTGATCAAGGCAATTGAGGAATTCCCGGATGATTCTCACCTGACCTATCGCCTTTACATATTCTACAAAGCGCAGCTTAAGCAGGAAGAGGCTCTTGCGGCCTTGTTGGAGGCTTCAGACCGCGATCCGGATTCTGCTGACATCTGGTTGAAGCTTGGGATCGAATATGGCGTATTGCGAAATACCGCGGAGGCCGAGCGCGCGTACAGGCGGACGATTGAACTGGATCCGAAGGAGCTTGACGCTTACCTCGGCCTTGCGATCCAGTACGAACACACCAATCGCGAAGATCAGTTTGCGCCGCTGATTGCACGAGCCGAAGCCAATGGTCTTGATGAGGGCGCGCTCGGCTTTCTCCGCGCTTTGGAACATCGGCGGGCGGGACAATTTACGGAAGGTCTTGAAAGCCTGTCGAAAGTGCCGGCGGAGATAGAACCTGAACGCACCGCGCATATTCGAGCGACGCTGCTTGACCGGCTCGGCCAGCCGGACCAGGCTTTCGCCGCGTTCGAGGAGGCCGCCCGCCTCCATCAGGACAATCCTAGCGAACCGCTCCGTCGCGCCGGAGAGCTTCGGGACGCACTGCGCGCCGAAATAGACTTGCTCACGCCCGAGTGGGTCTCGACATGGTCGCTAGACAAACCTGCAACCGACCAACCAGACCCGGTATTTCTGGTCGGATTTCCGCGATCCGGAACTACCTTGCTGGATACCATATTAATGGGCCATCCGAATGTCACTGTGCTGGAAGAACAGCCGCCGTTGAACATCGTCGATGAAGCGATTGGCGGACTGGCAGCGCTGCCCGCTCTTGATGCAGAGGACATCGCCCAGGCACGCAGACATTATTTTACGGAAGTGCATAAGCTCGAAGACGTGGCGGCTGCGAATCTGCTGATCGACAAGTCACCACTTTTTTTACAGAAAGTTCCGCTCATTCAGCTACTTTTTCCGGATGCGCGTTTCATTCTGGCAATACGTCACCCGTGCGATGTACTGCTGAGTTGCTTCATGAGCAATTTTCGCTTGAACCCTGCCATGTCAAACTTTCTTCGGCTCGAGGATGCGGCGCAATATTATGATCTCACATTTCAGCATTGGCAGCGCTCGTGCGAACTATTCTCGACTAATGTTCACATCGTCAAATATGAAAATCTGGTGGAGGATGTGGAAGCGGAAATCCGGCCATTATTCGATTTTCTTGACCTCGAATGGGATATTCAAGTCCTCGATCACCAGCGCACGGCCAAGGCACGAGGATTAATCACCACGGCCAGCTATTCACAAGTCACCGAACCAATCTACAAACGCGCAAGTGGCCGCTGGACCCGCTACCGTGAACATCTCGAGCCGGTTTTGCCAACTCTGGAACCGTGGGTCCAACGTTATGGATATTCTCTCTAGCCAATTTTGCGCTAGGCAGGGATCAAATAGTGGGGTCGGCGCTTCCGACGCGATGTTTGGCGGCTCAATGCCCCCTTGTTATTGATGACTTTCAATGAGCTGGCGGTCCGCTACCGGCCCCACGCCGGAAATTGCGATCAGCGGACCACTGCTGCTAAATTGCTACCGATCTTTGACCTCTCTGCCCGCGCAAGAATGGCGGTTTTCCGGCAAAATACCGGAATGGTGCCCCTGGCCCGACTCGAACGGGCACTCCTTGCGGAACTGCATTTTGAGTGGGGCCAGACAACCGTAAACATTTGATAACAAAATGTAATTTTTCCGTCAAGCCGAATTTGTGTAAGCTTTTGTGTAAGTGTGTAAGACATGTGTAAGGGAATCCCACAAAAAGTAGGACGCGCCTGAGATGGACAGAGCGCCCTCTGCAGTCCCCTGTTCCACTAATGGTTCGAAAGTTGATGAATCGCGATGACGGGCGTTTGGGCTTGGCTGATCGTCGCACCAAAAGCGGACAGACGGCTTTTAAGGGATATCTACCAATCAACCGTTAGCGAATGACCGAAAGTGGGTGGATTCTGTTGAAAAACTATTGCTTGCAGCATCGCTGAGGGTGTGATTCAATCGTCGCGAAGAAGCGGAGATTGGGCGATGATGGGTGAGCGAACGGTAGCGCAGGAAGCGATGTTCTACAGCTTCAACCTGGAGCGCCATGTGCCAGCGGATAATTTGCTTCGCTCAATCGACCGGTTCGTCGATCTGTCTGACATCCGCGAACATCTGCGCAGCTTTTATAGTGAGACGGGACGTCCCTCGATTGATCCGGATCTGATGATCCGGATGCTGATCATCGGCTATTGCATGGGCATCCGTTCCGAGCGGCAGCTGTGCGATGAAGTGCATCTCAACCCTGCCTATCGCTGGTTCTGCCATTTGGGTCTGGAGGGTGCCGTTCCCGATCACTCAACCTTTTCGAAGAACCGCCATGGCCGATTCCGCGACAGCGACCTGCTGCGCAAATTGTTCGAGACGACGGTCGGGCGGTGCATGGCCGAAGGACTGATCGGCGGCGAAGGCTTTGCAGTAGATGCCAATCTTATCCGGGCCGATGTGAACCGGCAGCATACTGTGGGTCGCCATGAACATTTACCGAGCGAAGGCGCGAGCCATGCCATACGCGAATATCTGACGGTGCTCGACGATGCGGCCTTCGGGAGCGCTACACCGGTTGCACCCAAGCAGTTGGCCGTGGCCGACCCTGCGGCGCGCTGGACCGCCGCGTCGCGCGAACGGGCTTTCTTCGCCTACAGCACCAACTATCTGATCGATCTCGATCATTCGGTGATAATGGACGTGGAGGCGACCGCATCGATCCGTCAAGCGGAAGTCACAGCGCAGCGGTGGATGATCGACCGGACCGAAGAGCGGTTCGGTATTTTACCCGTACGCCTCGCTGGCGACACCGGTTATGGATCGGCAGACAATCTTGCCTGGCTGGTCGAGAAGGGCATCGCGCTGCATGTTCCGGTGTTTGACCATTCCGCCCGGCGCGACGGCACGTTCGAACGCGCGGACTTCAACTACGACAAGGACGACGACAACTATCTCTGCCCTGGCCGAAAACGGCTGCGACAATATAATCGAGGGCTATCCCAAAACACGACCCGGCATCGATGAGGATGGGTTCAGGCGATGCCGCGCACGCAAGGCAGACTGTGATGCCTGCGCGCTCAAACCGCAATGTTGCCCCAATGCTCCAGCCCGCAGGATCATGCGTTTCATCCATGAAAGTGCCCGCGACACGGCCCGCGACATCGCCACCAGTGATGCATATATCATCTCACGAAGGCAGCGGAAGAAGGTGGAAATGCTGTTCGCGCATCTCAAGCGAATATTAAAGCTGGACCGATTGCGCCTGCGGGGACCAAATGGCGCAAAAGACGAGTTCCTCCTAGCCGCCATCGCCCAGAACCTTCGCAAACTAGCCAAAATAATCCCGATGCCAGCCTGACCAACAGATCAAATCGCACTCGTCTCGCTTCCAGACGCAATATCAAACCGCACGTCAGTCGAGTTTTTCAACACAATCGGGCCGCAAGCGGAATTTCGGTTTTCTAGCGGAAATGCACCGTAACTCACATTCCTATGCTTGCGGATGGACATTGGGGAACGCCAACAGCTAGCTCTTAATCAGCGGGTCCCAGGTTCGAGCCCTGGTGCGTACACTATTTTTTCAATACGTTGCTTCCAACACCCTACAATTCTTTGAAAACGGCTCGTCGTCAGGGCAACATCCGGGGCAATAAAAACCGATAGCATCGGAAAAATCTATTTTTGGCCTAACAAAAATTTGCGGCCGGGTCGGTGTGAGATTGCTCCCGCGCTGGCCGAGCCGTTGGCTGTTTGGGACTGGTTCACGCACGACGATCTGACCGTTCATCGGGATGACCGAAAGCTGATGCGAAAGCCCCTACCGCCGCGATGCGCCTTGCAGCTCCGATTTCGGTGTAGAATGCGCTGCCGCCCTTGAGCACGACGTGGCAAGCTTGGAGAACAGGCCTCCTGGGTCGGGATGTTGCCGTATTGGTCGCACGCGTTGCCGATGAGCTGAACGTGACAGCCGGGCACGGGGCTGCGCTCACACGCCGAGTCTACGCCGCACTTCCGGTGCCTTCGTGCGGGCAATCGGAACTGCGGGAGAACTGCCGGTAACGACAAGCTCCAGATCCTGGCTGCCCGACCGGGGTCGAAGGATTTCCGCCGATCTTATGTTGGCGATTGCCGAACGGTGAACGCGCAGAAAGTCTTCGGCGGGCAGGATCGATTGCCACCAGCGGAGCGGGCGGTCGTCGGCCAGTCTGCCACCTTTCGACAAATGCACCATCGATCCATTGCCATCGGCGCGAATGGCGGCGATCGCGGACAAGGGGACACCGCGCGTCGAAGCGCCATTGCGCAGATAGACCGGCACCGAAAAAGTCTCGTCCGCCGACCGGGACCTTGGTGCCCCTTCGGTCCTGGCCACGGCTATCAAGGCGGCGATCTGCATCAGGGCATGAACCTCGTCGTCGTTCCAGCGGCGTCGGTCGCGCGTGGCATCAAGGCCGATACATCCGATCAACCCGGCATCACCGATAATCGGGACCGAGAGCGTGCTGCGGATACCCTGAAGCCTGAATTCGGCCTGCATGGTCCGCAGACTGCGCGACATTTTCGATACGTCGTTGATCGCGACACTCTTGCCGTCGCGCAGCGGCGCCAGCATTTCGCCCAGCATCGTGACCGGGACATTCTGCAGGTCCGCGACATGCGACGATACGCCCGGACGGCACCATTCGTTGGTGTTGCGCAGCAGCGTCATGCCCTCGTTGAACCGCAACAGCCAGGCGCGGTCCGCCCCCGCCGCTTTTCCGATATATTCGAGAAATCCCGGGACGGCATCGTCGAACGGCAGCGACAGCAGGAGCCGCGCGGCGATGATCCCCCAGCAGGAGGGGCCGAGAAACTCGGGAAGCTGACCGAGTTGCCAGATATCGACGCCTGCGCCGAACTTCGCGCCGTCTTCAGCGGCGATTTCGACCAATCCTTTACTCCATTCAGCTTCCATAATTGCCATTCGCCAGAATCCACTTGCGCACGAATCTTATCATTTGTTTAGTCTTATCCGAGCTTTGCACCGCTGTGAAGGGCGCTCGCATTGCCGTGCATATGATATCGCCGCCGCCGAACATGGCGGCACGCATTGGGACGCGCCGGGGTACTTCGCGAAAGGCGCGCAGGCGACGCATCCGGTGCATCGGTGCTGGTCCGAAGAGGAGGGACATCATGACGTTCGCAAAGACCCTGAAAACGACGCTCTACGTGGCCGCCAGCGTCGGCACATTGACGCTTCTGGCTTCGCCGGCGGCGGCCGAGGATTGCCTGCTCGATCGCGACAATGACGGCGTGGTTGATGCCGCTACCGACAATGACGGCGGCGCCGATTCGGGCGATGCGGATGGCAATCTGGCCTGCGGCGTCGGTGCCAGCGTCACGGGCGCGAACTCCACCGCTATTGGCGCTGATGCCACCGCCAGCGGGACTCAAAGCACCGCCACCGGGGCTTTCAGCGAGGCCACCGGCACCGGCAGCACCGCGACCGGGGCTGTCAGCAGGGCCACGAGGATAGCCAGCACCGCGACCGGGGCTTTCAGCGAGGCCACCGGCGGCAATAGCACCGCCACGGGGGCAGGTAGCCAAGCCAGCGGCGACAACAGCACCGCCACTGGGACGGGCAGCGCGGCCAGCGGCTTAAGCAGCACCGCCACCGGCACTAATTCCGACGCAACCGGCGATCGCTCGATCGCGATCGGCGGCGACGGGGAAGATATCGATTCGGATGGCGCGCAGGCCACCGCCGACGATGCCGTCGCGATCGGCAACGATGCGCTCGCCACCGCCACCAGCGCGACCGCGCTGGGCACCAACGCCGCCGCCACCAGCGACCGCGCGACCGCGCTCGGAGCGGGTGCGATAGCATCGGGTTCGACCGCCGTGGGCGCGGGCGCGCAGGCGACGGGTGCAGGCTCGGTCGCCGTCGGCAAGGATTCCCGGGGAACCGGCGCGCGCAGCGTGGCAATCGGCGAGGATGGCGGCGATGCCGGTAGTGAAGGTGCGCTGGCCTCGGCCGACGATGCCACGGCGGTCGGTAATGATGCGCTCGCCATTGCCACTCGAGCCAGCGCCTTCGGAGCGCAGGCGCAAGCCACCGGTGCCAGCAGCACCGCCACCGGGTCTGGCAGCGCGGCCACCGGCATTAGCAGCACGGCTACCGGGGTTGCCAGCCAGGCCACCGGTGCCAGTAGCACCGCCACCGGGGTTGCCAGCCAGACTACCGGCATTAGCAGCACCGCCACCGGGGCTTTCAGCGAGGCCAGCGGCACCGGCAGCACCGCCACCGGGGCTTTCAGCGAGGCCAGCGGCACCAACAGCACCGCCACCGGGGTTGGCAGCGATGCTCTCGGTCTCTACAGCACCGCCACCGGGTTTGGCAGCGATGCCCTCGGTCTCTACAGCACCGCCACCGGGTCTTTAAGCCGCGCCAGCGGCGATCGCTCGATCGCGATCGGCGGCGACGGGGAAGATGCCGATGCGGATGGCGCACAGGCCGCCGCCGACGATGCCGTCGCGATCGGCAACGACGCGCTCGCCACCGCCATCAGCGCGACCGCGCTGGGCACCAATGCCGCCGCGACGAGCGACCGTGCCACCGCGCTCGGCGCGGGCGCACTGGCGACCGGATCGACCGCCGTTGGCGCCGGGGCGCAGGCGACGGGCGCAGGCTCGGTCGCGGTCGGCAAGGATTCCCGGGGCACCGGCGCGCGCAGCGTGGCAATCGGCGAGGATGGCGACGATACCGACAGCGAAGGTGCGCTGGCCTCGGCCGACGACGCCACGGCGGTCGGCAACGATGCCGTGGCGAACGTGGCCGGCGCCTCGGCGTTCGGCCGTCAGGCACAGGCGACGGCGATCAACTCGGTCGCACTCGGCGCGAACTCGGTCGCGCTGCGCGCGAACTCGGTCTCGGTCGGCAGCGTCGGCAACGAACGGCAAATCGTCAATGTCGCGGCGGGCACGCAGGGCACCGACGCCGTGAACCTTTCGCAGCTCAATGCTGTCGACGCGAGCGCAACAAATGCGCAGACCACGGCCAATACCGCGCTCACCAATGCCGCGGCAGCTCAGAATGCTGCCGACACCGCCCAGACGACCGCCGATCAGGGTGTGGCGGATGCCGCAGCCGCCCAGGGAACGGCGGATACCGCGCTGACGAACGCGGCCACGGCGCAGAGTGCTGCCGCCGCCGCCCAGACGACCGCCAACCAAGGCGTCGCTGATGCCGCCGCAGCCCAAGGCACGGCGAATACCGCACTGGCCAATGCCGCGACCGCGCAGTCCACGGCCGACACTGCTCGCACAGAGGCGGCCACGGCGCAGTCGCGTGCTGACGCAGCCTTCACCAACGCCGCCACGGCTCAGGCGACGGCGGATACCGCCCGCGCTGAAGCCCGCGCCGCACAGCAGGCGGCGGACCGCGCCGGTGCCGGATCGGCGGCGGCTCAGATACGGGCCGATGAGGCATTCGAAAATGCTGTCAAGGCCCAGTCCTCCGCCGATATCGCACGGGCAGAGGCGCAGCAGGCGCAATCGGACGCCACGACCGCGCTGGCACGTGCGGACGCAGCACAGGCGACCGCAGACGAAAACAGCACCGAATTGGCCTATTTCGAGGTAAACTCAAACGGCCCCGCCGCACAGGCGTCCGGCGAGGATGCCATCGCGATCGGCGGCGGGAGCGTCGCCAGCGGCAACCAGTCGGTGGCGATGGGCGCGGGCGCGCAGGCGATGGACGGCCAGGCGGTCTCGATCGGCGCCGGGAACATCGCCTCGGGTAACGGTGCGGTCGCGATCGGCGATCCGAATGTCGCGACCGGTACCGGCGCGGTTGCGTTAGGCGCGAACAACACCGCCACGGGAACCGGCGCGGTCGCCATCGGCAATGCCAATAGCGCGATCGGCAATGGCGCCATCGCCCTGGGCGATGGCGCCAGCGCGACGGGTGACGGGGCGGTCGCCATCGGCCCGGGCGCGGTCGCGACGCGCAATGCACAGGTCGCCTTGGGCGGCAGCACGTCGACCTACACGCTGGCGGGGATCACCTCTTCCGCGAGCCGCGCGGCGCAACAGGGCGCGCTGGCGCTGGTGACCAGCGATGCAGCCGGTAACCTCGGCACGACGAACCTCGATATTGCAGGACTGGCCAATCTCGATCCGCGCGTGAGTGACCTGGAGAACCGCACCGCCGCGCTCGATCGTGCGCTTCATCAAACCAACCGCCACGTCAGCGGCGGTGTCGCGGCGGCCATGGCGATGGCGGGCACCGTCATCGTACCCGACAGCGATTGGTCGGTATCGTTCAACCTCGCTACGTTTGATGGTGAGCAAGGCTTCTCCACCGCACTCGTCGGCCGGGTGACGGAGCGGGTCTATATCTCGGGCGGCATAACCGGATCGACCGTCGGCGGCACCACGGGCGGGCGGGTCGGCCTGTCGTTCGGTTTCTGAAAGTCGAACTGATGATCGAAAGCCATAGCGGTCCGGTTCCGGTTTCGCGTTCGATGGTTTGCGGATTGTACAGGCGTCCGGGCATTTGGATCGGCAAGGCACCGACCGTCCCCGGACCTGATCTGCAAATCCTCCGAGATAGGAGATTGTTATGGCGCGTTATGAGACAGTTCGACACCGTGTTCTTCAAACTGCTTGGCAAGCACGGAAAGCATTGCATCCGTCGAACTTTCCTCGTCGGAGGATTTTTTAAAGAGCAATTCAGGAAATCGCGCTTTTAGGCATAATTTGCTTCCTGCTGGGTGGTGGATCAAGACGCGGAACCGAGCGGTGACAAGCTGGCCGTAACGCTCCCGAATTTAGGCAGCGCTTTGCTGACCAGGTTTCAGGACCACTTTGGTCCAGTTGTTCTGCTTCTCCTTGAAGTTCTTGTAGCCCCGCGAAGCCTCTTCAAGCGGCAGTCGGTGACTGATAAGGAAGGTGGTATTGATCGTTTCGTCTTCGATCTTCGCAAGCAGGTCGTTCGTGTATTTCTGGACATGCGTCTGGCCACCGCGGATTTGCAGGCCTTTTTCCATCATCGCTCCAAGCGGCCATTTGTCGGACATGCCGCCGTAGACCCCGGGAATGGAGACTTTCCCACCGAACCGAACGGCAAGAATTGCCTGTTTGAGAGCGCTGGCGCGATCGAAACCGATCCCAATCTTTTGCTTCGCAGCATCAATCATATTATCGAGTGCGAAACCGTGGGATTCCATGCCGACCGCGTCGATTACCGCATCGACTCCAATTCCGCCTGACATTTCCATCAAGGCATCGCGCACATCGCTCTCGCGGAAGTTCACGATTTCGGCTCCCAACGTGCGTGCGAGTTCAAGCCTGTGGGGATAGTGGTCAATCGCGATAACCTTGCTTGCGCCCATGATGATCGCAGATTGAACTGCAAACAATCCAACGGGACCACAGCCCCAGACCGCGACCGTATCGTCTGGTTGGATGTCGGCGTTCTCCGCGGCCATCCAGCCGGTCGGTAGGATGTCGGACAGGAACAGTACTTTTTCGTCTTCGAGGTGATCAGGTATTACTATTGGCCCTACATCAGAGAACGGCACCCGCACATATTCGGCCTGACCGCCGGAATAGCCGCCAGTAAGATGGGAATATCCGAACAGACCGCTCATGGGCTGCCCATAGAGCGTGGCCGAAATATCCTGTTTTTCGACAGGATTTGAATTGTCGCAGGCAGAGTATTGTTGTCGTTTGCAGTGGAAACATCCGCCGCAACTGATCGTGAAGGGCACGACCACTCGCTGACCTTTTTTCAGGGTACTGCCGCGGCCCGTGTCCACCACCTCGCCCATAAACTCATGGCCCAGGACATCACCCGGCTTCACGCCCGGAATGACCCCATCGTAAAGGTGAAGATCAGACCCGCAGATTGCGGTACTGGTAACTTTGATGATCGCGTCGCGCGGGTTGATGATCTCGGGATCATCGACGGTCTCGACGCGTACGTCCTTGGTCCCATGCCACGTAAGAGCTCTCATGCTGCATTCTCCTGTCTTGCGGCTCTGGTCTTAGCTTTCGTATGCGATGATGTCGCAATCTCGCCCGTTTCGATCAGCATCTTGAAACGCTTCAGATCATGACGCGCCTGAATTTCAGGCTCGCGCAAGAAAAGCTTGGCAAAGGCACGACCGGCCTCACCAAAGGGGGGTTTATAAGCAATGATCAAGCGAACCCGTGTTCCCCGGTCGCCTGGCGCATCTTTGAAAGTGACACGTCCCTCAGTTTCGATCTCTGACCCCTCAGCAGAGCGCCAGGCGATCAACCCGCCCTCTTCCTCACGAACGATTTCGGTCTTGACCGCTACCGTCCGGCCAGCCGGAGCCTTGATATGCCAAATAGCAGCGCCCCCTTTCGCATCATTGACGTCAATCTTTTCAAGATTCTCCATGAAATCGGGCAGGTTCGAGAAATTGCGCCAAAATGCAAAAAGCTCTCCGCGTGGCTTCAGTATAGTGACGGTGCGACCGACAACGTCATAGCTGCCAAAGCCTTTGCGGGCGGTAAAGCCCGGGGCGTCGTCGGAAGATCGGCCTTTTCGCGTCTTCGCTGACAGAATAGAACCGATCAGGACGCTGCCGAGGGTCAATCCAAGACCAACGATTGCGGCGCTTTTGGCTTGCTGGTGTGTCATCTTAAAACTCTCCGCTCTTTCTTCGCTGGCGGCGCGATACGGTCAGCGGACCGGAATATTTCCCGGAGTAGTCCCCGGAAAACAAAGGTCGGCGCTGGAGGCCGCCTGGTTGTGTTAACTCCGAACAATCCATCAATCTTCAGTAGTCGGTAAGCCTGTATCGTGCACGTGTCCGCTATCGCTGTCCCCCGCCATGTTCTAAGGGATAGGCCGCGTAGCGGGCTTGGGGCATGTCCGGCATCGCTTTTACGAAGGCGGCGATATTCCACATCGCCTCTTCATCATGCGTCGGCCCGAATGCGGGCATGCCAGTCATCTTTGCACCGTTTTTGACGAGCCAATAAATCTCCTCGGCGCTCCAGGATTCGGCAGCATGAGCAAGCGCGGGGGGCTTGGGGCGCATCCCTTCCGCCCAATCTGCGCGCGGCTCCCCTATGCCTCCATGGCAATGGGCACACATTGCCTTGTATTCAGGGGCTCCTGCATCGACCATAGCGCTTGAAAACTCGGGTGCGGAAATGCCCTCAGCCTGGCGTTGCACCGAATTGGTGAAATTGGTGTCCAGCGCCCATTCGCCGACCGAGGTATGCCGCTCCGTCGCGGCGACGTTGTAGCCTCCCGTCAGAATGATCAGCAAAGCGATAACAAGCAGCAGGACTACGATTCCAACCGCCCCTAAAATTCCGCCCTTAACGATCGGTTTCACGACCGCTCTCCGTGCGAGCACTCGATATAACCACCGTAGCCAATCTCGTCCTCCGCCTCAGGCGGCACGATAATCATGTCCATTCCCTGTAAGCCGGCATCGCCTTCCTCGCCATTGGGCTCCAGCGCCACGCTCAGTCCGCCGCTTTCGAAACGGCCAGAACCGACCGAAGGGAGGTTGATAAGTTTGCCGTTGAGCTTGATCGTAGCACTCTCGCCTTCAAAAACCAGAGATGGATGGGCCACTTCAGTAAGCTTTATTGTACATTTGCCAGCGAGCCCGCCGAGCGCCGTGATATCTGCCCGCGACATAGTTTCGGGCTTGATGAGTTCGGTTGCAACATTCTGCAGTGCTTGAGCGGCACCCATGACAGGCGCAGGACTAGGCGCAGGGTCAAGCTGAGCTTCTCTGTCATTGCCGAGCGAGGTGTTCTCATTACAAGCTGTCAGTGGCAGGGCCGCGGCGAGGAGCAAATACAGCCTGGTCATTGCTTCGCCTCCTCCGGTACGCGTTCAGTCATGCGAACGCCTTGCTCTTCGATATTGTCGATCAGGTAGCGCATCTGGGCAATTTCGCGCCGCTGGGCGAGGATGATGTCATGCGCCAATTTGCGCACGCGCGGATCACGGATCTGCGCGCGCTCGCTTGCCATGATCGCGATTGAATGGTGCGGGATCATTGCCGCCATGTATTCGGTGTCGGTAACGGTTGTCTGGCTGCGCACCAGCCACAGGGCCAGTGCAAAGACAAAAGCGGCAACGCCAAGAATAATGAAATTCTTACTGGTGCTCTTGTACATGCCCCACATGAAGAGTAGCATAATCACCATCATGGCCGCGCCCATAACAAATGCCATCCAGAAGCGCGTCTCGCTCCAGAAAACATGATCTACGTTATATGTATTAACATACATGAGAGCGAACATAACGACTGTACTGGTGGTGATCATCAGCATGAACCGCACGTACATATTCAAGCCGTCCTGATTCCCTGATTTCGATTGATTATCTGCGGCCATGCTTTCTCCTTTCATTGTATTGGGAACCATTGTTCTTGAATAGGGTTCCATTGAAACAGCAATTTTTTTTGGAACTCGCCAGCCCACTGTTTCACAGTGCCACGCACAGTCAGAAAGGGTAGCGAGCATCGTTTATCCAGCAAGGGAGAACCGAGCATGACCCCCAAACTGAAACCACTCGAAGAGCAGACTATCGTCATAACCGGCGCTACCAGCGGCCACGGTTTGGCAACCGCGCACGCAGCTGCCCGTAGGGGCGCGAGGCTTGTTCTGGCATCGCGCAACGAAGACGAGCTGGAACAGGTGGCAGAAGAATTGCGAGCGAAGGGAGCCGACTGTGCCATATGCGTAGCCGACGTTGCTTCCGATGACGACGTCGAACGGATTATGCAAACCGCAGTGGACGAATTCGGCGGATGCGACACCTGGGTCAACAACGCCGCAGCGGCCGTTTACGGTCGAATGGATGAAGTCTCGATGGAAGACCATCGCAGGGTATTCGATGTCAATTATTTTGGGCTTATCAAAGGATCGCTGGTTGCTGCCGCCCACCTCCGGAACAAAGGCGGCGCTATCGTCAATGTCGGATCGGTATTGTCGGACCGATCGCTGATCCTGCAAGGGTCGTACTCGGCCACGAAGCATGCCGTGAAGGCGGCGACTGACGCGCTGCGCATGGAACTTCAGAAAGATGGCGCACCGATCTCGGTCACGCTGATCAAGCCTTCTGCAATGCACACCCCCTATCCCGAACACGCTCGCAATTATCTTGACGAGCCGACTCGACTGCCGCCGATACTCTACGATCCGCGCTTGGTCGCAGACGCAATCCTGCACGCTGCCGAGCATCCCAAACGGCAGATCTACGTTGGCGGGAACGGCTACCTCATCAGCTTGGGAGGCCGGTTCGGTAAAAGGGCGGCTGATATAGGAATGAAATTGCTTGGTCGGCGCCTGCAAACCGACAAGGATCAGCCAACCGCCCCCGCTGCGCGGGATAATCTTTACGAGCCGCGCAAAGATGGCTCGATCGATGGGCAACAGGATTATTATGTTCGCCGGACGAGCTTTCTGCTGGCAGCCCAGAAACACCCACTGCTGGCACTGACTGCTGGAGTTCTGGCGACCGGACTAGCTGGTAAATGGTTATCGCGATTCCGGTAATTTCGACGTCCAAAACGCTTTCGGCCTCGGCGTTCACAACCGGGAGATACGGCGTGGTTCGCAGTTAGGTTAGCGCCGTTTGGTCGATTGCTTCGTCATTGATCTGCGCTCTTTCGAGTCGAACGCGCCGCAAGAGCGAGGGCGAGCAAGAGAACTACGGCCCACATCACGACCGAGACGAGCCCCAAGCCGCTACCCCATGGTTTATGGCACGGCAGCAGCGAAATATGTCGATGCATTCATGCGAAATCTGGACTGGGAGGTTGTCGACCAACGATATCAGCAGGCCATTGGCGTATAGAAAAAGAACGGGATGCCGAAATCATATAAAGGAGATAAGGGCATCCCGGCTTGATATTTACCTATTTTGGCAAACTATTCACTGCTGAAACAAAGTCACCAGACTTTGTAAGCACAACATAGAGCTTCCGCTTGGCTGCGGCCTTGATGGCAGGATTGTCGAACGTCACTACCCAGCTCTGGGTTCCGCCAATCATCCGTGCCTCGGTTTGAATGGCTTTGGCCGTGCTCCAGCTTGACGGCAATTTGGCTTGAGTCACCAGCTTAATCACGGCGTCCTTGGCCGTTTCAGCCATTGGCTTGCGCTCGGCGCGTTGGGGCATTTCATCGTGCTGGGGGTGAGCCAGGGCAGGACTGGCAACAGTGGCCAAGGCGGTAAGTGCAACTAGTAAATTACGCATTCTATCTTCCTATTCTTTCAGTTCAAATTTCGAGAATTGCCCGTTAGCGGAGACGGTGATGGTGACCGGGCCTTCTGTCCGATTGCGCCAATACCAACCATGCGTGCCATCAAAGGGAGCGCGAAATTTGCCGGTCGAGGAGGCTTTGGTCCCTTTGTCATAGCTGGTATATTCGTCTGAGGCGGCTCCGAAAACCTCCCCATGTTGGTCATAGTTGACCTTGCTGCCGTTGGCGGTCGACCAGGAGAAATCAAATTCCTCGCCAGCCGTCATTGTCGCTTTCACTTCCCGCCCCTCGCCCGGCTGCAGAGTGAGCGTAACCTCGCCCTTCTGAATAGTGGCTGTCGTTTCGCTGCCAACCGGCTCTGATTGTGGCGAGATAGCTTCGCCCGCAGGGGTTGCGCTTTCTGTTTGCTGTTCAGCCTGTTTGCCATCGCCGATTGCCGTGAGCCCCAGCGCGCTACCAACACCGGTCGGATCAATGCCATATTCGGCAGGAAGGATGGTGGTCACCAGCAGGATTGTGGCGGTAGCGGCTGCAAAAGCCGTCGCCTTGTTCAGTTGTCGAACGGAAGGAAGCTCCGAACGGGTAGGTGTTCCAATATCTGTCATGTTAGTCCTTTCAAGCGACATAATAGCCGGTAAGCTGGTATCCAAAGAGCATGAAGCCCGCTATCATCAGGGCGACGTTGGCTGCGAACGCATGGCGGCCAAAGCTAGCGGTGCGGCGCCAGTATCCCATCGCAATCAATATTGCGCCGAGGGCCAGGAATTGCCCGATTTCGACACCGACGTTGAACGATATAAGATTGATCAACAGGCCATCGGGCGACAAGGCAAATTCCTGCAATTTCGTCGCAAGACCGAAGCCGTGGAAGAAACCGAATATCAGCACCGCCACCTTGGTGTTGGGCTGAAAGCCGAACCAGCGCTGATAGGCGCCCAGGTTATCCAGCGCCTTGTAAACCACCGACAGCCCGATAATGGCATCAACCGCATAAGAGCTGATGTTCGTGCCGAGCAAGACGCCTGCAAGCAAGGTCGTGCTGTGGCCGATCGCGAACAGGGTCACATAGGCAGCGACATGCTTGATCCGGTAGAGGAAGAAGATAACACCGAACAGGAACAGCAAATGGTCATAGCCAGTGACCATATGCTTCGCGCCCAGATAGAGGAACGCGATGATCTGCGGGCCGCTGGTTTGTTCGATATAACCCTGATCGCCCTCTGCGACGCCGTGGGCATAGGCCGTGGTTGCGAAGGCCATGCACAATAGCATGGCTACCAGGGCTCTGACCGAAAATTTAGATCCGGATGTTTTCATAAAATTCCTCATGTTGATTGTTCTGCAGGCATATTCGTCTCTCTTCTTTCAGCGCGTCCGTGGATCAGCTTATACAATGCAGGCAGCACGATCAGCGTCAGGATGGTCGAGGAAATAATTCCTCCGATTACGACGGTGGCAAGCGGGCGTTGCACTTCCGATCCGGCTCCGACGTTCAGAGCCATCGGCACAAAGCCGAGCGATGCCACCAGCGCGGTCATCAGCACAGGACGCAGCCGGGTGAGGGCTCCTTCCCGAATGGCTTCTCCAAGCGCCATGCCGCGCTCCCGCAGATCGCGTATGAAGGACAGCATCACCACACCGTTGAGCACCGCCACGCCTGACAGGGCGATAAAACCAACCCCTGCTGAAATTGACAATGGGATGTCGCGAAGCGCCAGGGCAGCCACGCCTCCGGTCAGCGCCAACGGCACTCCGGAAAATACGATGGCCGCGTCTCGGGTCGAACGGAACAGCATGAACAGCAGCCCAAAAATCAGCATCAGCGCCAGAGGCACGACAATCTGCAATCTTGTAGCGGCCGACTGAAGCTGCTCGAATGTCCCGCCATATTGCACATAATAGCTTTCCGGCAATTCGACATCGGTCTCGATCTTGGTTCGCAGTTCGGTGATGAACGATCCCAAGTCGCGTCCGCGGACGTTGGCGGTGATGACGGCCCGGCGTTTGCCATTTTCCCGGCTGATCTGGTTGGGACCAACAGAAAGTTCGATATCGGCAACTTCCGACAAGGGCACGAATTCGCCGATAGCCCCGCGCGTAATCGGGATTGGCAGGCGCCCAAGCTGGTCGAGATCCGTGCGGGTAGTTTCGGGCAAGCGAACGACGACATCGAAGCGCCGGTCCCCTTCAAAAACCTGCCCCGCGTTGCGCCCGCCGGTGGCGGTAGCCACTGCATCCTGCACATCGCTGATATTGATGCCATAGCGTGCCAGCAATTCGCGGTGCGGTGTCACCGACAGAACGGGAAGCCCGGTTACCTGTTCCAGCTTTGTGTCTTGCGCGCCAGGAATCGACTCAACTATGCTTTCAATTTCAGCGCCTGTTTCGAGCAGTTGATCAAGATCTTCCCCGAACAATTTTACCGCAACATCGGCGCGGACGCCTGCGATCAATTCGTTAAGCCGCATCTGCACGGGCTGGGTAAATTCGTAGTTGTTGCCCGGAATCTCCTGCACAGCAGCGTTCAGTTCCTCAACCAGCTGTTCGCGCGGCTTGCGCGGATCGGGCCAATCCTTTCGGTCCTTGAGCATGATGAAGTTATCCGCAACCGATGGCGGCACCGGATCGGTCGCCACATCGGCGGTGCCGATCTTGGCAAATACCCGCTCGACTTCGGGAAACTCGCTAATCCGTTTTTCGAGCGACCGCTGCATCTGGATCGCCTGACTCAGACTGGTGCCAGGGATGCGCAGCGCGTGCATGGCAATGTCGCCTTCGTCGAGGTTCGGGATAAACTCCGAGCCCAGACGTGTTGCGCCCCATCCGCTGATTGCAACGAGCAAAGTGGCCCCGGCGATCAGGAGTTTGCCTCTGGGCATCGACCAGTCGAGCAAAGGCGCATAGCGCTTGCGCAGCCATGTCATGACGCGGTTCTCTTTCTCCTCGACTTGGCCGGTAACGAACATCGCAATCGCCGCCGGAACAAAAGTCA
Organism: Parasphingorhabdus sp.; assembly: GCA_048270065.1. Taxonomy (GTDB): domain Bacteria; phylum Pseudomonadota; class Alphaproteobacteria; order Sphingomonadales; family Sphingomonadaceae; genus Parasphingorhabdus. Next base: position 103,466 of record JBLWTQ010000011.1, on the reverse strand, counting down.
GCGAAAGCAGCAGCGCTGCGGTGAGCGCAAGCATCACGGTTATGGCCATCGGGTGGAAGGTCTTGCCCTCAATCCCGGTCAAGGCGAAGATTGGCAGATAGACAACAGTGATGATGATAACGCCAAATATGGACGGACGGATCACTTCACTACTCGCACGGGCAACAAGGCTGAAACGCTCTTCACGGTCGAGCAGGCGGCCAGCCTTATGCTGCGCTTCCCCCAAACGTCTGAGGCAGTTTTCGACGATGATAACCGCGCCATCGACGATCAAGCCGAAATCGAGCGCGCCGAGGCTCATCAGGTTGGCGGACACGCGCCCTGCCGCCATGCCGGATAGCGTCATCAGCATGGAAATAGGAATTACCGCTGCGGTAATCAGCGCCGCGCGAACATTGCCGAGCAGCAGGAACAGGATAACAATGACAAGCAATGCGCCTTCAAGGAGGTTTGTCTCTACCGTTGCAATGGTCCGCTCGACTAATTCCGTCCGATCATAAAGCGGCACGGCCTGCACCCCATCGGGAAGCGACCGATTTACCTCCTCCAGCTTTTCTGCGGCTGCCTGGGCGACAATGCGCGGGTTGCTACCGGTAAGCATATAGATCGTGCCAAGCACAATCTCCTTGCCATTCTCGGTTGCCGCTCCGTTGCGTAGTTCGGAGCCAATTACCACTTCGGCAATATCGCCAACGCGAATAGGTATGCCGCCGCGTTGCGCGACAATGATCTGCGACAGGTCTTCCTGGTCTTCAACTCGGCCGGGTATCCGGATCAGCACCTGCTCGCCGGCGCGCTCTACATAGCCCGCGCCCGCGTTGGCATTATTGGCTTCCAGCGCATCCACCACATCGGTCAGCGAAATGCCCAGCGATGCCAATTGTTCGGCATTGGGGGTTACATGATATTGCTTGGTATAGCCGCCAACCGTATTGACCTCGGCCACCCCGCGCACATTGCGCATCTGTGGACGAACCACCCAGTCATGCAAAGTCCGCAAATCGGTTGGTGTCCACTCTGAACCGTCTGATTTTCTTGCACCCTTCTTGGGGGTGACCGAATACATGAAGATCTCGCCGAGCCCGGTCGCGGTGGGGCCCATTTGCGGTTCAATATTCGGTGGCAATTGTGACTTGGCCGCCTGCAACCGCTCGTTCACGAGTTGCCGCGCGAAATAAACATCGGTGCCGTCCTCAAAAACGACGGTCACCTGACTCAGGCCGTAGCGCGAAACCGAACGGGTATAGTCCAGCTTCGGAATGCCTGCGAGCGCCGTTTCGATCGGGTAGGTAACGCGCTGTTCTGCCTCGAGCGGAGAAAAGCCCTCGGCCTCGGTGTTTATCTGCACCTGAACATTGGTGATGTCGGGCACAGCATCTATGGGCAGGCGCGTTGCGCTCCACACACCAATCGTCATCAGCATGACAACTATGGCGAGCACAAGCCAGCGCTGCGCAATCGAAAAGCCTATTATTCTGGCGAGCATGGTTTGGTTTTCCATTAGTGATCGTGAGAAGCGCCGGACTTTTCAATGTCCTGCCGAATGAGAAATGATCCTTTGGCTGCATATTTGGTGCCGGGCTTGATACCGCCCAGAACCTCGGTCCATTCTGAGGATTTGCGGCCAAGTTCGAGCATGCGCACTTCATACATTTCGCCGAAATTGGCATAGACGACGGTGAAATCCCGAAACGGCTGCAACGCCTCTGTCCGAACCGCCAGCGGCACTGTCACTGCATTCACCATCACACGGCCGTGCAGAGCGATGCCCGGACGCCAGCGTCCGTCGCGGTTCGGCAGACGCGCGCGAACCAGCGCCGTCCCTGCCGCGGAATTGCCTTCGGGCAAATAGCCTCCCAGAATCGATTCAGCGACCGGCTTGCCGTCAAGCGTTTCAATGATGACTTTCTGACCTGGGCGGACTGTGCCCAGATCCCGTGGGAAAATATTGAATACGACGCTCGTACTGCCAGGATCTGTGATCACATAAATGGACTGGTCATAGGCAACATTTCCGACATTGGCGTTGCGCTCTGCGACCACGCCACTGACAGGCGAATAGACCGGGTATATTTGCAGCGATTCACTCGATTCAATCCGCGCCAGCAACTGACCCTTCTTGACATAATCGCCGACTGCCTTGGTCACTTGCATCACTTTGCCGGGGAATTGAGCCCTGATTTCCGACGTTGCTGCCGGATCCAGCTGGACCACGCCTTCCACTTCCCGAATCTCGCTGATCGTCTGCGGCCCGACGGTTTCAATTTCAATTCCGCCGTCTTCTGCCGCTGATTTGCTTATTTTCGTCTGGCCCTCTGGGCTGGAATATTTCCAGACATGGCGTTTGCCGCCGGATGAAGCGACCACTTCAACATCAAAGCTATGGGGCTCGATAACTGTACCCTGACCGACCAGATAATCTTTCTCCGGCTTGAACGCGAATTTTTCAATCTCGCCGTCCAAACGTTTTAGCGTCACCGTGAGCTTGACCGATTTCGGGTCTACCGGCTTGCCATCGCGCGTCGGATAGACACGAAATTCCGGAGGCACGCCGTCTTCGAACACCGTCATTTCGACGGCAAAATCGCCATCACGGAGCATCTTTCCGCGATGCGGGCCCTTTTCTTCGACCGCCTCGCCTTCGGCATTTTCTGTCGGCGCGTCCGAGCTACATGCGGCCATCGGCACAAGCAGCAATAGTGCCACTGCCACCCCAAAATTCCAGTTCTTCTTCATGGCTGTGTATATCCTTCACTGATCGTGGCGAGTGGCGCAGCAAAACGCCCTGTAAGCCTGTCTATTTCGGTCTGGAGATCGCGATATTCGATCATGGCGGCCAGCCATTCGTCTTGCGCCTCAATGATAGCGTCGGCTGCGTCCTGAATGTCCCGGAAGCTGAAACCGCCGCGATTATAACCGTCACGCACCTGCGCCAAAGTCTGGGCTACGCGCGGATAAACTTCGGATTTGATAGATTCTGCACGACTGAGCGCGCGCTCTGCTTCGGCCCCAAGGCTTGCCCGTCTGCGCAGTCTTTCAAGACGATTGGCTTCAGCGGTCAGTTCAAGCCGCAAGCGTTCGGCGCGCGCGCGTTCGATATTGCCCTGATTGCGGTCAAAACGCCCCAGCGGTATGGTAATCCCGGCAACCAGCGCGATATCATTGGTTCCCTTGATAAAACGCGTGCCACCGCTGACGGTATAGTCTTGAGTTTTGCGCGTCTGCTCCACTGTGACCGCCGCGCTTGCCCGCGCCACCCTGGCTTCTTCGAGTGCCTGATCAGCCTCTGCCAGTTCGGTTGCCTGATCGCCGCCGAGTGCCAGTTCGCCGTTCACCGCAAGATCATCGCCATCGCCGCCCCAAAAGGAAGCCAAGACATCACGCGCATTTCGCAATCTGTCCTGAGATTGTTTTAGCGCGATCTGGGCTCGCGCTACCCTGGCGGCAGCCCGGGTTTCTACAAATAGCGGGTCCTTGTAGCCGCGCACCCGCCGCAAGGCTTCGCTCTGCAAGCCCTGCTCGATCGACAATTGCTGCTTGGCGATGGCCTCGATCTGCTGGGCTATCAGAATATCCAGAAACGTTCGCTGCACTGCGGCGGCGAGTTCCAGCCGGGTGACTTCAGCAGAGGCACTGGCCACGCCGATCTCCCGTTCAGCCAGCGCAACGCGCGCCGCCCGTTTGCCGCCGCGCTCGATTGGTTGATTATAGGTCGCAGTAACCTCCGCACGGCGCAGCACGCTATAAGGGCCAGTGCCGACGAAATTTTCTGCTTCTACCATAACCGATGGATTGGGACGAACGTCGGCTTGTGCCTTGCCAGCGCGGGCTGCTGCAATCGAAGCTTCCTCGGCGCGCAACAGCGGCGCTGCCTCAAGCGCTTTCGCGACCGCCTGATTGAGCGAAACGGTCTCAGCAAGACTTGGTGCACCGTTCACAAGCAACGCACCCGCCAGAAGGGCGGCACGTGAATATCTCAACATTTGTTGTAAACTCCTGATCCATAACAATTACAGCGCACAGAAAACTGCACGCTGCGGCTATTGGATCAGGCTAAAGGGGGCTCAATCGGCGGTTTTTGGGTCACCGAACGCATAACCGCCGGATCAGATGCAAAGACCAAACCGCGTCCATCGAAATAGACCGTGTCAAATTTGGAGCCGCTTACACGGTCCGCCGAAGGCGAAAAATGCTGGTGCATATCGCCGTCCGTACCGCCGTCATCATCTCGCTCACTGGAACCATAACTTATCGCAATGTCCTGCTTTGCCGACGACATGTTGCTATCATGGTGATGGTTAAAAGCGAGACTGGCACTGTCATGACCATCATGATGTTCGACCAGACCCGGCCCAGCATGAACGTTCCCGAAAACAAGGGCGAAAGCTATCAGCAGGAGGGAAATTCGAGCGAACATGGCGGCGCCACTAGCATTGCAGCAATCGGATCGCAACGCAAATTAGAGGCACCAAATATTTCTGCCGGGAACAATCAGCGCATCCTTGGGTTGCCACTAATTCCCGAAAGCATCGATTTCAGCCAATGACAGCTTTAAGGAGCAAGCGCTGGCCTTGGGGATGACTACGACTGGGCGCATTGCAGACCGTTGGCAATCGGGCCGATTGCCGACTGACGGCTTCCAGATCTCACTGCGCAGAAGCCGCCATTCCGTAGTTGAGGCACAGGACGACATTGGTGTGAAATCTGTTGCAAACGGCCTCCTCGCCGCTTAGGCTGCACATGTGTCGATCTTCAAGACCTTCGCTGTGATATGCACTCTACTCAGCCTGTCTGTGCAAGGGGCGGCCTATGCCGCCGCGATGCCTCAGGGCGAGATGATCCAGACCATGGATTGCGCAGAGATGGCATCTCACGACGCTGACGGTCCGGATATCCGGCAGGCAAAAGATACCGGAATGCCGTGTGATAATATGACCCTCGGCTGCCTTGTCGCTATGGGTTGTATTGCGCCGCTTTCCCTTTCGGGGATTTCTGATATCAACCTCGGATCGCATGGTCTCGTTTTGGCGTATACCGTCGCTTTGACGGACAAGCTCCATGGCAAGCCAACGCGGCCCGAATCCCCCCCTCCACAAATTAACCTCCTGGCGTAACAGCGTTTTGCGGGGGCAAGTTCCCCCGGCGTGCGCTGCTGCGGACTTCTGCTCCTGTGCATCCATTGTGATGGTTACACAGGTTCGATGATCGTCCTGTCGCTACAGGACCAACGCGAGGTAATTTGATGGATTGGAAATTTTTTTGGGTGCCGGCGGCTGCGCTGGTCGTGGTCCCAGCCGTTCAGGCACAATCGATCGGCTATGAAGAGGCGTTGCGACAAGCACGGCTGGAGCAACCCTTACTTGAAGCGCGTGCGTTGCAGGCTGAAGCACAGCGCCAATCTGTCGAGGCCGCAGATGAATTGCCAGATCCCGTGTTGAGGGGGGGAATCGTCAACATGCCGGTCAGCGGCCCGGCTGCCTTCAATCTCAACCGCCAGCTGCCCAGCCAGATTCAGGTCGGAGTGGAACAGGCGATTCCCAATCTCGCCAAACGGCGCGCACGGGCAGGCATGGCTGAATCGGATGTCCGTGTATCGGAAGCACGACTAGGAATGGCCAGCCGCGATGTGGTCTTGGCGGCTGGCCAGGCATGGATATCGCTCAGCTATGCACAGCAGCGGCAAACGGTCGCGAAAGGCGCGCTCCGGGATTTGCGCACGCTGGTGCCGGTGGCCCGCAGCGCGGTCGCGGCGGGATCAGCGCGCCCTGCCGAGAGTCTTGAAATCCGGCGGGCGCTGCTGGAAATTGATGACGCCAGCACTCGGATCGAGGCCGATCAGGCGGCCGCACAAGCCCGGCTCGGCCGCTATGTTCCGAGTGAAGACGCGATCGCGCGAGGGACGGCACCCTCGGCTGAGATTGATCCAGAGCGATTGCGCACCAATCTTGCGCGCAATCCGGAAATTGTCGTGGCGGATGCCGCTGAAGACAGGGCGACAGCTGCGATCGAACTTGCCCGGGCAGACAAGCGACCAGATTTTGGTGTCAGCGCAAGTTTTGGACGGCGCAATCCGGATTTCGGCAATGCCGTTTCGGTAATGGGTTCGATCACACTGCCACTGTTTACCGGCCGCCGACAGGAACCTCGGATTGCTGCAGCTGAAGCACAGGCCATGGCCGCCATGGCGGAGCGAGAGGATGCATTACGCGCGGTCACCGCTGAATTTGAGGCTGATCTGGCCATGTGGAGAAGCGCGGTCCGCCAATGGCAGCGATCGCGCGAGGACTTGCTGCCGCTGGCGCGCAACCGAGCTGACCTTGAAACCGCCAGCTTTGCCGCTGGCCGCGCTGACCTGATCGACGTTATTTCTGCCAGAACCGCACTGGCGTTGCTCGAGCTTGAAATTCTGGAACGGGAGGAGGCTGCCGTCCAGGCTGCCGCCAAGCTGCGCCTTACCTATTCGGATTCGGAGGAAACGCCATGACCAAGATATCGCTATCTTCACAGCAACGCACCATTGCAGGGGTTGCAGCGATTGCCCTGGTTGGCGTGGCGGCGGGCTATGGCCTATCCTTCCTCGGCGGGGCTGACGATGCGAATGGCAATGCCACGCCAGTGGCAGACTGCGAGGAGGTGCTCTACTGGTATGATCCGATGGCGCCGGGTCAGCGCTTCGACAAACCCGGCAAGTCCCCCTTCATGGATATGCAACTCGTGCCCAAATGCGCTGGGGATGGGGCGGATCAGACGGGTGTCAACATAGATCCGGCGCTGGTCCAGAACCTCGGTATTCGCACGGCCATGGCAGAACGCGGCGTGCTCGAGACGGAAACCACGGTGACCGGGACAATTGCCTATAACGCTCGCGAGATGGCGGTCGTGCAACCGCGGTCGGATGGCTTTGTCCAGCGAACCTATGGCCTTGCCCCGGACGATATCGTTCGGCGCGGCGCCCCGCTGGTCGATCTGCTGATCCCGGAATGGGGCGGCGCACAACGCGAATATCTGGCGGTCGCCGCCACCGGCGACAAGGCCCTCACTAGTGCCGCCCGTCAACGGTTGCAGTTGCTCGGGATGCCGGAGAGCATGATATATGCAGTGGCCCGCAGCGGCCGGCCAAGGTCCGTCATGACGATCACCGCGCCTGTTTCTGGCGCGGTTACCATGCTTGCGGTGCGGCCCGGCATGAGCGTTAACAATGGCCAGACGCTCGCCGAAATCACTGGTCTCAACCCGATCTGGTTGGAGGTGGCTGTCCCCGAAATCCAGGCAGGTGATGTCAGGATCGGGCAGACTGTTCGCGCTACATTGACCGCCTATCCCGGCGAACTGTTCACCGGCCGGATCACCGCCATCCTGCCAAGCGCGCAGGCCGACAGTAGAACGCTGACCGTGCGGGCAGAGCTGCCCAATCCCAGCCTTAGGCTGAGACCGGGGATGTTTGCGAGCGTGTCGCTCGCGCCTGAACGGCGTGAGGCGGTGCTGATTCCGTCCGAAGCGGTCATCCGAACGGGAAAACGCACGCTGGTGATGCTGGCGCAGGGCGAAGGCGGGTTCCGTCCTGCGGAAATCCGCATCGGCCGCGACGCAAGCGGGAAGACCGAGGTTCTAGCCGGTCTGACACCGGGCGAGAAAGTGGTTGTTTCGGGTCAGTTCCTGCTCGATTCCGAGGCCAGTCTTGGCGGCTTGGATGTTCGTCCGATTGACGAAGCAGTGCAGGCGGAAAGCAGAGAAGACAAAGGAGATCGGCAAAAGACGCAGCGCTACAGTGCCGATGGCACGATCGAGAAAATCACCACGCGCAGCGTCACCTTGCGCCATGGGCCGGTGTCGGCGCTTGACTGGCCGGCGATGACCATGGCCTTTGCAATCGAAAAGCCGGCCCAATTGCGAGGGTTCAAACGCGGTGACAAAGTGACCTTCCGCTTCATTCAGGCAGACAGCGGTCCACAGATCATCTCGATCCGGAAGCGCGGCCAGTGATCGCCAGGATCATCGACGCATCGATTGCGAATCGGCTATTCGTGATACTGGCCGCTATCGCGATCACTTTAGCCGGCATGTGGGCAGTGCGCACCACTGCGGTCGATGCCTTGCCGGATTTGTCCGACGTGCAAGTTGTCGTCCGCTCGAACTTTGCTGGGCAGGCGCCGCAAATTGTGGAGGACCAGGTCACCTATCCGCTCGCGACCACCATGCTTTCGGTGCCCGGCGTGCAGACCGTTCGCGGCTATTCGATGTTCGGCGACAGTTTCGTCTATATCATCTTCGAGGACGGTACCGATCTTTACTGGGCGCGCTCGCGCGTGCTGGAATATCTCAGTCAGGTTCAGGACGATTTGCCTGATGGAGTTACCCCGGCGCTCGGCCCCGATGCGACCGGAGTAGGGTGGATTTACGAATATGCGTTGGTCGATCGCACCGGCGGCCATGATCTGGCGGGGCTTAGAAGCCTGCAGGACTGGTTCTTGCGCTATGAACTCAAGACCATTCCCGGCGTGGCCGAGGTCGCCAGTGTGGGCGGGATGGTGAAGCAATATCAGATCGTGCTCGATCCTTACCGCATGGCATCGCTCGGGGTGACGCATGGAGAAATTGTCAGCGCGGTCCAGTCGGCCAATCAGGAAACCGGCGGGTCAGTGGTGGAGATGGCGGAGGCCGAATATATGGTGCGCGCCTCCGGTTATCTCGGCAATCTCGAGGATTTTCGCAGGATCCCGCTCAAAACAACATCCGGCGGGGTGCCGGTCACCCTCGCTGACGTCGCGCATATCCAGCTTGGGCCGGAACTGAGGCGCGGGATCGCTGAACTGAACGGAGAGGGAGAAGTCGCAGGCGGCATCATTGTGCTACGTCAAGGGGCCGATGCGCGCACTGCCATCGCATTGGTGAAAGACAAGCTGGACGAATTACAAGCCAGCCTGCCCAAGGGTGTCGAGGTTGTAACGACCTACGACCGCTCGCAACTGATCGATGCATCGGTCAGCAACCTGACCACCAAGCTGATCGAGGAGTTTATCGTCGTCGCCATCATCTGTGCGTTGTTCCTGTGGCATGCGCGATCAGCATTGGTGGCGATCATCACGCTGCCGCTCGGGGTGCTGGCGGCGTTCATCATCATGCGCTTTCAGGGGGTCAATGCGAATATCATGTCGCTGGGCGGGATTGCCATTGCCATTGGTGCCATGGTCGATGCCGCGATAGTCATGATCGAAAATGCCCACAAGCACCTCGAACATTGGACGGATGAAAACCCTGATACCGAACTCCAGAGCAATGAGCGCTGGCGGATAGTGGCGGATGCCTCGAAGGAAGTTGGCCCGGCGCTGTTCTTCAGCCTGCTGATCATCACCCTGTCCTTCCTGCCCGTGTTCACCCTGCAGGCGCAGGAAGGCCGGTTATTCGCTCCGCTCGCTTTCACGAAGACCTATGCGATGGCGGCGGCCGCGATATTGTCGGTCACTCTCGTGCCCGTGCTGATGGGCTGGCTGATCCGCGGGAATATCCCACGCGAGGATAGCAATATCATCAATCGATCTTTGACCCGCGTCTATCGTCCCGGCCTGGACTGGGTGATGCGGCGCCCGAAGGCTACGCTGGTTATCGCCGCCCTTGTCTTTCTGACCGCCGCCATTCCCTTCTCGCGGCTGGGCGGAGAATTTCTGCCGCCTCTGGACGAGGGCGATCTGCTCTACATGCCGAGTGCCTTGCCTGGTCTTTCACCCGGTCAGGCGTCCACACTGCTTCAACGAACCGACCGGCTGATCAAGTCTGTGCCCGAGGTTGAAACCGTGTTCGGCAAGGCCGGCCGGGCGGATACCGCGACCGATCCGGCGCCGCTGACGATGTTCGAAACGACCATCCGGTTCAAGTCGAAGGACAAATGGCGCGAAGGAATGACTCCGGACAAGCTGGTCGAGGAGCTCGACCGCGTGGTGCAGGTGCCGGGCCTTGCCAATGTGTGGGTGCCGCCGATCCGCAACCGCATCGACATGCTGGCAACCGGGATCAAGAGCCCGATCGGGGTCAAGGTATCGGGCGAAAATTTGGCGGAACTGGAGGATATTGCGCTGCAAGTAGAAGGTGTGGCCAAGAAAATACCCGGCGTCAGTTCGGCGCTGGCGGAACGGCTGACGGGTGGTCGCTACATCGACGTCGATATCGACCGGATGGCGGCGGCGCGCTACGGACTCAACATCACCGATGTGCAGCAGATTGTTTCTGGCGCAATCGGCGGGGCAAATGTCGCTCGAACCGTAGAAGGACTTGCCCGCTACCCAATCAATGTCCGTTATCCGCGCGAAATTCGCGACAGTGTCAGCGAATTGCGCCAACTGCCGCTGTTGACGCCGATGGGGCAGCAGATCACGCTCGGCACCGTCGCGCAGATTGCTGTAAGTGATGGTCCGCCCATGCTAAAAAGCGAACAGGGACGACCAACCAGCTACGTCTATGTCGACGTGCGCGGGCGCGACCTTGCCTCAGTGGTGGCGGATATCCAGCAGGCCGTTGCAAGCGAGATCGACCTGCCGCCTGGCGTCAGCCTGTCCTATGCCGGGCAATTCCAGTATCTGACCCGCGCGTATGAACGGCTGCAGATCGTGGTCCCGGCCACGCTAGCCATCATTTTTCTGCTGCTATACGTGATTTTTCGCCGTCTGGATGAAGCGCTGCTGATCATGGGCACGCTGCCCTTTGCCCTGACAGGCGGGTTCTGGCTGCTGTATCTGATGGGCTACAACCAGTCGGTGGCGACGGCCGTCGGCTTCATCGCGCTAGCCGGAGTGTCGGCAGAATTTGGCGTGGTGATGATGATCTATCTCAAGGCTGCGCTTGACCGGCGGCAGGGTGAACATACCGCCGAAGAGGTCAGCGCCGCGATCCGCGAAGGCGCGCTGCTCCGCGTGCGGCCAAAGGCAATGACCGTGGCCGTTATCCTCGCCGGTCTGTTTCCGATCCTGATCGGCACCGGTGCGGGCTCGGAAGTGATGAGCCGGATTGCCGCGCCGATGATTGGCGGGATGATCACCGCGCCTTTATTGTCTATGTTCGTATTGCCCGCAGCCTATCTGTTGCTGCGACGTCCCCGGGCTGGCAAGCCCACAACAACCGAAGGAGAAGAAAAATGCGTATCCCAACCTGGCTGACCCTGCTGGCACTACCACTGTCGCTTGCCGCTTGTGACAATAGCGATAACGTCGAAATGCCGATGGAAAGTGAAGACATGCCGATGGCTGCTGACGGCATGCCCATGGCCACTGACGAGATGCCCATGAACGGGGATGATATGCCGATGACCGGCGCTGTGCGCACGGCAAGCGGCGAAGGCACGGTGACAGCCATTGATGCCGCGGCAGGCACGATCACGCTCAATCATGGACCGGTCGCGGCGATGGGCTGGCCTTCGATGACCATGGCCTTCGATATCGCCCCAGAGGTCCGCGATCAGATCGCCATTGGCGACACGGTAACGTTCGAGCTCGAGGCAAGCGATGCGGGCAACCGGATCACCTCGCTTAGTAAGAAATAGCCTGAACGGCTGCCGGGCGATGCCTGGCAGCCGATCGTATATTGTATCGGGCAGGCCTAAGAAGAGCTTTGATGAAAACGCATGAATACAACCGCTATGTCGATGCTGTCGCCAAGTTCCGTCATTTCGACGGCGATGGTTGAATGGTAAGTTTGAACGCTAATGGCCAATGAGCAACGGTCGGTTTTTGGGGCGTAAGAGATAGTCTCTGGAAGTCGTAGACTGGGCGCATTTCTAACATCGGCAATTGGGCCGCTTGCAGCCTGACAGCTTCTGTTCAGTAGATCGCAAAAGCGGAAGTTGAGCTTACCCCACTTTGCCGATTGGCTAGAACCAATTGAGCGAGAGTGTCGAGAACAAGTCAAGATCATTGTAAATGTTTCGCTGCGTAGCTAGCCATGTGTGCAATCAAATGAGGAACGCACATGGTTGATGTCCACATCAGAATCTATTTCCGCCAGGCTGACGGCACGCTGGAGGACAGTCAACAGGAATTTGGCGTCGAAAGCTTCGCTGGAGTTATCCCCGCGATTGGCGACATGATCGTTGATCCCGGCGTGCTTGAGGGTTTGAATCGGCATGAGCAGACGAATCGCAGGGTCTGGGACGTCGTAGCGCGCGTATTCAGTCCTCGCGATATGGCCGACTATGTCGCGCTCGTCGTAGAAGATCGGGTGCCTAACCCCCACGAATACAGCGTCATCGCAGGCTGATTCCCAATCCCATGGACTCGGTTGAGCCCCGCGCTGAGCAGGACATCTTTGATGATCTCGCGGAGCTATGCGCCGCACCTGGCTATGCGCACGCGCTTGCCTGGATGTCGCTACGAGATAACTACGTCACATTCGACGGGGCGATGGACAGTAAGGCTCTGGCGGCCTCTTATGCGTCTGGTCGTACGGTCAGGACCGAATTCTCGACCTTGCTTGGCCTGCTTATCCGTCAACCACCTGACCTGAGTGAACCGACGCCGGCAGAAATTCAGGTATTGTTCGATCGTACCGGTGCACTGCTGAATGAGCTGCATGAACGGCTGGGCCGGCCGATGTGGGACTCAATCATCGAGACGGCGAAAGCAATGCAAGAGGAAGGAGCGGAACGTCCTCCTTCCCCCTTCACTCGCGCCGATGTGCTACGGGAACCCATCTTCTACGGCGGCGAATCCGCCTATAGCTTCCAGTATCGAGATATGGCGCTCGAACGGTACGCCGCAGACGAAGCTTGGCTGACCGCCAACAAGGGTTTCCGCATCGCCGACGCACAGGCGGTCGCCGATGCAATCTCGGAGATGCAGACCAGCAAAATCGTCAGCGTGATGTCGCACCTCAAGGCTAAAACGCCGTCTTTCCCGTCCTTGCTGCCAGCCTTCACAACTACCACCGATGAGGTCGCAGCGCATTGCGGTCTGCCGATAGAGACAGTGCGAGCCGCGCTAGCGGCCATTAGTGTCGCGGCACCCGCTAATCAGGGTTTCACTTCGCTCGGCGCATTCAACGTGGCCAACGCGTGCCCGATCGTGGCGCTCCCGGATGGGTGCTACCTCTCGCTCCAGACATACGGGATCGTTGAGTCCCTTTATGACTCGCCCTTTTATTGGATGGTTGGCGACAAATCCTATCGCCCCAAAGCCTCCGCACACCGAGGTGCTTTCACTGAGCAGTTCGTAGCGAAGCGGTTGCGGTCAGTGTTCGGCGAGCAGAATGTTCATACCAACGTCAACATCGAAGCCGCGAATGGTCGGGTTTCCGAGATGGACGTGCTGGTCCTGTTTGGCGACCGAGCCCTGATCGTCCAGTGCAAGTCGAAGAAGATGACGCTGGAGTCGCGTAAGGGAAACGACAAGACGCTGCGCGACGATTTCCAGAAGGCCGTCCAGGACGCCTATGATCAAGGCCTGCTCTGCGCTCGCTCGCTCAGCCGGCCAGAACTGGACTTCATGAAGGAGGACGGAGCCAAGCTCGAAATTCCCGAACTGAGGAATGTCTACATTCTTTGCGCGGTCTCTGATCACTATCCGGTGCTAACCGTCCAAGCGCGGCATTTCCTCAAATATGAGGAAGATGCGGTCATCCACGCCCCCTTAGTCGCCGATGTCTTTCTAATCGACGTGCTTGCTGAGATGCTCGCCAGTCCTCTTCGGTTGCTCAGCTATATCGACCGGCGGGTTGGCTATGCCGAACGCATACAAGGGACGAACGAACTCGCCATTCTGGGTTACCATTTGAGTCAGAACCTCTGGTTCGACGACGAGAATAGCGTCGCGATGGTGGCGGATGATTTTTCGCTCGACCTCGACACCGCGATGACGGTCCGGCGGGAGGGCATTCCAGGTAGAGCGACGCCAAAAGGAATCCTAACCAGATTCACGGGTACACATGTAGCCCGGTTCATTGAGAAAATCGAACATGAGGTTGATCCTGACCTGATCGATCTCGGCTTCCTCCTGCTCAACATCAACGGCGATACTGTCAAGCAACTCGACCAAGGGATGAAGGATGTCGCTCGGCGCACTCGTCTCGACGGACGGCCCCACGACTTCACGTTGGGGTTCGATACAGGTGATGCCGGACTTACAATACACTGTAGCCGAGCCGCACCACGCGATGCTGTTGAGGCAATCGCCGACCATTGTCGACGCCGAAAATATGTTCACCGCGCACGTAACTGGTTCGGACTTCTCGTGCGAGAGACCGACGGACTACCCAAGCTCAGCCTCGCCATGCGTTTCCCGTGGAAGCGGGACATCCGCCTGGATACTCAGACGCAGGGAATGGCACTCAACGGCAACCGGGGTATTGCGCAGCCAAGTCCGAGCCGACGCGGAGCTGATGGTTCTAAAACTGGCCGCAACGATCCGTGCCCGTGCGGGAGCGGCAAGAAGTTCAAGAAATGCTGTATGGCCTGAGCCTATGCTAGCTCAGCAAGAGCGAGCCGTCGCTCCTCCATCGTGACGAACGCTTTGGCTTGGAGCTACGCGACGTGAGAACTCTCCACCTCGCTGTTACCAACTGAGGCAAAGCGCTGAGACGGTCAATTTCCGCTAGCCCGGCCTCGGTCAGTTCAACACGCTGCCCCTCTGCCCAGCGCCCGGTATTGGCATGTCTCGACGGTTGCGGCCATCCGTCGCGCCAGAATCGCGTCGTCGCCATCAGACCATGTTTGGGGTGACAAAAGGAAAACAGATCGTCCTGCGTTTGATGCCAACCAAGGCGGTACGCGAGCACCGGATCGAACATCAACACGTCAGCACGTTTGCCCACGAGCGATATTTGCAGATTGCGCAAGCCAATCGACACGTCTCTGGCTTCGTCACCGAGCATGATCGTGCCGCAGCCCCAATATGCCTTGGGAAGCGCCGCAATCGCGCGATCAACATTCTCAGCGTCATTTTTCGGCATCCGGCGGACGGCGAGCATTTCCTCTTCGTAGAACGCGCCAGACTCGCACACCACAAGACGACCCCATTCGCCGATCACATTGCCTGTCTCGTTGTCACGCATAAAGTCATCGGCACCGAGCCAGTCGTCGGCCTCAACTCGCCAGGTGTCTCTAGGTACCGCAGGCCACCTGAAGTCGATGGGACGAGAAGAATATACACTGTGAGGTGGAAGAACTGGTGCGCCGGCTAGGCGATGAAGAAGAAGGTCCACCTGCATCTCTGTCAGCTTTGATGCTCGCCAGAATTCCCCGATGACCACATGCAATGCACGCAAGCAAATACCGATATGAGGTCGAACAAAGGGCAATAGTAGCCCCAGCGGCTCCACCTCCCTCCGAAGGCGCTCCGCCGCCTTGGCGCCATACACTGCCACCCCGCCCCAGCCGGATATCAATTGTGCAACGCGACGGCGAATGTTGGAAATCGGCACTCCGGAAAAATCTGAAATACTGTCTACCCAGCTTTCGAATCCTTCCGTCCAGGCCGCAGGATCATCGATCACTGGCCCAAGAGACTCTTCATCTCGAAAAGACCGGCCTTCCGTCTTGTCCATTGGTGGAATTTCAAGGGAATATATGGCCGGTAACTCGGCCCCCGAAATATGCGCCGTACCGCCCCACACATCACTCAGTATTTCACCAATTGCCGCCACGCATGCGTCTTCATGCTCGACCAGGTCGTACATTCGGTTCTTGAATGCGTCGGCAACTCCTTCTCCGTCACGCGCTTCAAACAGAATTCTCGCGCCGAGCAAGGTTTCGGGGGCATCGCCGTCGAGCAAGGTCCCGCAGGCGCGAATGAACAGCACGGACGCCTTGGCGCGACTTAATTCGAGTAAGCCCTCCGTGGCCTGCTCACGCGGATCCGTGACGCCCAAATTTGCTGCATCGACAAATAGCCGGGCCAATAGGTCGAGATCGTCGTGGGAGGCACCGCTGCCTAACGGTACAGGAGGAATCTTCTGATAATCTCGATAGCTCTCAATCTGGTCCGCCAGTCGATCCCATAGAGCCGGCCAATCAATGTCTTGATAGAGAAGCGGTAGGATCTCTTCGAGCCCCCAAAGCGCCGAACCGGTGCCGTGGCCTCCGGCGGAGAGATCGCGCACGAAATCGTTGCGTGCTTGCTCGTGCGCATTCTCGAGTTCAAGAAGGTGACGGGCTTTGTGATATTCAAGCAGCCCTCGATCGGACCAACCGCCCCAACCCTCACGACCTTCTGTGCCGGCAAAAAGCAAGGACTCTGCGTAGTCTCTCCGACCCGCTGCGACCGCCGCCAATGCCACCGCGACTTTTACCGGCCTATCATTCACAAGCTTGGGGTTTTTGGCTGCAAACTCTTCGACGGCGCACCACGGCTGCTCAACCAAGATTCTTCCGATACGCTTTCCAAGCCTACCGTTTACGAAATCGCCGTAATGCGTGCTGGTCTGGGCTTCTCGGCGCTCACGCTCAACCGCTACCGCACTTTCGATATCTTCGAAAGTTTTCAGCCCAAAATAGTCAGGCAGCGTATCGTCGTCGTAAGCGGGTTCGGCATTCCATCGCGCGACCGCGTCCGAAACACGCGACGAAATCACTCCACGATCGGCAAGCGCATCGCGAAACACCTGTAGAAGTCTAGGCCGCTGCGACGGCTTGGCGCCGGTTTCGATGCCCCCAATAATGATGCGCTCGATCTCGGAAAGGTCGTCCGCAGAAGAAGCGCGCGCAAGGTCACGTAAAAACTGACCTGTCCGAGTTACGCTGTTGTAGCCCTCGCTGTAATACGGCGCGCATAAATTGGTCCAAGCGATAGCAAGCGGGATCGCAAGGTCTTGGCGTCGCCTTAATATCCCTCTTGCTGCCGCATCGACGAGACCGTCCCAGTTCCAAATCCCAGAAGATTTAGCCCAATCGAACGCATCCCAAGCCGGCGCCGCACCGCATGAGGTTGCCTCTACCAGCACGGTCTTCGAGATACGCCACGCTTGATCGTGCGCGTCACTGTTGTCGACGCCAGCAATCAGGCGAAGCATCATAAAAGAGCGCTCAGCCGCGCGAGTTGGGTCTGCTTGATTTGCGGCTACAAGAATGTCAGCCCAGAGATGATATTGCCCATCCTTCTTTGCTGCCAGATATGCTCCAAGGGACATCTCCCGCATCTCGTGCAGTAACTCCTTCGCGCGGGTAGAGAAGCCGATTTTTCCAAACGCGATGGAAAACTCCGAGAGTTGATCAATTGCCTCGTGCGGCGAGCGCGATTGATCAACATCGCGGCGTGCTGCTTCGAGACGCGCTACCGCCGATCCAGCGTCACCGTCAAACTCAAACATGGTCTCAGTGAATTTGCGCAAAATTGGTAACGATGCCCTGAAGGCACAAACTGGTAACTTCAAACACGCCTCGAATTCGACCTCGAAATCCGGCGCCGAGTCCGGCGCAAGCCGAACAATTTCGCATATCGCGTCGAAGAGCGGCTTGTCTGCGTGTCTAACCCGATATTCGAGAAGTACGTCGGCGGCTCGGCCAGGGACTGCTCCGGCGATAAAATTCAGGGAATCTTTAATCTGCTTCGAAATCGCAGACGGCTGCAAGGAGTGCGCCGCCTTTAGGCCGCCAATCATCGTGCCCAATCGAACGGCGTGATTCTGTATGCCCCGGAATAGAAATTCACTCGGCAATTCCGGCGCGGGAGTTCGCTCACCAAGCCTCGCGGATAGCGCGCAAAATTCGACCAAATATCGAACCGCATCCTCAATATCGTCCGAGCGATGCTCAAGATTGCAGAGATTAGGTATTGAGGCCTTAGCAAATAGGCGCGCCGCGAGTTTTGGATCACCGCTCGCGAGGGCAAGTCGCGCTGCGTGGACATGCCAAGAGCCATGCAGCGCCTCAACTTCATCGCAGGCTTCATAGGCGATCAGGCAATCTCTGGCCTCCGCATCTTGAGAGATTGCAAGCTTCGTTTCGGCACTCTCCAAATGTAGGAGCGCCCAATCGTTCTCATCGATTCCATGTTGCAGTGAGACTGCTGCGACCGAGCTTTTTGGATCATGCCGTAAAATTGACCGCGCCAGCGCAAGCCTAAGCTTCGCGAAGTAACTGCGCGGAGTATAGCCATAGAAGGATTCCTTGTCTTCGTCCTTCCCCTCTGGTTTGCGAATGCGGCGCTCAATCTGTTCGTCATCTAGAAGAACGACGGCATAGTCAGCCCAGGTCTCGAGCGGGTTCTCGTTCCCCGATAGGTATCCGTCGTCGAACCATTTCCAAGGGTTTTCGTCGTCAAATAGGATTCGAGCGCGATCCGGTTGGCCGTCATCGAGCAGCGCTTGGATGACAAGCCATTCATCCCCCGCACTATGGCTTTCGTCTAGCTGAGCCTCCGCAATGTCCAAATCGCCGGCGGCAATTTGGGCTGCCACTAGATTCTGCGCGGTGGTGAGAGCGTCCTGCCTTCGCCAAACTTCGTCCTTTGCCAGCATCAGGTCAAAGAGCTGCTCTGAGCGGTGGCCAGGCTCAAGGCAGGCAAAGGCATCACGAATATCATTGCTTACTTCGTAACTTCGCCTTCCGTCGATAAACTGACGGATGAAATATGTCCTGTTTGCAATCGCGGCTGCATCCGCCCAATCACCCGCCAAAAAACGATATCGGAACTCAAGCCAACGCTGTGTGCTGTCAGCAGACGCCGCTTTAGAGAGCTCAGCTAAGCGGCGATATAGAGAGGATTCTGAAAAATTGGGATCAGGACGTCCGTAAAGTTCAATCTTCTGTTGCCGGAGAAACAGACGAAAGCTGTTGTGAAAAACCTGCCAACCACGCCCGGCATGATCGATCAGATGGTGGGCGATTTTATAGGCGTTATTTACAGCTTGCCGCGATAGGCACTGGGCGAGCAATTCGGGCTCGATACGCCCTTCTGCGAAGCTCAGAGTGAACAATACCTTTGATGCCTCAGCGTCCGCTTCCTCGGCTTCGCGCCACGCTGCGCGATAGACCTTTTCTAAATCTCCATCATATTCGAAGCCGCCTGTAAGAAGCGCACGTCGTTCTTGTTCTTCAGCGTTCTGCAGTTTCCCGAGAAGATACTGTGTCACCAGGGGGTGGCCAAGGCTGACGGCAAATACCTCAGCTGGGTCCACGGCCCCTTTGAGGCCTACAGAGGCAATCATATCGCCGACTATTGCTTCTGTTAGTGGTGCGATCTCGATCCTACGGCCGTCCGACGACGCCTGGTCCCTCACTTCTCGCGGTATATCGGCTAGATCAATGCGCTGGCTCCCGAGGATGAATATCACCCCATCAGGCACACTTTGAGGAAGCGGCAGCGCGCGAAGAAAGCTCGCCTCTGGCTTCTCTTCGCGCGGGACGTGGTCAAGCCCGTCCACAACGATAATTGTCAGTTCCCCGTCTGACGAATACCGTTTCGCAGCTTGCGCTAGTAGCTTTTCAAATGTCTCGCGACGCTGCTCGGACGTATCATCTTTTGCTCGGCCGGTCTGCAAGCCCAAACCGATAAGCTGACTATTAAGATCGGCGAGAAAATTTGCTGCCTCACCGCGCCCTTGCTGTTGCGCTGCCCCCGGCACAAAGGCCAGGTAACGCACGACGTTTCGACCAGGAATGGGCCGCACGAAGCGCTCTAGCAATGTCGATTTGCCCGCGCCCGGAGGACCAAGAAGGCAGAGATATCCTGACGAACAGGTCACCAAAGCCTTTTCAAGTTCGGCCTCGCTTTTCTCGTTGCTTTGAACATGGGCCCCCAACGGAAAGCGGTGTTCGAAACGCTGCTGGAAGCGGTCGGGCCAACCTAACTCATCCAGAAGCTCTCTGCGAGACCATCGCGTCTTACCGTCTTCACGACCGACAAGGTCGCCAATCGCACGCGCTAGTTCTGTGATTTGGGACTTAGCGGCGGTGTCAAGCGCCGGATTAATATCTATGGTCGAAGGTGCGCCGAAAACGATGTCCAACCGCGAGAAAAAACGCTCAAAATCCTTCTCTGAGAGTCCGGAGGCCGGGAAAAGCTCGGCAATGATCGGTTGCCAAATTCCAGCGCTCCACTCGGTCAACGACCGGTCTGGGTGCCTTTCCTTTTCACGGAAAAAGTCCGCCGAATCCTGCTCCTTGACACCGAACTGACCTTTGTCACCGACCGAAGCGATGTGCGACGTGACATATCGGACTCGAACAAATTTTCCCGGAAACTCCGCCTCCAGCTTCATGAATGAGGAAGCGCAATCCGCAATGACATTCCCGGTGCCAAGAAGCAAACCGCGAACACCCACGGGCTTAGGTTTGCTGGAAGACTTATACTGATGACCGATAACCTTGCCTGCGATACCGATCACGAGATCGTCAAACATTCCAGCTTGGTCATCGGCCAGCGCGATGAACGACAGCGTACCTTCCACTAAGGCTTGGTAAGCAAGAACGGCGGAAGCACGATCTTGGTACCTTAACCCCTTCCGTGCCGTCCGTTCCCCAGATCCCGGTGATCTTTTTTCCATGTGGGCAATCTAGGGGTACTTTTGTGGGATTCATAGTCGGACCACGATCGTATTCGCTCGCGACGCCTGACAAAGGTAGCCGCTGAAGCAACTGGATCACCTTTCGACCGTCAACGAATGTCGGCTTCGAGGACAGTCCCAGCGCTTAATGAACGACCGACTTTGGGGCGCGAAGCTGCCGCGAATTTGGGTCTTAGAGTAAGCGACGGCGCTTGAAACGGCTAAATTGCTACATTTCTCAAGATTGATGCCAGCCGGGTAGTTAGGCCGATGGCGCTGCAAAGCCAGCAATTCCAACCCTCTCACCACCAACCGACGGCGCTGCTTTTATCTTGCCATCTTATTTCTCTCCAACGTCCAAAATCATCAAACCTACTCGCGACCCCCCTATCCTGCGCCAATACCCGAAACGGTACGCTGACTGCAAATCCATGGAAATGCAGAAAGATAATGGCAAATAAGCATCGCGATTGTGTAAGCGAACGTGTTTGGATCGGGCGCTCAGCAGTTAAAGGACTGCCAAAGTTCGACTGACTTAATGCAAATCGCAGGCAGCTGATCTGCAAGTCGCAAGCAGTGCGTTTCAACAACAGATTGCCCATCACTGTTATCAGGACGGCGAGGAAGCCTTGTCCTTATTGCGTTTGGCTGTTCCCGCCTATAGGTATTCGCACTGGCAGCAGCTCAGCCGCTTGGTTCACGCATTGATTAGGTAGCAGACTGAAAAACTTCAACCATAGGGTTGTATTGCGATGACCGAAGCCGACTTTAGCCAGTACAATGTCTACCAGATGGCGCAGCTTCACGGAGGGGCGGGCTTCTGGGTGACGCGGACGACCTGGGGTCGCACCGTTGCGCGCATTGTCGGGATCGGGAAGATAGTAGGGCCTCCCCCCTATTTTGGCAGTCCGCCCGTTGTCATGGACCTCTATTCGAAAGGTGGAAAACTTCGAGAAGAATTGCAGCGATTATCGACTGCCGGGACATATAAGACGTGGCGTCTGATCGACGCGCCGGCGTGGGCCGATACTGTAAGCCTGAGGCTCCTCAATGACCCTGCCATTGCAGAAGCAATCGCCAAGCTCGACAGGCGGCGTAGCCGTGCACCGGCAGTGGATGAAGCGGATAAGGTATATCTGAAGGTTAGTTTCGAACAGAAAGACAAAGCCAAGGCAATCGGGGCAAAATGGGACCCAGCCAACAAGAAATGGTGGATCAAGGCTGGCGACGAAATGACGCTGGCCAAGGCTACAAAACTAGGATTTTTGGTGGCGCAGCAAAAGCAAAAATAGCTTAGCGTGTCCGGGACACAACTCTGTCCGTGGTTCACCTTCACGATGTTGAACAGTCCGGTAGTTGCAAACAGTATCGGAAAGGTGCGCTATAGTTTGGCGGATCAATCGGCGCTTGTCGCGACGCTAAACGCTTGCTTCGAGCTTGGTGATGCGTTCAGTACAAATTGTGTGAACGACGCGTCCAAGTTCCTCGACGCAGGCTCCCAACCAAGCCAGCTCTTCCTCGCTGATGCGGTAATGCTTCGAGTAACGCGCCTTCACATAGGCTTCTTTAAGCTTCTCAAACCGCGCCCGGTCGGCACGAAGTTCGCGCGGCCAGCAATCGACTAGGCGCATATCAAGACGCTCCGCCTGCGTTCTCAGAAAGCCAAGATTGTGCACATGTGGCGTGTAAAAAGTGCAGACCAGCAAAACGGTGTGATACAATCGCTCGGCTGATTGATGAAGATCGAACGCAGCCTTTTTGAGGTCGCCGTCATCTGCGGCGTGCCGATATCCCCTAAAGAAACTTTGGGCGCTCGGTAGCCACTCCTCAAAATACTCCTTCGCCATAGCGAGAGCCTGCTCAGGCGTCTTGGGCTTGGGAACATGAAGTTGGCGATCATCGGCCTCGTAAAGCGCAATGCCTTCCTTGGCGACGTCCATGAAGAAGTAGCGGCCGTGTGCGAGGCCGTCATTCACTTCACCGAGCGTATGGACGATGAAATTAACCGGCGTGCGCAGTGTCTTGTCGATGGCGAGTTCGCGGATCAGGCGGTTGTCCAGCTTCAGCCAGTAATCTACTTTGTCGGTAAGGCGCTTGTCGTTGACGATGATGAGGATATCGAAGTCCGAGCGATAGCCTTTGGCCGTGTGCGGTTCATCGACCCAGCCGCCCCTTGCGTAGCTGCCATAGAGGATGATCTTCTCGATCTTCCCTTTCTTCTTCCACTCATGCTGCGCGAGCGCCAGCGCGTCTTCGAACTCTTCGAAGATGATCGCCTTCACGCGTTCGATCTCGCGTTGCTTGGCTGCCGGAAGGTGATCGAGGTCGGTGCGCATATCTATCCCTATCGTGGAGTCTTGCGCCTGCATTTGCAAGTGTCATCGCACAATATCGCTATCATAATTGTCTATGCCGTCAGTGTTTTTGATCTATCAGTTACGCTGGCACAACAAGACTGAATGTCGTGCCGGCATCCAGCATCATCGCGGTTGGAGATCAGAACGCCCACGACCATATGTCGCCGAACATCCGCTTGTGCGGCTTGACCACAAAACCTTTTGTCAGGAGTTCGGCAACGCAGCGACGTCGGGTCTACCTCGATATTGCTCTGCTCAGCTTCATTGAGATCTGTGCGCGTGCCCGCGTATGTCGACTGAACTGCCCGATACCGGCAAGTGCTTCGAAGGGCTGCCACCGGTGGTCGCGGTGTTTACGCTTGCCGATTATGTCGGTACCGGCGTATTGGAAAAGGCAAGAATATCTTTATTGCTGAGCTCCTTGACCGGGTACCGGTGCGCATGTCCAGGCGAAAGCTAAAGGTATCGGTGTACATCCCAACATGTGCTTCCAATACCCGGTTCCCTCGCTACAAATATTCATGGGTCCAATTATAAAATGATTATAAAATGGATAATCGAAATAGACCCGCTCATCTTCTGTGTTGCGGCTGCTGGAGTCGCAAATGCAATGAAGGAGCAGAACAATGAAGGACTTTGACATCAATGACGAAACGATTGTCGATCTTGGTCAGGCTTCGGTCGAAACCAAGGGTGACGCCATCTTCGAAAGCGATGGCAGCGGCGGCAAGCTGGTTTATGCAACCGGTATCGCCGACGATTGAACCAGACGGGGTGCGGGCCAGTGGTTCGTGCCCCGTTGCCAGCCGGCATTGCGATGTCTTTTTTAAAGAACCCGGATCTGGCTTGGTGCGAGATCAATGAAACGCTGGTTTTCCTCGACATATCGAAAGACCGGTATTTCCGCTTATCCAACGACCAAAATCGCGAGACCCTCGAAACAATCGACCGTTCTGAATTTGGGCGCTGGCACCAGCCTGTGGCTTTGACAGGACTGTCTAAGTGGATGCCACCCACTCGATCCTGCGCTGCCATCGGCTTCGGCTCTTTCCAGATGGCTGAAGTGGCGCGCGCCCTTTGGGTGCAGCGCCGGGTTGAATGGCGGCTTGCAAAGCAGCCCTTTGGCTCTGTCATTAACGACTTTTGTCGGCTCAGGGAAGCGCGCGCTGGTAACTTGCCTGTTGCCAGCAACATCGCTTCCTGCACTATCCGTGGCTTCGAACATGCCCGACTCCTGCGGACAGCGGCCGAGCGCTGTTTGGCCCGATCGATAGCACTGTCGCTATGTTTGACATCGCGCGGCGTTCGCGCACATGTCGTTCTCGGGGTCAGGCTGGCACCTTTTGGAGCTCATTGTTGGGCGCAGGCCGGTGACGAGGTTTTAAACGACAGTGTTGAGGAGGTGCTTCGCTACAAACCGATCCTGTTCATATGAAAGCGCTTCGCTTTGTTCTGGCCGTGCCACTTCAAAAGCCTCAGTTTTTCGAGAAGATCGAAGCTGCTGTCGAGCTTGATCAAGTTTGCGCTGGAGGCCCGCGACTTTGGATTAACGATGGCGTCCCCATCATAGATCTGGGGGATGCAGGGCTTATAGTGGGCTTAGTGTTTTCGAAGACGTCGACAACCCCGCTTCGTTGCTTTCCGCCAGATGCGCCAGTGAAAGACGGGCCTGCCGCGCTGACCGCTTGGCTGATGTGCGCATGTTGGGGCGGATATGTGGCATTTCTGTCAGATCGTGCGACAGGTCGAATTGAGGCTATCGTCGATCCGTCAGGCCTGTGTCCGGTATATCGTAGCAAAACCCTGACCCATATCATTTTAGCCTCCCATCCAGACCTTGTTAGAACAGCGAGCGGTGCGCCTCTGGTCGTGTCTTGGCAGGCCCTCCGTTCATATTTGATCCGGCCCGAACTACGTCAGATTTCAACCTGTCTTGTCGGTATAACTGAACTGCCATCGGGAGAATTGGTCCGAATTGACGAGCGATCTTTGGGAGGTGAGAGAATCTGGCGTCCGGACGATTTCATGCCCGGCAGAATTACGATGACATTTGACGAAGCAGCCGAGGAACTCAGAGCCATCGCCATTCCAGTGATCGGTGCGTGGGCGAAGATGCTCGGGCCGGTGGCGGTCGCTGCCTCGGGCGGCGTAGATTCTTCGTTCATATGCGCCGCGCTTAAAGCCGGTGACGAGAGTTTCACCTGCGTTACCCTTTCGACCGCCGATGCGAGCGGCGATGAACGCGCGTTCGTCCACATGCTTGGCGATCATCTTGGAGTCCAGACGAGATCAGCGATTTACGACCCCAAGACGGTCGATCCGCAGCGCGGGGTATCAGCTGGCCTGGCGCGCCCGACCCGCAAAGCCTTCATGGCAGCGCTCGATACCGCGCTTTTCCAGGCCAGTGGGAGCGTTGGCGCGAGCGTGATCCTCGACGGCAATGGTGGTGATAATCTGTTCTGCTTCCTTCATTCCTCTGCGCCTGTTGTCGACCGGCTTCGGTGCGAGGGGTTAGGACGGGGCGTTTTTTTAACCTTCCTCGATATGTGCCGTGTGACCGGATGCGACATCCCGACAATGGCGCGGGCGACGATGCGGCGGCTGCGGCGGCTGCGTCGGCGCGAATTTCCCAGATGGCCCGCCGATACCAGTTTGCTGGCTCACCTGCCGGAGGCGCTTGAGGGGATCGAACCGCTTACACCCTGGTTCCAGACGGACGTTGGCCGACATGGCGGCAAGCGAGACCATCTGGCTCTTATCATGAGAGCGCAACATCATGTGCATGGCCTCACGACCTGCGGGCTACCCCGCTTCTCGCCAATAATGAGCCAGCCGTTGATCGAATTTTGCCTTGGAATCCCGACGTGGATGTGGCCCGAGGGCGGCATCAACCGGGCACTCGCGAGGTCGGCCTTCGCTGCCGAGCTGCCACGTGAAATCCTCAGGCGCACATCGAAGTCTGGACCCGACAGCTTCATCCGGCGAAGCTTCGACCAACATCGGGCCACTATCCGTAATCTCCTTATGGACGGTCTGCTCGCGCAGCACGAAGTCATCGACCGCTCTGCAGTGGATGACGCGCTGAACACCGACGTCATCTCGGGCGGCGATATCGTCTACCGGCTGCTAGATCTGGCTGAAGCCGAAAGCTGGGCGCGGTCATGGCAAAATTGATGCGCCATTATCGCATCCAAGCTCTTCGGCCGCGGGCGCACCTTTCATTGCCATCCACCGCGCATATTGATCCGCCTTTGCCGGATCGCAGTTGATACGCTGCATGAGCCAGAACTGGAACCATTCTGTCGATCGCTCATATGTGGCGTGGCGGTGCGCAGGCTGATATTTAACATGCGGTTCGCCTTGCAGCACATAAAGCTCTATCGCCTTGCCGCGATGTTTGTACAATTCGACCACATCGAGACCCCCTTCATATTCGCTGTCGGGAGACTGTATGAGGATGGGAACATTGATACGGTCGACGTTAAGCATAAGCGACATTGGCTTCCAATGATCTTCGACTCCGGGCTCGAAAAATTGGTAACCGATCTCGCGTCCATATTGAGTGAAGGTCGGTCCGGCGGCGATTGGAAATGCCCATATATCCTCGCAGCAGGTACCGAGAGCAGCCACTTTGAATAGCGAAGAGTTGATCAGTGCCCATTGGGTTGTCGCCGTTCCGTCGCTGAATCCCGTAATTCCCATTCTGGTCCTGTCTATCGTGCCGGAATTGACCGCCTGTTCGACTGCCATCTCCAGCGATGAATGAACACTGCGCCGATCAATCCAGTCGGCCCGGTTCGCCTTACCTATCTCGAGTTCGGTTTTACCGGCCATTGCCGCCGCTACGAACTCGGGCCGGGCAAAGCTCAGAACGGCAAATCCCTTGGCCGCTAGCAACTGAATCGGAAACTCGTTGCCCGTGCTACCGCGCAAGAAACCCTGGCTGTGATATTGGACCACCACGAGCGGATGCTTCGCGCCTGCTGTGTGAAGCGGAGGCAGCACCAGATCTGCGTAGCTTTCGACGCCGTAACTATTGCGAAACTTGAATCGCTGGACCCTGCCCAAAATAATCCGTCCAAAGGCCGGATTGGGGTCATGGATCAGCCGCTCGCGACCGGTGTCGGGATCGATGGCAACCAGCCGTCGTGGGCGGAGCGCGCCTTCGCGCGCACAGATCAACTCCTTTCCGGTCAGTTCACAACCAACCAATGCGTCATCTGTGATCATGATTCGGTGCGGCGCGGCGGCGCCGAGTTTCCAGCGCAGAAGCGCCGTCTGGCTTCCGCCCCACCCCGTCTTCTGGATGGCATAAAGACTGCTGCCGTCATCCGACAACCATAATTGCTTCGTCCCGCTACAGCGCTCCTCACACTTCAAAATTCGTCCGTCGGCTTGTTTTACTGTCAGCCCTGTAGGGCTGAGCAGTTCGCGTGGGCGGACCGGCTCGCGCCAGGCACCAACACCGCCGGCGCCCTTGACAAAGCCCCTGACATTTTGGGGCGCGCCTTCTGGCCGTTCAGGCCTGAGCCTGGCAATTTCGGCGGGCGTCGATTGTCTCGTCTTCCCTGTCACAAGTTCAACCGTATTATATGCATATGTGACCGGTTCAATCGGGATGGGATAGTCGGCTTTGTCAGGTGCAAACCGCTCGTCGAACAGAAAACCGGTCCGGGCTTCCCGCGCTATGGCTTCGGCCTGTAATCTTATTCCCGGACGAGTCGCCACCACCAGCGCCTCGCCGCTGTCGGCCCAGGCAAAATCGTCAACATTGTCAGGCAGATCGGTTGCACGCGACGCAGGCATATCGCCTACGCTATGCACCAGCCACACCTGTGAAGTATTGCCTTCTTGCTTCAGAAATCCGATGCGGCGGCCGTCAGGCGACCAGCGGGGGGTGATCACCTTTGCAGAACCCGCCATGATCGATACGAATTTGCGCAATTCGAAATCATTCCTGATCAAAGCTCCACCCCTGTCAAGTTCCCGCGGCGCATTGCCGCCGGCGATGGGCATCACCATCAACTGCTGGCAATATTGATTTTCCGCTGCATTTGCACGGCGAACAACGAATGCAATCCGCTTTCCATCCGGCGAGATGCCGAACGGACTTGGTGACTCATAGGGGTCGGATCGACCGATATCGGCAAGACCAACCAGATCGCTCGTTCTTATAAGCCGGAGCGCGCCGGAGTGCACCTCCGGCTCGCTAAAGCTAATACATGGGTCGGCATGCGTCTTTGGAAGCTCCACAGTCGGCACGATGGTCTTGGCGACGAGCGCTGCAAACAGAAAACTCATTACCAGTGCCGCCGGATTCCGATAGCAACAAAGCGACCGATGGGCGAGAAGTTGGTGGAATCATATGGCGTGTCGGTAGGCCCTGTTGTCCGGATGACCTCAGGCTTGTCATTGAACAGGTTGTTGATCGTCACGGAGACCGAAAGACCTGCATCCCTGCCCCTGCCCGCGATTATGTCGTAGCTCGCCCCGACATCAACGGTTGCACTTGGCTTGATCCGACGCTCTATCGCAAATCTCTGATCCTTCAGTGCTCCGGTGAAATTAAGCGCCGTTGTCAGCATCAACCCATCTGTCCGGTAATGGGCGGCTGCCCGTAGCCGGAATTTCGGAGGATTGAAGACGGTCCCGGAGAGTTGCACAACCGGGAGCTCATCTGTCAGAAGCTGACTGCTTTCGAGCCAGCTCGCATCAAGGTCGAGCCCAAGTCTGCCACCCCCGAGATTGCCATTCCAGGAAAGCCGTGCATCGATCCCTTTTATGGTTTGGGCAGCGACATTGATGTTGCGATTGTCAATAAAAGCTATGACATTTGCAGGGTCATAAGCGCGCCCAGAGAAGTTCTGGAGACCGATCTGCGCGCCTGCGATTAGCTCCGAAAGCTCGGATGCAGTGGGAGAGAAATCGATGAGCGTTGCGAAACCGGGGTTCCGGAATGCCGCCGCGATCGAACCGGCGATCGGCCGAACCACTCGGTCGCGGTATCGGATATCATAGTAAGTCGCGGAAACGGTCAGACCCTCAAGAAACTCTGGCCTCAGTTCGAAACCTGCCGTCCAGCTGGTTGCATGCTCTGGCTCAACATCCGGGTTGCCGCCGGCGGTATAGAAAACGGTACTCGTGCTGGAACCGGCTGCGAACACAGCCCCGGGCAAGAGAATTGCTTCGTAGGGGATATATTGCTGATAAAGGGTGGGAGCCTTGAACGAACGTGCCCAACTCCCACGCAATGTGAGTTCCGAGATTGGTGCATAAATCAGCCCCAGACGCGGTGTAGCAAGACGGTCTAGCCCTGGATAATCTTCATAACGCAGGGCGGCTGATACGCTGAGCCTGTCGATGCCACGAACATTAAGGTCGGAGGAGACGAGCGGAAAGTAGAGTTCGCCATAGGCATAGCGGCTCCGGCGTGTGACATCGAAAGCTTCCGAAGGTGTTCCGTTCACTAGTTGGGTATAGCCAAGGCTATTATTCCGGAACCCGCCGCCAATCGCCAGCCGAGCGCTTCCTCCCCCAAGCCCAAAAAGCGGTCCCTCGGCTCCGGCTTCGAACGCGCCAACGCCGTTACAATAGCAGCCGTTCGCTGCCCTCGCCGTTCCCCCAACTGGCGTTGTTGTCGTCGAATAATATGTCCGGTCGCGGCCAAATACACCCAGCAATTTTGCCTGCCAGTCAGAACCCAGATTGATCTCGATTGATGGCGCTATTGTGTAGGTCTCTGTCTCGGGTTCGATTGAAAACTGAGTAGTGACGGTTCTGCTTTCGGTGCGCGACTTGCGTCGCGCATAAAGCGCGTCGACTTTCGCCACCACATTGTCGGTCAATCTCTGGTGCGCAGCAAAGGTTACAGCATGACGGTTTAACGACGGGTAGAGAGTGGCATTGGGATCAAGCGACGTAGCATAAGAACGTTGTCGCGCTCTGATCTCGGAATTGCGCGCAAAGTCATAGGCAATGAGAAAGCCGCCGCCATTCCAGGTCTTGCCACCGACGATATCGGCCTGCTGCCGGAAATAGCCCCCGTCTGTGCTTGCACCGATCTGCGCTGAGGTCGCAACACCATCGAAATCACTGCGCAGGATGACGTTGACGACACCGGCGACTGCATCAGAGCCGTAAAGCGCCGACGCGCCGTCAGGCACGACTTCAATGCGATCAAGCGCAGCTAGTGGTACAGCGGAGATATCGACACCGCCAAAGGCGGAGTCATAAGGCAGACGGTGCCCGTTAAGCAGGGTCAAGGTCGCATCCGGCCCAATTCCGCGCAGATTCGCGTGTGAACCCGAATTAATGTTGTTGTTGATAAGACCGCCACCGCTACCAACACCCGGATTTTGACCACCGTTAAAGTTTTGCGGCAAGGAGCGCATCGCCTCGCCAAGATCGACCTGTCCGGCTGCGATTATGGCTTCTTGGCCGAGTGCGATGACATCGCCTGCAACCGCTGCACCCCGGATCCGCGAACCCGTTACGACAATGGCCCCACTTTGATCTGGCGTTATATTGTCATCGGCTCCTGCAGGATTGGGTGTCCCTTCCTGTTCATCTGGTTTGTCCGTTGGCGCATCCTGTGCGGCAACTGCTTGCGTTGCGAAGGTAAACGCTGTTCCGGCCAACAAGGCTGAAAATATTTGTCTGTGCTGCATCAATATCTCCCTGATCGTTTTTTCCGGCCAACATTTTAGAGTTTGGCCATGCAGGGATAGACGCAGAGATTAGGAACGTCCTTAGTTGCAGATGAAACTATTTTTGATCACCGTCCCCGTTTCGCCGAGCGTGGTGCGGATATACGACAACGCCTTCATCAGATGATATTCTACGGCAGCCATCGAGATATCGAGGGCGCGGCGAATGTCGCGATACGCCATTTCGTCGAACGGGGCCTTGCCGTCGTTGCTAGAATATGTCCGACAGCTTCTGGAGGAGCTCCGCACGGCGGGCAGGTTCTAGCTTTTCCAAGTTCGCCTGCCTCCACCGGATTGCGGGAAGCTCGCTGGCGTGAGGGATGTTGAGCAGCGACCAGTCGGGCGCTCCTTCCATAAAAGTCAGAAGCAGCTTGCGGTGACGGGCCGGCATTTGTCCAACGAGGGCGTCGATCACCTGCTCGCGTGTTTCGTAGAGCGCCTCCAGCGAAACATCCTCCGTCGTCATGCCGACGAAGCCTCTCTCAAATTCGCGTTCGATATCGAGCCGGCTGGGATCTAGCACTTCATGAAAGCCGCGATTGTGACCTAAAAGATAGACGATGAAGGCCTCCCGCAGTTCGTTGGTAACGCCTTCATTGGCGAGCAGATCGCGCATATCGAACAGGTCGCGCGGGTGCTGCCGGTCGAGGGATGCGACCGATTTACCGGCATAGAGATCGGCGAAGGATACGACCTTCATCTCGGCGAACCCGAACGCGTCTTCCACTCTTGGCGAAACGGCGCGGAGTTCGGGCTCATAGGCTGAGCCGCGAAGCACCGGCGTCACTTCAATCTTTACCTGGGTCACAGCGACCTGGATCACGCACTTGGTGATCGTACCTTCTCCTCTAAGCGGCGCCAGGTTGGACTTTGCGCCCCTTATGCGCCGCTCAGCGCGTTCGGCAATTCTGCGCATGGCGTCGTCGATCGTGGTGAGGGACACAGCCCTTTCTTCGACCGGGACATAGGTCAGGTCGATATCGACCGACAGGCGCGGCAAATCGCGCACGAAAAGATTAATCGCCGTGCCGCCCTTCAAGGCAAACACATCTTCTTTGGCGACCAATGGAATCAGCCGCACGAGAAGCTGGACCTGTTCCTGATACTGTTCAGAGATCGGCATGCATCTCCTCCGGCACGGTGATCTGATAGCGGGGGTCGAGCCGCCCGCCTTTCACGAGTGAGCGCTTGCCGCTCCCAAGCTTTACACTGTCCTCGCTGAGGCGCTTGGCCCAAGCCGGATCGTGCCGACGTGCGAACCAGAAGAAGAGGCGGTTCACCTTCACACTGTGGCAAACGTCGAGCAACTCCTGAAGGCGGCGGGGGCGAAGGTTAGTCAAGCTGTCGAATATGGCATCGACCTGCGTAAAGCTTTCGTTGTTCGGGAGCTCGTCCATCAATTCGAGCACCGCTCGCTCCGGGGAGGAGATGAGAATCGGCTGGTGCGGCTGTCCCCAAATATGGCGGGAGACACCAACATGCGCCTGCGGCTTTTGGTCTGTATCCGCGTCTTGGCTGCGCACGTCCTGCATCTGCTGGGCGAGGTGACCTTTCGGGAATAACCGAGTTGCCTTCCGCTCGACAAAGTGGGCTTGGAACGGAAGTTTTGAAAGCCAGCCAGGAAGGCGCCCCTCATGATAAAGTTGGATTTCAGTCATGCCCTGTGGCCGCAGATAATGTGCAAAACCGTGAAGTTCGAGTGCCGTGCGGCCGCCCACGAGTACGCCGTACTCCATCAGGAATTGGAGGGAATGGACGATCGCCTGCCAAGACAGTTTGGTGCCGGGCTTGGCGACAACGCCATGAGCAATCGGCATAAGCCAGCCATTCGCGACATAATGGCTGCGAAGACTGCGAGGATAGCCGCGATCCTCAAGCCACGACGCTTCCACTACTGCGCCTTCGGGGAGCAGATGCTGTAATTGGTTTAGCTTGTCTCGATCTTGTTCAGCCATACTGTACAGTTTACCCGATTCTTAAACTCAGCGCCAGTTTAAAAAATGCCGGAAATGTTCAAGTGGATTGAACATTTGTGCAACACCATAAACCTTGGTTGCAGATGCAGCTATTTTTATATCCTAAACCGTTTCGCTGAGCGAGCTTCGAAGATGCGACAACGCCTTCATCATATGATATTCGACGGCAGACATTGAGATATCGAGGGCGCGGCGAATGTCTCGATACGCCATTTCGTCGAACCGGTTCATGATGAATATCGTGCGCGTCCTTTCGGGCAGCTGCGTCAGCGCGCGCTCAAGGCATTTTGCCAGGTCGCTGGCCTCAAGCTGATGTTCCTGTTCTGCGGCGCAGTGCGCGTCGCGCGCCTCGTTCAGCGGCAATGTTACCACTCTGCACTGCTGCCGCCGCGCAGCATCAATCAGCAAATTCCGGGCGATGCATAAAAGGAAGCCGCGAGGATTAATGAGGCTGGACAGTTGCGGACTGGTGGCCGCTCGCAGAAACACCTCCTGCGCTATATCACATGCCAGCTCGGGTCCGACCCGGCCTTTGAGAAAACGGATAAGCCCATCGCGCTCATGGCGGAAAATTGTCTCGAGTGTTTGCCGCGCGGCATCATCGGGTCGATCTGACCGGTTGCGGTTACGCCGCTCAGGGACCGCCTCGTGTGTCCGACTATCTCGAACATATGTCTCTCGCATGGAACCATCGCACTGGCGAGATCAATCGCCCCCGCAGCAGATGCAGGGAGTAAAGATTACCAGCGCTATGCCGCCGTTCAGGCTAAGCCCTTATTCGGTTCGGCCCCCGGTCCATTATCGGACCAGCGTGAATGATGGATGGCGGATTTTGTCCGCGCAGCCTTAGCCAATTTTCGGACTGCGTGTAATTTTTCTAACAAAATAGGACGTACTGCGCAAGTATTGCCTTCGCAATTCAACGAACGCATGGGTGTCAGCTAATATGATTTTTGATGAAGCAAATGTAACCTCGGCTATCGAGGAACGACAAGACCTGGCAAGATCATTGTATGAGGTCGATGAGCGCCGAAACTTTCGCGCGCCGACGCTGATGATATATCTGCAATTTTTTGCGTAGGCCGGTATCTTGCTTGGCCGAAAGCTGCTCTAACTCCTCAATCTCATGCAGAGCACCCGGAAATACCAGCGGGTCTTTCATTCGCACGACATGCATCCGCGCATTAAGCGAACGTACGGTTTCAACGATAATGATATTTCCGGAAAGTGAAGCAATGAAGTCAAAGAACGAGCCTACCCTGTCAGCATAGGTGCTGTTTTCAGACTTAAATTGTGCATCGCTCAAGTGTTCCGACCGATCAACAAGCGCCAGTTCGAGAAGCGCGCCATTGATTGCGAGCATATCGCGAAGGGCCTTTTCGCTAATTTGTGGAACACGGTAGCCCTCTCCCGGTTTCATATCGACCAGCCGCTCACCAACTAGCCGGTTCAGACAGTCCCTGACTGGCGTCATGCTGATCCCAAGCTCATCCGCCAAACGCAGGGCTTCGAGTTTTTCACCCGGCGGCCAAACCCCTTCCATCAGCATATGCTTCAGCTTTTTGCACGCGGGTTCGAGAACGTGCGCCGGACTCATGGCGCAAAACGTTTACTGTCTGCAAATTCGCGAACGGCAACTTGCTGGTCCGGTCTCAGAGCGTCCGTGGCGCGGGGAAAGGCCGGCACAGTGTCATGCAAGAGTATCGAGGGACACTGTCCTTCGTAATTGCCGAGATTTGGTTTGTGCTGCGTATATCCTGCAAGTTCGGCAAGCTCAGGTTCAAAATTCTTCGCGATATGCGGCGGGTAGGCAAGCCAGAGATTTTCGTACGGCTTCAGCCAGCCCAGACTGTAACCGATCACGACGGCGCGGCGGACATCATCCGACCGGTTCGCGCCGGCGCCGTGGATTGTAGAGCCGAGAAAGCAGATCGCCGACCCCGGTCGGCATTCGGCCACAATCGCTTTTGGGAGCTGTTCGAGCGATTCGACGCTTTGTTTGTGCGTTCCAGGGTAGAGTCTGGTTGCGCCGTTCACCTTGGTAAAGCGGCTGAGTGGCCACATGACGTTCAGCAGATATTGCTGGCCGCCTTTATCTCCCGGCCACATATCCTGATCGCAATGCGGGAATTGCTCAATCTCTCCGGGGTGGATCTCGATGGCCTGCGCAACATTGAGCTGGATGCGCTCACAGGCCGGTTTCAATATCATTTCCGCCAGCGAAATGATTGTCGGCTCGCGAACCAGTTCTGCAGCAAACCGCGATCGCCGCAGAAGGCTACCAAAGCGCTTGGTTCGATATCCGTAAAAATCACCGTGCCCGAATGGCGTCTCCTGAAAATCGCTCTCGAGATCAGCCTCCAGATTCCGAAGGGTCGACTTGTGAAGCAGGTCGGGAATTATGCAATATCCAACGGACGCGAGTTGATCCAGCCATTGACCGGTTTCTACAGCATAGGTCATTGCAGCCCCGCCATTTCGGTGGACTGATATCGCGACGGTGAATAGATTCCACCATCCTCGAGTTGCAGAATCGTACGATCGTCAATTTCGATGTGGAGAGCAATGAGCATCTCGGTACCAATCGAGCGCGGCGGACCAAGCGCACGGCATTTCCATCCGAACCGCGAGATTTGCCGGAACCACGGCATATTGGCAACGGCCGTGTAGTCGGTAATATTCCAACGCAGCGCATGATCCACGAGCGCCGACACGAGCTCGTTACGCGTCCTGCCCCGCTCCGTTCTGCAGAGCCCGGGGTCAATGCAGAAGCGCGTAATTTCTCGTGTTTGCAGTCCTGACGGGATATTCCCGTCGCATAAGGATGGAAATAGCTGCGCTAATATATGCGAACGATCAGTGCGCAGCAGCCGCGCAGATGCCCGGTGATTTGCACTTTCATCGGTCAAAACAAGATATACCGCGTCAGGCGTATCAAACTGATCGACTTCGAACCGCCCGTCGAGAACCGGCACGTCCCATTTCAGAAGATCGACAAACACCCTTTTTCTGGCCTCGAACATGGACCGAAGAGCAGGGTCCGATTTGTGGGGGACGGATTGGGAGGAACTGAGAAGCATAGAGGTCACCTGTCATGTTGAAGATGAAGACATGACACCAGCTTGCGCGATTAGACGCTATACCAAGAAATGGGGATGGCGATGGGTGGGCCGTCAGGCGACCGCGTTTACGGCCGAGCCCCGCCAAATAGTCCCCGTTCAGCCTCTGAAATATCCCTGCCACTTGAAGACATCCCCGAAGCCGATCAGCCCGTCGAACATCGCTGCAAGGATCAGGGACTGAGAGCAATGCACTTCATATCGTTCGCGCGCCATCTTCAGATGTTGAATTACGGTTTCTGTGCTAATGCACAGAATGATAGCCGTCTCGGCAGCAGTTTTGCCGCGGGCGACCCACAACAGGCATTCTCGCTGCCGATCACTTAGTTTGGGGAGTGCAACTGGTCGCGCCATGCCACTGATCTTCAGCGCGCTCGTAAGCGCGAGCGTACCCAGATATTCCGCAACAACGAGCCACCGAAGCGGCAGGCTCCTGTCGGGCGCAACCGCAAATGTGAATGTGCCTCTGGCCATACCCGGCAGATGTCGCGGTATGGTAAAGCCATCGCCGATGCCGCATTCCCTGCCAACGGCGAGCATTTGCCGATCGCCTCGCGTCATTGGAATGAGTTGACCGATACCTTCCCACGCGAAACCGGCAAAAGCCTTATCGCATGCTCGTCGGACCGGATCGCGGCCGGCAAGATCGAAAACCGTGTATACCTTAGCCCATTCATCGGGATAATCATGCAGTAGCATTTCGGTATCAGAATCGTCACTCGTTCGAGCTTCAAGTGAGAGAGCGAAGTGATCAAAGCCCATTCGCTGAGAAGCCCGTTTGAGCGCATCTTTCAATTCATTGGACGTTTCGATTTCAAAGAATGCAGCGCCAAGCTCCTGAGCAATCCGAACACGCATTGATCTACCGTCCGATTTAGCGGTGCGCCACCAACACGCTGCCGTTCAATCGCCTGGTTGTCCCGGATGGCAGGTTCCAATCCGCTTTTCCGGTTTGTTTAAGCCAATGTCCCGAGCGAGTGCTGCGACCCTTCTGTCAATGCTGACGAACACCCTGCTACTTCGGCAACCAAGCAACTAATCTAAATAAAATCAGCAAATTATCAAGATTATTACCGTTACTGTCAAAGTAACACATCGATTTATCCGCATGTCTTATTCAAATTAACGCCGATGAGTACAGGCTCATGCTTGGAACAACGCCCTATTACCCTGCCGCATCAGATGATGTGCTAGCTCACCAGACGTTGCACGTGTCGCCCTTCGGATAATGATTTCCATTCTATTGCTCGCCCGAGATCAGATCTTGGATAACTGGTCTTTTCGCGAACCCAGTCGCGGAACGCCGATCAGCTTCATGAACAGACGCGCCCGTTAGCTGGGATGCCAGCTTGATGTTTTGCAACTTTAACCATCGGGATTCGCAAATTGCGCTATACAGCTAGAGGGGCGGGATATTAACTGTGTCGTCCGGTTGATCGTTTTGCTTGCATCCTTTGAATGATTTAATCCCGGTGCGCATGCACTTCGGCAGCTGCTCGCTCCTTTTAAAACCTACTTGTTGTGAGCTAGCCATCCCCAGAAGTTGGTATGTCGCATTGGTCCGCCCCTGAGTAGATTTGCCGTTGGCAGAGTTTGTGGTCCGAAAGCCGACAAAGGCAGCGGGTACCATGATTTGCCTTCGCAAGAAGGCCTCGACAGCAGCACATCTTTGGAGCAAATTATGAACCGAAGTCGTTATGTAATCCGACCGATCGACGCGATTGATCGAGCAATTATAGCGTCATTAACTGACAATGGTCGCATCACTGTTCGTGAACTTGCTGAACAAATAGGATTGTCTAGTCCCAGCATAACCGAGCGCATTCATAAACTTGAAGATGCGGGCGCGATTCAAAGATACACGATTATGATCGATCCCAAAGTGTTTGGTCGAGGTATTGCGGCGCACGTCCAAATACGTGCGATGCCAGGGGAAATGAAGCGTCTGATGCAGATGCTCATCGAAACACCGCAGATTGTGCAAGCTGATCGCGTCACTGGGCAAGATTGCTTACTTGCTAAGCTCATTTTAAACGATGTTGCGGAACTTGAGACTGTAATTGATCGTTTCCTGCCGTTTTCGTCGGCCGACACAGCAATAGTTAAATCTTCAATAGTCGCTCAGCGCCTTCCTAAATTGTAGACCGTGAGTCGTGACGCGATAGCAGGTTAAACCCAAATGGGCACACCTTAAATAAGGCAAAAAACTATAACTGCCTTTGTGAATCCATAGCTGACCTGGTCCCCTACCGGCTACCAATGGTTCGATAGTCGGGCAGAGTATTACTGCTCCAGATCAGAGCTTTGGGAGCAATTCTAAGTGGACTTGAAAGCACATCTAGTTTCACACACCGTAGTAGGGAGCGGCACCACATAATGGCCTATTCTGCGGCTACCTTGCTTGCACTGGCGTCGCAATGCGCACCAAGTGTTGCACCCGAAACGGTGCTGGCGATTATCCAGACCGAAAGCAGCGGCGAGCCATTCGCGCTCAATGTAAACGGTGGTCGGCAACCCGCCCGGCAAAGCAACGCCGGCGATGCGGCAGCCACGGCGCGGCGTTTTGTCGCATCGGGCTATTCGGTCGATCTGGGGCTTGGCCAGATTAACTCACGCAACATGCGCTGGCTTGGTCTGACATGGGAAACAGTATTCGACCCCTGCACCAATGTTGCCGCCTTGGCGCGTGTCCTTACCACTAACTATAATGCGGTCAGCGCCGGACGCGATCCGCAAACCGCCCTCCGGATCGCGCTTTCAATGTATAACACGGGAAGCCAGACGCGCGGTTTTCGCAATGGCTATGTCGCCAAGGTCGTCGGCAATGCTGGCATCGCCGATATGCAAGTATCGTATACCACCACGGCATCGCAACCAATCGAGGAAACAAGCGGCGATCTGCGGACAATCATTGTCGCGGAAAATGCGGCGCAACTGGCGCCACCTGGCCCTGCACCGCCCCCGCGTTGGAACCTCTTTGAGCGTGCGGCTTACGAACGCGTAACCAAAGCTCTCGCAGATAATGAAAGGAGCAGCATATGAGCATCATCCTAAATTTGGCAAGCAGCGCTAACGTGTGGTGCACATCCCGTGCAGCGAAATCTAACCAGCTTCAAAACAAGCGCCAACGCGCGCTGTTCTGGAGCATAGCGCTCTTGTCTGCGATATTCATTTCGCTCGCGCTCCCCGAGCCAGCCTACGCACAAAACCTAGAGAGTTTTGCTAGCAACGTGCGCGGGCTTTTATCATCGACCCTTCTTCGAACGCTGGCAGTCATCGCCGTAATTGTAACCGGCCTACTCTGGTTTACAGGCCGCGCCTCGACCGCTGTTCTGGTGACGGTCATTATTGGCATCGCAATAGTTTTTTCGGCGGATTCCATCGTCGGCCTCATTGCGGGCTGACGGCGATGAGCGATGAAACCGAATTTCTGATCAAAAACACGCTGTTCCTCGCGGTGACGCGCCCGGCGCTCTGGGCGGGGATTCCAATTGAAGCGGCGGTGTTACTGTTGATCGCGAGCGCATCGGTACTGATTCAAAGCAACAGCCCGCTCTATGCCGCACTGATCGCGGCTTTTGGCTATTCAATTTCGCGGCTGATCGTGCGGCATGATGTTAATGCGTTTCGCCTGCTGTTTCTTTGGGGCCGGACGAAAGCGGGCAACCGAAACCGAGCGTTTTGGGGCGGCAGCAGCTACTCACCGCTGCCGCTGACCGGTTTACGCCGCAAAGGCTTTGGTCGTCATGGGTAGATTGCTCGCCTCCAACAATTCTGTGCCGCTAAAAATAGCGCAGCGCGAGGCAACGCCTGAAAAGCTTCTGCCCTATGCTCGCCATATAAACGAAGAAATGGTGGCGCTCGATTCTGGCGACATCATGCTGACCTTCGAATTGCAGGGCCGCGCCTTCGAGACGTCCGATGTGCGTGATCTCAACGACTGGCATACGAAGTTAAATGGATTGCTTCGAAATTTGCATGACGAACGACTGTCGGTGTGGACCCATCTTATCAGGATGCGCGTGGATCAATATCCCGGTGGGGCATTCCAATCTGGTTTCGCTGCCGACCTGGACCGCGCCTATTTTGGCCGCATCAACCGGGAGCGGATGTTTATCAACCGCTTCTTTGTCAGCCTTGTCATTCGCCCCTCTGCGACTGGAAGCGACAAGATCATTCAGCTTTTCAAGCGGAAGGTCTCCAAGCAAGCGGAAAAAGGTCCGCTGATTGACGAGGCACTAGTCGAATTGCTCGATGATAAAGCGCGCGATTTCGAAAAACTCATGGCGCGCTGTCAGCCGCGCCGCTGCGGGATATATGAACATCGCGGATTGATGTTTTCTGAAACGATGGAAGTCGCGGACATGGTCATGACTGGACGCCACGTCCGGGTTCCCGTCGTTCGCGGGCATCTGGGCGGCGCGCTTTACCGCGCGCGCACAATTTTCGGCGCGGAAACTATCGAGGTTCGCGGTGCCGACACATCTGCCTTGGGCGGCATTTTCGGCATCCGCGAATATCCGGCGCAAACCACCCCGCGCCAGTTTGAAGCGTTGCTGTCGGTCGATTTCGGGTTCGTGCTGACACAATCCTTCACCTTCCTTGGGCGAGCGGCTGCAACCGAGAAGTTCCGTCTGCGCATGACACAAATGGAAAATTCAGGCGACCGGGCGGTCAGCCAGGCCGACGCGCTAATTGATGCAAGCGACGATCTGATGTCCAATCGCTTCGTTCTGGGCGATCATCATTTTGCACTCGCTGTTTACGCGGATAGCGTCAAAGGTCTCCGTGATCACATGTCAATCGCACGGGCCGCGCTGGCCGATACCGGAATGGTGGCCGCGCGCGAAGGTGCTGCGCTTGAAGCGGCTTACTGGTCGCAGCTCGTAGGCAATTTTGCTTGGCGGGCGCGGCCTGCCCCGATTACCTCTCTCAATTTCGCAGCATTCTCGCCGTTTCATACCTTCCCCGCAGGAACTCCCAGTGGCAATCATTGGGGCGATGCAATTGCGCTGCTCAAAACCAACGCCCGTAGCCCCTATTTCTTCAATTTCCACAAAGGTGATCTGGGGCATACGCTGATTATTGGCCCATCGGGCGGCGGCAAGACGGTCTTGCTCAACTTCCTGATGGCGCAGACTGAGAAGACCGGTGCACGGCAGATATTCATCGACAAGGATCGCGGCGCGCAAATCTTTGTGCAGGGGAGCGGCGGCACCTATCTCGCACTGCATAATGGTATCGCCACTGGTTTCTCTCCGCTAAAAGCGCTGACTGACTGCGCCCCGGACAAGAGCTTCTTGTCGATATTTATCCGCCAATTGGTCCGCGCCGATGGCAAGCCCATCTCGGTCCAAGAAGAGCGCAGGATCGAAGACGGCATCAATGCTGTCATGAAACTGCCGGTCGCTGACCGTTCGCTAAGCGCGCTGCGCTCAATGCTCGGCATGAAGGATGCAAGCGGCGTTGGCGCACGATTGGAAAAATGGACGTCGGAAGGCTCGTTGGGCTGGGTGTTCGACAATCCCGATGACAGCATGACGCTTGATCCGCGGTTTATTGGTTTTGATATGACCGACTTCCTCGACAATGCCGATATCCGCACACCCGTCATGCTGTATCTCTTCCACCGGATCGACCGGCTTCTGACCGGCGAGCGGATGATTATCTGCATTGACGAATTCTGGAAGGCATTGGGCGATAAAGCCTTCCGACGCTTCGCTCAGGATGGTCTAAAAACCTACCGCAAGCGTAACGCCTTGTTGGTGTTCGCCACCCAATCGCCTGCCGATGCTCTCAAAAGCGACATCAGCCATTCCATACTCGAACAGGTGGCCACAAAGATCATGCTGCCCAACCCGTTTGGGGCGCGGCGTGATTATGTCGATGGCTTCGCGCTTTCGGAAGCCGAATATAAGCTCGTGCGCGAAGAGCTTGCACCGGAAAGCCACAAATTTCTGGTCAAGCAGGGCCATGACAGCGTGGTGGTCGAACTCGATCTTTCCAGCCTTGATAATGAACTGGCCGTTCTATCGGGACGCGCTGAAACCACTGCTGTTGCCGATGAAATCATTGCCGAGGTCGGGAGCGACCCTGCCACCTGGCTTCCCCTCTTCCATAGTCGGAGGCGTCCCAGCTGAAGCCGACAAAGACGCCGAACCATGAAGAAAGGTAAAATCGTGAAGAAGACGATCAAGCTACTAAGTGCAACGCTGCTTTTCGCCGCCCCTTTGCCAGCATTTGCCCAAGGCATGCCCGTCCATGACAGCGCTAGCCTTATCCAGCAGATCAACACAGTTCGGCAAGCCTTACAAATGGTCCAGCAAGGCAAGGAACAGATTGCCGAAGCGCAAAAGCTCTATGAGGATTTGAACAAGCTCACCGATATTCCAACATTAGCCCAGCAGCTCAAAACCGATGCGCTGCGCGAGCTTGATACATCAAATGGTACGCTCGAAGGGTTCGGAAATGGCGATCTCAATGTTGTTGGTGCGGGCCGCGCAAAAGCCGATGAAGTATATCGCGGACTTCTTGACCGGCTTGGCCTCGCAGGCTCGGAGCAGTCGCGCACTGCCTTTGATCTCAATGCGCGTAACATTGGGATCAATGCTGGCGTGGCGGAAAATGTCGGCTCCGCAGTTACCTCACGGGCGCAAGGGCTCGACCAATTGCGCAGCAGATTGACCACCGCATCCACTGCCAAGGAAGTCGCCGATCTGACTGCAAGATTGCAGTTGGAATCTGCCGCAATGCAAAATGACCAGCTTCGTTTGCAGGCGATTGCTTTGCAGCAAAAAGCACAGGAACGCGCACGCGCCGCCGAGGGTCAAGCCGCCTTGGCACAAAAGCTTGATGAGGCCAGTCGCTACTACCGGGGGCAATGATCATGCGGGCCGCACCTCTGACGATCCTGTTGTTGCTCGCGGGGTGCGCCGCGTCTGAGACTTCGGAAGGAACGGACCGCGATATGCCCGCCAGAACGTGGCGTTATTATACCACTCATCCTGCCAAGATTGAGCCGATGCAAAAAATTCGCAGACGATGGACAGGCTTGAATACCCCCGCGAGCGCGCAGCCTGCGGTGGTCATGACCAACTGCCGCGCAGCAGCATTCGCCAAATCGCAGCTCCAGCTGGCCCAATAGAGACAAACCAAAAGGACCAAATGCGAAAATGGATTTCAGCGATCATGTTTTCACC
This sequence comes from Parasphingorhabdus sp., assembly GCA_048270065.1. Classification (GTDB taxonomy): domain Bacteria; phylum Pseudomonadota; class Alphaproteobacteria; order Sphingomonadales; family Sphingomonadaceae; genus Parasphingorhabdus. Next base: position 60,649 of record JBLWTQ010000011.1, on the reverse strand, counting down.
ACAATGTTTGAGGCGCTTAGCTCTGCCTTAGGCGCTATCGTGGGTAAATATGCCGCTATCATAGGCATTGTATCGCCCGCGCTGCGGATCGGCATAGTGATCTACATTTCGTTGCTGGGTTACGCAATTATGCGCGGGGCTGTACAATATCCATTCCGTGAATATGCCTATCGCGGCTGCCAGCTTGCCTTCCTCTATTTTGCCGTCACCTCACTTTACGGAACGCAAATAGGCATGTTTGCGCTCGGCGGCCTGCCAAGTCAGTTCGCCACCGCACTTGGCGGCGCAGATGTGGGCGGTCTTGGCGGCTTTTATGACAAGCTGACAGGCACCGGCTTTGAAACTGCCAACACTATGCGCACGATCGCAGATAATTATCAGGAAACTCAAGGCACCCTTCCCGATATAGGCTATGCAGTCTTTTCGGGTTTTTTGGTGGTGATGGTCCTCATAGCAACCTTGCTATGCGCAGCTATCGGTTTTGTTATCAGCGCCTTCGGCCTGTTTGCCTTAGCCTTGCTGTCAGTGGTCGGGCCGCTCTTTGTCGCAGCTTTGCTGTTCGAATCCACGCGCGGCTATTTTTTTGCATGGCTTGGCGCGTGCATCAATTATCTGATGCTGATCGTCTTCGCGCTCGTTCTGACACTGTTTCTCACCCAGTCAGGCGATGCGATCGTTGCCACGATCTCGGAGAATGACGAGATTGGAATGGTAGCGATCAAGGCACTGGCCTTCTACGCGCTCGGTTTCTTCTTTTTCCTGCAAATCCCGATGCTCGCTGCATCGCTTGGCGGCGGCGGCCCCGCCCTCGCTAACCAATTTGCATCGGCCATCGCAGCGGCCGGCGGTTTTGTCATCGGACGCGGCGCAACCGGCGCTCAAGCCACTAGCCGTGCCATTGAAAGGGGTTTTGCACGCGGCATAGCCCGGATGCGAACATCTGGATCGGTCAGTCGCGGACAAACATAAAAGGATAGTGATATGAGTATGAAAATCATGAGTATCTTGGTGGGCTTGGCACTGGTGATGCCGGTCAATAATGTCACCGCAGCTTCAAAATCGCCAAAACTGGCGAAGTGCAAGGGCAAACAGCGCCGCCCGGCAAATCCCTACGGAACGATCCTGCCAACGGTCGATCCCCTCGCCGGAACTTCAACGCCCGCCGAAGCGGCAGATGATCAAGAACGGGACCGAAGCCAGAAACGGGAACGCGTTAATGTTTTTCCCGAACCATCGCCAACCGCGCCTGCAAAATCTACTGACAAATCAGTGCGTCAAGTGCCGCCGATAAGCAGTGTCAGCCCGCCAACTTCCTGCCGGAGTTGCTGAGCATCATGGCAAGCGGCGTCACAGACAAGGATGATCTGAAGGCTTATTTCGCTGAAAGCGCAAGCTGGGATCATGAAAGGCTCATTGCAGCCAAGCGTTCAAGGCGGCTGGCGTGGCTCGTTGCAGCCGTGACAAGCGGCCTAGCGATCACCGGCGTTGCCGCCGTCGCAATGCTCACACCGCTCAAGACGGTCGCGCCCTATGTCATCACCATCGATAAAGCGACGGGCGCAAGCGAAATTACCTCACCGATGTCGGGCGACAAGCAGATCACTTATAATGAGGCGGTCGCCAAATATTTCCTCGCCGATTATGTTCGCAACCGTGAAGGCTGGATTCCCCAGGCGCGCAAAGAATTTTTTGAGGGTGTGCTGGCCATGTCGTCGCGCGAAGAGCAAGCGCGCTGGACTGCCTTTTATAGCCAGGACAATCCGCAATCACCGCAAAGTATTCTCACCGATCTTGATACGGTGTTTATAGCGGTCAAGTCGGTCACCTTCGTGTCCAAGAATGTCGCGCAGATACGTTTCACAAAATCTCTCCAGCGCGGCTCGGCCGTCACCGAAACGCCCGCAATTGCGACCGTCACCTATGATACCACCGACACTCCGACAACCGAACAGCAGCGGTTCAAAAACCCCTTGGGCCTCGAAGTGCAAACTTACCGCGCCGATTTGGAGGTAACGCAATGAGAACAGGACACCGCATAGCAGCCATCGTGATGATGGTCGCCGCGAGCCCAGCGCTCGCCAGCGAGACACCGCAACCGATCGCAGAAGACAGCCGAATCCGTGAAGTCATCTATAGTGAAGCCCAAGTCTTCCGTATTGTCGGAGTTTTCCGCTCAGCGACGCAGATTGTATTCTCTCCGGGCGAACGGGTCGAATATGTCGCGCTCGGCGATACCGTGTCGTGGGAAGTGGCCCCGGCTGAAAATTCCTTATTCATCAAACCGCGCGAGCGCGCCGGAGCAACCAATCTGATCGTCATCACCCGTTCAAGTGCCGGAAACCGAACCTATACGTTTGAGCTCAGCGCACGGCGCGGCGGCATTAGCGCAAGAACTTCTGATACCTTCTTCAAAGTCAAGTTCCGCTATCCACGCGAGGAAGCTGCTGCCGCCGAGGCAGCCAAAACGCAGGCGGCTTACGCCCGGGCCGTCGCGCTCCAATCAGGCGCAATCCGCTCTGCGCTCGATCTGGCGGTTCTCGAAGGCAAGCGTAACCTCAACTATAGCGTGCAAGGGTCTTCGAAGATCCAGCCATCGGAGATTACCGACAACGGCCAGTTTACCGCGCTGCGGTTTCCGAACCAGCGCGAACTGCCAGCCTTCTTCGCGGTCAATCCTGATGGAAGCGAGAGTATCGTTCCCTTTGATGTCCGCGATGAATTTGTCGTGATCCACGGCGTCTATGCCCAGCTCCGCTTGCGCCGTGGGAAAGAGGTGCTGTGCGTCTTCAACGAGGCTCCGGATGTCTATGGCCGCGATACCAAAACTGGTACAGCATCGAGCATCGTCGAACGCACGTCCGGTCTAAATGACGGGGAGTCAAAATAATGGCTGAACAATCCGACCGTATCACCGTTGATCAAACCCCCGATCATGATGATATCGACCGCGCTCCTGCCACCGAACGCGCGAGCAAAATGCCGTCGATGCCCGGAACGACGATGGACCCAAAAAAGATGATCGGCTTTGCAGCAGCAGCCGGTGCCATCATGTTTACAGTTCTGGCACTGGGGACAGGACTAACCGGCAACTCCGAGCTGCCAGCGGTCAAACCCAAACCAGCGCTGGAACCAGCACAATATGACCCGGCCACGGTTATCGCACCGACTTTGGATATGGCGGCGAGCGATCCCAATGCGCCGATACCCTTAGGCGAGCCTGTCGTTCCAGCGATCGGACCGCAAGATCCGTCCTATCAGTCACCGCCCGCAGCACAGCAGCCACGTCAGCTATCTGAAGCCGAGGTCCTGCGCGAAGCTGCACGTCGGTCAACCCTGGTCGCCTATGGCAGCGAACGTCAAACTGCCGCTATTGGAATCCGTAGCAATGACAATGCCGGGGCAGCGAGCGCCAATATCGGGCCATCGGTGACCCCAACCAATCTCGATACGCTGCGCCGCGCATCGGTGATCGGACAGGCAGAGGCCCGTCCGCTGCCGGACCGCAATTTCCTGATTACGGCGGGCAGCTTCATACCCTGTGTGCTCCAAACCGCGATGGATTCAAGCCAGCCTGGCTATGTGAGCTGCAACGTTCCGCGCAATATCTATTCGGACAATGGCCGCGTGGTACTGATGGAAAAAGGGACAAGGATAGTCGGAGAATATCAGGGCGGCCTCAATCGCGGGCAATATCGGCTGTTCGTGCTGTGGACACGCGCTGTCACCCCGCGCGGCATCGCTATTGATGTCGGCTCGCCGGCAACTGACGCGCTAGGTCGCGGCGGTGTGGATGGCAGAGTCGATAATTTTTTCTGGAAGCGATTTGGAACCGCCTTGCTTTTCAGTCTCGTTGAAGATGCGGCCACGGTTGGAGCGGAAGCGGTCGGCAACAATGGCTCGAACACGACTCGGGTTCCTTCCGACGCAGCCTCCACCGTCTTGCAGCAGAATGGCGACATCAAGCCGGTCCTGCGCAAAAATCAAGGGGAGGATGTAGGAATAACCGTTTCACAGGACTTCGATTTCTCGACCGTTTACGGCCTTTCGCTCAAATAGTGGCCGCGCCGGGCAAAAATACCGCTGTTCTGGACAGTGTGACCCAGCCTTTAAGGAAATATCTGGATGATGAGAGCGTCACCGAACTGGTTATCAACCTTCCCGGTGAGGTCGGCATTGAGCGGCGCGGGCGCTGGACATGGGAAAGTGAGCCTTCGCTGGATTTCAAGACACTTACGGCGCTGGCAACTGCCGCAGCCGCCTATACCGCGCAGGACATCACCCGCGAGAATCCTATCGTTTCAACCATCTTTCCAAGCGGCGAGCGGGTGCAAATCATTGTCCCTCCGGTGGTCCCCGATGAAACGGTCTCAATCACCATTCGCAAACCATCAAGCGTGTCTATGACATTGGATGATTTCGAGGCAGCGGGCTTGTTCAGAAACACTCGAATTGCTGAAAAGAAGGTCAGCCAGCATGAGTTAGACCTACTCGCGCTGCTTCGCGCAGGTCATCATGTCGAGTTCTTCGATGCTGCGGTCAAAGCAAAGCTGAACATTCTCATCTCGGGTGCAACCGGCTCTGGCAAAACTACCTTTTCCAAAGGGTTGATTCAGCTGATCCCTCCTGAAGAACGGCTCCTAACCATCGAAGATACGCGCGAACTGATCGTCCCCCAAAAGAATGTCGTTCACATGCTCTATGCAAAGGACGGGCAAGGCACCGCCAATGTTACCGCCAAGCATTTGCTGGAAAGCGCGCTCAGGATGCGTCCTGACCGCATTTTGCTCCAGGAGCTGCGAGATGGAACGGCTTTCTTTTACCTGCGCAACGTCAACTCAGGCCACCCCGGATCAATCACAACCATCCATGCCGATTCCGCCGAACTGGCGTTTGAGCAACTGACTTTGCTGGTCAAGGAAAGCGAAGGCGGCTCTGATCTGGCGCGAGACGATATTCGGGCGTTGCTAAAAATGCTCGTGGATTGCGTTGTCCAGATCAAAAAAACTGATGGCAAATTCCGAGTAACGGAGATCTATTATGACCCAGAAGGCAGGCACGCCGCCTGACGGCGGGGCAATAAGATTACTCATCGGAATCCCGTTCGGGCTGCTCATTACACTCGCCATAGCCAGTATGATTGGGTGGCTAATTTTGGGTCTGCCCGTCACCGCCTATGATCCGCTCAAAATTCCGCAATTCATCTGGTATTATCGCGGTGATCCTCAAGTTGTCCGGGCGATGGCGGGCGGTTTGATCGGCGGCGGACTACTCCTGATTGGTCTAATCTATGGGCTTTGGGCGCGCAGTGCGCCGCTGCATGGAGCTGCGCGCTTTGCAAGTGAAAGCGAGGTCAAACGCCACGGCTTTCGCGCCCGCTCCGGTATCGTTCTTGGCCGCAAAGGCGGACGTTTCCTGATCTTTGGTGGCAGCGAGCATGTCATCGTCGAAGCCCCAACCCGCTCAGGTAAAGGCACCGGCATTGTCATTCCAAATCTGCTAACATGGCAAGGCTCGGTTGTCGTGCTTGATGTAAAGCGGGAGAATTACGACGCCAGCGCGGGATTTCGCTCCCACTATGGTCAGGATGTTTATCTGTTCAACCCGACCGACCGCGAAGGCCGCACTGCGCGCTATAATCCGCTGGCCTATATCGACCGTGATGACCCGGATGATGTCATCATCGAATTGCAAAAGATCGCAACGATGCTGTTTGTTGCGCCCGACCACGGCGAAGCCTTTTGGTCCAACGGCGCACGAACCGGATTTGCAGGAGTTGGTGCATGGATTGCCGAAACCAGCGACGAGCCGCTAACTATGGGTGCAATTTATCGCCACTTGAACGAAGGCGATGCGCGCGGCTTTTTCCAAAAGGAACTGAACAATCCCAGTCTGAAGTTGTCAGTTGGTTGCCGCACAGCGCTGGCCGATTTTGCTGGTGGTTCCGACAACAGCTTTGCTGACGTCAAGAAAACGATCACAAACGTACTCGGTCTGTGGCTCAACCCCTTGGTTGATGCCGCAACCGCCGAAAGTGACTTTGATCTTCGCGAGCTTCGCAAAAATCCTATTTCTATATATCTGGGCGTGTCGCCCGATGAACTCGACCGCATTACTCCGCTTTACAATCTCCTGTTCCAGCAACTTATCGACCTCAACGTGAGGGAACTACCCAATGAGACCACGCCGATACCAGTGCTGGTCATCCTAGATGAATTCGCCCGGCTTGGCCGTGCTTCGGTAATTGCCAGCGCCTTCTCCTATGTCGCAGGTTACGGGATCAGGCTTCTTCCGGTCATCCAGTCACGTTCGCAATTACGCGGTGTTTATGGAGAGCATGTTGCCGACGAGATCGTCGCCAACTGCGGTGTTGAAATTGCATTCACCCCGAAAGAATTGCGCATCGCCAACGACCTGTCGGAGCGTATCGGCTATGTCGGGCAGGATAGCGTCACCAAATCGCTCACCATCAACGGCTTGCTCGCCAACCGCTCGAAATCCATCTCGGAGCAACGGCGCGCGCTGATGCTACCGCAGGAACTGATGCAATTCTCGGTCGACAGGCTGATACTGCTTCGTGGCGGCATTCCACCGATTATCGGCGCAAAAATTACCTATTTTAGCAGCCGCTTCTTCAAGCGCCGCGCCTTCCCGCCTCCCGAAGTGCCGTTCGCCGCCAAACGGAAGCAAATCAGCGATCCTCAAGCAGCGTTCCGGGACATGACGGACGAAGAGGCAGCAGGACAAGATACAAGGGCAATGAAACAGGAAGATATTATGACGAAAGATTGCCCAAGCCAGATAGCCGATCTGGTGACCATAAATCGCAACGGCAAGGTGACCGGAACACTGGATGAAGGAGACGAAAATGGCTGATAAACTCGAAGGTGACTCTTCGTTCGAACGAGGCAGTGCTGCCATATCAAAAGCTGACCGGTCCAAATTGACGACTGACAAAACCACGCCCAAAAAACCAAAGCGAAAAGCCGAAAAACCCACGATTACCGATGATCTGACAGGAAGATTTCTGCGTGTCGGCAATAAGATTTACAGAACTTCGGATGATAAAAGGCCGCTGGTCCGCCTGGAGCCAGACCGCCTCAGAACCAGTAGTATCGATGCCTTGCCCGACATATTGCGGATTGCCAAAGCCAATGGATGGACTGCTATAAGGATCAACGGCGGTGACAAGTTCAAAAAAGCAGCTTTTCTTGCCGCTGCCGCGCAAGGCCTGACAGTAGAAAATTACAAACCCTCTAAGATAGTTCAAGCCGAAGCCGAGCACTTGCAAGCAAGAATTGCGGAACGCGAGAAGCTGCGTGAAGGCAAGAAACCGGTCAGCAAATCATCGGGTGTGGCGGAAGAGACAATGACATTCAAAACCCTCTCGGATCGCTTCCTAAACCAGACGCATGAGGAAAACGCGCGTGACCCGGAGCTAAGGCGCGCGCAGAGTCTGGTCGCCCAAACCATTTCGATTACGCGTGCAAAATATCCCGATGATCCGGTCAAAGCGTCGAAGGAAGTTGAAGCGAAACGTCATGATGTTGCGCGGCGAATTGCCAGCGGAGATAGTATCGCCGCAATTCAGATACGAAACCAGCAGGCTCAGAGAGTGCGGGAACTCACACAAGATCAAGCTTTGAGCCGCGATGGTCGATCGCGATGAGACAACGCAGCGTCGGGAACACCTAGAAATATCTTACACCATTTAGACAGCGCAAAAGGTTCCGCCGCAGGTGTATGTAGTCGGAAGTAAAAATGGCCTCTGCGACCCAAAGTGGACGCTCGCGCGAGCCTAATCGTATGTCTGCTTCGCGCCCAGTTGTTACCGTTCCCGCGAACTATTCTCGATACTGAAAGTTGACATTCAACGTATCAAAACTTGCAGCCGCAGGCGAGATACACTGGAAATTTAATTTCCGATCAATTGGCTTTGCCCATTGTAACTAATGCTCGACGAAAATCTTGATTCCTAGAGCGATGAGAATGACGCCTCCTGCGCCCCCGGCGTATTTCCCGATGCGCAAGCTTGCCATTCCGCCGATCATAACGCCCAAACCGGAAAGCAAAGCTGTGACTGTCCCGATAGCAAGACAGGTCAGTAAAACCGGAAGGCCAAGAGCAGATAACGTGATGCCGGCAGCAAATGCGTCAATACTGGTTGCTATGGCAGCTGATCCCAATGCCCATCCTGAGAGAGTGGGAGCAGGATCGTTTCCGTTCCCGTCCCGCGCTTCCCAAAGCATTTTCATGCCTAAACCGCCGAGCAGAATGAGAGCAATCCAGTGATCATAAGCGCTGATTTGCGAAACAAAGGCTAGTCCAAGCGCCCATCCCAGAAAGGGCATGACGCCCTGCGCGACGCCAAAGGCCAATCCCGTCCGAGTGGCGTGAAACATGGAATTATGTCCTGCAGCCCCTTGAGCAACGGCTACTGCGAAGGCGTCCATCGCCAAGCCCACAGCAAGAGCTAGAATGAGAAGCAGGTTTTCCATTCGATGCTCTTTGGCAGCCGTCTAAGCTGGATTCACTTCGACGGTGATATGAGAAAGAGCAGCGGTTTTGGTTAGCCTTTCATGATAATCTGCGGGAGATCTCTCACTTTCCGTGCTGACCGCTACAATAGCGGCATGGTGGCCCGGACCCAGTTGCCAGACATGCAGGTCGGTGATCTTGTCTCCGGCTTCCTCGACAACCGAGCGAATTTTTGCTGAGACTGGATCACCCACTTGCCGGTAATCCAGCATCGTAGCGCCGGTATCGCGCATCAGACCCCATGACCAGCGCGCGATGACAAGCGCGCCGACAATACCCATGAGCGGGTCAAGCCATATCCATCCGTAGATGCTGCCGGCTATCAGCGCAATAATCGCCAATACCGATGTCAGGGCATCGGCCAGAACATGAAGATAAGCAGCGCGCAGATTTTGATCCCGGCTATGATGTTCATGATGATGGTCGTCGTCAGGGCTGTGATCGTGATGATGGCCATGCCCGTGATGATGGCCATGATCTTCGCGGAGCAACCACGCGCTGACCAGGTTCACAATTAGACCAATGACGGCTACGAATATTGCCTGGGGGAAACTGATCGGGATCGGATTGGCCAGTCTGCCTACACTTTCCCAGCCTATCAGCAGCGCAACCAACGCCAGAATGATTGCACTGGCGAAGGCTGCAAGGTCCCCCACCTTGCCAGTGCCAAAGGTAAAGCGCGGGTTCTCGGCATTACGACGTGCATAAAGATAGGCGAGCGCAGCGATCAGCATCGCAGCGGCATGGGTGGACATGTGCCAACCATCGGCGACCAGGGCCATCGAACCGTAAATGGTTCCGGCTGCAATCTCGACTACCATCATCACGCTGGTCAGGGCGATAACGAACCAGGTCCGGCGCTCGTTGCGCTCGTGATTTTGGCCGAGAAATACGTGGTCATGTTCGTGACCGGCTTGCGCCGTGTTGTCGGGAGCGGTCATTTCAAATATGTCCTGATAACCTGGATCAGATCAGCCGCGCCCTGAGCGCGCCCTTCATCAGTGTCCGTTTCAGGGTTGGAGACGTGCTCGCGGACATGATCCTCAATCAATTCCACCGTGAGACCATTTACGGCCCCTCGAACCGAAGCAACAAGATTGAGTATCTCACCGCAAGTAGCCTTGTTTTCCAGAGCCCGCTCAACTGCTTCGAGTTGCCCTTTAAGGCGGCTGACGCGCGCCAGCAGCTTTTTATCATCTGAAGTGTGTGACATAGTATAGGGGGCTACCCTATTTGTGACAGAATGCAAATATCAAAATTTCTTGTTCTGGCTAACGGCCTGACCTGCCGCCGATAAAGCGATAGAAATGCCTTACACCATAGTCTGTCTTTGTTCGCCAAGCCTCGTCCGCGCTCTGTTCGCGCTTGATATTTTCTCTCTTGATGCATGGTCATCACGATTTTGAAGGCCGGATGTGCAGGCGGTGCAAACATTATATAGCCAAGTGCTGGTGTCATCATCATTTTGCTGGGCATCTCGGCAGCGACCCATTGGACGGCATTCGCGCTCGGCTATCGATCCGAACTTGACGGGCCTTGGTTCTTGATCGGTGAAAGGCCTAGCTATTAACCGCCTTCCTTCTTTTGGTCGTGATTCTCGTTTGGTGCGCAGGTAATCGCGGCGCTCTGTGCCGCTTCAATAACGAGCCAGCGGGCCTCTATTGCTGGTGTTACCGTCTCTGCCAGTTCAATCGCTTCTGCGAACGTGAGTGATTGGGCTTGAAGCGAAAAACGGGCGCGTGCAATGCTAAGGCCGGTGCAACCGACAGGGAAAAACGCAATTTTATCCAGCGGGTTTTCGGTCGATATTTCATCATGCCTCTGTCAGTCATCCTAAAGTTCTTCTCTGTAGAGGCTTACCCAATTATTGTGCTGGAGGAGTCTCGGTTTCTGCCATCAATATGAAAAGCAGTGAGGCGGAACAGCTTATCAGCAAAAAGCCGTTCAAAGATTCTATACCCGCCAAAAACCGCAAATGTCCGATCGGATAAATGTCTCCAAGGCCAAGGGATGTATAATTCACCAATGAGAAATAAAATATTTCCATTGATGAGATATCCATCGGCTCGAAACCGCCAAGACCGATGCTGGATGCTGTTACAAACGCAATGGCATATAGCCCAGCCTCTAAAATATGAGCGATGCCCACTGCATAAAGTCCAATCTCCAATTTGCGCGTTTTACCCAGGCTTTTTAATTTGAGCCATCGATGGGTCCGATGGATAACCTGAAAATGGATGAATCCCGTTACGCCCAACATGGACAGACCAAGAATGATTATCCAGATCAATGGGAATGCCCTTCCATGCCGGTTTCTGCCTCGTTGTCACTCCGCCGGTTGGACAAATAATATTTCTCGAAAGCGAAAAACCCGGCAATTCCAGCGAAAGAAATTGCTATGATCATGGGATCGCTAGCTGCTTTCATGGTCAGGAACGCTCCAAGAACGATCAGGTCCAGAACGATCGCGCTTAGCAAAACCCATGCTTTTGCGCCGACGTCGTCCTTGAGATGCCTGAACACGCCCCAATGGATTACAATGTCCATGACCAGATAGAATATAGCCCCCAAGGATGCTATTCGGCTCAGATCAAAAAACGCCGCCAATAGGCCGGCGGCGATAACGGTGAAAACAAGCGTGTGCTTTTGAATATCACCTGGCATTCCAAAATGCCGGTGTGGAATCAGGTTCATATCCGTTAGCATCGCCAGCATGCGCGATACGGCAAAGACACTGGCAAGGAGCCCCGAAGCTGTTGCAATGATGGCCACGGCAACCGTGAACCACACCCCATAGTCACCAAAAGCAGGGCGCGCCGCCTCTGCCAGAGCATAATCCTTGGCAGCGGCAATTTCGCTAATACTCAAGGTTGACCCCACAGCGAGCGCCACGGTCATATAGACAAGCAAACAGATCCCCAGCGAGATCATGATAGCGCGGCCGACATTTTTCTTGGGATCCACAACCTCGCCGCCGCTGTTCGTGATTGTGGTGAATCCCTTGAACGCTAATATGGCCAGTGCAATTCCGGCAATAAAGCCAGTCGGCGAAGCTGCTTCGCTTGGCGCCGTTTGCGTAAACTCAAATGTGAACCCGGAAGCCCAAAGAATGGTGAGAGAAAAAATCAATATTCCGCCGACTTTCAGAATCGCGGTGATCCCAGATATCGCACCGATAATCTTGTTGCCGGCAATATTGACGATGAATGCGAAGATGATCAGTCCTATCGCCAATATCGGAACCAGCACGGAATCACGGCCAATATCGAACAATTGGAGTGTATAGGTTCCAAAAGTTCTGGCAACCAGGCTTTCGTTGATGATCATCGAAAAAGCCATCATCAAGGCCGCGGCACCCGTGACGGTGGATGGCCCATAGGACTTCTTGAGAATCATTGCGATGCCGCCAGCTGACGGATATTTATTGGATACTTTGATATAGGTATAGGCGCTAAACCCGCTGATTATGGCGCCAATCAGGAATGCAAGCGGGAAGAGCGGCCCGGACAATTCGGCAATTTGACCCGTCAGTGCAAAAATCCCTGCGCCGATCATGACACCGGTACCCATGGCTACCGTCGCCGCCAACGTCAGACTATTTTTGTTATACGAACTGCTTTGCATCTATTTTCGCCTTTGAGATGTGCGGAGGTTATGGCTGCGGTTGACGCCTTGCAAACCAAAGCGTGATTAATGGAATGATTATCCACATAAGAACGGGAACGAGGCCTATGTTCGTACCGGGCACCAAGGGCATGAGCTCGCTATATCGCCAGCCCCAATCCCATTCACGCGGCACGCGGGTGGCCATAGCTTCAATAATCACCGTAATCCCCAGCCCGGTCAGCAGATAGATACCGATCATCCAGTATTTTGGATAATGCATCCAGTGGCGGTTCCGAACTGATAGTGAAACGACCGTGTAGGCGATCAACAATATCCCAACGTCTCCAAATGTTGCCCGCGTACAGCCCAGCGTTCTCTCCCAATAGCCTGCCGATCCCACATCAAAGAATGGCATTTGCAGCATTTCCCAAATGAAGGACGTGAAAAACCCGAATGTGGCGATGTGAACCTCGGGCTCCTTGTCAAATTTCATGAAGCGACAAACTTAGCTTTGAACAGTGAAATAGAACCCGTTGCTGTCGGGAAACTTTGGGTTTTTTCAGTCAGATATCCTGGCGCCACCAATATTCTTTCCAATATACCCTCGGCATTATGGCGGGTATCTTCTTTGCCATCGAGCTGCTGTACCGTCATTCGAAACGCAGAGCGCATCAAGCGCGAGCTCTGTAAGGCATAGTCGGCAATATGGAGTTCACCGCCGGGCAGTAGCAAGCTGCGCATCATATCAATTATCTCGTTCTTTTTCAAAAGAGGCACCTGATGAAACATCAAACTGGATGTTATCTTTGTCGGCTGCCAACCCTCCGGCAAAGCTTCTTTTGATAAGAACCCCGGAATGAAACGAATATTGGAACTGTTTATTTTCTTGGATGCGCGTTCGAGCGCCTCGATATCCGGGTCAAGCCCGATAAAATCGGCTTCTGGGCACTGCTCGGCCAATACAGCAAGCAGGCTGCCAGTCCCACATCCCACATCCAAAATCCTGTCGCCTGGAAGCGGATTGATCTGCTTTACCAAGGCGGAACGCCATACGCGTTCCCTCGTCAGATACCGAATGACGAGATCATAGAGCGGGGTGAGAATTTTATAGCCCAATGGCGGGGTGTAGGTTTCGGTTACCATCTCAGGTCACAAAGCTTTACTGCGCAAACGAAGTGCGTTGCCGATGACCGATACCGATGAAAAACTCATGGCTGCGGCTGCGATCATCGGGCTCAGCAATATGCCGAACCAAGGATAGAGGATACCAGCTGCAACCGGCACGCCAAGTCCATTATAGATGAAGGCAAAGAACAGGTTCTGCCGAATATTGCCCATCGTCAACTGACTGAGATGGCGCGCCTTGGCGATGCCGCCCAGGTCACCCTTGACCAGCGTGATCCCGGCACTTTCCATCGCGACATCCGTGCCGGTGCCCATCGCAATACCTACCTCGGCCTTGGCGAGCGCAGGAGCGTCGTTGATCCCATCTCCTGCCATCGCGACCCTTTTACCTGCAGCCTGCAATTCGCTGATCACGCGATGTTTGTCTTCAGGCGAGACGTTGGCGTGAATTTCGTCGATGCCGATCATCTTGCCAACGGCTTGCGCAGTGGCTTCGGCATCGCCAGTCAGCATCACCACGCGAATATTGGCTTTATGCAGCGCTTTGATTGCCTCTTCCGTGGTCGGTTTGATCGGATCGGCGACACCAATCAGGCCTGCTGGCCTGCCGTCAACGGCCACGAACATCACTGTTTGTCCTTGCGATCGGCCGTCCTGCGCCTTGGCGATCAGGTCCGCGCTAGTGGCACCAAGCCGGTCCATCATTTTTTCATTGCCGATGGCGACGCGCTTGTCTTTAACGCTGGCTTCGACGCCTTCTCCTGTCATTGACTGAAAATCACTCGCAGCCTGGAACGACAGATCCTTTTCTTTGGCGCCGCTTACAATCGCGGCTGCCAGCGGGTGTTCACTCGCCATTTCGATTGCGGCCACAAGCGACAGCATTTCGTCGCCATCAAAACCTTTCTCGGGTTCGACTGAAACCAGTTTGGGCTTGCCCTCGGTCAATGTTCCAGTCTTGTCGACCACGATTGTATCTATCTTTTCCAGAGTCTCCAGCGCTTCGGCGTTCTTGATCAAGATACCATTTTGCGCGCCTTTACCGGTGCCAACCATGATCGACATCGGAGTGGCAAGGCCAAGTGCACAAGGACAGGCGATGATGAGGACTGCGACCGCATTGACCAAGCCATAAGCGAGCGCTGGTTCTGGCCCCCAGATCGACCATATGATGAATGTGGCAATAGCGATCAGAACCACAGCGGGCACGAACATGCCCGCGACCGTATCAGCGAGCTTCTGGATCGGCGCGCGGCTGCGCTGCGCTTCGGCGACCATCTGGACGATCTTGGCAAGCAGCGTGTCTTTACCCACGCGCTCCGCGGTCATGACAAAACTGCCGGTCTGGTTGACGGTGCCGCCGGTGACATCATCGCCTTCTGCTTTGGCAACCGGAATTGGTTCGCCCGTGATCATCGATTGATCAATCGTGCTCGATCCTTTGGCGATGGTGCCATCAACCGGGACTTTGTCACCTGGACGAACCCGCAAGCTGTCGCCAGACTGCACTTGGTCGAGGGATATTTCTTCTTCCGAGCCATCCGCACCAACGAGTAGTGCAATTGGCGGTGCCAGTTCCAGCAGTGCGCGCAAAGCACTTGATGTCTGTCCACGTGCTTTCAGTTCCAGCACTTGTCCCAATAGGACCAAAGTCGTGATGACTGCTGCGGCTTCGTAATAGACAGCAACGCCGCCATCGTGCCCGCGAAACGCGTCGGGGAAGATATTTGGCAAAAAGGTTGCAACGACGCTGAATATATAGGCAACAGCTACTCCCAGGCCGATCAGCGTAAACATGTTGAGGTTCATTGTTTTGACTGATTGGACGCCGCGAACGAAGAAAGGCCATGCTCCCCAGAGAACGACCGGCGTTGCCAGCAAAAACTGCAACCACTGAGCCGTCCTCGATTCAAACGAACCCTCAAACGGTCTGCCCGGAATGAGATCGCCCATCGCGTATATGAAAAGGGGAATGGAAAATACCGCGCTCACCCAAAAGCGTCGGCGCATATCAATATATTCAGGATCAGGGCCGTTATCGAGGCTAAATGTCTCCGGTTCCAGTGCCATCCCGCAGATCGGACAGGAACCCGGACCTTCTTGCCGGATTTGTGGATGCATCGGGCAGGTGTAGATTGTGCCTGCTGGCACCTCGTCCTGCGCTTCGCGATGCTGTCCGGACAGGTAGTGCTCGGGGTCGACTATAAATTTGGTTTTGCATCCCGCAGAACAGAAATGATAATCCCGAGCACCATGATCCGCATGATGCTCGGTTTTATCCGGCTCTACAGTCATACCGCATACGGGGTCCGTGATATGATCTGTAGAGCCGTCATGGCTGTGGTCATGGCCTGCAAGGCCATCAGGGGAGGGAGAAGCCACAGCCATTATTCCTTTATCAACTTGCTAGAGATCCATTTTTTGATCGGAATCACCAGAATTACAATATACCAACCATAGGCAAAGCTGCCGACTGCGCCTGCTATAAAGCCGGGCCAGGTGATCCATTCAAATCCTGGCAGCAATGGTGCCCAAGCTTCATGCATATGCGCCCACTGCGGGGCTAGCACGCCAAAGCCGATGCACAGCAGATAGCTGACAAGCAGGAACAGACTCAGTGTCCATCCCCAAATGAGAATTTGCTTACTCGTTGAGATATTGGACACTTTAACCTCCATCTTATTATTGATCAATATACTATAGTGGGGTATAGTGTAAAAGTCAATCGCAGCTGCTGGAATCTGCGAAGAGTCTTTTGATTGCAAGCGTGTTAAAATGAGGCATAGGAAAAATATGACAGAAAAATTTGCCAAAGAAATTAGCCGGATGCACCGCATTGAGGGCCAAGTACGCGGAATTGCGAAAATGATGGAGGGTGATCGCTACTGCATTGATATTCTTCAGCAATTTTCTGCTGTGGAGGCAGCATTGCGTGCCACCAAAATGAAAATACTGGAAACTCATACCAATCATTGCGTGCAAGATGCCCTCACCTCTGGCGACAAGGCTGATCGGAAGCAGAAAATCGCCGAGCTGATCAGCTTGTTCAGTAAAATGGGAAAATAGAAACGGACCCGGAGCCCATGAGGCTCCGGGTCCATCCTGCGACCCTATTCGGGTTTAGCTTTGCCGTGATCCATTTTGCTGTGATCCATCTTTGAATGATCCCTCATCTGACAGGACATTTTGCCGTCGGTATTTTTCTTCATCATGCCTTCCATCTTCTTGCCATCCTTCATCAATTGGCATTTCTGATTGGAGGACGCGTTGGCTTTATGCTCATGAGCGAGTGCAGTTCCTCCATAAAGGAGAGCCAGGGCTCCGAGGGCGCTTGTCATTTTTTTCATGAAATTTCCTTTTTTTTACAAAAAAGCCTAGTTATACGTCGCATAAACGGTTGGTCCATTGCTACCAAAAGCGACGACCTGATAAGGCTGCGTTTGGTTCTGATATTCCATGCCCGGCGAGCCGACCGGCATTCCTGCGACCGCAAGACCTCTGATGTCATCCGGCTTCTCCCGCAACAATCGCGCAATTTCTTTGGCCGGAACATGCCCTTCAATGACATAGCCATCGACGATCATAGTGTGGCAGGATCTAAGGGCTTGCGGAATTACGTTCGTATCTTTCACAGCCGTCATGTTCTGAGTGTTTCTCGTTTCAACGTCCTGCTTCATGTTGGCCTCAATATGCTCGGCCCACTTCTCGCAACAGCCACACCCTGGATCACGGTACATGATATAGGGCGAGGCCTGAGCGGCGGTCGTACAGGCCGCAAGCGTGGTGAAGAGCGCTGCCGCCCCCCAGCGCTTTGAAACCAAATTTCCAATGTTTATCAACATATATTTACTCCTTCAAAATGACCGTGTTTCAAGTGCTTCAGCCATATAAGCTCAAAAGTTCATATGGTTGAGCCCGCCATGCATGAATGTGCCGCCCAGAAATGCTTGTACAAGCACGCCGATCGTCAAAAGCCCCAGCAATCCAGCGAATATTTTTTCCTCGCTGCGACCATGGTGAAAGCGGCTCAGTCCGGCCCATGCCAGTAGCACCGATCCGATTGCGACGGTCATACCGAGATAACGATGCGTGGTGAGGATGAGGTTACGGTCGTAAAGATAGAAGCCACCCGCAAACCAGCCCAAAAAGGCGGCCACAACTGCCCCGAGTGCACCGATCACCAGCATGATGCGTGCCGCTGAGCGCCAGTCAGGTTTACCGCGCGCAACACCAAACGTTTCGGCCGCGAACGCAGCGGCGATCATCGCGATCGGAAAATGGATCACCACAATATGCAGTTTGCCGAGCCAGATAAATAAACGCTCGCCAAAGTTCTTATCGCTATTATCCGCATCGTGATTATGATTCATGTTTTCCATGGACCCCATATCTTCATTATGCGTATCGGCTGATTCCATGGCGTCATTTTCCATTGCATCGTGTCCACCTTCATCGTCCTCGGTTGCGCTATTATCGGAATGCTCGCCTGCATCATCGTGATGCGCCTCGGCAGTCACACCCGGGCCAGCGCCCATCTCGCGTGGATCGCCATGGGCAAAACTGACACTACTGACGGATATACTTAAAAACGCGACCGCCAAGATAGGCGAACGAAGTTTTGACCAAATCATAGGTGTTTTCCTTATATAACGATGTGATGCGACCGCCTTATCGATCAAATTATCCGGTGCGAACAGAGGGGGCCATTCGCACCGGCACGTCTGAAGGCAGGTCAACCGAATGAAAATGAACACTGTTCTAGGCATGTTTTCCTGGCGCAAAGCTTGACTGTCTTGGCGGCCTAAATTTTCCTGACTATGTATGTGATACGGGCTAGTTGCGGTTACCCCTCAAAATATTTATTCACTATTTTTGAGGGGACGGGCAAGTTTAATGCGTATGATGGGTACGAACTTAATTACGAGGCCAATATGGCACCGATTTAAATGATATTTTTGGACAATCGGGTGACGATAGCGCGCAGAGTTTATCTTCCGTGTTTTTTAGCGGCTTCTGGTCCCGCTTTGCTGAGAATCAAGAGCGTAGGAGCGCGACTAAAGGAAATTAGGAAAACAGTTTTGGAAGGAAAGCTGAATGACAGAACAATATAGTAATATAATCGAAGATCTGAAGCATCGCGGTACCCTCGAAATTGGCACCGACTTTGAAGCCGGTGTTTGGTCGCGTGTACATCAGATTGAAAACAGACAGCTTGCAAGGGCGCGCAATGGCCTGGTAGCCATCATGCTGATTACCGCGTTGAGCGTTGGCATTTTGAGCGGCGGCAATGATGCAATAGCTAGCAGCCGTTCAAGTCACCTAAGCGATAGTCCGGATTATTCGCCATCAGCTCTCCTGCACGTTCTGCCATGAAATTTGGGCCGTTTCGTATCGCGCTGCTGATTTTACTGGCGCTAGGTGCCGGATTTCTTGGATCTCTTGCAGCAAGCAAATGGTCGGCGACAAATGACGACAGCGCGAGCCTTCATGCATTCGTTCATCATGAACTGACTCTTTCGGAAAGCCAAAGGACGGCATTGGACCAAATCGAAGCTGATTTTGCGGTGACGAACCGCACATTAGAGCTTTCCCTTCGCTCCGCCAACGGCCGGCTGGCAACTGCAATGAATGAGGAGCATGAATTTGGCCCGAAAGTCGCATCGGCGATCGAAGATGTTCACGAACGTATGGGCGAGTTGCAAAAGGCGACGATCGCCCATGTTTTTGAAATGCGAGCCCTGTTAACGCCCGATCAACAAGAGGCATTTGATCGTCAGGTAGGCAATGCGCTGACCGCTGATCAACAATGATAATTTTTGCGTAGTTTGGAATGGGTCTGCCGATTTCAGATGAACGGGATAGACTTCTTGCACGCAAGGCTGCTGACGGTGATCGCAGCGCATTTGGTGTTTTGATGCAAAACCATGGGCCGCGTTTGCTTAACATTGCTTTTAGAACAATGCACCATTCGGATGAAGCGCAAGATGCCGTGCAAGAGGCGATGGCGGCGGCATGGCTCAAAATAAATCAATTTGATCAAAGTCGTGATTTGGGTCCTTGGCTGACAAGAATTACACTCAACAAATGCCGCGATCATTTAAGGCGGCGCAAGGTCCGGCGGTTTTTTGAATTTGGCAGCGGTAAGGATGATAATCGCGAAATTGCAGACCAAGCACCGGACCAATCATCCGATCTGGAATCACGCGAACTATTGTCGCTGATGGAAGAAAAAATTGCTGCCCTGCCCCATTCTTTGAGAGAGCCCTTCATTTTGGTTACTTTCGATGAACGCAGTCAAGCCGAGGCCGCTGCTCTTCTTGGCATTTCCGAAAAAGCAATTGAAACGAGAATCTATCGGGCAAGAAATAAACTGCGCGAAGGACTAAGAAATATTGAGGGATAAGGGCGGCTCATCCGTATTGAGTGTAAATTGGCTCACTATTCAAGGTTTGATATATGCTCGCAGTTGATCGAAGAAAATTAATTACATCATCATTGGCTCTTGGCGGAGCAGCCGGACTGTCGACGCTCATGCCTGGCTGGGCCCGCGCCGCCACCGGCGGCACAATGGCCCGCAAAGGCAGTGATGTGCTCTCAGGCGAATATATGAAAATGACCGTTGCAGATGCGGCATTCCAGACTGGCACACGCAACGGACCAGCAGTTACCGTAAACGGCACGGTCCCTGGTCCACTTGTGCGCCTCAAAGAGGGCCAGAATCTCGTTGTTGACATGGTCAACAATAGCTCTGAGGGCACATCCATTCACTGGCACGGCATGCTGGTACCATTCCTCATGGATGGCGTGCCAGGCGTGACCATGGCTGCACTCGAACCAGGCAAGACTTTTCGATACGAATTCCCGATCCGCCAGGCAGGAACCTATTGGTGGCATGCGCATACGCTGCAGGAACCGATGGGGCATTATGGCCCGATCATCATCGATCCGAAAGAACCGGAAGAGGAATATGACCGGGACTATGTGGTGATGTTATCAGACTGGTCACCAATGCACCCGAAGCAGATATTGGCCAAGCTTAAAAAAGGCGAAGGCTATTTCAATTATCAGCAGCGAAGCTGGACCGACGATTATCCCCTGTCCGGCGAAGAGCGCAGGATGTGGGCCAAGATGCGGATGATGCCGACAGATATTAGCGACATTTCCGCCGCAACTTATACATATCTGCTCAACGGCCATGGTCCTGAGGACGGGCTCGAATATCTCTTTAAGAAGGGCGAACGTGTCCGCTTGCGCTTCATCAATGGGGCCGCCGCTACGTTTTTCAATATCCGCATTCCCGGAATGCCGATGACGGTCATTTCTGCCGACGGTCAGAATGTCCGGCCCGTGCAGGTGGATGAGTTTCAGATCGGCAATGCCGAAACCTACGACGTCATCGTCGAGCCTGGAAACAGCGAAGCCTATACAATCGTTGCCGAATCGATGGACCGTTCGGGCATGGGCATGGCGACGCTTGCAAGCCGTCCCGGCGCGCGTGCTGCCGTGCCGGCCCTTCGCGATGCACCGCTGCTCACAATGGCTGACATGGGCATGTCCGGGCATGGTGAAGGCGGCATGGATCACGGCGCACCAACCGCTGCGGAAACCAAAATGGACCATAGCAATATGACCGCCGACGACATGGCCAAGATGGACATGTCGGGTACGAATATAAGCGGTGGTGACGAAATGGCGGCCATGGATATGTCAGGCGGAATGAATATGCGCGATACGTCCAAATTGCCTCCGTCGGTAAAGGTCGGACCCGGGGTAGACATGGTATCAATGAATCCGGTTGACCGGATGGGCGACCCCGGCATTGGACTGGACAAGGTCGGTCACCGTGTTCTCAATTACAAGCAATTGGTGGCAGCGCGGCCAAATCTTGACACCCGGCGACCAACCCGTTTGAAAGAGATACATTTAACGGGTAATATGGAACGCTATATGTGGTCCTTTGATGGCAAGAAATTCTCTGCCGTTACGGACAAACCAATCCGCTTCGCCTATAATGAACGTGTCCGGGTCAAACTTGTGAACGACACTATGATGGCCCACCCCATTCACCTTCACGGCCATTTTTTCGAGCTAGTAAACGGCGCTGAAGAAAACAGACAGCCGCTAAAGCATACGGTGATCGTCCAGCCAGGCGGCAGTGCCCAATTTGATCTAACGGCGAATGAGCCTGGCGATTGGGCGTTTCACTGCCATCTTCTCTACCACATGCATAGCGGGATGTTTCAGGTTGTCACCGTGCGGCCACTGGATGGAGACAAGTCATGAAAAACTTGATGCTCGTCCTGCTGCTCTCCGGCGCAGCTATTCCGACATTGGCTCATGCCCAAAGCCATGATGGCCACAATATGGACATGAAGAAGCCGGTTGAAAAGCCAGCAAAGGACATCGCTGATCCGCATGCCGGGCATGACATGAACAATGCTCAGCCAGTACCCGATGATACGACCGTCAACCATGATGAGATGGACCATGAAGGGCTTCCCCATGAAGGCTCTGACGAACAAGTTATGGATCATAGCAACATGCAAATGGACTCCACGGCCGGTGATCAGATGGATCATAGCCAAATGGACCATGGTCAAATGAACCAGCAATCAAAACAAACTGATCCGCATGCTGGGCATGCTATGGTAGAAGATTTGCTGGTAAACGCCCCTCCACCGCCCGAAGCGTTCGAAAGCCCGGCCTATGCCGCCGATCAATATGTTGGAGCCGAAGAAATGGCGATATCCCGCTCGGCTGTTGCTCGCGAAGTCAGCGGATTGCCGCTTTTCTGGTTCCAAGGTGATCGCGCCGAATATCGGATACGCGAAGGCAAGAATGGATATCTTTGGGATATCCAGGGCTATTATGGCGGTGATCTGGAAAAACTCTGGTTCAAAAGCGAAGGCGAAGGCAATTTTGGCGAAGCAATCGAGAGCGCCGAAGTGCAAGCATTATATAGCAAGGCCATCGCACCATTTTTCGACTTTCAGGCCGGTATCAAACAGGATTTGACAGGTCCGGAACGCACCCATGTAGTCATTGGTATCCAGGGTCTCGCGCCCTATCTTTTTGAGACTGATACAGCCCTGTTTCTCTCCAACAAGGGTGACCTCACTGCAAGAATCGAAGGTGAACTGGATCAGCGGATTACGCAGCGCCTGATTTTACAGACTCGCGCAGAAGTCAGCCTTGCTGCTCAGGATATTCCTGAATTGGGGGTCGGAGCCGGCCTGGATACCATAGAGGCTGGCCTCAGGCTGCGTTATGAATTTGCCCGGGAGTTTGCGCCCTATATCGGCATTGAACAGGAATGGAAAGTTGGCGACAGCCGCAACTTTGCGCTTGCTGCAGGCGAAGATCCTTCCGTGACCAACTACGTAGTGGGAATACGCTTTTGGTTTTGAATATGAGACAAAAACTGACGGTTCGATGATGATGCAAACGATGAGGTTAAATGAAATATTATGAGCGAACCGGTTGAGGAGAACAACATGATCCAGGGAAAGCCCGCACATAAAAAGCAAATTCCTACTCCAATATATGTTTTGGTATTTCTTGTTTCACTCGGCATTGGCGGCTTTTTGATGGTGCTCGGACATCAAGCCTACATCCCGGGCGGCGTCCTATTGCTGGGAGGATTTTTGTTGATCTGTATCACCATGCACTTATTCATGCATGCGGGTGGGCATGAGGAATCCCATAGCAACAAAGGAGGATAAGTCTGGAGCCCTCATCATATGGAACGTGACTTTTTAGCTCCGCGATTACATTATCGTCGCGCTCAGTTTTATCAAGCCTCAGATAAAATGGGGACTGGTGTTCGCTCCACGCTTCAGTTCAGAAAAATTGACCATAAAGATAGGGACAAACGAATGACCATATTTAACGCGTTTCTGCTCGTACTTACCCCAATAAGTCCGCTTGCTGCACAATCCAGCACCGCCTTACAACAAGATCCGGAAAATCATGCTCAACATCATGAGCAATCATCCCCTGAGGATGTGCTGGTGGCCTATCGGGCGGCCATCGAGAGTCTTGATGGTCAGGGAATGCAGGCGCTTTTCTTTGAAGAAAGTCAGGTTTTTGAGAACGGCAAATCAGAAGGTAGCTTCGCGCACTATTTTGAGCACCATCTAGGGCCTGAACTGGGTCATATTAAAAGCTTTACGTTTACTGACCCCAAGATCACTGTCACCGAATATGGCGATATAGCCATCGCCAATGAAAGCTATGACTATGCTATTTCATTGAACGACGGGCGCATTATTGAACGCACCGGCGTTGCTACTTCGGTATTGAAGCGAGATGGTGCAAACTGGAAAATTCTCCAATATCATTCATCGTCACGAGCACCAAAAAAGAAATAGAAAAACCGCATCGCGGGGGAATCTACGGCCACAAAAATATCTGTGGAGGCGAGCAAGTTTTAAAAAATGGCTAGCGCTAGTCATTGGGGCATAGATGCTCCTCTGGTTTCCTAGTGGCTCGATCATCAGTATAGCGCCGATTGAAACGGTGCGCAGCGAACGCCTAACACCCTAACACGCTGCACCGGTCGGAAGCATTGATCAGCCATTTTCTTCCGATGCGAGTGCGACGCAGATAAAGGTCACTATTCAATCATTACGTTAACCTTATTGCTAAAAGCAGGACGTAGGCGGTGCGGGTGCTTATTCGTCCATTTGTCAATTATGCAAGCTGCATACATTTGACCCAAACCGTGACAATATATTCATCATATCCAGAAGGCAAACAGACTAGTTTCCATCGTTAGTAGATACAGACGCCGATTCCGGTTTTTCGTTGCAGTGCTAGCGAATAGTTCAATCTTAGAATCTTGAGATACATTGGTGCAGAACGCAGGATATAAGCTGCCACCGATGCCCCCTTTTCCAAAAAGTCTCGGGTAGTTGCCAAGATCGGGCAACTGTAACGTTCAGGCTCATCGTCCGTCATTAGCGTTACACATCGTTCGTCGTTGATTTCCTGAAAGGACCATTATGAAGACCTTTCTTCTGCCTATCGTCGGAGATTCTGGTATGGAGGGTCGTTTGCAAGCGGCGTTATCCCTCGCCCATGACCAAGAAGCGCATCTGAACTGCCTGCAAATATTGCCATTACCATATGTGTTGTGGGCTGGAGAGGCGTCAGGAATGAATTATGGTCAAATGCTTAGCGGTGCCGAAGGAGCAGCCAAGGACCTGAGAAACGAAACAGAGGTACGGCTTGCTGAAGAGGAGGTTAGCTGGGACTGGCACGTTCGCACGGGCGATACCGTTAGTGAATTGATACTGGCTGCGCGGTTGGCTGACATGGTCATCGTTGGCAGTGGTTCAGGAGACGATGCTCCTGCAGTTCATGTTGCGGCCGATTTGGCGATTCACGTATCCATTCCTGTTCTGGCTTTTCCGGTTAATGCGTCGAGCTTCAATCCGGTCGGACCAATGATGATCGCCTGGAATGGATCGGCCGAGGCCGCCAATGCTCTCCGCAACAGTTTACCGCTAATTTCTCAGGCCTCGAGCGTTCATCTGGTCGCGATCGATGAAGCCTCTTCAGCCTTTCCAGCGGAAGACGCAGGTTTATTTTTATCGCGGCATGGAATTTCGGTCGATATCAAGGCACTTACTGCGAAGGCGTCGATAGAAGAAACTTTGGAAGCGGCTGCTCGCGACGTTGGGGCCAGCTGCATTATAATGGGCGCTTATGGTCATTCTCGGACACGTGAAATGATCTTCGGCGGTGTCACCCGGCACATGCTACGAAACAGTTCCATTCCTCTCTTATTGTCCCATTGAGTAATGCTAGCGGCTAGATGATCGAATGGGAATGATGCGCGGGATTGGACTGTGGCGAATTGAGAAACTCGCAGGGCAAATACACGCGCTCTGCAGAATTTTTGGCCATTATGCTCTATAGCGAACAACTCGGCGACCAAGGTGCACCCATGGTTTTCTTGCATGGTATAGCCGGCTCAACGCGTTATTGGAAATCGCGCGTCAAACCACTGGCCGGTCATCATCAGCTATTGTTTGTTGATCTGCTTGGTTACGGCCAGTCACCTAAGCCATGGACGAAATATACGGTCGATCGTCATGTCGACGAACTTTATCAGGTCGTATGTGACCAAAAGGAAATGACGATTGTAGGTCATTCATTCGGAGCAATCGTTGCAATAGCTTTTTGTGCTCGCTTTCCTCATCTGGTAAAGCGTCTTATTCTGATCAGCCTTCCCTATTTTGGCAACAAACAAGGCGCGATCAAATATTTTAGCGATAGCCATTTGGCTGAGCGCTATGTCACTACGAATATCGCATTTGCAGCGCTTGCTTGTATGATGACCCGCTGGGTTCTGCGCTGGTTTCTTCCCTATGTATTGCGAGATATGCCGAGTGAGGTCGTTGAGGACCTGACCCGACACACTTGGCGTTCATATACATCCTCGCTATGGGACGGCGTTTATGGCCATGATCTTTTTGCTGATGCCGACAGTTTGATCCCCAACTGCAATGTCTATTGCCTGCACGGAAGCGCAGACACAACCGCTCCATTATCCGGTGTCGAGAAGCTGTTAACCAATCGTCCGCACTGGAAAATACAAATTTTGCCAGACGGTGATCATCATCCCCTTTTGCGAAATCCCCAATGGTGCCTCGAACAGATTACGCTGGCGATGAAAAATTAGTCGAGGCACACGCTATTTGAAGTTTATCTGGCATACCGCAATATCACCGAGATATGCGCGCCAAAATTTTGGAATTTCACTGTCTGTAGAGGCCAAGGAAGCAAATATGCTCAGGCAGATGCGGCATAGGTTGGTATAAATGGCATGCCTTATTTGAACCAGAATATCATTGATATATTTTCCATCGGATACGTCATAGCCGAGTGGACGACCCGAATAGTGATGCTCATAGTCGTTCCCTTAAAAAGGCCGCCCGGAGCCGCACGCGGTTGGTTGGTGGCAGCTTTCTTTATCCCCATTCCAACGCTTATTATCTATTTGTTGATTGGTCGGCCGACCTACCCGCGGTGGCGGCGAAAGCGTTTTAAAAGAGCGCGGCAAATGCTGGCGATCGCTACCGACGAAATCAACCATTCCGAGTTTTGCTCCCGGCCTATCTTACCAGAGACATATGCACCGGCTGCAAAACTCGTCGAGAATCTCGGCCAGTTTCCCATATTGGGGGGCAACAAAATCAAACTGCTCGCGGATTATGACGGAGTGATTGACAAACTTGTTGCCGACATAAATCGGGCCGATCATCACGTTCATATTCTGACATATTTATTCGCCAATGATCGCACAGGATCCAAAATAGTCGCCGCCCTGAAAGATGCAGCCAAGCGGGGTGTGGAATGCAGAGTGCTAATCGATGCACTGGGTTCGCGGCGCTGGTCGCGGACTATTTTTGATCAACTGACAGGTGGCGGCGTTCACGTAGCACGGGCGCTGCCTGTGACTTTTTTGCGCCGGCGCTCGGCGCGCGCAGACCTGCGCAATCACCGAAAAATCGCGATTATTGATGGATCTATCGGTTATATAGGTTCACAAAATATCATCGATGCAGAGTTTGCCGCCGGTTTGTCCAACCGGGAGCTGGTTGTTCAGGTTGCCGGACCAGTTGTCCTTGAAATGCAGGCAGTGTTTGCCGCTGACTGGTTTCTTGAAACCGGTCAGGTTTTGGACGAAACAGCATTTTTTCGACATCGCCATGGTGAAGGATCCACAATAGCACAGCTTCTGCCCAGCGGACCCGACTATCCTGTTGCAGGTGCAGGACGGCTTGTGGTGGCGATTATTCATAGCGCGCAGCGGCGCATTGTTATCACCACCCCCTATTTCATTCCAGACGTTGCCTTGGTACAGGCTCTTGAAACCGCAGTTATGCGGGGGGTTGAGGTAAACCTTATACTTTCAAAAGCTACCGACGGCATATTGGTCGGCC
The DNA here is from genome assembly GCA_048270065.1 of Parasphingorhabdus sp. Lineage (GTDB taxonomy): Bacteria > Pseudomonadota > Alphaproteobacteria > Sphingomonadales > Sphingomonadaceae > Parasphingorhabdus. Next base: position 33,431 of record JBLWTQ010000011.1, on the reverse strand, counting down.
TTGCTCAACGCTCCTATTATGAGCAGATGCTGCGTGCTGGCATAACCATCTATCTATATGGCGATGGGCTACTTCACGCTAAACACGTTATGATCGACGACCTTATTTCTGTTATCGGATCCACAAATATTGACATCCGATCATTTCAGTTGAACGCTGAGGCAAGCCTCATCATATATGATGAGAAGGTCGCGACGATGCTGGGTGCAGAACAAGACAAAAATATTGCGGCGAGCGAGCGACTAACCGAGGAGAGATGGGATCGACGCGCACGGCCGGTCAAGCTGATGGAAAATATTGCGCGGCTCGTTAGTCCGCTGCTTTGACAATTTGCATAGCCTTAAATTCCACCAGTTTGTTTGCCATTCGATCTTCTACGCTGCCGCCTCAATTGTCTTCGAGTTTGCTGGATTAATTGGGCCCCTCATCTGACCGATTGTTTCTGGTCTGTGCCAAGTAAAAAAGTCATTGAAACTCCGGATATGGTCAAAACAATACCGACCCACTGGACCGCAGAGATGGATTCTCCAAAAAAACCAACTCCCATTGCCAAACCAAAAACTGGAATAAAAAAACTGAAACTATTAGCTTGGTTCAAGGGCGCCTTTTTGAGAATGGAAAACCACATCCAATACACGAGCGAAGTGCCGAAGACACTCAGGGCCCCGAGTATCAATATAAACTGGACGGACCAATTTATGGCTGTTGGGTCTTCATATGCGAGAGCCATGATCGCAAGCGGCATACTACCAATTAAGAGCTGAAGACCCATTGCCATCAGCGCATCGACTGATCCGGCGATTTTCTTGATCCACACGTTGCTAACGGTGATGCCCAAGGCAGCGAGGATGATATAAGCGACGCCAGCCCCATAGCTTGCATTCTCGTCCGAAAGATATCCCGGCAGTGCAATGAATATGATCCCGCCGAAGCCTAGCAGCATACCGAGAAGACCTAACCGCGTCAGTCGTTCGTTCAAGATAAAGGCTGCGAGCATTGCTGCCAGTAGTGGCTGCGCATTTGAGATTACGGTCGCAATACCAGGCGACACAAATTCAGCCGCGTGAAACATTCCAAAAAACCCAAAACTGGTGGCGCCAACCCCTACCACGGCTATCATTTTCCAATCACGCCAATTTTGGGGAAACGGCTGGCGCAGCGCTAGCGCAATCATAATCAACACGAGGCCCGAAAGGACAGCGCGTAACGTAGCAAATGTCAGATGCGGCGCGGAATCGATGCCCCACGTAATGAACGGAAAGCAGACAGCCCAGAGAAACATCACGGTGATGACCTGAAGAACGACGGATATGTTCATCATGAAGTTCGCACCTGACACTCTCCAGAAATTGGCCCGAAGCATATTATCAATTTCGGGCTATCTGATTTTTCAAGCTGCGATGTTTCTCCTTTTGAGAAACGGTACAATTGAAAGGACGCGGCAGAGGTTCATTTGTTACACTTATATCAAGGCGCGTTCTCGTTCGTGCCCCCGCATGCATGCGCTCATGCCGCGCGTCTTGCATATTGCTCATGAAGCTCCGTTTGAGTCAAATATTGACGGGTAAGCGGAACAGCATCCTGCTTTTTGGCCAATTGAACTTGAAAAACGACATGGCCGTTTTGTCTGAATGCCAGCTCGCTCACGACAAGATAAAAGCGCCACATACGGCAAAACCGATCATCATATATTTTTTGGACCTGATCGATTTTCTGCTCGAATCGTTCGCGCCAGGCTTTCAATGTTTCGGCATAGTGCAGCCGCCAAACTTCCACGTCTGTAACATATAGACCTGAGTGTTCTGCAGCGGCCATCACCTCTGAAAGGGCAGGCGAATAGCCTCCAGGAAATATGTATTTTGCGATCCATGAATTTGTCGCGCTGGGGCCATCAGCTCTACCGATAAAATGAAGGAGTGCTATCCCATCGTCAGCGAGCCTGCTATTTAGTTTGGAGAAAAATTCAGAATAATGGGGTATCCCGACATGCTCGAACATACCGACTGACACTATGCGATCATAGACTTCAGTGACCTCACGATAGTCTTTCAATAGAAACTCGGCCGATCCACCAGACCGTAGTTCTTTTGCCCGTTCATGAGCCACCTGATGTTGCTCGCGTGACAATGTAACCCCGGTAACTTGTGCGCCATGCTCGTTGGCCAGATGCAGGCCTAGTCCACCCCAGCCGCACCCGATATCCAAAACATGATGGTCCGGCTCAAGCCTAAGTTTGGCGGCAATATGGTTTTTCTTATTTTCCTGCGCCGTTTCCAAGCTCTCATTGGGGTCGGTGAAATACGCGCAAGAATATTGCATGTCGTCATCCAGGAAGAGCCGGTAAAACTCTTTGGAAAGGTCATAATGATGCGCCACGTTTTTGCGTGCTACGGTAAGCGGGTTATGTTGAGAAAAATAGCGATGGAATTTTTTGTAAAGATCAGCTTGCTTAGAAAACCAGCTTGGGTCCTGTAATGCCTGGTTGGCAATCAATAGTTCCATTAATCCATAAATATTGTCATCCGCGACTGTCAGTGTCCCGTCCATATAGGCCTCTCCCAATATGAGCTCAGGATTGAGCAAAAGCTTTCTTGGAAGACTGCGCGAGTGGATTTCAATACTGATTTCCTTCGAGCTATCGGGGCCATATTGGAGTTCTTTCCCGTTGGCATACCTGATCTGCAAGCTCCCGTTCTTGATGAATCCGGAAAGAAAGTTTGATAGAAGATATGTCCACATTTTACCGTCCTCACTATTCATTTGAAATTTCGAGATCAGGGGCAGATGGAGACCCTAAAATTGCCTCCAACTAGATAATGGACGACGGCGGTGCTGATTTGTTACAGTTTGACTTTCGCAGGACAATCGGTTCCATTGCACATCATCAACCGTCAAATAGCAGGCATGGCGGAGCCAGGTGCCGCTTGCCGGGGGTGAACATGACATCTGAAAAGAATCAAAGCGGGAAAGACTATTCAGCGCATAAGGTCATGGCCGAAGTCCAAGCCGAGTTTCTACGATTTTTGGAGTATAGACTGGGAAATAGAGACGAAGCAGCGGATGTTTTGCAGAATTTCTACGTCAAAGTTTTGGATCGCATCGAAGATGTACGCGATACCGAAAAACTCAGAGGCTGGATGCGCAAAGTTCTCCATACAACTTTGATGGACCATTACCGAGCCCAAGGCAGAAGACGCGCCCTTGAAGATGAATATGGAAAATTTGAAAATCTGATGGACACGGAAAAAGCAGAACATGAGATGGACCGGATGATTTGCATTTGTCTATATCAGCTCCTTCCAACCTTGAAATCCGACTATGCTGACATTCTCTGGCGTATTGATATTATAGGCGAAGCACGAGACAGTGTATCCGCCTCTCTGGGCATCAATGACAGCAATTTGCGCGTACGCCTGCATCGCGCGCGTCTTGCACTGCGAAACCGGTTAAAGGAAACGTGCGAAACCTGCCCCGTGCACGGTTTCCTCCATTGTGATTGTTCGCATGCAACGCATGAAGATGCCGTAGCGTGAACATTGCTTTCGTTCGACTGTAACGAAGCCCATCAAAAACCGTCTTTCTTGCTGTCGGATCGAATATCCCGGTAGGCCGTCATTGGCTGATCGCGGTTATCGAAGCGGCTGATATCTAGCAATATACCGTAGTTTGGGGATTTCGTCGCCAAGAGTATGCAGAATAAAAGAAGGATCCATCAATGCGAACCGCTGTAATTGAAGTTTCAGGGCTAATTTCGTCATTGAGCGCGCAGGGCGTTGAAAAACAGCTTAACAAGTTGACCGGCATAGAAAAAGCATCCGTAAATTATGTCAGCGGTAGCGCCGCCGTGACTTTTGATGAGAAACAAATCAGCCTTAGCGATATTGAAGCCAAAGTTACCGAATGTGGCTATCATTGTGGCGGAGAGTTGTTGCCTAAACATCTGTGCCAGAGACCCGTTTCAAAGACTGATCCGGCAACCGGAGAAACACATGCAGGGCATGGAAAGAAAGGAGCCATGCCAAGCGAAAGTGACAAACAGGCAGCGACCGATCAAACGGCACATGAAATGGGCCATGGCGGCGATATGGATATGGCCGAAATGGTAAAAGACATGCGTAATCGTTTCTGGATCGCGCTGGTATTTAGCATTCCCGTTTTCATTTATTCGCCCATGGGCGGACTATTTACACCGCCTGAGCCTCCATTGGGATTGCGCTTGGATCTTTGGCTATTTTTCCTTGGCAGTGCAGCTATAATATATCCCAGTTGGCCGTTCTTTATCGCCGCATGGCGTGCGCTCAGAAACGGTGTCCTCAATATGGCCGTGCTCGTTGTGTTATCCGTGGGCACAGGATATTTTTTCAGCGTCGGATCAACTTTCTTCTTCCCCGGAGTTCAGTTTTTTGAAGCAGTAGCGGTGCTCTTGGTGTTCATTCTGCTGGGTCACTGGCTGGAGATGCGGGCTCGCGCCGGAGCTTCCAATGCTATTCGTTCGCTGATGGACCTTGCGCCGCCGAAAGCCATTGTATTGCGGGACGGCAAGGAAATCGAAATATCGACCGCCGAAGTGCTCAAGGATGACGTGGTGGTCATTCGGCCAGGCAATAAAATTCCGGTGGATGGAGAAATTTTGGAAGGCGAAACGCTGGTCGACGAATCTATGCTGACCGGTGAATCTATGCCCGTTGCCAAAAAACCTGGAGATAGTGTTTTTGGCGCAACCATCAATAAAAGCGGCAGCTTCCAATATCGGGCGACCAAGGTTGGCACCGATACCGCACTCGCACAAATCGTAAAACTGGTCCAAGAAGCACAAAATTCAAAAGCCCCATCCCAGCTACTAGCTGACAAAGCTTCACAATGGCTGGTGTTGATAGCGGTTGTTATCGGCCTTACGACCTTTGCTATCTGGTTTTGGTGGCTCGGGCAGCCTCTTTTGTTCGCCTTGACCTTGACGATTACCGTCTTTGTAATTGCTTGCCCCGACGCTCTGGGGCTCGCCACTCCGATGGCCGTTATGGTGGGTACCGGTCTTGGCGCAATGAACGGAATATTGTTCAAAAATGCCAGCGCGCTGGAAGATGCCACCAAGCTAGACATCATCGTCTTTGATAAAACGGGGACGTTGACCATGGGCGCTCCTGAAGTTGTCGAAGTGGTCACATCTCCAGAAGTTTCCATCGATGACGTGCTGGCAATGGCAGCGACCGTCGAGCAAGGTTCGGACCATCCTCTGGCCCAGGCAATATTGAAGCGCGCTGGCGATTTACCAAAACAGAAACTGGCAGCCTTTGAAAATATCGAAGGCAAAGGTGCGCGCGCCGAAATTGATGGTAAGGAAGTCCTCCTCGGCAATCGTAGGCTTATGGACGAGCGCGACATTTCGATGAACGACCTCAAAGCTGAAGCGGCGCGATTGCAAGGTGCTGGTCAGACCGTTGTTCATATCGCTAAAGACGGTCAGCTTGTCGGCCTCATTGCAATTTCCGATGCGCCTCGTCCCACAGCGGCAGCGATGGTTAAAATGCTGCGCAAGCGCGGCGTTGAGGTCGCCATGCTCACGGGTGACAATCAAGCGACGGCTGAACGCATCGCCTCTAGCCTTGGAATTACGACGGTTCTGGCAGACGTTTTGCCGGGACAAAAAGCTGAGAAAGTCAGGGAATTGCAGGAGAACGGAAAGCGCGTCGGCATGGTTGGCGACGGTGTCAATGACGCCCCTGCCCTTACGCAGGCCGATGTAGGATTTGCCATTGGTGCAGGCACGGATGTAGCCATCGAAAGCGCTGATGTGGTGCTTATGAAAAGTGATCCATATGATGTTCTGGGCGCGATCGAATTGTCGCGCGCAACTTTGCGGAAAATGCATCAGAATCTATTCTGGGCCGTCGCTTATAACGTCATCGCTTTTCCAATGGCAGCCGGTGTTTTTTATCCTCTCATTATCAGTCCGGAAGTGGCTGCTCTTGCGATGTCAGGCAGCTCTGCACTGGTTGCAGTTAACGCGCTATTGCTGAAACGGACGCGTCTGGAGGGTATCCATGCAGTCCCAGTGCATGCCTAGAAAATTAGCTCCCGAAAACGAGCGACCGTGATTATGACTGGACCTCTTCCATCAACTAATCCGCAATTGCATGACGATCCCATTACCATTGTTGGCGCCGGTCCGGCAGGGCTCGCTTGCGCCATATTGCTCGCGCGTGCGGGGTGTAAAGTTGTTGTGCGCGAGTGGCACAAAACGGTGGGCAGCAGGTTCCATGGCGACTACCAGGGTATAGAAAACTGGAGCGGTAAACAGAATGTTCTTGAGGAATTGAATGTAGCCGGTATCGAAACAAGTTTCAGCGCCTACCCGGTCCGCGAAGGCACTGCTTATGATTATCGCGGGAAAGCTTATCCGATAAAAGGAAAGCAGCCGTTATATTATCTTGTGCAGCGGGGCGGCCAGGCAGGAAGTCTTGAGCAAGGCTTGCTAGATCAGGCTATTTCTCTCGGTGTGGAAGTCCGTTTTAGTGACCGCGCAGCGAGCATCGAAGGACCTGCTGTTTCGGGAATCGGGCCTCGGTCCGCAGATGCAATCGCTGCGGGTTATGTGTTTCAAACCGATCAGGCTGGCGGCAATTATATTGCTTTTGACAACAGGCTTGCGCCAAAGGGCTATGCATATTTGTTAATCCATAATGGCCGCGGTACTCTAGCAAGCTGCATGTTCAGCGGCTTCAAGAATCAGGCCGTTCACGTCGAGCGTTCTGTTGAATTTTTTGAGAATAAGACGGGCCTAAAGATGAAATCACCTCGCGCATTTGGAGGATTTGGAAATTTCCGAATCCCGAACACAGCGATGCAAGGCGGCCACCCGCTGATTGGCGAACAAGCCGGTTTTCAGGACATGCTTGCGGGATTTGGAATGCGATATGCTTTGCGTTCAGGAATTTTGGCGGCCCAGAGCTTGATAGATGGTTCTGATTACACCCGTCTGTGGCGCGCACAACTGCTGCCGCTGCTTAGAACTGGTATCAGCAATCGTTTCCTTTACAACGCCGCCGGTGATCGCGGAGCACGTCTAGCACTGCGAAATATCAGCCGGTCGAATGCTTCTTCAAAGCTTCACCGTCTCTATCAATCCTCTCTCCTAACGAAATTGATATTTCCACTTGCGCGGCGGCAATTTCGTCGTCCACTCCATGACCCAAGCTGCGATCATATAGGATGCGAGTGTGTCTGGTGTGAGCATGGAGTGGGCCACGCAGAATCAAAATTCTAAAAGACGGATGCAAATTTCAGATACTACAAACATGGAAATTTGACGAACTTGGATATTCGGACTGTAACGCAGCGGGTTTTGAAGCGTCTATCCATATATACAAGTCGGAGTGCCCGATTCTTAGATGGGCTAGCACTTGGCCGAGATCGACAACGGAGGAATGATATCATGCCGCACCAGCATCTCTCATCACAGCCTGGCGCATCTTCTTCGCGCTTCAAGTTGGTATTGTACGGGTTTTTAGCGATAGCCGGGTTTCTCCTCTATTATGAACATCAAGCCCATATTCCCGGCGACTATCTTCTACTTGGCGGACTGCTGCTAGTTTGCATCATCATGCATAGTTTCATGCACGGTGGTCATGGTGCAAGTCAGGACAAACCTGAAGAAAGGTCCATACCTGACAAGGTGGGTGATCAGTGATGGACAACTCTGCTTACGGACTGTGGTTTCTGGTCTTCTTCAATTCAGCGATATTCATCATCTTTGCGTTCAGTTTTTTCAAACCCCAGACAAAGAGAGATTGGCGGTCATTTGGAGCCTTCAGCGCTTTTCTTGTTGCCCTGTTTACAGAAATGTATGGCTTCCCGTTAACGATCTACTTTTTGGCCGGTTGGCTGCAATCAAACTACCCCAATATTGACTGGTTCGCACATGATTCCGGACATTTGCTGGAAATGGTTTTCGGATGGGAAGCCAATCCTCATTTTGGTCCTTTTCATCTCTTGAGTTTTGTCTTCATTGGCGGCGGCTTTTATTTGCTCGCGGCCGCTTGGCGCGTGCTGTACGCAGCGCAGCATAGCGGCGAGCTGGCGCAAACTGGTCCCTATGCCCGTATCCGGCACCCGCAATATGTCGGGTTTGTTATGATCCTGATCGGATTCTTATTTCAATGGCCGACATTATTGACGCTCGCGATGTTTCCGGTGTTGTTGATCATGTACTGGCGGCTTGCTCTTAAAGAAGAACGTGAAGTCGAAGACAAGCTAGGAGACGTATACCGCAACTATGCAGTTCGAGTCCCCCGCTTCATTCCTCGACTAGGTGCCAGATTGGATGCAGGGCACCTTAATCAGGACCAAAGATGATTTGCGTCAAAAGGGTGCGTTTGCGACAGATCAGCATGTTGAAAAACCGCCGATGAGGCTATGATGAACACCATTCTTGAAAGTGATACAGGTACCGAGCTGACTGGTATCCGGCGGCGCGATTTTATACATATAGCGCCGGTGGCTTTTGCCGGTGTGGGAGTTGCGGTGGCCACCTTACCGCTCGTCAACAGCATGAACCCATCGGCAGACGTACTTGCTGTAGCGTCGATTAAAGTCGACCTTTCACCAATCGAACCGGGGCAGCGTATAACGCTAAGTTGGAGAAATCAGCCTGTATTTATAGTCCGGCGCACGGCAGAGAATATCGCGAGTGCACAAGCAGATGATAATAATTCGGGCCTGATCGATCCGGCAAGCGATAACGAGCGGGTGCAAAAAGTCGAATGGCTCATTATGATTGGTGTTTGCACCCATCTTGGCTGTATCCCTCTGGGTCAAAAAGAAGGCGACCCGCTGGGAAAATATGGCGGGTGGTTCTGTCCCTGTCACGGTTCGCTTTACGATGCCTCTGGCCGTGTTCGGCGCGGCCCTGCCCCGCGAAATCTTGATATCCCAACATATGTGTTCTTGAACGACACGCAAATTCGCATTGGTTGAGGAACCTTGAGATCGACCGTTAACTTGCGCTAAAATTCAGATGTGAATTCGCCGTTCGCAAATATAGGTTTTTGACCGGAACGCACGAAAGGAGACCCATGATCACGAAAACCCGTATATATGTGCTGGCAGTTTTTCTAGCGGTTATCGCTGTCGGTACATATGCTTACTACGTGCTGAAAGACGATCATCAGGCTGACGGACATATTATTCTGTATGGCAACGTTGATGTACGCCAAGTCAATCTGGCGTTCAAGGTTCCCGGTCGGTTGGGCGCTGTGAATGTAGAAGAAGGCGACAAGATAAAAGCCGGTGAGTTGCTGGCCGTTCTCGAACCTCAGGATTATGAGGACCAAGTGAGTTTGTCGCAAGCAAGGGTGAGCGGCCAAACCGCAGCATTGGCCGCGTTGCAAAAGGGCACGCGTCCTCAACAGATTGATCAAGCAGCAGCCCTATTGGCCGAGGCCGTTACATCCCTAGCGCTTGCTGAAAACACCTTGAAGCGGCAAAAATTTTTGGCAGATCGGGGTTTTGTGTCCTCACAAGGTCTTGAAACAGCGGAAGCCGAACGAGACCGTGCGGCTGCATCCAAAAAAGTCGCCCACGAGGCATTGAAATTGGCTCGGATAGGTCCGCGTTCGGAAGACATTGAGCGATCCAGAGCCGGACTACAAGCCGAACGGGCGGCGCTCAATTTGTCACAGCGGCGGCTGCAGGATACTGATCTCATCGCTCCGACAGACGGGCGAGTACTCACCAGAGTCCGGGAGCCGGGTTCAATTGTTGGAGCCGGCGACACGATAGTTTCAGTGTCGCTCGTGTCACCAATCTGGGTGCGGGCTTATTTGGCCGAGCCAGATCTGGAACGGGTCGAACCGGGAATGAAGGCTGAAGTGCGAACGGATTCCGGTGGAATTTATTCAGGCAAGATCGGATTCATTTCTCCCGTTGCAGAATTCACACCAAAAACCGTTGAAACGCCAGACCTACGGACGAGCCTCGTCTACCGGGTTAGAATCATCGTTGAAGATACTAACCAGCGCCTGAAACAGGGTATGCCTGTCACCGTCATTCTCAAGCCAGCACCCCAACGGTGAAAAACGACACCGCACTCGTTGAGATAAATAGCCTCACAAAACAATTTGAGCAAACGCAGATTCCTGCTATTTTCGAGCTTTCGACCCATATCAAGCCAGGGAGAGTTACTGGTCTCGTCGGACCCGATGGTGCCGGGAAAACAACTCTTCTGCGACTAATTTCGGGGCTTTTGCTGTCGACGAAAGGTAAGCTTGACGTCTGCGGCTTTGACCCGGTTGAGGATCCAGGTGCCGTTCACCGGACTGTTGCCTATATGCCTCAGCGCTTCGGCCTCTATGATGATCTATCGGTGCTTGAAAATCTGAATCTTTACGCTGATTTGAGATCAGTAACGGGAGCCCAGCGCGCTGCAAGCTTCGAGCGACTACTGGACTTCACCGCTCTATCTCCGTTCACAGATCGTCTCGCAGGAGCACTGTCAGGCGGAATGAAACAAAAACTAGGGATTGCGTGCGCTCTTATCGAAACGCCCCGACTGCTGTTGCTGGATGAACCGAGTGTCGGGGTTGATCCCTTGTCCCGGCGAGAATTGTGGCAAATGGTTTATGACCTAGTCGATCAGGGAATTGGCGTCGTTTGGAGCACGGCCTATCTGGACGAAGCGGAACGCTGTGGCTCGGTCATGTTGCTCAATGAAGGCAAACTCATATTTGATGGTGCACCCGAGGCGCTCACAGCCCGCGTTCAAGGGCGCACCTTTCTCTTAAGTGATATCGACGGCGATAGGCGATCCGTGCTCGCCCAGACTTTAGAAGATAAGGCTATCCTAGACGGTGTCATTCAGGGACAGAAAATTCGCATCGTGACTGCAGAAAACACGACGACACTCGTCTCTAAGGATCTGTCTGCCGGGCAGAATGCGGTTATCGCCCCCACGCCCCCTCGTTTTGAAGATGCGTTCATTGATCTCATGGGCAACACCCAAAAACGCCCATCACCTTTCCTAAAACTACAATCAAACAATGCCCACCAAAATGAAACTGCCGTCGAAGCAATGGGATTGACGCGCCGGTTCGGCAATTTCACAGCAGCCGACGACATAAATTTTGAGGTTAAGCGAGGAGAGATATTTGGTTTGATTGGCCCCAATGGTGCAGGCAAATCTACCACCTTCAAGATGCTATGCGGCCTCCTTCGTCCTTCGGCAGGATTTGCGCGGGTCGCCGGCATGGACTTGCAAAAGGCACCAAGCAAAGCACGGGCGCGCCTCGGCTATATGGCGCAGAAATTTTCATTATATGGGGATCTCAGCGTAAGTCAGAATTTGGATTTTTTTGCCGGAATCTATGGGCTAATTGGGAGAAGGCGCCGCGAAGCAATCACTGCGCTTGTCTCCACTTTTGGTCTGGATTCCTATTTGGAAACAAATGCGATCATGTTGCCGCTAGGTTATAAACAGCGACTTGCGTTGGCATGTGCTGTCTTGCACGAACCGGATGTGTTGTTCTTGGACGAGCCGACATCTGGCGTTGACCCCCTGACGCGGCGAGAGTTCTGGTCGCACATTAATGCAATGGTCGGAAATGGCGTTACCGTGGTTGTGACCACTCATTTTCTCGAAGAAGCTGAATATTGTGACCGGATGGCTTTGATTTATCACGGGCGGATAATCGCCGCTGGAGCGCCCGATGAACTGAAGGCAATTACGCGTTCAAAAATAGCTTCGGATCCCTCACTGGAAGATGCTTTCATCGCGCTGGTGCAAAACGACGATCACAAGCGAGCGGAAGCGTGAGCGGCCGTTTTTTGCCAATGTCAGTGTCCATGACAAGGTTGGTCGGATTAACTCGAAAGGAAACGCTTCAAGTATTGCGCGATCCCAGCACAATTATGATCGCGGTTATATTGCCGCTCCTTCTTCTGTTCTTATTTGGCTATGGCGTCACTTTTGACCCTCGGTCATTTAATGTTGGTTTGGTGATTGAACGGCCCACGGCTGAAACGGGAAGCTTCAAAGCCTCACTAGAAAATTCGCGGTTTTTCGAAGTCAAATCTAGCCATGATCGCCGGTTTTTCGAACAGGGTCTCGTTGCGGGTCGGTTGAATGGAATCATCATATTGAAGGAAGATTTTGCTGGCAGCCTTTATCGTGCGGATATCGCACCGATACAGGTTATTGTTGATGGCAGTGATCCCAATACTGCGTATCTCGTGGGCAATTATGTCCAGCTTCTTTGGGCAAACTGGCTTACACAGGTGGCTGTCAGCACTGGTCAGCCTCGAGGGCCGCCGGTCGCCAACATTGAACCGCAGATATGGTACAATCCCGAAGTTTCGAGCAAAAATTATCTCGTCCCGGGGTCAATTGCAATTACACTAACGATGATCGGCGCGTTGCTGACTGCTTTGGTCGTTGCACGTGAATGGGAAAGAGGGACGATGGAAGCCTTACTGGCAACGCCGATCCGCATTACTGAACTTATCATCGGAAAAATCATACCCTATTTCCTGCTCGGTATAGGCTCCATGATCCTTTCAGTGGTCACGGCAATTTTGGTATTCGACGTTCCTTTTAGAGGATCGTTCTTCCTCCTCCTACTCACCTCGTCTGTTTTCATGCTTTGCGCACTTGGCCAAGGGCTCTTGATTTCAACTATTACGCGCAACCAACTGGTAGCAGCCCAGATATCGATATTGAGCGCATTTCTCCCTGCTTTCTATTTTTCGAACTTTGTATTTGAGATTGACAGCATGCCTTGGGCACTGCGCATGATCAGCTATGTCGTGCCCGCACGCTATTTTGTTTCAAGTTTGCAAACGCTGTTTCTTTCCGGCGACGTCTGGGCGGTCATTGCACCCGATCTCATCGGGCTAGCAATCTTTGCGATAATTATCTTTGCTGTAACAGCGCGCGTCACACGTACGAGATTGGATTAAAGCTAATGTGGCACCGCGTTCTTGCTCTTATCATCAAGGAACTTTGGGCCAATGCACGCGACCCCAAAACACGTTGGGTCGTTCTGTTTTCACCTCCCTTTTTGTTGCTCATATATGCTTTTGCCATAACGCAAGACGTCAGCAGCGTTCCGATTGCGATATTTAATCAAGATGCAGGCCTTGACTCACGCGAACTCATCGGCAGGCTTGAAGGTGCTAGCACTTTCAGCCAAATCGAATATCTGCAAAGTTCAGCTGAAATTGGTCCCGCAATAGAATCTAAAAGCGCTGCGATGGTTGTTCATTTTAGTTCAGATTTCTCGCGCAAACTGGCAGCAGGCGAAGATGCAAATGTGCAGATTATTCTTGATGGAAGGCGTTCCAATACAGCGCAGATTCTAATCGGTTACGTGTCACAGATATTGGAACGCTATAATAGTGAGCGGCTGGCTAGAATTGGGTACAAGCTTCCAACCAAGATTATATCCCGCACATGGTTCAATCCCAATCTAGATCCAATTTGGTCAGCAGTGCCTTCCCTTTTCGCAGTAATGACCGCCATAGTAGGGTTTATGATTTCAGCCCTCACGATCGCGCGCGAACGGGAAATGGGTACTTTTGAACAATTACTTGTGTCTCCACTCAAGCCATTTGAGATACTCCTTGGCAAAACAATACCGGCGCTGGTCATCGCTCTCGCAAGCGCGACGGCGATGATCGTACTTGGCACGCTCATTCTTGAAGTTCCGGTTCGAGGTTCGGTCGGGCTCCTTTATGTATCGATGATCATCTATCTTGCTTCAATCATTGGCATCGGCCTATTTATCTCATCACTGGCCTCTACGCAGCAACAGGCAATAGTCGGCTTGTTTGTTTATATGGTTCCCGCGGTGCTAATTTCCGGCTATGCGACGCCGGTTGAAAATATGCCGGACTTTTTGCAATGGATCGCAGAAACCAATCCCATTCGTCATTTCATCTTTATTTGCAAAGCTGTGTTTTTAAAGGATGCGCCGCTAACCGTGATTTTCGATCATAGCTGGCCGATGGCGCTGATTGCCATCATAACGCTTAGTTCAGGCGCTTGGCTGTTCAGACGGCGTGTTGCCTAAAAATCAAAAAATATCGGCCCTTATCGAAAGAACGCATACCAAGACGGGATTATTTCAGTCTGCGATCCTTAGCAAGATGAACCCAGCGATTCCATCACTAGATAGCTTGCGTTCTATTCAAAGCAAGACGCTCACGACCCCGAAAAATCATCCAGACCAGATAGGTCGACATCAATGCACCGCCAAAACAAAACACCGACACATAGGCGTAGGCGAAGAATATGAACGTGACCGCCAGAACCAGAGCTGCAAGGACGCCAAAAATGCGCACATCGCGAACAGACGATAAAAGCAGCGGGCCGATTACAACCGTCACATAAATCAGATATGTGATCTCTCTGCCCGCGACAAAATCAAGCAGTTCCTTACCTTGATATACCACTAAATGAGCGAGGAACCTTGTTTCCAGCCATCCCTGATGAGCGAAATACGGAAAATATTGGAGGCCACCAAGCATTGCCCCTATTATAACAAAACCAAGATAGAGCGGTTTGCGCCGGGCCGGTTCCAGAAAATAGGTCGAAACGGGTATCCAGACCGGCCATGCCAGCCAGGAGAAGAACATATAGACCAGCGATGCCTGCGTAATGAGAGTAATATTATTCTGCTCACCCGCAATCCAGACAATACCTTCTGTCAGTTGTTGAAGTCCAAAAAGCAGAGGCAAAGCCGCGATAGGCATATAACGCCGATCTGTCCTGTATGCACGATAGATACAAAGACCGCCCGCTGGAATGAGTAGGGCGGCGGCACTAAAACTGACCTCTGCTGACAAACACATAAACTCTTCCCCCCAAAGTCAGAACAAGCATTCGAAGCGGTTAAAACTGATGCTCTGGAAAATGTCTTTTGAATGGCACCATAAACTATACGCGCGCGATGGTGCCACCCCTCAGTAATTGTACGTATAAGGCCACTTTTTTTGAGGGGAGGCCCGTTCTGGTCCGTAGCACTAGGTAAGAAGCACAAATTTGAAAGCGACCTGACACCACCAATACAACCGCAACAAGGAAGGGTAATAAGATGTCCATCGAGGTCTCGAATGTTTATTCAAAAAATCGAAGATTAATTGACGAGGCTTTGGTGGAATCCAAAGATCGGATTTTTCATTTTCTCCTCCGGCGCACCCGAAATCAACAAGATGCAGAGGATGTCTTTCAGGAATTTTCTCTCCGCGCGTTAATCAGGGCGAACGATCTTCAAAGTGGAAAAAAAATTCGCGGTTGGCTCTCCAGCATATTGCGTTCGGTTCTTTCAGATCATTTCAAAAGACGGAATCAGGAGACCAAGAAACTGAACGAATATGGTTTGCTACTGGCGTTGTCAGAGCCGGCAGAGGAAAGTCCTGAAACAGACTTTCCGTGCATTGAAAAGCATATATCAAAGCTGAAACCGAACTATCAAGAGCTGATCAAGCGCGCTGATTTGCGTACGGAAAAACGAACAAATATTTCCAATGACCTTGGTTTGTCTTCCAATACGCTGCGGGTAAAATTACACCGTTCGCGGCAGGCTCTGGGCCGTCAGATCAAACTTGCTTCAGCAAGCTGTTCTACCGAATGCGATTTGCATACGGTTTGTCAGGCAAGCGCATATCAAGCGAAACCAGCGACAGCATGCACTCAACTTTACTGACCCAATTGTTGAATGACGAAGTGTAACGATTGGACGCCAAAATCGTCTTTCTAGCGATATCTGCAAAAAAGACCGAGTTGCGATCCTTGTGCAGGTCTCCAGATCAAAAAGGATACTAGATATGAAATTTTCCAACCTTACCACAATTGCTGCTTTCGCCGTGCTGGCGACTTCTGCGGTCAATGCCGCACCACCGGAGCAAAAAACATCTGAGCATAGCCATGACATGCCAATGTCAAACAAGCCGGATCAAATGCAAATGATGAAGGATCGGGCCGCCGCTGCAAAAACGCCAGCTGAACGGCAAAAGCTGATGGCCGAGAATATGACGATGATGAAGACCCATATGGCTTCAATGAAGGCCATGATGGGTGAAGACGGCAAAATGGCAGGCGGCAAGGGGCCGATGGCCATGGATCCAGCGCATATGCAAAAAATGCAGCAACATATGGGCATGATGAACCAAATGATGGAACGAATGATGTTACAGCAGCAACTCATGATGAAGCCAGAAAACTAGGGCTGGCGATTTCGGTCAACGACGCGTGCTCAGTTCAAACTTGGCAGGAACCAAATTTCTTTCTCAACTGTGTAACGCCAAGGTCCCAAACGCGTCCCAATGTTGAGCAAGCCAAGATTTTGGATGTCGTCACTTCGCCAGAATGATTGGTTTACACGATTGATAAAGGAAAAAGTCATGAACGAGACGAGAACTGAACCAAGGAAGGTGCTGAAGCCGATCCTAAAACCTGATGAACAGGCGAAATCCGGGAGCAAGGGATGCTGCTGTTCAAAGTCAGAAAAAATTGAGCAAGAAAAGGCTGCGGATAATCGCAAATCATGCTGTTCCAAAAGCTGAAATCTATGTGAAGGCAACCGCATTATCAACTCAGACAGAGACTTTTGTCCAAAAGATAATGCGGTCCTGAGCATGTCAAAAACCTCTTGGCGATAATAATCGCTACCGGACCTCAATTTCTTGGGAACCCCTGAGGTGGTGGGCGTGCAGGAGCAAAGGGCAAGATGACCGGCAAACTCAAAAAAAACCCGCCTTTTACCGATGGACGCCGGAAAGCGCGGCCAAGTCCGCTACCACATTTGTTGACGATCAATTGCGGCTCATCAAGCGTCAAGTTTGCGATCTTTCGTTTGGGTAATAATATCGAACCTGTTTTGCGGGGGAGCGTTATGGAGA
Source organism: Parasphingorhabdus sp. (assembly GCA_048270065.1). Lineage (GTDB taxonomy): Bacteria > Pseudomonadota > Alphaproteobacteria > Sphingomonadales > Sphingomonadaceae > Parasphingorhabdus. The sequence continues at coordinate 16,541 of JBLWTQ010000011.1, read as the reverse complement.
TCGGGAAGGCACGAGGGCATTCCTCAGCACATTCAGCTGACAGCACGGCACTTTGGAATGCAAAGCCTGCTTGCAAAGATCATGGCTCGGCAATCGAGCATGTACTCAATCAGCTAGAAGACAACGCAGAACTTTGGAGAATATCGCTGGTTGGTCACCGGATAGTGCATGGGGGACCAGATTTTATTGAGCCTCTCGAAATGGATTCCAAAAACGAGGCTGATCTAGATCGGTTAACGCCTCTCGCTCCCCTGCACCTTCCATTAAATCTCGCCGGCATTGAAGCGGTTCGGAAGATGCGCCCCCAGGCAACCCAGTTTGCCTGTTTTGATACAGCTTTCCACTCTACCATGCCTGAAAATGCCATCCGGACAGGCTTGCCGCTGGCAATGACAGGCGGGGTTATTCGGCGGTATGGCTTTCATGGCCTTTCTTATGAATCTGCCATCTACCGGCTCGTGAGGAGAGAGGGCCGGGCAGCTCTGAAGGACCGAATTCTGATTGCCCATCTTGGAGCGGGAGCAAGTATGGTAGCGGTTCATCACGGACGTACAATTGATACATCCATGGGCTTCAGCCCGTTGTCAGGGTTGCCGATGGCGACCAGAAGCGGGGATATTGATCCTGGACTCATTCTTTACCTCATAAATGAAGAGGGTTGGTCGGCCGAGGAACTCGTTGATCTATTAAATAATAGATCTGGCTTGCTTGGACAGTCCGGGACAAGCGGTGACGTTCAAATGCTTGTTGGATCGAATTTCGATAAAGATGCCGCAGCCGCAATTGCATTTTTTTGTTATCAAGCGCGCCGTCACCTCGGTGCGCTGGTAGCCGCCATGGGGGGCATTGATCGCCTGATTTTTACCGGCGGAATTGGTGAAAACTCCCCGGAAATCCGGTCCCAAATCTGCAAGCCCCTCGAGAAATGCTTCGGAACGATAATTGAGCCGAAGAGGAACAAAGCAGATAAGCCGCTTTTGTCCGCAAAAGATGCCGCTGTTACCATCGAGATCAGCCCTGCCGATGAAGAATTGATGATTGCGCGCCATGTCGCCAAGCTTGTCGCCAATAGTGAAAAGGAGACCGCACTTCCGTGAAAAATTCTCTGCGAAATCACATTTTCCACATAATCCCAAAAAAGAACCGATAATGGAAATTATTGTAGAAGATCCGGTATGTGGCCGCAAATTTGCTTTGGAAAACGTTATAGTTGCAGAGGAGTATAAGGGTTGGACCTATTTCTTCTGCAGCGCAGAATGTCAGCACAAATTCAACAAATCACCGCCCACTTTTGCCAATGGCCCGGTGCCTACAGACGCTAAATGACGTTCCGCATATAGAGATCGGTCGACGGCATTTTGTTAAAATTTCGAGAACCGTATCTTTAGAGGCGGCCGCACACCCCCCAGCGGCCGCCTCACTTCTTTAGTTCTTACAGCGCCAGAACTGTTTCGTTGCTTCGAACGATGAGGAGAGTTCTGGCTTACTGTAACGATGAGCAGGATCCTGCGTCTATACTTCCATAACCCAGCGCGGCCGCACCAGTTTCTGCGACATACACGGAATAACCCTACGGCCGAGAATCTTAAGGAAACCGTTCATTGAAAAATAACGTACCAACAGACTGGCGCAAGGGATATGGTGTCATAAAGCACAATCCAACGACGATTGCCCGCGTAGATCAATTGCTCGCAAAAAAAACAATTTTGCGAGGCGTTACTGATGTGAGCCAAGCACATGCGCTTATTGCAGCAGCTGACCGATTGGCCAACGCAGCGATGTGGCTCACGGCTCATATGACCTACACCGCGCGAGTAGATTTGAGCGGCGCTGATTTACCGGTCGAGGCTTTCAAGCCAAATCCTGAGGGGCATACAGGCGGTTCACTAAACGTAGCCGTTGGCTTTGTGGGTTATGTACTCGCCAACGCCTTATCCGGGCATACGCGCGGATGGACGCTTGGCCAAGGTCACTGCGTTGCCGCCATAGAGGCAGTCAACACATTGACGGGTGACTTATCCGATGCACAAATCGGTCGTTATGATCGCAGCGAAGCTGGCCTTTCCCGGCTCGTTTCGGACTTTTACAGCTATGCGATGAGCTCTGATGGCCGGCCGAACGTACCATTAGGGAGCCATGTCGGGCCAAATACAGCCGGCGGTATTTCAGAAGGCGGCTATTTGGGATTTTCCGAACTCCAGTATGTTCATATGCCGCTACCCGGAGACCGCGTCGTTGCCTTTTTGAGTGACGGCGCATTTGAAGAACAGCGCGGATCCGACTGGTCTCCGCGCTGGTGGCGAAACGAAGATAGCGGTCTTGCTGTGCCGATCATGGTCCTGAATGGTCGGCGGATTGAGCAGAGAACCGAAATAGGACAAGAAGGCGGAGCGGAATGGCTGGACGCACATCTCCGTCTTGCTGGATATCATCCGATTATAATCGATGGCCATGATCCTCTCGCTTATGCTTGGGCGATCTTGGAAGCTGAAGAACGGCTTGCCAAATTTATAGGTGCCAGAAAACCCTATCCTGCCCCGCTTCCCTATATTATCGCCAAGTGCATAAAGGGATTTGGATTTCCTGGTGCTGGAACGAACAGAGCGCACAACCTGCCTCTTTCGGGAAACCCTTCTGAAAGTATCGCCGCACGGGTTGAATTTCACCGAGGCGCGCGGAAGTTGTTTGTTCCGGCAGATATATTGGAAACCGCCACCGATGTTTTGGCCGTACATCGTCAGCAATCTCGTCCCAAAGAAAGTCAGAATTCACTCGCTTGCCGACAGGTCGAATTGCCTTGCTTACCCGAGCCAAATTGGACTGACACCAATGGCCAGAACGAACGCTGTGCAATGGATGCGATCGACGAATATTTTGTTGATATTGTTCGTTCTAATCCAAAGTTGCGGCCGCGGATGGGCAATCCTGATGAGCTGAGAAGCAATCATATGCCGCGCGCGCTTGAACTGTTGCATCACCGCGTCAACATGCCCGAAGCCGAGATGCCTGAAGCGGTGGATGGGGCGGTGATTACGGCACTGAATGAAGAGGCAGTAATTTGTGCTGCTCTTGGCAACAAGGGTGGGATCAATATTGCAGTCAGTTATGAAGCCTTCGCGATGAAGATGCTTGGCGCTTTGCGGCAAGAGATAATATTTTCGCGCCGTCAACATGAATTGCGGCGCCCACCGGGCTGGCTTAGCGTCCCGCTAATTGCGACCTCCCATACCTGGGAAAATGCTAAAAATGAGCAGTCGCATCAAGACCCGACACTACCAGAGGCATTGCTTGGCGAGATGTCCGATATCTCTCGTGTAATATTCCCCGTCGATCCCAATAGCGCCGTCGCAGCGCTACGTGCTGTTTATCGTACGCATGGCCAAATTGCATGTCTTGTGGCCTCCAAGCGAGATGTACCCGCCCTCTTTTCAAGTGAACAAGCAGAGCTTGCTATGGCCAATGGCGCTATTCAATTGGAAGGTGATACGGCGAACGCTAAAATCCAGTTGGTCGCCATCGGGGCTTATCAATTGCTGCAGGCAAAACAGGCGCGCCAGCGTCTCGAACAGCGAAGCATCCGCTGTTCCGTTACCGTTATTTTGGAACCTGGCCGTTTCCGGGAACCGCGAGACGAACTCGAGTGGGATTATGCGGCCACGTCCGATACCGTCGAGTCATTGTTTCCCAAAAGCCTACCCCGGATCATTCTCACGCACACTAGGCCAGAGCCAATGCTGGGTCTATTGAGGCGCCTTGATGAAGGGCCAGACAAGACGAAGGCTTTGGGATATATATCCAGAGGCGGCACATTGGATGTATTTGGCATGTTGTTCGCCAACCGCTGCACATGGGCGCATGCCGTCGCCGCCGCAGCAAGCTTACTCAAAATCGACCGTCAATCCCTGCTATCACATGAGGAAATTCAGGCAATTGAGGAACGCGGAGACCCCCAGACATTGCAGTGGGACCCATTGGCGCAAAAAATGAGAAGGAAATCGCATGACGCTTGCGTTGCATAGCCTTGGCGGCGCAGGAACGGTAACCGGCTCTCGCCACCTTATAGAAAATGGCGGGCGGCGGATAATGATCGATTGCGGGCTTTTCCAAGGATATAAATCCTTGCGCGAACGCAATTGGAAACCGTTTCCAGTTTCGCCAAAGAGCATTGATGCGATTATTCTAACCCACGCCCATCTCGACCATAGCGGGTATCTGCCCAAGCTTGTGCGGGAGGGTTTCGAAGGCCCAATCTTCTGTTCATCGGCTACCGCCGACCTCTGTGAGATTCTGCTGAAAGACAGTGCGTTTATCGCCGAAAAAGATGCCTTTCTGGCGAACAAACATAAATATACAAAGCATGTACCTGCGCTCCCGCTTTACACCATCAAAGACGCCGAAGCTGCTTTGAAACAATTGCGACCCATTCCGTTTCACAAAGAAGTCGAACTGCCGGGCGGCGGTCATGTCCAATTGCACCGGGCTGGCCATATATTGGGGGCTGCCAATGCCAAACTGCGCTGGGGCGGAAAAACTATGGTCTTTTCGGGCGATATAGGCCGTTATGACGATCCCTTCATGCTCGATCCCGAAGCCGTTGGAGCAGCTGATTATGTCATTGTCGAATCGACTTACGGGGACCGGACCCATCCCAAAAATGACCCGATGGATGCTCTGGGGGACGTTATCGAAAAGACGGTTCGAAGAGGCGGCACCCTGATTATTCCTGCATTTGCTGTGGGGCGGGCCCAGTTGATCATGTATTATCTATGGAAATTGAAACAGGCCGGACGGATAAAAATCGTTCCAATTTTCCTGGATAGCCCGATGGCGATCAACGCGACTGACCTGCTATGCCGCCACCTTGATGATCACCGGCTCTCGCCCGAGATATGCAAGCAGTCTTGCGGCATCGCGACATATCTGCGTGAAGTGGACGACTCCAAACGGGTAACCCGGGATACGATGCCCAAGGTGGTGATTGCTGCAAGCGGGATGCTGACCGGCGGGCGCGTTCTTCATCATCTCAAGGCATTTGGCCAGGATGAAAGAAATACAATTCTGTTCTCCGGGTATCAAGCCGGGGGGACACGAGGCGAAAAAATCCTGAACGGGGCCGATAGTGTCAAGATGTTCGGCCAATGGTTTCCCATTCGTGCTCAAATTGAAAGCCTTCCAGCCTTATCAGCCCATGCAGATTCGGACGAAATCCTAAAGTGGCTATCCGGATTTAAAAACGCCCCTGCCCGAACCTTTGTAGTTCACGGTGAACCCAAAGCATCGGATGCTCTGAGACTGCGCATTAAAGAAGAACTGGGTTGGCACAGCTCTGTTGTTGATCCTACCGATCGTTATCATCTCGAAAGTTGAGCGCCATGACCAACGCTGACAAGCCTGAAACCTCGCAACTGCTGAAATCAAAACGCCTTAGTCTCTACACTCAGGACGAGGTGATTGTGCTCATGCGTACCGACTGCCCGGTTTGCATATCGGAAGGACTTACCTCCCGATCACGCGTGCGTTTGACGTCTGTTTCCGGGCGAGAAATTCTCGCCACGCTCTATCAAATAGAAAATGACTGGCTAACAGCCGGTGAAGCCGGATTATCCGAGGCGGCCTGGATCAAGCTCGGGATTGCGGAGGGCGCTGATATTTCAGTTAGTCATGCGCCGCCGGTGGGATCTTTGACGGATGTTAGACGTAGAATTTACGGCGGCCGTCTCGGTGAACAGGCCTTTCAAGGCATCATCAGCGATATTGCCGCAGGGCGCTATGCAGATATCCATCTGGCAACGTTCATTACAACATGCTCGGCCCTGCCGCTCGAAATCGAGGAAATATGTCATTTGACCAGGGCGATGGTCAATGTCGGGGAACGGTTGTCGTGGGATGCGCCGATGATATTGGACAAACATTGTGTCGGCGGCTTGCCGGGTAACCGTACAACACCGATCGTTGTCGCGATAGTCGCTAGTCTGGGCTTTACAATGCCAAAGACTTCATCACGCGCTATTACCTCGCCTGCGGGCACTGCCGATACGATGGAAACACTCGCCCCGGTTGACCTCGCCCTTGACCAGATGCGCCGCGTGGTTGAATCGCAAGGTGCCTGCATTGTATGGGGTGGTGCTGTAAGACTGAGTCCGGCGGATGATGTTTTGATCCGCATCGAACGCGCACTTGATATCGATACGGAAGGACAGCTGATTGCTTCGGTATTGTCCAAAAAAATAGCAGCCGGAGCCACCCATGTTGTCATTGACTTGCCCGTCGGGCCAACCGCCAAAGTACGTTCGCTCAATAAGGCCAAATCTTTAAGCAAACATATTTCCGCAGTTGCCACCCAATTCGGATTAGAAACGCGGTGTATTTTTACAGACGGCTCGCAGCCTGTAGGGCGGGGAATCGGTCCTGCTCTTGAGGCCTATGACGTATTGGCGGTTCTGCAAAACAAACCCGATGCGCCGCAGGACTTAAAGAATCGGGCAATTTCAATTGCCGCACACGCCCTGGAGATGGCAGGTCATGTGGCAGAAGGAGCCGGACTAGCAGCGTCGGAAGCCACTTTGCTAAATGGGAGGGCATGGGACAAGTTTCAGGCAATCAGCGAGGCGCAGGGCGGCATGCGCACGCCCCCAATAGCCCCTTTTACGCGATCTTTGTTGGCGCAGAGCAGCGGCAAGCTCGCCGCAATTGACAACCGCAAACTATCGCGTCTGGCTAAGCTGGCAGGGGCGCCTAACCAAAAGGCCGCTGGACTTGCTATGCACATTAGGCTCGGCGACAGCGTAAAAGCGACAGAACCGCTTTTAACGGTCCATGCCGAAGCCAAAGGCGCAATCGACTATGCGATGGAATATGCTGCGGCCAACCCAGACATATTAACAATCGAGGAGTGACCATGCGCCATTTCATCCCACTTCCTGGCAATGAAGCCTTGGCTGCCGAGCTTGCACGACTGGCTTCCGCATCGCTCGGCTCGTTGGAAACCCGTCACTTTCCTGACGGCGAATCTTATATTCGTTTACTAGATGATGTCGCTGGGAAAGATGTGGATTTTGTTTGCACCCTGGCCCGCCCTGATAATCAGATATTGCGGCTCATTTTCGCGGCAGAAACCGCCCGTGAACTGGATGCAAAATCCGTGCGACTGATCGCGCCTTATTTGGCCTATATGCGGCAGGACAAGAGATTTCAGGATGGGGAATCCATTTCGTCGACCCATTTTGCCAAATTACTGTCCCGCAGCTTTGACAGTGTAATCACGATTGATCCCCACCTGCACCGCATAGCGGACCTCGCAGAAATATTTTCCATCCCAGCAAGGGTCGAGCACGCAGCTCCGCTTCTGGCCGACTGGATCAAGAAGAATGTTAAAAACGCGCTTGTGATCGGTCCGGATTCTGAAAGCGAGCAGTGGGTAAAAGCAGTGGCGCAGCGCGCGGGAGCCGAACAACTCGTTCTCACAAAAAAAAGACTTGGCGATCACGATGTTGAGATTTCCATACCCGATTTATCCCGTTTTCAGCGTAAAATACCTGTGCTTGTTGACGATATCATTTCATCGGGTCGAACGATGATCGAAACGGCAGAAGCATTGATAGCACACGGTTTTCCCAAGCCATATATATTGACGGTACATGCTCTTTTTTCGAGCGCTACCTATTGGCAGTTAAATCAACTCGCCACAGATATAGTCTCGACCGATTCCGTGCCACATGAAACATCTCGGATCGGCATTGCTGAACTGCTTTTATAGTTGGAAATATGACGAAATATTTGCTGACGAAAATGAAAAGAGAGACAAAATATGTCAGACAGTAAGAAGATCAAGGTTGCCGTTGTTGGATACGGCGTCATCGGTAGCCGCACAGCCACCTCGATCAGACTTCAAACGGATATGGAACTATCGGGCGTAGCTGATGTCGCAGCAGATTGGCGCATCGCTCAAATTGTTTCCCAGGGTATTCCGCTTTTTGCGGCCACGGCAGAAGCCAAGACTTTAATGGAAGCAGCGGATTTGCCTGTTCAAGGGCATTTGCCTGATCTCGTCAAAATAAGCGACATCGTTGTTGATTGCACACCCAAGCATCGAGGTGCCGAAAATGCAAAATTATACCGAAGTCTCGACCGGCCTTTCATCGTTCAAGGAGGTGAAAAGCACGAAGTAACCGGACATTCCTTTGTCGCAGAAACGAGCTATTCCAGCGCAATAGGGCGCAGTGCAACTCGGGTAGTTTCCTGCAATACAACGTCTATCGTTCGCACATTGGGTACTCTCAAAAATGCGGGCCTTTTAAAGAAAGCGCGAGGAACATTACTTCGACGCGCAACCGATCCTTGGGAAAGCCATCTTGGCGGTATCATGAACACGCTTGTTCCCGAACCCGAAGTTCCTAGCCACCAGGGACCGGATGCCAAGCTGGTCGATCCAGACCTTGATGTAACCACGATTGCCGTAAGGGTTCCGGAAACGTTGGCTCATCTTCACACTTGGTACGTCGAAATGACGCGCCGGGCTGACATAGCGGAAGTTCTCACAGCGCTTTCACAATCATCGCGGATTCTTCTTATCGATAGCCGCACGGGACTGTCGGCAATAAATGTCGTAAAGGAATGGATGGCTGAGAGTGGGCGGCGCCATGCAAATCTCTATGAGGTGGCTATATGGAGTGACCTCCTCAAAGTTGACGGGAACGATCTTTATTTTAGCTATATGGTTGATAACCAGGCGATCGTCATTCCCGAGACGATTGATGCAATACGGGCACTAGCAGACGATGAGCACGACGTTAGTCGGTCAATCGCTAAAACAAACAAGTCTCTGGGAATTGGCATGCTTAATATACCTCTGTGGACAGAGCATGAAAGTTAGGTTGAGATGGTGAACACCGGTATTACCTCATCTAAGGATCCGAACGCTGAAAAGGCACCCATGAAAAAAACGGCGCAGGGCAACAACGACATAATCGATGAGGCACTGCGTGAAAGCTTCCCCGCCAGCGACCCGCCGGCTTGGACGCTGGGTACTGATCGCCGCGATAATGAGAACAAAAAACAGAGCCGCCAAAAAACCGCCAGCAAAACTGCAAGGAAATAATGCCGCTATGACCTCTCTTCATCCTATACACCGACTTGATACCCATGACGTGGCAAACCTGCGGCCCACGCTCGAAATGTTTGATCGGTTCAGTTCAGATCAGGCACAGGTCGATGCTGTGACGAAGGCGGGAAGTGAGGCTGACCCGCGCGGCGACGGTGCAACGCTCGGCCTGTGATTCGAAGCGGATAACCGTCGGGTGTTAAAGGGAATATGCGCTGACGACAGTTCTGGCGCTGATCGATGGCTATTTATCGATGATCCTGCCCAAAGACGACCGGATTGTCAGGGTGCTGCGCGTGAAGCCGGCTTTATCATTGGCCAACGAACCATTCCCCACAACGAGCTGACTCAGTGATATTACCTATAAACGCTGAAGGAACGACCTGATATTGCCAGCCGGTGGCTGGCTATAAGATGTCTCCGATTTTCGGCGCGGCTGGTTTTCAATCAGGAGGGCGAAATGAAGCTTGATGCAATAAAACTTGGTTTGGCGACGGCAATTATCTTCGGATTCACGTGGATGATATGCAGTCTGTTTGTAATTATGGCCCCCGATGGCATGATGCAAATGAGCGGTAATATGGCCCACTCGAATTTCGCCGGCATGGGCTGGTCATTGCATTGGACAGGTTTTCTAGTGGGGCTTGTTGCTTGGAGTTTCTTGTCCGGGCTATTCGTCTGGGCGATTGCCGCCACCTATAATCGCTTGCTTGCGTAGGGGCGACGGAACGAAATGCCATTGATCAGAGATGGCGCTGGGAACGCAAACCATCAAGAATTGATCAAACATGCTGATTGACGAACCGAAGATCGAGTGAATATTTTCTCTGACCCAAATACTTGCTGATGAAGTGTAATGCTTCGCTGCCAATCCCGTCTTTCTTGAGGACAACTGCAAAAAAAGGAAATTAGATATGAGAACCCCCTATATTGTCCCCGTTGCTGCTTTCGCCGTGCTGACCGGTTGTGCGGCCTACGCAGCACCCCCGGAACCGAAGCCGGCCATGCAGAGCCATGCTACTCCGATGGCCGATCATTCCGCGCATCAGCAGATGATGGAGCGAGCACAAAACGCCAGGACGCCTGCAGAGCGAGAAACGCTCATGACCGAGAATATGGCCATGATGAAGGCACATATGGCTTCAATGAAGGCCATGATGGCCGAAGGCGGCATGATGTCACAGGGGGAAAAGTCGATGGCGATGGATCCGGCACATAAAGAAAAAATGAAGGCCAAGATGGCCGACGGTGGCATGATGAAGATGGACCCGGCGCATATGGAGAAAATGAAGCAGCATATGGCTATGATGCATCAGATGATGGAAAGCCTGATGATGCAGCAGGACCTGATGATGCCGCAAAAAAAATAGCGACAAGGACCGCGGTCTATTTGGCGGGAAGAAGCCAGGCTGACTAACAGACCGGCTTCTTCCTGCATATTGTGCAACATCTCGCCATTGAGAGATTTGTGGCGCAGCTTCAGATTGAACGATTCATTCAATCCATTTTTCCATGTACCTCCGGTTCGATTTAGCCTGTTGTGCATTGATAATCTCAGCTGGTAGATATCAGCTTTTCAGAAAAGACCATCGTAATGCCCACCGCTCAAATTGACCATTTTTCTGATATACTTTGCGTGTGGGCCTATGCTTCCCAGAGTAATTTTGACAGGCTTACAACAGAATTTGGTGACCGGATAACGATCAATATCCATTACTGCTCTGTATTCCCGGATACGTGGACGAAAATCGCTTCTCAATGGACAGACCGAGGCGGTTTTGATGGTTATGCGAACCATGTCCAAGGCATCGCCGGGAAATTCGAGAATTTGCCGATTCACAGCGATGCCTGGGCGAAAACACGGCCCCGCTCGTCAGCCAGCGCGCATCTGTTTATCAAGGCGGTCGAACTGCTTGAGCGAGAGGGCTCCATATCCAAGGCCCCTGTAGCTGAACGTCCATCCATCCTTGCCGCGCGGGAACTGCGCTCTGCCTTTTTCACAAGAGCAGAGGATATCTCCGACTGGGACGCGCAACGCGAGATAGCTGGGCTGCTACATGTCGATTTTGATAAAATATTGAATAAATTCAAAACCGGCGAGGCCATTGCAATGCTCACAAAGGACTATGACCTTGCCCAGCTACACGGGATCGAGGGCAGCCCGACATATGTTATCAACGAAGGACGTCAGAAGCTGTTCGGAAATGTCAGTTACGGTGTGATTGGCGCAAATGTGAATGAAATGTTGACCAGCCAAAATGCAGATGCAGCCAGCCTGTGCTGATGATTGTGCTAACCGTGGTGTTGACCGGAAAAGGCGTCGGAGCTTTGCAGGAAGCCGGTATGCTTGATGTTACGCCGCTTAACGATTTTCCGCGAATATCGATGCTTGGCATATTTCCGGCACTCCAGCCCATTACTCTACATGTATCATTGTCATATCCTCGGACATGAAGAAGCCGGAATGATGGGGCAATTTTTAGTTACAAAAAAAGGCTGTAACGCCATGAAGTGAATGTCTCACCAGTCACCCGATGTTACACTCCATCCTCTCTTCCAATTATCGCTATCCTAAAATATTCGATACGGGCATCTCTTTGCCGCCTGATTTGTAATCCCATTTTTCTCGATCTACCCCCTTGATGAGTAGCCACAAAGTGAGGGACATTTCCGCAATGAATGGTGGTAGTAAGATGATCGGGAAAAGCCCTGAGAACATATTGGGGGCGATAATGGCAGTCAGACTGTTGGTCAAATAGCATGCCGACGCAATGATCAGCATAATCCCCAGTATGCGCGGGAAGTAAGTGGACTTGAAAATAAGAAATCCAGCGACCAGTAGATGAAAAGCAAAAAAGACGAGGCTGATATGGTAGCCATAGGTATGGGTTTTCAGCAATAGCATTACGAGAGCGTTGATTTGTTCCGGCGGGAAGACCGACATGTAATCTGTACCGCCGAGCATAAGCATTGCGGAAAGAAGATTTAGTGCGTTGATGCCAGATATCGCCGCTAAGGCGAGGCGGAAAAATGCCGCGAGCAAGGCAAGATTCCTATCCACAGGCCTCAACAGAACATAGTAGATCACTGCAAGCCCTATATCACAGCATAGCATTATCAATTCCCCCGCGATAGCGGAACGGAACAGGGTCTCTGATGCCAAAATATTTTGGGCGGTCACCGACGGATCGCCAGATATTATCAGTCTTCCGCGCACAAAGCCTTCCGCAAAAATACCCGCAGTGACGATGAACAATCCCAATATACCGGCCGCTCGAGCGTAGCTCTGCGGAGCGTTTGTAAAGGTTGAATATGCCATATCAGTTCCTAAAGGTTGGGGATCCACATGTTTACCGCGACCATGAAAGTTCCAAGGCCTAACAATGCGCTGGCAACGGTAATAAGACACGCCATCGCGATTTTCGATGATGACCGGCCTTTTTCTTTTACGTGAAGATAGAATTCCAGAAGCGTAAGAGGCAATAAATACATACCGAACCCCCAAAACACGTCAAAGGGCCCAGTATAAGCATTCGTGTGGCCCAGACCGTCGGTTAAGAAAATCCATGCCTGAAATCCTGCCCGACCGAACAAAAACGCGCACACCGCCAGGAACAGGCGCAAAGCCCAGCGGCAATGTACATCGTATTTGCGGGCAATGGCGAAACGCTGCGTCATGGCGGCAAAAATAATGATCAGAAGGCCGTTTAGGCCCAAACTAACATCTCCAGTCGCACTGACGCCGCCGCGGGCGCAGACCAGATAGAGGCCCGCCGTGCTGATAATAAACGCCGTTGCAAGATAGAGGCGCCCGTTGAACCGATGAAACGCAGGGAATCGGTTACGAATTTGCGGGATGAATTGCAGCGGTCCGCAAAAGGCTATTATAAACGCCGTTAGAAGATGGATGCCAACGAGGATATTGCCGATATGGTCACTTTCAATGATACCTCGGAAAAGGCGTTTATTCCAAGCTTCCAGGTCACCCTGCGCCGCGGTGCCGCCATAAAAATCAAGAATATAGTAAGCGAATATCCATTGACCGGTGACAACAATCAAAAACCATAGGAGCACTGATGCTTTCAGCACGGTCGCTGCGGATTGTCTTGGAATTAGGTTTTCCGGCGCATTGGACGTAATCTTGCTAGGTTTTTGATCTGTTTGAACATAATTTTGCATGGTGTCATGCCCGCTACATGCGGGGCAACCACATCCCCATTGCCGCGAGGATAGTACCGGCGGCAGTCAATATAGTTGCAGCAATCAGAACGATTGCCATCCCATATTTCGGGAGTGTGTGTGCTGCAGCTTTTGCAAGCAGATATAGTTCGAAAATGATGAGCGGAATAAGATAGTCAGCAAAACTCAAGAAACTTAAAAAGGGCCCAGTAAAAGTCTTGCCGTCGATACCGAATCCTCCGGTCAACTTAAACCAGAGCATCAGGCTGATCCGAAAAAACCAGACTGCATTAACCACCAAGAACAGGCGCATCACCCAGCGCTGATGCTGTACAAATTGTCGTGCACGTGCATAGCGCCAGGCAATCGCTGCAAAAACGATGATAAGGACGGCGTCGAGCGTTATTCCGCTATCTTGAGCGAAATCCGCAACCTCCGGTCGAAACCACGTGAGATAAATTCCCGCGATACTAGTCACCATGACCGCCGGCATGTAAATCCGTCCGTTCCATCTATGGAAAGTAGGAAAGCGCCGTCTAATTTGTGGCATAAACTGTAGCGGCCCTCCGCCAATCACGATAATTGCGATCAGTAGATGACTAGCGACGAGCATATTGCCTAACGTGTCGCCCGCAATATATCCACCCGGGGTGCTGGATTTCTCCATTGCGGCCACGCCGCCAAGTGCCAGTTTGCTATAATGGCTAACGATATACAAAACGAAAAACCACTGACCGGCGACCGCAGTGAGGAACCATAGCGTGGCCGACCCACCGAGCGCCTTGTTGGCCAGCTTGTTCCAATCTAGTCTGACCACAGGGATAGTGTGCGCCATAATTTGTCTTTCAAGAGTGTCACTGATATAATACAGTTTGTATTTAGTGGACAAAATTGGCGCAGCATATGGCCGCAGGGATCAAAAAAATGGCTTCTGGTTGCAAAATGGAAAAAGCATGAGCAAAGCAACAGTTTCAGCAGGATATCTGAAAGAGCTGTTGGATTTTGCCGTGTCGCATGGTGCGAACCGGCGGGCGCTAGCCGACATAGCAGATATTCCGATGGGCAGTCTGGAAAACCCGGACAATCGGATACCGATGGGCAGCTATATTGGTTTGATGCGGGCGGCTAAGCAAATGTGCGATGATCCGGCACTGCCGCTCCGTTTGGGTGCCGCCAATGATTTTCACAAAATCTCGGTAGTCGGACTGTTATGTTATGCCGCGTCCAACATGTTTGAAGCGTATCAGAACCTGAATCGCTATGGCCGGCTGGTTGCAGAGTTCGATTTACCGATTGCCAATAAGCGGTTTGATCTGGTCCCCGCCGATGATGGGATCTGGTTTGTCGATACCCGCAACGACCCGGATGAATTTCCGGAAATGACCGAAGAAACCTGGGCACGTTTTGTCTGCGAGAATAGGCGTCACTTTCCCGACATACCCTATTGCAAGGCGGTTCGTGTAACCCACGCCGAACCCAGCCATAGCGCGGTGTATCAAGAGATACTGCAGGCACCGGTTATTTTTGGTTGTGATAACAACGCGCTGTTGATTGATGAGAATTGGCCGGGTGTTGAACTGCATCAACCAAATGCTTACGCCTTTGGCGTGCTTAGCGAACATGCGGATGCGTTGCTGGCTAGCTTGGAGAATGTGAAGTCGGTCAAAGGTAAAGTTGAGAGCATGCTGATCCCCATACTGCATAAGAGCGATGTAACTATGGGACAGGTAGCGACTGATATGGGAGTGAGCCGGCAAACATTGTACCGAAAGTTGAAGGCGGAGGGTGTCAATTATGAAACGCTGCTTGATGAATTGCGTCACCAAATGGCATTGCACTATTTGGGCGGGAAAAAGGCTTCGGTTAACGAGACGGCCTATTTAGTTGGTTTTTCAGACCCGGGCACTTTCTCCCGGGCCTTCAAGCGATGGACAGGAGTTCGACCGAGCGAAGCTAGAGCGAGTGGGATTTGATTGACTCTAGTTAACTAGCCTTATCGCTTCAATTTATGCTACATTGGATGTATCGACGATCGCTACGATGAGCCGGTCTCGAACAGCCAGAGCCTGGAAAAAATCTTTTACTTTGATATTGAACCCCTGCGCTATGATCGCCAGACAGCAAATGGCCTCACCCAATGTCTGACCATATGCGGCTAGCTTAGAGTCTTGTAAAGGCGCCCTAATTCCTAAAAAAGTCTGCTAAGGTATCGCCGATGAGCTCTGGTCTTTCCTGTATGACCCAATGCGTTCCCTCCCGTAATTTCATCTCTTTTCCTTGATCAAGAAACATGGCGCTCCGGCTAGCTAGATCCTTTGCTGTAAATGCGTCATTGGGTGCGAGCACTACCAATGTAGGAATCTTAATGCGCCCATCTTCCGCATCCATTTTGAAATTGGCATTGGCGCGATACCAAGCTCCCATCGAATGGATTGCGCCATTATTATCCCAGGCCGACCTGAATTGATCCATATCCGCTTCGGGAAATGTGTTCGGAAGCGCGGTTTCCTTCAAGTTTGTGACCAGTATTTTCCAGTTCGCCAAACGCGCGATATAACCGGGCAACATCGGAATCTGAAGGAATGAGTTGTACCAGTCGATTTCTTCTTCGACCGCCACATAGTTTGCTTCCGCATAAGGGTGTGGCTTGTTGATGACGACAAGACCATTAATCCTGTCAGGGTACAATAATGCGGTCCACCACGATACCTGTCCACCAAAATCATGCCCCGCGAGGTCGAATTTCTTATAGCCTAGAGCATCTGCGAGACCGACTATGTCCCCCGCCAATTTGTCCAGCCGATATGCATCTACCTCGGCCGGCTTGTCAGACTTATTATATCCTCGCTGATCCGGGACAATAACCCGATAACCGGAATTGGCAAGAACCGCCATGGGACCACGCCAAGCATACCAAAATTCAGGATAGCCGTGCAGCAATATAACAGGCTCTCCCTCTTTCGGGCCTGCAAAAACTACGTGTAAAGAAATGTCCCCAACTGCGATCATGCGATCTTCAAGATTGATGTCTAGCTGCTTCTCGGCAGCGATGGCCGCATCACGCTGTGGCTGGTTTCCGGAAACTTGGCCGCCGACTAATATAATAATCGTTATGAGCGCTGAAATTAGGACCTGTTGACAAAGTGGATTCCCAAACGGGGTAATTTCTGATTCAAGGGAGTTTTGACAGGAGGCTATTTTGATCCGAGGTTTGATGAGCGACGAAGAGTGGGCGTGCCTAGAGCCATTTGTGGTAGAGCGG
>JBLWTQ010000010.1:0-149488 GCA_048270065.1 Parasphingorhabdus sp. | reverse complement strand
TGTATGAACAATATATTGCCGCCTGCAACGCGCAGGGATTTTATCCGGCGATGTATTATCCGCATAATATCCATTTTCTCTGGGCCGCAACCAGCATGGGAGGCCAAAGCAAAATGGCGCTTGAATCGGCGCGTAAAGTCGCTGCAAATGTCCGGCTGGAGCAGATTGAGCAATTTCCGACGGTGGAGTTTTTCAAGACCATTCCGCTGCTGACGCTCACCCAGTTCGGCAAATGGTCCGACATTCTCGCCGAGCCGGCACCGCCCGAAAATCTCGATTATTCAAATGCGATCTGGCGCTATGCGCGCGGGATCGCCCTGGCGAATACGGGAGATATCAATGGCGCTCGGGCCGAGCGTGCTAGACTCGCAGCGGTCAAGGATTCGGTGCAGATTCGCTTTCTCGACAGCGCCGACTACCCGGCCAGCGTGCTCCTCAATATTGCCGATGATCTGTTGCAGGGAGAAATAGCGCTCAGGTCGGACAACCCCGAGTTGGCGGCCCGCCATTTTGAACGCGCCGTAGAGAAGCAGGACGGCCTGCCCTATATGGAACCGCCCTTCTGGTATTATCCAACCCGGCAGTCGCTGGGCCAGGCGCTGATAGAAGCCGGCCGATTTGCCGAAGCGGAAGCGGTGTACCGGAAAGATCTGGAAGATTATCCACGCAACGGCTGGTCGATGTCGGGACTGGTCACCGCGCTTGAACGGCAAGGCAAGACGGAAGAGGCCAAAAAGGCAAAGGCGGCCTTTGACATCGCCTGGGCCAAGGCAGATGTGCAGATTGACGGATCGCGCCTCTAGTTTGGCTTGACCGCGTATCTGCGGCAGTGCAGCATAAGCGGATGACTGAATCTCTCACTGTCCGCCAGAATCCCGACATTAAATATCTCGGCAAATTGCTGGGTGATGTCATTCGTTCCTATGGCGGAGAGGAGCTGTACAAACGCACCGAATATATCCGGGCGACCAGCGTCGATCGCCATCGCGGCCTCGCTGATGCCGATGCCATTGACCCCGGTCTGGATGCGCTGACGCTCGATGAAACGCTGGCCTTTGTACGCGGATTCATGCTGTTTTCGCTACTCGCCAATCTCGCCGAAGACCGTCAGGGCGTGGCTGCAGAGGAAGGGGCGACCGTTATCGAGGCGGTAGAATTGCTCGCCAGTCAGGGCGTCGACAAGCAGGCGGTGCTGAAATTGCTCGACGAGGCTCTGATTGCGCCTGTGTTGACCGCCCATCCGACGGAAGTGCGCCGCAAGAGCATGATCGATCACAGATCCCGGATCGCCGAGCTTTTGCTGATGAAAGACGACGGCGATACGGAAACTCCGCAAGGCGACATGCTGGACGATGCGATCATGCGCCAGATCGCCTTGCTCTGGCAGACCCGTCCGCTGCGCCGCGAGCGGCTGTACGTCACCGACGAGGTCCAGATTTCGCAAAGCTATATGAAGGATGTGTTTCTCCCCGTCCTGCCCCGGCTTTATGCAAAATGGGAGCGGGTTCTGGGCGAACGTCTGCCCAGTTTCCTCAAGCTCAACAGCTGGATAGGCGGCGACCGGGATGGCAATCCCTTTGTCGACGCCCATGCCATGGAGGAGGCGCTCTCGCGCGCGGCCGAAACCGTAATCGGCTATTATCTGACCTGCGTCCATACACTGGGTGCCGAGCTTTCGATTTCCACCGAACTGGCGGAAGTCCCCGATGCCGTGCTGGCGCTTGCCGAAGCAAGCGGCGACGATGCACTCAGCCGCAAGGACGAACCCTATCGCCGCGCCCTGTCGGGCATCTACGCCAGGCTGTCGGCCACCCATCTCAAGCTGTGCGGCCACGTACCGGGCCGCCCGTCGCCGATCCCCGGCGAGGCTTACGATAATCCGCAACAATTACGCTCGGAACTGGTCATCCTGGCACGCAGTCTCAAGTCCGCCGGCAAGGGCGTTTTCGCTACATCCGGGGCGCTCGGACGCCTGATCCGCACGGTCGAACTGTTCGGCTTCCATCTCGCTACCCTCGATATGCGCCAGAACAGCCGGGTACACGAACGGGTAATCGCCGAGCTGCTGAAGAAAGCCGGCGTCGAGGATGACTATCTGACCATGGATGAGTCGGCACGAGTGAAACGGCTCCGCGCGGAACTTGCCAATAACCGCCCGTTGATCAGCCCATGGCTCGACTATTCCGAGGAAACCGCGAAGGAATTGTCAATTATCCGCGCCGCCGCCGAAGCGCACCGGAAATATGGCCCCCAAGTCATCACCAATTACGATATCAGCAACGGCGAGAGCGTTTCCGACATCCTGGAAGTCTATGTTCTGTTGATGGAGGCGGGCCTCTATCGCGCGCCGACAGACGGTGACACAGCACCTTCCTGTCCGGTGATGGCCGTGCCGCTGTTCGAGACCGTAGCCGATCTCGAAAATGCACCCGACGTGATGACCGATTTTTTCGCCATTCCCGAGATGCATGCGCTGACAAAAGCGCGCGGATATCAGGAAGTGATGATCGGCTATTCGGACAGCAACAAGGATGGGGGCTATCTGACCTCGACCTGGAGCCTGTTCAAGGCGAGCGATGCACTGATCCCGATATTCCGGGACGCCGATATCAAGATCCAGTTGTTCCATGGGCGGGGCGGTGCTGTTGGGCGCGGTGGTGGCTCTGCATTCGGAGCGATCAGGGCACAGCCCAAGGGAACCGTTGCAGGGCGCATCCGGATCACCGAACAGGGCGAAGTCATCGCGGCCAAATATGGCACCGAAGACGGTGCGGAAACCAATCTCGAAGCCATGACATCGGCGGTACTGATCAATTCGCTCGAACCCGATCAGACGGATAGCAAAGTGCAGGCCGAATTCGCCGCTGCGATGGACGAAATTTCGCAGGTCGCGTTCACCGAATATCGCGATCTGGTCTATGGTGACGATGCGTTCCGCACCTTTTTCCGGCAGATGACGCCGCTGACCGAAATTGCCAAACTCAAAATCGGTTCGCGCCCGGCCAGCCGCACGAAAAGCGACAAGATCGAGGACCTGCGCGCCATTCCCTGGGTATTCAGCTGGGCGCAGGCCCGCGTGATGCTGCCCGGCTGGTACGGCGTCGGCCAGGCACTCTCCGCTTTTGATGACAAGGCCAAGCTGAAGGATATGGCGCAAAGCTGGCCATTTTTTCAGGCGTCGCTCTCCAATATGGAAATGGTTTTGGCCAAGTCCGACATGGGCATCGCCGCCCGCTACGCCGACCTTGTCGAAGATCAAGCCATTAGACAGGCCTTTTTCGGTCGCATCCGCTCGGGCTGGTATCAGACGCGCGACATATTGCTCGAGATCACCGACCAGCCCCACCTGCTGGCGAAAAGCCCGTCCCTGTTCAACAGCATCGAATTGCGCCTGCCCTATATAGAACCGCTCAACCATCTGCAGATCGAACTGATGAAGCGCCTGCGCGCCGGGGAAGACGATCCGCGGATTGGCGAGGGTATTCAATTATCGCTTAACGCCATCGCGACCGCATTGCGCAACAGTGGCTGATTTTTAGACCCGAAAACAGCAATATTGTTATATTGCAGCTAAGCCTAGCCTTTCCCGCACCAAATCCCTAAATGCACAACCATGCATTTCCTGGATCAAGCCAAAATATATGTCAGCTCCGGTCAGGGCGGACCCGGCGCTGTCAGTTTCCGGCGCGAGAAATATATTCAATATGGCGGTCCCGACGGCGGCAATGGCGGCAAGGGTGGCGACATCGTCTTTCTGGCCGTTGAAGGCCTCAACACTTTGATCGACTTTCGCTATGCCCAGCATTTCAGGGCCCCGCGCGGCAAGGGCGGAGCAGGCCGCAACCGGACCGGCGCAGGCGGGGACGATCTGATCATCAAAGTGCCGGTCGGCACGCAAATATTGTCGGAAGACAAGGAGCATGTGCTGCTCGATTTCACCCGGGAAGGTCAACGCGCTACGTTCCTTGAAGGCGGAATCGGGGGACGTGGCAATGCCAGCTACAAAAGCTCGACCAACCGCGCGCCCCGCCAGCACCAGCCCGGCGAACCCGGCGAGGAAGCCGCCGTCTGGCTGCGGCTCAAGCTTATTGCCGACGCGGGCCTGGTTGGCCTCCCCAATGCAGGCAAATCGACGCTGATCAACAAGGTGACCAACGCCGGTGCCAAAGTCGGTGCCTATCCGTTCACCACCATCCATCCACAGCTTGGTGTGGTCCGGCACAAGAGTCGCGAATTCGTGCTTGCCGACATCCCCGGACTGATCGAAGGGGCTGCCGACGGAGCCGGCATTGGCGACCGCTTTCTCGGCCATATCGAGCGGTGCAAGATATTGCTCCACCTCATCGACGCGACCGGTGATGATCCGGTAAAAGCCTGGAAAACGGTCAGCAAAGAGCTCGAGAAATATGGCGGCGGACTTTCCGAGAAACCGCAAATACTGGCGCTTAACAAGGCTGATTTGCTGGATGACGACCTGATGGCTGACATCGCCGATCAATTGCGTGCAGCCGGTGCCGAGCATGTGCTGCCGATATCGGGCGCAACCGGAGCCGGACTGGACGCGGTGCTCGACAAAATACTCGAGGCAGTAGGCGAAAATAGCTCAATCGAGCAAAAAAGCCAGCCAACGCTGGAGTCAGGCGAAGAGGACAGCACCAGGGAATGGTCGCCACTGTGAGCGCAGCAAAGCAGGACAGGATTGTCGTCAAGGTCGGTTCATCCTTGCTGGTCGGCGAAGATGGTCTGCCGCGCCGCGATTGGCTGAAAACGCTGGTTGCAGACCTTGCCAAACGCCATCAATCGGGCGACAATCTGATCATTGTTTCATCGGGATCCATCGCGCTGGGCGCGCGAAAGCTTGGCCTCGACCAGGGCGGCCGGGCCAGCCTGGCCGACGCGCAAGCCGCTGCATCGGTAGGCCAGATCGCGCTGAGCAGCCTATGGTCGGAATTGCTGGCAGAGCATCAGATTGCCGCCGCCCAGATGCTGCTCACGCTCGACGATCTGGAGGATCGCAAGCGCTATCTCAATGCCACCGCCACACTCGAAAAGCTGCTCGAACACCGCGCCATAGCGGTGATCAACGAAAATGACAGCGTCGCCACCGACGAGATCCGCTTTGGCGACAATGACCGGCTGGCTGCGCGCGTAGGCCAGGCAGCATCGGCAGACCGGGTGCTGCTGCTCTCCGATGTCGATGGCCTCTACGACCGCAGGCCGGACAGCGAAACCAACGGACAATTTATCGGCATGGTCGAAACCGTTGACGATTCGATCATGGCGATGGCGGATGGCAGTTCTTCGTCCGGTCTCGGGTCGGGCGGAATGACTTCCAAGCTTGAGGCTGCAAAAATTGCCAATCTCGCCGGGATCGAGCTGTCGATCATCTCGGGGCGGGAGGATCATCCGCTGGAACGCTATGCGCTGACCAATGTCGGCACTCTGTTCAAGGCTGGCAATGGCACCAATGCCCGCAAGTCATGGCTGGGCGGGCGGCTCACATCAGCCGGGACGATAACCGTTGATGCCGGCGCGGTCGCTGCCCTGCAATCGGGCGGCAGTCTTCTGGCAGCGGGCATCATCACGATTGACGGCCAGTTTGAGCGCAGCGATGTCGTCGAGATCAAGGATGAGGACGGCCTGACGATCGCGCGCGGCCTGGCCGAATATGATGCGCTCGACTGCGCCAGGATCATCGGTCGCCGCAGTTCGGAACTCGAGGCGCTGCTGGGCTACGCCCCGCGCAGCGCCGTGATCCATCGCAACCAGATGGTGCTGGTTTAGTCACCATGATTGGCGTTTCCCAAAAAACGATTGCTATCACCGGCGCAACCGGTTTTGTCGGCAACCGGATGCTCGACCTGGTGGTTCGGGAGGGATATGAGGCGCGGGCGCTTACAAGGCGCAAACAGGATGATCGTGCCAATGTCACATGGGTGCGCGGCGCGCTCGACGACGCAGTAAGTCTCACCGCCCTGTGCAGTGACACCGAGGTCGTCCTGCATATAGCCGGAGTGGTCAACGCCCCGGACAGAGCCGGGTTTGAGGCTTGCAATGTTGCCGGCACTCTGGCCGTCATTGAAGCCGCGAAACAGGCAGGGGCGAAGCGGTTCATCCACGTATCCTCGCTCGCAGCCACCCAGCCGAAACTGTCGATCTACGGTGACACCAAGGCGACGGCCGAAAAAATTGTCGCGCTCAGCGGACTCGACTGGACGATTATCCGTCCGCCCGCCGTCTATGGCCCCGGCGACGGCGAGATGCTGGACCTGTTCAAGATGGCAAAGCTTGGATTTGTCACCCTGCCGCCCGATGCCGACGGCCGGCTGTCGGTGATCCATGTCGATGATCTATGTGCGGCGCTACTGGCCTTAATTCCCTATCACGACGACTTCACCGCGCGGATATTCGAACTCGACGACGGCAAGGCGGGCGGCTGGACCCAGGCAAGCTTTGCCAGAGCCATAGGCTGGGCGATGGGCAAGCGCATCACCGCCGTCGGCCTGCCCAAATCGCTGCTGCGCCTTGGTGCCAGGGCAGATCGGCTGGTGCGCCGTGACAAGGCCAAGCTTACCGCAGACCGGATCAACTATTTCTGCCATGATGACTGGACGATCGATCCGCAAAAACGCCTGCCCGCGCAGCTCTGGCAACCACAGATCGAAACGCGCGAAGGTCTCAAGGATACCGCGAAATGGTACCGTCAGAACGACTGGCTGTAACGAAATTCAGAGCATCGGTCCGGCAAACTGTTCATAAATATAAGTGACGAAGGTCAGCGTCAGGCCGATCAGAAACACCCGGTAGGCCCAGCCCAGAAAGCGGTATTTCTTGCGGCCAAGCAGGCTTCCCATCTGATAGATATCGCGCAGCATCACGCGGTAGACCGATTCCTGACTCTCAAATTTCTCGCTCAACAGACGTTCGATAAACTCCTCTTCCGACAAGCCGCCAAACCCGCCAAAAAACAGCAGATTGGTCGGCCCACCCTTGCGCGGGGTGAAGGATGGCATCACCGCGATCGCGGCCAGTCCGGCGGAAGCGAAGGCTGCGATGGCCAGGATCATCAGCGGTATCGACATTTCTCCGGTTCGGCTTTGGCCAATGGCCAGTGTGAAGACGATAAACGTGGCGCCGATCAACATATTGGCTTTATGGTCGGCCATCAGGCTGAGCTGGACGTGATGCTGCTGGGTCGTCCGCAGCGCCTGGATCACCTCGTCAGGCCATTTTTTCTCTTCCGCCATATGTTTTCCCCAAGTTTCCAAGAAAGTGACACAGTCAACGCATTTGGGCAAGCTGATGCCGCTTTTGCGCCTTATTCGCTTGCCAATGGGGCGTATCCCTTGGCAAAGGTCAGGCGAGGCATTTTTGGCCGGTGACACGAGGAAAGCAATATATGGCAAATCGCGAAGACATCATGGCCAGGATCAGCGAACTGATCGGGCCGTTCAACAACAAGGGCGTCGAGCTGTCGGCGGACACGACCTTCCAGGGGGATCTCGAATGGGACAGCCTGACGGTCATGGATTTCGTCGCCGCGGTGGAGGATGAATTTGATATCATCATCACCATGAATATGCAGGCCGAGATCGAAACCGTCGGTCAGCTCAGCGACGCTGTTGCAAAGCTGATAGAAAACTAAAGTCAAAGAACCCGTTCACCCTGAGCATGTCGATGGGTCGCACGAACGGGCAATTCCTGTTTCGACGAGCTCAGCACAAGCGGAAAGTTAGCAATGACCGACCTACTATCAAAATTCGACCCGTTGATCGAGGAGCGCGAGACGCTTCTGGCCACCGGCGTCAAGGATCCGTTTTCGCTGGTGATGGAAGAAGTGCTCTCGCCAACCGTCGCGGTCTGCGATGGCAAGGAAACTATCTTGCTCGGCACCTACAACTATATGGGCATGACCTTTGACGATGATGTCAAGCAGGCTGGCATAAAGGCGCTCGAGGAATTTGGTTCCGGCACTACCGGCAGCCGCGTACTCAACGGCACCTATTCCGGCCACAAAGCCTGCGAAGAGGCGCTGAAAGAATTTTACGACATGGACCACGCGATGGTCTTTTCCACCGGCTATCAGGCCAATCTCGGGATCATCTCGACGCTGGCGGGCAAGGGCGATTATGTGATCATCGACATCGACAGCCATGCCTCGATCTACGATGGCTGCGCGATGGGCAATGCCGAGATTGTCGCCTTCCGCCACAACGACGTCGAGGCGCTCGAAAAACGCCTGAAACGCCTCCCTGCAGACGCCGGCAAACTGGTCGTCCTCGAAGGCGTCTATTCGATGCTCGGCGATGTCGCACCGCTCAAGGAAATGGTCCGCGTCTGCAAGGAAAACGGCGCGATGGTGCTGGTCGATGAAGCCCACAGCATGGGATTCATCGGTGAAAACGGTCGCGGCGTCTGCGAAGCGCAGGGCGTGATCGACGATGTCGATTTCATCATCGGCACGTTCAGCAAGAGCGTCGGCACGGTCGGCGGCTTCTGCGTCTCCAGCCATCCGAAATTTGAAATATTGCGCCTGGTCTGCCGCCCCTATGTGTTCACCGCCTCGCTTCCGCCAAGCGTTGTTGCGACCGCGGAAACCAGCATCCGCAAGCTAATGCACAGCGGCAACAAGCGTGCGCATCTTTGGGAAAACAGCAAGAAGCTGCATCAGGGCCTGCGCGACCTCGGCTTCACCCTCGGCACGCCGGAAGCGCAAAGCGCGATCATTGCGGTGATCATGCCGGATCTCGAAAAGGGCGCGATGATGTGGCAGGCGCTGCTCGCGGAAGGGCTCTATGTGAACCTGGCAAGGCCGCCCGCGACGCCGGCAAACATGACTTTGCTGCGCTGTTCGCTTTGCGCCGAACATAGCAGCGAGCAGGTTGACCAGATATTGGGGATGTTCGAAGCAGCGGGCAAAGCGGTTGGCGCGATTTAGGCGCCTGTTAAATAATCCGATGCGGTGGCACTGGTTGCCATCGGTACTGTTTATTCCGATAATCGCCACTATTCTGATGCTGTCCATCAGTAACCGTGCCGGAGCGATAGCCATTCTTGGTTGGCCACTCTGGTTGGCTTTGCGATTTGACAATGACCTCGGAGCGTTTTTCGTTGTAACCGTCTTGCTTTATATCGTGTTTTTTGTGATTGGCTTGCTGTTTGCGGCGATAGTCGCAATCGGCACTTATGGAACCATAGGCGGGATCTGATGTCCAACCCCATCCTCATCGAACAACGTGGGCCGATCGAAATACTCTCGCTCAACCGCCCGAACAAACTCAACACGATGAACGAGGAGATGATCTTCGCGCTGCAGGATTATTTTCGCGGGCTGCAGAAACGCCTCGACGCCCGCGTGGTGCTCTTTCGTGCGGAAGGTCGCGCTTTTTGCGCCGGTCTCGATATCGGTGGCTGGAAGAATGACGGGTCGCGGGGACAGGTCCAGCATGTCTGGAACACCCAGCGTTCCATTGCCACCGTGATGCAGCTGATGCGGCAATGTCCGCAGCCGATTATCGCGCTGGCCCAGGGCGCAGCCTGTGGTGGCGGCTTCTCGCTGCTGCTCGCAAGCGACGTCCGCTATGGCGCGCCGAGCCTCAAAATGAACGCGGCCTACATCAAGATCGGACTCGGCGGCTGCGATATGGGGTCGAGCTATTTCCTGCCCCGCATGGTCGGCGCCTCGATTGCATCCGAACTGATCCTGACCGGCCGTTTCATCCACGCCGAACGAGCAGAGAAATACGGCCTGATCAGCGAAATGGTCGAGGAGGACAAGCTGCTCTCAGCCGGCCTGTCACTGGCCGAGGAAATGCTCGACACCGCACCGATGGGTCTGCGCCTGTCGAAGGACGCCCTCAATCGCAATATTGATGCGCAGAGTTTCGAGGCCGCTCTGGCTATCGAAGACCGCCAGCAGGTAATGCTCTCGATGACCGAAGACAGCCGCGAGGCCGCAAGGGCGTTTTTTGGGAAGCGCAAACCCGATTATAAGGATCGCTAGCATCTCGTCATCCTGAACTTGTTTCAGGACCTCTATCCGTATTCTCGATCTATCGGGATCCAGAAACAAGTTCAGGATGACGGCCCTATTTAATCGCACCCCCGGCAATCAGCCGCGGCAGCATCACAAGCGCGCCCAGGATCGGCCATTTGCGCTGCCAGGGCTTGATTACATATTCGGTCCCGGCGTGACGGTTGATTTTCCACGCCAGATAATCAATGCCGCCGGCATAGGTGGCCGAGGCCTTGGCGAGACGGGCCAGGGTGAGAAGCTTTCCGTTGCGGCGCAATTGTTTCCAGCGTTTCGCGGTTTTTTCCCGCGAAGCGAGGAAACCGACCTCTCCGTTGGGACCAACGCCATCACGCTTGGCTATCGCCGCGGTGGCTGCGAGACCAAAACGCTCGTATCTTTCGGGATCGGATTCCACAACTGAATCTGACCGGTCCTTTCGCTCGGCCCGTAACTCTGCGCCATAAGTCAGTTCAAAGCCCCTTTTCCACAGGTCGCCTATGGCATTTGCGGTGCCCCTATCCTGCATTGGCAATGTCATGTCGAACAGAGTGATTACAGCGCCTTCGATCGCCTCGACAGATTGAGACCGTGCCGATTCATCCGCGTGCCAAACCAGCCGCGACGGTTGCGCAAATCGCGCCCATACGCTGACCGCGCTGGCGCTGATACGGTTCAGCTTGTGAAAATCCTGTTCGCTCAACACAGCCACCTTGGCGATCAATCCGCCATGTTCCGCCGGAAATACATTGGGGGGCAAGCGTTTGTTCGCTCTCGCCAGCCAGCTCTTCCCGTAAGCCGCTTCATAGCTCGACACGATCAGGTAGAAATCGAGCATCTGCCCGTCGAGTTCGGTGGTTCGCAGGCAGGAGCCGTAAAACAGCACAGCGCGCGACGCCTCGCCATATTGTGCGGCAATCGACTCGGCAAAAGCCGAAACCCGCGCATCAACCGGCAGGGCCAGTTCTTCTGCAATCAATGCCTTGAGTTCGCTCACGCGAAACGTCCTAGCTCAAGCGGCGAGCCGAAGAAAGGACACTGGCTTGGTTGATTTCAGCACAATCGGATGCCCGGGCTGGGCGCAGAATAGTTCACCGTCCATCAGCACATTGCTGCCCTCGCCCTCGATCCGAATCGTGTCGCCGCGTTCCAGATGGATACCCTTCTGGACATTTTTGCCCAGCCGGCCGAAAATTACCGACAGCAGAAAACGAACTATTGCCCCGGCCTGCTGATCAATGGCGAGGAACTGCATCCGGCCAATCGCATTTTTGTTCCGCATCGATCGCTTCATCAGCAACAGCCGTTCCAGTGTGGTGACAATCAGCACCGCAAAATTGCCCTGGAGCTGGCCGTCCCGGATCAGCGATATTTTGATTGGCAACGAACGGTTGGGCAGGAATTTCGCCTTGATACCAAAGAGCACCGACGCGAGCGCGGCAAAAACCGTCAGCACATGAGCGGCGGCATTGGGCAGTCCGAGCGGGTAGATTTTATTCCGGCAATACAGAATGAATTCCGACAATCCCGCTCCGCCCAGAAACATGCCAAGTACGACCTTGCTGTCCTTGCCGCCATCGGAAAGCGCGATCAATTCGCGGTTGACCAGATGTTCGTGCAAATCATGTTTGGCCAATTCGACAATCCGTTCGAGCGCCTTGAGCGGATTGCCTTCGGATCCTAGATCGAGCGCAATCAAATTGGTCTTGCCATTGGGCAGAACCGCAACCGGCGGCGGGTTGTCGCCGAAATGCCCGCCTTGATACAATTCTGTCAGCGCCGCCTGTACCGTCCCGTCGCCGCCATTGATAACCAGCACTTTCGGCTTCACCCGGGCGATGGTTTGCAAAGCCTTGGCAATTTCATCGACATGGTCAACTTCATAGTGAAAGACGTCGCTATTCTTGACGCAATAGGAGCGCACTTGCGGCAATATCGCCCGGTTTCCCGTGGAGTTTGGATTGGAAAGCAACGCTACATTGGCCATTGGATGGGTCCTATCCCCGGGAACAGATTTGCATCATCTGTACCTCATGCTGATGTTGATCGACTTGACTTCATTTCCGACGCTGAAAGCCGTTTTCTTGTAGCTCGGCCTGCCGAGATTGAAGATGTTGATGCTCGGATTGTTCGACATGCCGCCACCATCGCCAAATATATCGGTCTTGCCATTGGCATTAATGTCGTGCCGGATCGCAACAGCGTAGGTTCCGGAGGACGGCACCGGCAGGCAAAACTGCATATTGCCCGCTCTGGCGGGGGCCTCGACGCGGTGGAGCCAAGCCCCGGTTTTCAACCATTCAGATGATGTCCCGCGGTAGGTCTGAACCCGCATTGTGCCAGTGGATTCCTTGACTCCGGTGACATTGATCAGGACGGCGGGACCAGCACCCGACCGGCATTTGCTGAGATCATTGGGAACCACCTGCCCGCTTGCAAAGGCAGGGACAGAGGATAGCAAAATAGTAGTCGACAATGCGATAGACGCCGCAAATTTCAACATGACGTAGTAACTCCTAGTCGTTATACCCGCGCCAACACTCCGGCTCGGACAAGAATCAGCCCCCGATCTGCCCATGGCTATGGATTTGATTTGCGGCAAAAACATGGTGAGAGGGCGACAACAAGTTGAAACTGCTGACTTCCACTGATCGCTATTTGGCAAGATTGATTGCGGTGCCGCTTTTCAGCACGCTGGTGATTGCAGCGATGCTGCTGGTGCTCGAGAAAATGCTCCGCCTGTTCGATTTTGTCGCGGCCGAAGGCGGCCCCGTCAGCGTGGTTTGGCGGATGCTTGCCAATCTGATTCCAGAATATCTGTCGCTCGGCATACCGATAGGCTTGCTGCTTGGCATATTACTGGCCTTCCGGCGGCTCGCGTTAAGCTCCGAGCTCGATGTTTTCAGGGCTGTTGGCCAGGGCTACGGACGGCTGCTGAGGGTGCCTTATATGTTCGCGGTCGCCCTGATGCTGGTCAATCTGGCGCTGGTCGGGTTTATTCAGCCGCTTTCCCGCTACTATTATGAAGAGCTGCGATTCGAATTGCGATCGGGCGCGCTCGGTGCCTCGATCAAGGTTGGCGAATTCACCAATCTGGGCAATCGGATGACGTTGCGGATCGAGGAAAGCCGCGATAATGGCACCAAATTGAGCGGTATATTCGTGCGCGCGGAAAATAAAAAGGAGCAGACCGTCTCGGTCACCGCGAAAAATGGCCAGTTTCTCGCAACCGACGATCCCGACACGATCATCTTGCGTCTCACCGATGGCGTGCTTGTCCACGATGCCCCCAATTATGAAAAGCCGCGCATCCTGAGTTTCAGCAACCATGATCTGCCAATCGATCTGCCCGACATCGAATCCTTCCGTTCTCGCGGCGGCAAGGATCTCGAATATACCATTCCCGAACTTGTCCGCGTCGGTCAGGACAAGGAGCGACCGGCGGCCGAACGCAACGAAAGCCGCTCCAATTTCCATTTCCGTATGGTCGAGGTGGTGATGATGTTGCTGATGCCATTGCTGGCGGTTGCGCTGGCCGTTCCGCCGAAACGCTCCAGTTCCGCTCTCGGCGTCTTTCTGTCTATCGTTATGATCGTGACCTATCACAAGGTGAACGAATATGGCGAGGATGTCGGGACCCTGGGTCTTGTTGATCCGATCATAGCGCTGTGGCTGCCCTTTGCCCTGTTTGCCGCACTGATATTGTGGATGTACCACGTCGCCGCCCATGTTCCCGGCGGTCAGCCGATCGGGGCGCTGGAGAAGGCATTCTCCAAATTTGGCGGCGTATTCAAGGGGCTGCTGAATTTTAATCGCAAACGTGCATTGATGGAGGAATAGCCGGACATGGATTTTTTCCCCTCCCGGACGCTTGCCATCTATATGGCCAAAATGTTCATCGTCCGCACCCTGGCGGTGCTGGCGTTGCTGGTACTGGTATTGCAGGCGCTTGACCTGCTGGGCGAGAGCGGCAAAATTCTGGCCTATGAGGGCAATGGCGAAGCCGAACTGTGGACCTATGTCTCGTTGCGCGCCCCGCAACTCGTAGCCCGTTTTCTGCCCTTTTCGGTCCTGCTGGGAACGATTATCACGCTGGCCACCCTGAACCAGAACAGCGAAGTCATCTCGATGAAGGCGGGTGGCCTGTCCGCCCACCAGATCCTGGCGCCGCTGATCGTTGCCAGCATGGGCGTGGCGCTGGTGTCCTTCGTGTTCAACGAAACCATAGTCGCACCTGCGACCGCCCGTCTGACGCAATGGGAGAAAGTCGAATTCGGGCCGATTCCGGCAGAAAGCAACATCCGCACCAATGTCTGGGTCAAGGATGGCAATAATCTGATAAACGCAAGAACGGTGACCGGAAGCGGCGAGGGGGTCGTCCTGCAAAATGTCACGGTTTACAACCGGACCGAAAATGGTCTGAAAAGCCTGCTACAGGGGGAAGAGGCCCGTTTCACCGACTCCGGCTGGTTGGTAACCAACGTCACCCAGTTCGATGTCAGCACCGGAGCCGAGGAAAAGAGATCCGAACTGCTGGTCGGCGACAGCATCCGTCCGGATCAGTTTACCCTGAGCAACGTCAGCGCCGACAGCCTGTCGATTTTCGACCTGCGTACAGCGATCGGCGAACTCGAGCGCGCCGGTCGCCCGACGACGAGCCTCAAGGCCGGTTGGTGGCACAAGATTTCCGGGCCGTTGTCGTCCATCCTGATGCCCCTGTTGGGCGCAGTCGCCGCTTTTGGTCTGGCCCGCTCTGGCCAGCTGTTCCTCAGGGCCGTGATCGGTATGGCGCTGGGCTTTGCCTATTTCGTCGCCGACAATTTTGCGCTCGCGATGGGCAATATCGGCGCCTACCCACCCTTATTGGCAGCCTGGGCCCCGTTCCTCCTGTTTTTCCTGATTGGCGAAACGGTGCTGATCCGGACCGAGGAATAGCCGGTTCAGTTTCTGCCGGCGCTGCCGCGGACGAGGCCGGTGATCAACTTCCACAGACCGCCGTGATCCGCGCGGTAGAAATTGGAACCTGCCGGCAGTTCTGCCGCCAGACGCCGATGCGCTTCTCCCAGATTATGGTAGGGCACGCCCGGCAGCAGGTGATGCAACGCATGATAGCGCAGTCCCACCGGTGCCCATAAGGCAGGCAAGGTCGCTGGCGGTGGTACGTTGACGCTATCCAGATATTGCGCGGTAACGCTCATTTCGCGGCCGTCGTTCTCCCACAGATGCGCGACCAAAGTGCGGATCTGGTTCAATATGACGCTGCCCGACATCACGCCGAGAAAGATCAGAAAAGCACGCATCGGAATGACGCCGGTCGACACCATGACCAGCAGTGCAATAGCCCAGATGCTGGCCCCGATCTCGCAGGCTAGCCAGCGGCGTCTGAGGTCTCCCTCAGGCGGTTTGCGACGGAACTCCGGATTGATAATCAGACCGGAATAGCGCTCGACTACAATCTTGCGCAGCGGAGGAATGACCGCGGAAAGCGGGGATAAAATGGCATAGCGGAACAGCAGTGCAACCGGCGCCAGCGCCGCGACAATCACGAAAAACGGCACCGACCACGGCTTCATCAACGCAAGCGGCAAATATTCCGGATCTTCTACCGTGCCATATTTCTTGGTCCGGTGATGAATAGAGTGAATGCCTTCGTACATGAAGGACGGGATCAGCATCGGCACCCCGAACAGAACGTTCCAGGCAAAATGAAAGCCGGGCATAGCGTTGCGGCGGACATGGGTCAGCTCATGGATGAAGCTGCCTGCCCGGTATAAGGCCAGAACGGCGATCAGGCCGAAGAAAACGGCGAGACCCGTGGACGGGCTGATAACCGCACCGGCAAGCGATCCGTAACCGACAGCCACCGATGCCAGAAAATCCGCCCAATAAATCGCCGGCTTGGGCGCATTGAGATCACGGGTGACTTTCGCCGCAGTACGGATCAGTTCATTATCCTCGGGGATCGACGCAGGCGCGGAATTCCGGTGTGCGTCCGGCACGGCCTCGGGCGGATTTTTCGGAGAGAGGGTTGTCGAAGTCATAAGCACCTGCATTATTGTTGGATGGCCTAAAGCAACATATCGTGGCGATATCATGGCAATGACAAGACCGGGACGCCTTCGTGCCCTTGACATTGCGCCGCGATTAACGCCACAGCCAGCCGGTAATATAGAAAGACGGAATATGGTGGCCCCTCAGGATATAGTGATACAGCCTGTAACTACAAAGGCCCAGACCAGACAGTTTATCGACATTGCCTACGAGCTCAATGCTGATGATCCGCATTGGGTCCCGCCCCTGAAGTCTGAAGTCAAAAATCTGATCACGCCGGGAAAGAACCCGTTTTTCGAACATGCCAGGGTGCAGTTTTTTCTGGCCCTTCGGCATGGCAAAGTGGTCGGACGGATCAGCGCGCATATCGACGAGCTTGCCCTGGAGCAGCCGCCAGAACAGGGCATGGGTCCCGGCACCGGCAATTGGGGCCTGATGGAAGCCAAAGATGAGGCGACGATGCACGCCTTGATCAATGCCGCGGAAGCCTGGCTGAAGGACCAGGGCATGACCCGCGTTCTCGCCCCGATCAGCATGTCGGTGTGGGAAGAACCGGGTCTTTTGACCCAGGGCCACGACCATCGACCGATGATACTGATGGGCCATCATAACGCCGACTATCAGGGCTGGATCGAAAATCTCGGCTATAATGTCGCCAAGCGCCTGGTCACCTATCATCTCCCGGTAGAGGACGGATTCCCCGAACTGGTCAAGCGGATCGTTGCGTCGGGCGAGCGCAACAAAAGGCTGCATATCCGCCGGGTGGATAAAAAACATTTTGACCGCGATGCCGCTATCATCATGCACCTGTTGAACGATGCCTGGTCGAGTAATTGGGGATTTGTCCCGATGACCGACGAGGAGATTGAACATGCCGGCAAAAGCCTGAAGCCTATTGTCCATGAAGGTTTGATCCGGATCGCCGAACTGGAAGGTGAACCGGTCGCATTCATGATGACGCTGCCGGATATGAATGAAGTCCTCAGAACCATGAACGGCTCGCTTTGGCCCTTTGGTTGGGCGAAGCTGCTATGGTGGCTAAAATTTCCCAAGGCGAATTCGATGCGCGTGCCGCTGATGGGGGTAAAGAAGGAACTTCAGAACAGCCGGTTGGCCAGCCAGATGGCTTTCATGTTAATCGAATATATCCGCCGCGACGCGAAACTTCATTTCGGCACCAAACGCGCTGAAATCGGGTGGATATTGGAAGACAATCAGGGAATGGTGGCCATTGCCGATGCGATTGAGGCAACCATAAACCGGGAATATCTGATTTATAACAAGGTGATTTAACGATCCACATTTTCGGCGATTGCGCTCGCTACAAGCCCAGTCGAACCCCGGCGAATAATCTTGTCGATACCCTTTTGCCACAAGTCATTGTGGCCCGCCTTTTCAATCGGATGAGCCGCTTTGGGATCCCTCGCAGCATCAAACAATCGCCGCCCCGTGGCAAATGGTATCAGTCCATCTCTGGTGCCGTGGATCCAGATCAACGGCATGTCAATGCGCCCGATAAGGTCCAGGGTTCGATAGCGATCCTTCATAAGCCAGCGCGCCGGAAACATCGGAAACTGTCGCTGCGCCAATTCATCCATGCCGCCATGGGCGGCGACCAAGATCAGTCCGGACGCGTCATTCCGCGAGGCAAGATGGACGGCCACACCGCTACCCAGGGATTCGCCAACGATGATGATCTGTTCCGGCGTGATGCCTTGTTGAATCAGCCAGTCATAATTTTCCTGTGCGGTTCGGTATAGCGCCGTTTCGCTGGGTATTCCCGGATTGCCGCCATATCCGGGATAGCCAACTCCCAACACAGCTGCACTATCCTCGGCGAGCGCTTGATAGATCGGGATCCGTTGATAATGCGACCCTGCATTGCCGTGAAGAAACAGGATGACGGGAGCACCGGATGCTGTTGGTTTGCGCCATAAGGAGCGAAGGTCGCCGTCTGGCCCCGAACTGATATCAACGGCCGTGATACCCGTTTTCTCAAGATACGAGGCCGTCGGCACCGATTGATCCGGAAAATAGAGAAACTGGCGTTGAAAAATGTAAACCAGCAAGAGCAGAACCAGATAAATCCCGACGAAAATGACAAGTCCGGATATTATCATCCGCATCAAATCGCCAGATCCACCCAGGCCGGTGTATGATCGCTGGCTTTTTCGCGGCCGCGATGCTCCTTGTCGACACCACAGCTTTTGAGGCAATCTGCAGCGAGCGGGCTGAGCAGGAGATGATCAATGCGGAACCCCTGATCACGCTGCCAGCCGCCGCTGCGATAGTCCCAGTAGGTCCAGATCTGGCCGGCCGGGTAGGTGACACCCAAAGCATCGGTCCAGCCATCATGTAAAATGCGCCGGTAACCCTGGCGGCTTTCCGGCTGCATCAGCGCATCATTCTCCATCGCCCTGACCGAGAAAACATCATTGTCGCGCGGGATGACATTATAGTCGCCCGCCAGCACGGCGGGCACTTCTTCCGCCCAGATTTCCGCAGCGCGGTCGCGCAGCCGTTTCATCCACCGCAGTTTGAAATCGAATTTGGGGCCGGGATGCGGGTTGCCGTTGGGCAGATAGATGCTGGAAACCCTGACTTTCGTGCCATCACTGGCGCTGATATTGGCTTCGATATAGCGGCTATGCTCGTCTTCCGGCTCGCCATCCAGGCCGCGCCTGATCTCTTCCGGTACCTGATCGCGCGCCAAAATGGCGACGCCATTGAAGCTCTTCTGGCCGTGCCAGATCGCGCCATAGCCAATTTCCTCGAACTTGTCGGCGGGAAAGCCTTCGTCCTGCGTCTTGATTTCCTGCAGGCAGGCAACATCCGGCCTGGTCTCTTCGAGCCATTCCAGCAAGCGCGGCAAGCGGGCCTTGATACCATTGATGTTGAAACTTGCAATTCGCATGGTCGGCGTCTCTCCATTGGTTCTGAGCCTGTCGGAGAACGCTTGAGGACAGCCAGTGCGCTTCGACGAACTCCGTGCTAACGGACTGTTACAAAGCGATCAAACGGAAAAGCTGGAGCCGCAGCCGCAACCCGAAGCGGCGTTGGGATTGGTCACCTGAAAGGCACTGCCGCCAAGCGACTCGACAAAATCCACCGCGCTTCCACGCACCAGATCGAGGCTGATCTCGTCGACAACCAGAGTAACGCCGGCTTCTTCGACCGTGACATCATCCTCTTCGATACTGTCGGCGAGACCAAAGCGATATTGGAAGCCGGAACAGCCACCGCCTTCGACGGCCAGCCTGAGGATTGCCGCTTTGCCCTGCTTTTCGGCAATGGCCGCCACGCGTTTCGCGGCATTGGGTGTCAGGATGATATCCTGTTCGGCAGTTGCGAGCGTTTGGGTCATAATAGCAAGATAGGGAGAATCAAAAGGAGCGGCAAGCCTTAAGCTCAAACCGCTCCTTCCTGCACCCTCTCCCAAAGGTGTTGAAACCGTATTATTCGGCTGGACCGCCCAATGCAACGCCGGAATTCAGCTTTTGCGCGACCAGGAATTCATTGGACTGCATGAATGGAATCGGATTGACCGCTTCCCCCGCAATCCGCACTTCATAATGTAGGTGGCTGCCGGTGGAACGACCGGTAGAACCCATGAAGCCGATCAGGTCGCCGCTCTTGACGCGCGCGTTTGCATCAACATTGAGCCGGGACATGTGGCCATAACGGGTCTGGATGCCGTTGCCATGGTTGATTTCAACATATTTGCCATAGCCACCCAGCCATTGCGCCCGGCCTACGATGCCGTCAGCGGTCGCATAAATCGGTGTGCCGATCGGACCGGCCATATCGAGACCCTTGTGACTGGCACGGCGGCCTCTGAAGGGATCGGAACGCAAACCATAAGAACTGGTCAACGTGAAATCTTTAACCGGCTTGCGTGAAGGGATGGTCAATTTAACCTGTTCCATCTTGCCCTGACCGGCCCACTTGTTGAAAATCATCTTGAAAGCCGGGTCTGCATCGCCAAGGGCGCTTTCCGCTGCCTGGCTCTTCAGAACATCAAGGGGGATGCTGGCTTCTGCAGCCGCTTCCGCCGATGCAGCGGTAGAAAAAATCATTGCTGATCCAAGAAAAGCAATTGCTGTGATCTTGTTCACAGATTTACGAAACAAAACTACTATGTTGTCGGTCATAAAATGATCGGACCCTTGCTTGCGACCCATGAAACCCATGGGGTTGAATTTTTGGTGGAACCTTTTCCCCCGTCAATCGTTGGATCGGTGTAAATTCATATTGGTAAACAATTCAATACCAGAATAATATTCTCGGGTCAGACCGGCTGCGTGGCGCGCTGAGTCGTTGAAAGGTGGCTTCAACCCGCCTTTAAAGTGGGTTTTTACAAGCTGCCTCCAATGGTCGTGCGGCGGCAAATTGAGGCTTCTGCAGGCATATTCGAACCATTTGGTTCCGAAAGAAACATGAGTGATCTCGTCAAAATAAATGCGCTTTAACACCCTGGCGGTCAGATGATCGCCCAACTGTTCGAAACGTTCGACAGTTTGCAAAGTGATATCCAGACCCCGTGCTTCGAGCACCATCGGAACAATCGCCAGCCGGGCCGCGACATTGTAGGCTGTGTCCTGTGCTGCATCCCACAACCCGTCATGGGCGGGAAGCGCCCCGTAAAAACTGCCCATCGCCCGCAGGCGCCGGTCAAGCAGGACAAAATGCATCGCTTCTTCCGCCCCGACCCGCATCCAGTCGTCGGTAAACGCTCGTGGAAATTGTGATCCAAACCGACCGATCATGTCGAATGCGAGATCTATCGCGACAAATTCGATATGGGCAAGCGCGTGGATCAGGGCGATCCGCCGCGGCATCGAAGTGCCCTTGCCGCGCCGCGGCATGTCCCGGGGGCGCAACAGGACGGGTTTATCCGGGCGCGCCGGCATTTCCGGCATCGTCTCGCAAAATTCATGGGCCAGCCGCCCCAGCCGCCATTCCCGGGCAGTCCGGCGCGCTGCCATCACCTTGGCGGCAGGATCGCCGGTTTGCAGAACGCGCAAAACCGCTGAGCCGACATCGGGCTGTTTGTCCATTGCGTTGAAACTAAGCCGCCTGGACCGCAGCCAGAACCTCTTCCGCATGGCCCTTGACCTTCACTTTTGGCCAGGCTTTCATCACGGTCCCGTCGGGGCCGATCAGAAATGTCGAGCGGATAATGCCCATAAAGGTTTTTCCGTACATTTTCTTTTCTGCCCACACGCCGATTTTTTCCAGAAATTCTGTGCTTTCATCGGACGCAATATCGACGGTCAATTCCTGCTTGTAAATGAAATTCTGCTGTCTTTTCGGTGAATCGGCAGACATGCCCAGTACCGCTGCACCGGCTTTTTCAAATTCCGGCAAGAGCGCCGAAAAGTCTTTCGATTCCGTCGTGCACCCGGGTGTGCTGGCTTTCGGATAAAAGAACAGCACCAGTTTTCTGCCGGCATAGTCGGAAATTTTCACCGGGCTGCCGTCCGGTGCCACCAGTTCCACATCCGGGATTTTGTCGCCCACATCGATCATCTTATATCTCCTAATATTTCATCGGGGTCCGGCCGCAAATGCCGGTTCCATTCCTCAATAACGCTTTGCCTCGCCCGGTCATAGCCATCCAGAAGGGCGTCCCAGCTCTTCTGCCCGGCAGCCTTGGCGATCAACCCGCGGCTTGTTTCCGGCGGAAAGTCGCAATCGGGGGACATCAGCCGCAAGGCCACCAGCAAACGTGCCATCAATCCATATGCCGTCACCATGTCCTCGCCGAGATGACCCGCGTCCACCAGGACCCGGACCGCTGTTCCCAGTTGCGGGTACAGCGCTTCACCGGTTTTCAATTGCAGGAAATGGATGATAAATTCCCAGTCAACCAGTCCGCCTTCCATCATCTTGGTATCGAGCGGCCCCTTGGGCGGTTTATGTGCGACAATGTCGAGCCGCATTTTCCGGACGGCCTTGCGCAGTTCTTCCGGCTCGCGGTCCTTCCGCAGGATATCGCGGACATCATCCTGCAGTTTCGCCCGGTCCGCCGCATCGCCGTAGACCGGACGCGCCCGCGTCAGCGCCATATGCTCCCAGGTCCAAGCGCTGTCCCGCTGATATTTGTAAAAACTCTCGAGCGTCACCGCCAGCGGACCCTGCGTGCCCGACGGCCGCAATCGGGTATCCACCTCGTAAAGGGGGCCGGCGGCTGTCGGCACCGAAAGCGCCGTCACAATTCGTGCCGTCAGCCGGTTGTAATACCGGGTGGCACCCAAGGGTCGCTCGCCGTCGGATTCGGCACCATGGTCGCCAGTAAACAGGAAAATCAGATCAAGATCCGAAGCGTGGGTCAAAGCTTCCCCGCCGAGCCGGCCAAGCGCCAGAATCAGCAGCGCGCTGCCGGCAATCTTTCCGTGCGCCAGCTCAAATTCCCTGATCGTTGCGTCGGTCAATACCTGAATCGCAGCTTCCGCCACCCGGGCATAGCCCGCCGATATCTCGAGCGCATCGTGGCGGCCTTCGATCAACTGGACACCGAGAGCGAAGCGCTTTTCGCCAACCCGGACGCGCACGCGATCGAGCAACATCTGATAGTCGTCGCCTGCTTCGGTGCGAGCGAATTGTTCGGCCAGTTCCTCTACCGAGGGTGGCAGGTCAAGCGCCGTTGCATCGATCAGGCCGTCGA
Organism: Parasphingorhabdus sp.; assembly: GCA_048270065.1. Classification (GTDB taxonomy): domain Bacteria; phylum Pseudomonadota; class Alphaproteobacteria; order Sphingomonadales; family Sphingomonadaceae; genus Parasphingorhabdus. Next base: position 126,758 of record JBLWTQ010000010.1, on the reverse strand, counting down.
ACAATTCTGCTCGCCGCGCCAGCGCATCGGCCAGCACCGGAGCGTGGCTGAGTATCTTGCCGAGCAGATCGAGCAAACCCGGTCGCGCCTCCAGGATACGAAAGAAGTTGATCGCGGTCGGCAACTTCTCAATCAGGCTGTCGAGCCGTGCCAGCGCCTGTGCGGGATTGGGCGCCGTCGATATCGCGTCCACCAGATCGGGCAATATTGCTTCGAAGGACTCCTGGGCTGCGGCGGAACGCAGAGCCGTCACCTTGCCGCTCCGCCAGCGCCTGATCGCGAGAAGAAAGGCGCCGGATTCCAGCAGATTTTTCTTCGCCAGCACCTCGGTCAGCTTTTCCTCATCGACTGGCAGACGCCTGTCATCCTCCGGTTCGATCAGGTCGTCGTAGATATTGCCGACGGCGTCGACACGCGGTGCGAGACTGTCGAGCAGCTGCTGACCGCTTTCCAGGCCGTGCAGCCGCGCCACCCGGTCGAGGGCCGCGGCGTCATCGGGCAGGCTGTGGGTTTGCTGGTCGTTGACCATTTGCAGCCGGTGCTCGATGATCCGGTAATATTCATAGGCCTCGCTCAGCACCTGCGCCTTGTCGCCATCAATCCGGCCGGCCCACGCCAGCGCCGCGAGGGCATCGCGGGTTGCCGGCGCCCGCAACTCTGCCTGCCGACCCCCGAAAATCAGCTGATGCATCTGGGCGTAAAATTCCGTCTCGCGAATCCCACCGCGTCCGCGCTTGAGGTCAAAACCCGGCCCGAATTTCTGCCCCGTCGCGTAATGATCACGGATTTGCGCGGTGACCGAACCGATATTCTTGATCGCCCCGTAATCCAGCGACCGTCGCCAGATAAACGGATTGATCGTTTCAAGAAAATAGTGGCCCAGTTCCGGATCACCGGCTGCAGCGCGGGAGCGGATATACGCCGCCTGCTCCCACGCGAGCGCACTCGATTCATAATAGCTGATCGCCGCCTCGACCGGCAGCGCCACCGGGCTGACTTCCGGCGAGGGCCGCAAGCGCATGTCGACGCGGAATACATAGCCGTCGGCATCGCGGCGATTGAGCGCCTCAACCAGCTGCTGACCGATCCGCCGTGCGGCATCGCTGGGTTCTTCCCTGCCGCGAACGGGGATTTTGTCCGGGTCATAGATAAAGATCGGGTCGATATCCGACGAATAGTTGAGTTCGCGGCTGCCGTGCTTGCCGAGTCCGATAATCGCAAAACCCTCCAATGGCGCGTCGGGATAGCGGGTCGCGTAGATATCGGCGAGCGCTTCGTCGAGCGCCCGGTCGGCAAAATCGGACAGCCGGGTGATCACGTCGGTGAGCGACAATTGTCCGGCAAGATCACCAATCGCGAGAGTCAGCGCCAGCGCCCGTTTTTCCTGACGCAGTTTCTGCCGGACATTTTCGGCGCCCGCTCCCGCCCTTTCTACAAATTCCAGCGCCGCTTCGAGATTTTCCGAAGCCAGCAATGTGGTCAGTTCGGGCAGCCCCTGCATCGTCATCGCAAGGAACGGGGCATTGGCCTCGGCGCGTTGTAGCGCATCCTGCAGACTGGATCGTTCGGGTAGTGAACCGGTCATGAGCCAAGATAGGCGGTGCGGAATTTCCTGGCAAAATCGGAAAAGCTTCCGGCCGCTATCGCTTCCCGCATGCCCGCCATCAGCGCTTGGTAATAGGCAATATTATGCTCGGTCATCAGCATCGCGCCCAATATCTCCTTCGCCCGGATCAGATGGTGCAGATAGGCGCGGCTGTAGCTGCCGCAGACCGAACAGGCGCAGCTTGCATCCAACGGCTCCATATCTTCGGCAAATTTGGCGTTGCGAATGTTGAGCGCGCCCTGCGCGGTAAACGCCTGTCCGTTGCGCCCCGACCGGCTCGGCAACACACAGTCGAACATGTCGACCCCGCGCTCCACCGCGCCGACCAGGTCGTCGGGCTTGCCCACGCCCATCAGATAGCGCGGTTTGTCGGCAGGCAATTGGCCCGGCGCATAGTCGAGCACGTCAAACATCGCCTCCTGTCCCTCGCCGACCGCCAGCCCGCCTATCGCATAGCCGTCAAATCCGATCTCGATCAGCGCCTGTGCCGAGGCCGCGCGCATGTCCCTGTCCAGCGATCCCTGCTGAATCCCGAACAAGGCCGCTCTCGCCGCATGGTCCCTGCCGCTGTCAAAGCCATCCCGCGACCGCCTGGCCCAGCGCATCGAGCGTTCCATCGAAGCCTGCGCTTCCTCGCGCGTCGCACCATTCTTGGTACATTCATCAAAAACCATGACGATATCACTGCCGAGCAGCCGCTGGATTTCCATCGACCGTTCCGGGGTCAGCATATGACGCGAACCGTCGAGATGGCTCTGGAATTCCACCCCGTCCTCGCTCAGCTTGGTCAGCTCGGACAGGCTCATCACCTGATAGCCGCCGCTGTCGGTCAGGATCGGACGATCCCAGTTCATGAACTTGTGCAGACCACCAAGCCGCGCCACCCGTTCCGCCCCGGGTCGCAGCATCAGGTGATAAGTATTGCCGAGAATGATATCGGCACCGGTCGCGCGCACGGTTTCAGGCTTCATCGCCTTGACCGTGGCGGCTGTCCCCACCGGCATGAAGGCCGGCGTGCGAATGTCCCCGCGCAACATCCTGATCGTGCCGGTCCGTGCCTTGCCGTCGGTTGCGGCGATGGAAAAGGAGAAGCGCTCAGCCACGCGCAAGCTCGTATTTATCTGCGCGAAGCGGGTCTGCCGCCGCTGCTTTGATTTTTTCTTCTGCCAGTGTAACCAATGGTCTGTCCTGTTCGAATTGCTCAGCATCTGTGCAGGATGACGACAGATTTTCAAAGAGCTAAATCGGGAGTATTTTCTATGACGAAAGCAACGACACTGGGTTCCGCAGCAACCGCATTGATTGCCGCAGCAGCCCTGTCCGCCTGTTCCGGCGGGACCAATGAAGCCACCAGCGGAACCGCTGAAGCAACGAGTGGCGAAGTGACCGAGGTGGCTGCAGCGGAAAAGGAAAAATGCTACGGCATTGCCAAAGCGGGCAAAAATGACTGCGCCGCGGGCGAAGGCACGAGCTGTGCCGGCACCTCCGTTCTCGATTATCAGGGCAATGCCTGGAAATATACCGATCCCGGCGAATGCGAAGCTATCGGTGGCTCGCTTACCGAAGTCGCCGACAACGACCCACCGGTCGCGCCGGTAGCGGCTGAAGGTTAGACCCGGTTGAACACAACCTCGCAAGGGGTGGTTCGACTGAGCCGCCCTTTTTTGTTCGGCCGGCGGTTGGCTCATCCTCAAAATGGAGATAAAATTATTGCTGCGAAAACGGGGCTTGTCGGCATGTTGGCGGTGGCCGCTTGTGCAAATATTTTCTCTGGGAAAGCCGACAATTACATTCTCGCCAAAACGATCCTCGGCGGCAGGCACTAAGGGTGAGAATATTCCATCTTCCGCATAACGATCAGGACCATCGCGCCCATGGCAAGATATCCGAATGCCTGTCCCGCAACGACTGCCCAGGCGATGCCCGAACTGCCGAATGAGACCAGAACCAGCATTCCAACGCCCAGCGCGGCGATTGCCGATATTCTCGCCAGTAAGGCAAGACGGGCATGGTTGGTCGCATGAAGGACGGGCTCATAGGCGACACTCGCCATTTCCAGGCTGGCTGCCAACGCCAACGGTACGAATATGACCGCCCCGCTTTCGTAGCCTTCGCCGCCGATAAAACCCAGCAGCTGGCGAGCCACCAGCAGCGCAAGTGTCACGATCAATATGCTGCCGATGCCCGCTATCGCGGTTACACGCTTCACCAATTGCCGAAACTGCGCCGCCGTATGAGCAACGCGAGACCTGTTGATATCGGAGTAGATTGCCCGGCCGACCAGCTGCGACAATTTACCGAATCCTTGCGCCAATTGGTCGGCGAGGCGGTAGATACCGGCCGCGCTGGTGCCGAGAAAATAGCCGACGGCCAGAACCGGTCCTTGCTTGAATGCGATATCAAGCGTCGAACTCGCATAGGTCACGCCGAAGAATCGCGCGATTCCCTCGTTCTCGGTCAGGGTCGTTCGCCAGTCGCCAACATACCGGACTCGTAGAGATGTCGGTGCGAGCCATCGCGCCGATATCCAGTAAGCGGCCGCAGAGAGCAGATCGATGGCCGCCCAGGCGAACAGGAACCGCCCCACGCTCGGCCCGATAAACCAGAGCAGCAGCGCCGCGAGCAACCGCCCGAGCGGCACAAGTCCTTCTACGTATACCGCGATATCGAAACGGTCGAGAACGCGCACGATACCGACCGGTGCAGACACCCGGGACCACAGCAGCGCGCAGTTGAAGGCGAATGCCATATCGACATAAGCGGGGTTGAGTCCGAGGTCGCCGGCAAATATATAATAACCGATCCATGCGACAACGCAGCCGAGCGTGGCCCCGGTCCAGTCCAAAAGCCCGCAGAGCATGCTCAGCCTACCAAATTTAACCCAGTCTTGTGCATGCACATATCGAGTGCCATAGCGCACCATCGTTTGCCAACTTTGGAAGCCGGCAAACGCAACGAAAGCCTGCCCGGTTGCAAAGATGAGCGAGAAATGCCCGAAATCCCGAATTCCCAAGGAGCGAGCGAGAATCGCAAGATAGGCGATCGAACATATCGCGCCGAAGCCTTTCCCACCGAAAAGCCAGGCGATGTTCGCCCCCATCCGTTTCAGGCCGGATCCTTCTTGATGGCTGGTCGCCAAGTCTTTTGTCATCGCCACGCCCCTTGGACCATCGGCGGTTCGAGCGCAACTGCGCCTGGGCAGCGGTATTAGACGATGACCCAGGCAAAACGGATTTGCTTCCTGTTCAATCATGATCAAACGCATCAAATCGCACATAGCCTGCCCATCGCTTTGGCGCTGGCAGAGCGGGAGGGAGTCGTTGTAACGCTTGCCGTGACCAGCGACACTATCGCCGGACAGATCGAACGGATCGCAGGCTCGTCCTTGTCGCAAATGGAGATAGTCCGGCTCGATTTGCAATCCACTTTCGCCCGATTGACGGCGATGGCGTTTGACAAGGTCGTGCCCGCCCGCAAACTGCTCATCTATCGTGATAATCTGGACTTTTTCCGTCAGTTCGATGCGATTGTGGTGACGGAGAAAACATCGCTGGTCCTGAAGACCCGCTACGGTCTGAACCAAATTAAAATCATCCACACGCGGCACGGAGCCGGAGACCGCAGCATCGGATTCGGGAAGGAAAGCGCGTTGTTCGACCTGTCGCTGGTCGCGGGTGAGAAGATCGCACGCCGTCTCCGGGCGGAGGGAGGGGTCCCGCCGGAACGGATTGCAATTACCGGCTATGCCAAGTTCGACCTCTATGCTGATTTCCGCGCAGCACTGCCTTTCCCCGACACGGACAAACCGACCGTCCTTTACAACCCGCATCCGTCGCCTCGCCTTTCGAGCTGGTTCGCAATGGGGGAGCGGGTGCTGGACGAGCTGACCGCATCGGGACGCTACAACGTCATTTTCGCGCCCCATGTCATGCTTTTTGCCCGCCGCCATGTGGTAACGATAGCACCACCGGCGCTCCGCCGTGTCCGTGCTCTCGAACCAGCGCTGACGGCACGCACGAACTTGCTGGTTGATCAGGGGAGTGCGGCCTCAACCGATATGAGCTATACCAACGCCGCGGACATATATATCGGAGACGTCAGCAGCCAGGTGTATGAATTCCTGCGCCGCCCGCGTCCGTGTCTCCATCTCGATGCGCATGGTGTCGATTGGCGCGACGATCCCAGCTATCTACATTGGCATGCCGGCCCCGTTGCCGGACGGCGCGCGAACATTGTCGAGGCGGTCGATGAAGCCATTGCCACGCATGGCGATTATCTTGCACCCCAGCGCGCCATGCTGGCCGATACCTTTTCGATAACCGGCGAAACAGCAGCTAACCGTTCTGCGCATGCAATACTGAACTTCCTCGATGGATGATTCCACACGCCTCGAGGGTCAGCGGATCTGGGTCATGGCCAAAGGCTACCACCCGGACGAGGGTGGCATGCAGACCTATGCAGAGGGTGTGGCTGACGCTTACGCGGCGAGGGGAGCGACGGTCACGGTATTCACGCAAACCAGCGCCGGGCCGCGTGACTTAAGCGCAGATGGTGTGCGAGTGATCGACATCGGGCCGGGCAGGGGTGCGAGCGTTCCGGTTCGGTTCTGGCGCGCGATGCGGCACGAACTGCGGCTCACGGGCGCGCCGCTATTCACTCATGGAACAACCTGGCGCACATCGGTGCTGCCGATGGTCCTGCGGCTCCCTTACGTGACGACATTCCATGGCCGTGAATTTATGTATGCAGACGGGGCTATGCTGGCGTTGATGCGGCTTGTTGCACGACGGGCGCAGCGCTGTATTGCCGTCAGCCATTATAGTGCCAACCGGCTCGTGGCCCGTCTGGCACCGCTCGCTATCGTACCCTTGGTCGCATGGAATGGCCTGAGCGCCTGGAATCGTCCTGCGCAGAGTCCGCGCAAACACAACCAAACGCCCCTGATAGCCTCGCTCTGCAGGCTCGAACCGCGCAAGAATATCATTGCCTGCGTGAGAGCCTGCGCCGCCTTGCGCGACAAGGGGCACAACTTCCACTATTTTATTGCCGGACGCGGTCCGGATCTTGAAGAAATAAGAGCCGCTGTGAAAACCTGCGGTTTGGAGGACTCCGTCGAAGTCGCCGGATTCGTATCTGCAGAACGCGCAGCACAGCTTTATGCCGACGCCGACATCTTCCTCCACCCGCAGGTGGCAGCCGATGATGGCCGCGATTTCGAAGGATTCGGTATCGCGATTGGCGATGCGATGGTGGCCGGAGCGGCTGTCATAGTCGGTGAGCAAGGCGGTGCGAAAGAACTGGTTGTTGAGGGTATTTCTGGGCTGATCGTCGACGGTGCCGACACTGACGCCATAGTAGGCGCACTGGAGCGCCTATTGGCCGATAAACAGTCCAGCCAGAAAATGGGTCAAGCCGGCCAACGGCGCGCGCGCGAATATTTCACCTGGCAGCGGCACATTGCGATCATCCTGAGCGCTATCGACCTCAACGGTTGAAGCAAGCCGACGTCCGCTTTTCGGGGGCGTTGACCGATGGGCCGCATCTTTCCCTGGAATACTGCTTGTGCGACCAAAGCCGACTTTCGGTTCGAGACCTTATCTGCCACGGAATGGTGTTTTCGCAAATTTACGGCAGCAAGAGACTCGAATCACCATAGCTGTAAAAGCGGTAACCACCGGCAATCGCATGCGCATAAGCCGCTTGCATTGTCTCCAGCCCCATCAGCGCGCTGACCAGCATGAAGAGCGTCGATTTCGGCAGGTGGAAATTGGTCATCAGGCCGTCGATCACGCGGAATTTGTAGCCGGGCGTGATGAAAATATCGGTATCGCCTTCGAACGGCCGGATAATGCCGTCTTCGCTGGTTGCGCTTTCGAGCAGGCGCAGGCTGGTCGTCCCGACCGCGATGACTCGGCCACCCGCCTGCCGTGCCGCGTTCAGGCGGTCTGCGGTGGCGGCATCGATCCGTCCCCATTCGCTGTGCATCCGGTGATCGTCGGTTTCGTCGACCTTGACCGGCAGGAAGGTCCCCGCTCCAACATGCAGGGTCAGTATTTCACTGCCCACGCCCGCGTCGGCCAGCGCGGCCAGCAGAGCGTCGGTAAAATGCAGCGCCGCCGTCGGTGCTGCCACAGCGCCTTTCTCCCGGGCAAACATGGTCTGGTAATCATCGGCATCGCGCTCGTCGATTGCCCGCTTGCTGGCGATATAGGGTGGCAGTGGCATGGTACCGGCGCGCTCGAGCAGCAGTTCGACCGGTTCGTCGCCCAGAAAATGCAGCACGAAACTGCCATCCTCCAACCTGGCTTCCGCTTCCGCAGAGACGTTGTTGCCGAAATCGACGGTCTCGCCAATACGAAGGCGCCTGGCGTTACGCACAAATGCCTGCCAGCGCCTGAGATCCACGCGCTTGTGCAGCGTCGCACCGATCGTGGCGTCGCCCCTCGTACCGGTTAGCTGAGCGGGAATGACCCTGGTATCGTTGAATACCAGTATGTCCTTCGGCCCCAGCAATTGCGGCAGAGCGCTGACGACATGGTCGGATATTTGGTTACCGTCGACCCTCAGCAGTTTGGCGCTGTCGCGCGGCACCGCCGGGCGCAGCGCGATACGGTCCTGCGGCAGCGCAAAGTCGAAAAGATCAACGCGCACCGGCCGGGCTAGGGATTGATCGGCGCGTTCAGGTCATCGACCGAAATCGGCGCTTCGGTTGTCCGGAGAGGAGCAGATCCCGGCAAAACCCGCGGCTTGCTGTCGGCAGCGACCGAGGCCTGCAATATCCGGCTGGGATTGAGCGGCGGCTCGCCGCGTTCGATCATATCGACATATTCCATTCCGGAGGTAACACGGCCGAAAACCGTATATTTGCCATCGAGCGAAAAGCGGGGATAGAAAACAATAAAAAACTGGCTGTTGGCGCTGTCTTCGCTTTCCGCGCGCGCCATCGAGACGACCCCTCTCAAATGGGGAAAATTGCCGAATTCCGCTTTCAGGTCGGGCAGTTCCGAGCTGCCGGTTCCAGTCCCGGTAGGATCACCGGTTTGGGCCATAAAGCCTTCGATCACGCGGTGGAACACAAGACCGTCGTAAAAACCCTGGCGCGCCAGCGTCTTGATCCGTTCGACATGGTTGGGGGCGATTGCCGGGAAAAGCTGTATCGTCACCCTTCCGCCGGTGGACAGGTCGAGATGCAGGATATTTTCCTCAGCGGGAACCGATGCGGGTACCGGTGTCTGGTCCTCAGCTTCCTGCGCCTGTGCGGCAAAGGAAACAAGAAACAGGGAAGAGAAGGTCAGAAAAAATTTACGCAGCATGGCATACTCATTCGATATCGAGGACGGGAAGGGCCGTTAGCCTTTGGACGATTCTACCTTTCTCTGCAATGAATTGCTGGTGAAGGCTATTGATCGCCCTTGAGGCCTATCTTCTGAACTCGCGCGGTAATTTCATCGGCGACCAGCGGCGTCACGAACTTGTGAATCTCGCCACCGAACATGGCAATTTCCTTGACCAGACGCGAGGCGATCGGCTGCAGCGAGACATCGGCCATCAGAAACACGGTTTCGATATCGCCATTGAGCTGCTGATTCATGCCCGCCATCTGATATTCATATTCGAAATCGGCCACGGCGCGCAGCCCGCGCACAATCACGCCGGCACCCTGCTTTTCGGCAAATTTCATCAGCAGCATGTTGAAACCGACAACCTCGACGCCATCGCCCAGATCGGCCGTTTCCCGGCGTACCATCTCAAGTCGTTCCTCGTCCGAAAACATCGGTGATTTCGAAGGGTTGGTGGTCACACCGATCACCAGCTTGTCGACCAGCCGCATGCCGCGCCTGATGATATCCATATGCCCCAATGTAATGGGATCAAAAGTCCCCGGGTAAACACCAATTCTCATATCACCTCCCCCTCCGCCTAGCGGTCCCTTGCGAGTGTATATTCGGCGATAGCGCGCAGCAAATCCGCTTCTCCGCCATAGCCGTTCAAATGCGATTTGGCCTGGTCCACCAGCATCTGCGCCTGCTCTTTGGCCCGCTCCAGCCCCATCAGGCTCAGGAACGTTTCCTTGCCGGCTTTCGCATCCTTGTGCAGCGCCTTGCCGGCCGTTTGTTCGTCGCCTTCGACGTCCAATATATCGTCGGCAATCTGGAAGGCGAGACCCAAATCGTGGGCATAGCCCCGCAGGCCCGTGCGGCCTTCGTTCGTCATCCGGCCCAGAATCGCTCCGATTTCAACGCAAGCGGCGATCAGTGCACCGGTTTTCAGCTGCTGGAGGCGGGTCACGGTCTGCAGGTCAAAGGTGGATTTTTCCGCAACCAGATCCATCATCTGTCCCCCCGCCATGCCCGCAGGGCCGGCGGCCTTGGCGAGACAGGCGGTCATTTCTGCGCGCACGAAAGGATCGCGATGGGTGCGTTCATCGGCCAGCATGCCAAAAGCCAGCGCATGCAGCGCATCGCCGGCGAGCACTGCGGTCGCTTCGCCAAAGGCGACATGGGTGGTCGGCTTCCCGCGCCGCAGATCATCATCATCCATGCAGGGCAGGTCATCGTGGATCAGCGAATAGACATGCAGCGCCTCGACCGCTGTCGCGGCCCGGATAGCGCAGGAATCATCGACGTTGAACAGTCCGGCAGTGGCCATCACCAGCAATGGCCTCAGTCGCTTGCCGCCGCCGATAGCGGCGTGACGCATCGCCTCGTACAGCTCGCGCCGCGGATCGTCGGGAACCTGCAGGAGTGTTTCAAACTGGCGATCGACTGCGGCGGCAACCCGCGCCATTTCCTTCGAAAGATCCGAATTATTGTTGGCCGCCACGGATTCAGTCCGCATCAAAGGGTGCGGTGCCCTGCGGCTTGCCATCGCGGTCCAGCGTTATCTTCTCGATCTTGGCTTGCGCGGCTTCCAGCCGTTGCTGGCACAGACCGCGCAGTTTTTCGCCTTCGCTGTACAGCGCAATCGACTGATCGAGCGGCACATCGCCATTTTCGAGTTTGCGGACGATATCCTCAAGGCGCTTCAACGCGTCCTCAAAATTCAGATTGGAGAGATCTTCTTTGGTTTCGCTCATGGCGGGATTCAATGACGACGCTTTGGGTCGCGGTCAAGTGCCTGGGCTTCACTATCGTCAAGTTCAGGTGTAGCTTCCTGAAACCGAAGGGGAGGAGAAAAATATGTTCATCGGTCATTTTGCGCCTGCCATGGTTGCGGCAACCCATCCGAAGGCACCGGGACTGGGGACGCTGTTTGTCGCCGGGCAGCTTGTGGATTTCGGGTTTTTCGGCCTCGCACTGGTCGGGTGGGAAAATTTTCGCATCACGCCGGGGATCACCAGAATGGTGCCGCTCGACCTCTATCACATGCCCTACACCCATAGCCTGCTGGGGAACGCGGTCTGGGCTGCGGGCTTTGCGCTGCTGATCTGGTGGCTCACCCGCAACCGGACCGGCGCTCTGCTTGGCGGCGGGGTTGTTCTGTCGCACTGGTTTCTTGACCTGCTGGTCCACGCACCGGACCTGACACTGGCCGGTTCGCCACCGAAAATGGGGCTTGGACTATGGAATTACCCGATGATTGAAATGCCGCTCGAACTGGCGATCACCTTTGGCGCGCTGGCTTTCTACATCGTAAAAACCCGCGCCATCTCCGGCTTATCAAAATATGCACTAGGCCTTTTGGCCGTATTGCTGCTGGTCTTCCAATCGGTCAACTGGTTCGGACCCGAACCGGTAGCGGCTGATGCAGCGATGAAGTGGACCGCCTTGCTTGCCTTCTCAATCGCTGCCCTGGCCGCCTGGTGGGCAGGACGAACGCGCACGGTGAAGCACATCTAGAGCAGGATTTAGCATGACCCAGTATATCGCCGCCTACGCCATCGCAGCCGTCATTTTCGGTGTCCTCGACGCGATCTGGCTGAGCAATGCCGCGCCCTCGCTCTACCGTCCCGTGATCGGCGATATCATGGCCGACCAGTTCCGTCTGGCACCGGCGCTCACCTTTTACGCACTCTATCTTGGCGGGATGATGTGGTTCGCGGTCCGTCCTGCGCTGGCCGATGGTCAATGGACCACCGCCCTGCTCAACGGCGCGCTGCTCGGATTCTTCTGCTATGCGACATTCGATCTGACCAGCCAGGCGGTCTTGAAGACCTGGTCGACCAAATTGACCATCATTGACATGATCTGGGGGACGTTCGCGACGGGCACGACGTCGGCGCTAACCGCGATGCTGGTGCTGCGGTTTGTGAAAGGTTGATTCTAGGCCCGAACCTGCTCCTCGATCTGGCGCAGGCGTTCCTTGCCAAAATACATTTCGCCATCCACGTACATGGTCGGGATACCAAAGGCGCCGCGCGCGACCGCTTTCTCGGTATTGTCGATCAGCGTCTGCTTGATCGCGGGGTCCTGCGTTTTGGCAAGCAGCGCCTCCACGTCATAACCGGCACCCTGCAATATCTTGCCGAGTGTTGCTGCATCGGTCACATCCAGCCCCTGTTCCCAAATGGCGGGCAAGAGCGCTTCGATGAAACCGAGGCGCCTTTCGGGTTCAAGCGTCACCAGCATCCGCTGCAGCGTGATCGTGTTGAACGGAAAATGCGGGTTCATCTGAAATTTCGTCAGGCCATGCTTTTTGATGAATCGGTTCATCTCCAGCATCGCATATTCATTCTTGCCCTTCACGTCCGCGTCGCGCATGAACGGCGGCGCATTACCGGTCAGCTTGTGCATGCCGCCGAGAAAGGCCGGGGTGATTGCGATGGTCGCGCCATGTTTTTCCGCCAGCGCCTTGAGCGGCTGCCAGATCAGATAGGCATTGGGACTCACAAAATCGAAAATTAGCTCGATGGTCTTGGACATGTCAGTGCTCCTGCGGAGGCAGGAGCCCATCTCCCGCCATTTCGTCCAGACACTAGTTCCGGAGATGGACCCCCGGCTTCGCAGGGGCACCGCACCCATTCCATAAAGCAGCCCGCAGAAACATCAATTCCCTCTAGGCGAAATTGGCACTCCTCGTTAAAGGGTCTTCATGACCACAGACACGCTGATTGCAGAGCCCCGGATATCCACCGAAACCGTGCGCGAGCACGGCCTCAACGCGGAGGAATATCAACGCATCCTGAACGCGCTGGGCCGCGAGCCGAATATCACCGAACTCGGCATCTTCTCGGTCATGTGGTCGGAACATTGTTCCTACAAGAGCTCCCGCCTGCATCTCAAGAAGCTACCGACCACCGGCCCTCAAGTCATTTGCGGCCCCGGCGAAAATGCCGGGGTGATCGATATCGGAGACGATCAGGCCGCGATCTTCAAGATGGAGAGCCACAACCACCCCTCCTATATCGAACCCTATCAGGGCGCGGCGACCGGAGTTGGCGGTATCCTCCGCGACGTGTTCACTATGGGCGCGCGACCGGTGGCCAATCTCAACGCATTGCGTTTCGGGCGGCCCGACCATCCGAAGATGAAGCATCTGGTCAAAGGCGTGGTCGCCGGTATTGGCGGCTATGGCAATTGCGTCGGCGTGCCGACCGTCGGCGGCGAGACCAATTTCGATCCCGCCTATGACGGCAATATCATCGTCAACGCGATGACCGTTGGCGTCGCGGATGCAGACAAGATTTTCTATTCGGCGGCCTCCGGCGTCGGTAACCTGATCGTCTATGTCGGCTCCAAGACCGGCCGCGACGGCATCCACGGCGCGACCATGGCCAGCGCCGAATTTGACGATGACAGCGATGAAAAACGCCCCACCGTGCAGGTCGGCGATCCGTTCACCGAGAAATTGCTGATCGAAGCCTGTCTCGAACTGATGGCCAGCGATGCGATTGTCGCGATCCAGGATATGGGCGCGGCGGGTCTGACCAGCTCATCCGTCGAGATGGCAACAAATGGCGAAGTCGGCATCATTCTCGACATGGACAAGGTGCCGTGCCGCGAAACCGGTATGACCGCCTACGAGATGATGCTCAGCGAATCGCAGGAACGCATGCTGATGGTGCTGAAGCCCGGCCGCGAGAAAATGGCCGAGGCGATCTTTACCAAATGGGAGCTGGATTTTGCGGTGATCGGGGAGGTCACCGACACCCGCCGGATGGTGCTGACCCACAAGGGCGAAACAGTCTGCGACATCCCTCTGGGGCCGCTCGCCGACGACGCACCGCTCTACGACCGCCCGCATCTGACCCGCGAGGAATATGCCGCGCATATCAGCGTGCAGCCGCTGGGCGATATCCCCGAAAGCACCGATATCGGTGCCGATCTGCTCAAGATGATGGCGACCCCGGCGCTCGCTTCGCGCCGCTGGATCTGGGAACAATATGACAGCCAGGTCGGCGCAGACACGTCGCAGCGCTCCGGCGGCGACGCGGCGGTCGTCCGCGTGCACGGCACCAACAAGGGCCTCGCGATCACCACCGACTGCACCCCGCGCTATTGCAAGGCCGATCCTTTTGAGGGCGGCAAGCAGGCGATTGCCGAAGCCTATCGCAATCTCTGCGCGGTCGGCGCAAAACCGCTCGCGACCACCGACTGCATGAATTTCGGCAACCCCGAAAAACCGCATATCATGGCGCAATTTGTCGGCTGTATCGAGGGCATGGCCGAAGCCTGCACCGCGCTCGACATGCCGATCGTATCGGGCAACGTCAGCCTCTACAACGAAACCACCGGCGCCGACGGCGTCAGCCACGCGATCCTGCCGACACCGGCGATTGGCGCAGTCGGGCTGATCGACGATCTCGACACGATGATGACCATCGGGTTCAAGGCGGAAGGCGATTTTATCGCCACCATCGGATTTCACTTTGACGAGCTCGGCCAATCGACATGGCTCCGCGAAATCCACGGTCGCCAGGATGGGCCTCCCCCCAAGGTCGATCTCAAGGATGAAGAATGGGCCGGACGCGTCGTCCGCGAATTGATTGCCGAAGGCAAGGTCACCGCGGTGCACGACATCAGCGACGGCGGCCTTGCCGTAGCGCTTGCTGAAATGGCACTGGCCGGGAATCTGGGCGCTGAAATAGACAAGATGACCAGCGCTTTCGCTTTCAGCGAAGCGCAGGGCCGCTATGTCATCACCTACCGCAGCGACGCCGATCTCGATCGCGCAAAAGTGCCGTTCGAGAAAATCGGCCAGGTGAAGGGCGATCAGCTTGTCCTGAACGGAAAGCCGCTTGCGGTGAGCGATCTGCGCGAAGCGCACGAGAGTTTCTTCCGGGACTGGATGGAAGACTAGGCCCCTCCGTCACGCCTTCGGCGCGCCACCTCCCCGTTGCTGCGCAACAGGGAGGAAAGAGTTCACGCAAGAATATCCTCCCTGTGCCGCAGGCATGGGGAGGGGGACCGCGCGGAGCGTGGTGGAGGGGCACCTAACGCAGGCTCTGAATATATCGCAATATCCGCTCCGCAACATCTACCGGATCGTGCAGGACTTCCGGGGCAGATATCCGGATGGTCTCGACACCTTGGACCGACAGGTCCCGTTCCCGCCGCTCATCGCGCTCCGGCCGATTGCCCATGTCATGCGCCATACCGTCCACTTCGATCGCCAGCTTTGCCGACGGACAATAGAAGTCCACTATATACGAACCAATCGGATGCTGGCGGCGGAATTTGATGCCCTGAGGTTTCCGGCGAAGCTGCTGCCAAAGCATGATCTCGGGTTTGCTCATGGTCTTGCGCAATTGCCTTGCCTGCAGGACAGTCTTTCTGGTTGTTCGTGCCATTGCCCCTCCGACCTGCTGCGCAGGCGACCTCCCCATTGCTCCGCAACAGGGAGGAAAGATGTATCACAAAATTTTATGCAGAGGGACGGTCAGGCCAAAACTGTCAAACCAACCTTTTCCTCCCCGTGCCGCAGCAATGGGGAGGTGGCGTTCGCCGAAGCCTTGGCGAAGGCGGATGAAGGAGGGGCCTTGCCGCATGAAATGTCCGTTCGGCCAGACGCAATCTATCTCAGCAGACTATTGAAACCGTCCCGATATCGGCGCAGGGGCGAATAACAATGCCTGACATCCTGCAATTCACCCTCCATTATGGCGGTCATTTCCTCGCCCCCTTCGCGATCGGCTGGCTGTTCTGGCGGGAGCATTGGTGGAAGGCCGGGCTGATCATGGCCGCGACCATTGCGATTGATCTCGATCATCTGCTTGCCGATCCGGTATTGGATCCGGGCCGCTGCAGCATCGGCTTTCATCCGCTGCATACGGGTTGGGCGGCGCTGGCCTATGCGGCGATGCTGGCGATCCCGTCCTGGAAATGGCGCGCGCTGGGTCTGGGCCTGCTCTGGCATCTCGCCGTCGATAGCGGTGATTGTATGCTGCAGACCTTGTAACCAATTTGTCCGCCACGCGTTACAGAAACAAACAGGCAGGAGAAGCATCATGACCGCAGGCTATTCGGGCACCCCGCTCGCCAAAAAGCTGTCGCTCAAGGACGGCATGCGGGTCTGGTTTCTTGATATGCCGGACAGCGTGCGCGCGGATATTGAGGAGCAAGGCCTCGTTTTGTCCGAAGAGCAGGTGCCCTCCCCCGGAATCAACGCGGCCCATATTTTCGTGGATCGGCGCAAGGCCATGGAATCCCATCTGGAAACCCTCCGCGAAATGATTGATCCCGGCGGTCAGGTCTGGGTCAGCTGGCCCAAAAAGGCTTCCGGGGTAGAAACCGACATCACCGAAGATACTATCCGCGAAGTGGCCTTGCCGATGGGCTTTGTCGATATCAAGGTCTGCGCGGTCGACGCGGTCTGGTCCGGTCTGAAACTGGTGATCCGCCGGGAATTGCGGTAATGGTCGGCCACTCCCTATCCGTTCGTGCTGAGCCTGTCGAAGTACGGATTCACGCGCACTATTCCGCTTTAGAACATGTCCTTCGACAGGCTCAGGACGAACGGGGTTCGGCTAAGATCTTCTAGGCCGGCTGCGCCAACATCTCATAGGGATCAATATCCTGCGCGCGATATTGCGCATGGGCCTCATGGTAGAATTTCGGTGTCCTGATATGCAGCCGCTCGCGCAAGGCGTCCAGTGGCTGGGCAAGCAGATCGGTGATCGATTCCTCGTTTATCCGCGGGCAGGCCTTGCCCATTTTTTGTGCTTCGCGAATCGCCTTGAACACCGGCGCCTTGCTCCTGACCTGCTTCTTCATATTCAGGCCGCCGGCATAGGCGATAAACAAATTGCCCAATGCCGGGTTCTGGCCGTAGGTGAAGGCAAGCACACATTGTTCACCGAGCGCGTCGCGGCCATAACCGGTCAGCACGTGGAGCAGGTCATGGGTGTCGCGCTGGCGAAAACCATACCATTCGATCATGTCCCCGTATTTTTGCGGGCTGAACCGGTCATATTCGGCAATCAGTCCGGCCGCGCTCAGGCCTTCCTTTTCCATGAAGTCGCAATAGGCATGGGCGAGACTGCCCTCGGGCATCCGGCGCAGACGCTCATGGTCGTCGAGCAGATCGACCAGATTGGGTTCACTGATCAGCAGCGCCCTGCCCCTTTCGCTTTCGACAAAGGCCCTGGCATCCTTGCGGAACCCGGGGCGCGGCAGACATTCGAAGATATGGAAGACCTGCTCGGTATCCTCCTTGTCCTTGATCAGTTCGCGAAAGTGGTGAAGCGCTTTCAGGGGGCGGAAGCGCACAGCCGGACGATCCGGATGAATGAACGGCCTTTCCGAATCGGCAGGCGCGGTGAAGTGATGATCTATTTTCATGTCCTGATGATATTGCTTACTAACATTGATGTCAATATCCATTTGGCTTTCCTGCGAGCCAATGATTCGCTATCCAGCCTCTCTATCCATCCGGAGCTAACAAAAGGTTTCCTGGCCGAAATATTGAATCAGGTTCAGCACAGTCTTTTGACCAACTGTGAACGCGGGAGACGGAAAATTGAAGCCGCATGACACCCTTCCCTATACCGAATTGCCGGATTATTCCGATGCGGAACGCATTGCGCGGTCGGCGGCTTTCTACCAGGCGGTCAAAACCCGCCGGACCTGTCGCTATTTTACCGATGAAACCGTCCCCCGGACGGTGATCGAGAACGCGCTTCTGGCTGCGGGAACCGCGCCCAATGGTGCCAATCACCAGCCCTGGCATTTTGCCGTGATCGAATCACCGGAAAGAAAAAAGGCACTGCGCGCTGCGGCGGAGGAAGAGGAGCGCGCATTCTACGAGAGCAAGGGCAGCGACGAATGGCTCGAGGCGCTCGCGCCGCTCGGCACCGATGCCGACAAGCCGTTTCTGGAAACCGCCCCCTATCTGATTGTCATTTTCGGTCAGCGCAAGGGCGGCATGAATCCGGGCGAGATGAAACAGAATTATTATGTCAGCGAGAGCGTCGGCATTGCCACGGGGATGCTGATTACCGCGCTGCACGACGCGGGTCTCGCCACCCTCACCCACACACCCAATCCGATGAAGTTTCTGAACAGGCTGTGCGGCCGCCCGAGCCATGAAAAACCGATGATGGTGCTCGTCGTCGGCAAGCCCGCGCCGGATGCCACGATTCCGGTCCTCGCGACGGTGAAGAAGCCACTGAACCAGATTTCGAGCTGGTTGTGATTTGCTACCCAATGCCAGCAAACGCTCAAATTCAGGGCGATTTTCCCGGATTTTCCGGCTACGGATCAGGGGCCGGTATCCGCCAGCCCGACCTTGGGGCCTGACATGACGACGACAAGCCAACGCTATCTGACGCTTGATGCCCTGCGCGGCTTTGCCGTGATGGGCATATTGCTGATGAATATCGTCGGCTTTGCCATGCCGGAAATGGCCTATCTGAGTCCTGCGGTTTATGGCGGAACCAACATGCCGGACATTGTCGTCTGGACCCTGTCCTTCATTTTCGTCGACGGCAAGATGCGCGGCCTGTTCACCATATTGTTCGGCGCGAGCATGATGCTGGTCGTGGAGCGGGCGGCAAATTCCGGTCAGAATCCCGCAAAAGTTCACTTTTCGCGGATGTTCTGGCTGGCACTATTCGGTCTGGCGCATTTTTTCCTGCTCTGGTTCGGTGACATATTGTTTCTCTATGCCGCGACCGGATGCCTCGCCTTTTTTCTGACCGGTCTTGATGCCGAAGATTTGATCCGCCGAGCATTGCTCATCTTCACGCTGGGCTTTGTCGGTTTTTCGGTATCTTTTGGTAGCCTGCTATATTTGCAATATCAGGCCGGACTGCCCGGCGCGTCCGCCGACTCGATTGAACGCCTTCGGGAAGTCGTCGAAGGTTTTCATACCCGACCAGCCGCCCTTGCCGAGGATATAGCTCTCCATCAATCCGGGTTTTCCACGATATTCTCGGACAAGGTAGCGAATAATCTGTTAGAGCCGCTCTATTCCGTAGGCTATAATATCGCGGAAACCCTGCCACTAATGATGATCGGCATGGCGCTCTACAAGAACGGCTTTCTGACTGGTGCCTGGGATCTGGCTACCTATCGCAGATGGGGATTGCGCCTGACCGCGATCGGAGCACTGGTTCTGTTTCCCTTGACGGCGCTGATGATCTCGAGCGATTTCGACATATTGCTGGTGCTGAACGCCAGTTACGCGTGGAGCTGGCCCTCGCGATTGCTGATGACGGTCGGCTATGCCGCGCTGCTGATATGGGCCATACGGCATTTTTCCGCGTCACCATGGCTACGCCGGGTAACCGCAGTCGGTCGCGCGGCTTTCTCCAACTATCTCGGCACCAGCATCGTGATGACCGCAATTTTCTACGGCTGGGGGCTGGGCCTTTATGGACAGATCGGCCGCGCCGAACTCTATCTTTTTGTAGCGGCGACATGGATCCTGATGCTGCTGTGGTCCAAACCCTGGCTGGAGCGATTCCGCTACGGACCGCTGGAGTGGCTGTGGCGGAGCCTGGCGCGACAGCAGATGCAGCCGATGCGGGTAGCGAAAAGACCCTCCTAGGTATTTTTGCTATTGCGATCTATTCTCATTAGCGATATACGAGTCGGCAGAAGGAGCCGCTATGGTCGTTTGTGTTTGTAATGCGATAAAGGAAAAAGACCTGAGAGCCGCTGTGCGCAGCGGGGCAGACCGCCCCTCGCAGGTCTATGCCCAGCTCGGCCGCAAGCCAAAGTGCGGCCAATGCCTCTCCTTTGCCCAGACGATTATCAAATCCGAAATTGCGACCGCTTAGCATTCTCGTTAGCAAATCATTGAAATAGTTATATTTCTATAGAGGCTGCCCTTTCACTTGCCGGGGCAATGCTGTATAGGATCAACTGATCTATTTGCTAATTACCGGGAAGGACGCAGCCATGAAGGGCGATTCAAAAGTCATCGAGTTTCTCAACGAAGCGCTGAAAAACGAACTCACCGCGATCAACCAATATTGGCTGCACTATCGCATGCTCGACAATTGGGGCGTGTCGAAACTGGCCGAATTCGAGCGGCATGAATCAATCGATGAAATGAAGCATGCGGACAAGCTGGCCGAACGCATATTCTTCCTCGACGGGTTGCCCAATTTCCAGTTGCTCGGACGGCTGAAGATCGGCGAAACGGTTGAGGAAATTCTCAAGGCCGATCTGGAACTCGAGCAGGAGGCGCTGCCGATGCTCAAGGACGCTATCGAACATTGCGAAAGCGTGCGCGACTATGTCAGCCGCGACCTGTTCGCCGAAATCCTCGAGAGCGAGGAAGATCATGTCGATACGCTTGAACAGCAGTTTGACCTGATTGAGCGGATGGGGATTGAGAATTATGTCCAGTTGCAGTCGAAATCGGTCGAATAGCCGATAGCGGCAAATTCAGCCAAGCCGGCGATGGTCTCGTTGCGACTGACGCTGGACCACCGGACTGGCGTTCTTCTCCAGAATGGCCAGTGTTTCTTCGAACATCGGCCGTAAAGCCGCTACCAGCTCGATGATTTCTTCGGGCGTTTCATGATGTTCGACACAGGCGCGGGCGGTCATTTCGATCGTTTCTGCCGTAACGGTCAGTTGCAGGGCACCGAAATACTTCGCCTCCCCCTTGAGCTTGTGCGCCGCAAGAACCATCGCGGCGGGATCTTTCGAGCGCATGGCTTCTTCGATCTTAAGGACGGACTGGGTACCATCTTCGCGAAAATACCCGAGTATCCGGATAAAGTTCGGTCCAAGCATCGATCGGGCTTCGGTACAAACCGTCCAGTCAATCAATTCGCTTTCCAATGGCACCACCCAACGCTCCCGGCAAAAATCAGCACAAATACGCCAATTCCAAAGATGCTACCCCATAACCGGTAAAAACTTTGTTACGGTGTTCAAATATAATTAACTACAATCAGCCCTGGCTTTTACCATGACGCAGAAGAGTCATTCTTTTTCGTGATAGGGGTTTCTGGGAGCACGGATGATCAGCCGTACCGGGACACCGCCAAAGCCAAGTTCGCGGCGAATTCCATTGATCAGATAACGACGGTAGCTTTCGGGCAGATCGTCGACGCGTGTCCCGAAGATCACGAACGAAGGCGGCCGCGTCTTGGCCTGCGTGATATAGCGCAATTTTATCCGCTTGCCGCCGGGCGCTGGTGGGGGATTTTCGGCAATTGCATCTTCGAACCACCGGTTGAGCCTGCCGGTCGAAACCCGCTGGGACCATATCCGGCGGGCCTGAAACGCTGCTTTCATCAGTTGGTCGATGCCCTTGCCGGTAAAAGCCGACACGGCAATAAGCGGCACGTCGCGCACCTGCGCCAGTCCGTCATCCAGGGCCGCACGGATTCCGTTGAACAATTTGCTCGGGCCTTCCGCAACATCCCATTTGTTGATCGCGATCACGAGGCAGCGACCTTCCTGGATCGCATGGTCGGCAATGCGCAGGTCCTGCGCCTCCAGACCCTTGGTCGCATCGAGCAGCAGTACCACGACCTCGGCGAAGTCGACGGCGTGCCGGGCATCGGCAACGGCCAGCTTCTCCAGCTTGTCATTCACCTTGGCACGTTTGCGCATACCGGCGGTGTCGATCAGGCGGACCTGGCGATCGGGCGCGATGCCGTCGAGCTTTTCCTCCTCGGTGAGCGCATCGTCATGCCAGACCCAGTCCACGGTGATACTGTCCCGCGTGATACCCGCTTCCGGACCGGTTATCATCCGGTCTTCATCCAGCATCTTGTTGATCAGCGTCGATTTGCCCGCATTCGGACGGCCCACAATGGCCAGTTTCAGCGGCGCGGATTCATCGGTAGCCTCTTCGCTTGCCGCAGCCTTGAAATTCTCGACATAGGGCTGGATCGCCTGAAACAGGTCGGCCATGCCGTCTCCATGTTCCGCGCTGAACGGAATCGGGTCACCGAAACCAAGCGCATAGCTTTCCAATATCCCGGATTCCGCGGCTTTGCCCTCAGCCTTGTTGACCAGCAGGACAACCGGCGTTTTCGAACTTCTCAGCCAGCGCGCAATTTCTTCGTCGAGCGGCGTCAGACCTGCGCGACCATCGATCACGAATATCGCCAGTTCCGCTCCAGCCACCGCCATTTCCGTCTGCTTGCGCATCCGTCCCGGCAGGCTTTTGGCATCCTCGTCCTCATAGCCCGCAGTATCGATGATGTTGAACTCGAGACCCAGCAGATTGGCGGCCCCCTCCCGCCGGTCGCGCGTGACTCCGGGCCGATCATCGACCAGCGCCAGCTTCTTGCCCACCAGACGGTTGAACAGCGTGGATTTGCCGACATTCGGTCGACCTATAATAGCGATATTGGGCAGCATTGCGCCGGTCCCTGTCCTTTAGGTTTTGATCCTCAGCGGAACGCGGATATCCGTCCGCCGTCGTCGAGAATATAGAGCATGCCGCCCGCAACAATGGGTGGCAGCGAAACACCGTCGTCCAGTTCGAACAGCGTCTGGCTGGTTCCGTCAGCGGGTGAAATCGACACGACTTCGCCTTCTGTGCTGGCAACAATCAGCCGATTGCCAGCCAGTATCGGACCCGTCCAGTTGATCGGGTTTTTCTTCTTTTTCTCGTTCTTGAAGGACGCAAGCTGGCTCATCCAGCGGACCTTGCCATTCGGCCGGGCGATACACAGCAGCTTCGCATCATCGGTCAGCACGAATACCCATTCGCCCGCCACGACCGGCGTCGCAATCCCCGCAATATTGAGCTCCCAGATCCGCTGGCCGGTAACCAGTTCATAGGCCGCCATGCGGCCGCCCTGGCCCAGTGCAAAAACACGCCCGCGATCGATCACCGGATCGGCATCGATATCGGACAATGTTGCCACCGAGGTCGTAATACTGGTCCGCGCGAGCGCATCATTCCACAGATTGCGACCATTTTCGTAACGATAAGCCGTCAACTCACCCGAAGAATAGCCGGCCACCACCGTGCCCTGGCCGGCGGCGGGAGCGGCTACACCGAAAATCCCGGCCAGACCGATGGTCCCTGCCTCATTCCACTGCACCGATCCGTCAACCATGCTGAGCGCATAGATCTGGTTATCCTGGGTCATCACATAGACATTGCCGTTGGAAATCGTCGGCGACCCGCGCAACGGGCCGGCCGGGCGCACTTTCCAGATCTGGCTGCCATCGGCCACATTCAGCGCGACGACATCGCCGACGCCGTTGGTGGCATAGACGACATTTTCAAACACGCTCGCTCCGCCGCCGAAACGCGAGGATTCACCGTCTCCCTTGACTTCGATCCGGGTGGTCCAGATTTTCGCTCCCGTTGCCGCGTCAAAGGCGTGCACCATGGCTTCGGTGTCAATCACAAAGAGCCGGCCGCCGGAGACAACGGGCGCGGCCGCCAGCCGTTGCCGTTTCGTGGTGCCGCTGATTTTGGCGGTCCAGACTTGTCCGAGATTGTCCGGCAGTGCCACATGACCAATCGATTTGCTCGGATTGCCACCGGATTGTGCCCAATCGCCATTGGCCACCGGAGCGGGCAGGATCACGGCAATCGAGGCCAGCGCGGGATCTACTTCAGCACCGCTTTCCCCGCTCAATATCGAGGTGCGCTTGCCCAGCGTCGGTGTGTTCTTCTTGTCGTCGCCATTGCCGCCGCCCAATATGCCGCAGCCAGACAGCAGGGACAGGGCCAGCAGGCTGGCGATCAGTTTTTTACCGGAAATCATTCCTTGGATTCTCCCTTAGCCGCGCCCCCATTCAGTGGTATGGCCTTTCCATCATCATTGTCCGTTTCGACGGCGTCAATGCCTTCAACACCCGCCATTTGCAGAGCACGCGACCGGATCGTGGCGGGAACGCTGTCGTCTTTCGCAAGCTGCGCGAAAAGTGGTCCCGCGAGATCGGATTTGTTCATGTTCAGATAGGATAATGCGACCATTTCGCCGGCGCTGCCGAACCAGGGATTGCCCGGTATCGCGAGCGGCTTCAGCCGGTCAATCACCTGCTGCGGCTTGAGCGTGTCGAATTCTGCAGCCGTCTGGCGGATCAGCGCCAGATCGCGAAATGGTTGCGGCAGACTGTCGTCCGCAACGACCTTGGCATAGCCTTTGATCGCCTTTTCCGGCTCATTTTTTTCCAGCGCGATATTGGCGTGCAGCAAAGTCGCGGCTGCCCGGTACCCGTCCTGCTTGGCTTCCATCAAGGGTTCAAGCGCGGCTGCGGCACCGTCCAGGTTGTTCTGCCGGATGCTGTCGATAGCAGCGACATATTCCTCGCTGCGGAGACCGGAGTCTTCATTCTGGCTGTTCTGCCAGAATATCCAGCCTGCCAGCGACCCCAGACCAATGACAAGGGCGGCGACGATCCACAGGCCGTAGCGCGCAGCGAAAGTCTTGAGCTGGTCCTCGCGCACCGCTTCATCGACTTCGCGCAGGAACACCTGTTCCTGACGGTCCGGCTGCTCTTCTGTTGCTTTGTCTTTGTCTTTGGCCAATGTGGCTTCCTCAAATCTGTTTCGCGTGCCTTGTGCGCCGGTCAGACGAGCGCGCTTGGCAATCGGCTGTCCTTTAGCGTCCGCAATAGCAAATGTAAAAGTCTATCGACCATTTCCACAGGCTGAACGGAGGATGGAGTGATCGTGAAAATTTCTCTATTTTTTCGGTTGATAGAGCTGGTCGGGTCCCGGAAAGCTGCGCTCCCTGACCTCTGCGGCATATTGCTCGGCGGCCTGGTCGATTTGCTCGGAAATATTGTGATAGCGTTTTACAAAGCGCGCGGTGCGGTCGAACATGCCGAGCATATCCTCCGTGACCAGCACCTGCCCATCGCACTGCGCCGATGCGCCGATGCCGATGGTGATCGCGTCCACCGCCTTGGTCGCCTCGATCGCGATCGGTTCCAGCACGCCTTCCAGTACAATCGCGAAGGCGCCGGCCTTGTCCAGCGCGACCGCATCGCCGACGATCTTCTTCGCTTCCGCGTCGCTGCGCCCGCGCGCGGCATAGCCGCCCAGCACATTGATTGCCTGCGGCGTCAGGCCGACATGGCCGACCACCGGAATGCCCCGCTGGACCAGAAAGGCGACGGTTTCTGCCATCACCTCGCCGCCTTCGAGCTTGACCGCAGCGGCGCCGGTCTTCTTGAGAATCCGGGCGGCACTCTCATAGGCCTGCTCCGGCGACGCTTCGTAGGACCCGAACGGCATGTCGACGATGACGACGCTGTGATAGCTGCCCCGGACGACCGCCGCACCATGATTGCACATCATGTCGAGCGTGACCGGAATCGTCGAATCGAGGCCGTAAATCACCTGCGCCAGCGAATCGCCGACCAGCAGCATGTCGCAATGGGCGTCGAGCAATTGCGCCGTCCGCGCGGTATAGGCGGTCAGCATCACCACCGGTTCCGCCGTCACCCCGTCGACCTTGCGGCCCTGGATTTTGGGAACGGACAGTCGGCGCATCGGTTGCGGCCGCGGATGGGCGCGGCTGGTTGCGGTATCGAGTTTGAAGGTCGTGGACATGGCAGGTCTGATAAACGAGGTTGGAAGATAAGGCCAGCCTTGCCGTTAGCGCTTTGATGCAGCGACCGCGCGTGCCGGATGGTCGCTGAACAGGCCATCCACGCCCGCAGCGAGAAACGCAGCGATTTCTCCCGCGAGATCACCGGTGTCGCGCGGATCGATGCCGCTCTTGAAATTCGTCGGCAGGAAATGGTTCTCCGCCCGGAAGGTCCAGGGATGGACCAGCAGACCGGCTCTGTGGGCCGCCTCGACAAGTCCGGTGGGACTGCCCAGCCGGCCAAGGAAGTTCCGGGCAATCACCAGGTCCTTCGACGGCCCCAGACCGGCGGCGTAGGAGGCTATGTCCTGCAAGCCGTCCGTTGTCAGCATCGCTGCATAGGTCTGGCCTTCGCGATCGGCTGGCCCGCCTTCGCTGGCGACCAGCTGGACCAGCCGGACATCGGTTTTTTTGGCGAGAGTCTTGAGGTTGCCGACCTCGAACGACTGGATGAATACCGGATCCGCCTTGCCGTGATAACCATATTGTTCCAGCAATGTGAGCAGCGGTTCGTCATGGCTCAATCCCAGGGCCTTGAAATAGCCGGGATGTTTGGTCTCCGGATAGACGCCAATCCGCTGGCCGGTCCTGGCCTCATGCGCGTCGAGCAGTTGCAGGACCTCTTCAAAGGTCGGCACGTCATACAGGCCGTCATATCGCGTGTTGGCCCGCCGCAACTCGGGCAGCCGTTCCCTGGCCCGCAGCGTTTTCAATTCGGCGAGGGTAAAATCTTCGGTAAACCAGTCGGTAATTTCCTCGCCGTCGATGATCTTGGTGGTCCTGCGCGCGGCAAATTCGGGGCTGTCGGCAACATTGGTGGTGTCACCGATGGCATTCTCGTGCCGAGCGACCAGTATGCCGTCCTTGGTCAGCACCAGATCGGGCTCGATAAAATCCGTCCCCTGTTCGATCGCCAGCCGGTAGGCGGCCAGCGTATGTTCCGGACGCTCCCCGCTGGCCCCGCGGTGGGCGATGATGACGGGTGCTGCTCCGGTCAATGTCTTCTGGGTCATGCTCGCCTCTCCGGGCTGCCCCGCCTGCACACCGCACCCTGCCAGCGCCAGAGCGAGCAGCATTGTCGAGGCAAGCCGGACTCGCATCGCTAGCCGACCTCGACGCCCTTCCAGAATGCGATCCGTCCGGCAATTTCGGCGGCCGCTTCCTTTGGCGCAGGATAATACCAGGACGCATCCTCGTTGGCTTCGCCTTCGACGATCAGGCTGTGGTAGGATGCGTCGCCTTTCCAGGGACAGTGGCTGGTGGTATCGCTGTGCACCAGATATTTCGACCAGACGGCATCACGCGGAAAATAATGATTGCCCTCGACCACCACCGTATCGTCGCTTTCCGCGATCACCACACCATTCCATTTTGCCCGAACCATGATCATTTCACCTTTCGCCTGGAGCTGCCCGCGCCAATGACGATTGTCAGCGGCATCCGGTCATTTCCGGACAAAACGTCCGGACTCACGGGCAGCAAATATATCAGCGAACAATGATTGGCGATACGGCCATCGGGGTGGCTCCCCCGCAACAGCCTGGCTATTATTCGCGCTGGCAAGGCCGCATCAGCTGTTGCGTGCAGCCAGTCCCGCCGCTTCATAATCCGAAGCCTTGAACCCGACAACCAGTTCGTCGCCATGCTCCAGCACCGGGCGTTTGATCATGCTGGGGTTTTCCATCATCAACATAACCGCCGTATCGTCACCGACATTTTCCTTGACCATGTCCGGTAGCTTGCGAAAGGTCGTGCCGCGCTTGTTGATCAGCGCCTCCCAGCCAACCTGCATCACCCACAATTCCAGCTTGTCCTTGCTGATCCCGGACTTCTTGTAGTCGTGAAAAACATAGTTGATCCCGTTGCGTTCCATCCAGTTGCGCGCCTTCTTGATCGTGTCGCAATTGGAAATGCCGTACATCTTGGTTTCGTTACTCATCAGTTTTATCCTGTTTCTGCTGCGCTTTGAGCCAGAGACAGATGTCCGCGACCGGACATCGGTCACATTTGGGGCTCCGGGAAGTGCAGATTCGCTTCCCGAACTGAATTAGCCAGAAATGGCCGTCGCGCAAGGCCCAATCCGGGCTGCGGTCTTCCAGCTGCTGCGCGGTCCTGTCCGCGGTCCGCGCATCGGTCAGGCCAATGCGGTTGCAAACCCGGTGCACGTGGGTGTCGACGGCAATCACATCGGCACCAAAAGTGAAGCTCATCACGATATCTGCGCATTTCCGGCCGATGCCGGGCATCGACAGCAGTCCTTCCCGCGTGTTCGGGACGACACCGCCATGTTCGGCCAGCAAATGCTCGCAGAATTTCCGGATATTGCGGGTTTTCATATTGTAGAGACCGCAGGGCTTGATCGCCGCAGCAATATCGCGATCGTCCAGTGCCAGCATCTCTTCCGGCGTCTGCGCCAATGCGAACAAGGCGCTCGCAGCCCTGGCCGTGTTGCGATCCAGCGACTGCGCCGAGAGCATACAGGAAATGCAGGATCGGAAGGCATCGGGCTGGCCCTTTGGTCCCTTGGCATCTTTTGTGCGTCCCGGCATGGCTTCTGAGAGACGGCGATAAACAGTTTCAACCTGCTGGTCTGTCAGCATGGTTCCGCCCCCGTCTCGCAATCGGCCCGGACAGGACAGGATGGACAATCCGGTCGTTTCGGCCGGCAAATGGTCTGGGCAAGGCGCTTTCCGAGGAGATGGTGCTCGTCCAGGTCCTCCGCCGACCATTCGGATGGCAATAGCGGCATGAGCTCATCATAAGCGCGGGTCGTATCGGACTTGGCCGGCACCAGCCCCATGCGCTGCACCACGCGCCGGTGGCCGGAATCGAGCACCAGCGCTGTGCGATTGAAGCGGCTTGTGTTCATGATCCCGGCGCTGATCTTTCGCGCAATCCCGGGCAGGGTCTCCAGCCATTCCATCGCTTCGGCCGTCTCCATCGGCTCAAGATGATCCAGACTGACCTTGCCGCACTGCGCAATAATTTCGTTGAGGCAGGCCTTGAGCCGCTCCGCAGCCATCGCCGGGAAAGTGGCGGTTTGCAGATGAACCCTCAATTCCTCAAGAGGAGCCTCCGCGACGCGCTCCCACGACCCATATTCAGCGATCAATCTGTCGGTATTGGCGTTGGACACAGCGGTTTTCGCGCGTGCGCCGATAACGCCCTGCACCAAGGTCCACATGGGATCGCGGCGCTTGTCCGCAGGCCGGATCACCCTGCCGAACTGCTTTATCAGCCTGTCGTGCATCCGGCGCAATATTTCGGTGCGATGATCGGGACCCAGGTCGAGTTGCATCAGTGGAATATGGGTGAGCAACTGATCGGTAGCAAGACTGTGAGGCCTGCCGTTGCCAAGCGGCCGGCAGCTTCCGCTATGCCCGGTCGGTCAGTCCAGCCGGCGACCAAGGGTCACAACCGGCTGCACATCATAGCCCAACGCCTTGTAGAAACCGAGCGCCGCTTCATTATCGTCGCGCACCATCAACTGTATTTTCGGTGCATGGCGTTCGCGCAGCCACTGTTCGGCGGCCTCCATCATCTTTCTGCCAAGGCCCTGCTTTTGAAAATCCGGCGCGACTGCCAGGTAATAGACCCAGCCCCGATGACCGTCATCGCCTACCATGACCGTCGCAGCCAGTCGGCCTTCTTCTGCCAGCAGGAGAATGTCGGACGAGACGCCGTTGACCGCACGTTCGAAATCAGCGCTCGCTTCATTCCAGGGTCGCGTCAGACCGCAGGCCTCCCACAGCGCGACTACCACATCGCAATCCTCGGGCAAAGCGAGCCGCGTCATGGATCAGATATCGACAATAATCTTGCCGAAATGCTTGCCCGATTCCTGATGGCGGAAAGCGTCGCCGAGATCGGCGAGCGGGAAATGCTGGTCGAGCACCGGCTTGAGGCCGTTGGCCTCGATCGCCGCGATCATGTCGATCTGCTGCGCCCGGCTGCCCACCGTCAGGCCCTGCACCCGCAGGTTCTTGCCCATCAGCAGGCCGGTTTGCACAGGTCCTGCAAAACCGGTGAGCACGCCGATCAGCGCAATATGACCGCCGATCCGGGTCGCCATCATCGACTGGTCGAGCGTGCCGGGGCCGCCGATTTCGACCACACAATCCACGCCCTTGCCGCCGGTCAGTTCGAGCACTTTCGGCCCCCATGCCTCGACTTCCTTGTAATTGATCAGATGATCCGCGCCGAGCTGCTTGAGCCGCTCGAGCTTCTCGTTCGATGACGAGGTCGCAATCACCGTTGCGCCCGCCGCCTTGGCAAATTGCAGCGCGAAGATCGAAACTCCGCCGGTGCCCTGCACCAGCACCGTATCGCCCGGCTTCACCGTACCATCGACGAACAGCGCCCGCCATGCAGTCAGGCCAGCGCAGGTCAGGGTTGCGGATTCGGCGGCGCTATAACCCCTGGGCGCATGGGTCCAGGACGTCGCGGGGCCAACCGCTTGCTCGACCGCATAGCCGTCAATCCCGTCCCCCGGCACGCGCTTGAACCCGCCCTCCGGGATCGCGCCGTCGATCCATTCGGGAAAGAAGGTCGAGACCACCGCATCGCCGACCTTATACTCGGTCACACCGTCCCCCACCGCGGTCACCTCGCCCGCGCCGTCGGACATCGGTATGCGCTTTTCCGCGGCCGGAATCATCCCGGTGACCACCGCATAATCATGATAGTTGAGGCTCGACGCGCGCAGCCGCACGGCGATTTCACCAGGACCCGGGGCCGCCGGATCGGGAAGGTCGACCAGCTTGAGATTGTCGAGCGATGCGGGGGCGTGGAGTTGGATGGCTTTCATGGCGGGTCTCTCCTGATTTTAATTGTTCGATTAAAATCAGGTCTAGTATGGCGGTGGCGGGTGGTCAACAACTGCCGGATCAGGCCAAACATCTTGACAAAAAGTCACTTTGGTGTCATTTTGACACCATGGCAAAGACGATCAAGATTGACGACGAACTTATGGAGGTCATCGGCCGCGAGGCGGAGATGATGAGCCGTTCGCTCGCCGGACAGGTCCGCCACTGGGTACGGATCGGCATGAGCATAGAGAAATCGCGTTTCTTCGACCAGACGCGCGTAGTCGAAGCCCTGAGCGGCAAACTGTCTCCCGATGCGCTGACCGCTGGCGAACAGGAAGCCTATATTGACGGCCTGCTTGGTGCGGCCCGCTCGGGCACGACTGCGCAGCGCAAGCTGTTTGCCGGGCGCAAGGCTGAGGGCCTGGGAGTCGGGCTGCGCGACGGCGCAATCAGCAGGGAAAGCGGTCCCGCCGACTGATGGCGATTGTCGCCGGTCGCCCGACGCTGTTCCTGATCGCCGGGCCGAACGGCGCCGGCAAGTCGACCTTTTACGAAACCGTATTGGCAGAGCGCATTGCTGCACCCTTCATCAATGCCGATATCATCCAGCGCGACGAGCTTGGCGATCCATCGCCGGAAGCATCCTATCGCGCGGCAGAAATTGCCGGGGAAAAACGGCGCGAACATATCGCCTCCGGCCAGTCGTTCGTCATGGAAACCGTATTCTCGCATCCCTCGAAGCTCGAACTCCTGAATGACGCGCGCGACGCCGGATTTCGCATCATCGCGTTTCATCTCGCCCTTGCTTCGGCCGATCTCGCCGTCGCCCGCGTTGCCGCGCGCATCGCCGAAGACGGCCATCCCGTGCCGGAAGACAAGGTCCGCCAGCGGTTCGCGCGCAACCGGCCGCTGATCCGCCAGGCCGCCCTGCTCGCCGACCGGGCGATGGTCTTCGATGCCTCGGCGCTGAACGCGCGGCCTGCGGTGTTGCTGGAACTGGCACAAGGACAGGTGGTGCGGCGCGCTGATGGGGCGCCGGAGTGGTTTGAGAGGCTGTACGGGGATCTGGTTTGAGATGAGGTAAACGTGGCGCTGGGTTTTGAAGGTCGGACGCGAGAAACCCCCGTTCGTCCCGAGCCTGTCGAAGGACCTAGGCATTCACCAACGTCACCTTGAACTTGATTCAGAGTCCACTTCTCCGGTCACGCAGGCGGTGAACGGATCGCCATGGCGCGCACCCGCCCTTCGACAGGCTCAGGACGAACGGGAGAGGGCGAATGATCGGCAGAGGCGAACTCTGTTGGTCTTCAGATTCTGGGAATGGCTGGAGATCATCTGACACAACAGGACAAATATCCGTTCGTCCTGAGCCTGTCGAAGGACGATCTCGCACCATCCATCGTCAAGATTTTGAGCGCGCCAATCGGGAAATCAAATCCCAGTCGCCTGCGATCTGAGCTTTCTTCTTGGCTTGAGATCACCCCTTTATCTGGCGCTCTGCAGCAATGGCTTCTTCGCGGGTCGAAAATTCCTGACTCCAGACCAGTTCGACCGGTCGGCGACTCCGGGTATATCCGCCAAATGTCCCCGACCGATGGGCGGCAAGGCGCACCTCGAGATTGTCGCTATGCCCGACATAAAAATGCCCGTCGGCACATTTCAGCATATAGGTCCAGAATGCCACCGGCGTACAATAGCGCGCACCCGCCCTTCGACAAGCTCAGGACGAACGGAAGAGGGTCGCTGGCCTCAAGTGTTAAGGGACAGGAGCCAAAAACCCGTTCGTCCTGAGCCTGTCGAAGGACCTTGCGTAATTGAGCCGAAACCTGCGTCACCCTGAACTTGATGCGCCGCACTATCCGCACATAAAAAACGCGGGCGATCCCGGTCCGGATCTCCCGCGTTTTAAATTTTCAGATAGGCGATCCGTCTAGTTTCTTCTGAACTGACCGCGGATCGCACCATTGGGATATTCCGTGGTCGAAATCTGCATATAATAGGCACCCGGAGCCTGCTCAAAGCTATCTTCCAGCCATTCCGACCGGACCACACAATTCTTGTAACCGCCTTCGTTGGCAGCCTTTATCCGCAGCACGGCGGGACCGACCTGGCCTTCAAACCCGCGATTGATCGAAACCGATGTGATCGGACCGAGGTTGGTTTTATTGTTGATGTCATAGCAGACCTGGTTCAGCTCGTCCGACACGGTCAGTTCTGCGGTTGCCGTCGCATCCGGATCACCGGAGGATGATACCACCTGGGCGCCGGTCATCTGGGCATAGCGCGTTTCGGCGACCAGCTCTGCCGCGCCTTCCTCCAGCGTTGCACAGGCCCCGAGAGCCAGCGGCGCGATCAACGCGGCCGCACCCATCATGGAAATTTTTGCATTACTCATTGCTACTCTCCTCAATTGGCCGGTTTTTGGAAGAACGGATCGAAAAGTCCGTTCGCTTGACCGGCATGAGGGTTATAACGATTGCCAAGGGTATTTGGTTCCAACCATGCGGTATCGAGTCGCCACTAAGCACCGCGCGTTCGGGACTTTCTCGCACGAAGACACCAAGGCACCAAGCGTGATGTGAAGCTTTCTGGCTTCGTGACTTTGTGCGTGTTTCCGTCACCCTGAACTTGCAAGCTAGCAAAACTCCGTTCGTGCTGAGCCTGTCGAAGTACGAATGCACACAATCTATCCCCGGGATCGACCCCGCGCCAGTTCGGATATCAAATCCCAATCGCCATCAATCAACGCCCGCTTTTTCGCCCGTGACCAGCCCTTTATCTGGCGCTCTGCGGTAATGGCTTCTTCGCGGTTCCCGAATGTTTCGCTCCAGACCAGTTCTACCGGTCGCCGGCTGTGGGTATATCCGCCGATGGTTCCCGACTGGTGGCCGGCAAAGCGCGCCTCAAGATTGTCGGTATGACCGACATAATAGTGGCCATCCGCGCATTTCAGCATGTAGGTCCAGAACGTCATTAGGCGATGATAGCGCGCACCCGTCCTTCGACAAGCTCAGGACGAACGGGAGAGGGGTGATTGGCCTGAACTGTTAAGGAACCGGTGCCAAAAAAGCCCCGTTCGTCCTGAGCCTGTCGAAGGACCGCGGCAATCACCAAATTATCCGTCACCCTGAACTTGATTCAGGGCCCACTTCTCCGGTCTCGCAGTCGGTGAATGTGTCACGATGGATGCTGCGCCGGGCGCCAGCGTGGCTAAAGCGAGAGCAACATGACGAGCATTTACAAATCTAAAGCAACGACGATTTCTTTTGCGCAGGATACAGCATCGGATTTCGCAGTGTCGACCACAAGATCATAACTTCGCATCTGCCGAACCCGATCGAATTGCCAACGGGCCAAACCAAGCACGCGGTCACCACGTGAACGCTCGCGGCTTTCAATGATGTCAAGCGGCGCATCCAATAAAACAAATTTCGGATCATATTCTACCAATAGTGCACGATACGCATCAAAATCTTTTTGATCCCACAAAACATCATCAACGATGAGATTGTTGCCCTGCTCTGCCATCGCACCCACACCGTGCCGCATACCTGCCATAAGCTTTTGCAGGGCTGGTCCACTGGAAACGGCTATTTCCGGCTCCTGTTCGGAACCGATATTCCGGAACAGCAAGCCATCGGCGTGATTATCCAACCTTCGGGGTTGCATCTCCAGGAACGAATCCATTTGCACGTGCATATATGGTCGCGATGCAAATTCCTGAATAGCTTTCGCGGTGGTTGTTTTTCCTACGCTGCTCGCTCCATTTAGAATCACGATCCTGGTTTGCATATATTATTCTCGATGTGAAACGGCGGCTCCTCACGTCGCCGAATAAATCGGACAACAGCCCCCGACTGTTTGCTCTCTACCATGCGGCATCTTGCGATGCCGAGTGCCGCGGGTGAATGCACCCCGCGCATTCGCTGTTAATCGTGTCACTCCCACTCGATCGTCCCCGGCGGCTTGCTCGTATAATCATAGACCACCCGGTTTATCCCCTTGACCTCGTTGACGATCCGCGTCGAGACGCGGGTCAGGAAGCTGGCGTCGAAGGGGTAGACGTCGGCGGTCATGCCGTCGGTGCTGGTGACCGCGCGCAGGCCGCAGACATTGTCATACGTGCGTCCGTCGCCCATCACGCCGACGGTCTTGACCGGGAGCAGCACGGCAAAGGCCTGCCAGATCGCGTCGTAGAGACCGGCGTTGCGGATCTCCTCAAGATAGATCGCATCGGCCTTGCGCAATATGTCGCAGCGTTCCTTGGTCACCTCGCCGGGAATCCGGATCGCCAGACCCGGTCCGGGGAACGGATGCCGCCCGACAAAAATCTCCGGCAGCCCCAGCTCGCGGCCGAGCGCGCGGACCTCGTCCTTGAACAGTTCGCGCAACGGCTCGACCAGCTGCATGTCCATCCGCTCGGGCAGACCGCCGACATTATGGTGCGACTTGATCGTCACGCTCGGCCCGCCGGTGAAGCTGACGCTCTCGATGACATCGGGATAGAGCGTGCCCTGGGCGAGAAAATCGGCACCCCCGACCGCCTTCGCCTCGGCCTCGAAAACGTCGATAAACGTCTTGCCGATAAACTTGCGCTTGAGCTCGGGATCGGTGACCCCGGCGAGGCCGCCCATAAACAGCTCTTCGACATCCTTGTGAACCAGCGGGATATTGTAGTGGCCCTTGAACAGGCTCACCACCTGGTCCGCCTCTCCCATCCGCATCAGGCCATGGTCGACGAAGACGCAGGTCAGCTGCTCGCCGATTGCCTCGTGGATCAGCACCGCCGCGACCGCGCTGTCGACGCCGCCGGAGAGACCGCAGATAACCTTGCCATCGCCGACCTGTTCGCGGATTTCCTCGATCTTGGCGGCCTTGAACTCGGCCATCGTCCAGTCGCCGGCACAGCCGCAGACATGGCGGACGAAATTGGCGATCAGGCGGCCGCCGTCGGGCGTGTGGACCACCTCGGGGTGGAACTGGGTGCCATAATAGCGCCGCTCGTCATCGGCGATCAGCGCGAACGGCGCGCCGTCGGTGGTCGCGACAATCCGGAAACCGGGGGCAAATTCGGTAACCTTGTCGCCGTGGCTCATCCACACCTGATGCTTCTCGCCGACCTTCCACAGGCCGTCGAACAAAACGCATTCCTCGGAAATCTCGATAAACGCCCGGCCAAATTCACCGCTGTCGCCCGATTCGACTGCACCGCCCAGCTGATGGGTCATCACCTGCTGGCCATAGCAGATGCCGAGCACCGGCAATCCGCTTTCGAAAATCACCTCCGGCGCGCGCGGGCTGTCTTCCTCCGGGACCCCGGCAGGCGATCCCGAAAGGATCACGCCCTTGGGTTTCAGCCGGTGAAACGCCTCCTCGGCGCTGTTGAACGGAGCAATCTCCGAATAGACGCCCGCCTCGCGGACCCGGCGGGCGATAAGCTGCGTGACCTGGGAGCCGAAATCGACGATCAGGATGGTTTCTTCATGGGCTATGGACATGCGGTTGCGCTTAATGCGGGCCGCAGGGAGAGTCCATAATTATTGACCATCACTCGTGCCCCTGCGCAGGCAGGGGTCCATCTCGTGAAATCAATTCTTAACGCGGGGGAATTGGAGCGCGCCTGGACAGCGGCAATGCGCGCAAGAAGACCATTCCGCGAAAGACGTATCACTTGGAGATGGGCCCCTGCCTGCGCAGGGGCACGGTTCAACTAGTGATTGTGCCCCCGCAAAGGCAGGGGTCCATCTCCAGGTCCCGCGTCTCAGGGATTAGGGTGGTGTTTGCGTTGAGCCACAGTCTGGACGCAAAATAATATCGGCAGTGCCAAGCCCTGAGTTGAAGAGATGGCCCCCCGCTTCTGCGGGCGCACATTCTATCCCTCGACCATATCGCGCAGCTCGGTCTTCAATATCTTCCCGATATGGCTGCGCGGCAGTTCGTCGATCAGGCGCAGTTCCGAGAGCCGCTGGGTCTTGCCGAGATCGGCATTGGTCGCGGCCTTCAGGTCTTCCAGATCCAGCGTCACCCCGGCTTCGGCGACGACAAAACCAACCGGCGTTTCACCCCATTGGCGGGACGCAACACCGACAACCGCGGCATCGGCCACGCCCGGCTGCGCCATCAGCGCTTCCTCCAGATCGCGCGGATAGATATTGAAACCGCCGGAGATAATCATGTCCTTGGATCGCCCCATCAGGGTGATAAAGCCGTCTTCGTCGACCTTGCCGATATCGCCCATCCGCTGCCAGCGGTCGCCGTTTTCATCATACCAGCTGGCTTCCTCGGTCTTTTCCGGCTGGTTTTTATAGCCCGACATCATCGTCTGCGACCGTCCGACCAGCTCGCCCATTTCGCCAGCGGGCAGTCGGTTGAGCTGTTCGTCGACGGTGATCACCTCGCTGCCGCTCCAGGCGATACCGACCGTGTGCAATTTGTCGGGATGTTCGTGGGCAAGCAGGAGACAGACCACCCCGCCCTCGGTCATCGAATAGATCTCGATCAGGCCACCCGGCATACGTTTCAGCACTTCCGCTTTCAGCTCCGCCGAGAAGGGCGCGCTGGTGCAATATTTGTGGGTCAGCGCCGACAGGTCGTAATCATCGAAGCCCTGGAAATCCATCAGCCGCTGATATTGCACCGGCACCAGCATCGTGTGGCTGGCGCGATGCTCCTGCGCCAGCTCCAGCCAGCGCTGGCAATCAAATTTGGCCATCAGCAAAATCGTCCCGCCATAAGCGATGGTCGGCGTGAAAAGCGCCAACGTCGTGTTCGAGTAGAGCGGGGTCGACAGCAAGGTGACCTGCCCCGGCTGGCCATATCCCGTGGCCTCGCCAACCGCCGCATGATACCAGCGCATCTGGCGGCTGTGGACAATGCCCTTGGGTGTGCCGGTGGTGCCGCTGGAATAGATGATATTATACGGGTCTTTGGGGCCGACACCAAGATCGGCCGGCGGCGCGCCCTCGTCCGCCATCCAGTCCAGGATCATCGGCGCATCGTCCGTCGCCTGATCCATCATGACATGTTTGAGCGCAGGCAATTTCTCGCCGCTCTCCAGCAGCTCGGTCCGCTTGGCGCTGTCGATAAACAGATGCATCGCACCGCTGTCCGCCATCATGTTCGCCAGCTGTTTCGGCGTCGCCGAAGTGGTCAACGGCGCCGCACAGCCACCGGCAACAATCGCCGCGAGATAGGCGAGCGCATAGCGAACCGTAGTCGTCCCGAGAATCGCGACCGCCTGCCCCTTTTGCAAACCATCCGCCTGCAGCTGCGCGGCAATCCGGTTGACCATCGCGGCGGTCTCCGCCCAGCTCAGCGTCTCGACGCTGTCATCCAGCGCAATCCGGTCCGGCTGGTTGACGGCATGGGCGTTGATAAGATCGGCGAGCTGGCCAAAGGGCTGTTCGAGATAGCGGGTGGGATCGATTTTTGTCATGAACAGTGTGATTCCGCATCTGGCGTCCAAATGCAACGGCTTTGCTCGCTGGCTCGCGCTTTCGCCAGGGCGGGGAAAATTTGGCGCGCGAAGACGCGAAGGCGCGAAGCGATGATTGGTGGGGCGAAGCTGACACTGGATGGCGTTTTTATTTTCTGTGACTTTTGCCCCGAGGCCCCGGATTTTCCGGGTTTTCAGAATATCAGCTTGATGCCTAGTGTGACCTTCCAGATTTCTTCTCCTACATACCAACGAGCCTGTCTTGCGCCTGGCGCGGGACAGGGGGAATATTATGCTATTGGGCGGCGTGTAGGACAGCGGTTTTTTGGGTGGCGGATGCGGCGGGCTTGTCTTTCAGAACCCGCAGGAAGCAATTTGGTGCATTTAGTAAACTGGCACCGTCATTCCGTAATTCTAGAAAATTTTCACGCGAAGACGCGAAGACGCTAAGGGTGATAGATACGCCGGAGGCCTAGTTTGAACGTTGGTGCGCCAAAATTCATCAGCAGACCGAGGGGCAGATGTATGAGCCGGAGGTAGGTCAATAGTTGCTTCCCGTGAACCGGCATCATATTTTCCGAGGATTTGAGTTCGATCAAAAGCTTGTCTTCGACAAGAAGATCGTAGCGAAAAGCATCTTTGATCACCAATCCGTCGAACCGTATCTCGACCGGCTTTTGCCGGTCAATTTTCAAACCACGGCGCTCGATGCTTCTGGCCAAAAGTCGGTCATAAACCGTTTCCAGCAACCCCGGCCCCAGTTCCTTATGAATCCGGAACCCGCAGTCAATCGCGACGGTCGCCAGATATTCAAGTTGCTGCCCCAATCACCCACCTCTTCGCGCCTTAGCGTCTTCGCGTGAGACTCCACCTTGTCCATAGCAGAATTTTCGCTGTTCAGCCCACCCCGCCGATTGACCGTTGCGGTCATTCAGGAAGGGCGACGTCCGCGAACAACCTAACGAATTACGGAATTACGGTGACGTTGCGTAATTGTAATTCCGAGCTTAAGCTACTCGAGAACGATTCAGAAATCGGTATCTGGACCTACCCCGCCACCAGCACCACAAAAAGGCTCTCCACCCAACCGCTCTTGCACGGGCCGTCATAATTGCGTTTGGCGCGCACCGGAGAGGATACGCCGCAATCGACCGGTCCGGTCGCCGGGTCCGACGCCTTGTCATAGACAATGCCAAACCATTGCTGGTCGATGCTGCGGGTACAGACATAGACCTTCTGGCCGGGGGACAGGCTGTCGATTTTTTCGGCGGCGTCAAATGGCGCGCTCAGCACTGGCAGCGAACCGCTGACATGGCCACCGACTTCGCCGACCGACTGGCAGGCATCGAAACGGGGGCCACCTTCGCCAATGCGCACCGGTTTGGCCGTCGGTCCGGTCACGGTCCGCTCGGTCCGGCCGGTGGGATTTTCAAGATTGGTGCTGCTTTCAGCCAGATCATCGCTGACCTCGGTCGATTCGGAACAGGCTGTGGTGGCCAGACACAATAGGGAAGCGGCAAAAAGGGTTCTGATCATGGCAGCGGTTTAGCGCAAAAGCGGCGGCTTTGGGAAGCTGCGAATATATTGTACCGGATCACCGTTCGTGCTGAGCCTGTCGAAGCATCTTGGCGCTCCCCCTCGTCCTTCGACAAGCTCAGCACGAACGGCGCGCAGCTAGGCTGCAGCGAGCTCAAGCCTAACAGGACAGGTGACAACCTCTCACAGCACGATCTGGGTTTGCGTTACCACCGCCACCAGGGTCCCGTCTTCAAGGGTGATCTTCGTCTGCCACACCGACTGCCGCCGGCCGACCTTGAACGGCGTGGCTTCGCCATAGACGACAGAGCCCTCGGGCGCTGCGCTCAGGAAATTGGTTTTGCTTTCCGAGGTCGTGGTGCCGTTCGATCCTTCGGGCAGATTGGCAAAGCCGCCGAACGCACCCAGCACATCGGCAAAGGTCATCACCGCGCCGCCGTGGATGCTCGGACTGCCGCGCCCGTTGCCCGCAGTGCAGATTTCCGGCCGCACGAGCATTTCGCCGCGTATCTTGTCCTTGTCCATGGAGGTGATGATAATGCCCATTTCTTTGGCAAAAGGGACCATATCGGCTGGATTTGTCATATTTTGTGGCCCTTGTTAACCTGATTCACGCGAAGGCGCGAAGAAGCGAAGTCGGTGTGGTTGTTGACGATGCGCTTGCAACCCGCCTTAAATGTTGGCGCACCAAAATTCATCAACAAACCAAGCGGCAAATCCATCAAACGAAGATAGGTAAGCACCTGCTTGGCGTGCACCGGCATATGCCGTTCGGTTGATTTCAATTCAATCAGCAATCTGTCTTCGACGAGCAAGTCAACGCGAAATCCTGATATCTGATCCTGATCGACTTCTGCCGATCAACTTCCAAGCCCGGATTGGAAAGCGACTTGGCGAGAAGCGCTTCATAAACGCTCTCCAGCAGTCCGGGACCAAGACCGACATGGAGCTTGTAGCCGCATTCCACAGCCATTGCCGACAACTCTTCAACCGGATTTTTCACACCATATTCTTCGCATTCTTCGCGGCTTCGCGCGAGTAAATTTTCTCCCTTGTCCTAATATGTTAAGTCATTGATATATTGATATAATATTATCAGAAAATCCAACATTTTCCTTGGGTTTACAGGCGCCAGCGGCTATGATCCTGTCATGAGTGACATTACCAATAACGACATGCCGGAAGATGCTTCCAAATCTTCCAATCAAAACGAATATGGCGCCGATTCGATCAAGGTTCTCAAGGGCCTGGACGCGGTTCGCAAGCGCCCCGGAATGTATATCGGCGACACCGATGACGGCAGCGGTCTGCATCACATGGTGTTCGAGGTTTCCGACAATGCGATCGATGAGGCGCTGGCCGGCCATTGCGATCTGATCCTGATCACGCTCAATCCCGATGGCAGCGTGTCGGTCGAGGACAATGGCCGCGGCATCCCGACCGGCATGCACACCGAAGAAGGCGTGTCGGCGGCCGAGGTCATCATGACCCAGCTCCACGCCGGCGGCAAGTTCGAGAATACATCGGACGAAAATGCCTACAAGGTATCCGGCGGCCTCCACGGCGTTGGCGTATCGGTGGTCAACGCGCTGTCCGAGTGGCTGGAACTGGACATCTGGCGCGACGGCAAAGAGCATAATATGCGCTTCGAATTTGGCGATGCCGTACGGCCGCTGGAAGTGGTTGGCGACGCGCCGCCCGCTGACAATGCAACCGGTTTGAAAAAGGGCACGAAAGTCACCTTTTTTCCTTCTCCCGCGACATTCAAGATCACCGAATT
Organism: Parasphingorhabdus sp.; assembly: GCA_048270065.1. Lineage (GTDB taxonomy): Bacteria > Pseudomonadota > Alphaproteobacteria > Sphingomonadales > Sphingomonadaceae > Parasphingorhabdus. Next base: position 85,682 of record JBLWTQ010000010.1, on the reverse strand, counting down.
TGATTTTGAAAAGCTTGAGCATCGCTACCGCGAGCTCGCCTTTCTCAACAGCGGAGTGCATATCATCCTGCGCGATGCGCGGCACGAAGAGGCGAAGGAAATCGACCTTTTCTATGAAGGCGGGATCGCCGCTTTCGTGCAGTATCTCGACCGTAACAAGACGCCTCTGGTTCCCGATCCGATCGCCATCCACGGCGAGCGGGACGATGTCATCATCGACGTCGCGCTGGAGTGGAATGACAGCTATTACGAAAACGTCCTCTGCTTCACCAACAACATCCCGCAGCGCGACGGCGGCACCCATCTGGCGGCTTTCCGATCAGCGCTGACCCGGACGTTGAACAATTATGCCGAAAGCTCCGGCGCGCTCAAGAAGGAGAAAGTCAAGCTGACCGGCGATGATATGCGCGAAGGGCTGACCGCCATCGTGTCGGTAAAACTGCCCGACCCGAAATTCAGTTCACAGACCAAGGACAAGCTGGTCTCCTCCGAAGTGCGCCAGCCGCTGGAAAGCCTGATGGCCGACAAGCTCGCCGAATGGCTCGAGGAAAACCCGCAGAATGCGGCGATGGTGGTGCAAAAGGTAATCGATGCCGCTGCGGCCCGTGAAGCGGCGAAAAAGGCGCGTGAACTGACGCGGCGCAAGGGCGCGATGGATATTGCCTCGCTGCCCGGAAAACTCGCCGATTGCCGCGAGCGCGATGCGACAAAATGCGAACTGTTTCTGGTCGAAGGCGATTCCGCTGGCGGCTCGGCCAAACAGGGCCGGGACAGCCAGTATCAGGCGATCCTGCCGCTGAAGGGCAAGATTCTCAACGTCGAGCGCGCGCGTTTTGACCGGATGCTGTCATCCAAGGAGGTCGGCACGCTGATCCAGGCCATGGGTACCGGCATCGGCCGCGAGGATTTTGACCTCGAGAAACTGCGCTATCACAAGATCGTCATCATGACCGATGCTGATGTTGACGGCGCGCATATCCGCACTTTGTTGCTGACCTTCTTTTATCGCCAGATGCCGGAAATCATCCTCGGCGGCCATCTCTATATCGCCCAGCCGCCGCTCTACAAGGTCGGCAAGGGCAAGAGCGAAGTCTATCTCAAGGATGACAATGCGCTCGACCAGTATCTGGTCGAGGCCGGATTGACCGGCATGATCCTGCAAACCGGCGAGGGCGCGCGCAGCGGTGAGGATCTGCGCGGTTTGATCGAGCACGCCCGGCGGATGCGCAGTCTGATGGCCTATGTGCCGCGCCGCTATGACAGCACGATTGTCGAAGGCATGGCGCTGACCGGCGCGCTCAACCCCGATCATGGCAGGGCTGAACGGCAGGCCGCGGTCGACGCGACCGCCGCCTGGATGGACAAGGTCGACGAGGAAGGCCGCTGGTCGGGCCAGGTCTCGGAAGAAGGCGGCTATCTGTTCCAGCGCTTCTGGCGCGGGGTCACCGATCATCATATCATCGAGGCAAAATTTCTCGAGAGCGCCGAAGCCCGCAAGCTCCACCGCCTCGCGTCGGAAGAAACCGCCACCTATGGCAGCGGCAGCCGGCTGGTGAAAGCGGCCTCGGGCGACGCGGATTCAGGGGAAGAAGACGGCGTCGGATCCGAAGGCACACTGATCACCCGCCCCTCCGAATTGCTCGATACGGTCATGGCAGCAGGCCGCAAGGGCCTCGCGATTTCACGCTACAAAGGCCTCGGCGAGATGAATGCCGAGCAGCTCTGGGAAACGACGCTTGATCCCGAAGTACGGTCGCTGCTGCAGGTAACCGTCGAGCAGGCCGATGTGACCGACGATATCTTCACCAAGCTGATGGGCGAAGTGGTTGAACCCCGGCGCGAATTCATTGTCGACAATGCGCTGAACGTGGCCAATCTGGACGTTTAAGCTGCCGCATATTGCGAAGGGTGGCGCACCTTCGCATAAGCAGCAGATCAAGTGGGCAGCATCAATGGCGCCCGCTGGTCACATCCTATTCTTTGTTCGCAAGCGTGTGCGCTTTCTTGATTTTCTTGGCGAGCGACCATTTGTGCACTTCGGTCGGGCCATCATAGACCCGAAACGCACGCACTTCGCGGAACACCTGCTCGACCACGGTATCGCGGCTGAGGCCGGTGCCGCCCATGACCTGGACACAATTGTCGGCAATGCGGAACAGCGCTTCGGACACAGCAACCTTGACCATCGAGCTTTCGCTGGTTCCCAGTGCGCCCGTGTCGAGCACCGACGCACACCAGTCGATCATCAGTTCGGACTGCTTCAGGTCGATCTGGTTCTGTGCCAGCATGAAGCCGACGCCTTCATGGTCGATCAGCGGCTTGCCGAACGCATGGCGTTTGCAGGCATAATCGATCGCAATTTCCTGCGCCCGGTCGCAGCAGCCGAGCCAGCGCATGCAATGGGTCAGGCGGGCCGGGGACAAGCGCACCTGCGCATATTTGAAGCCTTCACCGCTTTCGCCGAGCATCTGGTCTGCAGGAACGCGGAGATTGTCGATATTCACCACCGAATGGCTGCCCGGCATCGAGCTGTCGATCGTATCCAGCACCCGTTCGATCTGGATCGCGGGATCGGGAAGGTCGACCAGAAACATGGTCGCGCCTTCGTCCGACTTTGCCATGATGATCCCGACCTTCGCACCTTTGGCACCGGTGATGAACGTCTTGCGGCCGTTGATCACCCAATGATTGCCATCGGGCTTGGCGGTCGCCTGCATCATCATCGGGTCCGAACCCGCGCCATTTTCGCTGGCCGGCTCGGTCATGAAGAAGGCCGACCGCTCTCTGCCGGATACCAGTGGCTCGAGGAACCGCTCCTTCTGTTCTGGCGAGGCACATTTCCCGAGCAGATACATATTGCCCTCGTCCGGTGCGAACGTATTCACCGCCAGCGGCCCCAGCGGCGACAGACCGGACTTGCGCAGCACCAGCGCCGTCTCGAGATGCGTCAGATGGCTGCCGTCTTCGCGGATATGCGGCGTCAGGACGCCAGCCTCTTTCGCCAGCGCCCGCATTTCCTGCACCAGATCATCGGTCGGGCCATGATCTTCGCACCGTTCGTCTTTTTCATAGGCAAAAATTTTATCACGGACGAAATTTTCAACGCGCTCCGCTATGTCGTGCGCCTCGGCGCTAATTTCTTTGGTCATGGATTCTCCTGTCTTTGGGGAATCGTTACCGCAAATATGTCCGGCGCGCCATAGTCGTGGGCGAATCTACTTTTTGACTCGCCGTCCGTTAAGTCAGGTATCAGTTCACCTGAGGCGGCAAGGTCGGTGCAGGGTCTGCCGAAGGCAGATCGGACAGATTGAGCCAGTCATTACCGGATAGACCATAATAGCTGTCGAACACCGCAAACGGCATCCGGAACGGTCGCCCCCAACCGCTGTTCCACATCACGGCCACTCCCGTCCGCACGGCCGGATCGAATATCATCGTCGCACGATAGCCATCCACAGCACCGCTATGCCCGACCAGTTTCCGGCCGGCATAGGCAAAACTCCGCCAGCCCAGTCCGTAGGATGGTTCAACAAGAGCACGGGCGAGATCGCCCCTGTAAACGCGCGCGGTCCTGATCAGCGGGGCATGGGCCAATATCCGTGCCTCAGCCGACAGGACCTCTGAATTTTCGCCCATCTGCGCGCGCAGCCAGCGCGTCATATCGACAATATCGCTGCTGACGCCGGCGGCGGCAGGAATCCGCCAGTAGGATTCCGACAGGGTTCGCACCTCATCACCGCGATGCGGCCGCGCCCAGCTTGGCGCGCCGGTGAGGCCTGCCATATCAAATTGCGCACTCGTCATGCCCAGCGGTCCAAACAACCGCTTTTGCACCGCGTCCGAATACAAGGTGCCCGCGGCCTGACCCAATATCTCGCTGGCCGCATCAAAGGCGATATTCTGGTAGCTGTGACAGGTACCCGGCACGCACTGCAAGGGGGCTCCCTCGAGCTGCGCCCGGAGCAAGCCGGGACTTTGGCCATCCTCGAGCCTGGTATCATAGGCGTTTTTGGTAAGGCCGGTCTGGTGCGACAGGAGCTGTGCCAGGGTTATCCGCGACTGAGCGCCGCCGGGAAGCCTGAGTGACGAGTGCCAGCTGCTGAGCGGCGCATCAAGATTGATCTTGCGTTCTTCCGACAACTTTGCGGCGAGCGCGCCCGCCACACCCTTCGACACCGAGGCCCAGCGGAACACCGTCTGCGGGGTCACCGGCTCTCCGCTGCGTTTATCGACCACGCCATAGGTGCGGACAAAGCGGAGATCGCCATCCTCGACAATGGCCACCGCCAGTCCTGCCATTTCGGGCCGCGCTGCCAGAGCCGCAAAATCGTGATCGAGGCTCTGGTAATCGATCTTGCCCTGCCAGTCACCGGGTTCGGTTGGCAGCTTGGTTTGCGCTTTCAATTCGACCACTGCGGGCAAAGGGAAGCCGGCTTGCTGTTCGACAAGCGCGCGATAGCCATACCAGCCGACGAGCAACAGACCGGCAAGTCCGAACAGCAGCGCCAGATATCTTTTCACGTCCAATATATTATATCGCCAGTTCATAAGCCGCGGTGGTTTTCGCCGCCACATTGTCCGCGCTGATGCCCGGAGCCAGCTCAATCAGCCGGAACGGGCTGTCATGGTCGGCGCGGTGAAAAACACAAAGATCGGTGATAATCATGTCCACGACATTGGTGCCGGTCAGCGGCAGCGTGCATTCGGGGATGAACTTGGGACTGCCGTCTTTCGCGCAATGATCCATGACGACGATGATTTTCTTGACGCCGGCGACCAGATCCATCGCACCGCCCATGCCCTTGATCATCTTGCCGGGGATCATCCAGTTGGCAATGTCGCCATTCTCGGCCACTTCCATCGCACCCAGAACGGTCAGGTCGATATGCCCGCCGCGAATCATCGCGAAGCTGTCTGACGAACTGAAATAGCTCGATGACGGCAGCTCGCTGATCGTCTGCTTGCCGGCGTTGATCAGGTCAGGATCAATCTCGTCCTCATAGGGAAACGGTCCGATCCCCAGCATTCCGTTCTCGCTTTGCAGCGTGACCTCGACGCCCTCGGGAATATGATTGGCAACCAGGGTCGGAATACCAATCCCGAGATTGACATAATAGCCGTCTTGCATTTCCTGCGCGGCCCGAGCGGCCATTTCATCGCGAGTCCAGGGCATGTTTATCCTTCTTTTTCATCTGATGTTGCCGTTGTTTCTTCAGTCGCTCCGACGAGAGGAGGCGGTGTCAGGAACCAGCCGTTGCCAAACATATTCTCCAACGTGATCGCGCCATCCGGATCGCGCAAATAGGCATAGAGCTCGTCAAAATCCGCGCGGTCATCGCCCGCCATGGCGACAATACAATAGTTGCGCGCTGCATCCCAGCGCCGGACCTGTTTGCGATCTTCACCGCCGCGGTCAAGGAAAAGGAAATCATCCGATTCGGATTGCGAAAAGCCCGCCTCGTCGAGAATGGCCGAAATTTTTTTCGAGGCCGCGACCGGTTGATCCGATAGCCAGATCACGCTGATTTCGGCAGCACGCAGGCTGGTCAGCACTTCAATCAGACCATTCTGCCGGTAAAGCGTCTCCGCTTCCATCCAGTAGCGACCGGTTGTGTCGTCAAGATCAATGGCCACCGCCAAGGGCTTTCCCGCACATTCCATGGTTTCCGGTCTGAAGATATCGACCCGCGGGACCAGCACCACCGATTCGACGCCCTCTCCGGCTTCCAGTTTCGTCGATTGTTTCAACGCATAGGCTGCAAAACCGGCATAGGGCGAAGCATCCGGACTCATCGGTTGAAAATATTGGGAAATATAATCAGCTGCATCCCCCTCAAGATTCACCTCGGCCATTTCGAAGGCACCGCCCTGCCCGGAGAATCGCGTCTCCGTCGCAGGAGATACATCCACCGCCGCGCTGTCCGGTCCAATGGTCACGGAACCGACCGGCTGCGCCAAATCGATGGCACCGGCGGCGACCAATTCCCGCTTCGCCGCAGCCCGGTCAATCTGTTTTTTGCCCATGGTCCCCAGCGCCGCCAGTGGCAGCAGTGCAGCGACGCAACTCGAAAGCAGCGGCAAAGCGGCCAAGGCGACCAAAGATAGGCGACGCTGACTCATCAGGCGGTTTCGCGTTCCCGCGTCATCCGGAATTCGATCTTCTTGTCATAGGGCGATCCGTCAATCAGCCGCTTCACATAAATGCTGGGGACATGGATGCAGTCCGGATCCAGTTCGCCGACTTCGACAATATCCTCAACCTCGGCAACACAGATCTTGCCGGCGGTTGCCATCGGCGCGTTGAAATTGCGCGCCGTCTTGCGGAACATCAGATTGCCGGCCTTGTCGGCCTTCCAGCCCTTGATCAGGCACAGGTCGGCAAAGATTCCGCGCTCGAGAATATAGGTCTCGCCGTCGAAATCCTTGTGCTCCTTGCCCTCGGCCACCTGCGTTCCGACACCCGTCTTGGTATAGAAGCCCGGAATCCCGGCCCCACCGGCGCGGCACCGTTCGGCGAGCGTTCCCTGCGGGCAGAATTCAACTTCCAGTTCGCCGGAGAGGAACTGCCGCTCGAATTCCTTGTTCTCGCCGACATAGGAAGAGATCATTTTCTTCACCTGCCGCGAACGGAGCAGCTTGCCGAGGCCTTCATTGTCGATCCCGGCATTGTTGGAAGCAATGGTGAGTCCCTTCACTCCGTCCTGCTGGATCGCGTCGATCAGCCGTTCCGGAATCCCGCACAGGCCAAAACCGCCGACGCAGAGATGCATATTGTCAAACAAAAGGCCCTCGAGAGCGGCGGCGGCATCGGGGTAGATTTTTTTCATAATCGCGCTTTCCTGACTGGTTGACCGGCGTCTAGCCCAGGTCGCGCCCGAGCGTCCAGAATAGAATATGTTTGCAGCAACGAATCGGTTATGCGCGGCGGCATGTCCCGCTTGCTTGCCTGCCTCTCGCTCTTCTTTTTTCTTGTGCCGGTTACCTATGTGCGCGGACCTGTGCCACCGGCAAATGAAAGCCAATATATCGCACTCGAGCCGATCGCGCTTGATGCGCAGAACCCTGCCCGTACCCAGGTTGGTCGGCTCAGGTTTCTCGGTGGCTGGAAAATTACCAGCGACAATATCGCGTTCGGGGGCGTATCGTCGATGGTGGCACTGGCGGATAACCGGTTCCTGATGCTCAGCGACAACGGAACACTGGCCGGTTTCACTTTGGATGAAGGCAAAAATCTGGCTACTCGTCCGTTCCTTGCGCCACTGCCCGATGGCCCGGCCAGACCCAATGAATTTGCAAGACAAAACTGGGATGCCGAATCACTGCTTCACAACTCCGGGACTGGCCAGTTCTGGGTCGGATACGAGCATCAGCACAGTATCTGGCGCTATGGCCTGTCCTTTGCACGGAAAGAGGCCGCCAATTTTCCGGAACCGATGCAGAAGTGGCCAAACAATGGCGGCGCAGAGGCCATGCTCCAATTGTCTGATGGCCGTTTTCTGGTTTTTTCCGAATCTGCGCGCTATGCCCAAGGGAGTTATCAGGCGCTGATGTTCGACGCTGACCCTTCCGAGCCGACAAGCGAAGCGGCGCTGTTCGGATACCAGCCTCCAAAGGGCTACAAGTTGACCGATGCCGCAGTGATCGACGACCAGACGGCCTTGATGCTGCACCGGCGCTTCACGCTGCTCGACGGGGTTTCCGCAATATTGTCAATTGCCCAGATCGAGGACTTCCAGCCGGGCACAGTCGCAACCTCCGTCCCGGTCGCCACGCTAAAGCCGCCGGTGACGGTCGATAATATGGAGGCGTTGGCGGTCACCCGGGACGGCAATGGAACGATTGTCTGGATAGCTTCGGATGACAATTTCAGCCCGCTGCAGGAAACGCTGCTACTGAAATTCCGTCTGCTGAAGGGTAAAAACAGTCAGGAAAAACCCGATCCCGAACGCCAAAATGAAAAAACCGGGGCGAGCCCCGGCTTTTCAACGTTCGAACCAGATTGATCGCTTAGGCGGAAGCAACCTGCTTTTTCGCGATTTCCTTTTTGAGGCGTTTGACCCGCAGGCTCAACTTGTCATCCGAGGTCTTCAACAGCCAGTTGTCGAGACCGCCAACATGTTCCACGGAACGCAGACCATGGGTAGATACCCGAAGTTTCACGCCCTTGCCGAGCGTATCGGACAAAAGCGTGACATTTTGGAGGTTGGGCAAAAATGTCTTCTTGGTCCGGTTTTTGGCGTGGGACACATTATTGCCCACCAGCCGAGTCTTACCTGTCAGTTCGCAAATCCGCGACATCGTAAAAGTCCAATTTCTTGTTATTGAGTGATTCCCAGCGGGAAAGTGGGACCGGATAACCACAAACCGCCGGGCCGTCAAGCATTACGGCGCTTTTCCTTGTCCGATAGCCCGTCTGGCATTCTCTCTGCTTTCCCGCTAGGCGCAGCCGATGGTTCCGGCAAATTATACATCCTTCATGGACGCGGCGCTGGCCCTAGCACAGGCAGCCTTGACGATCGGCGAAGTGCCGGTCGGTGCGGTCATTGTCCAGAACGGAAAAATTATCGGAAGCGGCCATAATCGCACCCGGATCGATCATGATCCGACCGCCCATGCCGAAATAGTTGCGATTCGCGAAGCCACACGGTTTCTCGGCAATGACCGGCTGGAGGATTGCGATCTGTGGGTCACGCTGGAACCCTGCACCATGTGCGCCGGTGCCATTGCCCACGCTCGCATCCGCCGGCTCTATTATGGCGCGAGCGATGCCAAGGGCGGGGCGGTGGATAGCGGTGTGCGGTTCTTTGACTCACCGACCTGTCATCACAAGCCGGAGGTTTACGCGGGCATGGGAGAAGCAACATCCGCGAAATTGCTGACCGATTTTTTCCGCGGTCGCCGGAGCTAGCTCTTAATGCACAAACCGCGCGACAACATCGCGGTAGCTGCGTGACACCTTAACCTGCGCGCCCGATCCCAACACCAGAAAACATTCGCCATTGGTATGCGGCTTGACCTCGCGGACCTGGCTCAGATTGACGATCGTCGAGCGGTGCACCCGCTGGAAATGACGGGGATCGAGGCGTTTCTCGAGGTCCTTCATCGTTTCCCGTAAAATCAGGCTGTTGTCGGCCGTGTAGATGCACATATAATCACCGGCCGCGTCGATCCGTTCGATCGTGTCGACATCGACCCGGAAAATCTGGCCGCGGTCTTTCACATTGATCAGCTTTTCAAAACGACTGGCGGACGCTGGTTCGTCCGATTCATCCATGTTGGCCATGGCATCGGGCGCAACTTCGCTGAGCACCGATTTCAGTTTTTCGATCTCGTCGGCGCCGCGTTTTTCGGACAGGCGCTTGCGCACCCGGTCAATGGCATCGGCCAGGCGGTCTTCCTCGACCGGTTTCACCAGATAGTCGATCGCCTCGGCCTCAAAAGCGCGGACCGCATGCTCGGAATAAGCGGTCACGAATATGAACAGCGGTGGCTCAATCTCCATGATTCCCCGCACCACGGAAAAACCGTCAAATCCCGGCATCTGAATATCGAGAAACACCAGATCGGGCTTCAATGTCTTGATCTTGCGAATCGCTTCCCGGCCGTTGCGACAGGTGTCGACAACCTCGATATCGTCGAATTTCTCAAGCCGGATCTGCAGGCCCTGAATCGCGAGTTTTTCGTCATCGACTAGAATCGTCTTGATCGTCATGTTTTTAAATCCTTATGCTGTAAGGATGCCATCGCCGGTATATTCACCGGCTCCCGCTGATGGTCATCACTGGATGCATGCTCCCCAAAAATAGTTTCGTTTCTCATTTGTTCATCGGTGGCCGAATCATCCGCCGCTTCCCGTTTGATCTGTTCTCTGGTTTCGAACGGCAAGGCAATGAACACCGAAAAGCCCTCGCCGGGCGACGAGCGCGTTTCGAATATCGCGGCTTCTCCATAAGCCTGGTTTAATCGCTCCTGAATATTGCCCAGGCCGACGCCGGTCGAAGCGGATTTGTTGGTCGCCGGACCGCTTTTCCCCGGCCCGGTATCGGACACGGTAATGCGCAGCTTGTCGCCGTCGAGATGGGCAGAAATAGATATGTCTGCACCTTCTTCCTGTGGGGTAACCGCATATTTGATCGCATTTTCCACCAGTGGCTGGAGCAACAGGGACGGCAAGAGAGCATCGCGCACGGCCGGATCAATATCAAAATGGGGTCGCAGCCGTTCCTCGAATCGCATCTTTTCGATGTCGAGATAGAGATGCAGCGTTTCGACCTCCTGGGCCAGGGTCACCCGGCTGTGGACTTCGTTAACCAACGTGTGGCGCAGGAACGAGGACAGGCGCGACAGCATGGCATTGGCCGGCTCGGTCTGCCGGAGCAAGACCAGCGTGGAGATGCTGTTCAACGTGTTGAACAGAAAATGGGGGTTGAGTTGATAGCGCAGCATCGCAAGCTGGGCGCGGGTTGCCTGCGCTTCGAGCTGCAGCAGTTGGTCATTCTGTTCCTCGACCTGCAGGAAGAAATTGATCGCGTAATAGAGCGCCGACCAGGCGCCGAGCAGCATGATACCCAGAAACAGTGAGCCAAGAAATAATGTGATAAAACGTGTTTCTGTGGTCGGATTCTGGATCAGGAAAACCCAGGCGTCGATGAACGCGTATAGCGCTGATGCAACCGTGAGAATCACCGCCGTGCTGCTCCATGTCACGATCGGGCGGCGGTGAATCAGATTCTTGTACACCACCGACAGCAGCAAGGAGATGGAATAGCCGGTGATGGTCGAAATAATGACCGGCACCAGGAAACTCAACGGCAGGCCGTTGGAGATTCCTCCGATCGCGCGCAGAATAAGTGCAGCGGCCCAGCCTGCGGATTGCAGGTTCCAGAATGCGCGGTTCTTGTTGCCAAAAAACGGCTGGGGACGAATTTCCATGACGGCCATTACCTTATCTATAGCGGGGCATTGCCGATTGGGGAAGAATCGCCTATCATTTGCGCAAATAAGCTATCAACCGGCGCGGAGTTTCGCAAAAAACTGCTACATTTCCATTGCCGAAGACAGATATATGGTTGAATACCAAAAAAACAAAGGAGAGCATGATGGGCGGTCCCAACGAAGTCCGGGCGAAATTTCCTTCCATGGAAGAGGGAACACAGGAAGATTGGCAGATTATCGGCGGTCATTTCGTTCCTTTTGCCAGCAAGGTGGCCGACCGGGTGCTCGACCATCTGAAACTGCTCGACGGTGACTTTGGCGGCTTTCCGATCGACCGGATGCAACACAGTCTGCAAACTGCCACGCGCGCGCACCGCGATGGCCGGGATGAGGAATATGTTGTTATGGCCTTGCTGCACGATGTCGGCGACACGCTCGGCACCTATAATCACCCCGATATTGCAGCGGCGATCCTGAAACCCTTTGTCAGCGCCAAGAATCACTGGATCGCCGAAAAACACGGCATCTTTCAGGGCTATTATTTCTTTCACTATCTGGGCCAGGACCGCGACATGCGGGAGCAATATCGTGGTCACGAGCATTTTGAAGATTGTGCGGAATTCTGCGCAAAATATGATCAAACGGCCTTCGATGCGACCTATGATACCGCGCCGCTGGAGTTTTTCGAACCGATGGTTCGTCGCGTCATGGCGCGACCGGTAAACAGTATTTACGCGACCGAATAACGGCGGGCTGGCCCAGCCCTTCAGGCCGCCGAAGACTCGCCAATTTCCTTCAGGTGACGCACAACCATATCTTCGCGACAGACGCCGTCGGAACCCGGCTTCAATTCCGATTCGTCGATCCAGCACAGATCTTGCATTTCGAGGATCCGGTCATCATGCGCCCGTATGCTGATTCGGTCAATTGGCTGACGATCACGCGAATCGCATAATATCGGATTGGACGGAACGCCGGTTTCCCATCTTTCCCCCCATTGTCGCAAGGCGATCATGGTGGGCAGCAAGTCCTGCCCCTTGTCGGTCAACCGATATTCGACTTTCCGCTTGTCATGATCACAGGGACGCCGGGTCATGATCCCCGCTTCCACCATTCGCGTAAGCCGGTTGGCCAGGATGTTCCGGGCGATACCGATTTCGGACAGGAAATCCTCAAAATGTCCGACGCCGTTGAGCGCGGCGCGCAATATCATGAAGCACCAGCGCTCGCCGATAACTTCCAGCGATATCGGCAGGCTGCACTCACCGCCCGTCATACTCGATAGATCTTCTCTGATTTTGTCCATGTCCCATTCCTAAACCAGTTTGATGCCGAGTGCGAAAAAAATATAAGTTTCTAGTTGCAACTTAAAACCTATTAATATAAGTAGTGATTCGCAACCTATATTGCAATAACGGATTTCTCCCCTCCGGTCATAGTGAAAATGGCCAGAAAACGGATCGATAAGAAAGGATATATCATGGTTCCCTCCCAAAGCCCGCTTCGCGCTTCAATGATCTTCTGCATTGCTGCGATGACATCCCTCACCCTGTTTACCGCGACAACAGCCGAAGCCCGCAGCAAGCCCATCGCCTATACGGCCGAATTACAGGCGCCGGTCGAAACCACCCAGAAAATTATCAAGGGTACGGTCATCCGCTGCGCCGGCACGGAATGTATCGGTGCCCAGAGCAACTCGTCGCCCCGGACGATCTGCGCCAAGCTCGCCGATAAATTCGGACCGGTTGCCAGCTTCGCTTACAAGGGCGAAACATTTGACGCCGAAGCGCTCGCCCGATGCAATAGCTGATTTGAGTCTCTCCTCCTGACCGGTCTCTCGCTCCCATCGCAGCCAGTTCACTGGTACGCGCCGGTCAGTATTCTCGCCGAAGCCAAGGCTCCGTTCCGTTCCCGGGCACAAGAGTCGGCTTCGGCGTTTTTTTGTTGCTCCGGCGCGGAAAGCGCTACATCCTCATCTTATGCTGAGGCAATATGAACTGGTGGAGCGGGTGCGATCCTATGATCCCGATGCAGATGAGGATCTGATCAACCGCGCTTATGTTTTTTCCGTGCAGCGACACGGCAGCCAGAAACGCGCCAGCGGTGATCCCTATTTCAGTCATCCGATCGAGGTCGCCGGACTGATGACCGACCTCAAGCTGGACGAGCAGACGATTGTCACCGCACTGCTCCACGATACCGTGGAAGATACGCTCACCACGTCCGAAGAAATCGAGAAATTATTCGGCGAAGAAATCGCCCGATTGGTCGATGGCGTGACCAAGCTTTCGACGATCGAAGCCCAGACCGACAATGAGCGGGCCGCTGAAAACCTGCGCAAATTCCTGCTGGCCATGTCTGACGATATCCGCGTGCTATTGGTCAAGCTTGCCGACCGCTTGCACAATATGCGGACGCTGCATTTCATCAAGAGCGAAGAGAAGCGGCTACGGATTGCGCGCGAGACAATGGATATTTATGCGCCCCTGGCCGAGCGGATCGGCATGTATGAATATATGCGCGAGATGCAGTTGCTGGCGTTTAGCCACATGGAACCCGAAGCCTATGAAACCATCACCAAAAGGTTGCAGGCGATCAAGGAGGGGGACGAAGGCCAGGTCGAGAAAATCGCTGGGTCGATCCAGAAGGCGCTCGAAAATGGTGGACTGGTAGCCGAGGTCAGCGGACGGGAGAAGCACCCCTATTCCATCTGGCGCAAGATGCAGGAGCGGCATGTCAGCTTTGAACAGCTGACCGACATCATGGCTTTCCGGGTGGTTACGGACAATAGCGCCGAATGCTATCGCGCGCTCGGTATCTTGCACGAAAAATGGAAAATGGTCCCTGGCCGGTTCAAGGACTATATTTCCACGCCCAAGCGCAACAACTATCAATCGATCCACACGACCCTGATGCATGGCAACAACATGCGGGTGGAAATTCAAATCCGTTCCCAGCGCATGCACGAGGACAACGAATACGGCCTCGCCGCGCATTGGGCGTATAAACAGGGCAACCGGCCCGATGGCCAGGCCGGCTGGATACGCGATCTGATCGAGATACTGGATCAGGCTGAGGATGCCGAGGAACTGCTCGAGCACACACGGCTGGCGATGTACCAGGACCGGATTTTTGCGTTCACGCCAAAGGGCACCTTGCTGCAACTGCCCAGAGGATCGACCACGGTCGATTTCGCCTATGCCGTGCATACCGATCTTGGCAATCAGACGGTCGGTGCCAAGGTCAACGGCCGGCACGTTCCGTTGCGCACCCAATTGCAGAATGGCGATGTCGTAGAGATCCTGAAATCCAGGGGACAGGAACCGCAGCCCGGCTGGCTGTCCTTTGTCATCACCGGCAAGGCGCGGTCGGCGATCCGTCGCAACGTCCGGTTCAAGAAACGCGACGAGATGATCGCGATCGGGACCGAACTGTACGAAGAAATTATCGAACGGCTGCCGGGAAAGATCGGTCCGCGCGCGGTCAAAGCGGCGCTGAAACGGCTGGAAATGAAGGAACCGGACGATCTGATGATGGCGATCGGCACGCGTCAGCTCAGTGACCGCGAAGTGATGGAAGCGATCATTCCGGGCAGCGTCCACGACAATGACGACGAACGGAAATGGCCCGAACAGGATCGTGCGATTTCGATCAAGGGCCTGACACCCGGCGTCGCCTTCAATCTCGCCGAATGCTGTCACCCGGTACCCGGGGACCGGATTGTCGGACTGCGGCGCAGCGGTGAAAATGTCGAAGTGCATACTATCGATTGCCAGAGTCTGGCGGATGGCGTGGACGCCGACTGGGTGGACCTGAGCTGGGGCAACGAAAGTGACGGCGCCGCCGCACGACTATGCGTGGTGCTGCACAACAAGCCGGGGACTCTCTCCGAAATGGCCGGAATTTTTGGCTTTCACAATGCCAATATCCTGAACCTGCGCCTGTCGCATCGCGACGGTCCATTCCATACGTTCGATGTCGATCTGGAAGTGCACAACGTCCACCATCTGATGCGGATATTGTCGGCACTGCGCGCATCGGAAGCCGTCGCCCAGGCCGAACGCACCTGAGTCAAAAGGATTGAAAAATTCAGGGTGCGGGTGGTGGTCCGCCGGGCATGCCGCCCTGCGCCTGCATCTGCTGCCGCAATTCTTCCATTTGTGCTGCTGAAATAAAGTCCAGCAGGGTCACGTCAAAAATGAGCAGGCTGTTCGGCGGAACCTGCTCGCCGGGGGAGGCCTCGCCGTAAGCCAGGTCCGATGGGATCCAGATACGATATTCGCCGCCCTTCTGCATCAGCTGCAGCGCTTCGGAAAAACCGGGTACAACGCCGCCAACCGGCATCGGTGCCTGTTCGTTGGCATCAAAGACTGTGCCGTCGCGCAGACGGCCTTCGTATTTGACCAATGCCGTATCGGTAGCGCTGGGCGACGGCCCCTCGCCCGGCGTGATCACTTTATACTGCAGTCCGGATGCGGTTGTTTCTACCCCGTCCTCGTCTGCATTGGCGGCAAGAAACTGTTCGTTGGTTGCGCCATTCACGACGGCATCCTGGGTCCCGACATAGGCAAGCCCCAGTGCGATGGCTGCGATCAGCAACACGCCAAGCCAGATTTTGGTGAGCGAACCCTTTTTGATGGGATGAATCGGAACCGTCGTGACAGACATCGGCAGGCTACCTTGTTGTTGTGGAGCCGGAGCGCCTAAATCAGACCGTCGCGTTCCATCCGCTTGCGGTCCATCTTGCGGGCGCGGCGCACGGCGGCAGCCTTTTCGCGGGCGCGCTTTTCGGATGGTTTTTCATAGTGGCGACGCAGTTTCATCTCGCGATAGACGCCCTCGCGCTGCAATTTTTTCTTGAGCGCCCGGAGGGCCTGATCAACATTATTGTCGCGAACCATGATTTGCATAAGACTGAGTAACTCCGTTCAAATTTCGTAGCGGACCAGAAGCAATTTCTTCTGGCCTATATTAGTGTAAAAGCCATAAAAAAGGGTTTGCAGCAGAATCAATCTGCTTCAATCTCGCGCCGCCTATCAATTTCTCGGCATCGAGGCAAGCTTTTACACGATTCATTGCGCGAATGACAGGAGCTTTGCATTCGTGTTTCGGGGGCTTTGCTATAGAATGCCAAACAGAGACAATACCAGCCGATTCGAGGAGAGACAAATGGCCACCGCAATCAACATCCAGTCCAGCTGCAGTGAAGAAGAATGGCAGGCGCGCCAGCGGCTTGCGGCCTGCTACCGGATTTTTGCCTATCTCGGATGGGACGAGATGATCTTCAACCATATCACCCTCAAGGTGCCCGGCGAGGACGAGGCGTTTCTGATCAATCCCTATGGCCTGCATTTCAGCGAAGTAACGGCCTCGACTTTGGTCAAGATCGACATCGACGGCAACACGCTGGATGGCTCGACCTACCCGGTCAACAAGGCCGGCTTCACCCAGCACAGCCTTTTTCACCGCGAACTGCCCGATGTTCATGCGGTCATCCACACCCATACCACGGCGACCATGGCGGTGTCCTCGCTCGAGGGCGGGCTGCAACCGATAAACTTCTATGCCGCCGCCATCGTCCCGCGCCTCGCCTATCACAAGTTTGAGGGCATCACGGTGCATGAGGATGAAGGGCCGCGCTTTCTCGCCAGCCTTGGCAAGAAACGGATGATGTTGCTCGAGAATCACGGGCCGGTGGTGATGGGCCGGACGCTGGAGGAAGCGTTTCTCAACCACTGGGTGCTGCAACGCGCCTGCGAAATCCAGATGCAGACGCTGGCGATGGGCAAACCGGTGATGATCGGCGAAGAGGTGATCAGGAAGCATCTCGACAATCTGTCGCAAGCCTCGATTGATCCCATGAAACAGGGCGTGCCCGAATTTGACGCCATGGTGCGGCTGGTGGATCGCGAAGACCAAAGCTGGCGGGCGTAAATTATCCCCCTCCCGCTTGCGGGAGGGGCTAGGGGTGGGCATAGAAGACTGATGACTTCTTCGGTACAAGTTTTCCAGAGTTCCCACCCCCGACCCCTCCCGCAAGCGGGAGGGGAGACTTGACCAAATTCACCGTCAATGACCGTCCCGTCTGGTACCGGATGGACCCGGAAACGCCGCTTCTGTGGGCGCTGCGCGACGCCTCCAATCTCACCGGCACCAAATATGGCTGCGGCACCGGCGATTGCGGAGCCTGTATGGTAGAGGTTGACGGCGAGGCTATCCGGTCCTGCCTCGTTACAATCGGCGAGATGGAAGGCCGTTTTGTCACCACCATCGAGGCGCTGTCGCGCGATCGCAGCCATCCGGTGCAACAGGCATGGGCGGCGGAAAATGTGCCGCAATGCGGCTTTTGCCAGTCCGGCATGATCATCGCTGCTGCGGTTTTGCTGAAGAAAAATTCCAATCCGTCGAAAGCCGCGATTGACGAGGCGATCACCAATATCTGCCGCTGCGGGACCTATCCCCGAATCCGCGAGGCGATCCAGCGCGCCGGACGCGTAGCCCGCGGCGAAGCAGTGCTCAGCGCCGCACCACCTCCGGGCATCGATCCCGATGATGCCGCCAAGGCCGTTCCGGCGCTGACGCCGAAGAAATAGTGAGTGCACCCGCGAAGGCGGGTGTCCATCTCGGGACCATCAATATGCTCACCAGCGGGAATTTTAAAGCGCCTTGCGACCACAAAGGACTGAACCTCTTCACAATTGCGCGCTGACTGCACGTTCCGAGATGGACCCCGGCCTTCGCCGGGGCACAAGTTCCGCGTAGCGTCTAAAAACCGAACTTGACCGTCAGCCGCGCGTTGAGCGGTTCTCCGGTCGAAATATTGTCGTTATTATGGACCGCGGGGAAATAGGTCTCGTCGAACAGATTCTCGACGTTGAGCTGAACCTGCACCTTTTCGCTGACGTTGTAATAGAGCGCGGCGTCAACCCGGGTGAAGGCCGGGATGCGGACCGTGTTATCGTTGGTAGCGAACTGGCTCGATTGATGGGTCACCCCGACACCGGCCGCAAATTGATCGGTGAAGTCATATTTGGTCCACAGCGAGATCATATGTTCGGGCACCTGGAACAGGCGCAGATCCTGACCACCCACCGTTGTCGCGTTGCGCTGCTGGCCGTCGAGATAGCTGTAGCCTGCGTTGATCTGCAATTGATCGGTGAGCTTGCCGACAAGCTGGAATTCCACCCCTTCTGTCCGCGAACCCGACAGGGTGGTGTTGCCCTGATTGTCGAGCAGGATTGCCTGGTCATCACGATCAAGGCGGAAGAGAGCGGTTGTCAGGCTTAGGCCTGGTGTCAGATCCCATTTCACGCCAATTTCGTAATTCTCGAACGTTTCCGGTGCAAGATTTTCTGTGTTCGGACTGAGAGTCAGGAACTGGTCACCCGAGCGCGGCAGGAAGCTTTTGGCATAGCTCGCATAGATCGAAATATTGTCCTGCGGCTTGTAGATCGCGCCGAACCGCGGCGAGAATTTCTCGTCAGTGCGACTCAAGAAACCGTCATTTCCGTCTGCGGCTCCATTAGCCACTTCAATTTGATCCACGACATTGATTTCAAAACGATCAAAGCGGATACCGCCGATGATTTCGAAATGATCGCCGATGCTGATTTGATCCTGAAGATACAGCGATACAAATTCCAGATTGGACTGGCGGTCCCGATTAAAAACCGGAAAGCCAAATATGGGAGTCCCAATCGGGTCTGTCAGTGCAACCGTGATCTGATCGTCATCATCGGGCAGGTTCGGAATTGAGATACTTGAGTCCAGTATCCCATCTCCATTATTGTCGAATAATATATCCCGGCGCGCATTGGCTGATTTTTGTTGTCCCAACTCATAACCCAATAATAATGTGTGTCCGAGAATTCCCGTCTCGCCGGTCCACAGCAGATTGCCCTGGGTGATGAAATTCTCGCGGTCGGTCGTGTCGACATAGCCGTCGAGCGTGACCGAATTGGCGGCCGGCGTCAGACGGATGTCATTGCTGACCGCATCCACCGGATAGATGTTGCGATAGAGCTTGTCATAATCGGCATATTGCGTGGTCGCATTGAAGCTCAGCTCGTCGCTGAAGTCATGCTCTACGCGCAGCTTTACGATATGGGCCTGCAGCGTCGTGCGGTTGGTCCCGGGCTGGCCGAACAACGTATCGCGATAGCCGGTGAGCGGGCCACACGGATCGGCGAAAGAACAGGCATTGCCGGCAGCGCGCAACTCCGCCGGATTGCCTCTGTCTACCGCACGATCATCATCGACATATTCGTAGGACAGCAATATCCGGTTGCTGTCATCGAGTTCGGCACCGATCGTCGGGTTGATCGCAAAGCGCCGGCCGTCGAAAAAATTGCGGTGGTTGTCGAATTCTTCATAGAGACCATTGATCCGGAAAGCGGCCGCATCGCCGATAGGCAGGTTCAGGTCACCGGCCAGATAATAAGCACCGAAGCTGTCGACGCTAGCGGTTGCTTCGCCAAACTGGCTGTCGGCGATCGGTGATTTGGTTACCCGGTTGACGATGCCGCCACCACCGCCGCGGCCGAAGATCATCGCATTGGGGCCTTTGTGGATCTCGACCCGCTCGATATTGTATAGAGGCCGGAAATACTGGACGTCATCGCGGATGCCGTCGACGAAAAAATCGGCGGTGGTGTTCTGTCCCCTGATCGTGATCTGGTCGCGGTTGCCTTCGCCCTGCCCGATCGAAGCGCCCGGCGTGTATCGCAGGATGTCGCCAATATCCTGAAGCGCCTGATCATCGAGCTGTTCGCGGGTTACAACCGATACGGTCTGGGGCGTGTCAATGAGCGGGGTGTCGGTTTTCAAACCGGCGCTGCTGAGTGCGACATAGCCTTCCTTTTCACCAGTGACGATGATCTCCTGATCATCTGCAAAGCCTTCTTCCCACACCTCTTGGGCTGTTGCGTGGACCGGACTGGCTGCTATCGCGACCAGGCTGGCAGAAGTAAAAAAGCGCAACGGACGGCGCGAAAAATTATTCACAGATAAACTCCCTCATTTGAGAACCATTCTCAATAGCCCGTTCTGCTAATGAGAATGGTTCTCAAATGCAACAGGGAATTTTGCTTCTTCTAAATTTTTCTTTGAAACAACCGCTGAACTTGTGTTTATGAAGCGGTTTTGACGCAACAGGAGAGAGATATGAAAGCCACCATCTGGCACAATCCAAAATGCGGCACGTCCCGCAAGACCCTGGCAATATTGGAAGAAACGCCCGGTGTTGACCTGACCGTGGTCGAATATCTGAAAAACCCGCCGAGCCGTGCCAAGCTGGAACAGCTTTATAGCGATGCTGGCATCACCCCGCAGGAAGGCCTAAGGGTTCGTGGATCCCCCGCAGAGGAACTGGGGTTGACGAAAGATGATGCTACGGCGGATCAGATTCTGGATGCCATGGCCGAGGAACCAATATTGATCAATCGGCCGCTGGTTGAGACCGAAAAGGGGGTCAGACTGTGTCGTCCGCAGGACATCGTACAGGAGATTCTCTGACACGGCGACTTTCCGGCTGATATGAGCACTTGAACCGGGAAAGATGATGTCAGCAGTCGCAGTTTACAGCATGAAAGGCGGCGTCGGCAAAAGCTGTACGGCGGTGAATTTGGCATGGAATAGCGCGGTTTGCAGTTCGCGACGGACTTTGCTCTGGGATCTCGACCCACAAGGTGCGGCTTCGTTCATTCTGAAGCGACACCATGCGAAAAAGGATCGCGCGCGCGCCATGATCGCCGGTAATGTCAAACCGGGCAAATTGATCCATCATACGGAGATAGAAAATTTGGATCTTTTGGCGGCAGATTTTTCGCTGCGCGGCCTCGACCGGTTGTTTTTCCAGATCGGCAAAAAGCGGCATCTGGGCAAGCTACTCAAAGAAATGGGCAAGGCTTACGACCGGATCATCCTTGATTGTCCGCCAGGCTTGACGGAAACCAGCGAACAAATCCTGCGCAACGCGGATATCGTGATTGTTCCGACCATTCCGTCGCCCCTTTCCGAACGGGCGCTCACCGATGTGCAGAGGTTCCTCGACAGTGCCGGCAAAAAACATGCTCCCCTGCTGCCGGTATATACGATGGTTGATCGGCGGCGATCCATTCACAACCAGGGCTTGATCCGAAAACCGAAATGGCCCGTCATCCCGATGTCGAGCGCAGTCGAACAGATGACCAAATTGCAAAAACCGATCGGCAGTTTCGCACCGCGCAGCCCTGCCGCCCAGGCGTATGCCAGGATTTGGCGCGGGATCGAAAAGCGGTTGGCGAAAAAATAGACCGGGCAGTCGGACCTATGCCGACTTTTTGCTATATTCCAGTTCCTCGGTTTCAAAGGTGCTGAACAATATTCTGGCATCCTCGGCGACCATCGGTCGGCCGAAATAATAGCCCTGGATCTTGGTACAACCCAGCTTCTTTATCATTTGCACTTCCTCCTCTGTCTCAGCGCCCTCTGCGGTCGTGGACATACCAAGGCTGTCCGCCATCGCCACCACAGCACGGATGATGGCAAGACTTTCCGGTGCCTTTTTTGCTGCGCCCTGAACAAAACTGCGATCAACCTTGATCGTGGTAAAGCGCGTTTTGCGCAGGTAGCCGAATGAAGCATAGCCAGTGCCGAAATCATCGAGCGACAGGTTGATCCCCAGTGCAATGATTCGATCCAGCATTTCTGCAGCCCCGGCACCCTCGCGCAGGAAAATACTCTCGGTCACTTCAATCTCGAGGCGATGCGGGGGCAACCCGCTGTCTTCGAGCGCTGACACAATGGTCGAAAGAAAATTCGGTTCGGTCAGCTGGTCCGCCGAGACGTTTACCGCGACCTTGACGGTGGCGGGCCAATTCATGGCTTCCCGGCATGCCGTCCGCAAAACCCATTCGCCAATCGGAACAATCAGTCGCGCATCTTCTGCCAGCGGGACGAATTTGGCAGGTGACACTATACCGAATTGGGGACTGGTCCAACGCAGGAGCGCTTCGAAACCGACAACCCCTCCCGAATCAGCGCTGACCACCGGTTGGTAGTTCAACGACATTTCGTCATTCTCCAGAGCCTTCCGCAGAGCAATTTCCATCACCCGCCGCTCTTCGGCTTGCGCATGCAGTTTCGGTTCATAATGGTTATATGCGCCGCCGCCCTGATCCTTCGACCGATATAACGCAAGGTCCGCACTTCGCATCAGCATTTCTACAGTACGTCCGTCCCGGGGACCGATGGCCGTCCCGACGCTGGCACCTATGTAAAGGGTATGCTGGTCGATTTCATAAGTCTGTGACAGCCTGTCGATGATCCTTTGAGCAAGTGTTTCCATATATTCCATATCACTGGCGTCTTTGACCACGATAGCAAATTCATCACCACCCAGGCGACAGCAAAGCTCATTGTCGGTCACGATAGATCGCAGTCGATCGGACACACGCGCCAACAACCGGTCGCCTACAGGATGCCCGAGCGTATCGTTCACCGCCTTGAAACGATCGAGGTCGATCATCATGAAGCCACAGCGGCCGTTCCATTTTTCTGCCGCTTCGAGTGCTTTTGCGAGCGCTTCGGTCAGCTGCAGACGATTGGGCAAACGGGTCAGCGTGTCAAACCTCGCCATATGCGAGATTTTGTCCGCCGATTCGCGCTGCTGGGTTATATCCGACCCGACACCGCGGAACCCATGGAACATGCCGTTATCATCGAGTTTCGGTGATGCGGACAATTCCCACCAGCGGTTCTGGCCATTGATCTGGACCGGCACCAGCATGTTGCTGAAACTATCGCGCCGTTTCAGCTTGTCCGCCAGTTCGTGCAGCGCGGTCGAAAATTTTCCGTTTTCCCAGGATTCGCCTGCGACAAGTTGCAGGAACGGCTTGCCTTCGATGGCCTCCGCAGGTTGACCGATGGCATGGGCAAACCGGGGGGAAACATGCGTTATCCGCCGTGACGTATCCGTCTGCCAAAGCCAGTCGGCACCGGTATCCTCAAATTCCTTGAGCAATAGGCTGACCACTTCGCTTTTCTCGTTGAGATTGGCTTCCGAGACCTTTCGATCAACGAAGGATCGGCCGGTCTTTAGGCAGGCGGAGATCAGCAGGATCCCGATAGCCCCCGAGGCAAATGCCAATCCATAGCTACCAATATAAATCCAGCCAAAGATCATGGCTACGCTGGATGATGAAATGAACAAAATGCTGCAGAGCGGGATCGCCGAGAACATCATTGCCGAACCTACCGCCAGGCAGATGATCATTGCCCAGATCGGTACCATGGTCACGAAGTCCGAGGTGAATGCGAACAGCAGAAACCCCAGGCCCCAAATCAAACCGCCGGCAAGAGAAAGGAAATGAATCGTCGTCATTTCGCTGCGATCGATTGACTTTCGGTGCCAAGATGACTGTTTGCGCAGCAGCAGGTGGGAATAGACGTTTAGCCCGCCCAATGCCACCAGCCAGAGACCGAGAATCACAATATTGATCTGGCCGATACCCAATTGCACGGTTAAAAGACCGCAGACGATCGCCGATATAGTTTTCAGCAAGCTGTGCTGGTAGATGCCGTCGAACTGCAGCGCGCGAATCCGACCCCCATCAACTCCTTCGAGGTCAGTCAGGCCAAGTAAAACGCCCAGCGGAATATCCCGGGGCAAACCGGATTGGATGATTGTTTTTTGCACCGCTCGTCCTTACGCCGAAATTCTTAGCGAAACGTAAGGATCAGCCGATATTTTCCTGCAAGGCCTGCTTGACGGAAACTAATCTGCGTCAGGCAGCGACGGCATACGGTTGGATATCACCGGAAAGATAGAGATTTCGGGCCTTTGCGCGACTCAATTTGCCGGAACTGGTACGGGGCAAAGTCCGCGGCGGGACCAGTTCGATTACACAATTCATCCCGGTAATGGCTCTCACCTTTTCCTTGATCTCGTTCCGCAGCCGCGATCGTTCGATCTCATCCGAGGTTCGGCACTGAACAAGCACAGCGGGTGTTTCCTCCCCGCCGGGCGTGGTGATCGCAAAGGCGGCAATGTCGCCGCCCTTGAAGCCGGGCAATTGCTCGACCGCCCATTCGATATCCTGCGGCCAGTGATTTTTGCCGTTGATGATGATCATGTCCTTGGCACGACCGACAATATAGAGATAGCCGTTCGACAGATAACCCATGTCACCGGTATCCAGCCAGCCGTCAATCAGACAGGCATCCGTCGCCTCCTGATCGCGAAAATAGCATTCCATCACCCCTGGTCCCTGCATCCAGACCTTGCCGACGGTTTTTTCATCCAGCACCGACCCGTTTTCGGCGCGGATTTCCAGCAAGGTATCCCGCACCGGTTTGCCGCAATTGACGATCGCGCGGAAGCGTTTCGGGCGGCTGCCATCACTCTGCTTCTCACCTGAAAGCTCGGTTTCCTCAACCAGTTCCACTTCCATGCCTTCGCCCGACGGCATCAATGTGACGGCAAGCGTTGCTTCGGCAAGCCCGTAGCTGGGCAAAAAGGCCTTGGCATCGAATCCCGCCGCCGCAAAAGCATCGGTGAACCGCTGCATCACATCGGGCCGGATCATGTCCGCGCCATTGCCGGCCAGCCGCCAGCGCGAAAGGTCAAACCGTTCCTTCACATCAGACTGGCTGCCAATCCGTCGCGCGCAGATTTCATAGCCGAACGTCGGCGAAAAACTGCAGGATGTCCCGGAATTGCGCGTGATCAGGTCCAGCCACGACAACGGCCGCCGCGCAAAATCTGCGGTCTTGAGAAAATCGGTGGAAACCTGGTTGGCGACCATCGACAGAAAGCAGCCGACCAGACCCATGTCATGATAGAAAGGCAACCAGGAAATGCATCGATCGGTCTCGTTGATCAACATGCCATGGGCATGCGAACCAAGATTGTGCAGCAAGGCCTTGTGCGAAACCGCAACCCCGTGCGGGAACCGGGTCGAACCGCTGGAATATTGCAGATAGGCGATGTCGCTGCTGTTCGCTGCAGGCAATTGCGTTTCAGGGGCATCCTGCTGGGCAAAACTGTCCCAGCCGACAACAGGAATGCCGCGCGACTGGCCGGCAGCACAAGCCAATTCCGAAATCTCGTCCGGAAACAGCAACAGCGCTGGATCGCAGCTGTCCAGTTGCACACCGATCTGGTCGATATAACTTTCCTTGCCGCCGAAAGAGGTCGGCAACGGCAGGGGAACCGGCAGTGCACCAGCATAGACGGCACCAAAAAACAGCGCGCAGAACTGGGGCTCGGTATCCGCGATCAGCGCCACCCGGTCGCCCGGCTTGATGCCAGCTGCGATCAAACGCTTTGCTGCCGCCAATGCGTCTTCGCGTAGTTCGCTAAAGGGATATACCCGAACAAGAGAAGCGCGGGCATCGTGAAAGTTGAACCCCCGTTTTCCTTGAGCCGCATAATCCAGCGCATGTCCCAACGTATCAAAATCGGAGAAA
Organism: Parasphingorhabdus sp.; assembly: GCA_048270065.1. Lineage (GTDB taxonomy): Bacteria > Pseudomonadota > Alphaproteobacteria > Sphingomonadales > Sphingomonadaceae > Parasphingorhabdus. Next base: position 60,299 of record JBLWTQ010000010.1, on the reverse strand, counting down.
CGGCGAGGAAGCTCGTCCGCGGTCGGGGTCGATGTCAATTCGGTCATTCAATATCCATTTCCGGAAGGTCCAGCCTTCCTAAAAACCAATCTTCTGCTTTCGGTAAGGGGTTCGGTGTTTTTTGACCTTCCTTTAACCTATTCTGCCATTGTCATTGATAACCTCTGGCGTTTAAATTTCGGCCCGACTGTGGCACAAAAAGGGCAAACGTCAAACCAGAAGGCCAAGTCGTTGAAAAATAGCGTCAAAACGTTAGATCGGGAGAGCTTGAATCGGCTCGCTATCCGCTATGTCGAACGATATGCAACGACCCGGAAAAAACTGGCCGGATATCTGCAGCGGAAAATCCGGGAAAGGGAATGGCAGGACGCCGAGCCTCCCGCAGTCGAGGAATTGGTGGAGCACCTGGCCGCGCTGGGCTATATTGATGATGCATTATACGCGCAGAACAAGGCATCGGCCCTCACCCGGCGCGGCTACGGTACCCGCCGCGTCTCGCATGCGTTATACCAGGCCGGCATCAGCGAAGCGGACGGGCGTGAAGCCTTCCGGATCAGTGAATCGAACAAATGGGCGGCAGCGGATAAATTTGCGCGCAAGCGGCGGATCGGCCCCTATGCCGAAACCCGCCAGGAAACCGATCAATGCCGCAAGCAATTGCAGGCTTTCTTGCGGGCGGGCCATGATTTCGACATAGCGTCGCGCTATGTCTATGCCAGGCCCGGTGAAGAGATAGTGCAGGACGACTAAGATGTACCGGTGCGATCGGGCGATAGGACCGGATTGCATTCCGCCGGTCAAGAATCGCCAGTTTCCAATTATTATGATATAAGCTTAACGCCGAGTCGAAAAGTAGTAGACTCTTGATTTAGCTTAGTTTTGTTCGGAGATGCATCGTGGCAAGCTTATTTGCGGAACCAGCCCTTGCGGATAGTTACACAAACCAAGCGAATGAGGAAGACCCTTCATCGGGTGATGTTGAACTGCTGCGCACCAAGGGTCGCGTAAAATGGTTCGACAGTCATCGCGGGTTCGGCTTCATCGTGCCGGATAGCGGCGATGCTGATGATAATAGCTCGACATCACAATCGGATATATTGATTCACTGGAGTCTTCTCGAACCGCTGGGCACCCGGGAATTGCCGGAAATGGCAATCGTCACCTGCGAATATGTGGTCGCGCCCAAAGGACTGCAGGCAACAAAAATTCTCGATATCGATCTTTCCCCTTGCCGGACCGCAAGTGAACGGCCGACACCAGCAGGCAGGAAGCAGCCGCTGCACGTCGTTGATGGCGATTCCGCGTTCAGCAATACCGAAGTGAAATGGTTCAATCGCGCCAAAGGCTATGGTTTTCTGGTCAGCCGCGATCTCGGGAGCGATATTTTTCTGCATATGGAAACGCTCCGCGACGCGGGAATTGCGGACGTCGTTCCCGGCCAGCAATTGCTGGCCCGGGTAAAAGACGGCGATCGCGGCCACATGGCCGTGCAAGTCTGTCTCCCACCATCGGTCTGAAGCGGAAACCCCTTCAAATGAACACGTTGCCAAAAACGATAGCGCTTTTGCTGATGCTGTTTTCTGCTTTCAGCCTGTCCGGTTGCCATGCCCGGACCGGCGAACCCGGAGCGAACGGCCAGCAAGGCGAATTGCCGCCATCCGAGGCTGGCCTCAAGCAGGTTCCGCTCAGCATTCGAACGGCGGCAGCCACGCATTCTTTTGTCGTGGAGGTTGCAGAAAGCGGTGCTCAGCAGGCTCAGGGTTTGATGTTCCGCACCCGGATGCCACCGGACAAAGGCATGATTTTTCCTTTCGCCGAGGATCGGCTTGCGAGTTTCTGGATGAAAAATACCGTTATTCCGCTCGATATCATATTCATCCGCAGGGACGGGACCATCGAATCGATTGCGGCGGACACCATTCCCTATTCGCTCGAGTCGGTTCGTTCCTATGAGCCGGTTGCCATGGTGCTGGAAATTGCGGCAGGCCGCGCTGCGGAACTGGGTATCAGCCCGGGTGACACCGTCACCTGGCAGTGACCATATCGGCTTCCGCAAACATCCTGCCTATTTGACATTTTTTCATTGCGGACCGCGTGTCAGCGAGGCTAAGCGAACGACATGAGCATATTGTCGAAAATATTCACCTGGTGGGACGGCGCAACGATCGGCACTTCCCTGTTCAGCGCCCGCAATGGGAAACGTGTCGGCGAGGATGTATTCGGCAATGTCTATTTTCAGTCGAAGAAGACGGGTCCCGGCCACCCTGCGGGACAGCGCTGGGTCATCTACAATGGCGCCAATGATGCCAGCCGCGTACCACCCGAATGGCATGGCTGGCTGCATCACAGCTATGACGAGATTCCGGAAAGCTATTTACCGCAGGCGCGCATTTGGGAAAAAGAGCCAAGCGGCAATCTGACCGGCACCGCGCAAGCCTATCGCCCGGCAGGTGCGCTGGAAGCAGGGGGTCGCCGTGCGGCAGCGACCGGAGACTATGAATCCTGGAACCCTGCCGAAGCGGAATGACAGGCATGGCCCGCCACTCAATTCTATTCCCGGTTCTGGCAACGATTCTGCTAACCGGCTGTGGCTGGTTCAGCGGCGATCATGTCGAAGAAAAAGCAACCGGCCAGGCGGCTGAAAAAGCCGCGGCGGCAGCCACCGATGATGATCTGGTGGCACCCGTGACTGAACAGATCGGGACACCCATGGCGGAACGCGTTGCAACGCTCGGCTTCCTCAACAAGCGCAACGGACTGACGAGGGATATAGAGCTTCGGCCGGGTCAGTCGATCCGTATCGGACGGGCGATTGTCCGCTTGCGTGCGTGCGAGCGAACGGCGCCTTGGGAACTGACACCCGAGCAGGGTGCGTTTGTGCAGCTGCTGGTCAATGAACGGCCGCCCAATCGGTCCGGTGACGATCAGTGGAAGCGCGTATTTTCCGGCTGGCTGTTTCGCGAATCCCCATCGCTGAATGTCGTGGAACATCCGATCTACGACGTCTGGGTCAAGAGCTGCGCGATGAGCTTCCCGGGGGAAGAGGATACGCCGGAAGATTCGGCGAATCCGACCGCTCCGCGGACGTCATCGTCCAATCTCGCCAACAGCGCATCAAGCGCCCCGAATGAAACCGAACCGGAAGTTGCGGCTCCTTCGGCCCCGGCGGCCCGGTCTGCCCCGGCAGCGAACAGCCCGCCGGAAGATGTAATCGGTGATCTGATCGCCGAAACCGAAGACGGCGCATAGCCCCGCACTTTTCTCAGGTCTTTCAGATAGTCTTCCTGGCTGATTTCGATCGCTCCCAACGAGGCCAGATGTTCCGTCATGAACTGACAATCGAGCAGACAGAATCTTCCGACTTTGAGGCGGGCCACCAGCCACGCCAATGCCACTTTTGAAGCATCGCGGGTGCGGGAAAACATGCTTTCGCCGCAAAAAGCGCCCCCGATGGCCAAACCATAGAGACCACCGACAAGCCTTTCCTTGCCGCTTGCATCATCCACCTGCCAGCATTCGACGCTATGCGCAAAACCCAGCTGGTGCAGCTGGTTGAACGCTTCCTCGATATCGGCATTTATCCAGGTTTCCCGGCGATCCGCCGCTCCCTCGGCACAAATTGTGATCACATCGGAGAAAGCGATATCGGTCGTGATTCGGAAACGGTCGGATCTTATGGTCTTGCGGAGGGAGCGCGACATCCGGAAATTGTCGAGTGGAATAACCGCCCGGGTTTTCGGTTCAACCCAGAAAACCTCCGGATCATCACGAGCGTCAGCCATCGGGAATATGCCCGATGCATAGGCTTTCAGAAGCAGGTCGAGATCAATGGTCATAAACACCAGATAACCGGATCAGCCCCGTTCGCACAGGTGGAAATCGAGATGGATTGCTATCCGTCAAGTGGCCATCAACACGCGAGCTTCTTCCCCGATTTTTTCTGCAATGGCGCGATATTCGTTGGCAAAGCCGGCATTGGTGCGCCAGGCGGCACCAATGCTGCGCGTCACCGACCAGCCTTCGACGTCGAGCAAGGCGATGTCACCGCCGCGGGCCAGTTCGGACCGCACATAGAGCGCCGGCAATATCGCCAGCCCCAGGCCCGATGCCACCATCTGCCGGACGCTGTCCAGACTGGTGCCCTCATAGTCGCGCAGCAGATTCATCTCATGCTGCTGGCACTGATGCGCCACGTCGCGGTGGAGATGGTGTCGGCGATCCAGACTTAGCACCGGCAGACCGGCAAGATCGGAAAGGGTCAGATGCTCGTGTGACGCAAGCGGGTGATCGGGCGGCGCAACCAGAATCAGCGGTTCGCGAAACAGCGGTTCGATGTGCAGGTTATCGCCTTCGATCGGCAAGGGACCCAGCAACATGTCGATCGAGCCTTTGGTCAGTTCCATCGCCTGCAAATCGGGGATTCCTTCGCGCATATAAAAGCGCAGGTCCGGGCGGCTACGGTGCAGAGCCGCAATCACCGGCGGCATCAGATAGGGGCCGAGAGTCGGCGAAACACCGAAGCGCAGGATCCCCGCCAGACTGTCGCTCGCCCGTTCTGCCAGATCACGAATATCCTTTACCTGCACCAGCACCTGGCGCGCGCGATCAGTGATCTCCCGCCCCACCGGAGTCAGCTCGGCACCATGGGTTCGCCGTTCCACCAGTGCCACCCCCAATCGGCTCTCTAGGGTCCGCAACTGGTGACTCAAGGTCGGCTGCGAAGCGCCAGCAGCTTGAGCAGCCTTGCCAAAATGGCGCTGGTCCGCAACCGCAACCAGATATTCGAATTGGCGTAATGTCGGCATAGTGAAACACTTTCATCTTATAGATATACTCTATCGATAGTTACGATTGTATTCGATTTGGTTTATCATCTGATTCTTGCCATATCAACCGTGTCGACGCTGATGCACGACAGAAAAAGGATATGTCGTGGAAAGAGACACCAACAGCAAACAGGTTTGCCAACGGTCACGACAAGAGCGAGCAAATGCGCCAACCGGAAGAATGGCAACGCAGTCCTGTCGAGCGCATCCGCAAGATCGGTGGGACGCATGACGCGGTCAGACGGATGAAACCCGATAGCCCACAATCCTTTCCCCCTCCTCCGGGGCGGCAGCATAGACTCAAGTGCTGACCGCCCCGATTTTTAAGATCAGGACGATGCCCCGATGGTAAAGAAGGTGCGCACCGCCCTGCAGGAATTTATTGCGCTGGAATCCAGCGCAGGCATTATTTTATTCGGTGCAGCCGTGTTGGCGATGATCATCGTCAACAGCGCGCTCAGTCCTTTTTATTTGGGCTTCCTCGAACTCCCGGTTGCGGTCCGTTTCGGGACCCTGGAAATTGCCAAGCCATTGGCGCTGTGGATCAATGACGGCCTGATGGCGATCTTCTTTTTTCTGATCGGCCTCGAAGTGAAGCGAGAACTGCTCGAGGGACAGCTTTCCAGTATCGAGCAGGCATCGCTGCCAGCCATTGCAGCAGTTGGCGGCATGGCCGTTCCTGCATTGGTATTCCTTTATTTCAACTGGAATATGCCTGCAAATATTGGTGGCTGGGCGATCCCGGCAGCGACCGATATCGCCTTTGCGCTCGGTGTGCTCGCGCTGCTCGGCAAACATGCGCCGGTTTCGCTGAAGATTTTGCTGCTCGCGATCGCGATCATCGATGATATCGGTGCGATCATCATCATCGCTCTCTTTTACACCACGGACGTATCGAGTTTCTCTTTGCTACTCGCGGGTGGCGGCACTGTTCTGTTGTTCGCAATGAACCGTCTGGGTGTGCTTCGTACCGCTCCCTATTTTTTGGTCGGTATATTCCTTTGGGTCTGCGTCTTGAAGTCCGGCGTCCATGCGACGTTGGCCGGGGTGATCGCAGCACTTGCGATACCGCTGAACGCCGAGGATGGCAGTTCTCCGCTCAAGCATCTTGAACATTTTCTGCATCCGTGGGCAGCCTTCTTGGTGCTTCCGCTATTCGCCTTTGCCAATGCCGGTGTTTCCTTGGCCGGGCTTCGCCTTGACGATCTGATCACACCGCTGGCGCTCGGCATTGCCGCGGGATTGGTTGTCGGCAAACAGCTCGGCGTGTTCGGTTTCATGCTTTTCGCGACATGGACCGGACTGGTAAGACGACCCGACGGGGTCACCTGGTTGCAGCTGTACGGACTCGCCTGTTTGACCGGAATCGGATTCACGATGAGCCTGTTCATCGGCAATCTGGCCTTTGCCGATGCAGAACAGATCAAGACGGTCAAACTGGGCGTGATCAGCGGTTCGCTCGTTTCGGGTATGCTGGGATATTGCCTTCTGCGGTGGGGTCCATCATCAAAGGGCGCAAGTCGATCAGAGCCGGCTTGAAATCTGAAGCCGATCCAATCGGCTCGAAGCATAAAAATACAGGATCAGCGTAACGGGGCTGAAAAAAGGGTGGCTTTTTGATACCCGGCTACCCTTGATCGGCGGACCCTATGAAGGGTTGCGGATCGGTTAGGAAATCAGCGGCGAAATTTCGACCAGCGAAGCGTAGCTCTGCCGGAATCCTTCGTACGCGCCAGGAATCACCGAATCTATCGGCGTTCGCCACAATCCATGATAGGGCCGATGCATGAAGCGGCAATTCTATCTGGCAGCCGGGCTGATTTCACTGGCACTCGGCAGCATTGGCGTCATATTGCCGCTGCTGCCGACGGTGCCGTTCATGATTCTCGCGGCCTTCTGTTTCGCCAATAGTTCGCCACGGCTGGAATCCTGGCTGGTTGAACATCGTGTCTTTGGTGGTCATATCCGGAACTGGCGCGACCGGCGGGCGATCACCCGGCGCGGCAAATGGGCGGCGACCATCGCTTTCGCAGTGAGTTGTGTGATTGCTCTGCTGATGGTCGAATTGCCATGGAATCTCATCCCGATTGCGGCCGCGCTGATCAGTGGCAGCTGGATATGGACCCGCAACGAGCCCGATACGGATAAATTGTCAGCACGTGCGTCTGCCAGGAAAGACTGATTCGACTCGGTGGTTACAAAATTTCCGACCCATGGCCCGGCCGCCCCCCGGGAAGAGCAGATAATAGCCTAGGCGGGCTTCTTTCTGGCCGGATATTTCGCCGCATAATGATTCAAAACCGCCAGGTTGAGCAGATTTTTGAAAGCACAACCCATACCATCGGTACTATGCCTGACCACCTCCGCCTCAAGCGCGCCGAGACCCGGCAGCGTCAGCCAGCACAATGTTCCGGGATGTGCCGCCAGCAGAGCGTCGCAGGCAAATCCGGCAATCGACATGTCAGTCACTTGCACCGGAAAGCTGCTCGAGCAGGAAAACCGCATCCGCGCTGGAATCGCAAGCCGCTGGCGCGGGGCGCATCTGTCCTCTTCGGCGGCGATCTCATAAGGCAGCTTCGGCTTGTCATCATTCGCGATTGCCGAAGACGCGCGGGTTATTGAATCTGGCATTTCAGTCTCCTGAGCGTGGGCTTCACTTCGGTGAGTGCCGCTCTGGTCCGTATCGAGTTAGCGGCATGCCTGTTATCACCCTTGCGGGTAAACCCGGCCTTGTCCCTCGAGGTAAACAATCATCTACCGATGATTAACCATGTTGCATTTGGCCTGTAGGGATAGAATCACGCTTGCCGAAACCGTCACAGGGCGCTAAGGCGCGCAAACCGGCTGTTTCGCAAGGGTGATACGGCCCGTGCAGGAGTGTAGCTCAGTTGGTAGAGCATCGGTCTCCAAAACCGAGGGCCCACGGTTCGAGTCCGTGCACTCCTGCCATTTTTCTCCTTATATTGCCGAAATCTTCATGCCCCAGTTTATCTCCGCCATTTCCCTGATCGTTCCCGATTACGACCAGGCTATCGAATTTTATGTTGGCCTGATGGGTTTCGAGATGGTCGAGGATACACAATTGTCCGAAGACAAGCGCTGGGTGCTGGTGGCCCCGCCGGGGAGCACGGAAACCCGGCTCCTGCTTGCACGGGCCTCCAACGAGGCTCAGGAGGAAGTGATCGGCGAACAGGCCGGGGACCGGGTGTTCCTGTTTCTCGAAACGTTTGATTTCGACGCGGATTTTGCGATCATGCAGCGCGCCGGAATCACCTTTCTCGAGGAGCCGCGCGAGGAGATATACGGCAAGGTTGTGCGGTGGCGCGATCCGTTCGGCAACAAATGGGATCTGATCGAACGTTACTGAATCCAGCCATGACGTAGCGGAATTGTGCCATTTGCAGAAATGGCAGTTTTCTGCGATAAAGAGTGCATGTTGGAACAAAATGCAGACCCCTCGGGACCCGCGCTCGAATCCTTTCTCGGTGGCCGGACATTTGACGAATGCTGGCAGGAATATGATGAGCTTGGCTATATCATATTCGAGAATGTCCTGTCGCCCGACCAGCTCGAGAAACAGCGCGCGGCGCTCAAGCCCTGGATCGATGCCGATCTGAGAGGGCGCAATAATTTTGAGGGCGCACAATCCAATCGTATCTATGCCATGATCGCCAAGGATCCGGTTTTTGCCGATCTTGTGTCCCACCCGCTCCAGTTGGCATTCGCCGAACGGGAACTGGGCGAAAGCTGCCTGCTTTATGCCTGCCTCGCGATCAATCTGCATCCCGGCGAAACCGTCCAGCCCTGGCATTTTGATGACAGCCATTGCGGGCTGGCCCGGCCGCGCGACCCGCTCAGCCTGTCGACTTTCTGGTCGATCAGCGACACCACCGAGACCAATGGCGCCACCGAAATCATCCCCGGCAGCCACAAATGGGGCGATGAACAGCCGGCCGGTGCCAATCGCGGTTCCGATTTCAAAACCGGCGTCACGGACAAAAAAAACGATGCAGGCGATGACCACCCCGATATGATCAAGGCGACCATGCCGGCCGGTTCGCTGATGATCGCCAAGGGGACCTTATGGCATCGCGGCGGCGGCAATAGTTCCGATGCCCATCGCCTGATCGTCACGCCGCAATTCTGCAAGGGCTGGTGCCGTCCGCTGGAGCAGCAATTGCTGGCGGTATCTCCTGAAAAAGTGGCGCGGCTGCCGAAACGGGTCCAGGAGCTGCTGGGTTATAATATCCACCCGCCATTCATGGGCTATGTCGACGGGATGCATCCCTCGAGGGTGCTAGCACCCGCAGCGAAATAGCCACAGAGCCAGAAATAATATCCGGATAACCGTCGGGAAGATGACCATGAAAGCCTTGGAAAGCGATGCACCGCTGATTGTCTATATCGACATCAAGAGTCCCTATGCCTTCGCTGCCATCCGGCCGACGCTGGCGCTGGAAAAAGCTCTCGACATGCGTTTCGACTGGCGGCCGCTGACGCTCGATATCCCGAGCTATCTGGGTTCTGCGCGCAAGAGCAAGGGCAAAGTTGTCGAAAGCACGCGTAGCGCCAGCCAGTGGGTGGGGATCAAATATGGCTATCTCGATGCACGACGCTATGTCGAACGTCAGGGCTATATGCTCAAGGGAACCGAAAAAATCTGGGATTCGTCAATCGCCAATATCGGAATTTCCTGGGTCATGCAGACTGACCGGGATCGACTCGGCGCCTATCTCGAAACGGTCTATCCCCCTTTCTGGCGGCGGGAACTGGATATCGAAGATATAGCGGTAGTCGAAGCCTGCCTGGAGCAGGCCGGAATTGACTCGACCGGCTTTGCCGCCTTTGTCGAGGGCGAGGGTCGCGCACAACATGACGCTCTGCAGGCACAGCTCCATCCGAGTGGCATCTACGGCGTTCCGACCTATGTCTTTGACGGTACAATCCTGTTCGGCCGCGAGCATCTCCCCTTTGTCCGCTGGCACCTGCAAGGACGTGAAGGCCCCGCGCCGGATATCGCCTATGAGATTGATGACAGGGAGGGACAACCATGCTGAGCGTCTTCATCGATTTCAAGTCGCCGGCATCCTTCCTTGGGCTCGAACCGACATTGGCTCTGGCACGCGAAACGGGCGTATATATCGACTGGCTTCCCTTTTCGGTCCGCCCCTTTTCCATCCCCGAACAGCAAGCGGACGAAACGGTCGGCGAGCGCCATCGCCGCGTCCGCGCCATTGCCCAGCGCGATACCCATTTGCATTATGCGGCGGTTCAGGGGCGGGAGATGCATTTTTCGAAGATACCCGCTGGCAGTGAGGCCGCGCTCGCCGCCATGACCGGCATCGACGGTGACCCCGTGCCGTTCCTCCGCGCCGCCTTTGATGCCTATTGGACGGATCAGGCAGACCTTGATGACGAGGCGGTGGTGGCGGAACTATTATCTTCGCTAAACCTTCCGCTTCCCGACATGCAACCGGCTCATGAAAAGCTGGATTCCATCCGCGCCAGGGCTGAAGAATCCGGTATTTTCGAATCACCATCCTATCTCATTGCTGACCAGCTTTTCGTCGGTCGTGAACATCTCCCCTGGATAGGCTCGCTGATCGAAACGATGCCGGTCGGGTAAAATCCGGTTCTTTTTCTTGCGAATCCGGGAATCCGGGTATAAAGGGCTGGTTCTTTCCGAAATCATCCATATATCCGAACACGGTCAAGCGACCGATACCCGGAGTTTATGCGAAAACTGGGAAGCGCATTTAAGGAATCAAGCATGGCGAAAGTCAATCCAGGCGAATTCATGAATCAGGTCAAGGCCGAGACCAACAAGGTCGTCTGGCCGACATGGCCCGAGACCGTCCGTACGGCGATTCTCGTGTTGATCATGACGACCATACTCGGCCTGTTTTTTCTGGGCATCGATTCGATTTTTAATGGCCTTGTGGCCTGGCTCCTGAGCCTGGCTTAAGCGTCCCACACAGATTTTTAGGTTATTCGCATGACACGCTGGTATATCATTCACGCTTATTCGGGCTTTGAGCACAAGGTCAAGGAAGCCATTGAGGCGGACGCCAAGCGGCTCGGCCTGACCGAACTGGTCGAGGACATCGAAGTCCCGACCGAGACCATTACCGAAGTCAAGCGCGGCAAGAAGATCCAGTCGGAACGGAAATTCTTCCCCGGCTATGTGCTGGCGAAACTGGAAATGACCGATGATGTTTATCACCTGGTCAAGAATCAGCCCAAAGTAACCGGCTTTCTCGGCAGCAGCGGCAAGCCGCAACCGATCAGCGAAGCCGAAGCCGCGCGCATTCTCAACACCAAGGAAGAAGCGGCCAACGCTCCGAAGGAACGGATCACCGTCAGCTACGAAATCGGCGACGAGGTCAAGGTCAAGAGCGGGCCGTTCAACAGCTTCAACGGCATCGTCGAAGAACTCGATTTCGACAAGAACAAGGTCAAGGTTTCGGTCTCCATCTTTGGCCGGGCAACCCCGGTCGAACTGGACTTCGGCGAAGTTGATTTGATCAGCTAGTTTTTAGGTTCCGGACCAATTCCGGAGCAAACAGAATTTGGCGGCTTCAAGCCTCCGAATACCAGCGTGGGAGGAGGGTTCGCTCTCCGTTTGACCACTTAATTTGCGGGCGCGGCAATTTCGCCAATCCCAAGAGAACGAAAGGACAGCCAAATGGCTAAAAAAGTTTCTGGCTATATCAATTTGCAGGTGCCCGCCGGCATTGCAAATCCATCCCCGCCCATCGGACCGGCTCTCGGTCAGCGCGGTGTCAACATCATGGACTTCTGCAAGGCGTTCAACGCGGCAACGGACAAGTTGGAAAAAGGTTCGCCGATCCCGACGAAGATTACCGTCTATGCGGATCGCAGCTTCACCTTCGAAACCAAGACACCACCGGCCAGCTATCTGATCAAGAAGCTCGCCAAGCTGAAAAAAGGTTCGAGCGAACCGGGCAAGACCTCTGGCGGAACGATCAAGGCTTCCCAGATCAAGGAAATTGCTGAAACCAAAATGGCTGACCTCAATGCCAACACCATTGACCAGGCTGTAAAAATCATTTCAGGCAGCGCGCGCTCGATGGGCGTAGACGTGGTGGAGGGATAAGAACATGGCAAAACTCTCCAAAAAAATGCAGGCGATCAATGCAAAAGTCGATCGCGAAAAACTGTACAGCATCGACGAAGCGATCAAGACGCTGAAGGGTCTGGCCTCAACTTCGAAATTTGACGAAACGCTTGATGTTGCGATCAATCTCGGTGTCGATCCCCGCCATGCCGACCAGATGGTCCGCGGCGTGATTTCGCTTCCGGCCGGTACCGGCAAGACCGCTCGGGTTGCGGTCTTTGCCAAGGATGCGAAAGCGGACGAAGCGAAAGAAGCCGGCGCCGACACGGTGGGGGCGGAAGACCTGATGGAAGCCATGCAGGGCGGCGATCTCAACTATGACCGCGTCATCGCAACTCCGGACATGATGGGTGTTGTCGGTCGTCTCGGCAAGGTCCTCGGCCCGAAAGGCCTGATGCCAAACCCGAAACTCGGCACGGTGACCCCGAATGTCGCGCAGGCGGTCAAGGACGCCAAGGGCGGCCAGATCGAATATCGCGTTGAAAAAGCCGGCATCATCCACAACGGCATCGGCAAGGTCAGCTTCAAGGAAGCGGATCTGCGCAAGAATTTCGATGCGCTGGTCAATGCCGTTGTAAAAGCGAAACCGACCGGTGCGAAAGGCAAATATGTCCGCAAGGTCGGTCTGAGCACGACGATGGGGCCAGGCCTGAAAATCGATCTTAACGAGATCGAGGGCGCCTGATTCGTCGCACGTCGGCTTTGCCCGGGCAGGCGATGACATAACAAGCTGCTAGAAAAAGGCCGGGCGTAATCCCGGCCTTTTTTCATAGGCCAGAATTTTCAAGGACCGGCATGACACAATTGCAGATCAGCGCAGAACTGTCCTATCGCCTCCCCGCGCCGTGCACCATATTGGTCCAGGTCGAGGCGGCGGCGACAACCGACCAGACAGTCATGTACGCGGACATTGAGATAAGCCCTGCCGATAGCAAGGCCGTCGTTGCGGCCCATGACGGCATCGGCACCCGGCTGTGGACCAGCCAGCAAGAGCAGCTCACCGTTTCCTATGATGCGCGGGTTGCGATTGATCGGCCCAATCCGGATCTCTCCACCCTGTCCGCAACCGCCCTCGGCGACCTGCCGGGCGACGTCGTGCCCTATCTGTTCAACTCGCCCTATTGTTCAATTCACGTCTTTGACCAGATGATGGCGAACGAGTTTTCCGGACTGAGCGGCGGCCCGCTGGTGGCAGCCATGTCGAACTATATCGGCAAGACCATGACCTATGGGTTGGACAGAGATAACGCTCAAAACAACGCAGAAGCAAGCTTTGCCGCGCGCAAGGGTGTTTGCCGCGACTATGCCCATATCCTGATCAGTATGGCCCGCGCAGCAGAAATCCCGGCGCGCTTTGCCAGCACCTATGCGCCCGATGTCGAGCCGCAGGATTTTCATGCCGTACCCGAGGTTTTCCTCGATGGCCGCTGGCACCTGATCGATCCCACCGGCATGGCGCGAGCCTCGGACATGGCGGTAATCGGCATCGGTCGCGACGCCACCGATGTTTCCTTTCTGACCGCCTTCGGTAGCATGCAGATGGTCGAGCAGCGGGTCAGCGTTTCACGCGCCTGAATCGCCGCGATCAATTTCCGGCTTCCAAACCGAAAGCTTTTTCCTCTAGGATTGTCACCGAACAACTTCCGGGAGGAATATATGCACAAAGGCTCCTGTCTCTGCGGCGCGATCGAGATTGAAGTCACCGGCGACCTGCCCGAAGCCGACGCCTGCCACTGCACCCGGTGCCGCAAGCAGTCCGGCCACTACTGGGCCTTGACCGACCTCCCGACCAGCGCCGTGACGATCAACGGCGAGGACCATATCCGCTGGTACCAGTCCTCCGAAAAAGTCCGCCGCGGCTTCTGCGACACCTGCGGCTCCTTCCTGTTCTGGGACCCCGTGCACCACGACAAGATCGCCATCGCCATGGGCTGCCTCGACCCGCCGACGGATACGAAGATCTGGGGCCATATCTTCGTCGCCGACAAGGGTGATTATTATGAGATTGAAGCTGGGGTGCTGCAGCGGGATCAGTAAACCTTCTCCCGTGAGGGAGAAGGTTACGAAGCCTTATTCGCGAAGCGGATTAGGCGCAGTTGGATGAGGGCGTTCTGCCCTCGACGGCCCGGAACATCCTCACCCAGCTGCGGCTAGGCAACAAGTTGCCAAGCCTTCCACATCCCTCTCCCTCACGGGAGAGAGGTATCAAAGCCCATCTCGGCCTGGTAAAATTTCTGCTGAACATTGACATGGCGAAGAATCCCGCTAATGGCTCCCCTACAAATTGTGCTTCCGTCAAAAGAATCGCAATTTCCGTCCGAGACAGCGGGTGAGGGGAATTTGCCTCTCTTAATTTCCAGCCTAGACGGGGATCAGTTTTTTATGAGCCTTGGCTCATAGGTTCGCAGCCCGCGTCCTGCACGCGGCATTGCAGCCAAACTCCCCCTTCGGATTATATGGTGCGGCAAGTTGCCAAACCTTTCGCTCGTCATGCTGAACTTGTTTCAGCATCTCTCGGGGACGCGTTTTGTCTTCCGGGGTCCTGAAACAAGTTCAGGATGACGCAATTGAAGTAATGGACTGCGCGTCAAAAACGCAGTCCACGTGAAGGAGCAAAATATGGATCGTGGTCAAAAGACCGAAGCGGTTGCCGCTCTGAACGCTGTTTTCAAAGAGGCCGGGGTGGTCGTGGTGACACGCAACCTGGGTCTGACTGTGGCTCAATCAACCGAGCTGCGGACGAAAATGCGGACAGAAGGCGCAAGCTTCAAAGTCTCTAAAAACCGCCTCGCCAAGCTGGCTCTGGAAGGCACCGACTATGCCCCGATAGCAGATATGCTGACGGGTCCGGTCGCGCTCGCGACATCGGATGATCCGGTGGCGGCTGCAAAAATCGCAGTCGAATTTGCAAAAACCAACGATCGTCTTGAAATCGTTGGCGGCGCAATGGGCGATACCCTTCTCGACGAAGCAGGCGTGAAATCGCTGGCCTCCATGCCTTCTCTTGATGAACTGCGCGGAACGATTGTCGGATTGCTTGTTGCACCACAGACGAAAATCGCACGGGTTGTCAAAGAGCCTGCCGGAGCCCTTGCACGTGTGGTCGGCGCTTATGCCGCTACGGGTGAATGAATTTTACTGAAACATACTGACTAGAAATTTGGAGTGATATTAAAATGGCTGATATAGCAAAACTGGTTGAAGAACTTTCGAAACTGACCGTCATGGAAGCGGCTGAACTGTCCAAGGCCCTGGAAGAAGAGTGGGGCGTTTCCGCTGCCGCTGCTGTTGCCGTGGCCGGCCCTGCCGGCGGTGGTGCTGGTGAAGCAGCTGCCGAAGAAAAAGACGAATTCGACGTTATCCTGACCGGCGACGGCGGCAAGAAGATCCAGGTGATCAAGGAAGTCCGCGCGATCACCGCTCTCGGCCTCACCGATGCCAAGGCTCTCGTCGAAGGCGCGCCAAAGGCGATCAAGGAAGGCGTCAACAAAGCCGAAGCCGAAGAAATCAAGTCGAAGATCGAAGCTGCCGGCGGTACCGTCGAACTGAAGTAAGTCTCTCGACGACAACTGATTCAAGGGGCGGTTTCCGGTTCGGAAGCCGCCCCTTTTTATTGGCCCGCTTAGGGCAACCGGACGACCAATCGCAGACCGATGCTGTCCAGCCCCGGATTTTGCACGCTGCTGAATATCCGGCCATGACTCAGATGCACCCAGCTTGCTTCGATATCGACTTTCTCCGACAGACGCATACCCAGCGCCAGTTCTGGCGCGAACAGGACGCGCGAGCCCAGTTGCGTTTGCGATCCGTCGGGTGCGAATGCCAGTTTTGGGCCATCGTGGATCGCAATGCCGATACCGGGGCGCGCATAAATCTTGCCGCCGAATTTCCAGCTGAGACCGGCAGCGCCAAAACTGGTATCACCCGCGCTGTTCGCCGACACCAGAATATAGGGTATCGGTTTGCCGAGGAAGGACAGCGCTTCGATCCGGTCGCCGCGATAACCAAGCTGGAAATCTGCCCCTTCCGCTCCGGTATCCACTGCGACAGGAGTGGCAATATCCTGCGAACCGATGCCCGCGAACAGCTCGTCGGCCTTCGCCGGAGAAGCAATTGCCAGAGCCGCCAGGCTGGCGATCCAGATTGCCCGTATCAAGACCATATCCAACGATTATCCGAAGGGGACAATTAGGAGAAGCGCAATCAACGCCCAGTCCTGATCTGGAGCTGAGACGGCCGAACCTCTCAACCTAGCCGATCGGCACCATTTTGACCGGCATATGGTCAATCTCGTGCAGGAAACAGCTGCTGGAATAGGTGAGCGGGCCATCCTGCTCGACCCGGACATCGCGACCGAGAATCTCTTCAAACAGCACCGCCAGCTGCATTTCTGCCAGCCGCGCGCCCACGCAGCGGTGGACGCCGTGACCGAAGCCGATATGGCGGCGGGCATTCTCCCTGGTAAAATCCACAACATCCGGATTGGCAAACAGCTTCTCGTCGCGATTGGCCGAAATATACCAGAGAATGACTTTTTCGCCCGCCGCTATGGTCTGGCCGCCCAGCTCGGTCTCGCAGGTGGTGGTCCGCCGCATATGGGTGACCGGTGATTGCCAGCGGATGATTTCCTGCGCGGCATTGGGCACCAGCGAAGGATCATTGCGCAGCAGCGCGAACTGGTCGGGGAACAGGTTGCAGGCACGGACAAAGCCGCTCATGCTGTTGCGCGTGGTGTCATTGCCGCCGACGATCAGCAGCGCGACATTGGCCAGCCGCTCCAACTCGGGCATATTGCCCATCGCCTCGCTGTGGATGATCCGGTTGAGAATCTTGTCATTGGGCGACTGCTTGCGTTCCCTTTCAAACAGCTCGTCGAACTTGCCCAGCATCTGGTACATTTCGGCGAAGAATTTCTGTGTCCGTTCCTCACTCTGGTCTGGCGAAACGTCGCTGGCGGTGTCCGACCAGCGCTTCATGTCGCGCCATTGCTCCCAGGGAAAATCGAACAATACGCAGAGCATGCCGATGGTCAGCTTGACCGAGACTTCCTCCACCCAGTCAAACGTCTCGCCAACGGGGAGGGCGTCGAACAGTTCCCTGGTACGCTCTCTTATCTCCGGTTCACGGGCGAGCATTTGGCTCGGGTTGAACGATGGCTGCACCACCTTGCGCTGGGCCGTATGGGTCGGGGCATCCATGGCGATGAAATTGGGAAACTCATATTCTCCTGTACCGTCGGTTATGGTGATCCCGCCATGCTCATAGGAGGAAGAATAGGTTGTCGGATCGAGTTCCACCTGCTGCACCAGATCATGGGTCACCACCGACCAATAGGGTCCGTAGGGGCTGTCGGGGAGATAGCTGACGGGCATTTCCCGACGCAGCTGGGCGAAGGGTTCCTGCCAGCGATTTTCGGAATAAAGCGCACCGTCACTCACATCAAAGGGCGTGATCGCCCGTTTTTCCAGAACATCAGAATTGGTCATTGCATTTCTCTCCTGCGTTGCAGATTATCCGATGGTTGCGGAAAGGCAAGCCGCTACTTACACAAATGTTCATTAAGGCAGGGGCGAAGACAATGACCGACAATGACGATCTCAGGACCTTGGTGCGGACGATCCCGGACTATCCCAAGCCGGGCATCCGGTTTCGCGACGTTTCGACCCTGCTGCTCGACGGACCGGCTTTTCGCCGGACCATCGACCGGATGATCGCGCTTGTCGATCCGGCGAGTTTCGATTTGATCGCCGGCATCGAGGCGCGCGGTTTCATCGTCTCGGCGGCGATGTCCTACGCTCTGGAAAAGGGCAAGGTGATGCTGCGCAAGCCGGGAAAATTGCCGGGGACAGCGGTGAGTATCGACTATGCGCTGGAATATGGTAGCGACAGGATCGAGATGCATGATGATGCCATCCTGCCGGGGCAGCGCGTGCTGCTGGTCGATGACCTGATCGCCACGGGCGGGACCGCTATAGCCGGCGTGCAGCTGTTGCGCGGCCAGGGCGCCAACGTCGAGCAAGCGCTGTTCATCGTCGACTTGCCCGATCTGGGCGGCGCGCCAAAACTGGCCGCTGCCGATGTCGAGCCGGTGGCATTGATGGCCTTTGCCGGTGATTGAACATATCGCGATCATCACCGGTGTGCAGGACGAAGCGGATGCCTTCTGCCAGGGCCATCCGGCGACGCAGGTGGACAGTCCGCTGGGTGAGGTCCGCCAGCTGGACCATGGTGGCAAAAAGGTTTCCATCCTGTGCTCGGGCATCGGCAAGGTGCATGCCGGGGCGGCGGCCCTGTATATGCACAGCCACTTCCGGCCGGACCTGTTTCTTGTGATCGGCACCGCCGGTCATGTCAGCACCCGGGAAGGTGACTGCTTCTATCTGCACGAATCCCTGCAAGCTGATTATGGCACGCTCGAAAAATTCGGCGAGCATGACGGCTTCACCCATTATAATGCCGGTACCTGGCCGATTGGTCCGGCAGAGTGGCGCCCGTTCGAGGCCTATC
This sequence comes from Parasphingorhabdus sp., assembly GCA_048270065.1. GTDB lineage: Bacteria > Pseudomonadota > Alphaproteobacteria > Sphingomonadales > Sphingomonadaceae > Parasphingorhabdus. Next base: position 41,828 of record JBLWTQ010000010.1, on the reverse strand, counting down.
CGATGCCCGACGCCCTTGCCCTGCCCCGGGCGCGGATCGCGACCGCCGACTGTTTCGTGAAATGCCCCGAACGCTCGGGCTATCTGCGCGATATGTTGAAGGCCGACCTGGTAGATATGGAGACCGCCGCGGTGGCCCAGATTGCGGCAATACTGGATATCCCGTGGGCCGGTATCAAGGCGGTAACCGATGGTGCCAATAGCGACAGTTCGGGTGATTTTCATGTCAATCTCGAGGCGGCGGCAAAACGCGCTTCCGCCGCTGCGGCCGAATTTTTGACGCTCATATGACCATGGCTGAGCCTTTGAACCCGGGTTGATCCTTAACCCGAAGCCCTGCCTACCGTATTTAACCTTGTGAAAACTCTATCCTTCTAAGGTCTGTCTGCAACTGGCGACATCGGGTAAATCGAGGCGAGCATGGGCGAGACAATTACACTTCAGCGTTTGCTGGAGATGCAGAGAAAGGTTTGGAACTTCAAGATCAACGCTGATCATGAGACTTCTGAACTTGTCGCCCGCGAGCAGCTCAAATCCTTCGGCCAGATATCGCGTATCGGCCTCTTGATCACTTTGCCCCTGGGCATTTATGCCCTGATCGTGCTGTTCACTTTTGCGGAGCCGGCATTCATCGCAACAGGCTGTTTCTTTCTGGCTGTTGCCGGATTCATGGGCGCTCGCAATTACGTTCAACAATTCGCGTTGGACCCCGATACCGCGAACCTCAAGGCAGTGTTCAGGACCATCCGCATGGAAAGCATTTTCATCAGCGCTGCCTTCTCCAGTATTTTGGCAATACCTTTCGCTTTTGGTCAGATTCCCTTTAGTCTGGATATCGCGATACTGGCGATGGGCGGTCTGTCGGTAGGCGGATTTGTTTATGGCAGTATTCCCCGGGCACAAACGTATAATCTATCGATTACGACAGTTTTCTATGCAACCTCGTTCATCGCGGCAAAAGGATATGGCGGTGTTACCGCTGCGGTTTTACTGGCCTTCTTTGCATTGTGCAGCGACTATATTTACCGGCTGTTCTTCTTCAACTTTGTTCAGCGCCACTTGCACGCGGCCAAACAAAAGGACGCCGCCGAAACCGTCCGGCTTTTGCTCTATGATTATGCAGAACAAAGCTCTGACTGGCTGTGGGAGGTGAATGCCGATCATCTGATCGTCAACCCGTCGGCGCGGTTCGCTACCGCGGTCAATATGGAAATCCGCGACCTCCGCAATCTGCCGCTGGTCGACTTGTTCGAGGATTCAACGGAACGCAATCAGCTTGCGCAAAGCCTGGCTTCGGGAAAAGCATTCCGGGACATTCATGTGCCAATAAAAATCGGCGGAAAAGAACGCTGGTGGAAACTGTCCGGCCGACGGGTCAAGACAAAGCGCGGCATCAGCAAGAATGTTCGCGGCGTTGCAGCGGATATTACAAGCGCCAGAAAGGCCGAGGCACGGGTTGCCCATCTCGCTCATTTTGACAGCCTGACCGACCTGCCCAACCGGGCCCTATTCAATCAGTCGCTGGAACGCTCCGTCACGCGCATGCGGGACGACCAAAAATTGGCGGTATTATATCTCGACCTCGATAATTTCAAAACGATCAACGATACATTGGGACATAGTGCGGGGGATTTGGTTCTGAAATCCGTTGCGAACCGGTTGGAAAATACGATCGGCATCGAAGGTATGGTCGCGCGCCTCGGCGGGGATGAATTTGCGATATCCCTGCGCAATTGCGGTTCGAGCAAACATGTCCTCAAGATTGCGAATAAAATTATCGATAGATTGTCCGAGCCGGTCTTGATTGAAGGACAATCGGTTGCCACGGGTGTCAGCATCGGAATCGCATTGGCCCCCGAGGGCGGCAGCAGTGGCGAAGAGTTGATCAAATATTCCGATATTGCCCTGTATCATGCCAAGGAGAACGGCCGTGGTTGTGTTTCGGTCTTTGAGCCCTCGATGCATGATGCGGTGCAGGAACGGCGCGATATTGAACTGGATCTTCGTGCCGCGCTGAAGCGCAACGAACTAGAACTTTTTTACCAGCCGCTGGTCAATATCGACACCAACGAGACCATCGGTTACGAAGCTCTGCTCCGCTGGAATCACGGCGAAAAGGGCATGATCATGCCGGATGTGTTCATTCCGGTGGCTGAAGATACCGGCCTGATTGTGCAGCTAGGGGAATGGGTTGTCCGATCGGCCTTGTATGAAATCAGCAATTGGCCGGAACATCTGAGTGTTGCCATCAATCTGTCCCCGGCCCAGATGCGCAGCCCGAATCTGATGCCGACCATTATCAACGCACTGGCCGCAACCGGCGTCGCACCGCACCGGCTGGAGCTGGAAATCACCGAGTCCGTGCTGATGAACGACAACCAGTCCAACGTGGAACTGCTCCACAAAATCCGCTCGCTGGGCGTACGCATTGCGCTGGACGATTTTGGCACCGGTTACAGTTCACTCAACTATTTGCGGAGTTTCCCGTTTGACAAGATCAAAATTGATCGCTGTTTCGTCGACGAAGTGGACAGCAGTGAAGATTGCCGGGCGATTATCCGGGCGGTGACCGGCCTGGCGACGAGCCTCGGAATGGTCACCACCGCCGAGGGTGTCGAACGCACCGATCAGCTCAGCCACCTGAAACTGGAAGGCTGCGTCCAGGTTCAGGGCTATTTGTTCAGCAGAGCGATACCCGCCTCCAGCATTGTCGGACGGATCGCACCAACGGCCGATCAAGCGACGCAGATCAGCGCGATCGGCGAACAAAGCAGCGAACGGAACCCCGCTGACGCTCCGGCAAAAATCCCGGACAAAAAGACGGGGTAATATCCCGCGACCGAGAGATCGCGGAGCACTCGGCGAAAAGCTGCCCTAGCGCGCCACCCAGTTGCCGTGAAAGCCCGGAGGGATGCGGTGGGGCAGATGGATCACGGCCTGGGGTTCCCCGAGAAAATCATCAGCGTTGAGGATCTGGAGCTCGGTAGTTTCCCGTTCCGCGTCTATGACGAGACCGATCAGCCAGCCTTCGTCCTCCGCCGACTCTGGCGAGCGCGGGACGAATACAAATTCCCCCGGATGCCGACCAGCGCCGAAATCGCGCACCAGCTTGTTGCCCCGTTCCAGATCATGTTTGAACAATTCTGTTCCCGCCATATCGAGTTCGTCGGGGCGACCGGCGAGCGCGATGTTATAGATATAGCGATAAGGTTTTGTGGTCAGCCGCTCGTCGTAGCGCGGGAATTCCTGCGGACGATCATCAAGCAGCTTGCGATCCACTTTCTTCGCCACCGGATCGACGGTCCAGCGCTCCAGCCGGGACCATTCGCCGCCCGGCCCGAAGGTCGTTCGCGCATAAGTGCTTTCGTGCACGACCACGTCGACGATCACGCTGCCATCATCCGTCTCATAGGCATTGGCCGGGTGATAGACGTAACAGGGGTCCACATCGCACCATACCGTGTCCGCGCCCGACCCGTCACGCGGGCAAAGCCCGACGCGGGCGCGATGGTCCGGATTCCACTCATAGGGAAAAGCAAACCCGCCCAGCATGCGCTTCATCGAGAAGGTTGCGGGCAGGTCGAAGACCAGCACATAATTTTCGGTAATCTGGCAGTCGTGGATGGAGGGGCCGTCCTTGACTGCGATCGGTTCCTCGCGCTTCACCTTGCCATCTGCGCCGAGCACCACGTGCCATACCGTGTCCATAACCGGCGCATCATAGCAAATCGCGTGCATCTCTCCGGTTTGCGGATCAAGATGCGGATGCGCGGAAAAGGCGTTGGTCAGCGTGCCATCGAAGGGATTATGCTTCACCGTTTCAAGATCATCGGTCAGTTCCACCGGGAAACCACCCGCCTCGACAATGGCAAAGGTCTTGCCGCCAATCTCCACGATATTGGTGTTGGCATTATCGGTACGCGGTTTCCGGGTTCCCGGTTTGCGCGCCTCACCCAGTGCATCGCTGACCGCTTTGCTGCGGATCCAGCGGTTGCGATACCATATCGCCTTGCCGTCCTGAATCCGGATGCCGTGCGCCATCCCGTCACCGACAAACCAGTGATAGCTGGCTTCATCGGGAGCGGTTACCGGATTGGGGCCGATGCGAAGATAGCGCCCGTCAAGTTGCGCGGGGATTTCGCCCTCGACCTTCAGATCCGCCAGCGTGACTTCTTCGGTCATCGGCTTGTGCACCCCGGTCAGATAGGGGTGACCGCCGACCGGCTCCTTCATCCGCTTGCGATTGTAACTGGCGACCGCACCCATGACTGGCGTGACCGCGGCGCGGATGGTTTTTTCGATTACGGAAGCCATGGAGAATTCCTTCCAGTTGAAACCAATGTCGGCGACTGCCGCTTCCCTTATGGCTTGGCAAATCGACTCGCGATGTTTATGCTGTTAACATGACAAGCAATGATAACAGTGTCAACATAAGATTTCCGGGAAGCAAAACATGCTTCCAAATCTTCCAATGAACACGCCCTATCATCACGGCGACCTGCGCGCCGCGGCGCTGCAAATGGGCATGGAACGGCTGGCGAATCAGGAGCAACCCGATCTCGGCCTGCGCGCACTCGCCCGTGATCTGGGCGTGTCCGCGACGGCATTATATCGCCATTTCCCGAACAAGGATGCCCTGCTCGATGCGCTGGCGCTGGAGGGACTCAACCGCCTCGGCTGGCACCAGGCGGAAGCGGCCACCGCCGTGGGCGGCGGGCGTGCGGGCTTCGCCGAGATGGGGGTAACCTATGTCGACTGGGCGGTGAACCACCCTGCCCTGCTGCGCCTGATCTACAGCCGTATCGGCAGGGTTGATCTCGACGGTGCTCATCCTTCCGCAATGGGCGAGGCCTTTCATCAACTGCGCAAGGGTATCGCGGCGATGATGCCCGAAAATCTCCCGCCCGAGCGGCGCACCATTGCCACTCTCCATGCCTGGTCGCTGGTGCACGGGCTCGCCATGCTGATTCTCGACGGTCAGGTGGACTATGATCCGGCGATGGTCCGAAAAGTCGTCTTGATGGCGGAATTCAGCAGCGAATGCGACAACGCGTGACCCTCGGCCTCTGACCGGTTCTGCTTAACGAGCCTTTTACCTGCTTCTGCTAGCCTTGCGGCGCGAACCAAAAGCAGGAATCAAAGCACAAGCGGATGAGCAACGTCTTCACCAGAAGCGATAGGCAGGGGAAGCTCTATTTTGGCGTTATCCTCGGCCTGTTGTGCATTCTTGCCGCCGTGGAACTCGCGCTCGCCGATCGCAAATTCGGATTGTTTACCGGCGGCTTCGGTCAATCACAGGCCATCGACACGCTTACGGAGCGGTTCGTTTTCCTTGTCGGCTACCTTTGTTCGATGGCGCTGCTTGTCACCGGTGTCTGGTGGATCATCGTCCGGCTATTCCGATCCAGAAAATCCTGGCCACCGCTTTTCTTTCTAGTGACGATCGTGGGCGGCGCATATATATTGCTACTCGCCCTGACATTCCAGCTGGGCCAATATTTCAGTGATACGATGAGCTTTGCCCTGATGGCCAATCTCGGCGGCGGCAGCCTGACCGACGCCTTGCTGTTCGCTTCGAGCGAAATTTTTCTGGGGCTGGCCGCTCTGGTCATGGGCCTGATTGTCTACAGCGCGATGTTCCGGTGGCTCTCCGGAAAATTCCGGGTGCATCCGGGCCATCCGGAATGGTCGCCTTACGGCCGCGTCGCGATCGATTTCTTGTTTTCCGCCCTGTTGCTCGCCATCATGGTGCCTGCCGCTTCCGCCGATGTCCATAACGGTCTCAACCGCACGCTCGCCTGGGGTTTCTTCACCAAGGCAGCAAACCGGATCACTGATTTTGACAATGATGGTTATGGCTGGATCTCCAGCATGCCGGACCGGCACCCGTTCGACAGCTCCCGTTATCCGCTGGCGCTGGATATTCCGGCCAACGGGATCGACGAAGATGGTTACGGCGGAGATCTGCAGCTGGTTCCAATAGCGCCGCAACCGCCGGTCACCTTGATATCCGGCGAACGCCCCCACCTTGTCCTGATCGTCATGGAGAGCGCACGCCACGATGTGATCGGAAAGCGGATCAACGGCAAACCGGTCGCACCCAATCTCGAAGCCATCGCAAAATCGGGAAGTCTTGTTTCCCCAGCTTTCAGTCACGTCGGCTTTACCACCGCTTCGCTCAAAGCCCTGTTCGGCGGTGCTCTGGAACCTGCAAGCGGTTCTCCCTCGCTGTTCCGCGAGCTCAAATCCAGCGGATATCGGATCGGCGTTTTCTCCGGCCAACCGGAAGATTTCGGAGATATCTCGGAAACAGTCGGAATGCGCGAAAACGCAGATATTTTTGTCGATGGAGAAAAGCTGAAACATCTGCGCGCTTTCAGCAACGGCGCGCAAGGCTCGATCCTCGTCGATGAAAAACATCTTCTGAACGCCTTTGCGGAACAATATGCTCACCGATCGCAATGGGACCAGCCACAATTTCTCTATTTCAATTTCCAGTCACCGCATTTCCCCTATTTCCACGAGGGAATGTCGCTTGATCTGACCGACAGGCCCTTACCCCGTTCCGAGATCGGCGCCGGCAACCGGTATTGGCTGCAGCGGACCTACTGGAACGCGGTAAACTATTCGGATCAGCAGCTCGGAAAACTGGTTTCCCGGTTGAAGCAGGATGGCGTGTGGGACGATAGCGTCGTTATCATTACCGGCGATCATGGTGAAGACCTGTTCGAGCAAGGCTTCCTGGGACACGGCCACAATATCAATATCCGGCAGAACGGGACTTTTCTGGTAACCAACCGCGCCGGCGTCGCGATCGACGGGCCGATCGGTCTGAGTGACTATCGCGCAATCATATTGGCGCTGCTAAACGGTAATAAACCCCCTGTCCCTGCCAAACCGGTGCTGATGACGGTCGGCGATCTCGAACGGCCAACTCAGATCGGGATTGCCGAACGCGCGTCGAGGATCACAACGTTGCGGCTCGATACCGGGGAAGCCTGCATGGTCGAGAAAAAGCGATGTGCCAGTGCCCACGGCCTGGAGGGTAGCTTCAAGGACCGGGTGGATCTGCTGGTCCGCATCTGGGGTTCCGCCAGATGGCAAAACAGATCAGAGCTGGCTCCGGATTGACGGCGACGAACCAAAATTGAAGCACCGGCGGAGGCAATGTCTGACACGCCCCCTTGACCAAAAGCGGGCATCTCCCTATATCGCGCTCTCACCACAGATTTCGAGACAGGGCGTGCAGTCGCGCGGCGCGCCAGAAGAAATGAAATTTGCTCGGTTTTCAGGACGCTAAAAAGCTGCAGTTTCCCGCTTCGGGGAACATGCGGCTTTTGTCGTCTTGAAGCGCCTCCACATATTGATTTTCCGCCGGATTTCCGGCGATGGCGAGAAGGCAAAACTATATGGCTACCCAAGCAGCTTCGGTCAAGACGACGGCTCCGACCCCCACCCGCAAGAAACGTATTCGCAAAATCTTCGGGGATATTCACGAAGTCATCGACATGCCGAATCTCATCGAAGTGCAGCGCGAATCATACGAACAGTTTTTGCGCTCCGATCCCTCTATCGGATATGTCTCCGGCCTCGAAAAAACGCTGCGCAGCGTTTTCCCGATCCGCGATTTTGCCGGCACAGCCGAAATGGACTTCGTAAACTATCAGCTCGAAGACCCCAAATATAATGTCGAGGAATGCCGCCAGCGGGGCATCACCTATGCCGCGCCGATGAAGGTGACCCTCCGCCTGATCGTATTTGAAGTCGATCCCGAAACCGAAGCCCGCTCCGTTCTCGATATCAAGGAACAGGACGTTTATATGGGCGACATGCCCTTGATGACCAAGAACGGTACGTTCGTTATCAACGGCACAGAGCGCGTTATCGTCAGCCAGATGCACCGTTCGCCCGGTGTGCTGTTTGACCATGACCGCGGCAAGACCCACTCATCCGGCAAATTCCTGTTCGCTGCCCGTGTCATTCCGTATCGCGGTTCCTGGCTCGACTTTGAATTTGATGCAAAAGACATCGTCAACGTCCGCATTGACCGCAAGCGCAAGCTGCCAGTGACCGCATTGTTGCGGTCGCTGGGCGACGCGATCCTGGAAGTAAAAGAAAAGAAGCCCGATTTCAAAGTCGGCGAGATGGTCCGCGTAGCGGGCATGAAACAGCCAGCCGAGATTCTCGAAATCGACGGCAACCTGATCACCATCCGTGAACCGATGGGTGCGATCGATGTGCAGGGCAAGATCGAAGACGAAGGCCGCACCAAGAGCGCCCAGATGGTCAAGATCGTCAAGCAGGGCTATTCGGAAGAAGACATCCTCAACCTTTTCTACGACCGTATTGTCTACAAGCGCGCCAAGGACGGCTGGACGATTCCGTTCGTTGCCGATCAGTGGCGCGGGCTGAAGCCGACATTCGATATTGTCGACGCCAAGAGCGGCGAAGTCGTCTTTGAAGCGGGCACCAAGATCACGCCGCGCGCGGCGAAAAAGGCCGAATCCGATGGCATGAAAAACATTGTCATCCCAACCGAGGAAATCTTCGGTCGCTACAGTGCCTTTGATCTGATCAACGAGAAGACCGGCGAGATTTACATCGAGGCCGGCGACGAAGTGACGGCGGAAAATCTCGAGAAGATTGACAATGCCGGCATTGACGCGCTCGAATTGCTGGACATCGACCATGTCACAACCGGGCCGTGGATCCGCAACACGCTGAAGGTCGACAAGGCCGAAGACCGCGATGGTGCGCTGTCCGACATCTACCGCGTCATGCGCCCCGGCGAACCGCCAACGCGCGAAACCGCGGAAGCCCTGTTCGAAGGATTGTTCTTTGACCCTGAGCGCTACGACCTCAGCGCCGTCGGCCGCGTCAAACTCAACATGCGCCTAGAACTCGATGCGCCTGCCGATTATACGATCCTGCGCAAGGAAGATATTCTCGCAGTGGTCAAAACCCTCGTCGACCTCAAGGACGGCAAGGGCGAAGTCGACGATATTGACAATCTCGGCAATCGCCGGGTTCGTTCCGTCGGCGAACTGTTGGAGAACCAGTATCGCGTCGGCCTCCTCCGCATGGAGCGTGCCGTCAAGGAGCGCATGAGCAGCGTCGACGTATCCACCGTGATGCCGAACGATCTGATCAATGCGAAGCCTGCCGTCGCCACCGTTCGCGAATTTTTCGGCTCGTCGCAGCTGTCCCAGTTCATGGATCAGACCAACCCGCTGTCGGAAGTGACCCATAAACGCCGCGTGTCAGCGTTGGGGCCCGGCGGTCTGACCCGCGAACGTGCCGGCTTTGAAGTCCGTGACGTTCACCCGACCCACTATGGCCGGATCTGTCCGATTGAAACGCCGGAAGGCCCGAACATCGGCCTGATCAACTCGCTGGCATCGTTCAGCCGGGTCAACCAGTACGGCTTTATCGAAACGCCATACCGCAAAGTCGTCGACCATAAGGTCACCGACGATGTTGTCTATCTCTCCGCAATGGAAGAGCAGAAGCACACCGTGGCGCAGGCCAATGCAGACCTGAATGACGACGGGAGTTTTGTTGAGGAAATCGTTTCCTCTCGTCAGGCCGGCGAATTCCTCATGGCACTGCGTGACCAGATCACGTTGATGGACGTGAGTCCGAAACAGCTCGTATCTGTTGCAGCATCGCTGATCCCGTTCCTGGAAAATGATGACGCCAACCGCGCCCTCATGGGTTCGAACATGCAACGTCAGGCCGTGCCTCTGGTGAAAGCCGAAGCACCCTTTGTCGGCACCGGCATGGAAGAAACCGTAGCTCGCGACAGCGGCGCCGCGATCGCCGCAAGGCGCGCCGGTATCGTCGATCAGGTGGACGCCACCCGTATCGTCATCCGCGCATCGGGTGCGGTGGAAGCTGGCCGGTCCGGCGTGGACATTTACACGCTGCAGAAGTTCCAGCGGTCCAACCAGAATACCTGCATCAACCAGCGGCCGCTGGTCAAGGTTGGTGAGATCGTCCAGCAGGGCGACACGATTGCCGATGGCCCGTCCACCGATATGGGTGAACTGGCGCTCGGCAAGAACAGCCTCGTCGCCTTCATGCCGTGGAATGGCTACAATTATGAGGATTCGATCCTCATCTCCGAGCGGATCGTGAAAGACGACGTCTTCACCTCGATCCATATCGAAGAATTTGAAGTCATGGCCCGCGACACCAAGCTGGGACCAGAAGACATCACCCGCGATATTCCCAATGTCGGTGAGGAAGCCCTGCGCAACCTCGACGAAGCGGGCATTGTCTATATCGGCGCGGAAATCGAACCGGGCGATATCCTCGTCGGCAAGATCACGCCCAAGGGTGAAAGTCCGATGACGCCGGAAGAGAAGCTTCTCCGCGCCATCTTCGGCGAGAAAGCTTCCGATGTTCGTGATACGTCTTTGCGTCTGCCACCCGGTGTTGCCGGCACGGTGGTCGAGGTGCGTGTGTTCAACCGTCACGGCATTGACAAGGACGAGCGCGCCCTCGCGATCGAACGCGAGGAAATCTCGCGCTTTACCAAGGATCGTGACGACGAGCGCGCCATTCTCAACCGTGCGACCTTCAATACGCTGAAGGACATGCTGATCGGCCAGACCGCGACGTCGGCGCCGAAGCCGATGAAAAAGGGTGCAGCGATCACCGAGGAAAGCCTGTCCGAACTGGAACAGGTCGACTGGTGGAAGATTGCCGTCAAGGACGACAAGGTACAGGCCGATTTCGAAGCCACCCGTCAACAATATGACGAAGCGATAAAACTGATCAACGAGCGGTTTGAAGACCGTCGCGAGAAGCTGGAGCGCGGCGACGAACTCGCACCGGGCGTGCTGAAGATGGTCAAGGTCTTTGTCGCGGTGAAGCGCAAGCTGCAACCGGGTGACAAAATGGCTGGTCGTCACGGCAACAAGGGCGTCATCTCGCGGATTCTGCCGCAGGAAGACATGCCGTTCCTCGAGGATGGCACACCGGTTGACATCGTGCTCAACCCATTGGGCGTGCCTTCGCGAATGAACGTCGGACAGATTTTCGAAACCCATCTGGGCTGGGCCGCACGCGGTCTCGGTCAACAGGTCACCGAAGCTCTGGAAGAATGGAAACTTGCCAATCCCGATCCGGAGGCCGCACCGCCGCCGGATGCAGTCAAGGAACGGCTGAAGGTCATTTATGGTGATCAATATCATGAAGATATCGACAGCAGAGACACCGCCGATATCGTAGAGATGGTCGGTCATTTGCGCCACGGTGTTCCAATGGGCACACCGGTGTTTGACGGAGCGCACGAAAGCGACATTTCCGACATGCTGGAACTGGCAGGTCTGGACCGCAGTGGTCAGGTCAATCTTTATGATGGCCGGACCGGCGACAAGTTCGATCGCAAGGTGACCGTGGGCTATATCTACATGCTCAAACTGCACCATCTGGTTGACGACAAGATCCACGCCCGTTCGATTGGCCCCTACAGCCTTGTCACGCAGCAGCCTCTCGGCGGTAAAGCGCAGTTCGGCGGACAGCGTTTCGGGGAAATGGAAGTCTGGGCGCTGCAAGCATATGGCGCGGCCTACACGCTGCAGGAAATGCTGACGGTCAAGTCCGATGACGTGATCGGCCGGACCAAGGTTTACGAAGCGATCGTCAAGGGTGACGATACGTTCGAAGCCGGCGTTCCGGAAAGCTTCAACGTTCTGGTCAAGGAAATGCGGTCGCTCGGCCTCAACGTCCAGCTCTCCAGCTTCGGTGACGAAGATGAAGAAGGCGATGATGACGACGGGATTGCGATAGCGGCGGAGTGAAGCCCTAGTTTCACGCCACGCAGCATTTCAAATTTGGGGCGAAAGCCCAAGAGGAATTAAGACATGAACCAAGTAACAAATTTTGCAAATCCGATCGCAAAGCCGGAAACTTTTGACCAGATCCAGATCGGCCTCGCTTCGCCGGAGCGCATCCGCAGCTGGTCCTTTGGCGAGATCAAGAAACCGGAAACCATCAATTACCGGACCTTCAAGCCGGAACGTGACGGTCTGTTCTGTGCGCGTATCTTTGGTCCGGTAAAGGATTACGAATGCCTGTGCGGCAAGTACAAGCGGATGAAATACAAAGGCATCGTCTGCGAAAAATGCGGTGTCGAAGTTACGGTGACCAAGGTCCGCCGGGAACGCATGGGTCATATCGACCTGGCCGCTCCGGTTGCGCATATCTGGTTCCTGAAGTCGCTGCCGTCGCGCATCGGCCTGCTGCTCGACATGCAGCTCAAGCAGCTCGAACGCGTGCTCTATTTCGAAAGCTATGTGGTTATCGAACCCGGCTTGACGGCGCTGGAAAAATTCCAGCTGCTGACCGAAGACGAAATGCTCGAAGCCCAGGACGAATATGGCGAAGACGCTTTCTCTGCCGGTATCGGTGCAGAAGCGGTCAAGATCATGCTGCAGGACCTTGACCTGAAGCAGGAACGCGACGATCTGATGGAAGATCTGCGGACGACCAAGTCGACGCTGAAACCCAAGAAGATCATCAAGCGGCTGAAGGTTGTCGAAAGCTTCATCGATTCCGGCAACAAGCCGGAATGGATGATCCTCGAAATCATTCCGGTGATCCCGCCGGAGCTGCGCCCGCTGGTGCCTCTGGATGGTGGCCGTTTCGCGACCTCCGATCTCAACGATCTCTATCGCCGTGTGATCAACCGGAACAACCGTCTGAAACGGCTGATGGAACTGCGCGCGCCGGATATCATCGTCCGCAACGAGAAGCGCATGCTTCAGGAATCGGTCGATGCGCTGTTCGACAACGGCCGTCGCGGCCGGACCATCACCGGTGCCAACAAACGCCCCCTGAAATCCCTGTCCGACATGCTCAAGGGCAAGCAGGGCCGTTTCCGTCAGAACCTGCTCGGCAAGCGCGTCGACTATTCCGGCCGTTCGGTCATCGTGACCGGTCCGGAACTGAAATTGCATCAGTGCGGCCTGCCGAAGAAAATGGCCTTGGAACTGTTCAAGCCGTTCATCTACGCGCGCCTCGACGCCAAGGGCCTTTCGATGACGCTCAAACAGGCCAAGAAATGGGTCGAAAAGGAACGCAAGGAAGTCTGGGACATTCTCGAGGAAGTGATCCGCGAGCATCCGGTGATGCTGAACCGCGCGCCGACGCTTCACCGTCTCGGCATCCAGGCGTTCGAACCGGTATTGATCGAGGGCAAGGCGATCCAGCTTCACCCGCTGGTCTGCTCTGCCTTCAACGCCGACTTTGACGGTGACCAGATGGCGGTCCACGTTCCGCTGAGCCTCGAGGCCCAGCTGGAAGCGCGCGTCCTGATGATGTCGACCAACAACATCCTGTCTCCGGCCAACGGCAAGCCGATCATCGTTCCTTCACAGGATATGGTGCTCGGCATCTATTATCTCACCATGGACCGCAAGGGCGAGCCCGGCGAAGGCATGATGCTGGCCGATATGGCCGAAGTGCACCAGGCGCTGGAAATCGGTGCGGTGACCCTGCACTCCAAGATCACCACCCGGGTTCCGCAGACCGATGAGGACGGCAAACCGATCCTCAAGCGCTTCGAAACCACACCGGGCCGTTTGCTGATTGCGGAATGTTTGCCAAAATCGCACCTGGTTCCGTTCGACATCGTCAACCGCTTGCTGACCAAGAAAGAAGTCGGCGACGTGATTGACCAAGTTTATCGCCATACCGGTCAGAAGGACACAGTCCTGTTCGCCGATGCGATCATGGGCCTCGGCTTCCGCCACGCCTGCCGCGCCGGCATTTCTTTCGGCAAGGATGACATGATCATTCCGGATTCGAAGGACAGGACGGTTGAAGAGACCCGCACCCTGGTTGCTGACTATGAACAGCAGTATCAGGATGGTCTGATCACCCAGCAGGAAAAATATAACAAGGTGATCGACGCCTGGTCGCGCTGTGGTGACACGGTTGCGAATGCGATGATGGACGAACTGGCCGCAACGCCGCTGGACGAAGACGGGCGCGAGAAAGAGATCAACGCGATCTACATGATGAGCCACTCGGGTGCCCGTGGCAGCCCGGCCCAGATGAAGCAGCTGGGCGGCATGCGCGGCCTGATGGCCAAGCCTTCCGGCGAGATTATCGAAACACCGATTATCTCGAACTTCAAGGAAGGCCTGACCGTTCTCGAGTATTTCAACTCCACCCACGGCGCGCGCAAGGGCCTTGCGGATACGGCGTTGAAAACGGCAAACTCGGGCTATCTGACCCGCCGTCTGGTGGACGTCTCTCAGGACTGCACCATCGTCGAGGAAGATTGCGGCACCGAAAACGCGCTGGAGATGAAAGCCATCGTCCAGGGTGGTTCGGTTATCGCGTCGCTTGGCGAACGTATCCTGGGCCGGACCATGGCCGAAGATATTGTCGACAGCAAAGACGATAGCGTCGTGATCAAGTCGGGCACGTTGCTGGACGAGGCCGCGATCAAGGTGATCGAGGAACTCGGCATCCAGTCCGCGCGGATTCGCTCCCCGCTGGTCTGCGAATCCAAGATGGGCGTCTGCGGCACCTGCTATGGCCGTGACCTCGCTCGCGGTACCCCGGTGAACATCGGCGAAGCGGTTGGTGTCATTGCAGCCCAGTCGATCGGTGAGCCGGGCACGCAGCTGACGATGCGGACCTTCCACATCGGCGGCGCGGCGCAGCTCAACGAGCAGTCCAATCTGGAAGCGGTGGCAGAAGGCACGGTCGAATATCGCGACATGCCAGTCATCGAAGACAAGAACGGCCGCTTCCTGTCGCTGGCGCGCAGCGGTATCATCGCCGTGATCGACAATGACGGACGCGAACGTTCGGCCGACAAGGTGCCTTATGGTACCAGCGTGCTGGTCAAGGATGGCGCGAAAGTGAAACTGGGCGATCGTCTCGCCGAGTGGGATCCGTTCACTATGCCGATGATTACCGAGAAACCGGGCGTCATCAAGTTCCAGGATGTCATCGAAGGCAAGACGATGACCGAACAGACCGATGAAGCCACCGGTATCGCGCAGCGCGTGATTACCGAATATCGCGCTTCGGGCCGCGGTGCCAACAAGGAAGACCTGCGTCCACGCCTCACCCTGCTGGATGAAAATAGCGGGGAAACCGGTCGCTACATGCTGGCCAATGGCGCTACCCTGTCTGTCGAAGACGGTGCCAAGGTTGCCGCTGGTGACGTGCTGGCGCGTGTTTCCCGCGAAGCCGCGAAAACCCGTGACATTACGGGTGGTCTGCCCCGTGTGGCCGAACTGTTCGAAGCGCGGATTCCGAAGGATAACTCGATCATCGCAAAGATTGATGGCCGGATTGAATTTGTCCGCGACTACAAGGCCAAGCGCAAGATCGCGATTGTCCCGGAAGAGGGCGAACCGGTCGAATATCTGGTGCCGAAGACCAAGGTCATCGACGTGCAGGAAGGCGATCTCGTCAAGAAGGGTGATAATCTGGTTTCCGGTTCTCCGGATCCGCATGATATCCTGGAAGTTCTCGGGGTTGAGGCGCTCGCCGAATATCTCGTTTCGGAAATTCAGGAAGTCTATCGTCTGCAGGGCGTGAAAATCAACGACAAGCATATCGAGACGATTGTTCGTCAGATGTTGCAGAAAGTTGAGATCACCAACGGCGGCGATACGACTTTGCTTCCCGGCGAGCAGATCGATCTTGAGGAGATGCTGGAATACAACGCCAAGCTGACCAAAAAGCAGGTTCCTGCCGAAGGCAAGCCGGTTCTCCTGGGTATCACCAAGGCGAGCCTGCAAACCCGCAGCTTCATCTCTGCCGCCTCTTTCCAGGAAACCACCCGGGTGCTGACCCAGGCGGCTGTCGAGGGCAAGAAGGATCAGCTGATCGGTCTCAAGGAAAATGTGATCGTTGGTCGCTTGATCCCTGCCGGCACCGGAGCGGGCATGAACCGGGCCCGGATCGCCGCAACCAGCCGCGATGCGGCATTGCGGGCGCAGCAGCAGAAAATGCTCGACGCGATGCAGGCCGCCGAGGATCTGAAGGCGGCAGAAGTGGCACAAGCTGCATCCTCCGCCGACGCAGAGCCAAGTGCCGAAGACGTATTCGGCGAGACCCCGGTCGAGGAAGCGTTGATGGCTGCGGACAGCTCCGAAGAACAGCATGCTGCCGAATTGGCGCAAGGTGACGAAGCTGCGACCGGCGATTCACATATGGCCAAAACCATGGGTGAAGGCATCGAGGAAAGCGACACCGAAGCGGCTCAGCCCGAAGGTGATGAAGACGACAAATAACGCTTTCAGGCGTTTACAATAAAAAAGCCCCGCCGGATGGTCTCCAGCGGGGTTTTTTTGTGATTGAACTTGCTGCTTATTCCGCGAGTTTTGCAGCGGTTCTGGCGACTTTTGCACCGAGATAGCGCGCCCCGTCCAGATCAATCTCATGCGGCTTCCGGCTGCCATCACCGCCAGCCACGGTCGATGCACCATAGGGAGAACCGCCGATAATCGCATCATTGCTCATCTGCCCGGCAAAGCCATAATCCAGTCCCACGATCGTCATACCGTGATGGAGCAGATTGCTGAGGATCGAATATTGGGTGGTTTCCTGACCGCCATGCTGGCTCGCGGTCGACGTGAACGAGGCACCGACCTTGCCGACCAGCGCACCTTTCATCCACAGACCACCGGTACGATCCCAGAAGGAAGCCATCTGGCTCGACAGGCGGCCATAACGGGTTGGGGATCCAACGATGATCGCGTCATAGTCGGCCAGTTGCGCGGGTTCGATCACAGGGTGATCGTCATTGGATGAAAAGCCGGAAGCTTCGACGACCTCCTGCGGCGCGGTTTCCGGAACGCGGCCAATGGTGACCTCGCCACCAGCCTCGCGTCCGCCGTCCGCAATGGCCTGGGCCAGCGCCTCAACATGACCATAGGAAGAGTAATAAAGTATCAGAATTTTCGCCATTTTCATTCTCCTTGGGTTAAAATTGGAAGTGCGCGAGACAGGGGATCAGCCGCGCACCTCCTTCGGGGGTCAGTGCTTTGTTTCGAACGCCTCGACAAAGACGAATTCGGCATTGTTGATGGCTTCGATCTGCAGAGATGCAACATCCCTGATCGCCAGGGAATCGCGGGCCTCGACCAGTTCGCCATTGATCCGGATCTGGCCGACTGATCCGACCAGATAGATATGGGCACCATCGGCAATCAGGTGCTTGATCGTGGTTCCGGCCGTCAGGGTGGCTCCATAAAGCCGCGCATCGGCCCCGATCGCCAGCGCACCGCCTTGAATATCATCATCAAAGCCGCTGGCAAGTATCTCCAGTTGATCCGAGCGGTCACCCTTGGGAAAAGCTTTCGCATCCCAGCGCGGATCGCCGCCGGCAGCGCGCGGCTCAATCCAGATCTGGAACAGCCGCGCCGGTTCGTCCTCGAGATTATATTCGCTGTGCATCACCCCGGTTCCGGCGCTCATCACCTGAATATCGCCCGCCTCGGTGCGGCCTTCATTGCCCATATTGTCGCGGTGGGTAATCGCCCCTTCGCGGACATAGGTAATGATTTCCATATCCTGGTGGCCGTGCATCGGAAATCCGGTTTTCGGGTTGATCTCGTCATCATTCCACACCCGTATCGGTCCGAAACCGATGCGGGCGGGATCCCAATATTTCCCAAAGGAAAAATGGTGACGGGCTTGCAACCATTCGTGGTCAACATGGGCCAGGTCCCTGAATGCGCGTTTCTCCATCATAGTCTGTCTCCTGTAACAGCGGTTCTTTCCGGTCGTCTTGGTAATGAGATAGGCGTTCCGATTTGTTTCTGAAATAGACAGAATAGAAATTGATTGTTTCCGATCATTCACTAATATCGGAGATATGACACTTCCCGATTATGAAGCCTGGGCAATATTTGCGGCGGTGGCGCGGCGAGGGACTTTTACCGCGGCGGCGCAAGAGCTGAATCTGTCCAAGCCGACCATTTCCAAAGCGATCACGCGGCTCGAGCAAAGCCTTGGCACGGTCCTGTTTCACCGGACATCGCGCAAAATATCTTTATCCACTGCCGGCCGCGCGCTGCTACCGCATGCCCGGCAAATCGCCCATGTTGGCGAGGCCGCAATGGAGGCGGCACGCGATACCACCCATTTGCTGCGCGGACAGGTACGGATCGCGGCTCCGCTGAGCTACGGCCTCTCCCATCTCGCACCGGTAATCGCCGATTTCATGAGCAAATATCCGGAAATCGCCGTTGATGTGCAGCTCAGCGATGCCAGAATCGATCTGGTGGAAGAAGGTTTTGATCTTGCCGTCAGGATCGCGACGCTTCCCGACAGCAGCCTGCGCGCGATCAAGCTGAGGCGGATGGAGCGTTATTTCGTGACATCGCCCGCCTATATCAAGCGACGGGGCAGGCCCGATCATCCTGCCCGGCTGAACGAACATGATTGTTTCATCTATTCCAACCTGCCCACCCCCGAAATCTGGCATCTGACGGGCCCCGACGGGGCGAAGGTCAGCGTCGAGCCCAAATGCCGCCTGCGCACCAATAATGGTACTCTCGAGCTGGCGTCGCTGATCGCAGGGCACGGCATCGGTAATCTTCCCGATTTTCTGTGCGAACCCGACATCCGCGCCGGACGTCTGGTAACGATCCTCGAAGACTGGCATTTCGAGCCGATTGATCTCAACATCGTCATGCCCCCTTCCGCATTGCGCCCGGCCCGCGTGAATGCCTTGATCGATCACTTGCGCGACAATTTGCACTGAGTCGGCAGGACGGCATCATCATTTTGCTGTCCTACACGGACTGGATTTTGTAGTTTCCCGGTTGAACCAACAGGATGGTGATCTGATCCAGTGCCAAAAGCCTATTTCCAAAGCGATATTTTATATGCCCAGGAGAGCGTGTCTTGCTCCGAATTCAAGGGCGGAGAAATTTTTTCTCTTACACTGTAAAGTTTGTAAAGTTCTTCAGCCAATCAGGTCCGAATATTAATGCCGCTCGAAACCATCCTGTTATTTCTGATCGCTGACCTGATGTTTTGTCTCACACCCGGGCCGGCCACCATGGTCGCCGTCAGCCATGCTTTGCCACTGGGTCCGACGGGAGGGATGCGCGGCGCGCTCGGGCCGATCATGGGGGTGAATATCGGCAATTTCATCTGGTATGCTCTTACCGCTTTCGGGCTGATAGCGCTGATAGAGGCCGTTCCGGCAGTCTATTCCGTGCTGCGCTGGATAGGTGTAGCCTATCTTGCATGGATGGGGTTTCAGATGTTCAGGGGCGACACCACCGCGCTGGCTAGTCAATCGGCCAAAAGCGCCGGTTTCCGGAAGGGCTTTCTCAACGGGTTGGCCGTACATATGTCCAATCCCAAGGCTTTGCTATTCTATACTGCGTTCATTCCTCCCTTCATCAATCCCTCGGGAAACCTCATGCTGCAATTTGCGATATTGGCGGGGCTAACCGTCATCACCGAAACCACCGGCCTCACCTTTTATGCCGCGCTGGCTGCCAAAGCGCGCAATCTGGGCAATGCCGATCGTGTTCAACCTGTGTTTCAAAATATCGCTGCGATCGTGCTGATCGGCGCCGCGCTGATACTGGCATGGTGGAACCTGTCCCACTACACCGTGCAGAGCGCGTTCAACCTGCCGCAAGGCGTGATGGGTTAGATGAGCGCTATGATCCGTATATGGCTATCTCTGGTGGTTTTGGCTTTGGGCGTTCCCGTTTACGCGCAACAAGCGTCCGCTCCCGGGCTGGACTCCGACACCATATTGGCGTTGAAAGGCCTGCAACTGCTCGACCAGAGAATGAACGCGATCGGTTTCCGGCTGGTCGATGCCAACGCACCTTTCTGCACGACCACAACAGCACAAACGGGCCTGCTGCTCCACGATATCAATCAATATCCCGACGAGGCGGTTGCAAGATTCGCGCTGGGTTTTGACCGCTCGGTGGCGGTCAGCGCAGTGGCACCCGGCAGTGCGGGCGCCGCGGCAGGAGTTTTGTCCGGCGATGATATTCTTGCGATCGATGGGGTGAAGGTGGAGAATATACCGCTCGACGATCCGGACATCGCAAAAGAACCGCTGGATTATCGCCGGATCGCAGCGGTGAATAACATGCTGGAAAATGCGCTGGGGCAGAATGATGTGACTCTCGATATTTTGCGCGGTGGCGAACTGATCCAGCTGACCGTCGAATCCCGCCAGGCCTGTCCGAGCCGGTTCCAGATTGCGGTGGATGAAGATCGCGGCGCTTCTGCCAACGGGAGGATTGTGTCAATCACCTCCACACTGGCGGAATATTTTCTGAGCGACGATGAATTTGCCGCGGTAGTCGCGCACGAGTTGGCCCATAATTTGCTGAGACACCGCGACCGGCTCGACGAACAGAGCGTCAATCGCGGGTTTTTCGGACAATTTGGCAAGAGCGCTGGCCGGATCAAGGCCGCAGAGATCGAGGCGGACCGGCTTTCGGTATGGCTGATGGCCAATGCCGGCTATGACCCGCAAGCAGCAATCCGCTTCTGGACCCGCTACGGCAAGCAACATGGCAAGGGCATTTTTTCTGCCTCAACCCATTATCGCTGGAAAAAACGGGTAAAATTGTTCGAAGAGGAAATTGCAAAAATGGCGGCGATGGAACCCGTCGATGGCAAATTTGCACCACCGCTGCTGACCAAGTTGGACTGACCTGATCGTCCAGCTTAGTCGTCCCGGTTGTAGGCATCCTTGCAATTGCGGCGCTCTTGCTTGTTTTGCGCTTCCTCCAGACAAAGGTCCCGCTGTTCCTTCCGCTCGGCGAGCACTTTACGGCCCATATCTTCTTCCTTCTCGGATTCCGTCTGGGTGGTCGCATCGACCGCCGTCTCGACCGCTGTCCCCGCCGCCTTGAACGGCGCTGTGACGATCTTGCCCGCCACACAGCCGGATAAGGTCAAGGGGATCAGAGCCGCCGATAATATGGGAAATGCGCGCATAAAATACTCCTCAGCCGCTTTGTGCAACCAATATGATGAAGTCCCGATGAATGTTGGAGCGGTTCATGATTCGGCGAGCAGCTTCTCGGCCATCGCGCGGATATCGCTGCCAATTTCGGGATGGGCCAGCGCCAACGCCAGATTGGCCTCGACATAGCCTTGCTTGGAACCGCAATCATAGCGTTTGCCGTCAAAGGTCATGCCATGAAACGGCTGCTGGCCAATCATCTGCGCCATTGCATCGGTCAGCTGGATTTCCCCACCGGCACCGGCCTCCTGCGTTTCCAGTATCCGCATCACTTCGGGCTGCAGGATATATCGGCCCGGCAGGATCAGGTTGGATGGTGCCGTCCCCGCCGCCGGTTTCTCGACCAGCCCTTTGACCTCGGTGATCGGTCCGTCCCGTTTGCCGGGATCAATCACGCCATAGGAAGGCGTGTCCTCGATCGGAATTTCCAGCGCGCAGACAATATTGCCGCCGAGCTTTTCATAGGCCTTGACCATCTGCGCCATGCAGCCGGGATCGCCGACCATGAATTCGTCGGGAAGAAAAATCGCAAATGGCTCGTCACCGATAATGTCCCGCGCGCACCAGATTGCATGGCCAAGCCCCAGGGGTTCCTGCTGCCGCACAAAGACACAATCGCCCGGCCTGAGACGGGTGCCGTCAAGAACCGACCGGTCCTTCGATCGATCCGCCATCGTGCGCTCCAGTTCATAGGCCATGTCGAAATGATCCTCGATCATGCCCTTGCCGCGGCCATTGACGAATATCATCTGCTCGATTCCGGCCTCCAGCGCTTCGTCCACGGCATATTGGAGAAGCGGACGGTCGACGATCGGAAACAGCTCCTTGGGCATCACCTTGGTCGCCGGCAGAAACCGGGTTCCCATGCCGGCAACGGGGAAGACAGCTTTTTTGATCGGTTTCATCGGTCTGTCCTAGTCCTTGAGCTTGTCGGCGAAGCTGGTCCGCAGCTTTTGCAGTTTCGGTGGGATGGAAGCCATACAATAAGGATTGCTGCGTCCTTCATCCGCCCAATATTGTTGATGATAATCTTCCGCAACATACCAGGTCGAAGGCCCCTCAATCGTGGTCACGACCGGTTCGTCCCGCTCCTCGCCGGCACGCAATATACCGGCTTCCGCTTCGGCGCGCTGTTCATCGTCGAGCGGAAAAATCGCCGACCGATACTGGGTACCGATGTCATTGCCCTGACGATTGAGCTGGGTCGGATCGTGGGTCGCAAAAAAAATGTCGAGCAGGTCGGAATAGCTCACCACGTCACTATCGAAGCCGACCCTGATCGCCTCGGCATGGCCGGTCGTGCCCGAACAAACCTCGCGGTAAGTGGGGTCCGGTTTCTCGCCACCGATATAGCCGCTTTCGACGGAATTTACTCCGGCGATATCGTTGAACACCGCTTCGGTGCACCAAAAACAACCACCGGCAAAAATGGCTTCCTGCATTGTCATGACTTGCTCCTTTTAGGCGGAAACGGGTTGATTGGGGGAACCGTCGCCGCCGCCATTTCTCTCTCTTGCCAGCCGCTTTTCTTCGTCTTTGCGCGCGACTAGCAAATACATAGCTGGGGTGACAACGCGGGAAAGCAAGGTCGAACTGATCAGACCGCCAATGATTATGATCGCGGTTGAACTATAAAGCGCGCTGCCAAGAATGGCGAGCGGCATTAATCCGCCAATTGCCGTTACCGAGGTCAACAATACCGGCAGGAACCTGATTTCCCCCGCCTGCTCCACTGCTTCTCTCAGGCCCATTCCACGATCACGTAACTGGGTCGTGAAATCCACCAGTAAGATGGAGTTTTTAATCTCGATACCCACCAGCGCGATAAAACCGATAATTGACATAAAGCTCACGCTGTTCCCGGTCACAAACAGCGCCAAGATACCGCCAAATGTTCCCAGCGGTATCACACCCGCGACGACCAGTGTTTCCTTGAACCGGCCAAATTCAGCGACCAATATCGCGAAAATCAGCAACAATGCCGTCGCAACGATTGGAGCAAAATCGCCAAATACGTCGCCAATGGTCTCGCTCTCACCGCCGATTGAAAATTCATAGCCCTCGGGAAAATCAATTTTTTCAATTTCTGCGACAGCGGCATTGGTTACCTTCGCCGGCACCCCGCCATAGGTTACCTGTGCGGTGACCGACACCGATCGATGTAATTGCCGCCGCTGGATTTGTGGTGTGACGTTTTCGAGCCTGGGATTGCTGATCTGGGACAAGGGGACCGGGTCACCGCCACGCGTAGCCAGATAGATGTCATCAAGAACAGAAACTGGCTGTGCTCCCTCCAAAGGCAGTCTGATCGAAACCGGGTAATTATCCCCTTCGGAATCACGGAAAGTGGCAACCCGTTCTCCGCTAATCGCCAGCTGGATCGCTCTCTTTGCTTCTCCGGGTGGAATGTTGAGCAAAGCCGCTTTTTTCTCGTCCAGCCCCATATTGAGGTCGATCTTGTCGGTAGCAACCGGATTATCAATGTCCCTTGCCCCGGATGTATCGCGCAATATCGTCTCAACCTTGCCAGCCAGATCCTTTAGCACATCAAGTTGCGGGCCGGACACACGGATCACGATGGGTGCTTCAATGGGGGCACCATTTTGAAAGGTGACAAGCGTGACCCGGGCACCGGCAATATCAGCAAATTTGGCGCGCAACCGCTTTATCAGCCGTTCCCCCTCAGCCGGTTTCCACTCATCCAGGACCGCAAGTATCTCACCGTAATTGGTGCGTTCCGCGCCGACAAATACATTGTAGAATACCTGCGGATTACCCGCTCCGATATTTTCGGCGCGCACTTTAATGGCTGGTTCCGATTTCAGGACCGCGCTTACTTCATCAATGACTTTTTCGGTCTGATCCAGACTACTGCCTTGCTCGGTTTCCACAGTGACGCGGAAATAGGGTGAATCAGACGAAGGGAACAACGAGAAGCCCATGATGGGGATGAGAGCAAATGCGGAGATACAAATAACCATCGCGGCAATCACCGTGAACCGCGGCGCACCCAGGGCCCGATGTAATATCGGGCGGTAGAAACGCTGAATATTACGATTGAGCCACCGCAATAGCGCATTGCCTTCGGGGTTTTCGTCTCGACGCAACATCCGGCTGGCGAGAAACGGAACAAGCGAGAGCGAAATTACCAAAGAGGCCAGTACCGTTGCGATGATGGCAACATAGAATGACCGTGTATAGGATCCGCCCCCGCCGGGCAGGAAAAACAGCGGTGCAAAAGCGAAAACCAGCACAAAGGTGGAGCCGAGAACGGCCACCCGGATTTCCTTGGTCCCCTCAATCGCTGCCTGAATACGGGTTTTTCCCATGCGCAGGTGACGGGCAATATTTTCGGTGACTACAATACTGTCATCGACCAGCAGGCCAAGGGAAACAATGAACCCCGCAATCGAAAGCTGGCTGAGATTATATCCCATTGCGTATAATGCAAGCAAACCGGAGGCCAGTGACAAAGGTATTGATATCATGACCATGCCGGATGCGCGGAGGCCAAGCGGCAAGAGCGTGAGGATAACAAGTCCAATAGCAATGGAAAAATCGCGGGTCAGTTCGGACAAGCGTGTTTCGACGTCTCGGCTTTGATCAAATTGCAGGACCATTTTGATGTCCGGTGGCAATATTTTGCGTTGCCGCTCAAGTTCAACGTCCAGCTCTTCTTTCAAGCGGGTTACATCTACTCCGTCTTTTTGCGTGACGGTAATGAATATTGCCCGATTTCCATTATGCCGGGTGCGGTAAATCTGCTCGGCCGCGCCCCATTTGACATCAGCGACATCCTCAACCTTTAAAAGACCGCCGTCAGATGCGCGAAGCGGCAACTGACGAATGGAACTGAGCTCTCGAAATGCGCCGCCCGCCTTCACATTGAGGCGGCGGCCGCCACTTTGCACAGCGCCGCCGGGAAGATCGACACCGCCCTGCCGTATCGCGTCTGCCACAACACTGGGCGGTACCCGAAGTTCGGAAAGCCGCGCACTGTTCAATTCGACACTGATTTCCGGTTGGGGCAGCCCAAAAATTCGCACCTCCCGGACACCGAGATTGCTGGTTACCTTGTCGACAAAATCATCGGAATATTTGCCCAACCGCCGCCAGGACGCGCTGTCACTGACCATGGCGAGCTGGATAACGGCCGCTTCGGTTGTACGCACTTTCCGGAATTCGAGCCGCTGCAAATTGGGTGGCAATGTGTCACGGATGGCGCCGACTTCGCGCACAACATCATCAAAATAACCTTCGACATCCCCCGACCAATTGGTGAATTCAACCCGTATGGAGCTACCGCCGTCGGTACTGGTTGAGCGGATTTCCTTTATATCATCGAGTGCCTGCACCGCTTCTTCAATCGGCTTGGCAACGGTCTCTTCCATGTCCTGCGCATCGGCACCGGGCAAAATCGCTACGATACTGACCACTGGAATCGGAAAATGGGGATCGACAGCCTTGGTAATATTGTTCAGTGCGCTGACACCAAGAAAACTCAACAGCAACAATAGGACCATGGTCAGCTGCCAGCGTTTTATTACAAACTCCGCCAGCATTTAGATCACTGCTCCGACCACAATCATTCGGTTGTTCTGATCGGTTTGATTTGATCCCCATCGCGAAGTTTCTCAGCTCCGCGTATCACAATAATCTCGCCTTCCTTCAGCCCCGCGGTAATTTCGAGATTATCATCGGTCAATTCACCGATAGCAACGGCCCGCTGCCTGACCTTATTCTTGCCATCGACAACAAACACCAATCCCTCGCCAGAACGCAATCCGAAAAGGGCAGTGGCCGGGATGGCGAAGGAACCATCATTCCCGCGCGACACTTCCACTTCGACTCTACCCAGCTGGCCGGAACGCAGGCGGTCGCTGCCAGGAAGCAAAAAGCTCACTTCGAACGTACCGGTTCGCTCGTCCGCCCGTCCATCTTTCTCGCTGACCACCGCGTCAATCGGCACATCCGAAACGGCGGAAATCAAGACCTTGGCGGGCATGCCCGCGCGTAAACGAGCAACATCGGAATCGGTCATCGGAACCCGCAGCACAAACCCTTTGTCGATTTCTCCCAGCACCAGCGCGGTCGTCCCGGCCTCAATAATTTGCCCCGGATCGATATTGCGCGCAAGAATTATTCCGTTCCCGGGCGCACGAATATAGGCAGTGCGGCTGGCAAATTCCGTTGACTGGATTCGTGCCCGGGCAGCGCGCGCCGCGGCCTCCGATTGTTCGAGCCGGGATTTGGTCACCCAGCCATCCTTGAACAATTTCTGGATACGATCATATTCCGCTTCCGCACGATCACGTTCGGCGCGCGCTACGCTAAGCTCCGCCGCGACCATGCTGTTGTCCAGCGCGGCGAGAACCGCACCGCGCTTGACCCGGTCGCCTTCCTCAAAACGGACTGATGCCACTTTGCCGTCCGTTGTAAAACCCAGCGACGTTTCCCTGCGCAAGCGAACGGTGCCAGCGGCGACAATCATTTCATTTTCGCTGGCCGGCTGGACCTTGGCCACCGCTACCGGAACAGGATCGGCTGATTTGGATTTTTCTTCCGGATCGCTGGCGCTGCATCCGGTCAAAAAAACCAGACCGACTAAAATCGATACTATCGTTTTGCCAAGCGCCATATTGCGAACCACACCCCTGTTGAATGCTTCTTAGGTGGCTATCCAGGCTTGACCAATAGAAAATTGCGAAATGAAACCAAAAAGGCCCGGTTTGTCCAACCCAGGCTCTTGGGTGTGTTATTAATGAGTCAGTCTTGGTTTCCGTACCGGCGGTCTGTTCGCTGGCGCCACTCGAAATCCCGGGAAGGATGACTTCCAATACGGGTTGTACGATCGGTTCCGTTCAACAATATGCAGCTACTTTCGCACTTCCAAAACGCCAACCCATCTCATTCCCTGCAAATGAATAATTATTTGGCTGCGGCTGCACGCTGCAGCCGATCATTCAAGGCAATTCCGATATTGTTTTCGGGGATTGGGGCCACCGCAATTTTCGATTTTTCGCTCGCATCCGCGTCGTGCAGCGCAGCGAACAAAAGACTGGCGGCCTCTGCAAGATCGGCATGCGGAGACAGGTTGCGGTGCCCTGCGATTGGGCCAAAGCCGATATGATATTCATCGGCCCGGGCGATTTCGGCATTGAGTCGAAGTGGCTTCGAAGGCGCATAATGCGAGCGTGATTGTCCGGGTGCTTCGATGGTGCCGGTATCTGTGACAAGGGGCGGTTTGCCGGCGATTTTCTCCAGCTGCGCCTGGGTCACAGGACCCGGTCGCAAGATCCGGTAATTCCCGTCATCGACGGCAACGATCGTGGACTCAATGCCCTTGTCGCATGGACCGCCATCCAGGGTCAGCGGTGCCCTTTCACCCAGACTGTGCGCAACATGATCCGCCGTGGTCGGGCTGATTGCGCCGCTCCGATTGGCCGAAGGAGCGGCCAGAAACATACCGGACTCTTCCAGCAATTCGCGCATCACGGGATGCGCGGGACAACGCAGGGCGATCGTGTCCAGACCAGCAGTCACGGCAGCAGCAACCGGGCAATTTTTGCTTTGCGCCACGACGATCGTCAACGGTCCCGGCCAAAAGATCTCGGCAAAGCGGATTGCCAGCTCACCAAATTGCCCAAGTTTTCTGGCCGCTCCCAGATTTGGAACGTGGACAATCAGCGGATTAAAGTCCGGACGGCCCTTGGTCCGGTATATCTCCGCCACTGCGGCTGCATTGGTCGAATCGGCAGCCAGACCATAGACGGTTTCGGTCGGTACAGCGACCAGTCCACCCGCGCGCAAGCGCGCAACGGCCTCGCCGATCGTCGCCTTGCCGTAACGGCGTGCCGTAGCACCAATATGATCATTTGAGCCAGCCATGACCCTGCGCTATAGCCCAGCGGAAAATCAGGCAACAACGGATAGCAAATTCATGAGTTTTACAGCCCCCGGTCGCGAACAAAATTTTGTCCTCAAACATATCGCCGATATCGCCGAACTCGCGAACCATGAACGCTTTGCGGGGGCCAGCGAAGATATGGTCGAGGCCATTGTCGAAGGCATCGGGCAATTTGCCGCGGGCGAATTTGCACCGCTCAACCGGATTGGCGATACGGTAGGCGCACGATGGGATGATGGCCGGGTGACCATGCCAGCCGGATTTAAGGAGGCTTACGCACATTTCGTCGAAGGCGGCTGGGCATCCATTGACGGACCGGAAGATTTTGGTGGTCAGGGCCTGCCCTATTCCCTGTCGGCGCTGATCCTCGAGACCTGCGGTGCGGCAAATTTTGCCTTCACCCTGTGCCCGATGCTCAGCTTTGGAGCGATCGAGGCAATACACGTTCATGGTTCGGAAGAACAGAAAGCCAGCTATCTGCCCAACCTGATTTCAGGGGCATGGACCGGCACGATGAACCTGACCGAACCACAGGCCGGGTCCGATGTCGGCGCGCTGCGCGCGACGGCTGAACCGATTACCGAGGGCGAACATGCCGGCAAATATCGTATCAAGGGGCAGAAAATATTCATCACGTTCGGCGAACATGACCTGACCGACAATATCATCCATCTTGTGCTCGCCCGCACACCCGGCGCACCGGAAGGGACGCGGGGGATTTCGCTGTTCATCGTCCCCAAATTTCATCTCGATGCCGACGGCAATCCCGACGCGCCCAACGACGTGACCTGCGTGTCGATCGAACACAAAATCGGTATCCACGCCTCGCCGACCTGCGTCATGGCTTATGGCGAGCAGGGCGAGTGTATCGGCGATATGATCGGCGGCGAATATGGCGGCATGAAAGCGATGTTCACGATGATGAACAATGCCCGCATCAACGTCGGCTCGCAGGGCGTGCAGATCGCCGAACGGGCGACCCAGCAGGCCAGCCAGTTTGCTGCGGAACGGATCCAGTCGGCCCGCGCCGGCAGCGGTAACAAGGCACCGGTTGCGATTATCGAGCATCCGGATGTGCGGCGCATGCTGCTGAGGGCAAAGTCGTTGACGCAAGCGACACGGGCCTTGCTCTATTACGCAACGTCGAGCGTCGACCGCGCCACCCTCGGTATCGAAGGGGCGAAATCCCGGGCAGAAATTCTCACTCCGTTGATCAAGGGCTACGGTACCGATATCGGCAATGAAGTGGCCTCGCTCGGGGTGCAGGTGCATGGCGGCATGGGCTTCATCGAGGAAACCGGGGCGGGTCAGCATTTCCGGGATGCCCGCATCGCGCCGATTTATGAAGGCACCAACGGCATCCAGGCCGCCGATCTGGTTGGCCGAAAACTGGGTCTGGACGGCGGCGATGCGATGCTTTCGCTAATTGACGAGATCAAGGCGGAAGCCAAATCCGAAGATCGTCATGAACGTGCACTGCTCACGCTGGCAGAATCATGCGAGGCCGTCGCCAAGTGGATGGCGGGGGGTGACGCCTCGATTGATGATCGTTTGGCCGGAAGCTACCCGTTCATGACGATGCTCGCCACTGCAACCTGCGGAATGCTGATGAAGAAACAGAACCGGATCGCCCGAGCGGAACTGGCCAAGGACGATGACAGCTTTTTGAAGGCAAAAGTCGTGACCACGCGCTACTATCTGGACCACATAGTGCCCGAGGCGCTCGGACTGGAAGCCGCAGCGATGGACGGCGCAGACATATTATATCAGCTCAGCAGCGCGGAACTGGCCGGCTGATCATGGCTGATAAGGGCGACAGGGAGGTTCTGGAACGTATCGCAGATGCGCTTGAACGCCTTGCGCCCTCGTCCACCGACCCTGTAGATCTGGCATCTGCCGCTGCCTTCCACTGGGACGGACGGGCCGCATGGGCCATCGAACCGTTCAACCCGATCGCCATCGATATGCTCACCGGCATTGATCAGCAAAAGAAGCTCTTGCTCGACAACACAGGCCGCCATGCCAGGGGCCATGCCGCCCATGATGTGTTGCTATGGGGTTCTCGCGGTATGGGAAAATCTGCGCTCGCCAAGTCAGTGGTCCGGGCATTGCAGTCGCAAGGGCAAAATATCGCCCTGGTCGAGGTGCCATCCGATCATCTGGGTTCGCTGCCGGCTCTGTTCGAACTCGTCGCTTCCGAAAGCCGCCGCTTCATCCTCTTTATCGATGATATCGGGTTTTCGGAAGGCAGCAGTGAACCGCGCATGCTGCGTTCGATGCTGGAGGGCGGCGCGAGCGAGCGGCCGGCCAATGTCCGCCTCTACGTTACCTCCAACCGCCGCCATATCGTTCCGCGCCACATGAGCGAGCAGGACGATCCGGTCAACCCGCGCGACGCGATCGATGACCAGCTCGCGCTGTCCGATCGCTTCGGTCTGCGGCTCGGCTTCCATGCCGCATCGCAGGATGACTATCTCGCAATCATCGCCCGCTATGCCGAAGCCCATCATCTGGATTTCGAGCGCGAAGATGCGCTGTCATGGGCGAAACAGCGGGGCAGCCGGTCGGGCCGGGTGGCATGGCAATATATTGTCGAACTGGCCGGGCGCGCAGGAAAGTCTCTCGGCTAGTCTATTGCTCTGTCGCCGCGTCAGCCTTGGCGGCATCCTTGCGTGAAACCCGCCAGATGATCCCGCCCACATCGTCGCTGACCAGCAGGGCACCGGTCTGGTCAAACGCAACCATGGCCGGACGCCCGCGCGCCTTTTTATCCTCGTCGGTAAACCCGTTCAGGATCATGACCGGCTTGCCCTCCGGTTCGCCGCGCTGGTTGAAGTTGACATAGACCACATCATAGCCGGACAGGGGCTGACGGTTCCACGAACCATGCCGTGCGATCACCGCACCGGTTGCAAAAGGTTTGCCCAGTGCCTGGCCATGTGAAAAGGCAAGGCCGAGCGGCGCCACATGCGCACCAAGCCCGTAATCCGGTCGCCGTTCATACTGCCGGTGGTCGAGATTCTTCGGCTCGACCCGCGGATCGACATAACCGCCCCAGAAATGCCACGGCCAGCCATAATGCGCGCCCCAGCGGACCTCGGTAAGATAGTCGGGCACCATGTCACTGCCGAGCATATCGCGTTCGTTAACCACGGTATAGAATTTGTCGGTACCCGGCAGATAGGCCATGCCCACCGGATTGCGCATACCCGCGGCATAGATGGATTTCTTGTTGGTCGCGAGTTCGACCTGTAATATGGCGGCACGCTGCTTTTCCTTTTCCATCCCGTTTTCGCCGATATTGCTGTTTGATCCGACCGAGATGTAGAGAAATTTCCCGTCCTTGCTGGCGAGCAGGTCGCGGGTCCAGTGATTATTCGGTGCCACCGCATTCAGATTGGCGACCTTGCGGCCTTCAGCCGTGATTTTCGTGTCGCCCTCCGTATAGGGATAAGCATAGACCGCATCGGTATTGGCAACATAGAGCGTGTCATCAATCAGCTCCATTCCGAACGGCGAGTTGAGATTTTGGAGAAACGTGAACCGCTCGTCCACCCGACCATCCTTGTCGCTGTCGCGCAGCAGGCTGATCCGGTTCGCCGATTCGCCTCCAGCCCCGGCCTTGCTCATCAGGTTGCGCATGATCCAGCCCTCGATGCCCTTGTTGGTGCGCGGCGGGCTGTTGGTTTCGGCAACCAGTATATCGCCGTTGGGCAAGCGGAACATGGTGCGGGGATGATCCAGTCCCTCGGCGAAGCGCTCAACCACGAAACCCTCCGCAGCAACCGGCCCTTCGCCTGCATCCCATGGCTCGGCCTTCGCGATATTGATCGTCGGAAAACTTTCCGAGCGGACATCGGTCAGCGCGGGTTCAACCCCTGTTGTCGCTTCCAGCGGCAGGCGCGCCGTGTCACCACGGGTAAAATAATATCCTGCACCCACGCCAAGAATGATGAGCAGAATCGCGATATTTCTTATATGTTTCAACATGGAGCGACAATAGATGGCGTCATGGGTCCTGACAAGCGCGGTCTGTAAAGCTCAGCGGCCTCGCCACCAGATCAGCAGCGCCGCCAGGGCACCCAGCGCCAGTCCGGCAAGAAGGCCGGCGGAAGGTTGCCCCATATAGCCACCGGCAAACACACCAACAATAGCACCAATCGCAATGAAGACGCCGCCGCCGTTGCGATTTTTCGGTCCATCGCTGGAAGATCTGGAAACATGTTCGGGGGTTTCAGGATTCATGCCACCGCCCTAACCGACGATCGGCCCGATGGCCAGACTTTCCGATCCAACATATAGTCAACATATTGTTTACCCTAGGTTTTGAAGATATTTCCACCAGTCGATTGTAGAACCCGGCATCAGACCAGAGGCGTAATCGCGTCCGTACCAAGGAGCCTGTAGTGCAACTACCGATATTTATAGACTCCACCCATTATAGCGACGCAGAGCTGCTGATTTCCAACTATGGTGAGGAAGCCGGGCTGGAAGCGGCCAATCGCGCGGATAAAAGCCGTTCGCAGGGCAACCATCTCCATTATTGCAAATGGCGGCAAGTGGAACGCCTGTGCATCATTCTCTCAATCGACCAGTCGATCGGCACCGTTCACTGATCTAGCGATCGGGATTGCAGATAATCTCGGCGGCCCCGTCCGTGCGCACGGTGCAATTGGGCTTTCCTACAATGTGGATCCGGCCGGTGCCGTTGTTGGTGATGATGGCCTCCCGTTTCACCCTCAAATAGCTACTCGCCGGACCGCGCTGCACCAGCGTAAGTTTCTCGACCGCAAGATCCGGGCTTTCAAACAGGCTCGCTCCTTGCAATTCAATACGGGCGTCACGCGCCTTGCCGGCCATGATCACCTGTCCGCCACCGGTCATCGCTACATTGAGCCGATCGGCATCGACCGAGTCAATTCGCAGCGTACCGAAGCCGCCGAGACGCACGTTCGGTGTCCGACCGGATAAGCTGTCCAGCGTCACCAACCCGGACCCGAGATGCGAGACGTCGGAGATGGCATGGCTGCTTAGATAAAGAGTGACCGGCGCATCTGCATCATAATCATCGCCATTGAGCGATTTTCGCCGCACGGACACGACTAACTGCTTGCCGTTTTTCTGCAGCGAAACCCTGTCCAGCAGTTCACGCGTTGCCCCTTCCGCACGAGCCGATGGACTTTTGCCCGAGGTCAGCACCACGTTGACACCGTTGCCGATCCGGATGTCGTCAAAACCAAACAGGGAGAATTTTCGTTCTGCAGCCTCGGCCGCAGAGGACAGCAGCAGTAGGGCGGATAGCAGGATGATGGGAAAAATTCTCATATCGGACGGGCCTCGCCAGATTCCATCCAGCCGAGCCAGCGCGGCGTTTTGGGTGCGTAATGGCCCTCTTTTTCCGCCAGCGCATAACCATGGTCTGCAAATGTTTTCGCCACCGGCCGATGCAGGTGGCAACCGCCCGCGATATGTTTCCAGACCGGTTCGATTCGCCGCTGCCACTTCTCCGGCCCCCTGTCGGGCGCTCGGCCATGTTCGAGAAACAGGATCTTTCCGCCGGGTTTCAGAACGCGGCGCATTTCCGATAAAACCTGGCCGCTGTCCTGCACCGAGCAGAGCGTGAACGTCGTCAGCACCGTGTCAAAACTGGCCGCCGCGAATGGCATGGCCTCCCCGATGCCATCATATATGTCCATATCGAAACCGCGTTCGCTCGCTTCCTGGCGGGTATAGTCGAGCAGCTCCGCAGACGGGTCGAGTCCGGTCAGCTTTGTGACCTTCGAGCGGTCGTAAAATTGCAGGTTGATCCCGCCGCCGCAGCCGAGTTCAAGCACCTCGCCATCGGCTTTCGGTACGATCTTGCTGCGATCTTTCATCACCGCAGGCTGTGAACATGCGACACGGATCAGTTTCGGAACCGCGTATTTTTCCCAGAGATTTGTCATCGCAGGCGAATCTGCCACACTACGGGCAGATCGCCAAGCGATTTCAGCATGTTGATTGTGCAATCAACCGCAGGTGATGTCACCGGAACCCGTCGCCCGGGACCTGCACTTCGCATCGCCGTGGATCCGGACGTCCCCGGATCCCATGACCTTGGCATTGACCGATCCGTCCGATGACAGTTCGACGTCGCCGCTGCCGGCAACCGAGATATCAACGGTCTCAGCGTTCAGATCCTTGCCGCTGATATCGCCCGATCCGGCAATCGATATGTCGATCGATTCCGCGGTACCCGCCAGCGCCAGGTTACCCGACCCGGCAATTTTGGAACTGAGCGATGTCGTTTCGACTTTGGCAACCCGGATATTGCCGGACCCGGCTATGCTCAATTTTGCCGACTCTGTGGTCATCGCGTCGATTTCCATATTACCGGAACCGGCGAGCTTGGCGCTATTCAGGGAGGGCGCGCTGAGATAGATCGTCGCCTTGCCGCTGTCCCCCCAGGACATGTTGTTATTATCCCGGCCAATCTTGATCTGGTCACCGGAAATTTTGTAACGCAGCTGTTCGATCACCTTTGCATCACCTTCGGCCCGGATTGAAAACTCATCTCCGGTCGTGAAGATAATATTGTCGGGACCGGCGAGCGTAACGCCTTCGAATGCGCCCGGATTGCTGGCGCTGGTTCCGATGGAGGTGCCATCCGAAAAACTGCGGGTGCTGGTCGTGGCGTCGCTGACAGCCTCGACGATTGAGCCTTCACAGGCCGCGAGAGCCAGTAGCGGTGCCAATAACACTATATTCTTCATCCATGCCTCCATTGCTGTGTTAATGCACTAATACGCTTATCATTTATCGAGATCAACTTAAAAATGCTGCGCTTCCAGCCATAAAAAAGGGGCTGCCACATCGTTGTGGCAACCCCTTCCCTGTTTCGACGAAAAACGGTGATCTATCGATCAATCGTCCTTGACTTCATAATATTGCGGTGCGGCGATATTGAGGATCTCGAGAATCTTCGCCAGGGCCGTCGGTTCGTCGGTTTCTTCCATTGCCGCCAGTTCGCGGGCGAGACGACTGGACGCCGCTTCAAAAATCTGCCGTTCGGAATAGCTTTGCTCCGGCTGGTCATCGGCACGGAACAGATCGCGGGTCACTTCGGCAATCGACACCAGATCACCGGAATTGATCTTCGCTTCATATTCCTGCGCCCGGCGCGACCACATCGACCGTTTGACTTTGGGTTTCGCTTTCAACGTTTCCATGGCTTCGCGGAGAGTCTTGTCCGAAGACAGTTTGCGCATTCCTACGCCTTCTGCCTTGTTGGTCGGAACCCGCAGGGTCATCCGCTCTTTTTCAAAGCGCAGAACATAAAGTTCGAGCTGCATGCCCGCAATTTCTTCATTTTGCAGCTCAATAACCCGGCCAACGCCGTGTTTCGGATAAACAACATAATCGCCCACATCAAAGGACAGCATATTAGCAGCCATAAAAAGCCTTTCTTGAATCAAAGGAAAAGAACGCTGGTCACGTTCAAAATTCGTAATATGTTGACGAAAAAAATCCCTTTCGTACATATATTAAACGACCGAACACCGCCCTATCGCTCAGGTGCCCAGCCGATTACAGCCATTGTATAACAGATTCGGAACGAAAAAGCAATTTTTCGTTGCAGTGCACAACTGATTATGCCCGAAACCACCAATCATCGGCATCCGGCGATCAGAATTTTATGCTTCAGCGCAGCAATATTGGCTGGGCCGAACAAGCCCATGCAGGCTTTGCAATGGGGTGCGAAACTAGTCGCCCTCGCCCGGTTTTTCCGAGAAGAAGGCTTCGAACTTGCCTTCCATGCCCTTGTACTCATCGGCGTCCGCAGGCGGTTCGCGGCTGACCGTGATATTGGGCCATTCTTCGGAATATTTAGTGTTTACCTCGAGCCATTTTTCCAGGCCGTCCTCGGTGTCGGGCAGAATCGCTTCGGCCGGACATTCGGGTTCACAGACACCGCAATCAATGCATTCGCTGGGGTTGATGACCAGCATATTGTCGCCTTCGTAAAAGCAATCCACCGGGCAGACTTCGACGCAGTCCATATATTTGCATTTGATGCAGGCTTCAGTAACAACATAAGTCATCTGGTCGTGAACTCCTATACCCGTCCGCCATGTGAGGTCAGCAATGCGACCCTAGCTATTGTGCAATTTCTGACACGTCAACAGTTGGTTTGACCTCTGATTCATTTGCCAGTCTGCAATATTTCATAACAGGTTTCTGCCAGCGAAGCGTTGCCCCGACGTTCGGGGAGCGCCAATATACGCACGACATGCACATCGCGGCCTTTGGGTATGGTCAATATGTCGCCTTGTCGCACCTTGACATGGCCGCGCTCGATCCGTCGCCCATTCAACCGGACATGGCCTTTTTCCGCAAGCTTGCGCGCCATCACCCGGTTATGGGCAAAACGAAGAAACCAGAGCAGCTTGTCGATCCGCAGCACAGGAGGCGCTGCGGGAATATGATCCGTTTCTCTGCCGTTCAACCCTGCATCCTATTTCTTCATGCTGTCCCTGAGCGCTGCCAGTTCGGCAAAGGCACCGCCAGCACTGGCAAGAGCCGGCTCTGCCTTCCGCTTGCCGGGCGCACCCTTGATCTGTTTTCGCGATTTTTCACCGGTTCTGGAATGATTGCGGTTCTTTTTGCGCGCCATGCCCTTCCACCGCCAATATTGCACGGTTGCAGTCGGCTCCGCCGATTCCGATGCGCTGACTGCTGGCGTTTCGCCCGGTTCGTCGGTTACGGTCGGCGCCGAGTCTGATAACGGGGTAGCGTCTGATGCCGCAGGCTCTTCAGCAACCTCCTCCATCACATCGGCACCGGTCGGCGGTGGCGAACTGTTTTCGACAACGGGCGGATCAATCGGAGCCGGCTTGTCATCGGTTTTGACAAAACCTGCCAGATCGAGCAACGCTTCTTGACAGCCTTTGGTCAGGCCCAGTGATGTCGCCAGAGCAGGATCAACCGCAAATATTGCGCCCTGCTGCCGGGCTTCATGGGCCTGCTTGATCAACCGCTCGACCATGTCGACACGGACATATTCATCGGCAATCCTGCGAAAGCCGAGTCGCGATGCGTGACCGGCCGCGGCGAACGTCCCCTCCTTGAGATGCACGGCATTGTCCGGTACCTGATCTATCATCGGTTGTTCGTCAAAAGCAGCGAATAACGCTGTCCGCCAGAGCACGGCCCCGGGCTTCATCAGCGCGTGATGAAAAATATCCAGCGCCCCGAATACCAGGCCTGCCCGGCGCGCGTGGCCCCGCATATCATTGTCGAGCGCGCGGATTGCCTGATCGATCTCGCGCCGCGACAGTATCCCGCCGGCATCGACGATCTGCGCGAACAGCGCGCGCACCGCCGCCGGCGTTTCCGGTTCATTGGCCAGCGCGTCAATTTTCACCAGCCCTTCGAGATGCTTGGCTTTCATCGCCTCGACCCAGAGCCTGACCCGGTCCATCACCTTCTGGCTGTCTTCGGGTGCCATATCCTTGATCGACCGTTCGAATTTGATCTCGGGTTGCAGAAGAGTCTTGCCCTTGGCCAGAACCGCGAGGCGGGATTCGCCCCAGAATATTGTCGGCTGTCCCGCCGTATCGGGAACCAGCGTCAGTACACTGTCGGGTGCTTTGGCAAGAGCGTCTGCATTTTCCGTCATAATACGTCCCAAATATCTTTCTGCCGCGGCAAGCAGCATCTTGCGGTCTTCACTCCGGCTATCGGATGGCACGACAAATTGGAAGCCCTTGAGTGTTCCTATTTCCTGTCCCTCGACCAGCACCACACCCCCATCATCAATAGCGACATCCTGAGGCCGCGTGTCTTTCATCAGGCCGCGCATCAATATCCGCGTCCGCTTGTCGACAAAACGCTGGGTCAGCTGGCTGTGCATTGCATCGCTCAGCCGCGTTTCGAGGGCGCGGGTGCGATCGACCATCGCCTCGGGTTGTTCCACCCATCGCGATTTTTGCGCGATATAGCTCCAGCTGCGGGCGGCCGCAATGCGCGCGCCTAG
Organism: Parasphingorhabdus sp.; assembly: GCA_048270065.1. Taxonomy (GTDB): domain Bacteria; phylum Pseudomonadota; class Alphaproteobacteria; order Sphingomonadales; family Sphingomonadaceae; genus Parasphingorhabdus. The sequence continues at coordinate 3,912 of JBLWTQ010000010.1, read as the reverse complement.
CGTCGCAATATCGCCCTGAACATTTTCCAGCCGTGCAATTTCCTGTGCCATCCGGGCATGGGGAATCTTGCCCGAAGCCCCGGCGAGGTGCGGCCAGAGCGATGCGACAAACCGCGCCTGATGGTCCGCTCCGATCTTGCGAAAATCGGGGATGCAGGCGGCTTCCCATAGCAAGCGCACCAGGTCACGCGACTGGCCGGGCCGGGCCATTGCCAGGTCTTGCGAGAGCTTTTTCAGAACCGCCAGGTCGACTGCTTCGGGCGCCGCATGCAATCGCCGGCCCTGGGGTTGTTCCTCGAGCGAGCGGATCAGGCTGTCGACCGACCCGAAATCGGGTTCGGCATTGCGCCAGTAGAGCCATTCCAGCTTCGCAAACCGATGCGATTCAAGACGCTCGACGTCTTCGGCCTGCAATTCGTCCGACGAGGCCAGTCCGGACAGCACACCGAAGCTTCCGTCCTTCTGGTGGCGTCCGGCGCGCCCGGCAATCTGCCCGATCTCCGCGAGGGTCAGCCGTCGTCTGCGGCGACCGTCAAATTTCTTCAGCGCGGCAAAGGCGACATGCGTCACATCAAGATTGAGTCCCATCCCGATCGCATCGGTCGCGACAAGAAAGTCGACTTCGCCATCCTGGTATAATTTGACCTGCGCGTTGCGTGTCTGCGGTGAGAGCGATCCCATGACGATGGCTGCGCCGCCGTGCTGACGCCGCAGCATCTCGGCAATCGCGTAGACATCCTCCAGCGAGAAGGCGACGATAGCCGACCGGCGCGGCAAGCGGGAGAGCTTGCGCGGCCCCGCGTAGCTGAGCGTGGAGAAGCGCGGTCGGGTGACAATCTCGGCATCGGGGAGCAAGGCTTCGATCAGCGGTCTCAGGCTTTCGGACCCGAGGATCATGGTCTCCTCACGGCCTCGGGCATGGAGCATCCGGTCGGTAAATATATGTCCGCGCTCGGGATCAATACCGATCTGTGCTTCATCGATCGCGACAAAGGCAAATTCGCGGTCCATCGGCATGGCTTCTGCCGTGCACAGGAACCACTGGGCGTCCTTTGGGATGATTTTTTCTTCACCGGTGACCAGCGCCACCCGGTTGGCTCCCTTGAGTGCGACCACCCGGTCATAGACTTCCCGCGCCAGCAAGCGGAGCGGAAAGCCGATCATCCCGCTCGAATGGGCACACATGCGCTCGATGGCAAGATGGGTTTTGCCGGTGTTGGTCGGGCCGAGAACGGCGACAAGAGACGACTGGGAAAATCGGGACATTCTCTTCACAACAGCCGATCACGCGCAGAGTTGCAAGGGATATGGCGCAAAAAACGGTAATGGGGACCGGATACCCGCGATTTTGCACGTTTCGCCGCATGGAAACCGCCTGCACGGCGGCTTAATTTGACATTAACTAAGTTCCTGCACAGAGGTTATGGATATATAGGGTGCAAAACCATATAGTTGCATTGACGAGGGGCGCGTTTGTTCAAGAAACTCATCGATATCGACACCCCGGTTCAGGGAGCTGCAGCCATCGCGGCAGATCCCCTTTGGTCGTCGCTACCCCAATGGACCCCATGGATTTCCCTCTGGGAGAAGCTTGCCGAATGGCGTGACTATCTTGCCGAAGTCGACTGGGTGCCCGACCTCGGCGTGGATATCGGCAGCCTGGTCTGGTTCCGCGGTCTCGTCACGCTGACGGCCTTGTGCGGTTTTGCGATTTCCTGCCTCCCCGATTTTGGTCCGATCACCGGACATCGCGCTGAACCGCTGAGCGGATATCGCGCCGATCAGGCGCGTTCGCAGATGATTGCGCCGCTGGCTTATGGTTCCGACACCGGCATAAGAATGGCCGCCACCGACGCGGTGCGCCCGCTGACGGAAAGTCCCGAACGCCCGTCGATTGAACTGGTCGCAACCCTGGGCCGGGGCGATAGCTTGCGCCGCGTGCTGCAACGCGCCGGCGTGGCCAGCAAGGAAGCGGTAGAGGTTGACGGTCTGGTCAGCGATGCCGTTTCCTTCGGCGATATCCGGCCGGGCACCAAGATCGACATCGTGCTTGGTCGCCGCCCGGCAAAAAACCAGGCGCGCCCGCTGGAACAACTCGCATTTCGCGCCCGCTTTGACCTGAATCTCGAAGTGCTCCGCGACGGGGCCCGGTTGAAACTCAACCGCAAGCCGATATTGGTCGACGATACGCCGCTGCGGATCAGGGGCGTTGTCGGTTCGAGTCTCTACCGGTCCGCTCGCGCCGCCGGAGCGCCCGCCGGTGCGGTCCAGAAATATCTGCAGGTCATCGGCACCAAAATGTCCCTCTCACGTGACGTTAGCAGCACCGACGAATTTGATATCATCCTGTCCTATCGCCGCGCGGAAACCGGGGAAGTGGAAGTCGGCGATCTGATCTATGCCGGCCTTGAACGGGGCGGCAAGCCGACGGCGCAAATGCTGAAATGGCAGAGCGGCGGCCGGACCAACTGGTTTGAAGCATCGGGCGTTGGCCAGTCGAACGGCGAGCTGGCCCGGCCAACCAACGGACGGATCACATCCAGCTATGGCATGCGGCGGCATCCGATCCTGCGCTACAAACGCATGCACAGCGGGCTGGATTTCGGTGGTGGCTATGGCCGCCCGATCTATGCGGTCACCGATGGCAAAGTGATCTACTCCGGACGCAAGGGCGGCTTCGGCAATTATGTCAAGCTGCAGCATGGTGGCGGACTGGCTTCGGGTTACGCCCATATGAGCCGGATCGCGGTGCGCAACGGACGACGCGTCCGCAAGGGGCAGATCATCGGCTATATCGGATCCACCGGGCTCTCGACCGGACCCCATCTGCATTACGAGCTCTATCGCGGCGGACGGGCGATCAACCCCCGGTCAGTAAAATTTGTCGAACGCGCACAACTCGGCGGACGGGAACTGCGCCGCTTCAAGGGCGAGCTGCAAAAACTGAAGAATGTCGCGCCGGGCGCAGCCTTGGGCGAGTTGAAGAGCGTGTCGGTACAGGTAGAGCCTGAACGCGAGATCAACCGGCTCAACAAGCCGCTCCAAAGCTAGGGTCACTCCAAACAGTTTCACAGAAGAGTTGAGCGGCGCAGTCTGCTCGGCTAAGCGTTATCCATGTCACAGCAAGCCTCTTTCCCGCACAGCCGATTGCGCCGCACGCGCACCTATGGCTGGAGCCGGGCAATGGTCCGGGAGACGCGGCTGTCGCCATCCGATCTGATCTGGCCGCTGTTCATTACCGATGGCGAAGCTGTCGAAGAGCCGATCGCGGCTCTGCCCGGCGTTTCGCGCTGGTCGGTCGACGGCATTGTCGAACGGGCACGGGAAGCGCGCGACCTGGGCATTCCCTGCCTGGCTCTGTTTCCCAATACGCCGGCAGAAAAACGCAGCGATGACGGAAGAGAGTCGCTCAATCCCGACAATCTGATCTGTCGCGCCACCAAAGCGGTGAAGGACGCGCTGGGCGACGACATCGGGATACTGACCGATGTCGCACTTGATCCCTACACCAGCCATGGCCAGGACGGGCTGGTCGATGACCGGGGCTATGTCGAAAATGACCGCACGCTCGATATCCTGACCAAACAGGCGCTCAATCAGGCCAATGCCGGTGCCGATATCATCGCGCCGTCCGACATGATGGACGGTCGGGTCGGTGCGATCCGCGACGTGCTGGAACTCGCGCATCATCACAATGTGCAGATCATGGCCTATGCCGCCAAATATGCCAGCGCCTTTTACGGCCCGTTCCGCGATGCCGTGGGTTCGGGTGGGCTGCTGAAGGGCGACAAGAAAACCTATCAGATGGACCCGGCCAACAGCGATGAAGCAATCCGCGAGATCGCGTTCGATATTGCCGAGGGCGCCGACAGCGTCATGGTCAAGCCGGGCCTCGCCTATCTCGACATCATC
>JBLWTQ010000009.1:0-157065 GCA_048270065.1 Parasphingorhabdus sp. | reverse complement strand
GATCCCACGGCCGTCGACTTGCCCGTAGCACCGCGCGGGTTTTTGCTGCCAATGAGGCAGCCGGAACTCGTTGCTTACAGGCTTCTACCCGCTGCGGAACCCGAGCGAGCCGGTAGCCTTTCTCAGGGAATCGAATGCAACACGCTCTCGTTACAAAATAGGGCCGCTAGGCAACGTGGAAAAGGATTTGGCGGCTATTTCTGGGCTTTTGCCAGGCAAACTCCCCAGACCATAAGTTCGGCGCGGCGTGGGGGAGGAGCCATCATATCAAATGGCCAATATGGCGGCAGCCAGATCGGGGCTATCCTGTCATATCCAATATCAGCCAAACCTGAACTGGCGGTCTATGGTCGGCTCACCGCCGCCCTGGCGCCATTGGCGCAAGAGGAGATCGCCTTGGGTGTGCGGGTCCATCCGGTGCAGAACTTGCCAGTCTCGATCCATGCCGAACAAAGGTTCGATGCAGAGTCGGGCGGTGGTCGCGGAGCCGCTTTTTATGCGGCGGGCGGAACGGGACCGGAGCCCATCGTCGAACGGATAATGTTCGAGACTTACGCTCAGGCAGGATATGTTTTGGGCGATGACAAAACCTATTTTTTCGATGGATCTGCAACCTTGCAGCGCCCGGTCGCAGAATCCGATCGAAAGAAAATGTCTCTGGGGGCAGGAGTCTGGACCGGTGGCCAACGCGGTGTCACCCGCCTGGATGTCGGGCCGCGTGCCGATTTCAGAATTCCTCTTGGAACCAGATCGGCGCGCATCGCTGTCGACTGGCGGGTTCGGATTGCCGGCAATGCCCGACCCGGAAGCGGCCTGGCCGTAACCGTTGCAACAGGCTTCTAGGCGGGCTGAGTTCCGTTTCTATTCGGCAATCGGATTGTTTTCTAACCTTCCACATAGCAACGCCCTTTATCCCGCAACAAAAAGAGATTAGTCCAATGACAATATGGACATATACCTCCCTATCGCCAATCTTTCGGTCAATGCTTTTGTCATCGTCCTTCTCGGCGGACTGGTGGGAATTTTGTCCGGTATGTTTGGTGTCGGTGGCGGTTTCCTGACCACACCGTTGCTTATTTTTTACGGTATCCCGCCGACAGTCGCCGCCGCTTCTGCATCCACCCAGGTCACCGGTGCCAGTATTTCGGGCGTCGCGGCCCATATGAGGCGAAAAGGAGTCGATTTCCGGATGGGCGCGATATTGGTGGTCGGCGGTATATTCGGGACGCTGATCGGAACCGGGCTTTTCCAGATTCTGCAACGGTGGGGCCAGATAGATACCGTCATCAACGTTCTGTACGTCCTGATGCTGTCGAGCATCGGCGGTTTGATGTTCAAGGAGTCCTTGCAAAGCGTCAGGGCGCTGCGTGCCGGCAAGCCGCTGCCGGCAAGAAAGCGACGCCATCACCCGCTGGTTGCCAACCTGCCATTCCGGTGGCGCTTTTACCGGTCCGGTCTCTATATTTCGCCCATCGCTCCTTTTGTGCTTGGCCTGCTCACCGGCATATTGACCATGTTGCTGGGCGTCGGTGGCGGCTTTATCATGGTGCCAGCCATGCTCTATTTGCTCGGAATGGGTGCACAGGTGGTGGTTGGAACCTCTCTGTTTCAAATTCTGTTCGTCACCATTGCTTCGACGATGATGCACAGCATGACCACGCGTGCGGTCGATATTGTTCTCGCCTCGCTGCTGCTGCTGGGCAGTGTGACCGGCGCACAGCTGGGCGCAAAATTCGCGCAACGGATGCGACCCGAATATCTGCGGCTGAGTTTGGCAACCATGGTATTGATCGTCGCGTTGCGCATGGCACTGGGGTTGGGATTCCAGCCGGACGAGATCTACACGGTGCAGCTCCTGTGAGGCCGCTTCGCTTCCTTTTGGCCCGCGCGCTCGCGCTGTTCGGAATCGCCATGCTGACCGCGGCAAATACCCCGGTTCTGGTTCCCGAGGTATCGCAGGATCGCATCAGCATCCGGGGTGACTTCAACGGCGCACAATTGCTGCTTTTTGGCGCCATCACCTATCCGCCCGGGACCCGCAATACCGATCAAGCGGATATTGTGGTCGTCCTCAAAGGGCCGGTTGAATCGATCGTCGTTCGCGAGAAGCAGCAGATAGCGGGAATCTGGATCAATGCCGCGAGCAGCGAATTCCGCTCGGCTCCCGGCTTCTACGCCGTTGCTTCGTCCAAGCCGATTGAAGAGATTGTCGATAACAAGACGGCAGATATCTACGAACTGGGGCTGAATCATTTGCAGCTTTCTCCCGCTGGCGCGATTGACAGTCGCGAGCTGGATCGCTTCGTCGAGGGACTCGTGGACCTGAATTCCCGTGGAGAACTGTTCAAGAATCTGCCCAATAGCGTCAAGATCACCAATAGCGTGTTGTATCAGGCGCGCATCAACCTCCCGGCCAGCGTACCGGTTGGGGATTATACAGCCGAGACATTTCTCATTCTTGACGGTCGGGTGGAAGCGGCAGAAGTCAAGGAAGTTACCATTGAAAAAATTGGAATGGGGCGTTTCATCACCAATCTTTCCCAGGAATATGGCTTTCTCTATGGTCTGATTGCTGTGTTAATCTCGGTTTTCCTGGGATGGTCTGCCGGATATCTGTTCCGCAAGATATGATGATTGTTCCACGCCAAGCTTAGCAGACTTTCCTTTATATAAGCCCGGTAAATCTTCCTTAATCATAACCCGCTAATCCGGTTTTCAGATCAGCAAAACAGGAAAAACGGCTATGTCCGATATGGGTTCCCATCACTTCCCCGCCGCAAGGCCGCTCCCGGTTTCTGAAGACGAAACAGCGGACCGCGCAAACCGCGGCGCCGCTTCGAAGCGCAGCGAAGGCCATAAAATTGGCGAAGTCATCGAAATTGCCGGCTCGGGTTCCAAAATTGTTCTGGATAGCGCGGTTCTCACGAAATTGCTCGAACATCCCGATCCGACGGTCAAAATGGCTGGTCAAGTGGGCAGTCAGGTCAAAATTCGTGTTGGCCAGACCTGGTTGCTGGCCAATATCCGGACCCAGAGACTCTATGAGGGGCAAGCGGGATTGATGATCGCCGAGATCGACTTTCTGGGTGAGGGCGACGAAGAGCAGTTGACCGGTCATATCTACAATTTCCGCCGCGGTGTAACCCGTTATCCAACACCGGCTTCGGTCGTCTATGCTGTGACGACAGCGGATCTGAAGCAGGTTTATGCATCGGATGGCCGCGCCAATGTCGAAATCGGCACGGTCTATCCTACGGATGATATCCGCGGCGCACTTTACGTCGATGCCTTGCTCGGAAAGCATTTCGCGCTTCTGGGGTCAACCGGTACCGGCAAATCGACTTCCGCAGCGCTTATTCTTCACAAAATCTGTGATCTGGCCCCCGAAGGCCATATCATCATGATCGACCCGCACGGAGAATATTCTGCCGCCTTCGAGGAGAACGGCAAATTGTTCGACGTGAACAATCTTAACCTGCCGTATTGGCTGATGAATTTCCGGGAGCATTGCGAAGTATTTGTTCAGTCGAGAGGCGATGCCAAGCAGATGGACTGCGACATTCTCGCCAAATGCCTGCTTGCTGCAAAAGCCAAAAGCCAAGCTTCCGCGAATGTCGCGAAGTTGACCGTGGATTCACCGGTGCCCTATTTGCTGTCCGATCTGACAACAATCCTGCAGACTGAAATGGGCAAGCTCGACAAATCGACCAACAGCGCGCCCTATCAGCGGCTCAAGACCAAGATCGACGAAATCAAGGCCGATCCGCGTTACAGTTTCATGTTTTCCGGCATGCTTGTGGGTGACACAATGGCAGCATTTCTGGGGAAGATTTTCAGACTGCCGTCCGAGGGCAAGCCAATTTCGATTATCGATGTCTCCGCCATGCCCTCCGAAATCACGCCCACCGTGGTATCCGTGCTCAGTCGTCTGGTGTTCGACTATGCGATCTGGGCCCGCAACGAAGCCCAGCGACCCATGCTCCTGGTCTGCGAGGAAGCGCATCGCTATATCCCCAATGATGATGTCGCCGAGGAAAGCAGCGTTCGTGATATTCTCAGCCGGATCGCCAAGGAAGGCCGGAAATATGGCATTTCACTGGGCCTGATCACCCAACGGCCATCCGATCTGGCCGAAGGGGTGCTCTCGCAATGCGGTACGATCCTGTCGATGCGGCTCAACAATGACCGGGATCAGGCCTTTGTGAAGGCCGCGATGCCGGAAGGCGCGCGCGGATTTCTCGACTCGATTCCCGCCTTGCGCAATCGTGAGGTGATCTGCTGCGGCGAGGGTGTGGCAATTCCGATCCGCGTATCGCTGGATACGCTGGCCGAAGAACGCCGGCCGGCTTCGGAAGATCCGGTATTCTCGGACCTCTGGCGCGAACATGGCGGTGAGGACGAAATCATCCAGCGCGTTATCAAACGCTGGAGGGCCCAGGGCCGGTAATTTCGAGTCTTGCCGTTTGTCCATTTCCATTGATTGTTGATCGATGGCCGGTATCAAATCCCTGATTATCGATTACATCCGTAGTCAACAGGCCGCGCATTGGGCGTGGTAGACGAAGATGGAGAATCCGATGGTTAATAAGCTTTATCTCCCGATTGTAACGGGATCGGCTTTTGCCGCTGCACTGCTATTGCCAGCAATGGCAGGTCATGCGCATGATGTTAAGCATCAACGTGGTGGAGAATGGAGTGAAACGCTTGCCCGGGATATCAAGGCCCAGGTGAAGGCCAGTATGGCCGAAGCTGCGATTGGCATGCAAGAGGGTGCAGACGAGATGCTGCGCGGGGCTGATGAGATGGAGGCTTATGCCGACCGACTGGAACGCGACGCCGCATTCCGCGAACGGGAAGCTGCGCGGCAGAATGAGCGGAGAGACGACAAAATCACCGCACAGCAACTGCTGAAAAGCGCGCCCAAAATGCGGCGCGGTGCAGCAAAAATGCGCGAAGGTGCCAAGAAAATGCGTGTCGGCGCGGAAAAGATGCGGCGCGGCGACGATAGTTAAGAGAACTGCCGCAAGTCAGTGTCCCCGGGAAGGCGGAGGGCCATCTCCAGATATTTCCAAGTTCCAACATGCTGGAGATGGACTCCTGCCTGCGCCGAAGCCCGCTCATCCCAGCCGGTCGATAGCCGCCTGCAGCCGTCCGGCTTCCGCTTCTTTCTCCGCCAGATCGACACGCGCCTTTTCGACCGCTTCGGGCTTGGCCTTTTCCACAAAATTCGGGTTGCCAAGACGTCCAGAGAGCGATTTGGCTTCCTTCTGCGACGCCTCCAGCGCCTTGTTCAGCCGGGCTTTTTCCGCATCAATGTCGATCGCGTCCGCCAAAGGCAGAACATAGGTCGCTCCGTCGACGACAATCTGTGCCGATGGGCCGTCGGGAGCTGCATCGAAGGATACGGATTCCAGCCGCCCAACCCGGTCAAGTGCAGCGCTGTGGCGCGCAATCCTATCGGACAGTCCTTCGTCACCCTCGCGGACATGGACGGACATCTTGGTGCCGGGCGCGATATTGAGCTCCACTTTTGCCGAGCGGACTTCGGATATCAATTTGATCAGCCAGTCGACTTCCGCTTTGGCCTGTGCATCGATTTCGACTTTCGGTTCCGGCCATCTGGCAACAATCAGATCATATTCTCTTTCACCCATCGCATGCCACAATTCTTCGGTAATAAACGGCATGAACGGGTGGAGCATGACGATGATCTGGTCGAGCACCCAACCGGCAACGATCCGGGTTTCGTCAATCTCCGTTCGTGCTGAGCTTGTCGAAGTACGATTTGCGCTCTCATCCTGTCCTTCGACAGGCTCAGGACGAACGGCATCTTGCGACAGTACCGGCTTGATCAACTCCAGATACCAGTCGCAGAACCGGTCCCAGGTGAAATGATAGATGGTGTTCGCCGCAGCATCGAAGCGCAGGTCGGTCAGCGCCTTGTCGAGCGCCTGCTGGGTCTCGACCACTTCCGAAATGATCCAGCGGTTAACCGGCAGGGCCGCTTCGGGTGCGGCGAGCGTCTTGCTCGCGCCAATGCCATTGGCCTCGCAGAAGCGTGAGGCATTCCAGAGCTTGGTGGCAAAATTGCGATAGCCCTCGACCCGCTTGTCGTCCATCTTGATGTCGCGGCCCTGGCTTTCCATCGCCGCCATGAAGAAGCGCAGCGCGTCGGCGCCATATTGGTCAATCAGGCCCAACGGGTCGACCACATTGCCCTTGGACTTGGACATTTTCGAGCCGTCTTCGGCGCGCACGAGCCCGTGGAGATAGAGCCGCTTCCACGGCACGTCCTTCATGAAGTGGATTCCCTGCATCGCCATCCGCGCATCCCAGAAAAACAGGATATCGAAGCCGGAGATCAGCAGGTCGTTGGGATAATGGCGTTCGAGGTCGGAGCCGGGTTTGGGCTTGCCAACATCCGTTCGTGCTGAGCCTGTCGAAGCACCTTTGCTGATCGACGCCTGTCCTTCGACAAGCTCAGGACGAACGGAGTTTAGTTCAAGGTCTTGTGGCCAGCCGAGCGTAGCGAAAGGCCAGAGCGCGGAGGAGAACCATGTGTCGAGAACGTCGGGATCGCGGAACAGCGCGATGATTTGCCCACCACCTTTTTCACGTGCAAATTGAGCCGCTTCTTCTCGCGTTTCCTTAAACACAATCTCAGGATTTGGTAGCTTGTCAGATTTGTAAAACTCCTTTGCAGCCAAAACAGCGTCATTTTCGGTCGAAGCTACAAAAATCTGCTCATCACGAGTTCTGTTTTTATTTGCGTTGAACAAAACGTCATTAAAATAAATGAATTGCCTTGCGCCATCAACTTCTTCGACGGTTGGCCCAAACCAGGCCGGGATCCGGTGACCCCACCATAGCTGCCGCGAGACACACCAGGGCTGGATATTCTCCATCCAGTTGAACCAGGTCTTCTCCCAGCTCTTGGGCACAATCTCGATACTGCCGTCACGCACCGCCTCAATCGCCGGCTGAGCCAGCGTCTCCGCATCAACATACCATTGATCGGTCAGCCAAGGTTCAATCACCACGCCGCCGCGATCGCCAAAGGGTGTGGCGATGGTACGCGGTTCCGCATCATGCTCGACCTCTTCGCCGTCCTTGTTCTTGGAAATATGCGGAATCAGAAAGCCCAGTTCCTTCAGCCGCTGGACAACCAGTTCGCGGGCGCCACTGATGCCATCGCGTTTGAACCGGTGCAGCCCGATAAATTCTTCCGGCACCAGCCCGTCCGCCGTCTGACAGACATTGGCCTCGCCATCGAGCATATTGAGCATTTCGCCAGCCGCAAAGCCGGCGCGCTTGCCGACCTCGAAATCGTTGAAATCATGACCGGGCGTGATCTTCACTGCACCCGAACCGAGTTCCGGGTCGGCATGATCGTCGGCAACAATCGGCACGCGCCGTCCGGTAATCGGCAGGAGAACGTTCTTGCCTACGACGCTCGCGTAACGCTCGTCCGACGGATGGACCGCAACCGCCATATCGGCCAGCATCGTTTCCGGCCGGGTCGTTGCGACCTCGATATAGTCCTTCCCGTCATCCAGCGTTACGCCATCGGCGAGCGGATATTTGAAATGCCAGAAATAGCCCTTGGTATCGACCGTCTCGACCTCCAGATCGGAAATCGCGGTCTTCAGCGCCGGGTCCCAGTTTACCAGCCTTTTGTCGCGATAGATCAGCCCCTCATTGTAGAGATCGACGAACACCTTGAGCACGGCTTCGTTCATGCCCTCGTCCATGGTGAAGCGTTCGTTGGACCAGTCCATCGAACAGCCAAGCCGACGCAACTGCTTGGTGATCGTGCCGCCGCTTTCCTCTTTCCATTCCCAGACTTTTGCAACAAATTCCTCGCGGGTGAAATCGGTACGCTTTTGCTGGCGCTCGTTCAGCTGCCGCTCGACCACCATCTGGGTGGCGATGCCCGCATGATCCATGCCGACGACCCACAGCGCATCCTTGCCCTTCATCCGCTCGTGGCGGATGATGATGTCCTGCAGCGTATTGTCCAGCGCATGACCGATATGCAGACTGCCGGTGACATTGGGTGGCGGATTGACGATGGTGAACGGTTCCCGGTCATCGCGTTTCGGTCGGAACAGGCCGCTGGATTCCCAATGCTCATACCAGCGCGCTTCGATCGCGGCGGGGTCGAAATTTTTGTCTAAGGTCATGCTGAGCCTTTGGCATTGCTTTTCCCCGTAAACAACAGGCAATTATCCGTTCGTCATGCGCCGGTAGTCCGTTAGTGGTGAGCCTGTCGAACCACGCCTGCCGACGCGAGGCGCCCTTCGACAAGCTCAGGACGAACGGAAAAGCAGCAATATTTTGGGTTGTTCCGTTACGCTAGCCCAGTATCGCATCAATCTCGGCATTGGCCTTGGCGCGTAACTGCCGTTTGCAGGCCTTGAACCCCGGCTGTGCCGCCAATTCCTGCGCGCGGGCCACGGCCTGATCGAGCAACTGATCGGAGGGGCAAAGTTCGTCTGCGAGTCCGGCGCTCAAAGCTTCTACGGGTGTCAGCAACTGCGAGGACAGAGCGAGCCGCCGCCGCCAGACCGGATCGAGCCAGTGATCAAGGATCGCTTGCGGCACGGGTGGGAAGGGCAGGCCAGCTTTGGCTTCCGGCAATCCGATCTTGTAGTCGCCTTGCGCGGCGACAATCCAGTCGGCTGCCAGCGCCATGATTCCGCCCGCGCCAATGGTGTTGCCGTTGAGCGCAACCACCAAAGCGCAGGGCAGGCGGTGCAGCGCTGCCGCAAAGGCATCGATGGCCGCTGCCGCCTGTTTCTGGCCGGCCTTGTCCAGAGTGGCTGCAATCTTCGTATCCATACCACAGGTAAAATGCTTGCCAGCGCCGGTCAGAACGATGCCGCGCGCGGGCGGATTGTCGGCCAATATTTGCAGGGCTGCGATTCCCTCATCAAGCAGTTCTATATGCAGCGTGTTGCGTTCTGCACGGGTCAGTGTGACAATGACTGTTCCATCGCGCTCTTCGGTCGGGAAATAGGTCATTGGCCTTCGCCGTCCCCACCGCCAGCCGCCGTCCACTTCTCCATCCAGTCAAACACCGTCCGATACCATTGCACGCTGTTCTTGCCCTTGAGCACCCAGTGGTTCTCGTCCGGGTAAATCAGCAATTTGGATGGAATATTTTGTTCCTGTGTATAGGTGAAGGGCATGATGCTCTGAGTATAGGGAATGCGGAAATCCTTCTCCCCGTGGATGAACAGGGTCGGGGTTTTCCAGTTGTCAATATAGTTGATCGGGTTCCATCTTTCCGGATCCGCCCGTTTCCACCAGGGGCCACCGTGGTCCCACTGATCGAACCACAGTTCTTCGGTACTGAACGCAAAGCTGCGCAGGTCAAAAATCCCGGCATGGTTGATGAGACAGTCGAACCGGTCCGGCCAGTTTCCTGCAATCCAGTTCATCATGTAACCACCGTAGGACCCGCCCAGCGCACAGGAACGCTCGCCGTCGATTTGCGGATCGGTTTTCAGCGCCGCTACATAGCCCATCTTCAGGTCTTCCAATGGCTTGCCACCCCAGTCCTGATTGATGCTGTCGGTAAATTTTTGTCCGTAACCGGCAGAACCGTGGAAATCGATCGTAACCGCTGCATAACCCTGGGCCGCCATCACCTTGGGGTTCCAGCGGGTCGACCAGCTGTTCCCGAAACTCCCCTGCGGTCCGCCATGGACGAGAAACGCCATCGGCAGTTTGCCGGTTGCACTTTCCGGTTTGATGATCTGACCCCAGACCTGTTCGCCGTCGGCGCCGGCAAAATCAAACCGCTGGATATCGACCCTGTCGATCTCGGCCAGTTCGCGACCGTTGATATTGGTCAGCTGCCTGACCGTCCCATCCGCTGCGCGGCGATATAGATCGGTCGGCGCCTGCAGGCTGTTCATCGTGTAAACGAGGGAGCCGTCCCGCAGGGGGATGGTCGCGCCGACATTGCCGCCGGCGGTGAGACGCGTGACCTTGCCTGTTTCAATGTCGATCTCGAACGCCGGATGATCGAGCACCTCCTGGGCGGTGACGATGAGGCTTTTGTCATCGGGTGACCAGACGATTGAGCCGACCGAGCGGTCCCACCCCTCGGTCAACGCGATTGCCTCATTTTCGTCGCTGCCCTGCTTGCGGAGTTTCACAACCAGGCGATCGGATTCGTATCCCGGGCGTTCCATCGCCGCCCAGGCCAGCCATTCTCCATCCGACGAAAAGGCCGGCAATGTGTCTGTTGCCTTGTTTCCCCCGGTAAAGTTGACGATCTTCTCGCCATCGACCGTAGTACCGTAAATATCGAGATTGGTCGACTTGGGTTCGTTCCGATCAGCAATTCTGAGCGTGAAAAAGACTCCGTCCTCTCCCGGCACCCAGGCAATTTCCTCGCCACCGCCAAATGGTTTGGATGGACTGTCACCGACAATATCCCCGTCCAGCGCCGTGCCTTCCCCCGCGACTTTTCCGTCTTTCAGGTCAAACGCAAATATCCGGCTGTAATTGCCGGGCGTTTCCCAGCTGGACCAGTGGCGGACGAACAGTTCGTCATATACGCGGCCTGTCCCCGGTCCGGGTTCGGCCCGATTTCCTTCGTCATCACAGCCAAAGGTCGGGCAATCTTTTGCAATGTCCCCCCATACGGCAATTTTGTCCCCGCTGGGAGAAAGCTTGAAACCGGCAATATCGGCCTTCAATTCACTTGCCTGAACCGGCTGTCCAACCTTGCCCGATGCAATATCCGCATGCCAAAGCTGTTCGGAGCCGCTTGCATCGCTGAGATAATAGAGGCTGCCGTCCGGTGCATAAGCCGGGCTGTGTTCGCTCTTGCCCGCTTGGTCGGCGATGCGGGTAGGAACGGCGTTGGTGGTATCGAGGTCCAGAAGATAAAGCGCGCTCGACCGCTCGTAGCTTTCCGGTTCGGTTTCGGTGATATCGTAAACCGCCCACTTCTCATCCGGGGAAACGGCAACCGACCCCATCCGCTTCAATGTGGCGAGGTCCTCTACCGTCATCGGCCTTGCCGACGCGAGGGTGGGAAGAGCCGTTCCGGTCAGAAGCAGAGCGGTGGTGAGTATTTTGAAGTATTTTGTCATGTCAGTGGTTTAGCACGGCTGTCCGACAAGGCAATTGGGATTAGCTCCGCAGGCTCATTTGTTGCTCAGTCGCTGGATTTCCCGGGCCACCAGTTCTTCGACGAGGGCGGGCAGATTCTCATCCAGCCATTGTTTGATGATCGGCCGCATCAATTCACGGGTCAGATCTTCCAGTGATGTTCCGCCGGGCTGATGCTGCGGCGGGTGGCGCTCCGTCGCTTCCTTTTCGACCAGCGCCGAGAGCGATTTGCGCATGCTATCGAGCTTGTTGTCGTCAATCAGCCGTTCTTCCTTGCGCCGGTCTCCGAACACGCCCTGAGCGGATTGATTGCCTGGTTCCGGCAATTCGTCGGTCAGTTCGAGCACATCGTCATTCCTGTCCGCCGGCTTTGTGTCGGGGACGGCTTGCAGGGCCGGTTTCATCGAGGTTTTTCGGCGTTGTTGGGGGATATCCTCATCGACCACCTTGTCTTCGGCGATGATGCGCTTAATCGACGAGAGGATTTCCTCCATCGACGATTCCCTGTTCTGCTCTGCCATCTGCGAATTCCCCAAAACTTGTGTTCTTTTGCCGGAACCGATCGACGCCATCCTGTCTATTGGCGTGACGGTGTCTCGGGCAACGGCTCTATCTCCGCTTTTTGTGGCAGGGTGTCAACGGTTCTGGTTGCTTGCGGTTCCGGATTGGGGTCACTCTGATAGTCATAGAACATATCGTCGATCCGTTCGTAATTAACCTCCGGATCATATAGCGGACCGCCTTCCAGGCCGAGATCGCGCGCTTCCGCCCGGCCCATCGCGGCGAGCAGAGAAAAACCCGCGACATAGGCACCGCGGCGCGCGGTCACCAACTGCACCTGCGCGTTCAGCAATTCCTGTTCGGCGTTCAAAATATCCAATATGGTCCGGTTGCCAACGGAATTTTCCGCCCGCACACCCTCCAGCGACAGAGCTGCAGCGGCCACGGCCCGCTCCGAAGACTGGATCACCCGTTCCGACGCGCGCCAGCTCGAATAGGCTGCGCGGGTCTGGGAGATCACATCGCGCTCCACCGCAATCTGCTGCTCGTAGGCCTGGCCGGAAAGTGCCTGTGCCTGACGAATTTGCGCGGCCGGACGGCCACCCTGGTAAATCGGCATGGTCGCCCGAATGCCGACTTCGGCGGTTGATTGTTCCTGAATGAAAGCTACGCCGGGGATATTCCCGCCAAGCGTGCCGTGAAAATTCAAATAGCGCCCCTGGGCATAAGTCGATACCCGTGGTTTGTTGCCGGCCCGCGCCGTTTTTATGTCAAATTCGGCGGCGTCGCTGCGTTCCTTAGCGGCGAGTAAGTCAGGATTGTACATCAGTGCCAGATCAACCGCCTGATCCGGTGTTTCGGGCAAGTTTGGCAAGGGCGGGGGTGGCTCCAGATCGCCGGGTTCATGACCGACAAGCGCGATGTAATTTTCTTTGCTGGCGATCAGTCGAGCGCGCGCCGTTTCCAGATCGCTCGTTGCCGTTTCCAGCCGGGCCTCCGATTGCGCCACGTCGGTCCTGGTCAGATCGCCAATTTCGAACCGGTCGCTTGTCGCTTCCAGATTGACCGTGAGAACACCGACATTGGCCCGATTCAACTCGACTATCGCCGAATCGCGGATAACGTCCATATAGGTGGCCACGACATTGCTGAAAAGACTCGCCTCGGTCGCGCGCAGGTCCATCTGTCCGGCCTCCACTCTGGTCTTCGCAGCGCGCACCGCATTTTTTACCGCGCCGCCAGAATAGATTGGAACATCGATCGAACCGCCCGCCGTGGACTGGCGCAGCGGCGCTGTGAAACTATTGGCGCTGCGCAGGAAATTTTCCTGAAAGCCGAAATCACTGGTGGCGCTCGGGCGGCCATCGGCTTTGGCAATAGCAACGGTTTCGTCGGTCGCCCGCTGGGCAGCACGCGCGCCGGAGAGAGTCGGATTGGTCTGATAAGCCGAGACCAAGGCATCGCGCAGCGTGTCGGCGTGGACGGGTGCAGACAGCATCGCCAGGATAGCCGTTCCGAGGAAGAGGCGGCGTCTGTTCATTTCACTACTCTCCCGAACGCCCTAAAAACTGAAGCTCTTTGCTTTTTCAAACCCGGGCAGAGGAAAGCCGTCGCCATCGGCAAAATATTGAAAGCCGATATGATCTCCTGCTTTGTGGCCGAGCGCGAGGCGGGACACGCCATCATGCATGATGACGGCTACAATTCGTCCGTCCGGCGCGAGTTGATCGACCAGGGCCCGGGGAATTTCATCTACCCGTCCATCAATAACGATCACCGAATAAGGGGCCGATTGGACCCGGCCTGCTGCATGATCGCCCGTTTCGATTGCGACGCCGGCAATGCCAGCCAGATTCTTCTTCGCTACGGCTGCCAGCTTGGCATTCTGTTCAACGGCCGTCACAGAACCGGCAAGCTGTGCCAGAACAGCAGCTGTATAGCCTGTAGCCGCGCCGATCAGCAGGACGTTATCATCCTTTGTCAGCTGCGCGACATTCAGCAGTCGTCCAATGGTGAGCGGGGGATTTAAGGCCCGGCCTTCGCCGATCTGTACGCCGCGGTCGGCATAAGCGATACTGCGCTGGGCGGCCGGCACAAAATCTTCGCGGGCAATATGGCTCATTGCTGCGATGACACGCGGATCGCTGACCTCGGTTGTGCGCAACTGGCTGACGACCATGGCCTTGCGCATCTTCTTGAAATTTTCCTGCCCCAAGAGTCGATTCTCCCAATGAATAATATTTCGCCCATGCCATGCCTGTATTATTAACGCAATACACTATGCAGGAGATTCCGTCGCTTCTAGCGGGGCTTGGCACCCGCGCCAAGATGGAATCCGGCGAATTTGTGCCGACTGCGTCTTTTGCGCGACAATCGGGCCATTTCGCACAATCGGCGAGGGATAAAATGAGGCCACAAATGGAGGACGCAACTTTGGGTTGACTTTCCCCGTAAAGCGAAGCAATTCGCGCCCTCTCTCCGGCCCGATGGCGGAGTGGTGACGCAGCGGATTGCAAATCCGTGTACGCCGGTTCGATTCCGGCTCGGGCCTCCAGAGAGTTCTCCCTTTTATAGTGATAACTTATGCTACGCGAAATAGCGCGTGTTTTCGTATGCTTATGGTCGTCTGCAGACGGTATGACGCATTCAGGTGGCGGCAAATAGCTGCGATATCCGGCCCGGATGACCCAATAGACTCTACAGTATTAAATGCAGTGACCGCTTGAACGCGTTTCAGATATCCAGGGCCGCCTTGCGGACAGCTTTCATCTGTGGAGCGGGTTTATCTCGCAGGACATGGTGATTTTTAACGAAACCATCGGGAAACAGGAAATATTCTTCTGTCCTTGCTGTCTTTGCAGTAGGATGCGGTGACCGGCTCGTCTGCACCCGTGCGGTTGGGCGCGTCTGACTGGCTCAGTTTCGAAGGGTGTTTATCAGCGGGTGAGGCGAGCGGTGCAAACATGGGTTCAAAAGAGCAGGGTTATGTCACTCATTCGTTTCTCAAACGCGGCCTGTGCCATTGCCTATTCGGTCAATACGCCGCCAGGGATTGGTGAGGACGCCAAGGCATGACTGACAGGAACGACATCTCGATCGTGCGCGTTTACGACAAGGACGCAAAAAGCAGAGGGGCCCGTCTGCTGGTTGATCGCCTGTGGCCGCGCGGCGTCGCAAAAAAAGATATCGACCTCGACGAGTGGGTCAAGGAAGTCGCTCCGAGTAACGAATTGCGCAAATGGTTCAGCCATGATCCAGAAAAATGGGACGAGTTCCGCAAACGTTACCGCACCGAACTCGATAAAAATCCGGATGCGGTCGAGCGATGTCTGGAGTGGCTGCGCAAAGGCAATGTGACCTTGCTGTACGGAGCCAAGGACGAAGAGCATAACCAGGCCGTGGTGTTGCGCGATTATCTTCACGAAAAGGCCCGGAAGACATAATAGCGATCATCCATCGCAACGGATATTGATCGTACTCGCCGGCCCCCGTGCATTGGCGCAAGCCGTTGATACCTGATGGTTGCCTATTGGACCGAAGAAACCGTCACGCTTCTACACAGGCTCTCTTTCCATTCGGATGACGCGGCGTTACTGTCTGGCATGACCGAAAAATCCCCGATGACTTATGCGCGCTACCTGGCGCTCGACACGTTGCTCGATGCGCAGCACCCGCAATCCGCCGAAGATGACGAAATGCTGTTCATCATCATCCACCAGACCAAGGAACTCTGGCTCAAGCAGATCATCCGGGAATTGCGTCTGGCCAAACGGCAGATTCAAAAAGACGCCCTGGTGCCGGCCTACAAGGCGCTCGCCCGGGTAAGCCGGATTCAGGCGGTGATGACGCTGAGCTGGGACGTGCTCTCGACCATGACCCCCAGCGATTATTCGCGTTTCCGCAATGTGCTCGGCCCCAGTTCCGGGTTCCAGTCCGACCAGTTTCGCACGGTGGAATATCTGCTGGGCCTCAAGGACAAGGGCTTTTTGAAATATCAGGATGATCGACCCGACGCACAGGCAGCCATGCAGGTGGCGCTCTCGGAACCCAGCATCTGGGACGATGCGATCGCTGCCCTGGCGAGAGCCGGTTTCTATATTCCCGGCAATATTCTGAGTCGTGATTTCGAGACATCCCACAGCCCCAGCGAAGCTGTCGAGAATGCGTTTCTCGTAGTCTATCGCAATCCCGAAAAATATTGGGCGCTCTATCAGCTGGCGGAAAAACTGGTCGATCTTGATGATGCGATGGCGACCTGGCGGCACAAGCATGTGCTGACCGTAGAACGGATTATCGGCGGGAAAATGGGCACTGGGGGAACCGCGGGCGTTTCCTATCTGCAAAGCACGGTGCCCAAGCGGGCGTTCCCCGAACTTTGGTCGCTGCGAACCCAGTTATGAGCTGGAAGCATCTGTTTTCCAAATCTCTAGCGGCAAATCCGCAGCGTCTTCATTTTGCCGCCCACAGCCATCATCTCTGGCCCGATGCGAGCCATGCCGGCCACCTTGCGGCATGGGAAGATGCGGCAACGCTGGCGGACCACAAGTGGGACAGGATCATGGGACCGATCTGGTCCGAAGCGCAGCGCCATGTTGCGGATGAATTGAAACTACCTGATCCCGAGACTCTATGCTTCGCACCGAATACGCATGATTTTCTGGTGCGGCTTGTGTCGGCCATTTCGGTGCGTCCGGTGAAAGTGCTGGCGACCGACGGCGAGTTTCACAGCTTTCGCAGGCAAATGAAGCGCTGGACCGAATCCGGAGAGGTCGTCCTGGAAACGGTAGCCCCTGATGCCCTGCTCGACGCCGCCCGCTCCGGCGAGTTTGACCTGATATTTGCCAGCCATGTGCTGTTCAATTCCGGCACGATTATTTCAGCACTGGACCAGCTTGCCGCGCTCGCCCGTCCGGAGGGTCCCTGGGTCGTGATCGATGGCTATCACGGATTCATGGCGATCGAGACCGATCTGTCGCCAATCGCGGACCGGGTCTTCTACCTTGCGGGCGGCTATAAATATGCGATGACCGGGGAAGGCGCCTGCTTCCTGCATGCGCCGCCGGGTTTTGCCGAACGGCCCGTAGTGACCGGCTGGTATGCCGCATTCGACGACCTTGCCCTGCCGCCCGGAGATGTCGGTTATGCGCCGGACGGACGGCGGTTTCTCGGCAGTACTTTCGATCCTTCCGGCCTCTACCGGTTTAATGCTGTACAGAATATGCTGGGCAGCGAAGGGTTGACGACGGCGGTGATTTCAGAACATGTCGTGGACCTGCAGGCGCAGTTTCTGGAGAGTGACCCGCTGCCCAATTTCGAACTGCTCAACCCGCTTGATGCTCGACCGCATGCGCGCTTTCTCGCTTTTCGCGGAGAATCAGCACCCGCGCTGCATGACAGGCTGGCCGAGCGGAATGTCGTGACCGATGTCCGCGGCGATGTCTTGCGGATTGGCTTTGCGCTTTATCATGACCGGGAGGATGTCGCGCGTTTGACAAAAATAATCGCGGAGCTGACCTGAACGGTTTGCCGCTACGGATTGTCTGTCTAGCAAGCCTTTCCAGCGGTTTTCGTAGCCTTTCTCCCAAGATTTTTCCGTTGACCTAGGCATTTTTCGCAATAGGCTTAACCGATCAATTAAATTCGGCTTGAAAGCGACAGACCATGAGCATTTCCGTGGATATCCAGAATGATGTGGCCCTGATCACGATGGACGATGGCAAAGCCAATGCCATCAATTTTGATCTGATGATTGGACTCAACGAGGCGCTGGACAAGGCCGAGGCCGATGCCAAGGCCATCGTTTTGGCGGGCCGCGAGGGCCGTTTTTCCGGTGGCTTTGATCTCGGCATGATGGGCAGCTTTACCCGCGAGGATTCTGTTCGTCTGCTCGACCGTGCCTCGGAATTGTTACTCCGCCTCTATGGTGGGCCGCTTCCGGTCGTCGCAGCCTGCACCGGCCACGCCATTGCCATGGGCGTGTTCCTGCTGATGGCTTGCGATACGCGGATAGGCGCGGCGGGCGAATTCAAACTGGGCGCGAATGAATCGATTACCGGCATGACCCTGCCGGTATTTGCGGTCGAACTGGCGCGTGACCGTCTCAGCCCGCTGCATCAGACCCGTGCGATGATTCAGGCCTATATCTATGATCCGAAAGGCGCGGTCGAGGCCGGATATCTCGATATGCTGGTTGAGCCGGATAAGGTTATTGAACAGGCTCTGGGAATCGCGGGTCAGCTCGCCAAGCTACCGGGCCATGCCTATGCCTATCAGAAATCGGCGATGCGCAAACCGGCGCTGGATGCGATGCGGGCGAGTATTGGCAACCATCCCAATTTGCGGAATTAAGGGTTGCTGCCTTATCGGTGCTGGTCGATCAGGATCGGATTGCCATCGGGGTCGGTCAGTGTGATGCTCGCTGGACCCTCATGGCCTTCTGCTTTGCTGTCGAGTTCCAATCCCGCGGCCAGCAATGATTTCTGGATGGTGCGGATATCGTCAAAATCATTGATATTTCGGGCATCCTGATCCCAGCCCGGATTGAAGGTGAGCATATTCTTTGGGAACATGCCCTCGAACAGGCCTATCAGTGTTTCTCCGTTTTTCAAAATCAGCCATTTCTGGTCTTCTTCGCCGGCAAATTTGGCAAAGCCGAGCTTTTCATAAAAAGCTTTGGAAATTTCCAATTTCTTGACCGACAGGCTGACAGAAAAGGCTCCCAGTTTCATCTTCATTCTCCCTATGATTGCGTTTATTGCCGGATCGGCAGGATTTTGGGGTTCTGCAAAACAGCAGCCGACAGGATGGCAATGATCAAGCCCACCGGAAATATCTCGAGAAATGTCATCGGCAAGCGGATGTAAATTTTCCCGTAATTGGCTCGCATCTGTTCCAGCGCCGCAATTTCCAGCGCCAATTGTTCCGCCGTCAGGCCGGCCGTTCGTTTAGCCTCGATCGCACTGTTCACGTAATTGTCGATGAAAGCGTAATCGGTGCTTATCGAGTAAATTTCCCAGACCAGTGTATATACGATGCCGGCAATGACAGCGACGGCGAGGCCCATGGCAAAGGCCGGCAGAAACCGGATTACCCCGCCAAGTTCCTGATCGCGATAGCGTTTGACGGCGATGAATATCATGGAGAGCGCGATCAGCATGGTCAGATAGCCGAACAGCTCTGAAGACAGGAAACTGCCCCCGTCGCTGACCACCAGGCCGAGGATCAGCGTTGCGATGACAATGGTTCCGGACAATATCCCGTAGGTTAAAGCGATTTTCTGCATGATCCTCCCTCTGCTGGTGAAGCGGTTATGGCACCCGAAACAGCGTTTGGAAATCACCCGGGTGGGTGATTGGGGATGAATCACCCCTTTATATCAGCGGATCAGATGCAAGGCCCGCGCTTCCTCGATAGCCCGAACGCGGCCGTTGACCTGCAGTTTCGCGTAAAGCTTCGCGATATGGGTTTTGACGGTATTGGGCGATATATCCAGCGTCCGGGCGATTTCCTTGTTGGATTGACCATCCGCCAATGCTTCGAGCACTTCGAGCTCGCGATGCGATATACCTAGCGATTTGAGCGCGGCAATATTCTGTTCAAATGGCCCGCGCGGTTTCTGCGCGGTCAGTCTGTGGCCCACCCAGAGGCCGAGCGCTGCAAAGGCCAGGGCGATCAGGACGACGTAGATTTCAACCGAATAGGCCTTGCTGAAATATTGATATTGCAGCCATTCCAGCGCAAAGGCGGCAATGGCCAGAAGCAGACTGTAAAGCAAAAGAATTTTCAGGACCGGTTTCGACATTGCTATCGTTCCGGGTCAATGGGTTTATCCATGACTGCAGACCATAAGCGATCGTCGCCGATCCGGCAACGAAGTGAAACACCGCGCCCGGCCTATTTCACCTCCAGCAGATATTTTTGCCAGAATATCAGGCTTGCCCAGAATTGATAATCGGCATTGGTCTTTTTGCGGAAACCATGGCCTTCATTTTCGGCCAGCAGATGCCAGGCGGGCCGACCATTGGCGCGCACCGCGGCGACGATCTGGTCGGCTTCGCTCGCCGGGACGCGCGGATCATTGGCACCGGTGACAACCATCAGCGGGATTTCTATCTCGCTGGCGCGGATCAGCGGGCTGATCTCTTCCAGTTTGGCGCGTTGTACGGGATCGCGCTCGTCGCCATATTCGACCCGCCGCAGATCCCGCCGATAATCCTGCGTATTTTCCAGAAACGTGACAAAGCTGGAAATACCGACAATTTCCAGCCCGGCCTTCAACCTTTTGCCATAGCGCAGCATCGACGCCAGCGTCATGTAACCGCCGTAGCTGCCGCCGGTGACGGCAATGCGCTTGCGGTTGATGTGCCGGTCCTTGCGCAGATGGTCGAGGAAGGCGCCGATGTCGAGGACACTATTTTCGCGCCGCCAGGGACCATTGTCGAGCGAGACGAACCTCTTGCCAAAGCCGGTCGACCCGCGGACATTGGGATAGAATATCGCGATGCCCAGCTCGTTGATCAGATAGTTGTCGCGTCCCAGAAACCGCGGCTTTGCCTGGCCTTCCGGCCCGCCGTGGATGTTGATGATCAGCGGCCGTTTGCCCTTGTGCCGGGCGGGATCGGGTCGGTAGAGAAAGCCGGACATTTTCTCGCCGTCGAAACTTGCGATCTCGACCAGTTCCGGTGCGACATTGTTCGCGGCGTCCAGCCCGCCGGTCTCGCTCCTGGTCCAGCGCGTGATCGCCAGAGTCTCCGGATTGATGCTATAGGCATCGGTGCCGGTCCGGTTGCTGTTCAGCGTCAGGCCAAGTTCGCCCCAGGGCGCAAATTTGACGCCGCTGACCACGCCGGCCGGCAGTGTATCGGCCACCCGGATATCGCCGGTTTGCATGTCATAGAATTTGAGCACGGAACGGCCGGCCTGATTGACCTCAAAGGCGATCCAGCGACCGTCGTGGCTGATATCGAAAGCGGTGATGTCCCAGATCTTCTCATCGACCACCGGTTCGAACAGCGAGGTTTCCAGATTGACGATACCCAGACGTTTGACGTCGCTGCCATCGTCCGATGCGGCCCAGAGCCGGCCGTCGGGCGCGAATTGCAGGCCTTCATAGGCGACCGGCTTGCTGCTGTCGGTCAGTTTGCGGGAGCTGCCCTCTGCGATGTCGATCAGATAGAGCTGATTGTCGGTGACCGACACATAGTTGAACACCAGCAGCAAACGGTCATCGGGGGAGAAATCGATCGGAAACCATCCGCCGCCGGTCGAGGCAACCAGCATCCGGGCGCTGTCCGGATGGGCCGGGTTCATCAGGTAGATGTCATTGTAAAGCCCGGTGCGCTTGTTCGAGCCAAAGGCCAGCAACTTGCCGCTGCTCGACCAGGGGCCGAGACTGTTGCGGCTCTTGCCGTCGGTGAGCATTTCGGGTTGGCCGTTTTCGAGCGCAAAAATCTGGTTGACCTCGTTCCCGCCGCTGTCCTTCTCGAACAACAGGGACGAGCCGTCGGGCGCATAAAGCGCGCGGTTCACCGGTTCGCCGGCAAAGGTCAGCTGCTCGCGCTGCCCCATCGGCGCGGAGACGCGGTGCAGCTGGCGGGTTTCGGCAAAGCGGGTGGCGATCAGCATCGCTCTGCTTCGGGGATCCCAGTCGACAAAGCTGGCGGTGCGATATTCCATATAGGGGCGGGTCCGGTCCACCATTGCCAGCGGAATAGCGGGGATCTGGTCGGTGACCAAAGCCGCCGGTTGGGGGGCCGCATCGTCAGTAGCCGCAAGGGCCGGGCCTCCCAAGAAGAACAACAACGCCATGCCGATCTGGCAAGCCAGCGCAAACCGCATCTAATAATCTCCCCGTTTTTCTTTCGGCATGCTTATGGACGAACGGTGTGAAAAGCAATTAGGGGTGGCAAATGTTCGATGGAAAAACTCCCTTTGTCCTGCTCGATGATGCGCGGGCCTCTGACGCAGCTCCGGCGCGGCTTTACCGGGATCCGGTGGCGGTCATTAGGGCTGATAAATTGGAAGATTTGGAAGCATGTTTTGCGGCTCTGTCGCGGGCGCGATTGGCGGGACAGCATGTTGCGGGCTATCTTTCGTACGAAGCGGGGCTGGGGCTGGAGGAGCGGTTGCGGGGCCGTTTTCCAACAGAAATGCCGACATCTCTGGTCTGGTTCGGAATATTTAATGATTACAATGAGATAGCGGAAGGCGATGTTGCCCGAAGCCTGCCCGATCGCGACGGGGCCTGGCTTGGCCGGCTCAAACCCCTGGTGTCGCGCGAAGCCTATGATGCGGCGTTCGAAAAAGTGCAAAACTATATAAAAGCCGGTGATATTTATCAGGCCAATCTCACGTTCCGCGCAGCGGCGGGCTATGCCGGTCATCCGCTGGCCCTTTATGCCGCGATCCGGGGCAGGGCGCAGGCCGGCTATGGCGGGGTGGTGTTCGACGGGCAGAACTGGATGCTGTCCTTCTCCCCGGAACTGTTCTTCGCGCTGAAGGACGGCCGGATCACGGCCAAGCCGATGAAGGGGACCGCAGCGCGGGTTGCCGACCCGCAGGCGGATGCCAGGGTGCAGGCGCAATTGCTCGCCGATCCGAAACAGCGGGCTGAAAATCTGATGATCGTCGACCTGCTGCGCAACGACCTGTCGCGGGTGGCGGCGCAGGGCAGCGTCAGGGTGCCGGAGCTTTTTCAGGTCGAAACCTATCCGACCATCCACACGATGACCTCGACGGTCACCGCGCAATTGCAGGACGGCCTCGATGCGGTCGACGTGATCCGGCAGATTTTCCCCTGCGGCTCGATCACCGGCGCCCCGAAAATCCGCGCGATGGAGATTATCGACGAGCTCGAACGCGCCCCCGATGGTAGCGGGCCGCGCGGCATCTATTGCGGCTCGATCGGACGGATCGATCCGGGCGGAGACGCCGCCTTCAATGTCGCGATCCGCACCCTCCACCTCGGCGCCGACGACAAAAAGCTTTCCATCGGCCTTGGCTCTGGGATAGTGGCGGACTCCAACGGGGATGACGAATGGCGGGAATGTCTCGCCAAGGGGAGATTTGCCAAAGTGGATGCCAATGCGGAAGGAGGCCACAAGGTCGACCTGATCGAGACCATGGCCTTTGAACCCGCGCGCGGTATCGCCCGGCTGGAAGCGCATCTCGAACGGATGAAGGCGAGCGCCGGCGCGCTGGAGTTCGAATTCGACCGCCACGCCGCGCGCAACGCGATCCAGGCGATCACCTTTCATCAGGAAAGCCCCGCGATGGTCCGGCTGCACCTCGGCCAATCGGGCGCGCTGGCGATCGAGCTCAAGCCGATGCCGGCGCCGCAGGACGGCCCGGTCCGCTGCCAGCTGGTACCGATGCAGGCCGAGCCACAGGATTTCCGCCTGCACCACAAGACCAGCGACCGGCGGGTGTACGAGGTCAATGGGCTGGCGGACGGCGTGCACCCGGTATTTGTTGATGCCGATGGTTTTGTGACCGAAGGCGCGATCTGGAATGTGTTTGTCGAGCGTGATGGCAAGCTGCTGACGCCGAAACTGGAACGCGGTGTGTTGCCGGGCGTGCTACGCGCGGAGTTGCTGGAGAGCGGGCAGGCGGTCGAGGCGGATTTGCGCGCGGCGGATCTGGCGGACGGGTTTTTGGTGGGGAATAGTGTGCGGGGGTTGGTTGGTGGTAGCCTGACATATCCAGTCATCTAACCAGATATGGTCGTGTCGGGAATGACAATGAGTTAAAGGCAAAGTTTGAAAAGGTTATAATGGCAAACAGGAGAGCATAATGGTCCCGGATAGTGCGCTAAGTAGGTTTCTAACCAAAAACACCATTTCCGGAGTTTTGGAAATGCCAGTATTCCATTCAACCAGTGCCTATGCTGCCAAGAACATCATATTTGATGGGCTTATTGAACCCAAGCAGTGTAATGTTTTTAAAGACGATGAACTGGTGTATCTATTTTACGGTCGGCCTTCTTATAAAACTGTATCTGAAAGCCAAATTGCAAAGTATTGGCAACTGCCTTCTGTATTCATATTTGATTATGATATTGCAAAATTTGAACGGACTTACCCATTTGATACTGGCGCATTTGAAGCTGGCATTTTTCCAGACTTCTTTTCGATGATGCCACGCGAAGAATATCAAGTTGGCGGGAGTTTGGAGGCACCAAGCAGATTGGTATCGTCGTTTTTTGTAGATACCGATAGATACTTTAAGTTGAAGCCAAGAGATAGACGAGATTTTCATTCAAGATTCCAGCTTGGAGTGGAAGATGAAGAAGTGGCTGCTTTATACGATTTGGTAGCCTCATATTCGGAAAAAGTTGATGACCGAAGATTCGCCGTAGAACTTCAAACTCGCGATAAGATATCGATTTCTTCAGGAAAATGTAAAGCAATTATTCTGCCAGAAGAATATTTAGAATACGCAGAGCTTTTAGATGTATGTAATAAACAGGATATTGAGGTTTTATCATATCCATCCTTCCCGCTTAAGCAGGAGTATTACTATTTTTCGATTTATAACGTAATTTACGAATTATACAAAAAATGGGGGTTTGCTAGATGAAAATGAACGAGCAATCGATCTTCCATTGTACCGGATATTTGTCAATTAGCCCTAGTTGTTCTGGATTGTTGTATCCTGTTTTTCGTCTCGGCAATTTAAACGCTTCTTTTGTCCAAGAAGTTGATGAATATGGTATAATTCAAGCTTTCGTCGAATTCTGGGATGTTGATAAATTTAGGTTCATAGCATCGCACAAAGCGCCTGCCGTTTCGGTAGGGGATCAAAGCGTGTATGCCTTTCTCAATCGAGCAGACGTTTTATTTGAAGTAAGTTTTTCCACTTTTGGTCGTGCAGTAAGAACCGGAGAATTCTTAGTTGATGCAGGTCAATTTACAAATCTTACTAGATTGGGAATTGCCAGACTTACTTCATCTAATTGGGATGAAGTAAGTAGCTGTTTGGACCGGTATTTACAAAGTAAATCTTTAAGTTCAAAATCTCGTGACACTATAAAAAAAGCAAACTTGAGTGCCAACATACATCAGTCTAGCTGGTGGAAGCAAATTGGTCAGTTAGAATACGGATCCGCTCGATTAGCCCGAGAATTTAAAAGCAAAAATATTGAAGATATTTTTGCTTGGCTATTCAAGAATGTGGTTGATGATGAATGGCGACGAGTCTTTCTCGTGATAATGAAACGGGTTGTAACCGATTTCCGTGTCACCGATTTAATACTGAAGTTTTTAGGAGAAAACCCCAGTTTTGAAAATTATGACCGGATTGATAAAATAATCGTAGGCCGTGCATTGGAGGTTTACATATTTGCAGACGTTACCGATGTAGATTTTTCTGATATCATGTTTGACAGCATCGTTACTGGAGACTTCTTTCATTTGGAGGGGCCTGTCTCGGCGAATACGATGTTTAAATATATTAGCACGTTGATAAGAGATAGAGAGCCCCAAGGAGATCTGGAAAATATTATAGATTCTCTTATCGACTATCTCCTATCCGATAATTTATCAAAAAATCTAGCAGATGGTATATTGCGAATAGTTATGGGAAGCTCGTTATTGCATGGTACCTATTCCGGTCGATCAGCATTTGAAGGTGATACGAGACTGGTTCGACTATGGGAGGGGTACACAACGCATTCGCGATTGCAGTCCGCAATGTCATCAGCTTTGACCTCCGACTTTCAAAGTTTAGTGCTTGAATCGGGCATTCTTGACGAAGAAGAGCAGGCGAAGATTTACAACAGTTAACCGCTTGGAATGGGGGCGTCACTGCATGTAAACCGGTCTCGTCACTCCATCGCACCATCGCCCTCGCGCAAAGGCGTAAATGCCGAGAGCTTTTCAAAGCTTTGTTGAGCCGAGGAGCCTTGTCCGGCATCCTACACAGACGGAAATTTTGGATCCCGGCCTTCGCCGGGATGACGGTTTGCGGCTATGTAGGATTCCTGTCGCCCCATCCCCAGTAATCTCCCCCGGAATATTCACCATCACTCAGGGAACTGATTCCCAAAACCAGTGTTTCTCATCCATGGCCCATCAACCACAAAACACCGCCGACATCCCATCCAGCACAACAATCACGGCTTCACCCGCCCCGCTATCGGCACACATCGAACGCCACCCACAGGACCACACCCTTGATCCAGCTTAGCCAAAACGGAACCGAGCTCCGCATCCCCAGCCTGGTCTACAGCAGCGACGAGGAGCCGGGTATCTCGCGGGTGCGGCGGGGGCGGGGGTTTCAGTATTTTCTGCCCGACAGGAGTCCTCTGAAATGCAAGGTGGAGCTGGCGCGGATCAAGGCGCTGGGGATTCCGCCGGCCTATACCGATGTGTGGATTTGCCCGAAGGCCAATGGTCATATTCAGGCGACCGGATTTGATGCCGCGACGCGCAAGCAATATCGCTATCATGACGACTGGCGGCTTTATCGCGACCAGCAGAAGTTTGACCAGCTTGCGGAATTTGCCACGAGGCTGCCGCAGATCCGGCGCAAGGTGAACGAACTGCTCAAGGCGGAACGGAAGGCCGATGTCCGGAGCAAGGATGTGGCGATTGCCGCCTTGGTCCGGCTGATCGACCGCACCGCGATCCGGGTCGGCGGCACGTCCCGGATGAGCAAGGGGGCCACAACCCTCGATGGCGGCAATGTCCGCTATGAGGAGGACCGGCTGCGCCTGCGCTATCGCGCCAAGGGCGGGAAGCAGGTGAGTTGCAGCCTGCGGGACACGCGCCTGCAGAAAATACTGGAGCAGATCGACGATCTTCCCGGCAAGCGGCTGTTCCAATATGTCGGCCGCGACGGCGCGGTGCATCCGCTCGACAGCGGCGATGTCAACGACTGGTTGAAGCAGGTGTCCGGCATGGAGAGCCTCAGCGCCAAGATGTTCCGCACCTGGCACGGCAGTGTCGCCGCGCTGGACGCCATCGCGGCGGAGGAAAATCCGACGATCAAGCAGGCCTGCGAAGCCGCCGCCGCGACCCTGCGCAACACCCCGGCTATTTGCCGCAAGAGCTATGTCCATCCGGCGGTGTTCGATCTGATCGAGATGGAGGTCGAGGAGCGGATGGCAATGATCAAAGGCAATAGTGCGAATATCACGGGGCTGCGGGTGGGCGAGAACCGGTTTGTCGGGTTGCTTGCTGAAGGAAGCTGATCGGGGCGGTCGTCCAACAGTCTCGTCGCCCCAGCGGCGGGCACAGGCGTCGCAAGCTTCTTCAAGGCTTTCTTAAGCCGAGCGGTCCAACCCGCCTTGCTGTCATACGCCAAAGTTTGGTTTGGATCCCGGCCTTCGCCGGGATGACAGTTAAGCGAATCCGCCTTCCTGCCAACCCGGCAAAGATAGGGTGGCGCGCAGGTTACAGGGCCACCTTCGCATGGTCGCCCATTTCGTCGCCGCTCATGGTCATGCCGGTCATCATCTTGAACATGCCGACAACGCCGGGATCGGCTTCCCAGATTTCGGCGTCGCCGAGGTCGAGGCGCAGCATCAGCAGGCTGGGGTCCTGCCGGCCCTGGTCGTACCAGGCTTCGACGGGCTTGCTCCAGTGCTTGTCGATAATCGCTTTATCGGTTTCCTCGGTCAGGGTGCCGGAGACGCAGGCGAACAGATCATGGCCCTTGGACACGAATTGCATCATCGCCGGGCCGCCCTTGGCCAGCCGGTTGTCGCGGGAGGTGTAGAACCAGATCGAGCTGTTGGCATCCTTGTCCAACTGCGCGCGCATCGGGATGGCGTGGGCGCGGCCGCCGTCGAGGGCGATCATCACAAACGGGCTGTCGGCGATCGATTCCCAGAACTCTTCGCGGATCTCGTCGGGGTCGGTGCCGGGGTTCATATCTTTGTTGCTCATGGTCGGTTTCCTTTTTTTGCGTTCATGTAATCAACGCGCAGTCGCGATAAAGTTGCAAAAAAGGCGGGAAACCGGATAAATTTTCGCGGGATTGGGGGTTGTGGTGGGGTGCGCGCTTGACCCGAAGATCGCCCGGCCGCCCCGGCATAGGCCGGGACCTAACCCGCCTTTCGCAGACGGAAATCCGGTTTGGATCCCGGCCTGCGCCGGGATAACGGGGTAGCAATTCCGTACCGAACTCACCCCGTATTGGTCGCGCTCCCCCCTTCCTTTGGCTTGCGCAGAAGATAACGGTAGATGCCGAATATATTGATCCCCAGCAGCACCAGATTCTGGACCGCCAGCGGGTTGTTGCCGTCGAGCAGCGATGCGGCGATCCAGACGACGGAAGAGCCGGAAAATATGATGAAGCCGATGCCGGTGATCCGGGCGCCGGCGTTGAGCGAAACCAGTATCGCCGCGAACATGCCGCTGATGCTGGCTGTCCAGCGCAGGATGTCGATCATGGCCATAACGCGGCACTCCTTTGTCTTTCTCGATCATGCCCAAACGGCTGTTTCGGATAATCGCATATATTTTGCGCCCGACAGGGAACGAACGGCGAGATCGCCCGTTGGTTCCGCGTGGTCACATGGCAATAACCTCCTCCCTCCCGAAAAGGTCGCCGTGTGACCGCAACGACGCTGGTTTCGTTGCAGTGCGGGAACAGGTCATTGAGATCTTTTGACGGTTCAAAGCCTGCCAAATATGCAGGCCCCCAAACATAAGCTTGGTTGCGGTGAACGCGCATTGATATTAGGCACTTTGCTTATTTCTTTGAACAAGGACGCATCATGGCTACCCAACCCGAAACCCCCCGTCTTGAGACACTGGCCGTCCATGCGGGCACCGAGCCCGATCCGACAACCAACGCGCGGATCACGCCGATCTACCAGACGGCGTCCTATGTTTTTGATGACGTCGATCATGCCGCCGACCTGTTCAATCTCGATGCTTTCGGCAATATCTATACGCGGATCATGAACCCGACCAACGGCGCGCTCGAAGGCAAGATCGCGGCGATGGAGGGCGGCGTGGCGGCGCTGGCGGTGGCTTCGGGCCATGCGGCGCAGATCCTGATCTTCCACGTCCTGATGGACCCCGGCGCGCATATTGTTGCGGCGAAGAAACTCTATGGCGGCTCGCTCAACCAGCTTGCCCATTCGGTCAAGAAATTCGGCTGGAACGTGACCTTTGTCGACGCCGACAATATGGACGAGGTCAGGGAAGCGATCACCGATGACACACGCTGCGTGTTTATCGAGAGTCTCGCCAATCCCGGCGGCGTGGTGCAGGATATTGCCGCGATTGCCGATATCGCCCATGCAGCAGGCATCCCGCTGGTCGTCGATAATACCATGGCCTCGCCGATGCTCTGCCGCCCGATCGAACATGGCGCGGATATCGTGGTCGAGAGCGGCACCAAATTCCTCGGCGGCCATGGCAACAGCATCGCCGGGCTGATCATCGACAGCGGCAAGTTCGACTGGGCGAAGAGTCCGAAATACGCCTTCCTCAACCAGCCCAACCCGTCCTATCACGGCAAGGTCTTTACCGATGCCTTTGGCGAACTGGCCTTCATCCTCGCGGCGCGCGCCCTGTCGCTGCGCGATCTCGGACCGGCGCTGGCGCCGTTTAACGCGTTCCAGATACTGACCGGCATGGAAACGCTGGCGCTGCGGATGGAGCGGCACTGTGAAAATGCTCTCAAAATGGCGCAGTGGCTGCAGGGCCGCGACGAGGTCAGCTGGGTATCCTATGCCGGCCTGCCCGACAGCGAATACCATGCCCTGGCGCAGAAATATCTCGGCGGCAAGGGCGGCGCGGTGTTCACCTTCGGCCTCACGGGCGGCTATGATGCCGGGGTCAAACTGGTCAGCGCGGTGGAAATGTTCAGCCATCTCGCCAATATCGGCGACACGCGATCGCTGATCATCCACCCCGCCTCGACCACCCACAGCCAGCTGTCCGGCGACGAACTGGAGGCCGCCGGCGCCGGGCCGGATGTCGTGCGCATCTCGGTCGGGATCGAGCATATCGATGATATCATCGCCGACATGCAGCAGGCGCTGGAGTCATTGTGATGAGCGACGGTGCGGGCGACTATGTCTATGACGAGGAAAGCGGCGAGTGGCTGAGTCCGGAAGATGCGGCGGCGCAATCGGCGGGGCCGGAAGTCGTTGACGCGGTGGGCAATGTGCTGGCCGACGGGGATGCAGTCACCCTGATCAAGGACCTCAAGGTCAAGGGCGCGGGGCAGACGCTGAAACGCGGGACTTTGATCAAGTCGATCCGCCTGACCGGAGACGCGCAGGAGATCGATTGCCGCCACGAGGGCATCAAGGGACTGGTGCTGCGCGCCGAATTCGTCAAAAAGCGCAGCTGAGCGCACAAGCCCTGTTGCAGTGCAACACCAATGACATTAGGCAGTCGTCTTAACTCGCTGCGACAGGACCTCCCATGACCCGCATTTCCAAAGCACTCGGACGCATCCAACCCTCTGCCACGCTGGCGATGACCGCCAAGGTCACCGAGCTGAAGGCGCAGGGTATCGACGTGATCGGCCTGTCGGCCGGCGAACCCGATTTCGACACGCCGGATTTTGTCAAGGAAGCCGCGATCCAGGCGATCCGCGATGGCGACACCAATTATACGAACGTCGATGGCACGGCGGCATTGAAGCAGGCGATTGTCGACAAGTTCGCGCGCGACAATGACCTGACCTATACGACAAGCCAGGTCTGCGCCAACAGCGGCGGCAAGCATACATTGTTCAACGCGCTGGTGGCGACGCTCGACGCAGGTGATGAAGTGATCATCCCCGCGCCCTACTGGGTCAGCTATCCCGATATCGTCAATTTTGCCGGCGGGACACCTGTGTTTATCGCGGCCGGGGCGGACCAGGGCTACAAGATCACCCCGGAACAGCTGGAAGCGGCGATCACGCCCAAGACCAAATGGGTGCTGCTGAACTCTCCGTCCAACCCGAGCGGTGCGGCCTATAGCGCGGAAGAACTGAAGGCGCTGGGCGAGGTCGTCCTGCCGCATGAAAACGTCATGGTGATGACCGACGATATGTACGAGCATATCTGGTATGCCGACTTCGCCTTTGCGACCATGGCGCAGGTCTGTCCCGAATTGTTTGACCGCACGCTGACCGTGAACGGCGTGTCCAAGGCCTATGCGATGACCGGCTGGCGGATCGGCTTTGCCGGTGGCCCGGAATGGCTGATCAAGGCGATGGCCAAGCTGCAGTCGCAGTCGACCTCCAACCCCTGTTCGATTTCGCAGGCGGCAGCGGTGGCGGCGCTCAACGGTCCGCAGGATTTTCTGGTCGAACGTAACGCCGCCTTCGAGAAGCGCCGCGATCTCGTGGTGTCGATGATCAACGATACGCCGGGGCTGCAATGTCCGACTCCGGAAGGTGCCTTCTATGTCTATCCCGATGCCAGCGAATTGATTGGCAAAACGACGCCCAAGGGCGCGGTCATCGAAACAGATG
The DNA here is from genome assembly GCA_048270065.1 of Parasphingorhabdus sp. GTDB lineage: Bacteria > Pseudomonadota > Alphaproteobacteria > Sphingomonadales > Sphingomonadaceae > Parasphingorhabdus. Next base: position 126,006 of record JBLWTQ010000009.1, on the reverse strand, counting down.
AAGATCTGATCGCCTATTTTCTGGAAGAAGCCCAGGTTGCCGCCGTGCACGGAGCAGCCTTTGGTCTCTCGCCTGCCTTCCGGATCAGCTATGCGACTTCGGAAGGACTGCTGACCGAGGCCTGCACGCGAATCCAGCGAGCTTGCGTTGCGTTGACTTAAACCTCAGGCGCCGGGCGCGGACATCCGTCCGCTTGGCTATCCTCGCTTACGCTGTGGGCGCGCGGTCGCGCTTGCCTCCGCTGCGCGTCGGTTTGGTGCTCCCTCTGATGGTAAGTTTCTGACCGAGCGCAGCGAGGCAAGGCCGACCGGCCGCCGCGCCTTATGGCGCGAAAGCCAAGGACGCGGATGCGCCCGTCCGGCGTTTGAGGTCCCAAAAACACCTCCGATAGAAAATCTTCGCGCGGCCAAACTGAATATGCCCCTGTGATCAGGTTCACAGCGGCGACAGGAAAACTATATTAATAGATGTAACCTACAGGCGGGATGGTTCGAACAGGTGATAACCCCCAAGGAACAGACGATGATGAAATTATTTAAATCCGATTTGACCTACAGCCTCGGCGGCGGCTTCCTCGCCGGAGCGCTGGTGCTGTTCTTCATGCAGCCCGCCGAGCAGCGGCCCGATGTCGGCCAGAACCTCTCCTCCACCGTCAGCGCTGCCTCGCAATTACTGAGCTAGACAAGATGGGACCGTTTCTCTCCCGAACGGTCATGTTTGGCGTCAGCATCGCCTGTTTTGGTGCGGTCTGGGCCGGTGTGCAAAGCGGACTGCCGGCCGATCAGGCTGCGAGTCGGGCACTTGTCGGCGAAGCCCATGCTGCCGAAAAGGCGACGATCATCCCGGCTCCACGGGTCGGGGCCGGAGAGACCGGAAAGCGGGCCGTGGCGATTTTCGCCGGCGGGTGTTTCTGGGGTGTCGAAGGTGTTTTCGAACATACCACGGGCGTGATCAGCGCGACATCGGGCTATCATGGCGGCACCAAACGCAGCGCATCCTACAAGCTGGTAAGCGCAGGCCTGACCGATCACGCCGAAGCCGTGCGTGTGGTCTATGATCCCGGCCAAGTCAGCTACGGCCAACTGATGCAGATTTTCTTTTCGGTGATTGCCGATCCGACGACGCTCAATGCACAGGGTCCCGATCGCGGCAAACATTATCGCAGCGCGCTGGTGCCGACCAGTGCCGGTCAGGCAAAGGCAGCCAGAGCCTATATCGCGCAGCTCCAGAAAGGACGCCATTGGAAGCATCCGATCGTGACCCGAATAGAAGCCTACAAGGCCTTTCATCCGGCCGAGGCCTATCATCAGAATTTCATGCAGAAAAACCCGCGGCAAGCCTATATCGTGCGCTGGGACAAGCCCAAGATCGCCAATCTGAAACGGCATTTCCCGCAGCGCTACCGCGCCGCTCCGGTAAGCTGAAAATCCTCTAACAGGGCAAGCCGTTTAAGGGGCCGTTAGCATTCCACTGCTATGCATGCGCCATGCACCGAAAAGCAGGAGGGCGATGATGGTAAACCACGGATTTGAAATCATGATCGCCTGTGCTGCCCTGATCGTGGGATTCGGGATGCTCTGGCTGGTGCGCAGTCAGCCGGATTGAACGACGCGATGTTGGAAAACTCTAGCGGCTGACCCAAAAAAGACCCTCGTTGCCGAGGGCCTGTAAGAACTATTTGGGGCTCAGCACCATCAGCATCTGACGGCCTTCGAGCTTTGGATAGGCCTCGACCTTGGCGGTTTCCTTCATGTCGTCCTGCACGCGCTGCAGCAATTGCATGCCGAGTTGCTGGTGCGACATTTCGCGGCCGCGGAAGCGGAGGGTGACCTTCACCTTGTCGCCATTGTCGATGAACTTGTTCACGTTGCGCATTTTGACGTCATAATCATGATCGTCGATATTCGGACGCATCTTGATTTCCTTGACGTCCTGCACCTTCTGCGTCTTGCGCGCGGCATTGGCCTTTTTCTGGGCCTCATATTTGAACTTGCCGACATCAAGATATTTCGCAACCGGTGGCTGTGCGTTGGGAGAAACCTCGACCAGGTCCAGACCAACTTCTGCTGCCCGCTCGATCGCTTCCCTGGTGTTCATCACGCCAAGGTTTTCGCCCTTGTCGTCGATGACCCTTACGGTGTCGGAATTGATCAGATCATTGAATCGCGGACCGCCTTTGACGGGCGGCGTGGGGCGGCGAGGTGGTGCAGCTATGTTAAATACTCCTGAGTGTTTGTCTATGCAGGCTCATTAGACGCAAAATTTATACGAATAAAGCCTTCTTGATGACGAAAGCGATATTCGCCGTCAAGACAGTGGTGTGAATACCACAGCTTCGAGGCGTATATCGTCATTATGTGGCTGATTTCAAGTCCGGTGGCAGCGCTTCGCCCTGCAACATGGTTACGACTTCATCAAGCGTCAGAAATTCCTGTTCCTTCTGGCCGAGACGGCGCAGCGCGACCTTGCCCTCTTCGGCTTCGCGCATACCAACCACCAGAATATTGGGTACTTTGCCAACCGAATGCTCGCGTACCTTGTAGTTGATCTTCTCGTTGCGGAGATCGGCCTCGACCCGGAGTCCGGCAGCCTTCAATTTTTCCACCGCCTGCTCGGCATAGGCATTGGCATCGGTCACGATGGTAGCGACCACGGCCTGGGTGGGCGCCAGCCAGAGCGGCAGCTTGCCGGCATAATGTTCGATCAGAATGCCGATAAACCGCTCGAAAGTTCCCAATATGGCCCGGTGCAGCATGACCGGCCGGTGACGATTGCCGTCTTCCCCGACATAGCTCGCATCAAGGCGCTCGGGCAGCACCGTGTCCGCCTGAATCGTACCGACTTGCCATGTCCTGCCAATCGCGTCGGTGAGGTGGAATTCGAGTTTGGGTGCGTAGAACGCGCCTTCGCCGGGCAATTCTTCCCAGCCATATTCTTCCGTTGCCCGGCCGGCTTTTTCGACGGCCTCGCGCAGGATTTGTTCGGATTCGTCCCACTCTTCGTCCGATCCGAACCGTTCGTCGGGACGGAGCGCAAGCTTGATCTGGTAATCGGCGAATCCGAGGTCGCGATAAATTGCATCAAGCAAGTCGCAAAAGGCGACAATCTCGTCGATCAGTTGATCTTCGCGGCAAAATATGTGGGCGTCGTCCTGGGTGAATTGCCGTACGCGCAGCAGTCCGTGCAGGGCGCCGTGCGGTTCGTTGCGATGACAGCAGCCGAATTCGGCCATCCGGATCGGGAGGTCGCGATAGCTTTTGATGCCCTGTTTGAACACCAGCACATGGGCAGGGCAGTTCATCGGTTTCAAGGCCATCATGCCCGCCGTACCGGTGATCACCGGCCCCTCGCTTTCGGCGTCGGGAACCTCATCCGGGACGGCGAACATATTCTCGCTATATTTGCCCCAGTGACCGGATTTCTCCCACTGGTTGACGTCCATCAACTGTGGCGTCTTGATCTCGTCATATCCGGCAGCATCGAGCTGGCGGCGCATGAAGCTTTCCAGTTCGCGCCAGATGAAATAGCCCTTGGGATGCCAGAAACAGGACCCTTGCGCTTCGTGCTGGAAGTGGAACAGATCCATTTCCTGACCGAGCTTGCGGTGATCGCGCTTTGCCGCCTCCTCGAGCCGCATCAGGTGCGCCTTGAGCTGTTTCTTGTTGAGCCAGCCGGTGCCGTAGATCCGCGTCAGTTGAGGATTGCGCTGGTCACCACGCCAATAGGCACCCGAAACCCGCATCAGCTTGAACGCCTGCGGATCAAGCTTGCCGGTCGAGGCGAGATGCGGACCGCGGCACATGTCCATCCAGTCGTCACCCGACCAGTAAACCGTGATCTCGTCGCCGTCGGGCAGCTCCGCCGCCCATTCGGCCTTGAATGTCTCACCATCCTGCTGCCAGTGCGCGATCAGGGCATCGCGCTCCCAGACTTCGCGGCGCAGCGGCTTGTCGGCGGCGATGATCCGCTTCATCTCTTCTTCGATCTTTGGCAGATCCTCGTCGGTGAACGGGTCACCGGCGGGCGCGAAATCATAATAGAAGCCGTCCTCGGTTGAGGGGCCAAAGGTAATCTGGGTGCCGGGGAACAGGTTCTGTACCGCTTCCGCCAGCACATGGGCATAGTCATGCCGTGCCAGTTCCAGCGCTTCCTCTTCGTCGCGGGAGGTGATCAGCGCCAGTTCAGTGTCTTCTTCGAGCGGCCGCATGATATCGCGAATCTCGCCGTCGATCCGCGCGGCCAGGGCGGCTTTCGCAAGGCCGGGGCCGATGTCCGCGGCGATCTGTGCCGGTGTTGTGCCCGATGCCACTTCACGCGCGCTGCCGTCGGGAAGGGTGATTTTGATCATCTTGGTCATGGGCGCTGGTCATCTCAAAGTTTGTCAAAGTTGGGGCCAATGAAGCGCTGAAAACAGCGCCGTCAGGCTCCAGATGCCTTAGTCTATGACCCCATCAAGTCAACTGTCTCCCTGTCACCGCAATCAGAAGGAAAGGACATTGGACATTATGGAAAGACTCCTTGATATTCGATCGTGAATCGGTCAAATAAGTCAAGGAAACAGGACATAATGTCGATGTTGCTTGATGGAGAATGACCATGAAATTAAAACGCTGCCCGGGCCCGGCGATGACGCCCAATGAAAATATCGCGATGTGGGCGGCGCTCGCCATCCTGTTTCTGGCGGCGATGTGAGCGGCCGTGGAAAAGCAGACACGCAAAAGCATTTGGCACCGCATTTGGTGGTGGTTCAAACCCGATTGGATATTCCTGTTTATATTGACCGCCAGCATTGTGCTTCTGGTATTGAGTGGACTGAAAACTGATATCCGGCCTTTTGTGCCTCCGCCCCTATTTCCCAAGCTGGCTTTGCTGACGGGAGCCATGGTTGCACTCTCGGCAATTGCTACTCTGGGAGCGAAACTCGATCGCAGGCATCTGGACGATTATATGTTCCAGATGGTCGCCAATGGAGCGGTGATCGGGATCATCACGACGATATTTGTCAATATGCTTTGGGAAATCGGTTCCGATATATTGCCTCCTATCACCCGCGACGATTTGATAGCGGTGATGATCGGTAGCTGGAGTCTCGGCTATTTCTTCTATCGCTGGCGCGGGCTCAATTCATGAAAAACCGGCTCAAGGTGCTCCGCGCCGAGCGCGACTGGTCGCAGGCAGACCTGGCGGCGCGGCTCAAGGTTTCCCGGCAAAGCGTCAATGCGATCGAGACCGGTAAATATGATCCGTCATTGCCGTTGGCGTTCCGGATTGCGGACCTGTTTGACATGGCAATTGAGGAAATATTCTTCCGCGACTGATCGATCAGAATATTTGTGATGCACCGGACGGCATGTTGTTTTAAACGTCGTCCATGTTTGAATCCGCAAATATCTGGCTTGTCGATAGCGACAGCGCCCTGAAGCGCCAGGTGCGGGTCGAGGTAATCGGTAAATCCTTCGCGCTCTATGAGCAGCAATGGCGGAGCGAAGCCTATTTTTTTGGCGATCTGGTGTACCGCGGCAAGGAGGGTGAGTCCCATGTCTTTGGCCTTGAGGACGGTATCAAGGCCCGTTCCAAATGGAAGCTGGGATTCAAGGGCGAGCTTCCCGCCGAACTGACGGCTCTGTTGCCGCAACCCAAGCAGCCGCTGATATCCAGGGCCGGCATGGTGATCATTGTCTTTCTCTGTTTGGCAATTGCCTATTTTGCGGTCTTCTAGTTCCACAGCGAAGGTCAGGTCCATCTTGTGATATACTGGCCGGTGCACCTGCGCAGGCAGGTGTCCATCTCGTGAAAGCTGTTCCAACTACCATGGTTGTTGATATTCTGAACGCGCGCCAATGTGCCTTCTCATCTATCGATTTTGAAGTATAGGGCTTGAGATGGACCCCCGCCTTCGCGGGGACACACCGACGGAACAAAACATGGAAGATGAAATTTTATATCTCGATCGTCCCGGTGGAGCGACGCTCGCCTATTGCTACACCCCGGCCAGGGCGGGCGTGAAGGGGACGACACTGGTTTTCCTGCCCGGCTATATGTCGGATATGGAAGGCGGCAAGGCGCTGGCCGTCGATGGCTGGGCGAAGCAGCAGGGCAGGGCGATGCTGCGTCTCGACTATGCCGGATGCGGTGCCAGCGGCGGGAATTTTGAAGACCAGAGCCTGATCGACTGGCGTGATGATGTGCTGTTTCTGATCGACAAGCTGACGTCTGGCTCAATCACCCTGATCGGTTCGTCGATGGGCGGCTGGCTGATGCTGCTGGTCGCGTTGTCGCGACCGATGCGGGTCAAGAACCTGGTTGGCATCGCGGCGGCGCCGGACTTTACCGACTGGGGCTTCACCCAGGAACAGAAAATGACCATTTTGCGCGATGGCAAGCTGGAGGAAGAAAGCGAATATTCTGACGACCCCTATGTCACAACCCGCACTTTCTGGCAGTCGGGTGACAGCAGCAGGCTACTCCACAAGGAAATTGCCTTCGATGGTGCTGTGCGCCTGCTGCACGGACAGAGGGACAGCGACGTGCCGTGGGAATATAGTCTGGAGGTCGCAAAGAAAATCCGTTCAGATGATGTGCAGGTCCATCTGGTAAAGGACGGCGATCACCGTCTGTCGCGCGATCAGGATATTGCCTTGCTGATCGATATCCTGTCGCGACTGGGCTGACCCCCGACCTGATTAACATAAGCCTTTAACGGACATTATATCATGATTTCGTCGCTATTCCTGCCACTGTTGATGCAATCGGCGACCCCTTATGGTTCCCCGATCGATCCCGTACTGCGCCCTTCAGAGCCCAGGCCCGAGGCGCCTGTCCAATCCCCATCGCCCCAACCCAGAACACCGGAGGATATCCGGTTTGATCAATGCATTGACCAGGCGGCTGACGACCCGGCGAACGGCTTGCTCGCAGCGAATAAATGGCAAATTGAAGGCGGTGGATATCTGGCGCGCAATTGCCTGGGTTTCGCCTACGCGGAACGAGAGGACTGGACAAAGGCGATTCCGGAATTTGTTCAGGCGGCAGAAGCGGCGCAAGCTGCGGGCGACAAACGCGCTGCAATTTTCTGGTCGCAGGCCGGTAATGCGGCGCTTGCTGGCGGGAACGATCTGAACGCTCTGAAATATCTTGAGGCTGCGCTGGAGCTGAACACGCTTGATAGCTTGCTGAAAGGCGAAGTGCATCTTGATATGGCGCGCGTATACGTCGCCCTGGATCAATATGATGAGGCGAAGAAACAATTTGCCCTGGTTCACGCGCTGGTCCCGCAAGATCCGCTTGGCTGGCTGCTGTCAGCGACATTGGCGCGCCGGATGGGCGATCTCGTGCAAGCCAAATCGGATATCGCGATGGCGGCAAAGCTGGTCGTCGCCGATCCGGCCATCGCGCTGGAGGCCGGCAATATCGCTTATCAGGCGGGCGACGTTGCAAATGCCAAAATCAATTGGGAGCAGGCGGTCAAATTTGATCCGGAGAGCAGTTCCGCCAAAGCGGCGTCCCGATATCTCTCCCAGCTTGGGACCAGCGTCACGGAATGAAATTTTGCTGCTGCACGGAGGCTATCGGCGATCCTGAGTCGGCCGGGGATCGCATAGCATCGCGCCGTTAATCCAGATAGAAATTCACCGTCGTAACGACCCGCACCTTTTTGTAGGGCGTATCTGTCACGCCATAGCCGCCGGCATCACCGTCGCGGCTGTTGATACTGAAATAGCCCTGGGTGGCTGATTTGATCCCGCCGACATCGGTGCCGCTGTCTTCGGCAAATTGTTCAGCCGACTTGCGGGCGTCCTTGGTCGCTTCGGCGACCATTTCGGGTTTGATCTGGTCCAGCTTGGTGAAGGTGTAACTCATCCCGGAACCGTCTTCGAGCACGACGCCGCGGCGGACCAGATCGAACTGCCGGGCGACGGCAGCCTGGGCTTTTTCGATGTCATTGGTGCGCAGGCTGAGCCGCTGGCGGATGGTATATTGGGGGATGCCGTTATTGCTGTATTGGTTAACATTGGCCCCGGTCGGTTTGAGGGCATCCGCCTTGAATCCGAGTTCCTTGAAAAAGGCAGTGATTGCATTTGTGTCCTGGTCGATGTCGGTCTGGGCGCTCTGCAGGTCGGTGGACTGGGCGCTATAGGCAATTGTCCAGGTGGCAAGGTCGGCGGTTACTTCGCGCTCGGCAAGCCCGCGCACGGTGACACTACGGTCTGCCATTTTGGCGCGCAACAGGCCATCGCCTAGCAAATATCCACCGATAATCAGGCCAATGGTCAACAGGCCGGCGCTCGCCAGCCATACCTTATTTTTGCTTTCGATAAATTTCTCGCTCATCACTCTTTCCCTCCGTTGAAAAGCCGCTTAGGCTATGACAAATGACCCGGTTCGGCTTTGCGATAGCTGCGATGAACCGTTTCTGAATAGCGATGAATGGAGTATTGGTTTGACCATAAAATATCTGCACACGATGCTCAGGGTCAGTGACCCGGAAGCCACGGTAGCTTTTTTCGGACTTCTGGGTCTTGAGGAAGTCCGCCGTCACGAAAGTGGGCAAGGGCGCTTCACCCTGATCTTTCTGGCTGCGCCGGGGCAAAAGGATGTTGCCGAAGTCGAACTGACCTATAACTGGCCGTCCGAAGACGGCAGCCCGCCAGAGCAATATGACGGCGGGCGCAATTTCGGACATCTCGCCTATGCCGTCGACGATATATATGGGCTGTGTCAAAAACTGATGGATGCGGGCGTGACGATCAACCGCCCGCCCCGCGATGGCCATATGGCTTTCGTTCGCTCGCCGGATAATATTTCGGTCGAACTGCTGCAAAACGGTGAAAGACTGCCGGTTCAGGAACCCTGGGCGAGCATGGAGAATATCGGCGAGTGGTAGGCGCCTGAGGGTCGTCAGCCCGAAGCCGTCCCGGTCGGGGCAGCTGGTTTCGCTTCGGATATATCGATCCAGACAATCTGGTTGCGGCCGTTATTCTTGGCATCATAGAGACGCCGGTCAGCGGTTGCCATCACGCTGCGCAGGGAAGCGCGTTTGGCTATGGCAGCAACACCGACGGAAAATGTTACGGGTTCACGGATTTCCGGGACGCGATCATGGACGGCCCTGATCAGGGTTTCGCAGATATCGGCTAGCGCATTCGCGGGATATTTCTTTCGGTTTTCCCGGTTGTCATTGTGCATCAGCAGGGTGAATTCTTCGCCGCCGATGCGGGCGGCGAAATGCGGTGTCGCCTCAAGTTCCTTGCCGACAACCCGCAATACTTCGTCGCCGATTTCATGGCCATAACGGTCGTTGACCCGCTTGAACAGATCAATGTCGATAATGGCGAGATGGCTGTAGCGATAATCCTGCTGGTTGCGCCTGAACTCCCGTTCGAACGACCGGCGATTGTTCATCATGGTCAACCCGTCGGTATCAGCGAGCAGCGTGAGTTCAACCTGCTTGCGCAATGTATCTTCGTGCTGTTGTCGCAAGCGGAGAATGCGATAGGCGACGCCGAGCGCGAGAATTATCGTTTCGCTTACCAGGAAAAAGTAGAGGCCATAGTCGAGCACCGGCCAACCGACATAAAGGTCCATTCCGCGCGCCGCCCGGTCCAGCCCGAAAATAACGATCGGCGTCCAGCCGGCAATCTGGAACCAGATCGCCTTGCTGCCCCGTCGTAATGCGTGCACCATGGTATAAAGCACAACGAGAAAGACGGGGATAAATGAAGCGTTATAATAAGCGCGTGCGTTGATGCTGTAGCCCGCGTCAATCGGCAAAACCGAAGCGGTGACAAATATCGGCAGCAAGGCTGTCATGAAGATGACGGCTTGCAGCCAGGGTGCGATTTTGTTCCGTTCGACAAAGCGGACCAGAAAGAAACCACTGGCCGCAATCCCTATCGCGAGGCTCCAGTAATTTATGAGCATTTTGGTGATCAGGCTGGTTTCGGCAAACACGATAAAAATCAGGCCCGAAGAGCTGAACGTATAGGCGACCGTCGCACAGATCATCAGGCTGTGCCAGAGCATGAAACTGTACCGCAATGCCCCGTAAAAAAACAGATTGTAGATCAGCGGCATGACGATCATGCCACAAAGCACCGCAAACATGATGGCGAGCGGAAGTTTCAGTTCATCAGACTGTTTCTGGGACCCCAGGGTGATCAGTGACATCGCACTGACCAGTTTCGGATCGTCTATGGCGATATAGACATGTTGTATGCGGCTTCGCATTTCCGGGTTTTCTGAACCCGGGACCGGGAGGCCGTACCGGCCTTTCGGATGCCAGCTGTCGATCACCGCCTGCTTCGGGAAATGCGACGACAGGACGCTGCCGTCGTCGAGAACCGCATGGACCTCCACTGTGGTCAGACCATTGCTGTCGCCCTGGACTTCTATCGTTCCGTCGGGCAACGTTTCGTCCAGAAACGGGATTTTTAGCCAGACTCTCGGGCCTTCGACGGCATATTTGGTTTCTGAACAGTCAAAGGCCCTGCCGGCGGTCAATATTGTGGACAGCGTCACGTTCTTTGCGCTGCTCTGCGTGCATAACCTGTCCGCCATCGGGACATCGGCAAAAGCCGGGGACCCGAGGCACAGAAAGGCCAGAAACGCGATAATCAAGCGCAAATGATGCCCCCTTCCCCTAAATCACTGCTGCAGTGCCCTGTCGCATAAGGCAGAACCGTTATTTTGCGGTTAATCATCGACAGTATTAGATTTGCAGGGTAATTTGTCCGCCATGCTTGAAATTATCCGCATCCCCGTATTGTCCGACAATTACATCTGGCTGGTCCACGAACCCCGGTCGCGCGAGACCATGGTTGTCGATCCGGCGGTCGCGGAACCGGTGCTCGCCGAGGCCGCCCGGCGCGGCTGGACCATCACCCAGATCTGGAACACCCACTGGCATCCCGACCATACCGGCGGCAATGCCGCGATCAAGGAGGCTACGGGGTGCCTTGTCACCGGACCCGAAGCGGAACGGGAGCGCATCCCGACACTCGACGTCCTGGTGAAGGAAGGCGATACGGCCACGCTTGGCGAAGTGGTTGCCGATGTCATCGACGTACCGGCGCATACCGCCGGGCATATCGCATTTCATATCCCGTCGGAGAAAGTGGCGTTCGTCGGGGATACCTTGTTCGCCATGGGCTGCGGGCGCCTGTTTGAAGGGACGGCCGAGCAGATGTACGACAATATGCGCAAGCTTGAGGCGCTACCGGACAGCACGAAAATCTATTGCGCGCACGAATATACCCAGAGCAACGGCGAATATGCGCTGGTCGCAGAGCCTGACAATCTCGCCCTGAAGGAACGGATGGCAGAGGTTCTGACCTTGCGCGAGCGCGGGGAGGCGACGGTGCCGACGACGATCAAGCTGGAGCGCGCCACCAACCCGTTCATGCGAGCGGCCTCGGCGGCGGAACTGGCTGCGCGGAGGACGGCAAAGGACAATTTCTAGGGTCATCATGTATGTTTCATCCCCGGTTCACCCTGATTCATGCTATATGGATGATTGATGGGGGCTGGAAACAGGAGACTGGTAATGAGAAAACTGCTTTTTGCTATTCCCGCGGCAATGCTGCTGGCCGCACCCGCGATCAGCGGGGAGAAGATCGAGCTCACCGAAAGACAGCAGGCCAAACTTGATCAGCGTCTGGAAGGACGGACGGCCGGCGAACCCCAATCGTGCATCGGTTTCAATGATCAGCGAGAAATGACGGTGATCAGCGACGATATCCTGATTTTCGGATCCCGCCGCAACGCCAACACGATCTATGTGAACAAGCCTTATGGCGGCTGTTACAACGCGGATCGAAATATCCTGTCCTACAGCCGGCCGACATCCTCGCTGTGCAAGGGCGAAATTATCCAGATGATTGACAATATGAGCAGAATGCCGATGGGCAGCTGCGCCTTTGGCGAATTTGTGCCCTATACGAAGGATGCGGACTGAGTTCTCGCGACCGGCAGCCCCTGCGAGCAGGGCGGGCCGGATAGTGGACGGGCGGGTATTGGTAAGCTTCTGCCCGATCGTTCCCGACTTTATCGGAGTCGCGCGAAGCCGCGAAGACGCCAAGCGATAGTGCGCGTTATCATAGACTTTACGGCCTGGTGCCTTCGTGCAAGTCAGGCCGTTGTTGTATCGCGCCGGAAACTTTACACCAAACGGCCGTTTTATTCTCTGTGACCATTGGTCCGAAGCCGCAGATTTCCGGCCTTTGCAGAGCGTGAGTGTAGCACCGAGTGTGACCTTTCGGCTGGTTCTGCCTTCTATTCAGATTTGTCAAAGAGCCTGTCCTGCGTCTCTCGCGGGAGCGGTCGCGACAGTAGAGAATTGAGGCGGCTGTAGGAAAGCTGTTTTCACACCTTCTCGCGTGAGGGAGAAGGATAGGAAGTCTTGCTACCGAGGCTTTAGCGCAGGCGGCTGGTTGCCGTTGGATGAGGGTGTCCCGCTTGGGGTTTTGTGGGCCATCATGATCCGGTACACCCCCACCCGGCTACGCCCAGGCTGCAAGCTGCCAAGTCTGGACAACCCTCTCCCCTATGGGAGAGGGGGAGCGATACGATTGTCACTCCTGTTACACATACCGGTTAGCCTAAATGGCTTCTTCAAACATATTCACCGCATTTTCCCCGGTCGCAGAGAGTCGCAGCTTGTCCCCTTCGACCTGGGCAATCAGTCCAATGGGCAGATAGTGATGGGAAGCCCCTTTTCCGCCTTTCGTCTGCGGGCTGTCTTTTTTGGTGAGCTTGATGCGCTCACCACTGTCATCAAGGTGATCAACAACGCCGACATGCACGCCATCCGCGCCGATGACTTCCATATGTTCCCTGATCTGGTTCTTGTCTATCATGTTGCACTCCTTTTCAGTTTCTGTTCTGTGTAACCAACGTACGGGAAGGCATCCTGTTCCAAAATTATCCGGAAGAGCGCCTGATAGTTTTGGCTCCGGCATCCGGAAACTGACAGATCGCGTTTAATCGGCCGATATGATGCCGCGAAAAATAAACCGTTTTAGTTGCGCGCACACCGCTGCGTGTGAGTTGGGGGCGAATTACGGGATCAAATTGCCTTCTCCCGTGAGGGAGAAGGATACGAAATCTTGCCGCCGAAGCGTAAGCGCAGGCGGCTAGATGCAGTTGGATGAGGCTGTTCCGCTGCCTGGTTGCTGTGCCCAGACCGTCCGGTACACCCTCACCCAGCTCCGACTAGACAGCAAAGCTGCCAAGTCTGCGCAACCCTCTCCCTTGAGGGAGAGGGAATCGGTGCGCTGTCATCGTAATTGCGTTTAATCACGATCCAGCAGATCGTCGGTGACCTGCATCAGCAGCAGCGGTTCGTCGGCGGTATCGGCGACCGCGTCGACAAAGGCTGCGCGGGTTTCCGGGTCATCATAGACCATTTTGGCATCAAATGCCTTTTGCCAGGTGGCTTCGTCCGGCCATTCGGCGACGCCGATAAAGCGCCCGTCCCGGTCGCGATGCAGCCGCGAGCCGAGGCTGCCATATTTCTCCCGGATCAGCTCGGTCCCGCGTCGCCAGGCGGCGCGGAACTGTTCCTCCTTGCCCGGATGTACTTTCCACCAATAGGCCGCAACAAACATTCGCTTTTCTCCTCTCTATCTGCCTTTCCGCAATATCATCGCCTGTCCACTCCGCGAGACCGGGTCGATCCTAGCGGCAATATCGCGAGCCGCCGCGCGGTGCCTGGTCGAGATGCAGATGGTCGGCGTGCGCCTTGTTATAATCCGGCGACAGGGTCGTCGCAAACAGGGTGCAGGCGCCGTCGCGCACCGCTTTCAGAAAGCGCGATCGCTCGTCATTCGCGTTCCAGTGCCCGGCAACCGAGACGGTGCGCCCGTCGGCGAGACGGAAGGCGACGATATCGATCGCATTGGCCGTCGCATGTTCGCTGTAATTGCCGCTTTGCCCGCCGCCGATCCGCCGGCAGCTGTAGCTGCCATAGGTGATGATCCGGTCGACCGTGGTGCCGAGGTGCCGGGTCGCCGCGGCGCCCACGATCTGCTTTTCCCACAGCACCAGGCTGACCGCCATCGGGCAACTGGTCTTGGCGGCGGGGCTGTAGGCGATGGATTGAGGCCGATCCTGCGCGAGGGTGACGCCGTTGTCATAGCCGCAATTCGGGCCAGCATCGACTGGCGGCAGGGCGGAATAGCCGATCGTCGCCGCCTCGAGCAGCCCGTGGCACTGCGGGGTATCGTCGGCGAGCGCGCCGATCTTGCGGGTGGTAAACGGGCCGATAGGGTCGGCCAGCGCCAGCGGCGTCCATGGCATTCGGTAATCATGCGCGAGCCATTCGTAGGCGCGGAGAGCCAGCGCGAGGGCTATTACAAATAGGACCAGCCGCATCAGGGGTTCCTGTCCGGCGGCGCGGGTTGATAGCGGGGATGGGTGCGGTTTGGGACGAGATTCAGAGTGGCTCTCCGGTTGGGGGGCGTGCCGGTTTAACGGTCGCTAGGGGAAAAAGTTCCCATCGTGAGCCGTTCACCGAGACGACGCGTCCCTTGGACTCACACGAAGCCACGAAGGCGCGAAGGGGAAGACGTTAGGCGATTTTCAGCCTTCCCTCGCGGGGGAGAAGGATACGAAATCTTGCTGTCGAAGCAATAGCGCAGGCGGCTAGGCGCAGTTTGATGAGGGTGTTCCGCTGGCTATTATCCGTTAGTGGTGAGCCTGTCGAACCACGCCTTTCGTCGACAGGCGCCGTTGAGCCGAGCTCGCCCTTCAGGTCAACAAGCTCAGGACTAGCGGATATGCGTTGGGATTGTACACCCTCACCCAGCATCGACCTGGCAGCAAGCTGCCAGGTCTGCACCGCCAGTTTGGATCGACTTCAGGTCGCAGTGGTCCCCCCGGATTACTTCTAAAACCTGCTGGGAGCGGATTTTACCTGAAGCAGAACCAAACTCCCTCAAAGGAGAGGGGATTCGCGTATTTAGTAAACCGTGACCAAAACCCTAACCGCCAAAACCCGAGCCGCCGGATCCGGTGCCATGGCCGCTGGTGCCAAAGACCGGAGGGTTTTTGCGTGGACGCCGCCGTGCATATAAAATGGCACCCTCGACCGCCTCGATCGACGTAACATGACCCGGTTGTACAATGACCTTGCCATCGTCAATCCCGGTCACCGCCGCCAGCGGAACGAAGTGATGAAGCTCATCGGCAAAGCCTTCGCGGGTCAGCCCGACGCCGTCGTCATCGACATGATCGACGGTTCCGATATGCTGTCCGTCGCTGTCCACAACCTCCATAGCTTTCTTGATTTTCTCTGCGACTGACATGGTTTGAGCCTTTCCAAATCCGAATTGGGGGGCGAGCCAATATATCAGATTTCCGGTGTTTGAACAAATGAATATTCGGCAATGACTTGCTGGGAAACCGCCGTTTTTCGGGAACTTTCTCAGGCACAAACGTAAGCGGGCGCAATGGAAAATTGAAAATGCAAAAGCGAGTCTCTGCTTTGAATCTGCTCCTTTGGATGGATCATAGGAATTGCCGTCTGACTCACACGAAACCGCGAAGGCGCGAAGCGATTTTCACACCTTCTCCCGTGAGGGAGAAGGATACGAAATCTTGCCGCCGGAGCGCCAGCGCAGGCGGCTAGATGCAGTTGGATGAGGGTGTTCCGCTGGTGGGTTGCTGTGCCATTGGGGTTCGGTACACCCTCACCCAGCTCCGACTAGGCAGCGAGCTGCCAAGTCTGCACAACCCTCTCCCTTAAGCGCGAGGGAATTAGTGCATTTGGTAAACTGACACCGTAATTCGTAAAAGAAGCCAATCTGATCTATGATCCGATGGGACGCTTGTTCGAAACCAATGCGAATAGCAGCCTGGCGCAAACCACCAGCCAATTCCTCTATGATGGCGATGCGCTGGTCGCCGAATATAGTGACGTCGGTGGATTATTGCATCGTTATGTCCATGCTGGCGGCGTCGACTCTCCGGTGGTCTGGTATATCGGCGCCACGGTCGGTGCGGCGAGCCGGTCGCATCTCCACGCCAATTGGCAGGGCAGCATCACCGCCGTGACCGATACCAATGCCAATGTGCAGTGGATCAACGGCTATGACGCTTATGGCATTCCCAACTGGTTTAACGAGGGCCGTTTCCAATATACCGGCCAGATCATGATCCCCGAGCTGGAAATGTATCATTACAAGGCACGGATTTATTCGCCAACCATGGGACGGTTTTTACAGACCGATCCGATTGGCTATGAGGATCAGGTTAATTTATACGCTTATGTGGGGAATGATCCTGCCAATATGACTGACCCATCAGGGGAATGCGCTTGGTGTCCAATTGTTAATGGGATAGGTCGGGTGGCGCAAAGAGTTGCTAGCTCTCCCATGGGTCGGACAGCTGCTCGCTTGAGTAACAAAGCAACAAGCTCAGCATCGCAAGCTGCAACGAATACTATTCGGCGAGCTAAGCTCAATACGCTCACCCCAAGAGCAAGGACCATACTTCCGGCCAAGCAAAATCGGCACATAGAGGGAACGGCTGAGCATGCCGCGCGAGTTGCTACTGCATCGATAAAAGGCAACAAACGTTTTGGTCAATTACCAAGTACATTAAATCCCGGAGTTGATGCGCAAAAACTCATAGATCAATTCGGAGGTACTGGCAGGCTCGTCCAGGGTAAATTTTTCTTTCGTGGAAAGAATGCACAGGCGCCATCGGAAATTATTACCCGAACGGGGGATGCCATAGGTAGGTATTTTAATGCGACTACTGGAAAGCTAGAGGCCACAACAAATTTCCGTATACTCTATGGCAGAACGGGAGCACATGTTATACCATCAAGACCTACGCCAATCTCTGTAGTGCCGTTTGCTTATTAAATTTGATCTAACTCTTGGATTATAGACAGAACATAATGACCGAAGAAGAACTTAATCAATTTATTGATCATTGTAGAAAGAAACTGCTTTCGGAAATGATTGCTTGGATTCATGGCTTTATTAAAGATAATGAAGCTATTGTTGTCGTTCGTCTTGCCGAAGGTTGTAATTACGATGTAATTGAAGATCTTGAGGAATTTTTGATCAATGAAATCGCAGACAAACTATCGCGAAGGCAGACGATTGAATTTTACTGGCAACTGATGCGTTAATTAAGGGTCTACCGCAATGTTGCTTAATTACGGTGACTAATTACGGTGACGTTGCGTAATCGAGTTAGTCATCCTCCTGCTTGGTACGGAGTCGCTATAGTGGCGCTCCAAAGAAGGAGGATGACCGATGACTTTATATGCAGGAATGGATGTATCTGACAAGGCTACGCATATGTGCGTGGTGGATGGCGAAGGCGTTGTGTTGCGTAGGGCTGTGGTGGCGAGCGACCCTGAGATTCTGGCCAAGTGGCTCACCAAGCACTGCACAGGCCTGACCCGGGTGGTGCTGGAGACCGGACCGCTCTCGACCTTTCTCTATCACGGGCTGGCGGAGCGTGATGTGCCGGTGAACTGCATCTGCGCGCGCCATGCCAGGAAGGCCTTGTCGGCGCGGGTCAACAAGAGCGACGTCCATGATGCCGAGAGTCTGGCCCAGCTGTGTCGCACGGGCTGGTTCAAGGCGGTGCATATGAAAGCAGGCGCGACGCATATCGACCGCGCGGCGCTCAAGATACGCAGGCAGTTGATGAGCGCGCGAGGCAGCTTTGCCAACCAGCTGCGCGGCATGCTCAAGCTGTTCGGCCTGCGCATGGGGCATGTAACAACACCGGGCAAACGGCGCGAACGGCTCGATGCGCTCTTTGCCCGGCGGCCGGACTTGCGGGCTGTGTTCCAGCCGCTGATCGAGAGTATCGAGGCGATGGAAGCACAGCTTGCCGGATCGTCGAAGCTGCTCAATGCCCGCGCTACGGCTGATCCGGTGGCCACGCGGTTGATGAGCGTGCCGGGCGTTGGGCCGATCACGGCGCTGACCTTCAAGTCTGCCATCGAGGACCCGGGACGGTTCAAGAGGAGTGCGGATGCCGGCGCTTATGCAGGGCTTGCCCCCAGACGCTCGCAATCGGGAGAGCGGGACTATAATGGCCGCATCTCCAAGGCCGGCGATCCGATGCTCAGGAGCGCGCTCTATGAGGCGGCGAACAATCTGCTGGTGCGGGTCAAGCGCCCGTTTGCGCTTCAGATCTGGGGCCGCAAGCTGGCCGAGAGCAAAGGCCACAAGCGCGCACGGGTCGCCGTCGCCCGCAAGCTGGCCGCCCTGCTGCACAGGCTTTGGCGGTCGGAAACCGAGTTTAGCTGGAACTGAACCGCCAGGCTAAGGACCGATATGCCAAAAGGGGTGATCTCGTTTGTACTGTTGATGGCTCGACCTCGCCGGTGACACAGAGACGCCCAACTCAATCTGCCTGACCGCAATCATGAAGGCGGTGACACCAACGCTCCCAAGCCGTCACCGACCTCGAAGACAACCGTTGGTGATCAGGACGACTATGATAATGAAAGCAGAGAGATGGCAGGATCAATTAGACAACAGTTCTCAAAATCCACCAAATCACCGTCTATTCCCACTCTTCCACCCCCCCTCACTTCTTATACAGCGCATCCATCCGATCCTGGTACCGTCCGCGGATCACATGCCGCCGGATCTTCATGCTCGGCGTCAGTTCTTCGTTGTCGATCGCGAAGGGTTCGTCGGCGAATTCGAAGCGGCGGACTTTTTCGATCACCGACAGGTCCTGGTTGACCCGGTCGACCGCTTCGCGCACCGCCGCCTTGAACGCCGGGTCGGCCTGCAGCTTGATGAAATCGTAGGGCATGCCCTCGGCGCGGGACCATTCGAGTGCCCATTCAGGATCGGGGACGATCAGGCCGACCATATAGGGGCGCTTGTCGCCGGTGATCATCGCCTGGAGGATTTCCGGCTGGATGGTCAGCATGCCCTCGACCTTTTGCGGGGCGATATTGTCGCCCTTGTCGTTGACGATCAGATCCTTCTTGCGGTCGGTGATCGCGACCCGTCCGGCCTCGTCGATATGGCCGATATCGCCGGTGTGGAGCCAGCCGTCCCTGAGCACCTTGTCGGTTTCCTCCTGGTTGCGCCAGTAACCGTGCATCACCAGTTCGCCGCGCACCAGGATCTCGCCATCATCGGCGATCCTGACTTCGGTGTCGATCAGCGGCGGCCCGACCGTGTCCATCTTCAGACCGGTGCTCGGGCGGTTGCAGGCGATGATCGGGCCGGATTCGGTCTGGCCATAGCCCTGCAGCAGGGTCAGGCCGAGCGACTGGAAGAAGGTGCCGATTTCCGGGTTGAGCGGCGCGCCGCCGGAGACCATCGCCTTGATCCGTCCGCCGAAGCGCTGCTGCACCTTGGGCCGCAGAGTCTTGTTCAGGAACAGGTCCATCAGCTTGTCGCGCTTGCGGCCCTTGCCCTCTGCCTTGCGTTCGCCGATAGCGAGTGCCTTGCCGAGCAGATAATTGGGCATTTTTCCCTGTTTCTCGACGGTCTTGATCAGCCGCGCGCGGAGCACCTCGAACAGGCGCGGGACGACGACCATGATCGTCGGACGCACCTCCTCGATGTTTGACGCCAGCTTTTCGAGACCCTCCGAATAGAAAATCTGGGCGCCGAGACCGATCGGGAAAAACTGTCCGGCGCTGTGTTCGTAGGCATGGCTGAGCGGGAGGAAGGACAGGAACACTTCGTCGTCCCAGCCAAAGTCATTTTCGATGACCTCGGCCGGCCCCTTGGTATTGTGCAATATCTGGCCGTGATGCTGCATCACGCCGCGCGGCTTGCCGCCGGTGCCGCTGGTGTAGATGATGCAGGCGGTCTCGTTGCGGGTGATGCCGGCGACCTGTCCGGTCACTTCGACGACGTCCTTGTCGCTGC
This sequence comes from Parasphingorhabdus sp., assembly GCA_048270065.1. Taxonomy (GTDB): domain Bacteria; phylum Pseudomonadota; class Alphaproteobacteria; order Sphingomonadales; family Sphingomonadaceae; genus Parasphingorhabdus. Next base: position 106,138 of record JBLWTQ010000009.1, on the reverse strand, counting down.
CCTGGACCAAATCCTTCCACTGGTAGAGGTCGAAATCGCCGGACTGCCCGATCCGCAGATCGCTGATGCCGATGATGATATTAGCATCCGAGGAACTGATCACCGACGGGAGCAGATTTTGCGCCAGTTTGACGTTGGAGACGATCACCGCGTGGGCGCCGCTGTTGTCGAGGATATGCTGGTGATCGGATGCGGTGTTGGTGGTGTAGGTCGGCACGGTGATGCAGCCCGCTGCCATGATGCCGAGATCGGCGATGCACCATTCGGGCCGGTTTTCGGAGACCAGCATCACCCGGTCGCCCTTTTTCAGGCCGATCCGTTTCAGCGATTTTGCCAGCGCCGCGACTTGCCGCGCCGCCTCGTTCCAGCTGGTCGCGCGCCACGCGCCGTCGATCTTGGCGCTCAGAAACGGCTTGTCGCCGCCCTGGCGGGCGCGGTCGAAAAACATCGATACCAGATTTTGATATTGATCGATTTCAAGATAACGGTCTTCTGCCTTTTTCTTGGCCACGCAGTATTTCCCCTCTCATGCTCCGGCTTTGCACCGGACCTGGATCGCTATGCCATGGACTAGCGCGGTTCGAACGGGCGGGCAATTATTTTGGTCGATATCGATACCGGTTTCGCGATTGAGTGCAGGGACATCGCTGCCAATGGACATCGCCGATCGACCTGGTCTATAGCTTTGCGCCATATGAAAATGATCCGTCTCGTCGCTGCTGTGGCAGTGCTGTTCGCCACTTCCTGCACCCAGACCGGCTTGACCGAGCCGACTACTGTTTCGGCACCGGAAACGTCCGCAACGGACAAGGCGGAACCGTTCGTCATTGCCGCCAATCCGCTGGCTGCCCAGGCGGGTCAGGATATCCTGGCGCGCGGCGGCAGTGCGATTGATGCCGCGCTTGCGGTGCAGGCGATGCTGTCGCTGGTCGAGCCGCAAAGTTCCGGGATGGGCGGCGGCGCGTTCCTGAATTATTTCGACGGGACAACCGGCAAGCTGACCATCTATGACGGTCGCGAGACGGCCCCGGCCCAGGCCAGCGCGACGATGTTCCTCGGACCCGACGGCAAGCCGCTGGGCTATCGTGACGCGGTCATCAGCGGGCGCGCAACCGGGGTGCCGGGGGCGGTGGCGATGCTGGCGATGGTGCACACGGAACATGGTGCGCTGGAGTGGAGCAGCCTGTTTTCGGCGGCAACCCGCACCGCGGAAGAGGGGTTCATTATCAGCCCTCGGCTCGGCCGGTTTCTGGGCTATGCCTTCCCGCAGCTGAGTACCCCGGATGCTTCCGCCTATTTCAGCGGTCCTGATGGCAAGAAGCTGACTACCGGTGACCGGCTCCGGAATCCGGAATATGCGGATTTTCTCCGGCGGCTGGCGGCCAATGGACCGGACGCGCTGTATCGCGGTTCGACGGCTGCGAGGATCGTCGACAAGACCCGTTCGGCGCCGCTCGGCGGGCGGATGACGATGGCCGATCTGGCCGATTACCGGCCGGTCAAGCGGGAAGCGCTGTGCAATCCCTATCGTGTCTATCTGGTCTGTGTGCCGCCACCGCCTTCGAGCGGGGTCGGACTGCTGCAGCTATTGTCGATGCTCGAACAGACCGATATCGCTGACCGGGGTCCCGATGATCCGCAGGCCTGGTTCCTGTTCGCCGAGGCGAGCCGGCTGATGTATGCCGACCGCGACCAATATGTCGGCGATCCCGCGTTTGTTTCGGTTCCGGTCAAAGGCCTGCTGGACCCGGCCTATGTGGCATCGCGGGTAGCGTTGATCGGTAAATCCGCCATGACTCCGCAACCGCAGGCAGGGAATCCTGCCGGAGCGGTACAGGCGGCGGCAGACAAGACATTGGAGCCGGCCGGTACGTCCCATTTCATTGTCCGCGACGCTGACGGCAATGTGGTTTCGATTACCACCACGGTGGAATCGATCTTCGGCAGCGGCCGGATGGTCGACGGTTTCTTTCTCAACAACCAGCTGACCGATTTTTCGTTCAGCCCGACCGACGACGCGGGACGCCCGGCGGCCAATGCGGTTGCGCCGGGCAAGCGGCCGCGGTCTTCGATGACGCCGGCTATCTGGCTCGACCGCGACGGCGCTTTCGCCGGGGCGATCGGATCGGCGGGCGGCAATAGCATCTTGGCCTATGTGGCAAAGTCGCTGGTGGCGGCGATCGACTGGAACCTGCCGATGCAACAGGCGCTGGCCCAGCCCAATCTGGTGGCCCGGGGGGCGGATTTTGGCGGCGAGATCGACAAGTTCGATCCGGCCGTTCTGGAAGGCCTTGCGGCGCGCGGGATCGCTCTCAAGCCGGGCCGGGGCGAAGATAGCGGCGTGCACGGCGTGATCATCCGCGATGGGCGCGTGGATGGCGGTTTCGATCCGCGCCGTGAGGGCGTTGTGCTGGTTGGTACGGGAGAATAGCGGCGACCGGCGCTAGGAAGTGCCAACCGCCTCGCTGACCGAGGTGAATCCGTCGCGCTTAAGCAGTTTCGCCAGCCCGCAGGCAATTGCTGCCGCGATGGTCGGACCCTCGTAGATCATCGCGGTGTAGAGCTGGACCAGCGAGGCGCCCGCGCGGATCCGTTCGTAGGCATCTTCCGCGCTGGCAATCCCGCCGACCCCGATCAGCGGGATTGACCCGCCGCTGGCGGTGCGGAAATCCTTCAGCCGCTGGAGCGCGAGCGCCTTGAGCGGCGCGCCGGAGAGGCCGCCAGTCTCGGACTGGTTGGCAGACTTCAGGCCGGGCCGGGTGATGGTGGTGTTGGAAATGATCAGCGCCGCGATCTTCTGGCCGGTTGCGACCTCGACAATATCGTCGATATCGGCCGGTTCGAGATCGGGGGCGACTTTCAGGAACACCGGGGTTTTAGACTTGCCCATCGCGTCCATGACTGCGGCGAGCAGCTCCGCCAGCGCGCCCTTGTCCTGCAACGCGCGCAGGCCGGGTGTGTTGGGCGAGCTGATATTAACCGTCAGATAGTCGGCCAGCGGCGCCATGTTTTTCGCACCGGTGACATAGTCGGCGATCCGGTCGTCGCTGTCCTTGTTGGCGCCGATATTGATGCCGAGCACGCCCTTGCCCATCCGTGCGCGCATGCGTTTGAGGCGAGGGATGGCATCTTCCTGTCCCTTGTTGTTGAAGCCGAGCCGGTTGATCACCGCTCTGTCCTCGACCAGCCGGAAGATACGTGGTTTGGGGTTGCCCGCTTGCGGCAGTGGGGTCAGCGTGCCGACCTCGGCATAACCGAAGCCCATGCGGATCAGGGCGTCGGGCACCTCGCCGTTCTTGTCGAACCCGGGGGCCATGCCGATTGGGTTGACGAAGTCGAGACCGGCGACGGTGGTCGCCAGAACCGGATCGGATTTGGGGGCGGGACCCATCGGCACGGTCTTCAGGCCAGCGATGGTCAGGCCATGGGCGCGCTCGGCCTCGAGCGTGAAGATGAAGGGTTTGGCGAGATTGTAGAGCATCGCGCGGCTATGGCACCGGTGTGGTTGCTGCGCAACGATTCAGAAGCTGTTTTCCCGCGAAGGCAGGAATCCATCTCGTGCATTGTCGCCTAGACGCACTGGCTGGAGATGGGCCGCTCGGCTTTTGAAAGCTTTTGGGGAAAGCTTTCGTCGCCTGCGCCCTGCGCAGGGGCACGCCACGCTGGAAACCCCGATATTATCTGCTAAACGGACAGCAAATATGCAAAGGACTCAATATGATCGCTACCCCACAATTCGACTTCCAGCTCGGCGAAATGGCCGACCAGATCCGCGACACCACAAGGCGCTTTGCCGACGAGAAGATCATGCCGCTGGCCGAGAAAATGGATCGCGAGGACTGGTTCCCGCGCGAACTGTGGGAGCAGATGGGTGAACTTGGTCTGCACGGGATTACCGTCGAGGAAGCAGACGGCGGACTCGGGCTCGGCTATCTCGAACATGCGATCGCGGTCGAGGAAGTCAGCCGCGGCAGTGCGGCTCTTGGCCTCAGCTATGGCGCGCACAGCAATCTGTGCGTCAACCAGATCCGCCGCTGGGCCAGTCCGGAACAGAAAGCCAGATATCTGCCAAAATTGATTTCCGGTGAACATGTCGGGGCGCTGGCGATGTCGGAAGCCGGAGCGGGCAGCGACGTGGTGTCGATGAAGCTCAAGGCAGAAGCGGTACAGGGCGGCTATGTCCTCAACGGCACCAAATTCTGGATCACCAATTCGACCGATGCCGATACGCTGGTGGTATACGCCAAGACCCGGCCGGGCGAGGGATCCGGCGGCATTTCCGCGTTCCTAATCGAAAAGGGCATGAAGGGTTTCTCGATCGGCCAGAAGATCGAGAAGGTCGGGATGAAGGGCAGCCCGACGGCAGAGCTGGTGTTCGATGACTGCGAAGTGCCGGAGGAAAATGTCATGGGGCCGATCAACGGCGGCGTCGGCGTGTTGATGTCCGGGCTTGATTACGAGCGCGCGGTGCTGGCCGCGATTCCGCTCGGCCTGATGCAGGCCTGTCTCGACACGGTCATCCCCTACGTCCGCGATCGCAAGCAGTTCGGCAAGCCGATCGGCAGCTTCCAGCTGATGCAGGGCAAGATCGCCGACATGTATGTCCGGCTCAACAGCGCCCGCAGCTATGTCTACAATGTCAACAAATCCTGCGATGCCGGACAGACCACGCGCTTCGATGCGGCCGGCGCGATCATGCTGGCCAGCGAGAACAGCGTGCGGGTGGCCGAGGAATCGATCCAGGCGCTGGGCGGCGCCGGCTATACCACCGACTGGCCGGTCGAGCGCTACTGGCGCGACAGCAAGCTGCTCGATATCGGCGCGGGTACCAACGAAATCCGCCGGATGCTGATCGGACGGGAATTGATTGGCGCGGGGTGATGTTCAGAGGGCTCATCATATTGCTGATCTCTGTGTACTCAATTTCTGTTCCCGCAGAGGCGTCAGAAAATGGTCGTCAAACTGGCGATATTTATGAACTTAGATTGTCCTATGAGTCGGAGAGCGAAGAGACTAACGGGTCGACGGGTAGCTCTTCCGGCGGTGAAATGGTCATCGAACGAGTGATTGCCGTCTCAGAGAGTGGCAGCGAGCTAGAATTTGATGTCCCGGAAGACGCGACTGAGGAAGAGCGCCTTCGTGAATGGAAACTACCGGTGCGGATTTTCAAACCGGTCGATGGTCCGATGAAATTGTTGAACCGTGCGGAATTGGAAGAACGATTGGAACAATGGCTGAAGAAAGCCAAATGGACCCGAGAGATATGCGGACTTTGGATATTCACTTGGAACGCTTTTTTCATCGATTGCGATCCGGATACCGCGATTGGTATTGCCGAAACATATGGGTTGGAAGCCTCCGCATATAGTGAAGGCGCTGAATTCACGCTGAAAGAAGCTCAGGGTTCCGCAATTCTAGTGTCAGGAGAATCGGAAGCAGGAATACCGGTGCTGACGGCCACGCTATCGGTAAATCCAGAAGTAATTTGTCGTCAACGCGCCGAAAGTGATGTCGCGGTGGGACAGATAATGGGAGAACCTGTTGCGTTGGAAGATGCCATTAGCAAGCGGTGCAAGGAAGAAATATTCGGAACAATTACAGAAACCTATTTTCCTGATATCGGCGAAAATATCATCAAGCGCGTCCGTAAACGGCAATTGACGATAACCGAATCGGATGGAAACCGAACTACTGAAACTCATTCAGAGACATTGCAACGCAAGTTGATCAGGCGCGATGATTCGTTGGAATGACACCGTCTTTGATTGCTCATACGGGTCTGATTTTTACTGGGAGGCGCAAAGATGAAAATCGTGCTCACCGGATCTTCGGGGTGGCTTGCCAAGTATTTGGCTCCCAGGCTCAATGACTTGGGCCACCAAGTAACCGGTCTGGATGTAGCGCCCGGCAAACATACAAATATCATCGGATCAGTCGCTGATCGCTCGGTGGTCGACAAAGTTTTTGCCGACCATGAAATCGAAGCGGTCATCCACGCCGGTGCGTTGCACAAGCCCGATATTGCGCGCTATCCGGCGCAGGCCTTTGTCGATGTCAACGTGACCGGTACGCTCAATCTGCTGGAGGCGGCCGCGCGGGCCGGTCATGACCGGTTTGTGTTTACCTCCACCACTTCATTGATGATTTCCGACCAGGTGCGCGCAGGGAAATCCGGCGGCGCCAGAGAAGCCTTCTGGCTCGACGAAGAGTACGGCCCGCTGAAACCGCGCAATATCTATGGGGTAACCAAGCTTGCCGCCGAGCACCTCTGCCGTCTGTACAGCAAGCTGCATGATATGGATGTGGCGATATTGCGGACCGGACGGTTTTTTCCGGAAGAGGATGACACGCTGGAACAGCTCAGTGGTCCCAATCTCAAGGCCAACGAATTCCTCAACCGCCGGCTGACCGTCGAGGATGCCGCGGATGCCCATATTGCCGCGCTGGAGAAGATCGGCGGCATGGGCTGCGAGACCTTCCTATTGTCCGCGCCACCGCCGTTTGAACGCTCCGATTGCGCCGAACTGGTGCGCGACGCGCGCGGGGTGATTGCGAGGAAATATCCGCAGGTCGAAGACCTTTACCGCAAGCGCGGCTGGGTGCTTCCCGATATCATCGAGCGTGTCTATGATCCCGCAAAGGCGGAGCGGTTGCTCGGTTTCCGCTGCAAGACCGATTTTGCGGCGATACTGTCGGCATTGGAAGAGGGCGGGGAGCTGCCGTTCCACCATGACCCTGCCTATGGGTCGCCGAAAAAACCGTCCGGCGTGGCTTGCTGACAGAAGGAAGTATCAGGCCCGCAGCGTCTCCCAAGGACCGGTGATCGCATAGGTATATCCCGGCTCCTGCACATTGACGAACATCGTCCGGCCGTCGGGCGAGAAACAGGCGCCGCAGAATTCGCTGCGGTCCTTGTGAGCGTTGCGGGCGAGATCGTAGATTTGGCCATCGGGGGTCAGGCCGCGCAGATACTGATCGCCGGGCCCGTCCTCGCACAGGATCAGGTCACCCCAGGGCGCGAGGGCGAGATTGTCGCACATGTCCATCGTGTCGGCGCCGGGGGATTCATAAAGCAGCGTGAGCTTGCCGCTGTCGCCCGCCGCGCCTTCGGGCGTGTAGCGCCAGACCTGACCGGTGCGCTGCACGCCGCCCTGGGTGCAGTTGAAGAATATCTCGCCGATATTGCTGCCGGGACGGATGCCGTAATCCATGCCTTCGCCGCGGCAGAAATAGGCGGCGCCCGCGGCGTGGCCGCGTTCGGCAAGATCGGCTTCGGGCGATTCCACGTCATCAAGATCAATCCAGTCGGTTTCAAATTCCTGACCGGGCTTGACCCTACCGGGGCCACCGCCGCCCCAGTCTTGCGGCCAGTTGTTGGTAACGGCGGATTTCCAGCCCCTGATCGCGAGCGCCTGCAATTTTCCGCCTTTTGCCAGATCACCTTTCACATCGGGAATGAAGCGATAGAACAGGGCGCTGCGATCGTCTTCGGTCATGTAGACGATGCCGGTGGCCGGATCGACGGCCGCCGCCTCGTGCGCAAACCGGCCCATGGCTTTCAGCGGCACGGCATCGATCAGGCCGGTAGCGCTCGCCGGGGTTTCGAACACGAATCCATGATATTTGCCCGGACCTTCCTCCGGCTTCAGCATTTCCTCTTCACAGCTGAGCCAGCTGCCCCAAGGCGTTCTTCCGCCGGCGCAATTGGCGGCGGTCCCGGTCAGCACCAGATGGTCGCTTTCGAGCCGGTTGTTCCTGAGGTCATATACCACTTTGGTGACGCCGCCGAAAAAGGGAGAGCCGTCGCCCTTGCGGTCGTAAAGCTGGCCGTCGGTCACGCGGTCGAGCAGTTCGTTGCCCTTGCCGAAGGGGCTGCCGGTCGGCGTGTCCAGCCAGTTCTCGTGGTTGCGCATCAGGATGCATTTGTCCGCGGATGTCGGGTGGGCAAAACAGGCCATGCCATCGGGGCGACCGGGCCGGAAAAAGCCGTCCGCCATCGTGCCACCCGTTTCGCTGACCAGCGTGTAGGCAAATCCTTCGGGCAGGTCGAGGCGCTTATCCGGATCGGCGATCAGTGGCATGCGTTTGTTTGTGCTATAGGCCTGCGCGCAGCCGGTGAACGCAAAGGAAGCATAGAACAGGCCAGCGACCTGGGCGTTGCGGACAAATTGTCTGCGGGTCAGCGACATGGATATCTTCTCCTGAAAACGGAATTCCCTTATATCCCTATCACAAAAGACAGAGGTTGGCGGCGAAAGCTTTTTTCGACCAACCGCGTCGCAGGCTAGACAATATGCTTGTCAGGTTGCGGCCGGAAAGCGCATGGCGATCAGATCAAGGGAGACCGAGAATGACCTACACCCTGATCACCGCCAACCGCAACTATTCCAGCTGGTCGCTGCGCCCGTGGGTGCTGATGAAGGTACTGGATATCCCGTTCACCGACCAGATCGTCTATTTCGAAGAAGAGAATTACGACCGGTTTCGCGCATTTGCACCCAATGGGCAGGTGCCGTGCCTGAAGCATGATCGTGGCAATGGCGACGTTCAGACGGTTTGGGATTCGCTGGCGATTGCCGAATATCTTGCGGAGCGGCATGACGGCTGCTGGCCGGATGATGGCGATGCGCGGACATGGGCGCGATGTGCGGCGGCAGAGATGCACGGCGGGTTTGCGCCGCTGCGCAATATCTGTCCGATGAATGTCGGTGTGCGTGCGCGTTTGCATGAAATCGAACCAAATCTGCAGCGCAATATCGACCGGATTGGGGAGCTGTTCGCGCAGGGGCTGGACAATTTTGGCGGACCCTGGCTGGCGGGTGACCGGTTCACCATCGTCGACGCATTTTACGCGCCGGTTGCCTATCGGGTGCGCAGCTTCGATCTCGATATCGGAACAGCGGCGCGCGCCTGGGTCGATCATATCATCGCGCATCCGGCGATGCAGGACTGGGAGCGTCAGGCGCTGGCCGAACGGCACCGCGAAATCGGCCACGAAGAGGAGATTGCGGCAGCGGCTAAGGTTACGGCGGATTATCGGGCTGGCTAGTTTCCCGGCGCAGGCCGGGATCCATCTTGAGCGGGTGCGGCGCACGGAATGGATGGCTTGCATCCAGACTGGCGTTTGCGCGCAATCCTCGCTTGCCCTTCAGACGGAAATGCAGAGATGGGCCGCTCGGCTTAGGAAAGCTTTGGGGAAGCTTTCGTCGCCTGCGCCCTTCGCAGGGGAACGGGACAGGCGGGCAGTATATTTGTGCTCCGCACTCGATGCGGAGCCCTCGCCACGAGAGAGGCCGTTGCGACCGCAGAGCTCCGCATCGAGTGCGGAGCACATCGTTTTCGCGCTGCATGCAGTGCAGCGTTCAAGTTGCCAAACTTGACTGAATCCCGCCCATCCGGCAAAGGCGCTGCTTTCTGGTGTTGCGGTGCAGCATTTTTCATCCGACGGAGGCTGCCGATGGCGATTCACAGCGATTTTCGGCGCGACTGGCTGTCGAACCCCAAGACCGAATTTCTCGCCGGACTGGTGGTGGCGCTGGCGCTGATTCCCGAAGCGATCGGTTTCGCGATCATTGCCGGGGTCGATCCGCGGGTGGGACTCTATGCCAGCTTCTCGATCGCGGTGATCATTTCGATGGTCGGCGGGCGTCCGGGGATGATCAGCGCGGCCACCGCTGCGGTGGCGGTGCTGGTGGTGCCATTGGTGCGCGATCATGGCGTCGAATATCTGTTCGCCGCGACGATATTGATGGGGATATTCCAGGCGATTGCGGCCTTGCTGCGGCTCGACCTGCTGATGCGCTTCGTATCGCGCTCGGTGATCACCGGCTTTGTCAACGCACTGGCGATCCTGATCTTCATGGCGCAGATTCCGCAACTGACAGGCGCGGCGATGACGTGGCAGACCTATGCAATGGTCGCGGCCGGTCTGGCGATTATTTACGGCTTGCCGAAGGTCACCACTCTGGTGCCGTCGCCGCTGGCGGCGATCATTGTGCTCGCTGGCCTCAGCATTGCGTTCAAGGCCGATGTATTTACGGTCGGCGATATGGGCGATCTGCCCGACAGCCTGCCGTGGCTCCATATCCCGCAAATCCCGATTAGCTGGGAAACGCTGCAGATCATCGCGCCCTATTCGCTGGCGATGGCGGCGGTCGGGTTGCTCGAATCCTTGCTGACCGCGTCGATTGTCGATGACCTGACCGAAACCCGCAGCGACAAGAAACGCGAAACCTATGGCCAGGGCATTGCCAATTTTGTCACCGGCTGGATCGGCGGCATGGGCGGCTGCGCGATGATCGGGCAGTCGGTGATCAATATCAAATCCGGCGGCCGGCGGCGGCTGTCGACCTTTGTCGCGGGTGTGATGCTGCTGGTGCTGATTGTCGGACTCGGCCAGTGGGTCGCGCAGATCCCGATGCCGGCGCTGGTGGCGGTGATGATCTTTGTGTCGATCAGTACCTTTCGCTGGAAGAGCTTTACCGAAATCACCCATCACCCCTGGCCGTCCAATGTCGTGATGATCGCCACCGTGGTGATGGTCGTGGCAACCCATGACCTGTCGATCGGCGTGCTGACCGGCGTTTTGCTTTCCGGCATTTTCTTCGCCTGGAAGGTGCGCCAGCTGGTCACAATCCAGGATTTTGTCGAGGTCACCACCCATCGCTATGTCTTTGCCGGGCAGATTTTCTTTGGCTCTGTCGACCTGATGTATGAAGCGATAGAATTTAACGAGGATGATATCGAGAAGGTTGTCATTGACGTGCACGACGCCCATTTCTGGGATATCAGCGCGACCGGTATGCTGGAAAAAATTGTCGACCGCCTGAAAAACGAGGGCAAGCAGGTCGAGCTGATCGGTCTCAACGAAGCCAGCGCGACGATTGTCGAGAAATATAGCGAAAGCGAGCGGCCGTTCGAGAGCATGGGGGTTGTCGGGCATTAGGCGGGCGTTGAGCGGGAGCCAGTGCCCCGGCGTAGGCCGGGGTCCATCTCGAGAAGTTTCCGCAAAAGGAGTGGCTGGTTTTTGCCCAGGCTTGAGTTTTGCGCTCAACCATCTCTTGCCCTCGGGCCTTAAGAGCAGAGATGGACCCCGGCCTACGCCGGGGAACAGCGGCGGCGATTAATGTGCTCCGGCGGAGGCCGGAGTCCAGACGATCGCTCAGGATCATTCTGGGCCCTGCCCTTCGGCAGGGAACGGCAGCGCTGCGCCAGTCTCCGTTAGTGCTGAGCCTGTCGAAGCACCGCGTCTGTCGAAAATGTCGTTAACCTTCGGTTGGCCTTTGGCTCGACAAGCTCAGGACGAACGGTATAGGTGGCCGCAAAGGAGCCCCTCATGATCAAGCTGCACCATCTCGGATATTCCCGTTCGTCCCGCATCATCTGGCTTTGCGAGGAGGGCGGGATCGAATATGAGATGGTGACCTATCACCGCGACCCGAAGACGCGCCGCTCGCCGCCGGAGCTGGCCGAGGCGCACAGGCTGGCCAAGGCGCCGACGGTCGAGGTCGACGGCCACACGATGGTCGAATCCGGGGCGATTATCGAATATCTGATCGAGCGGCACAGCGACGGCGCGCTCGGCGTGGCACCCGATCATCCCGAGCGGGCGAAATATCTCGAATGGCTGCATTTCGCCGAGGGCACGATGGGGATGAGTTTCATCATCACCGGGATTGCGCCGATGCTGGGAGGGCTGCCCGACGTCATGGGCGGATTTTTGCAGGCGGAAGTCGACAAGCTGCTCGACCATCTGGAGATCGAGCTGGAGGGTAAGGATTTTCTCGTCGCCGACAAATTTACCGGCGCGGATATCAACCTGCATTATATGCTGGAAGGCCGGGCCGTATTGGGGCAGCTCGACAGCCGCCCGAATTGCGCCCGCTATTTTGAGGCGCTGGTGGCACGGCCGGGCTATCAGAAGACGGTGGAACTGGGCGGGCCGGTGTTGATGGCGCGGCCTGGTTGAATGATCAAAATTGTTCAATTTCTTGCACTGGATATCTTGTTTCTGGGGGGCTGTGCAGCTGCGAACGAGCGAAAGTTTTCATTGGACCAAATCGAGGATTCTTTGATTTTGCCGGAGGGGGCATATCCGCTTGACGAATATGCTCGTTATTACGCCTCGAACGAGGAAGGCAAGATTGTTGCGATTTATTCAACTTTTGAAAATGAAGATATCGGAAAGAGATTTTGGTTAGATGACTATCGTAAACTTCCAACGGTGTTGGATGGTGGATGCTCTGTCGTTAACATAGAATTTGATCGAGAAACACAAGCCATAGATTCAGTTTTTTGCAATGGTGAAGCGTGATCGCCACTTAGGCTAAAATACAGCACTTTCAGCCCTTACAGCATCCCGGACAACCGCCACTCGGGTCGCAAACAACGCGCCACCATCCGGCGCATGTTCCAGAAACAGCGACGGCTCGATCAGTTCCAGTTCCATCAGACGGAAATTTCCGTCTGGGTCGCGGAGCATATCGACGCGGGCGTAGGGTAAGGTTCCGGTGCCAAGAATCTGCTCTGCCGCTTGGCGGGCCAACACCGCCAATTCCCGCGCGCCTTCCGGGCAATCTGTGCCGCTTTCCGAACCGCCTAGAAATTCCTGCACGCGAAAATCGCCTTTCGCGGGGCGCTTGAGGATGGCGTGGCTGAACGCACCACCGAAATAGAAGAGCGAATATTCGCCTTCCTGCGCGATGGCCGGTTGAAAGGGCTGGATCAGCATCTTCTTACCCGCGATATCTTTGGGCAACGGCTGGTTCTTTTTCAGTCTGTGCGTGCCATCTGCTCCGCCGGAGATCGGTGGTTTGACCACCAGTTCATCGGTCCCGTACTTTTTTGCAGCCTCCGCCATATCATTCGTCGTCAATGCAGCGCTGATCATGGTCGGGACCACCGCCACCCCGGCCTTTTCCAACGCGAGCAGATAGGATTTGTCGCTGTTCCAGCGTAGCACCGACACCGGGTTGGCGGTCTTTATTTGCTGCTGTTCCAGTTGATCGAGCAGCGCAAACCAGCGCGGGCAATCGCGCTGATAGCCCCACACCAGCAGCGGCAGAACCAGATCATATTCCGCCAGATCGCCGGGATCGGTCCAGTGGCGGAAGCTGATATCGTCGCCCAGCAGCCGTTGATAGGTAAGGCGCGCGGGGCCGAGATCCTCGAAATAATCGGGTGCGGCGGTCAATATACATATTTTTGGCAAGTTGCTGGCTTAGCCGACAGCGTCGCGCACGACAGCGGTGCCGGCATCGCGCTGCCCCTTCAACTCCGCCTTGAGCTTTGCCGGATCGCGCGCGAACACAAAGCCGAAACTCACCCCGCCTTCCTTGCCGATCGTCGCATGGTGGAGCTTGTGCGCCTGCACCAGCCGCTTGGCATAGCCGCGCTTGGGGACATATTTGAAGTAGCGCTGATGGACCAGGCCGTCGTGAATCAATGTGTAGATGATGCCGTAGAACATTATGCCGAGTCCAATCCATGTCCCGGGTTCCCAGGCTGCGCCGCCCATGATCAGCGGGCTGCCGATGGCGAACATCGAAATGCTCATCGCCGCGCCGACAATGCCGAATAGATCATTCTTTTCCAGCTTGTTGTCATGCGGTTCGTGATGGTCGCGGTGCCATGCCCAGCCGAAACCGTGCATGATATATTTATGGGCGCCCCAGGCGACAAATTCCATCGCGATGGTGGCGGCGACGACAGTAGCGATGATGGCAATCAGGCTCATGCTGTCAAGATACGCCTTCTTGAATGGGTTTTGAAGGGAATTCTAGCTTGCGCCGGTGATTGATCTGGCTAAACGAAACCCCATATCGATAGACAGGATGTCATGAACCAACCGAAGACCCTCTACGAGAAGATCTGGGACGCCCATGTTGTGGATCAGCGGGACGATGGCACGGCGCTGATCTATATTGATCGGCATCTGGTGCACGAAGTGACCAGCCCGCAGGCTTTTGAAGGGCTGCGCAAGGCGGGGCGTACGGTGCGCCGGCCGGATCTGACGCTGGCGGTTCCCGATCACAATCTGCCGACGACGCCGCGCCTCGACGCGCAGGGCAACAAGATACCGATCGCCGATCCGCAGAGCGCGGCGCAGCTGGAAGCGCTGGAAGCCAATGCGCCAGCCTTTGGGATCAAATATATCGGCGCCAGCGACATCAATCAGGGTATTGTCCATGTAATCGGCCCGGAGCAGGGCTTCACGCTGCCGGGGACAACGATGGTCTGCGGCGACAGTCATACCGCGGCGCACGGTGCTCTCGGCGCGCTCGCCTTTGGCATCGGCACCAGCGAGGTCGAGCATGTGCTGGCGACGCAGACGCTGCAGCTCAGCCGCTCGAAAGCGATGGAAATTCGCGTCGACGGCCTGCTCGGGCCGGGCATCAGCCCGAAAGACCTGATCCTTCACATCATCGGCGTGATCGGCACGGCGGGCGGCACCGGCCATGTTATCGAATATCGCGGCAAGGTTTTCGAAGAGATGTCGATCGAGGGACGGCTGACGGTGTCCAACATGTCGATTGAGGCGGGTGCGCGCGCCGGTCTGATCGCACCGGATGAAAAGACATTTGCCTATCTGAAAGGCCGTCCGATGGCCCCCAAGGGGGCGGACTGGGATGCGGCGGTTGCCTATTGGAAGACGCTGCCGACCGACGAGGGCGCGGTGTTTGACAAGAGCGTAACAATCAACGCCGCCGATGTGGTGCCGACCGTGACCTGGGGCACCAGCCCGGAAGATGTCGTTCCCGTGAATGGCGTGGTGCCGGCGCCGGACAGCTTTGCCGATCCGTCGAAACAGGATGCGGCGCGCAAGTCTCTCGACTATATGGGACTCGAAGCGGGACAGAAGTTGCGCGACGTTACGGTGGAAAATATCTTTATCGGCAGCTGCACCAACAGCCGGATCGAGGATCTGCGGGCTGCCGCCGCTGTACTGGATGGCCACCACAAGGCCGATAATGTCAAATGGGCGATCGTCGTGCCGGGTTCGGGGCTGGTCAAGGCGCAGGCCGAAGCCGAAGGACTCGACCGGATATTCACCGATGCCGGTTTTGAATGGCGCGAGCCGGGCTGTTCGGCCTGTCTCGGCATGAATCCGGACAAGGTGCCTGCGGGTGAACGCTGTGCATCCACTTCCAATCGCAATTTCGTTGGACGGCAGGGACCGGGTGCTAGAACGCATCTGATGTCCCCCGCTATGGCCGCCGCTGCGGCGGTAACCGGCAGGCTCACCGATGTGCGTGAACTGACAAGATGAGAGGTTGAAATGAGCGACGACAACAAGAACGACAAACCGTCTGAAGAGCAGTCCGGCAGCAAGGATACCCCGCAAAACAGCGAATCCGGCAAATGGTCGAACCGTGCCAAAGTCGGTGCCGCTGTCGGGTCAGCCGCCATTGCTGCGGCCCTGATCTACGCCGGACGTCATCAGATGAAAAAGCATGATGATTTCAGGCCGGCCAAGGACAAGCCTTTGCCCAAATACGAGAACGAACCGGATTATGACGCCGGCGGCGACGATGATGACCTGGATGCCAGCGGCGAAGAGGAATAATCGTGCAACCAGTAAGCAAGGTTGAAGGTCGGGCGATTCCCTTTGGTCGGAAAAATGTCGATACCGACGTCATCATCCCGGCGAAATGGCTGAAAACCATATCGCGCGAAGGTCTGGGCGAGGGTGCATTTGAAACGATTCGGGGGCAGGGCGGCAATATTTTTGACGATCCGGAATATGCCGGTGCGAATATTCTGATCGCAGGCGACAACTTCGGCTGCGGGTCAAGCCGCGAGCATGCGGCCTGGGCGCTTGACGATATGGGTATCGAGGCGGTGCTCGCACCGAGCTTTTCCGATATTTTTGCCAGCAATGCGTTCAAGAACGGCCTGCTCGCCATTGCCTTGCCCCAGGATGCGATAGACCGGCTGATGGAGGTTGCCAGAACCGATCCGATCACTGTGGATATGGAGAGCATGAGCGTCACCACGCCTTTTCAGGATCGTTTCACATTCGCGATGGATCCGTTCCGCCATCGATGCCTGATGGAAGGAACCGATGAAATAGACCTGACATTGGCGAAATCCGCTGCCATAGAAACCTACGAACAGCATATTGAAACCAAGCAGCCGTGGTACAAACCAGTCGCGGCTTAGAAGCGCGAATATTCCGGGAAGGGGATTAAGATGAAAGCATTGATGTCTACGAAAGTTGGCGGTCCAGACACGCTCGAGATGATGGATGTCGATGATCCAACGGCCGCAAAGGGCCAGGTAGTCATCGATGTCAAAGCCTGCTCGATCAACTATCCCGACGTGCTGATGATCCAGGATCTGTACCAGTTCAAGCCACCCCGGCCATTTGCCCCGGGCGGAGAAGTCTCCGGCGTCATTTCAGCGGTCGGTGAGGGCGTGACCGATCTGAAGATCGGCGACCGGGTGGCATCGACTACTGGCAATGGCGGTCTGAAGGAGAAGGTGGCCGTCGACCAGAACAGCGTGTTCAAAATCCCCGACAGTGTCAGCTTTGAGGATGCGTCGGCGTTGATCCTCACCTATGGAACTTCGATCCACGCGCTGGTGGACCGCGGCCATATCAAGGAGGGTGACACGTTGCTGGTCCTCGGAGCGTCGGGCGGCGTGGGTATTGCGGCGGTCGAACTGGGCAAGGCCTTTGGCGCCCGGGTCGTAGCGGCGGTGTCTTCTGAAGAAAAGGCTGCATTCGCGAAAGCGGCGGGCGCGGATGAAACCGTCGTTTATGAGCGTGCTCCGTTCGACAAGGATCAGTCCAAGGCCTTGGCCGCCAAGTTCAAGGCCGCCGTGGGACCAAACGGGGCGGATGTTGTATATGATGCGGTTGGTGGCGACTATAGCGAACCGGCGGTGCGTTCCATTGCCTGGGAAGGGCGCTTTCTGGTTGTTGGCTTTCCGGCCGGTATCGCAAAATTGCCGCTCAATCTGACCCTGCTGAAATCCTGCGATGTCTGTGGCGTGTTCTGGGGCGCTTATGCGGCTCGGGATCCCAAGGGCAATCGGGCGCATATCGACCGGCTGTTCAAACTTTGGAAACAGGGCCTTATCCAGCCCCGCGTGTCAGAAGTGTTTGCCTTTGCCGATGCCGGCAAAGCCATCCAGAAAATGGCAGATCGCGGCGCTATCGGAAAATTGGTCGTCAAGGTCGCCGATTGATTGCCCGGCCCCACTTGCAGGAGGCGGCAGCGATGCCTATTTTTATATCAACAAGGACCAAGGGAAGTTCATGACAGATTTTAAGGATCGCGAAACTGCGTTTGAAACGAAGTTTGCGCGCGATGAAGAGATGCAGTTCAGGGTCACCGCGCGGCGCAATCGCCTGCTTGGCCAATGGGCTGCGGAAAAAATGGGGCTGACTGCCGAGGAAACCGATGGCTATGCAAAGGAAGTCGTCGCGGCCGATTTCGAGGAAGCCGGTGATGAGGACGTCATCCGCAAGCTTCTCGGCGATCTGACCTCTGCCGGGGTCGAGATCGATGATGCGGCCATCCGTACGGCTTTGGCCGAAAAAATGGTGGAAGCCCGGCGTCAGTTCATTGAAGAAGCAGGATAAGCCGGATGCCGATGGCCAGTGCAGATATCGAGGCGATGATTCAGTCTGCCTTTCCGGATGCTTCGGTCGAAATTACCGATCTGGCCGGTGATGGCGATCATTATGCCGCGAAGGTGACCTCTGCTGCTTTCGCGGGCATGAACCGTGTAAAACAGCACCAGGCGGTCTATGCTGCGTTAAAGGGTAAAATGGGTGGTGAACTGCATGCGCTGCAACTCACCACGGCCGTTCCCGACTAGGAGAATATTTATGACCGATGTAAATGAAAAAATCAAAACCGTGGTGAACAGCAATGACGTGGTGCTGTTCATGAAGGGCACCCCGCTTTTTCCGCAATGCGGATTCTCGAGCCGGGCGATTGCCATTCTTGAGCATCTGGGGGTCGGATTTGACTCGTTTGATGTGCTGCAGGACATGGAAGTGCGGCAGGGAATAAAGGAATATTCCGACTGGCCGACCATCCCGCAGCTCTATGTCAAAGGCGAATTTGTCGGTGGCAGCGATATCATGATGGAGATGTATGAAGCGGGCGAACTTGGCGAACTGATGGCCGAGAAAAAGGTCGCACCAGCCGAAGCCTAAGGGGCTTTCCGCAACACCCGAGGACCAAGAACAAAGAAAAACGGCCCGATCCAGGAGGATTGAGCCGTTTTATTTTGGGTAAGGTTTGTAGAAACTGAATAGGGGGGACCGCGGAAACCAGTACGCTGTCCCCCTCATTTCGTCCCGCCTGAAAGGAGGGTTTGGGTGTGAAAAATCAGAGACACAAGATACTCTGCATTGGTCATGCCAGTTTCTTAAAAACGTAATTTTACAATGACCTGGATGGTTTAACCGCTATTAATAGTTTGAAATTTGTAAGATAAATCGACATCGGCCCGCTTTTCGACAAACGGCGGCTGCCCATCCACCAACGACATCGATCATCGAATTGGTTGTTTACATTTGCCGTCAATGAAACTACACATGTAGTCAATGGCGACATTCGATGGAGGTACGATTCCCATGACCGAACGCATTAGCGATGCCGAACATGCGGTCATGGAAGTCCTTTGGAAACGCGCGCCCCTGACCGCCACGGAAGTGGCGGATCGGGTGGTTCATCAGAAAGATTGGTCGCTTCAGACGGTCAAAACCTTATTGTCCCGGCTGGCCGCAAAGGCGGTTGTCGGCACAGAGCGCGATGGTCGTCGTTTTCTCTATTCTCCGCTGGTGGAACGGGATACCTATCTCACCGGCGTGTCACGGAATTTTGTCGATCGTCTTTTCGGGGGAAAAGTCATGCCATTGGTTGCGCATCTGGCCGAGGCCGATGAACTGAGCGCTGATGACATCCGGGAAATCGAGGAGCTTTTAAGGGAGTTGAAAAAATGAGCGGCGAATTGAATCAGTGGATTTGGGATACCATGCTGTCGATGACCGTGTTGATGCTGCTGGTATTGATGATCCGTAAACCGGTGAGCCATTTCTTCGGAGCGCGCATCGCCTATCTGCTCTGGATATTGCCGGTGGCGCGGCTGTTCATGCCGACTCTCACCCTGGAAGCGCCCGCGGAGGTCGAGTCAGCGGCCGTTTTCCTGCCGGCGACCGCCGGTTCGGACCTGATTGCTGCCGTGCCGGCCCAATCAACTGCATTCGGCGCGCTCGCGTCGCTGGACTGGACGATGATCGCGATCATCCTGTGGCTGGGCGGGGCTGGCCTGCTGTTTATCAGCAAGCTCGCCTCCTATCTGCAATTCCGGGAAGATATTGTCGCGGACGGTCGGTTGATCGGTCGGCACGGCAACATCAAGATTCTGGAAACCGCAGCGGTTGGCGGGCCCCTGGCTTTCGGACTGTTTGAAAAATATATCGCCGTCCCGACCAATTTCTTTCGTGACTATGCGCCGCGCGAGCGGGATCTGGCGCTGGAACATGAAATCGCCCATCATGAATCGGGTGATCTGGCGGCCAATTTTGTCGGGCTGACGATTCTGTCCCTGCATTGGTTCAGCCCGGTTGCCTGGTTCGCGTGGATCGCGTTTCGCCAGGATCAGGAGACGGCCTGCGATGCGCGCATATTGGCGCATAGTGGCCGCGATGTCCGCGCTGTTTACGGCCGGACCATCGCCAAATCGGCCTCGGGTCACCGGCTGGGCCTTGTGAGTCCGTTGAACCAGAAAGACAAGATCAAGGGCCGCCTCAAAATGCTGGGGCGCTCGGAGAAATCGTCTTTACGCCGTCGACTGGGAGCCGGTCTGGTTGCCGTCGGCACGGTCGTCACCTTGCCGCTCACCGCGACGGTTACCTATGCCGAGGCGGTTGACCGGACGGATGTATCGGCTCCGCTTGCGCCGCTCGCGCCTGTGGTCCCCTCCGCGCCTCCAGCGCCCTTGGCGCCAGTAGCCCCGGAAGCGCCGCTGGCTCCGGCTGCTCCGACTGCGCCTGCTGCCGATGTAACAAACATCACGATGCTCAACGGGCGCAAAAATGCCGATCTGTCAAACGATTATGTCCACAAGATCAAGCATAATGGCAAAACCGTTGTCCTGCGTACGAACAAACGGTTGAGCGATAAAGAAATTCGCAAAATGGTTGAGGAAGCTGAAAAATCCCGCCTGGAGGCGGAAAGGGCATTGCGCGAAAGCGGATTGGACAGCGCGCACAAACGCTCGACCATGCGCGAGGTCGAGCGGGAAATCGCCCAGGCCAAAAGAGAAATGGAGCAGGAACTGCGGGAAGCCGAACAGGAGGTTCGCGAGGCGCTGCAGGAAGCGCGCGAAGCCAAGCGTGAAGCGCTGCGGGAAGCCCGCGAAGCACGGCGCGAGGCATTGCAGGATGCCCGTGAAGCAAGGCAGGAGGCCTGGGAGGCGAAACGCGAGGCCCGGATTGAGAGCAAGGCTGCTATATCTTCTATTGCCTACACCACCAGCAACAAGGTCAACGGCCCCGACTGTGTGGCGATGAATCGGCAGATCGCCATGGGCGGCGAGAAGGGCCTCAGCGGACAGGCATGGGCCGTGGTAGCCGGGTGCGGTGGATTTGAAGTCAAGATCGACAAGGTTGCGCTGCTGAAGGAGACGTTGGCGGGACTTGAAAAAGGACGCGCGGACGCGGCAAAGTGCCAGGACAGCACGGTTGATCGCGCCAGGAAGATCAAAGATTTTGATCGCAGCATCGCCAAAGTGAAGGCGCAGCTGTCGATGACCTGAAGCCAGCGGACCGGTTGCAAACAGGGCCTCGGGGCGGTTCTTTCGCGGACCGCCTTTTTTCATGGTTGTTTTATGGGCTGGATATGCCACATCGGACTCATGGACTTTGACCGCTCCCGATTTCCCACCGGTCTGTGCGAACAGATGGAACCGCTTGTCGCGCGGGTACTGGCGGGCAATCCCAGCCCCTATACCTACACCGGGACCCAGACCTATATTGTCGGCAACCGGTCGGACCGCGCGGTGATTGATCCGGGTCCGGCGATTGACGAGCATATCGATGCGATAATCGCCGCGGTTGGTGATGCCAAAATCACCGCGATCATGTGCACCCACACCCATCGCGACCACAGCCCCGCCGCAGCGCCGCTGGCGGCCCGCACGGGCGCACCGATCATTGGCTGTGCGCCGCTGGTCATCGAGTCTGATTTGCCGCGTTCTGACGAGGCGTTTGACAAGGGGTACGCGCCGGATCGGATTTTGTCGGATGGCGAAACAATAGCGGGCGATGGCTGGACCATCGAGGCGGTGGCGACGCCGGGCCACACGTCCAATCACCTGTGTCTCGCGGTGCAGGAATCCGGCGCCCTGCTGACTGGTGACCATGTCATGGCCTGGTCGACCAGCGTGATTGTCCCGCCCGATGGCGATATGGCCGACTATATGGCAAGCCTGCAGAAGCTCTATGAGCGCGATGACAAGGTCTATTATCCTGCCCATGGCAAGAAAGTGACCAATACGCGCCAGCTGGTGCGGGGGATGATGGGCCATCGCAAACAGCGCGAGCGGCAAATCCTGAAGCTGCTGGAAGAAGGCTCCTCCGCAATTACCGATATGGTCCCGCGCATGTACAAGGGTCTTGATCCGCGGCTAAAGGGCGCGGCAGGGCAATCGGTGCGCGCGCATCTGATCGACCTGGAAAACCGGGGTCTTGTCGTCCAATCGGGTGATGTCTGGGCGATGGCCGGATGAGCCTGTCGCCGGGTCGACGCCGGTGGATCCCGCTCGCGGTTGTCAGCGGTTTTCTTGTCCTGCTCGCGGTGTTTGCATGGGCGCTTGTTTCCCGCGTCGAGAATAGTTTCAGCCCAGATCCGGTGTCGATTGCCAATGCCAGCCTGTCCAGCCTGCAGGAGCAGAACCGGCTGACGGTATTTTCGGCGAGCTATAATGCCACGGTCACCACCACGCTGACGAGGCTCGGTCTTTCGGCGCGCAAGACACTGATCATGCCCGGCACGGTGCGCTACGAGCTCGACCTGGCCAAGCTCGATGCCGGGGATGTCCGCTGGGATGCGCGCGATAACACACTTTATGTCGAGATGCCGGCGATCGAAATCGCCCGGCCCGAGGTGCATATCGAGCAGATCCAGACCTATGATGACGGCGGCATTTTGATCGCCCTGACCGACGCGGAAAAGGTTCTCGACCAAGTCAATCGCAAAAAGGGCGTTGAGGAGCTGGCCAGGCAGGCCCAAAATCCGGTGCAGATGCGGCTGGCGCGGGAGGCCGCGCGCCGCGCGGTGCGCCACAATTTTGCGATCCCGCTGCAGGCAGCGGGTGTCGAAGCGAAGGTCGACGCCTTTTTTCCCTACGAACGCAGCCGCTACAAGGAACGATGGGATTATTCGCGGCCGATCCGCGAGGTTCTGGCGGAACAGCAGCAGAAGAGGGAAGAGGCGGAATGAAGCTGAATATTATTTCCATGCTGGCGATGCTGATCGCCGGATCGGCTTTGGCCGGCTGCGAACAGCGCGCTGAAAGGGAACCGGAATCTCGGATTGCCGCCTTCGCATTGCCCGAGCCAGTCAGCAACAATGCGGTGGCGGTTGCCGACGGACCGGAGGGGCCGACCCTGTACAGCTTCAACGGCCTGAAAGCGGGGAAGACCTGGAAAGATACGAGCAACGCCGCCTATGCCTGCGTGATTGCGATGGCAAGCTGCAAGGCGATTGCACCGGTTCCGGTGCCGGAAGGCCGGCTGGCCAGTGCCGCGGTGACCGTAGCGGGCAAAATTTATATTTTCGGGGGCTATACTGTCGCCGCCAATGGCGATGAAGTCTCGACGCCGGAAGTCTTCGCCTTTGACCCCGCCACCGGAGGTTATGCGCAGATGGCGGATATGCCGACACCGGTGGATGACATGCTGGCCGTGCCCTATCAGAACCGGTTCATCTATCTGATTTCCGGCTGGCATGACGAAGGCAATGTCAGCACCGTTCAGATGTTTGACACGCAGACCGGCGCGTGGACAGAGGCAACCCCGTTTCCCGGGACGCCGGTATTCGGTCATTCCGGCGGAATCGCGGGCGACAGCATCATCGTTACCGACGGGGTTGCCTCTGTTTACGCAGACGGCAAGCGCAAGTTCGTCGCCGCGAAGCTGAGCTGGCGCGGCGATATCGACCCGAGAAACCCGACGCAGATCAGCTGGCGCGGGGTGGATGGCCATGTCGGCCCTGCCCGATACCGGATGGCGGCGATCGGCGACGAGGCCGGTCAGCGGATTATTTTTGCGGGCGGTGGCGACAATCCCTATAATTATGACGGTATCGGCTATGATGGAGCGCCCGCCAAGCCATCGGGCGGCTTTTTTGCCTATGATCTGAACGATGATAAATGGACTGAACTGGGGCGACTGGCCGAACCCAGCATGGACCATCGCGCTCTCGCGAAAGTCGGCCAAGACTATTACATCGTCGGCGGGATGGATAAAGAGCAGAAAGTGACCAGCCGGATTGTCAAATTCCGGATCGGGAAGTGACCGGATCCAAAGGCTTCCTGCTTAGGCCATCTGATCCGAGTAGTCCCCGCGAACAAAGGCTTCGCTGAGCACAAATTTCTGGATTTTCCCCGAACCGGTCATCGGCCATTCGTTGACCCAGACCCAGAAGGCGGGTGTCTTTTGCGGGGACAGGCGTTCGCGGATGAAGCTGCGCAATTCGCTTTCCGTCGGCCTGTCGCCGTCGGCCGCGCGCATGAAACAGGCCACCAGTTCGCCCCATTTGTCGTCGGGAATGCCCGCCACCGCAACCTCGGCAATCATCGGATGTTCGAGCATCGTATTCTCGATTTCTGCCGGGAACAGATTCTCGCCGCCCCGGATGATCATTTCCTTCACCCGACCGGTGATTTTGAGATAACCGCGTTCGTCCATCGTTCCGAGATCGCCACTGTGCAGCCAGCCCTCCTTGTCGATCGCCTCGGCGGTCGCTTCCGGATTATCATTATAGCCGTGCATCACATTGGACCCGCGCACGCATATCTCGCCCTGTTCGCCAATCGCGCAGATCGAGTGGTCGGCAGGGTTCAGGATCGCGACATCCATATGCGGCATCGGTTGACCAATCGTCCCGGTCAGGTCTTCCTCGCTGTCATCGAACCAGGAAAATGTAATCGCCGTCGAGGCTTCGGTTTGGCCGTAGACCACCTGTAGCGGTGCCCCGAACGCGTCGCGGGCAGCTTTCGCCAGCTCGGGCGCCACCATCGCGGCACCGCACATCATCCGCTCTATCGAGCTCATATCCCTGCCGCTGCGCCGGACTTCGTCGACCATCAGCACCAGCATGGTCGGGACGCCGCCGGTGAAGCGCGGGCGATGGTTTGCAATCGCGTTGATCATCAGCACCGGATCAAAATAGGGTGCCGAAATATAGATTGCCCCGAGCACCAGCGAGCCGAACATGAAGGCGGACCCTCCGGCATGGAAAAGCGGCGTGGGAACGAGCATCAGGTCGCCCGGTCCGACACCCCAGCGGCGAACAAGGTCGGCGTTATTCTGCAAAACACCACCCTGTTTCAACAACACACCCTTGGGGAGACCGGTCGTGCCCGAAGTATATTGAATTTGCATGATATGGTCGGGTCCGGTTTTGCGCAGATCACCCTCTTCGTGGCCCGCGAACAGACTGTCGAGATCGGTAATATCGAAGCGCTGGACCGGAGATGGCAAGCCGGCGCAGGCTTCCTCCGCTATCGGTCCGAGCGCTCGCCCGCGCACCTCGGGTGAATGATAGATACCCTGCGCACCGGACTGTTCGAGGACATAGCGCAACTCCCCGGCTATATAGGCCGGGTTTACCGTCACGACGGTCAGGCCGGCCAGCATCGAGGCATATTGCATCAACACCCATTCGGGGCAATTGCTCGCCCAGATCGCAATCCGCGCGCCCGCTTCATGCCGCGATGCGAGTGCCCGGCCAAGTTTTTCGCAATCAGCCAGCAATTCGGCATAGGTCCATTCGCGGCCGATGCTGGCATCCGGCAGCAGTTCGCGCAAAGCCAGTTGGTCGCCGCGCGCTTCGGCCTGCTCGCGCAGCATTTCGGCGATGGTCATATCGCGAAACGGTGTGTCCGTCCGGGCCGGGAACAGAGATTGTGCGAGCTTGACCTTATACATCGACGTCCTCCCAATTTTTGGTCTGTTTACACAGCTTATCCAAAAATGCGAAGGTCGGCACGAGACAAACGGCGGTTTGCTTCCTATATGGAATGGGCAAGGCCGATATTCGGTAAAGGAGACGACAAATGGACGCACGTGGTGGAATTGGTGGCAGCCTGGCAGGCGTGGATGTGGTCGAGGAGATCAACCGGCTGCGCAAGGAGCGCAACGCGATCATCCTGGCGCATTATTACCAGAAGCCGGAAATTCAGGATATTGCCGATTTTGTTGGGGACTCGCTGGAGCTGTCGCGCAAGGCGGCGGAAACCGATGCCGATGTGATCGCGTTCTGCGGTGTCCGCTTCATGGCCGAGACCGCGAAAATTCTGTCGCCGGAGAAGATTGTCGTGCTGCCGGACATGGATGCTGGTTGCAGCCTTGAGGACAGCTGTCCGCCGGATCAGTTCAAGGCGTTTCGCGAGGAACATCCCGATCATATAGCGCTGACCTATATCAACTGCTCGGCCGAGGTGAAGGCGCTCAGCGACATCATCGTGACCAGTTCGTCGGCGGAACATATTCTCTCGCAAATTCCGCTCGACCAGAAAATCATCTTTGGCCCGGACAAGCATCTCGGCGCCTATTTTGCCAAAAAGACCGGACGCGACATGGTGCTGTGGCCCGGCGTGTGCATTGTCCACGAAGCGTTCAGCGAGACCGAACTGCTCAAGCTCAAGACCCAGCATCCCGATGCCCCGGTCGCCGCGCATCCCGAATGCCCCGCCTATATTCTCGATCATGCCGATGTCGTCGGCTCGACCAGTGTGATCCTGAAATATGCCAAGGAATTTGACGGCGACACGATCATCATCGCCACCGAACCGCATATCATCCACCAGATGGAAAAGGCGGTGCCGGAGAAGAATTTCATCGGCGCGCCCGGCGCGGACGGCAACTGCAACTGCAATATCTGCCCCTATATGGCGCTCAACACGATGGAGAAGCTGTATGTGGCGTTGCGTGATCTGGAGCCGCGGATCGAGATGGACGAGGAACTGCGCCTGCAGGCGCGCAAGTCGATCGACCGGATGATGGAAATGGCGAGTGCGACCGTGGGCAAGGGGGACTTGGGGGCGGCTGAGTTGGTGCAGGAGGATTGAGTGCGATGCGGTCTGTAAATGTTCAGTTTTGAAGTTCGCAATGGTTACGAATCAAACAGACTTCTGATTGAATTTGAGATGATTCCAATTGGCAAGTTTATGCCTTTCTGGGAAAATATTGTGCTAGATCTCGAGGCAGAATTGGTGTCGACTGATGATGTTTGGCTAAATGATGAATACATACGGCGGCATAGCGCTCCCATAGGCAGGTTCTTTTTGACGGTTTCAAATGGCGACCTTCCTTTCATCATGGCAGATGGCTTCGAACAGGAACATGACGATAATTTTGTTATTCTTGCAATTGCTGAAGCACTCGCAAAAAATGATCAATTCTCAAAGCTTTCGACCTCGGAAAAGTGAGCATTTGGTGCATATTTGGCGATAAGGGCTAGATTCCCGCCTTCGCGGGAATGACATATTTGGTTGGGACTCAATCTCGCTTGTCATCCCCGCGAAGGCGGGGATCCCGTTGGCGCTCTCTGCCGGTTCTATCATCGGTTGAGTGTGTCAAACAGGTCATCCCAGCCCGGATTGTTTTCCTCGATCAAGCGCAATTTCCAGCCCCGGTTCCATTTCTTGAGGGCCTTTTCGCGGGCGATGGCATCGCGGACGTTGGTGAAGGGTTCGATATGGACCAATTTGGTAACACGGTATTTCTTCGTAAACTCGGAACCTTTGCCGTTCCTGTGAGCGAAGATGCGGGCGGCGAGATTGCCGGTGACTCCGATATAGAGGGTTCCGTTGCGCTTGCTGGCGAGAATATAGACATGGTAGGCGCGTGGCATGGCCTGTTCTAACTGGATTCCCGCCTTCGCGGGAATGACAAAATAGTCTGACGAGTTACCAGTTTCGGCCAACCCTTGTCCTTCTCTTCCAAGGAAGTAGGCAAGTCTACTCCGCCATCACCCGCTTCACCACCTCCGGTTCGGCGCGGATCACCTTGAGATAGGCGCGGACCGCGGGCGGGGGCATGTGGCGACCGATTTCATATTGGCGAATATTGGCGAGCGGGATGCCGTAGATGTTGGAAAATTCTTCCTGGGTCATGCCGAGGTCGTGACGAAGCACCCGGATGAAACGTCCCATATGCGCACGTTCCAAGGCTGCCACGCTGACGTCCCGGTCTTCCGGATCATTCGGATCCGCCGGGATTGCTATGGTAGTTTCTTTGTTCACTGCTGTTACTCCTCCGGACCGAGATGAACCTGACGGTGTCCCCGCGCCAGACGTGGATCGCCGTGAAGAGTTTGCCATCTACTTCTCCGATCAGTTTGAAACGTTCTTCTTCATCACCAAGCCGAATTGTTTCGGTTACCGTGTAGAAAGGATCATCAAAAACCCGCTGCCCGAACGACAACGGCAAACGATGCTTCACCCGGTTGATCGCATCCTTGTCCGGATCAAATTCAAAGTCCACATCTTTTATATGTGAAACACATAGTTATCACAATTGGTGATCGCTAGCAAGGCATGACAGTTTCGGACAGTCTTTCGCCTTCGCCCTCAAGGGCGAAGGATACGAAACCTTGTCCGCAGGATTAGGCGCAGTTGGATGAGGGTGCTGTTTGCGGGTGATCTTCCGTTGGTGGTGAGCCTGTCGAACCATGCCTCTGGTCAATAAGCGCCTTTCGACAAGCTCAGGGCTAACGGATCGCCTCGGGCATCGTTGATCCTCACCCAGCTATAACCAGGCAGCAAGCTGCCGAGTCTGCGCAACCAGTTTGTTGGCGATAAAGGTAAATCATGCCCCCGGCATGATTTACCTTTATCGACATCAAACTCCCTTGAGGGAGAGGGAAAAACGAGTTTCTCCCTCTGGACATTCCCGCTTTCCCCTCAATGCGTTATCGGTTAGCGTGATATCATGATCGCCCGTATCCGTTCCCTGTTCCTCTCGATCAACGCCAGCTACTGGTTTTACCCGGCGCTGTTCTCCGCGATCGCGTTTTTCCTGTCGTTTTTTACCATTTATCTCGACCGCAATGGGGCGTCGGACTATTTTACGACTTATGACTGGCTGCATGTCAGCCGTCCGGCCGGCGCGCGGACGACGCTGACGGTGATCGCCGGATCGATGATCGGGGTGGCCTCGACCGTCTTTTCGATCACCATCGCCGCAGTTGCCTATGCCAGCGGCAATTACGGGCCGCGGCTGCTGACCAATTTCATGGAGGACAAGGGGAATCAGCTTTCCCTGGCGACCTTTATCGCGACCTTTGTCTATGCGCTGATGGTCGTCCGTGTTGTCCGGGATGAGGATGAGCGCGCCGCTTCTGCCGCCGATGCCTCGGCTTCTTTTTTGCCCGGATTTACGCCGCAGTTGTCGCTGATGGTGGCGATGATCATGGCTATATTTGCGGTCGCGGTGCTGGTCTATTTCCTCCACCATATTCCCGCGAGTATCCGCATCAACACCGTGCTCGAGGACATTGGCGAGCGGCTTATCCGTGATATCAAGCGCCGGTATCCCAGCGAAATTGAAGAACGCGAACCCCGCAAACAGGCCGAGGGGAAGCCGGTTGTTGCGACGGCCAAAGGGTATATCGACATCATCGATTTCGATTCACTCGATGAAGTCGCGCGGAAATATGACGCGACCATCGCGCTGAAGGTGCGGACTGGAGATTTTATCCACCCCGATGTACCGATTGTCGAACTGTCCGGCGCCGAAGCAGACGAGGAAATCGCCGACAGGATCCGCTATTGCTTCAGTACGGGTGGCATGCGGACGGCGACGCAGGATCTGGAGTATCTGATCGATGAACTGGTCGAGATCGCCCTGCGGGCGCTGTCACCCGGTATCAACGACCCGTTTACCGCGATCACCGCGATGCACTGGATGGGCGCGGCGCTGGCCGAACTCGGCAGTCGCGATCTCGACCGCGGGCCGGAGCAGGAGGATTATGACTGGGAAAGGGTGCAGCCGCTCAGCGATGATTTCCGCCATTATATCGACCGCAGTTTCGGCGCGATGCGATCCGGTGTCGCGACCAACCGGATGGCGGCGCTCAACTTTATCAACGCGCTGTTTTCCGCCGCAACATCCTGCCAGACGGACCGGCGTCTCCGGTTGATCGGGGAAGAGGTGGAAACGATGGTAAAACAGGGACGGCATCATCTGGTCGGACCGTCGCTGGAAGAGCTGGAAGCGCGGTTGATCGAATTCGACAAGATGATGGAAAGCAGCAGCAATGCCCTTCTCGCTCGAAAGATTTGATCTTGATGCCTTTGTCCAGGCGACGCTGACCGAGGATCTGGGTGCGCCCTATGGGCAAGGCGGCCACGATGTCACGTCGGAAGCCGTGATCCCCGCCGATGCCATTTTTTCCGGTGTGATGG
The DNA here is from genome assembly GCA_048270065.1 of Parasphingorhabdus sp. Classification (GTDB taxonomy): domain Bacteria; phylum Pseudomonadota; class Alphaproteobacteria; order Sphingomonadales; family Sphingomonadaceae; genus Parasphingorhabdus. The sequence goes on along the minus strand of JBLWTQ010000009.1, from coordinate 76,480 downwards.
ACAGCCGCGATGATGCGGTGATCGCTGGGCTGCCGATCGCCGAGGCTTTTTTCCGCTATCTCGATCCTGATGTGGAGATTGAAATTCTTGTAGCGGAAGGTGAGGCGGTTGCAGCCGGTACCGATATCATGCGGCTGAAGGGCAGGGGCCGGGCGATGCTGACGGCGGAACGCAGCGCGCTAAACACCGTGCAGCATCTCACTGGTATCGCGAGCATGACCCGCAGCTATGTAGACCGCATCCAGGGTACGGGCTGTATCCTGCTCGATACGCGCAAGACCATCCCCGGCCTGCGCGTGCTGGAGAAATACGCGACCCGGATGGGCGGCGCGCAGAACCACCGCATGGGCTTGTGGGACGCGGCGATGATCAAGGACAATCATGTCGCAGTCGCGGGGTCGGTCGGTGAAGCGGTTCGGCGCGCGAAAGAAGCGGGCGTCGAAAATATCATCTGCGAAGTCGACCGGGTCGACCAGATCGAACCGGCGCTCGCGGCTGGCGCGACCCATTTGCTGCTCGACAATATGGAACCGGCGATCTTGCGCGGCGCGGTGACCCTGATCGGGGGACGGGTAAAAACAGAAGCGAGCGGCGGGGTAACGCTGGAGACGATCCGCGACAAGGCGGAGACCGGTGTGGATTTTATATCCGTGGGGCGTTTGACACAATCGGCTCCGGCGGCGGATATCGGGTTGGATTTTGCGCAGGTTTAACGATGTTCGTTTCCCTGAACCGTTTGAGGGTCGATGGCGCGACCAGTTTCAGTCCGCCGGCAGAGTCGCGATGGGTGCTGAAGCAAGTTCAGCATGACGAGGAAAGTGGGAGTTGATCAACTGATGCTAAAGAACCGACCACTGTCGATCATCTGGTTTGAACGGATATTTTGGACGGGCTTTGCAGTATTTTTGCTAGATGAAATACTCGCTCTGTTTGAAGGCGTCGCTACACTTGGGCCATTTATTTTCGTGGAAACCGCTGTTACGTTTTTGCTGTGGTATTTTATCGCCGTAAAACCGAAAGATTGGGTTCGCTGGTTGTATATCGTGTTGACCGCTCTATCAGTTGTAATGATGGTCTGGCTTATGATCCAAGAAAAATCCCTTTATGTTTACACGGTCTGGTCCGTCGTTTCGATTATTGCCAATGTGATAGCGGCCGGGTTTCTTTTGAGGGCTGACGCAGTTCTCTGGTGTGCACAGACAGATTTTCCCGAACGTTGATTGTGGTGGATTCGACGAAATTTCTGATTTCACTGGGATGGGCGACGATGCTCGTTTTCCCGTCGATCGCCCAGGCCCAATCCTACCAATGCAGCCCACCATCCGGACTCAGCGCCCCCGCCGAGCGCAAACCCGCCTCCGAACCCCGCCGGATCAAACCCGTCACTAGCTACACACTGGCGCTCAGCTGGTCGCCGGAATTTTGCCGCACCCGCAAGGACAGCCGCCGCGACAAGACCCAGTGCAGCGGCGATGACGGCAGTTTCGCCTTCATCCTCCACGGCCTGTGGCCCGAGGCGCGCGGGCCTGCCTATCCGCAATGGTGCGCATCGACCCGGCCGTTGCCGCCCGCGGTGATCAGGCGCAATTTCTGCATGATGCCGACCCCCCGCCTGATGGCGCACGAATGGGCGAAGCACGGCACCTGCATGACCAGGCGGCCGGAAACCTATTTCCGGGTATCGCGGATCATGTTCGACGCGGTGCGTTTTCCGAATATGGACCGGCTGTCGCGCCAGCCGCTGACCGCCGGGCAGTTCCGCAATGCTTTTGCGGCGGCGAATGAGGGTCTGCAACCCGATATGCTGCGGCTGAAAATCAATCAGCGCGGCTGGTTGCAGGAGGTGAGGCTCTGTCTCGGCCGGAATTTCCGGCCTGCGCGATGCCCGGCGTATATGCAGGCGGTGCGCGACGATGCTGAGGTCAAGATTTGGCGCGGCGGTTAGTGCCCCTGCGAAGGCAGGGGTCCATCTCCTACACTCCGATGCTTGAACACGAGCGAGGGATGCGCCTGGGTGAAGTCTTTTCCTATCCCAGTGGATATGCCCAGCGGACAGCATGGGAGATGGACTCCCGCCTGCGCGGGAGAACAGCTCAGCCGTCGATCGTCCGGGTTCCCGGATGATGCTTGTCGAGATGTTTTCTGATGATCCGCAGATTCTTGCTGTTCGAGCGCCAGAAAAAGTCGAATACATCGCCGGCCAACGGGATTGCGCCGAGCGCCGTGTCGATGCCGACATTGGCCGCCATGCGCGTCAGTTGCAGTTTGGACATGCCCAGATTGCGCGCTTCCCAAACGATATAGGCACCCATCAGCGCGGTGACGACATCACCGACCACGGGAATCAGGCCGACTATTGAGTCCACGCCGATCGGACGGTTGGTTCCGGGAATGATAAACGCCCGTTCGAGTAGCTTCTCCATCGCCTCGACGCGGGTTCGTACCGCTTGCGGATCGCGGCTGACGTCGGGCAATTGTTCGGCCAGACGTTTCAACTGTTCTTCGGAAATGGCCATCGGACCTCCCTGTCATGTCGTACCAATACAGTCAGGATATGGGTATGCCGACCAGCGTGTTCAATGGATGCCAGCCACGCGGATTGACGGCAAAGCCGCGCTGGCCCTGGCGGGCTATCGACCAGCGGATGGGAACCGCAATCGGAATGAAATTATAGTGTTGGACGAGCATTTGCTCCACCTGAGCATAGAGCCGGGCCTTGATTTCCAGATTGGTCGCGGCATCGGCTTCCGCGATTTTTGTATCGGCATCGTTCAGGCAGATTGAGGTTTCCGCGCAGGTGAACTGCTTCAGGAACCATTGCGCGCTGTCATAGGGCGCAATCTCATCCATCAGTCGCACATCGGCATTCTGGTCCGTGCGGACCTTTCTGGCATTCAGCCCCACTCTTTGCAGATCAGACTGGATACGCTTGAACAATATGTCGGCTCCCGCCGCATCGGGCAGCGCGATGGTCAGCGGGATGATCGGTCCTTCCGAAGCCTTCCATCGGCTCACATGGTTTCTGGCAAAAGCGATCCGGTCCTGCATCGTCATGCTGGCCCAGTCCGGATAGGTGTTGATCCCCTCGACATCAAGCGCTTCGGGGATGATCTTGAGCCTGCTCTGCCAGGCGCTGACGCCGGGAAACGAGGTCAGCAGTGCCGGCCGATTGATTGCCATCGCCAGAATTTCACGATTGCCGGGAACCGCCCAAAAGCCGTCGGCGCGGATGAACCGCAATCCGAACAGGCCGGCGACCGGGTCGAGCCGCAAATCTCCGCTGCTGATACCCGCCCCCCCGACAAGCGGAAGATGATGATATTTGCCATTCAGAACTACCTGCACAACTCCGGCCCGGTAGCGGGCGATGGCGGCGGCAGCCGGTTCGGCGCGCAAGGATACCCAGCGCTCATCTCCTTCCTCCTCGTCCTGTTCTTCCTGCGACGGTTCATCAAAGCGGCTGAGTTTGATGCCATTATTTTCGCTCAGCAAACGCATCGGCCCGGCACCATGGCCCGCCCGGAACAGGCCCATTTCCGGTTGGGCGAGCAGCTGGAGGAAATTGGGGTGCGGCGCATCCAGTCTGATCTCGATGACCCTGCCGGTCATCGACACGACCTCGTCAACCGCCGAGACGTCATGCTGCAAACGACTGTTGCGCAATTCGGCCAGACGTTCACGCAGCAGGCGCGCCACCCGTTCGGCGCTGATCTGCCTGCCATCATCCCATTTTGCGTCGAACAGCCGGAAAATATAGCTCAGACCATCGTTGGAAACGATCCAGCGGGCGGCAAGGGCCGGTACCACTCTGCCTTCTTCATCCAGTCCGACGAGACCCTTGGCGATTGCTGCACGCATCGTCGAGGAGGCGAAATTGAGCCGTGTCCCGACCGGATTGATCCGTGCCGCGCCATCCTCGATCACGGTTACCCGCACCTGGTCTTCGTCTCCGGCAAAACCGCAGGCACCCAGCAGAATCACTCCCAGCGCGGCCGAGATGTTTTTCAGCCAGAATGTTGAACGAAAAACCATCACGGCCTTATACGCAGAGTGCGACTGGGATGCACATTGGAAATATTATCTTCCCATCCCGCAATGCGCTCGGCCACCAGACTGCGCGTCACATAATAGTACAGGGGGAGAATCGGCATATCGGCGATCAGGAGTGTCTCCGCTCGACGCATCAAATCCCGACGCTTCCGGGGATCCGGCTCGCCAATCGCGCGCGCCAGAATCCGGTCATATTCCGGGTTATCATAACCGGAATAATTCCCGGCACCATTGGCTTCCTGGTGGACCAGCAGGAAATTTTCCGGCGTCGGCAAGTCGGCAATCCAACCCGACCGGGACAGTGTAAATTCATGCCGGCGCAGCGCGGCAAAATGCAGCGCCGCCTCGCTGTTGAACAGACTGGCTTCGACGCCGAGCGGTTTCCACATCGCCGCCATCGCGACGGCGACCCGGCGATGTTCAGCGGAGCTATTGAACCGGATTTCAAACCGCAGCGGCCGATCCGGGCCATGGCCGGCTTCATTGAGCAAAGCGCGCGCTCTTTGCAGCCGCTTTTCCCGAGGCCAGTCAGCCCATTCGGGTCTTGCAGATGATCGGCCCGCCAGGCCCGGCGGCAACAGTCCCCATGCCGGGATATTGCCGATGCCGATCACCTTGTCGGCGATCCACTCGCGTTCGACCGCCATCGACAATGCAACCCGGACGCGGCGGTCATCAAAGGGCGGCGCGCGGGTGTTGAAGGCGAAATAATAGCTGCCGAGATAGGGCACGCTGTGGGCGGAGGCTGGATGATTGTCCTGCAGCCATTGATGGCGGCTTGCCGGATAGTCGGCGGCAATATCCGCACCGCCCGACAGGAACAGACGCATCGCCGAAAGGCTGTCGTCCATCGGTTTCCAGATGATTGTTGCAGTGGGTGCCGAGCCGTCATGCCATGCGGGATTGCGTTCCAGCCGGGCGTGATCGTTCAATTTCCACTCAGTCAGTCGATAGGGGCCGCTGGCGATTATCGGCCGGTCCGAAGTCCATCTGTCACCGACCTCGCGTATCCGGTGAAGCGGAAGCGCAGCCATGGCCGGATGCGCCAGCAGGGCGGGCAGGGACGGGTCGGGAGAGGCGAGGGTTACGATTACGATATTCTCATTTTCAGCCTCCACGGCCATGATATTGCCGAACAATGCCTCTGCAGCCGCTGCCGTTTCAGGCGCACGCAGGCGTTGCAGCAGTGCGGGAAAAAGCGTGGCGTCAAATTCTGTGCCGTCGGAAAATTGCAAATCCTTGCGCAAGGAAAATGTCCAGATCAGGCCATCCGGCGAGATATGCCAATCTGTGGCCAGTCCCGGCTCCGGCTCCCCTCCGGCATCCAGACGGACCAGACCCTCAAACTGGTCTGCGGCAACACGCAGCGATGACAGGTCGGATATTTTTTGCGGATCGAGTCCCTTGATCTCCGAATCCGACAACCGGACGATCTGCGCCGGGCCGGGCAGGGTCCCGACCACCGGGTCACGGTCGCAGGATATCAGCAACAGCATCGTACAAAAAAGGGCGATATAGCGCATGCCGCAGATCTAGATGTTTTTGCTGGCGCAACAAAGCAGAACTCTTGTGCGGTCCGTCTGGCGGAGGAAAATTGCCGCATGACCAGCCTTAAACAACGAGATTTACCGAGATGTCAGTGATCGCTCCCTTCAGGAATTCGCCTTTACGCAAACGTGATAAAATCCCTGATTTCCACGGAATTCGGCCCCAGCGTGATCGGGCTGCGGACGCCGGGGAGCACGCAGACATCGAACAGTTCGGTAATCGCACCGTCGAGACGCAGCCAATGGGCGACGGTACCCGTTTCCAGATTCAGGATCTGTACGCCGCACCATGCATCGGCATATTTTTCTTTCAGCCTGTCGTCCAGTGCAAGGCCTTCAAAACGGCCGTGACGCGGCTTTGACAAGGTTGTGACCGCGAAGTTTCCGTGAAACGCCAGCCCGCGCAGGAAGCCGGGAAAAAAAGCAACCGGTTGGAAGCGTTTGTCTTCCGGATCAATCCAGCCCAGTTCGCCGCTGCCCGAATTGAGCACCCACAGCTTTCCGTCGAACCACCGTGGGCTGTGGGGCATGGACAGACCCTCGGCCATGATCTCGTTGGTTTCGATATCGATGATCACGCCGCCATCCTCGCGCCGGTCCCGCCAGCCATCGATGATGTCGCTGCGACAGACGGCGGAGACATATTTCGGCTCGCCATCGACCATCGCCAGACCGTTGAGATGGCACCGGTCCTCCGGCGCGAGTTTGGAGATGAACTCCGGTTTCCAGATCGGCTTGAAGCTGTGCTTGATGGCGGGTTCGCACAGGCAGCTGTAGCGCGTGTTGATAAAAACCAGTCGTCCGTTCTGCCGGATGCCCAGTTCGTGAATATCGATATTGCCGGTGGTCTGCATATTGCGCGGGACATAGACCTTGTCGTGCGCCTGGTTCGCGATCTGCCCCGGCGCCAGTACGTTTTCCATCCGAACAACCTGCGTCAGCGTTCCGAGATAGATCCGCTCTTTGTCACCGGCAATACGCATGGCTTGAGGATATTGCGCTTCGTGCAGGGCAAGCTTGCCATCCGCGCCAGAGCCTATGAGATAGAGCCTGCCGGTCTGATAGGATGTGAAGCCAAGAGAGATCGTATTGGCGGCGAGAAATGCGGCGAGGCCGGCTGAAAAACTGATATCGATCTTACCCGCATCCGGCTGGCTGGAAGGGGATGCTTCGGTTGGTTTATTGGTACTTTCCGGGACAGCCTGCTCAGCCTTGTCCGCTTTGACCAATTCCTTTTCTGGCATCCCAACCCCCGTGATTTTTCATGGCTGTGCCAAAACCCTCATCCTGCCACAAGGCAAAAGGGTTTTTTGCCATCGGTGGTGTCGCCTGAAAAATACGCTCGGATACCGTCTCGTTGGGATCGATCGCGACTTTGAAGGATTGTTGCGGATAGTCGAGGACCGGCCAGCGGTCCCAGCCTGCATATACTGGTGCGGACGGCGGGACTCGAACCCGCACACCCATTTCGGATAGCAGATTTTAAGTCTGCTGCGTCTACCATTTCGCCACGTCCGCACCGGTAGGTCCAACTTCCGTTGGAGCCTAGCGACAAGCATTATTGCGGGCGCGTGGTCAAGTGCATAGGTGAATAATGTTTGAAAATCGCGACAATCAACCCTTGTTCAGGCGTTCGCGAATTTCCTTGCCCGGCTTGAAATAGGGCACTCTTTTGGCCGGGACCTCTACCGATTCCCCGGTGCGCGGATTACGGCCAATGCGGGGTTTCCGCTGGCGCGTCGAGAAGGCTCCAAATCCGCGGAGTTCCACACGACCGCCTTCGGCCAGTTTCTGACTGATCTGGTTGAAAAACAGGTCGACGATTTTTTCAATCTCGTCCGGCTTCAATTCCGGATTTTCTTCGGCGAGTTTTTCCAATAGTTCAGAACGTATCATCGGTGCGCCTTTCCGATTCCCGGGTGAGCCAGCGGACTCATGCGGCAGAAACACTAAGAATCTTGAAGTCTGATATTATTCAAACCCTAGATGGCAGAAATTATGGCTGTTTTCAATGGCCTTGGCAGTTTTGTGGAATTCTGCGCCAAAACAGGACATGGCAATGAAAAAGCCCGCCCCGGACAGGGGGCGGGCGTTTTCTAACTCCGGTCGCGGGGTTGAAGGACTATTCTTCCTTCTTCTTCAGCGCTTCACCCAGGATGTCGCCGAGGCTCGCACCGGAATCGGTTGAACCGAACTGTTCCACGGCCTGCTTCTCTTCTGCCAGCTGATGCGCCTTGATCGAGAAATTCGGTTTTTTCGAACGGTCAAAGCCGGTGATCATGGCGTCAAGCTTCTGGCCAACCTGGAAACGGTCCGGACGCTGTTCGTCGCGGTCGCGGCCGAGATCGTTGCGCTTGATGAAGCCGGTCGCTCCGTCGTCGCCCATCTGGACTTCGAGACCGCCATCGCGGACTTCCAGCACGGTGACGGTTGCCACCGAACCTTTCTTGAGGCCGCCGGTATCGGCGCCACCCATGGCCGGTGCACCTTTTTCGAGCTGCTTCATGCCCAGCGAGATGCGTTCCTTGTCAACATCGATGTCGAGAACGATCGCTTTGACCTGCTCACCCTTGTGATGGAGGTTGAGCGCGTCTTCGCCGGAAATGCCCCAGGCGATGTCCGACATATGGACCATGCCGTCGACGTCGCCTTCAAGGCCGACAAACAGACCGAATTCTGTCGCGTTCTTGACTTCGCCCTCAACCGTGCTGCCGACCGGATGCGCATCCGCAAAGTCGGTCCAGGGGTTGGACTGGGCCTGCTTGAGACCCAGTGAAATCCGGCGTTTTTCGGTATCGACTTCGAGAACGATAACTTCCACTTCCTGCGAGGTGGAAACGATCTTGCCCGGATGGACGTTCTTCTTGGTCCAGCTCATTTCGGAAACGTGGACCAGGCCTTCGATGCCCGGTTCCAGTTCGACAAATGCACCATATTCGGTGATATTGGTAACCGACCCGGTGAGCTTGGTACCGACCGCATATTTTTCGGTCGCGCTATCCCACGGATCGCTTTCCAGCTGTTTCATGCCGAGCGAGATCCGCTGGGTGTCCTTGTTAATCTTGATAATCTGGACCTTCAGCGTGTCGCCGATGTTGATCATCTCGTTCGGGTGGTTGACCCGCTTGTAGCTGAGATCGGTAACATGGAGCAGACCGTCGATACCGCCAAGGTCAACGAACGCACCATAATCGGTGATATTCTTGACCACGCCTTCGATAACCTGACCTTCGGCCAGCGATTCAATAAGGCCGCTGCGCTGTTCGGCGCGGGTTTCTTCGAGAATGGCGCGACGCGAGACAACGATATTGCCGCGCTTGCGATCCATCTTGAGGATCTGGAAAGGCTGGGTGATGTCCATCAGCGGGGTGACGTCGCGGACGGGGCGAACATCGACCTGGCTGCCGGGCAGGAAGGCAACGGCACCGTCAAGGTCGACGGTGAAGCCGCCTTTGACCCGGCCGAAGATCACGCCTTCGACGCGATTGCCGTCGTCATATTCTTTTTCCAGCTTGTCCCAGCTTGCTTCGCGACGGGCGCGATCACGGGACAGCATGGCTTCGCCGTTTACATTTTCGATGCGGTCGACATAGACTTCGACTTCATCGCCAACGGAAATATCGGCTTTTTGACCGGGAGCGGCGAATTCACGCAGCGAAACACGGCCTTCCGATTTCAATCCTACATCGATGACAGCCATGTCATTTTCGATGCCGGTTACGGTGCCTTTGACGACGCGGCCTTCAAAGCCCTGGTCTTCACCACCGAGTGATTCGTTTAACATTGCGGCGAAATCGTCGCGGGTTGGAAATGCCTTTGAGGCCATATGGTTCAATCCTTGATAGTCAATTTTTCTGGCCAGGCGGTTGGTTCCGCCGGTCTTGGACCAAAATTGCCGCGGCCACCCCATGTGACCGCCGCATCCATCAGATAACTGCCAAGAATGGTGCATGCGAGGCTAAGCACAAATGCCAAAAGCTGCGCTAAAGCCGGGTTGGTTCCTTACCAGCCCGTCTTGCGCATCGTTTGTCTGCTATGCCGGATCTTTGTCGCGCCGGCCGCTTGTCTTCGCATTCACCAGAGCAATCGCCTGCTGAATGGCGGCGTCTATAGTCAAATCGGTGGTATCAAGCAAGTCTGCATCTTCGGCGGGCTTGAGCGGTGCTGTTGCGCGGTTCCGGTCGCGCTGGTCGCGTTGCAAAATGTCGGCCAGAATGTCATCGAAACTGACCAACTCGCCGCGCCGCTTCATTTCCTCGAAGCGCCGTATTGCACGTGCCTCGGATGACGCCGTGACAAACAGTTTCACATCTGCATCCGGTGCGATAACCGTGCCGATGTCACGGCCATCCAGTACGGCACCGCCGGGTTGGTAGGCGAAGTCCTTCTGGTGTTTGTCGAGCGCCAGTCTTACTTCAGGATGAACCGAAACGCGACTGGCCAGGCCGCCAACCGCTTCACTGCGCAGATCCGGATTGTCGAGCAGGGCGTCGTCAAATATGCAGGCAGCGAGCGCATCGCCGGCATCATCGGCATCGCCACCCCGTTCCCTGACCATCCAGCCAACCGCGCGATAGAGCAAGCCGGTATCAAGAAAGGGCAGAGCGAAATGTTTCGCCAGCCGCTTGGAGATCGTGCCCTTGCCAGAGGCGGTCGGACCATCGACGGCGATGATCATGGTTCTCGCCTCGCCCGATTCCGATAGGCTTTCCAGAGGCCGCCGATCGCAATGGCCATCCAGACAAATTCCAGCAGCAACGAGGCAAGATTGAAGTGGACCAGCAGCGAAAGAGTCAGAAAAAGCGCGCCGATCAGGTTCGTGCCGTTGTAGACGAAGGCATTCACCGCTTTGGCATAGACGTTATAAGCATAGGCGAAGACGATCAGCGCGCTGCCCAATATGCCGATTACATTGGCGGAGAATCCATCGATCATCAAGACGCAAGCCTCGCCATAAGCTCTTGAAAACCTGGAAAGCTGGTCTGTACCGCCGTGATATTATCGATAGAGAGGCCGGATTTTGTGACCAGACCGGCGACTGCGAAACTCATCGCAATGCGGTGGTCCAGCGCGGTCTCGATTACCGGTCTGGTCCGTCCGCCGGACAGCGGCTTGCCACCACTGCCGTCGATCACCAGGCCGTCTTCCTTCTCGGTCAGCTTCACGCCTAGGAGGCCAAGGCCCTCTGCCATTTGTGTCAGGCGATCGGATTCCTTGACGCGCAATTCGTGCAGGCCGCTTGTGATGGTTTTGCCGCTGGCCACAGCGGCGGCAACAAACAGGATGGGAAACTCGTCGATCATGCTGGGCGCTATAGCGGCGGGCACGTCGATACCGGTGAGCGCGCTATGTTTGACATGGATATCCGCGACCGACTCTCCGCCGACCGTGCGCTTTTTCCTGAAGCGGATATCGCCGCCCATTTTCTGCAATATTTTAAACAGTCCGGCGCGGCTGGGATTGATGCCGACATTCTCGATAACGATATTCGATCCCGGGACGATCAACGCCGCGACCAGGGGAAAAGCGGCAGAAGAGGGGTCGCCCGGCACTTTGATCTTTTGCGGCTTGAGTTCCGCTTCACCAGTCAGGGATATGATCCTGCAATCGTCGGCGTCTGTTTCCACCCTGATTTCCGCTCCAAAACCCTTGAGCATGGTTTCGCTATGATCGCGCGTGAGCACCGGTTCGATGACCCGGGTGATGCCGGGGGTGTTGAGTCCGGCCAGCAGAATCGCTGATTTGACCTGGGCAGAGGCGACCGGCAATCGATATTCGATCGGGACTGCCGGACATATCCCGCGGACGGTGAGTGGCAAACAGGAATTATGGTCGGCAGCCTCGCGTGCGCGGATATCCGCCCCCATTTGCGCCAGCGGTTCGATTACCCGGCCCATCGGACGCTTCGTCAGACTGGCATCGCCGATGAACGTCGCGCTGATCCCGTGCGATGCTACCAGACCCATCAGCAGCCGCGTCGAGGTACCGCTGTTTCCCATGTCGAGCGCCATCTGGGGCTGCATAAGACCGCCGACCCCGACCCCGTGGACGGTCCAGACATCGTCTTTTTTTTCGATCTTCGCCCCCATTGCACGCAGGGCATCGGCGGTCGCGAGAACGTCCTCTCCCTCCAGCAGCCCGGTTATCCGGCTTTTGCCAATCGCAAGCGCCGATAATATCAGGGCACGGTGCGAAATGGACTTGTCACCGGGAACCGAAATTGTTCCGGTGAGCGGGCGAGATGGCTCGAATGTCGCCGGTTGTTGAGATTTGCTGGTCATGTCAGAGCTTTGTTAGCGGAACGCACGAATGATTCGTGCCGGAATTTCAAACGGCTTTTGACAGCGCTGCAAAGCTATGGCAAGGCGCGCCGGATTTCGCGGCTGATTTTCGGCGAAGCTTGAATCTCCGCATCGCAGACTTACCTATCAACGAATTGATTTAGACAGGATTTGGACACCAGCCATGGTTAAACCGGAATGGGGCACAAAACGCACATGCCCGAAATGTGGAACGCGCTTTTACGATCTGGGCAAGGAAGACCCGGCAACCTGTGTGGAATGCGGGGAAAGCTTTGTGCCGGAAGCGGTCCTGAAATCCAAACAGCCGATGCCCTTTGAAGCAGCGCCGAAAAAAGACGCGAAGAAGGAAGAAGACACGGTTGACGATGATGATCTGGACGTCAACATCGACGATGATGAACCATCCCCGGACAATGAAGTGGATCTGGGCGGTGATGATGATCTGGGCGTCAGCAAGGGCAAAGGTGACGACGAGCCGGACGACACCTGATTTTTGATTTGCATTTTGGGGTGCGTCTGGATTAAAGGCGCTCCTCGAATGGGGCCTTAGCTCAGCTGGGAGAGCGCTTCGCTGGCAGCGAAGAGGTCAGGAGTTCGATCCTCCTAGGCTCCACCAACCTTCGCTCGCTTCGCGAGCTACGGTTGGCAGGCCGATTTCCTTCTCCCGCGCAATATTGTTTGGAAATCGGTACGAGTGTAGGTTGCCCGCCGAAGCCTTGGCGAAGGAGGGCTATATCGGCATGCACTACGTTTACTTTCTTCAGAGTGTTGCATTTCCTGATCAATATTACACTGGTCTAACAAAAAATGTTCAAGCCCGACTGGCTGATCACAATTCTGGGAAATCGAAACACACCGCTAAATTTAAACCTTGGCAGCTTCTTTCATCCCACTATTTTGTTTCCAAGGAAACCGCATTGGCATTTGAGAAATATCTGAAAACTGGCTCCGGTAGAGCGTTTGCTAAAAAACGTTTACGTTGATCAATGCTCAAACGCCCATCTATTCTAACAGGATAGCTCTCGGCGCGGGCGGGGCTGGCCAGATGTGCGCTACGTTGCGGGACAGAGGGGCGACAGGTTTTTGCCGATCGGTCCTGCCGATGAGCCGAGAAAGAAAGTCCAGATATCAGGCGGCGATCGCTTTTAAAGGTCAGTGCGCTTTACGTTATACTGGTGAGATCAAGAGCTGTTCCGACGAAGCGGAAAATCTTCAAACCCGCTCCGGTTGTTTTCCGGGGGAATCGAACAATGGTTCTCCCAGGATAAAGCCGATAATATTTGGGCTTCCCAACTGGTCGACAAGCGCCTTGCCGACGATCAGCAAGGGTACCGCTATAAGGGCGCCGGCCAGCCCCCAGATCCAGGTAAAATAGCTGATCGACAGCAGGATGACGACCGGGTTCATCGAAAACCGCCGTCCCAAAATCGCGGGTGTGACCAAATTTGCCTCGATCGCCTGCAGGCCGATATAGGCTGCTGTGGGGACCAGTCCACCCGCCAGATCACCGGTGGAAGCCGCGCCGAATCCGAACAAGAGTACGGCCATCAACATCGGGCCGAGATAGGGGATGAAATTCAAGATTGCTGCAAGGCCGCCCCACATGAGGGGGGCTTCGATACCCAGCGCCCACGCACCAAATGCGACCAGCACCCCGACTGCAATATTGATCGTGGTGACGGCGCCGATATAGTGGGACAGGTCCTCGGTAATACTCCGCCCTGTCCGCGCAGCCTTGAGCGTGGTGCCCAGCGTCGAACGGTTTAACAAAATGATCCGCTTCAGCCGCAGGCGCGATTCCAGCATGAAATAGACCAGCAGGACAACCAGCAGAAACTCGATGAGGACAGCCGGGGTGGCATAGGCGGCTTCTTCCACGACATTGGGACTGGCCAGAACGACTTCCTGTCCTTTCGATTCGCCGATTGTCGACGAGAATTCCGTGCCCATTTGCGATACTGACGCCGTGAACTGACGGATATCAACCAGCCGTTCCTGCAATATATTGGTGATATCCGGAAACCGCTGAGCCAGTTCCAATGCCGGCTGCAAGATCAGCATGAAGCCGAAGGCCAAAAAGAGGAGAAACGCAAGCACGGCAAAAAAAGCGGAAATCGCATTTGGTACGCCAAGCTTTGCCAATCCATTGGTCAACGGCAACAGCATCAGCGTTATGACGATCGCGGCGAACAACGGCCGAAAAAAAACAGCCCCCGCCGACAAGACGAAGGGCAGAGCCAAAAACAGGCCAAGCGACAAGAGAAAAATCGTTGTCGAGAACAGTCTTTTTGTTGTTATCTCCGGGCTGAGGTGCTTTTCCTTTGCAACACCAACTTCGGCGTCCCGGGTGATAAGATTATTGTCATTGGCCAATAGAAGGTGTGCCTGTCTGTGTGAATCGATAGCTGCCTAGCTTGCATTTGGTTGCTACCACAGGATAATCGATTTCCAATGCAATATTGGACCGCAAGGCATCATCCTGCGCTTTTTCACATTCGCGTAACGTCGCAAAGGCACGGTTGTCCCTGACCATTTCCCTGCACATGGACATGTCGTCCGAACATCCCATCAATATGATTGCATAAGCGAGGCTAGTGATCATTTCCGGCTCCATCGTATGTTGCGTTCCATATGATTCAAAAACACGAGCGCATCGAAAAGGTTGCGGGAGAAGAAGAGATGATCCTTGTGGGTGACCAAAAATTGGCAGGGATCAGGCGCGCATCAGGGGGATTGGGGCAGAGAGAAAAATAATCATCCACCGAGAGAGGCCGATCAAGCTGCTCACGCTGTTTGCCGCTGTTGCCAAGGATATATGTCGCTGCTATTTATCATTCCAGCAACCGTAGCAAAATCTTTGGAATTCGGGGGTTTCTGGTTGGATTGATGCGGTTATTCCAAGCTTTGACAATGTTTCGGCCCCAGGTCCGGCGCGGCTAGCGATCGCAAAATCTGTTGATATCTGAGAGTTTCCGCTAACCAATGACCAAGCCACCAAGTCATTATGACGCCATAATCCTGGGCGCAGGCGGCGCTGGCTTGATGTGCGCTGCCGTCGCCGGTCAGCGCGGTCGCAGGATATTGTTGATCGACCATGCCGATGAGCCGGGGAAAAAGATCCTCATATCGGGCGGTGGACGCTGCAATTTTACCAATATCGGTTGTGCGCCGGATCGTTTCCTTTCGCAGAACCGGCATTTCGCGAAATCGGCCCTGAGTCGCTATTCTGCCGGCGATTTTATCGCGCTGGTCGATCGCTATCGTATCGACTGGCACGAGAAAACATTGGGACAGTTGTTCTGCGACGGGTCCGCCAGACAGATAGTCGCCATGTTGATGGACGAGTGCCCGGCTGAAGCAGTCAGCCTGTCGCTGGGTAAGGCGATCACCGATATCAGCCATGGCGATGGACGGTACCGGGTGGAATATGGCGGAGAGACCGCTTTTGCGCCGTCTCTTGTGGTCGCCACCGGTGGCCCGTCGATCCCGAAAATGGGGGCGACGGGTTTTGCGTACGACCTGGCGCGGCAGTTCGGATTGAAGATAGTCGAGCCGCGACCGGCGCTGGTGCCGCTGACGCTGGGCGGGGAAGAGACTTTGTTCCGGTCGCTGTCCGGTGTTTCTGCCCCGGTGATCGCGCGATGCGGCAAAACCGCGTTCCGGGAAGCGGCGCTGTTCACTCACAAGGGGTTGTCGGGACCCGCGATCCTGCAGATTTCGTCTTATTGGCAACATGGCGAGCCGGTAGAAATAGATTTTATGCCAGATTTGTCGAGGGATTGGCTCGCTCAGACAAAGAAGCAGATGCCCCGGCTTTCCCTGAAAAAGGCGATCAACGCCCATTTGCCCGCCCGCTTGACCGAAACCCTGATCGAACGGATCGGGCTCGATGGCGAACTGGGCAATCTTACCGACAAGAAGCTCGATGCAGCGGGACGACGCTTGTCGGCTTGGCGTTTCATGCCCAACGGAACCGAGGGTTTTGCCAAGGCGGAGGTCACGGCTGGCGGGATCAGTACGGCCGAACTTTCGTCCAAAAATATGGAAGCTAGGCAAGTGCCCGGTTTTTATGCTATTGGCGAAGCCGTTGATGTCACCGGCTGGCTCGGTGGCTATAATTTTCAATGGGCCTGGGCGAGTGGCCATGCTGCCGGCAAGGCAATATGATCCCCAGCGCGGACCCTTTAACAACAACATAACCTCCATAAACCGCAAGCGACTGGCATTTCCGCGCGGCTTTCACTTTTGCCACGGAATTCAAACATTATGCCTTTCTCCAATATCTCTCCGCTTCTCGCCGAGGCGCTCACCGCCCGTGAATATGACAAACCGACACCGGTGCAGGCCGCGGTGCTCGAACCCGAAGCGGAGGGTCGCGACCTTATTGTTTCCGCCCAGACCGGGTCCGGGAAAACCGTCGCCTTCGGTCTGGCGATGGCGCCGCAATTGCTCGATGACAATGGGCGTTTCCCGTTTCTGGTCGAACCGCTGGCGCTGGTGATCGCTCCTACCCGCGAACTTGCCCTGCAGGTGAGTCGCGAACTGACCTGGCTCTACCAGCCGGCCGGTGCCCAGATCGCGACCTGCGTCGGCGGCATGGATGCTTCGAAGGAGCGCCGCACGCTGCGCCGCGGCGCGCATGTCATTGTCGGCACCCCCGGACGCCTGCGCGATCATCTCGAACGCGGAGCGCTGGACCTGTCAAAACTGCGCGCGGTGGTGCTCGACGAGGCGGATGAGATGCTCGACATGGGCTTTCGCGAGGATCTCGGGGAAATTCTCGACGCAACCGGTGAAAACCGCCGGACCTTGCTGTTCTCGGCGACCATTCCCAAGCCGATTGTCAACCTTGCCAAACGCTATCAGAACGATGCGCTGCGCATTTCCACGGTCGGCGAAGACCGGGGTCATGGCGATATTGCCTATCAGGCGATAACCGTTGCGCCTGCCGACACCGAGAATGCAGTGGTCAATCTCCTGCGTTTCCACGAGGCGGAATCGGCGATGCTGTTCTGCGGCACGCGCGAGGCGGTGCGCCGCCTCCACACCAGTCTGGTCGATCGCGGCTTCAGCGCGGTGGCGCTTTCCGGCGAGCATACCCAGAGCGAGCGCAACCAGGCGATGCAGGCCTTGCGGAGCAAGCGGGCGCGGGTCTGTGTCGCAACCGATGTCGCGGCCCGTGGTCTGGATTTGCCGACATTGAGTCTCGTCGTGCACGTTGAAATACCGCGCGATGCCGAGACGTTGCAGCACCGGTCGGGTCGGACCGGACGGGCCGGCAAAAAGGGCACGGCGGTTATCATTGTGCCCTACCAGCGGCGCAAACGGGTCGAATCGATGCTGCGCGGCGCGAAAATCAACGCCGAATGGAAAGATGCACCGACACGGCAAGACATTCGCAAGAATGACGCCGAGCGCCTGATCGAAACCTTGCTGCAGCCGGTCGAGATTGACGAGGACGATCTGGCGCTGGCCAAGCGCCTGATGGCGGAAAAGACGCCGGAAGAAATCGCGGCGATGCTGGTGCAGTCGCACCGGGCAAAAATGCCCGCTCCGGAACAGATGCTCGATCGCGGTGCCCAGTCCCAATCCGCTCCCGGCGGTCCGCGTCCGGGATTTGAGGACACGGTCTGGTTCAAGATGAATGTTGGTCATAATCAGCGCGCCGACGCCCGCTGGCTATTGCCCGTGCTCTGCCGCCGGGGCCATATCACCAAGAATGAAATCGGTGCGATCCGGATCAACGGCGACGATACATTGTTCGAGATTCCACGGCGGGTGGTCGGCAAGTTCACCGCAGCCATTGCCGAGAAACGGGAAACGGGTGGGGATGATACGGACGATATCATCATCACCCAGTTCGAAGGCAAGCCGCGTGACGCGGCGAAACGCAACCGCAAGAGCGGGCGGGGTGACAATGCCTCGGGCAAGCGCGATTACAGCAACGCCAGCAAGAAATATGGCGGCAAGAAATTCGGCAAGAACAAGTTTGGCGGCAAGAAATCAGGCGATACGTCGGGCGGCGGCAAACCTTACCAGAAGCGCAAGCCGGAAGGCGAGGGCGGCTCGGACGGCGGCGCCTCCAAGCGCGGTTCCGGCGAAGGCTACCAGAAGAAGACTGAATATAATGGCGATCGCAAATCCGGACCCAAAGGCAAATTCGGCGGCAACAAGAAAAAGCCGCATCGCGGAAAACGGTCGTTTGATGGTCCGAAACAGAGCGGACCCAAAGCCGGCTAATCCTCCTTATGACCGATACCATCCAGATCCTGGTCGATGCAGACGCCTGTCCGGTAAAAGATGAGATTTACCGGGTGGCGGATCGCCACGCCGTGGCGGTGGCGATTGTCAGCAACAGCCCCTTCCGGATACCGGATCATCCGCTTGTCAGCCGGGTCGTGGTCAGCGATGCCTTTGACGCGGCCGATGACTATATTGCCGAACGCAGCGGCAGCCGCACCGTCGTCGTCACCTCCGATATTCTTCTGGCGGATCGATGCGTGAAGGCGGGAGCGGCGGTGGTCGCGTCCAACGGCAAGCCCTTCACCGCCGATTCGATCGGCGCAGCGGTCGCGACGCGGGCGATCATGGCCGACTTGCGCGCCGGGATGGGGACAGAGAATATCGGCGGTCCGCCGCCGTTCAGCAAAGCGGATCGTTCCCGATTCCTGTCTTCACTGGATGAAATCCTGGTGCGGATGAAGCGTGGCGGCTAGCCTGTCCTAACCGGGGTTCCAGTCCCCACGACCCGCCATCCACAGGCTGATAGCAGCGACAGCTGCCGTGTCAGCGCGCAATATGCGTGGGCCGAGCGATACCGGCACTGCCTGGGGCAGGGCGCGGATTTTATCATTTTCTTCGTCTGTAAAACCACCTTCGGGGCCAATCAGCATCGCAGCCGGACCGTCATGGGCGACCAGCGCCTTGCGGAAGCTGCCTTCGCCACTTTCATGGATACGCTCATCGGCAAAGAAGAGATGGCGTTTGGCGGGCCATTGATCCAGCATGTCGGTCAGTTTTATTGGTGGGTCCAGAGCGGGCAGGGACGTGCGTTCGCATTGCTCCGCCGCTTCGATCATATGGGCGCGGAGCTTGTCCGCCTTGACGCCGTGACTCTGGGTGCGTTCGGTTTGTACTGGTATAAGCTTCGCCACTCCCAATTCGGTCGCTTTTTCAGCGATCCAGTTGAAACGATCCTTTTTGATCGGCGCGATGCACAGCCAGAGATCGGGAACAGCTTCCCGCTCCCGGGTCTTGCCGTCAATCGTCAGGATCAAATCGCGTTTGCCCAGCGCTGAAACATGGGCGAGATATTCGCCGGTGCGGTCGTCGAACAGCTTTACCGGATCGCCTTGCCTGATGCGCATCACTTTCATCAGATAATGGGCGTGGCTGCCATCCAGCCGGATATCGGCCCCGTCGGAAAGCTCGACATCGATATAAAGGCGCGGGGCGCTGAGGGGCGGATAGGCGGGCGTGGCGGGCATATTGAATCGATATAACCGTTCGTCCTGAGCTTGTCGAAGGGCGTTTTGCGGTTTTGGGCAAATGGGCTTCGACAGGCTCAGCCCGAACGGATAGGGTTACTTCATGACCGAACAGACCGTCCCCGATTCCGAGCACAAGGGCATCATCGGCCTGCTGCCAACGACAGCCCGGCCTTATGCATTGCTTGCCCGGTTCGACCGCCCGATCGGCTGGTGGCTGCTGTTCTGGCCCTGCGCCTGGGGCGTCGCCTTGGCCGGCGGTGCGATGGCCCGGTGGGACTTGTTGCTCTGGCTACTGCTCGGTTCGATCGCGATGCGCGGGGCAGGGTGCGTCTATAATGACATTGTCGACCGCGATCTGGATCGCCAGGTGGAGCGAACCCGCTCCCGTCCATTGGCCAGTGGCGCCGTTTCCCCGAGAGCAGCGTGGGTCTGGCTTATGATATTGTGCATGATCGGTCTGCTGGTCTGGTTTCAGGTAAATTGGACCGCAAAACTGGTGGCGCTGGGGAGCCTGGCATTGGTCGCCGCCTATCCATATATGAAACGCATCACCTGGTGGCCGCAGGCGTGGCTCGGCATGGTATTCAGCTGGGGGGCGCTGGTCGGATGGCTGGCGATCGATCCGCAATTCCACTGGGCGATGGCGCTGCTTTACCTCGGCTCGATATTCTGGGTGATCGGCTATGACACGATCTACGCGTTGCAGGACCGGGAGGATGACGCCTTGGTCGGGATACGATCGAGCGCGCTGCGGCTGGGCGAGAATGTGCGTTTTGGCGTGCTGTCATTCTATCTGGCGGCACTCACCAGCTGGGCGGGCGCTTTCTGGATGCTGCGTCCGCACTGGCTCGGCCTGCTGGCGCTGGTTCCGGTCGCCGTGCACCTGTTGTGGCAGATGACGACGCTGAAGCAGGCTGACGGCGATGATGCGCTCGGCAAGTTCCGTTCCAACCGTTTTGCCGGTCTGCTGATGTTTCTGGCGTGTCTGGTGATCGGGCAGGCGGGCTAGCCTTCGCAGAAAATCGATTGTCTCTTGCAACTTACTCAGGCTATGACCCTTAACCGCACAGTTAATTCGATTCTCCCGGAGTGACAGATGAAAAAACGCCGTTTGGGCCGCAGCCCCATCTATGTGTCCGAAATCTGCATGGGGACGATGACCTTTGGTAGCGGTGCCGATGAAGCGATGGCGCACCGGATCATGGATGAATCGGTTGAGGCCGGGATCAATTTCTTCGATACGGCGGAAAATTATCCGGTGCCGCCCAAGCCGGAATGGGCGGGGGAGACGGAAAATATCGTCGGTCGCTGGATGAAGGGCAAGGATCGCGACAGCCTGATCATCGCGACCAAGGTGTCCGGTCCCAGCCACGGCTGGATAGAGTCGTCGCAGCGGGCGGGCATGACGGCAATGGACCGCCACAATATCGTCAGGGCACTGGATGCCAGCCTGAAGCGGCTCCAGACCGACTATATCGACCTCTACCAGACCCACTGGCCCGATCACGGCACCGCCTATGACGAGACCATGGAAGTGCTCGACGAGGAAATCCGCAAGGGCAAGATCCGCGCGATCGGCTGTTCCAACGAAACCAGCTGGGGGCTGATGAAATCGCTGGAAGCGTCCGAGCGGCTGGGCGTCACCCGCTATTGCACGATCCAGAATAATTTCAGCATGAACAATCGCCGGTTCGAGGACGAACTAGCGCAGGTCTGTCGTCAGGAAGGGGTCAGCCTGATCCCCTATTCGCCGCTTGCCGGCGGGGCTCTGTCGGGCAAATATAATGATGGCGCGACACCCGAGGGCGCGCGTTTCTCGGCCTATCTCAAGCTTGGCGGGCGGCAGAAGAAAATGGCGGAGCGCTTCGTCAATCCCAAGTCGGAGGAATCAACCAAGCGCTTCATGGTGATCGCCGAGGAGCTGGGCGTTGCACCCGTGACGCTGGCGACCGCCTGGTCAAAGAAGCATGATTTTGTCGCCTCCACCATTGTCGGGGCGACCCACACGGATCAGTTGCCGGAGATATTTGCAGCGGCGGATCTGGAGCTCAGTCACGAGACCATGAAGCGGATCTACAAGATCAGCCGGGAAATCATGTACCCGATGGGGTGAATTAAAAGGAATTACAGATGAACAGGTTTTTGCAACATTGCGGCGCGAAATATCCGATCGTGCAGGCGCCGATGGGCTGGATCGCCCGGTCGCAACTGGCTTCGGCGGTGTGCAACGCCGGCGGGCTCGGGATTATCGAAACCAGCTCGGGCGAGACCGAAAACTGCATGGCGGAAATCGCGAAGATGAACGATCTGACCGACGCGCCGTTCGGCGTGAACCTGCCGATCATGTTTCTCAAGGACCCGGCGATCCTGACCCGGGTTTGCGAATCCGGAGTGAAATTCGTGACGACCTCGGCTGGCAGTCCGCGTAAATTTGTCGGACCGCTGCAAGAGGCCGGCATCATCGTTTATCATGCAGTGCCGACGGTTGCTGCAGCAATGGGCTGTGTGGAAGCAGGCGTCGATGGTCTGGTGGTTGAAGGCGCGGAAGGCGGCGGTTTCAAGAATCCCGAGGAAGTGTCGACCCTGGTGCTGTTGCAGGCGATCCGCCGGCAGACCGATATCCCGATGGTTGCGGCTGGCGGGATCGTCGACGGCAAGGGCATGGCGGCGGCCTTCGCGCTGGGCGCGGAAGGCATCCAGATGGGTACGCGGTTCGTGTCGAGCGCCGAAAGTCCGGTGCACCACAATTACAAGCAGGCGATCCTGGATGCCAGGGAAACCGGCACCTATGTCCTCAACAAGAAAGCCTCGCCCTGCATCCGCGCACTCAAAACCGAGCGCACCGCGAAAATATACGAAGATGGCCTGATGCCCGCCGACACGTTCAAGGGCATACAGGATGTCTATTTCGGCGGTGATATGGAAGCCTCGGTTGGCCTTGCCGGGCAATCTTCCGGTTTGATTGACGAGGTAAAAACTGCCAAACAGATTATCGACGAGACGGTGGCCGAGTTTTTTGAGATCACCGAACGCATGGGCGCGCTTCACGCCGCCAAAAGTTTCTAGAACCATAGAGAGGAATATCCGATGAGCCAATTTCCAGACGCAAAGCAGCTGTTCACCACCATAACCGAGGACGGCAAATCGATCCTGTCGATTGAACCCTATGACGTGCCCGAACCGAAGGAGCACGAAGTTGTCGTCCGGATGGAGGCGGTGCCGATCAATCCCTCCGATCTCGGCCTGCTCACTGCCGCCGCCAATATGGACACGGTGCGCAGCGAAACCGTCGACGGCCATCCTGCACTGGTTGCCGATGTCGATGCCGCCATGCAGCCGTTCTTCAAGGGCCGCGCGGGCAAGAAAATGGCAGCCGGCAATGAAGGCGCGGGCACTGTGGTCGCAGCCGGATCGTCCGATGCGGCGCAGGCCCTGATGGGCAAGGTCGTGACCATCGTCGGCGGCGAAATGTATCGCACCCACCGGGTGATGCCGGCGGCGATGTGTGTGCCGCTGCCCGAAGGCGCTCCGGCCAAAGAGGGCGCTTCGCTTTTCGTCAATCCGATGACCGCGCAAGGCTTTATCAACACAATGCATGCGGAAGGCCATACCGGTCTGGTCCACACCGCTGCGGCTTCCAACCTCGGCCAGATGCTGGCCAAGCTGTGCCTCAAGGATAATATCCCCCTGGTCGCCATCGTGCGCAGCGACGCGCAGAAGAAAATCCTCACCGATATCGGCCTCACCCATGTCATCGACAGCAGCAAGGACGACTTCATGGAGAAGCTGATCGCGGCGCTCGCCGAAACCGGTGCGACGCTCGGCTTTGACGCGATCGGCGGCGGCAAGATGGCGAGCTATATCCTGACCGCGATGGAAAAGGCGGCGGCGGTGCGCGGCGCGGAATTCAGCGTCTACGGCTCGACCGTCAACAAGCAGGTCTATATCTATGGCCGCCTCGACACCGGCGAGACCATCCTCGGCGGCGGCCTCGGCCTCTACTGGGGCGTCGGCGGCTGGCTGCTCACCCCGCATTTGGAAAAGGTCGGCGGCGAACGGATGATGGAAATGCGCATGTATACGGTTGAAGAGCGCAACGGCATCTTCCACAGCGACTATTCCAGCGAGATCAGCCTGATGGACATGATCGACCCGGAAATCGCCAAGGGCTACGAGAAGAAGGCAACCGGCGAGAAGGTGCTGGTTAATCCTTCGATTTAAATTGAGCTATCAGTCTCTGGAATCCCTCCAGCCAATAGTTCGATCATCGTCGAGTAATTCTTTCGGGAACTCTCAATAATCTCTTCGATCTCATTTAGAGCGTTGGGGTTGGCGGCTCGCCAGGATTCCCGTTCTGCTTGCCAGTCTTTTCGTTTGTGGACGGCAAAGCCGCCGTCTTGAACGCGACTGCGATGAAACCCGCGCGCTAAGGATGTGACGTATTTGCTGCGTTGATATGCTTCAAGCCGATTTGCGCCAGCTACGCGCAATTTGGCTCGAGCGCGGGTTTTGATTGAGGACATCATTTCCATGATTCCTAAACCGGCATAATGTTGTAGATCACTTATCTGTTCGCTTTTGCCTTCACTCCATAAGATACGGCCGTGTGGGTACCAAAGTTTGTCCGGCATTTCGTAAAATTCTTGCGGCTTTAAAACAAATTCGTCGGGCGAACTCTTGATTGACACAGTGAAACTCGGATCTCGGTATCCATCCAACCAAGATATCGTAAGCGTTTGAACTTGTGTGTCATCGATAAATACACCGTTAGCTCCCTTTAGCCCGTCCAATATCGACTTAGCATAATTGTCGAGATCAGCGGTTTCATCGCTTTCCAAGGTTGTTTGCACATCTACGTGCAATACTATTTCGAGCTGAATTTCATTGGAATAAAGCCAACGGTTTTTCAATTGTGATTGAATAGCTTTCTGAAAATTTAACTTGCGACTGGATCCGGCGGAATACGGAACGGGAGCGAAGTAAAACTTGTGCTGCCATTCGCCGAACATAGGATTAAGTCCAGAATTCGCGCCATGGCGTTCTATTTCAAACACTTTTTCTAGATCATTGTCCTCCATCGTTGTCGAATATAGATCAAGCATATAATTACGCAATAACTCGCCCTCTCCCTCTCCCTCAAGGGAGAGGGTTGTGCAGACTTGGCAGCTTGCTGCTTAGTCGGAGCTGGGTGAGGGTGTACTGCCGGTTGATGGGCGCGCCAATCTAGCACCTGTGCACCCTCATCCAACTGCGGCTATGCACCTTCGGTGCTAAGCCTTCGTATCCTTCTCCCTTCAGGGAGAAGGCTTGCTACCTGTAACTCACTACTTCCCACTCGATCCCGTTCCAGTCGAAGAAATAGAAACGCCGGCCTGGTTCGTAATCATCGTGGCCAAAGGGCTCCAGCCCGGCCGCGACGACCTTGGCCTCGACGCTGTCCAGATCATCGACGGTCACGCCGATATGGTTCATCGGCTCGCCCTTGTTGAACGTAGGCTCGGCGGCCTCGACATCCGGGTTGGTGTAGAGCGCGATATAGGCGTCATCGGTCCCAATATGGATCGTATGGCCAGCCGACATTGATGGCCCCTCCCACCGGATATGCCAGCCGAAAAGATCGCGCAGCAGGGCGGCGCTCCGTTGCGGGTCGGAGACTGTGATGTTGACGTGCTCCAGATTTGCGTTGTTCATTTTTCATTTCCTTTCTCCTTGGGTTGATGGTCGATCCGCCACGGCGGGAAGCGGCGGTTGTCGCCGGCGTAAAACAGGCAGAGCGGATTGCCCGCCGGATCGCGGAGCCGCGCTTCGCGCCAGCCCCAGTCCTGGTCGGTGGGCCGGGTGTCGAAGGTGATTCCAGAGGATTGCAGTTGCGCGACTGTGGCGTCGAGATCGTCGCATTCGAAATAGATCAGGGTCGAATCCGCGCTGATCCTCTCCACCTCGTGGATCGAGAAGGTTTCGCCCGAGGGCGTCTCGAACCGGGCGTAGCGGGGCGGGGCGTCGACGATCTGGGTGAGGCCGAGCTGGCGGTAGAATGCCGCTGACCGGTCATAATCGAGACATCCTACGGTGACCTGATTGAGTTTCATAGGCTCTGTTCCTCGCTGCGCTGGCATCACGACATTGGAAGATTTGGAAGCATGTTTGTCGCCTGCGAAGCCGCGATCATAGCCTGTCAGATCTCCATGCTTGCGATTCGTACAATCTCTAGTTAAGTTGAGGTCAAGAGATTATTTTCCTCCCTGTCGACAGACGGGGAGGGGGACCAGCCAAAGGCTGGTGGAGGGGCCGGTTGGCCTTGGTGCCGGCTTTGATGATCGGGCGATGGCTGCGGGTGACATTCCCGCCGCACCAGTCCCCTCCACCACGCTTCGCGCGGTCCCCCTCCCCATTGCTCCGCAACGGGGAGGAAAAAGAGGAGACGAACATGCCCGAGACCAAAGCGCTGACCATCGGCGACCTGGCCGCCCGCACCGGCCTTTCGGTCTCCGCGATCCGTTTCTACGAGGAGAAAGGTCTGGTCGAGCCGTTTCGCTCCGCTGGCGGCCAGCGGCGGTTTCTGCGCTCGGACATCCGCCGGCTCAGCTTCGTCCTGATCGCCCAGCAGCTTGGGCTGAGTATCGGCGAGATTGAAGGCCAGCTCTCGAAACTGCCGCATGGCCGCACCCCGACCCAGGCCGACTGGACCCGGATCAGCAAGGCGATGCGCGGGGTGATTGATGCGCGGATCGCTGAACTCGAACGGACCCGCGACCGGCTCGACGGCTGTATCGGTTGCGGGTGCCTGAGCCTTAAGAAATGTAAGCTTTATAATCCGGAGGACCGGGCGGGGTTGAAGGGGCCGGGGCCAAGGTTGGTTTTGGGGGATTAAAGTTTCAACGCCTTGCGCAATTCCTCATTGATCCGGGTCTGCCATCCGGCACCCGTGGCCTTGAATTTCTCCAACACGATTTTATCAAGCCGCAGGGTAACCTGCTGTTTCGGATTTTTCAGTTTCGGTCGGCCGGGCTTGGTGAGTGTGCCATCGGCAGGGCGAACCAGTTTTCCGTTTTCATATATTGCTGCGCGGCGAAACTGATCTTCAGTCCATTCAGGCAGATCATCGTCATCCCAGTCTGGTTCTGTATGTCTTTTGTTCTCGGTCATTGCATTTTCTCATCGATATAACCCGAATCCCATCGGGAGTTTCGGTCCAGGCAAACATGATCAATCGATCATCGAGATAGCCGTAAGTCTGAAACCTTGCTTCCGGATAATCGTATCTGTCATCCCTTTGAACATACACTCGTCCTTCAAAAACCTTTCCGGCATCCGCGAAATCCAGACCCCGATTTTCCAGAGTCCACCGCCGTTTCGCCGGATCGAATGATATTTTCATACGGGCTCCCAAAGGATATATCCTTCAAAGAGCGCACGATGGCTATATAGGTGGCCTAATCTGCCAAATCCAGTAATTTATGTAGTTACATTTAATGTAAATGTCAACGCTATTCCGCTGCCAGCAATTCTTCCGCCGCGTCGAGATCGACCGACACCAGCTGGCTAATCCCGCGCTCGATCATTGTTACGCCAAACAATCTGTGCATCCGGCTCATCGTTACGGCATTATGGGTGACGATCAGATAGCGGGTGCTGGTCTCCGCGACCATCTTGTCGAGCAGATCGCAGAAGCGCTCGATATTGGCGTCATCGAGCGGGGCGTCGACCTCGTCGAGGACGCATATTGGTGCCGGATTGGTTAGAAAAAGCCCGAAAATAAGTGCCACAGCGGTTAAAGCCTGCTCGCCGCCGGACAGCAGGGTCAGCGAGGTCAGCTTCTTGCCCGGCGGCTGCGCCATGATCTCCAGCCCGGCTTCCAGCGGATCGTCGCTGTTGATCAGCTCGAGATGCGCCTTGCCGCCGTCGAACAGGGTGGAAAACAGCCGCTGGAAATGCCGGTCGACTTCCTCGAACGCGGCGAGCAGCCGCTGGCGGCCTTCCCGGTTGAGGCTACCGATCGAACCGCGCAGCTGATGGATCGCCTCGTTCAGCTCCTCGCTTTCCCTGGTCGATTTTTCCCACTCGGCTTCCAGTTCCGCCAGTTCGTCAGCGGCGACCAGATTGACGGGCCCGATCCGTTCGCGGCTCAGCGACAAGCGTTCGAGTTCAGCGGATTCCTCCGACGCCTCGCCGACCGTTTCTTCGTCAAATTCCAGTTTTTTCGGCAATACCACAGCGGGACATTCGAATTTCTCGGCTGAAATCCGGCTCATTTCCATCCGGCGCAAGTCCTGGCTTTCGGCGCGTGCCTTTGCCCCGGCGCGCAGTTCGCGGGCCTGGCTGAGCATTTCGCTGGCCTGATTCAGCCGGTCCTCGTGATCGCGCTGGGCCAGTTCGGCGGCCTGCAGTGCGGCATTCTTCTCGACCACCTTTGCGTTCAGCGCTTCCTGCTCTGCCTCCAGCCTGGTGACTTCGACCTCGATAACCCGCGGGCGATCCGCCAGATTCTCGACTTCGGTCTCGATCAGCTTGCCGCGTTTCGCCATTTCCGCCATCCGCGCTTCGGCTTCGCCCGAGCGATCCTGCCACGAACGGATCTGGGCGCTGGCGACGGCTTTCTGTTCCTTCACCTGCGCCAGTTTCTGGTCGATCCCGGAGAGCGCTGCCTGCGAGGACAGGACCTGGCCGCGCGCCGCATCGCGCTGGTCCTGCAGGGCCGCCCGCGCCTGTTCCTGCGCCGCGCCATCGGGCTGGCTGGAGCGTTCCTTTTGCGCCGCCTCCAGTTCGCCAAGCGCGGTCGCGGTTTCTTCTCTCAGCGCGGCGTCCCGTTCGGCGAGGCTGGCCGTGCGTTTCTGCAGCCAGGACAGCGCTTCTTCCGCCTGGTCGGCTTCGCGCAGTGTCTGCCGCAATGCTTCCTCGGCCTCGCGCCGCACATCGCGGGCTTCACCGAGCTGTGTCTCGATCAGCGCCATTGCTTCGCGACCGGCGGCAAGCGCTGCTTCCGCTTTCGCAACCTTTTCCTCCGCCGGGAACAGCAAGTCCTGCAATGCGCGCAGCCGGTTGGCGCGGACCAGCCGTTCGGCGCTGGCATTGCCGTCGTCGCGGGCGACAAAACCATCCCAGCGGCGTAGCGTGCCCGCTTTGGTGACCAGTCGCTGGCCGAGCGAAAGCGGCTGGCCATCGTCGCGATCGGCGACGAAAATCTGTGACAGGCGATTGTGCAATTCTGCCGGTGCCTGAACCTGATCGAGAAGAGTTTCGGTTCCGGCAAGTGCTTCACCGGAGGCGATCATGTCGCCGCCGCCCCAGAAACGGTCGCCGTCTTCGCCGACCGATGCGAGCAGATCATCGCCCAATGCCGCTGCCAGGGCCCGTTCATAGCCCGCGGCCGGCTTGACCCGGTCAATCGCCTTGTGGGCGCTTTCGGCCTTGGACAGCTCGCGATCCAGCGCGTCATGTTCCGACTGGAGTCCGGCCAGTTCGGCCTTCAATGTTGCAAGGCCGGATTGTGCGGTATCGCGCGCCGCGGTGGCCTGGGTCCGTTTTTCCTCAAGCGATGCGATCTTGCTGGCGCTGCCGTCTGCCGCGGCCTGCGCTGAGTCCCGCTTCGATATCGCATCGGCCAAAGCCGCTTTAAGCTGCTCTTCATCGCCCATTTCGGCGCGTTCGGCGTTCAGACGATCCAGTTCCACCGCCAGCCGGTCATGGCGCGCCTGCGCTGCATCGACCGCTGCACTGGCGACCTTTATCTCCGCCTGAATGCGCGCTTCTTCGGCCACCGCCTTGGCCAGTTCGACTTCGGCTTCGCTGGCCGCGCGCTCGGCCCGTTCGGCGGCGCGTTCGAGATCGGGCCGGTCCCTGGTCAGACTGGACAGTTCCCCGGACAGCCGTTTCTCGTCCTGTTCCAGACCGGCCAGCGCCTCCATGGCATCGCGGGTCAACTGGTCTTCGCGCGCATTGTCGTCGTGAATGCGTTGCGCCTGCGTCTGCAGATCGAGCAGCCGCGATTTGAGATTGTCGCGTTCGTTGGTCAGGGTCAGCAGACGGTGGCTGGACTCGCTGGCTTCATCCCGTGCCCGCTGGACCTCTGCACGCAATAGCCCCAGCGCCCTGGCGCTTTCATTCTGGGCCGATACCGCCGTCTGCTGCTCCGTTTGCGCGGCATCAACTTTGGCCTCGGCAGCTTCCGCCTCGGCCTTGGCCGCATCGGCTGCGGCCGCCGCCTCTTTCCAGCGCGCGTAGATCAGCCGCCCCTCGACGGTGGCGATTTGCGCGGTCAGTTTTTTGTAGCGTTCGGCCTGTTTGGCCTGCCGCCGCAGATTGGCGGCGCGCTGCTCCATATCGCCGAGAATATCGTCGAGACGTGCGAGGTTTTTTTCCGCCGCGCGCAGTTTCTGCTCGGCGTCCTTGCGCCGGACATGAAGGCCGGAGATGCCCGCGGCTTCCTCCAGCATTTCCCGGCGCGCCTCGGGCTTGGAGGAAATTACGTTGGAAATCTTGCCCTGGCTGACCAGCGCCGGGCTATGCGCGCCGGTGGCGGCATCGGCGAAGATCAGCGCAATGTCCTTGGCCCGGACATCGGTGCCGTTGGCGCGATAGGCAGAACCGGCGCCGCGCTCGATCCGGCGGACGATTTCCAGTTCGCTGTCATTGTCGCCGACATGAAGCGACGACACGTCGTCGGTTTCCCGTTCGGCGGTCAGCGAGACCTCGGCAAATTGCCGCTCGGCCCGGTCCTGGGTGCCGGCGAATATGACATCTTCCATGCCGGCGCCGCGCATCGATTTGGCGGAATTCTCGCCCATCACCCAGCGGATTGCCTCGAGCAGGTTGGACTTGCCGCACCCGTTGGGACCGACCACGCCAGTCAGTCCCTTTTCAATGCGCAGCTCGGTCGGATCGACAAAGCTTTTGAAGCCAGAAAGTCTGAGCTTCTTTATTTGCATGGAATGTTTCCCATGCCGCCTGTCTCAATCACCACGTTCAAATCGCACCCCCTCTTGCGACTGCTCCGGCGCCTATCTTGCGCCGGCCTCCTTCAGCTTGGTTTCGACCGCCGCCCAGTTGGAACCGTCAAATTTCTGCCCGTTGAGCAGGAATGTCGGAGTACCTTCGATATTGAATTCCTCGGCGGCCCTCTGGGTGTCATTCATGAGCTTTTCAGCCGTTGCCGTATCAGCCAGACACGTCTTGGCCTGGTCTTCGGAAATACCGCGCTGCTGAAAAAAGGAGATCAGGCCAAGCTGCTCGGCGAGGCGGACAAATCGAACCTTCGGGTCGGACTGCAATATGTTGCTATAGGTCGCCTCGCCCATGCCCTGCGCCTTTTCAAACATTGTTTCCTGATAGCCCAGGGCCTGTTCGGTCAGCGGGAAGAACGGGGTTTCACCGCCGCAGCGGGATAGAATGGCGGCGGAAAGGTCCAGCGGATCGCGCACGAAATTCCGGATTTCAAAGCTTACCCGGCCGCTCTCGACGTAATTGTCGCGCAGCGGCACGAACGCCTGTTCCCCGAAATCCCTGCAGTGCGAGCAGGTGATCGACATATATTCGACCAGTTTCAGGGGCGCGTCAGGATTGCCCATCACAACGCCGCCTGCTTCGGTTTTGGCAACGGTTTCGGACCATTTCTGTCCGGCAGGGGCTTCAACGGCAGCGACTGTTTCCGAAGAGCTTGCGCCGGTCTCGCCTTCTGTCGCATCGCCACATGCGGTCAGCGCCAGCGCGAATGAGATAGGCAGAAGTGAAAAAGATTTACGCATGATTTTGTTCCTGTTTGATATTTTCAGTTATTTTGTGGGAAGGGCGGCAAGAACTGGTTGCAGGGCGGGCCAGCTATGCACCTTGTCCAGTAGCTTGCCGTTCATTGTGAAACTGGGCGTACCCGTGATCTTGACGGTTTCTGCCCCATATTTGGTCATCGCCAGAATCTGGTCCTGGGATTCCTTGTCTGCGAGACAGGTGTTTGCCTCCGCCTTGGAGATGCCACGTTTGGACATGATGCCATAAAAGCCGACATCAGCCGCAATTTTCCTCAGTCGAGCGTTGGTATCGCCTTCATACCAAGTCTTCTGCACCTCGGGTGAAGTGGACTGGACGGTTTTCAACCAGACACCCTGCGATGCCATCAAGGCATTGTGGTTGCCAAAAAACTTGGTCCGGCCCCCGCATCGCGCGAGCAGTGCTGCGGTAAAATCCACCGCGTCGCGGACGTAGTTGCGCACTTCCGTGCTGACATCGCCTTTAGCGATATATCCGGATTTCAGGGGGCCTTTGGAGGCGACTTCAAAGGCCGCGCAATGGTTGCAAGTGTAGCTCACATATTCCACGAGGCGGTTCTGCGCCAAGGGATTGCCCAGCACATGGCCACCCGTGGATGAAACCGTAACCCTCTTGGCCCAGTCGCTTTGCTGCGCCGATGCCGGTGCGATCATCACGATTGCTGTCGCCAATGCCGAAGCAAGATACGCGCTTCTCAACTTCATGTCTGGTCCTTCTTCTTTTCACCATCGCCAATCTTGCCGATGATCTTGATGCTCGACTGTGCATCGTTCTTAAGGTCCGCATCCGCCTTTGCAACTGCTGATGCGAGCGACTCGAGCACCCGGTTCAGTTCGGCATCGCCGATGTCGCGCAAATTTTCACCCAGCCGGATCGGCGCGGGCTTGAGCGAACTAGGCAGAACCGAGCGTTTTTCCTTATCTTCCCTGGGAGCTACGCTACCCTGTCTGAATCGTATCTGACTGACCGCGCCATAGCCGAAGAAGCGGTTGACCCGCTCGATTATATCCGGCGCAATATGCTGCATCAGTGTCGCGTAAGCCCCGGACACCAGCAGATGCAATGTCCCGCCCTCTTTCTCGCCGCGCGGAAAGCGGATCGATTCGGGTAGTGACACGGCGGCATAGCGTTCGCCGACAATCTCCGCCCAGCGGCTGACCACCGAACTCTGGATAAATCCGTAGCGGCGAAAGGCGGCGCGGCCGATTTCCGGCATCAGGTCGGAAATGCTTTTCGCCGGACCGCCGCGCGGACGCTGGTATTTCTGAAATGTTTTGGCTTTTGATTTTTTGGGCGTAGTCGTGCGGGATCGGGCGGTTTTCGCCTTTTCATCACCAGTTGTGCCAATTTTCTTCGCCATTATGTGCATTTATGGCATGGCACGGCCATGGCCGTCGATAGTTTCCCCGCCGAAGCATGTAATATTTCTGCCAATATCGGTGCACATTATGTGGATAACGCCAGAATATTGCCGTGGCGGTCACCGCCGGGCGGCAATTTGCCCGATCCCTATCATGTCTGGCTGTCGGAAATCATGCTCCAGCAGACGACGGTCGGCGCGGTCAAAAGCTATTTCGACAAGTTCACCCGGCGCTGGCCGACGGTTCAGGATCTGGCGCGAGCCGAGGAAGCGGACGTGCTCGCGGCATGGGCCGGGCTGGGCTATTATGCGCGGGCACGCAATCTTCACAAATGTGCCGTGCATGTTACTGAGAAACTGAATGGAATCTTTCCCCGGAAAGAGTCCGAGCTTCTCCAGCTGCCTGGAGTGGGCACCTATACAGCAGCGGCCATTGCGGCGATTGCCTTTGGCGAACGGGCGGTGGTGGTGGATGCCAATATCGAGCGGCTGGTGGCGCGGCTGTTTGCCATTGAAACCCCGCTGCCCGGCGGCAAGGCTGAAATCCGCGCAGCAATGGACGCGATCACCCCTCGGCAGGGCGCAGGGGATTTTGCCCAGGCCTGCATGGATATCGGTGCCACGATCTGTACGTCGAAAAATCCGAAATGCCGGATATGCCCGGTCAGGCAACAATGCGCGGCCAGGCGATCAGGAGACCCGGAGCGTTTTCCGGTGAAGCCGCCGAAGAAACCCAGGCCGGTTCGCCGGGCGCGGTTTTTCTGGATCGAGCGGCAAGGCAAGATACTGCTTTCCACCCGGCCCCCGAAAGGCATGCTTGGTGGGATGCGAGCGCTGCCCGATGATGACTGGGCGGCCGGGATCGACGGCCATGCCCGACCACCGATCAAGGGCGAATGGCGGGTCCACGACAAAATTGTCCGGCACAGCTTCACCCATTTTTCGCTCGAAGTGGATTTGGCGGTTTATCAGGACGAAAAATTCGCTACTAGCAGGGATGCAAGTCTCTGGT
This sequence comes from Parasphingorhabdus sp., assembly GCA_048270065.1. Classification (GTDB taxonomy): domain Bacteria; phylum Pseudomonadota; class Alphaproteobacteria; order Sphingomonadales; family Sphingomonadaceae; genus Parasphingorhabdus. Next base: position 42,959 of record JBLWTQ010000009.1, on the reverse strand, counting down.
GGCCGCTAGACAGAATAGCCGACGCGGGATTGCCGACCCTTTATGCAAAAGCTGTTAACTGGAAATTGGAGCAAGAGAATGACCATTGAGAAACCTGCAACATCCTCGCTCGGGTCTTCCTTTTCCCGGCGTTCCGTTCTTGGCGGTATCGGTGCCGGCGCCGTTCTTGCCGGCATGCCCGGCCTCGCCCTTGCGAGGGAAATGGAGACCAGTTTTCCGGGCCTGACCAGGATCATCAACCAATATGTGGCGGAAAAGAAGGTCGCGGGGATGCTCGCAATGATCGGTTTCCGCCAAGCCCAGCCGCAGGTGATTTCAGCAGGTTCGCTCAAGCTCGGCGGGGATAAGCCGGTCGACAGCAATACCCTGTGGCGGATGTATTCGCAGACCAAGCCGGTCACCGGCATGGCGACGATGATGCTGGTCGAAGACGGGCTGCTTTCTCTCGATCAGCCGCTGTCCGACTTTTTCCCCGAATTCGCCGATATGCAGGTGCTGCTCGATCCCGAGGGCGCGCTGGACAATGCCGAGCCGGCCAGGGCGCCGATCACCATCCGCCAGTTGCAGACCCACACCGCCGGACTGGGTTATACGATCATATCAAAAGGACCGATCCAGAAGGCCTATCTCGCCGCGGGCCTGACCCCCGGCCGGCTGAGCCGCAGCCCGATCCCCGGGGTTGATGTCGGAGCGCCCACCCCGGATATCATGACCTTCGTGAAGCGTCTTTCGCAACTGCCGCTGGTCTATCAGCCCGGCACGCAGTGGAGCTATTCGCTCAGCCATGATGTTCTGAGTGCGGTGATCGAGAAAGTTTCGGGCAAACCGCTCGATCAATTTCTGCGGGAGCGGATGTTCGGCCCCTTGGGCATGAAGAATATGTTCTACCGCGTTCCGGCCGACCGGGCGGTCGATCTCGCGGACAATTACGCGCCATTCGCCGGATCGCTGATCCCGATTGATCCGGGTGTGACCAGCATTTTTCTCGACAAGCCCGCCTTTGCCTTTGGCAGCACCGGTCTGGTCGGAACGGCGAGCGATTATGACAGGTTTTTGCAAATGCTGCTCGGTTTCGGCAGGGTCGGTGACGTGCAGGTGATGAAACCGGACACGGTGAAGCTTGCTATGTCCAACCTGCTGCCTGAAACCGCCAATACCAAAGGCACCTGGATCGCCAATCACGGCTTTGGTGCGGGCGGACGCTCCGGTCTTGGTACCACCGTCAGCCCGGCTGGCACGTTCGGTTGGGGCGGCGCAGCAGGGACATCGGCATTTGTCGATACCGTGCGCGGTCTCCGCGCCGGCGGCTACACGCAATATATTCCGTCGAACAGCTATCCCTTCCAGTCGGATTTCCCGAAATATGTCTATGCTGACCTGATTGGCAATGCACAGGCGGGGACGGGCAATACCAGCCCCTGAACCGGATTTGGGCCAACCCCTGTCGGATGAGTGACCGGAAAGCAAAAATGTGACGGAGAAAAGATGCTGAAAGCCAGAGATGCCATAATACCGACTTTCGCTGGCGGAACCCTCGACCGCGCCGATCAGGTGCGGGTCAACCCGGACAGGCTGCGCGCCGCAATGATGAATCCGCGCGCAAAGCTGCTCAAACTGGATGGGCTGAACCCGGTTTTTGATGATCGTGGCGATCTCGCCTGGGGGGCAGCCTATGAAGCATCGCCGGACAATGATCTGCTGTTGCTAGGAATAGAAGACGAAACACCGTTTTTCGCTGAACTGAACGGAGCGGGAGATGCCGGCCCCCTCGCCAATCGGTCGCTGTGGCAGACGCTGGGAAGCTTGCCCGCCGATCAGGCAGCTATATATGCGACCGCCAGGAGCCTGGTCGACTGGCACGCCCGCCACAGATTTTGTGCCCAATGCGGCAAGCCGACACAGTCGCGCAAAGGCGGCTGGGCGCGCCTGTGTGACCGCGAAGATGATGGTTGCGGAGCAGAACATTTTCCGCGCACCGATCCGGTGGCGATCATGCTGTCGGAATGCGAAGGCAAGGTGCTGCTCGGTCGCCAGCCGCGCTTCCCGCCCAAGAGTTTTTCGGCGCTGGCCGGATTTCTGGAACCGGGCGAGAGCATCGAAGGCTGCGTCAAGCGCGAACTGTTCGAAGAGGCCGGGATAAAGGTGCGGGATGTCCGCTATGTCGCGAGCCAGCCATGGCCTTTCCCTTCGTCGCTGATGATCGCCTGTACCAGCGTGACCGACAATCCCACTCTGACGCTAGACGAGGAGGAAATCGAGGAAGCGGCATGGTTCTCGCTCGCCGAGGTCAAGGCCGCCATGGCCGGTGAGCCGGGTGCGCCTTTCGTCGCGCCGCCGCCTTTTGCCATTGCCCACGATCTGCTCCGGCACTGGCTTGATGAAAAACACATGATGTGATCGCCCGGCTCGAACTTCTGGGCGCGCCGGGCTCGCCCTATACGCGAAAAATGCTGGCGCTGCTGCGCTATCGCCAAATCCCCCATGCCATGCTCTGGGGCAGCGCGCTGGACCCGCCGGCAGGCTATCCCAGGCCCAAGGTAGCTTTGCTGCCGACCTTTTACTTCCGCGATCGGGACGGCCATCCCGAAGCGGTCGTGGATTCCACCCCGATCATCCGGCGGCTGGAGAATGAAAATTCCGGTCGTTCGGTAATCCCGGATAAGGAAGCGCTGCGCTTTATCGATCTGCTGGTCGAGGATTATGCCGATGAATGGCTGACCAAAGCGATGTTCCATTTCCGCTGGGCGTTCCAGACCGATGCCGATCATGCCGGACCGCTGCTGATCCATTGGGCAGATCCCAATCTGCCGGACGATCAGGTAGCGGTCATGGCAGCACAATTTTCGAGGCGTCAGATCAAACGGCTTGATGTTGTCGGATCGAACAAGGTCACGGCAAAGACCATCGAGGACAGCTATGTCCGGATGCTGGGCGTGCTGGACAGGCTGATCCAGCAGCAGGGCTTTGTTCTGGGTAGCCGGCCATCTGCCTGTGATTTTGCTCTCTATGGCCAATTGACGCAGCTCACCCAGGTCGAGCCGACGTCGATGGCGCTGACCGCCCAATATGCACCGCGGGTACGGGCATGGGTTGACCGGATGGATGACTTGTCGGGGTTCGCGGGCGGCACATGGATGGCTGACGACCAATATGGCCCGCTGCGGAACCTTCTATCGGAAATCGGCCGGACCTATGTGCCCTTTCTGATCGCCAACGCAGCAGCTGTCTGGTCCGGCGCAGATAATTTCGAAACTGAAATCGATGGACGAGCTTGGCAGCAACGCCCGTTCCCCTATCAGGCGAAATGCCTTATCGCTCTGCGAACGGCCTACAAGATACTGTCCGGTGATGCCCGGACTCGGATTGACGCGGTGCTTGCGGGAACGGGGTGCGAAACCCTGTTTGCGACCGCCTAGACCAGTCCGAGGCTAGCCAGTTCGCCCAGCATCTCGGCCGGCATATCCTCTGCACCTTCCGCGCCATCGCCGAGATCGGGCGGCGCGTCCTTTTCCTCTAAATAACGCCAGCCCTGATGGGCGCGTTTGGGAATCGGCTGGACAGCAATAAGTCGTGGCTCCAGCCTGATCCACTGCCGCCCCTCGCCATTATCCATGAAGCCGATGATCGGCGAGCGGCCGACGATTTTCTTCGCGTGGATCCAGTAGAGCGAGCCACCGACCATTTCCTTGTGCCGCTTGGGCAAATAGCGTGTTGTGAGCCGCGCTTCGCCGCCGGTCGCCCCGTTGTCCTGATGCGATTCCAGCCATTTGCGCAGCGTCGCCGGGCTTTCGCTGCGGTAGGCAATCTTGGTCATGTTGAGTGGCATGGACAGTATCTGTGGGCGACGGCCGGTTTAGTCAAGTATCTTGCCGATCCCGGTCAGCCAAACCCCCGAACCGCATATCGCCTCATCCAAGATTATTATTGCAAATGATTATCAATAGCATATTATTGAGAGGAATCGACATAGAGGAGGCGAATATTGGGTGAAATTCTGGAAAAGCTGGCGTTGCCATTGCCGGATATCAGGACGTTGCCATCGGTTGAAGCGAGACTGATCATCGCTTTTCGACTGGCGGTCATCGCGAACCAGAATGACTATGACTGCCGGGAGCAATTGTCCGAGCGACTGGGCGGCGATCGGGCCGCGACGCGCCTGCTGATGATCGCAGAGACAATCGGATTTGCCTGGCCGGAGCCGTTTCAGATTGGTCGCGCCTGCTGTTCGCAAACGACACATGATGAAATATGGCTGATCGCCGCGATCCGGCTGGCGGCTGGCGAAAACCGGCCCGGCTTTGATATGCTCAGCTGTGAAATGATCGGCGACGACGGCCGGGAACGCATCTATAATGACCTGCGCAATTTTGTCGCAACCTATAGCGGGGCTAGAGGCTGACCATCCCGCTGCCAACCGCGAGGCCAAGGAACGCCAGAAAGCCCATGGTGTCGGTAATCATCGTAACGAAAACCGATGAGGCCAATGCGGGATCCTGATCAAGCCGGTCGAGCATCACCGGCACGAATATGCCGGCAAACCCGGCGATCACGATATTGACCAGCATGGCGAGCGCGATCACGCCGCCGAGCATGGGATTGGTGAAAACGAGAGCGGTTCCGAGTCCGACCAGAAGCGCAATCGTGGCGCCGTTGAGCAAGGCTATCCGGAACTCCCGGCCGATAATCCTGCGCGTGTTGGAGCGGGTCAGCTCGTTCATCGCCAGCGCACGCACCGAGACCGCCATGGTCTGGGTGCCTGCATTGCCGCCGATCGAGGCAACGATCGGCATCAGGACCGCAAGCGCGACCATCTGTTCGATTGCCGCGCCGAAGATCGCGATGACAAAGCTGGCCACCAGCGCCGTCGCCAGATTGGCAATCAACCAGCGCACCCTGGCCTTGTACGAATCGCGGATCGGCTCGTTGATATCGCCATCGCCGGCACCGGACAGCAGCAGCACATCCTCGCTGGCCTCATCCTCGACGATGTGGAGAATGTCATCGACGGTGATCATCCCGATCAGGCGCCCGTCATCGTTGATGACCGCGGCCGAGATCAGATTATATTTCTGGAAGCGCAGCGCGACTTCTTCCTGATCCATATTAACCGGGATCAGGGTCTGCTCGCGCTTCATCACATCGGCGATGGCGATGTCGCGCGGGGTTCTGAGTATCCAGCTCAGCTGGCAGGTGCCGATCGGGCGGAAGGCCGGATCAACCACGTAAATTTCCCAGAATTCAGTGGTCAGATCATCGTTCTTGCGGAGATAGTCGATCAGGTCGCCGACCATCATATGCTCGGGCACCGCGACAAATTCGCGCTGCATAATCCGGCCGGCGGTTTCCTCTTCATAGGTGAGGGCGCTCTCGATCGCGGCGCGGTCCTCGGCATCCAGCTCGGCGAGAACCGCCTGCTGTTCACCCTTTTCGAGATCTTCGATAATCGCGACCGCGTCATCGGTGTCGAGTTGCTCGGTGAGGTCGGCAATCTGGCCCGCATCGAGCGCTTCCATCAGGTCTTCGCGAACATGCTCGTTCATTTCCGCGAGCACGTCGGCGCTTACCAGATCGCCGAGGGCTTCGGCCAGCGGCGCGCGTTCACCCTCATCAACCAGTTCGAAGAGGTCGGCGATGTCGGCATTGTGCAGCGGATTGACCAGTTCCTGCGCAAGGGTGGGATCATTGTCTTCCACCGCTTCGGAAACCGAGCGCACGAATTCGTCAGTCAGCCGGTTGTCATCATCGTGAACATCCTCGCGGACGGTGTCGGCGTGCGGGGCGTCGTTGATCTCGGTCATCGCGATGCTCCCCTTCTGTGCGCGTTCGGCTGCTTACTAGTCACGGCGGCCCTGCAATTGCAATCTTTTGTGACATTTATCGCAAGGCAGGGTGATTTTTTCAAACACGCTGGCTATATGCGCCCCAAGAACGATTCAACGAACGAAAAGGAACAGACACGATGGCGCACGAAAAAATGACTCTCCACCTTGATACCGGCGATGTAGAAATCAAGCTTCGTCCCGATCTGGCGCCCAATCATGTTGCCCGGATCACCGAGCTGGCATCCGAAGGATTTTATGACGGCGTCGTGTTCCACCGCGTCATCGACGGCTTCATGGCGCAGGGCGGCGACCCGACCGGAACCGGCATGTCCGGCAGCGACAAGCCCGATATCGCGCAGGAATTTTCCAAGGAGCCGCATGTCGAGGGTACCTGCTCGATGGCGCGTACGATGGACCCGAACAGCGCCAACAGCCAGTTTTTCATCTGCCTCGATGATGCCGGTTTCCTCGATGGCCAGTATACGGTCTGGGGCGAAGTGACATCCGGTATGGAAGCGGTTCATGCGCTTCCCAAAGGCGAACCGCCAGCGCAGCCCGGTGCGATCAAGTCGGTAACCCTGGGCTAATCATCCGGGATGCGCCTCGACCAACCCAGGATCGCCCCGCTCGCCGAGTCCGAACTCGGACCCGAGCACCGGGCGATGCTGGGGGAGCGCTTCCGGACCGGCAAAATACTGAATATTTTCCGGACGCTGCTCAAGGCGCCGAAAGCCTATAGGGCATTCATGTGGTGGGGCGGCTATATCCTGTCCGACCATAATGACCTGCCCGCCCGCGAGCGCGAGATCATCATCCTGCGCACCGGCTTCAACTGGAAGTCCGGCTATGAATGGGCGCAGCATGTCCGCATTGGCAAGGATTGCGGCCTGACCGACGATGAAATCGAGCGGATCAAGGCCGGTCCCGATGCGCCGGGCTGGACGCTATTGGAAAGCGCAATGCTGCGGGCGACCGATGAACTGACCGGCGACGGGCATGTATCGGATAGGACATGGGGTGCGCTTGCGGAGCTGAGCGAGAAACAGCGCATGGATCTCGTCATGACGGTCGGGCAATATAGCCAGGTATCAATGATGCTGAACAGCTTCGGCGTGCAACTGGACGATGATCTGGTGCTGGACCCCGACCTTTCGGTTCAGGGTGCGGATCCTAAAGCCCCGCTTTGACCACCCAGTCGTGAAAAATCCGCACCGCGCGGTTCTTCTTGTCGCGCTTGCGGCAGACGAACCAGTAGCTGTACGGGCTGTCGACGTCGTGGTCGAATAGCCGGACCAGCCGCGGGTCATTGGCATCCGAGAAATGCCCGCCATGCATGATCGCGATACCAAGCCCCTGAGCCGCCGCTTCCAGCATCAGCGGACCGCTGTCGAGATGGTCGATGCCGGCGGGTTGCAGATCGGGCAGTCCCACCGCTACCTTCCACTGGTCAAACGCCCGGGTCATGTTGCTGTGGATCAGGATATTGTGATTTTTCAGGTCTTCCGGACTGTTGAGGGCATTGGGACCCTTGGTCAGCTCTCTCGACCCGATCGCGTAAACCTTGTTGCTGTCCAGCTTCATCGAATAGAGATTGGGATCGACACTGTCGCTGATGATTATTGCGGCATCCACCGCGTCACCGAGAATATTTTCAGCATGGGCCGATGTGTCGACATCGATATGCAGTTTGGGGTATAATTTTTTGAGTTCCGGTAGCCGTGGCAGCAACCGCGTCGCTCCGAACAGGGGGAGGACGCCTAGCCGCAGACGCATGTCACCGCCGGAAACCGTCATCTGGTCCACCGCATAGGCAATGTTTTCCAGCGCCGGTGCGACCGTTTCCAGCAACAGGCGGCCATCGTCGTTCAGGACCATCGACTGATTCCGCCGTTCGAACAACGGCTTGCCGATATGGTCTTCAAGCGATTTGATTCGCCGGCTGAGAGCGGGAGGCGACAGCGCCAGTTCCGCCGCCGCCGCTTTGGAGGAACCCAGACGGGCAACCCGGGTGAAGGCCTCTAGTGCACGAAGGGGAGGAAGACGTCGCATGGAATGACCAATCTTGTTGCTCAATCAGCTTTGTGCAATGCAAAAACTTGCGCAAAACTGGGAAAGCGGTGGAAAACAGTCACTAACCATAATTGCAAGTTGCAAGTTATGCAATCTACAATGTTCTTTTCGCACTTGCACAATAAACGGTTTCGATGCATTCAGCATGGGCCTTTCAGGCATCCTCTCCTAAAAACTTTTCAGGCCAGTTCTTCGGAACTGGCCTTTTTTTTGGCCAGATGGGCCGCGCGATCGGCTATTTGAAAATCAGAGTCGCATATCGCGGAGACGATCCCTATCTTGTTGGTAACAACCAATATGATTTCGAGGAGATCCCCCCCCGTGTCCGATCCAGCGCCAGACAATGACCAGCCCGAAGAAGACAGCAAGCTGCTGAAACTGCAAGTTGCCAATGCAAGGCCAGAGGACAGCGGTCGTGGGCTGGCACGGCTGTCCCGTGACAATCTTGGCAAATTGGGACTGGTCGAGGGCGATGTTGTCGAGATTATCGGCAAACAGGCTACCCCGGCGCGGGCGGTCTTGCCCTATCCGGAAGACGAGGGCCTGAATTTTGTTCGGCTCGACGGTCTGCAACGCGCCAACGCCGGTGTCGGGGCGGGCGATCATGTCGAAATTCGCAAAATTGATTCGAAACCGGCCAAGAAGGTTGTTTTTGCTCCGGCCCAGAAGGACCTGCGTCTGCAGGGCAATGGTACCGGCCTCAAACGCAGCTTCATGGGTCGGCCCCTGAAGGCCGGGGATTTTGTCGCCACCCATGGCCAGCAACAGGTGGACCGCAGCGACATGCCTCCACAATTGCGCCAGATGCTGGCGGCTCCGGCCTTTTCCCTCACCCAGATCCGGCTCAACGTCGTGTCGACCCTGCCCAAGGGCATTGTCCATATCGACGAGAATACCGAGGTCGAGCTGCGGCCGGAATATGAAGAATCCACCGAACATCGCCGCGCCGACGTCACCTATGACGATATCGGCGGGCTGCAGGACACGATCGATCAACTCCGTGAAATGGTGGAACTGCCGCTGCGCTATCCGCAGCTGTTTGTGCGGCTTGGCGTCGATCCGCCGCGCGGTGTGCTGCTGCATGGCCCTCCGGGTACCGGCAAGACACGGCTTGCGCGGGCGGTCGCCAATGAGAGTGAAGCCGAGTTTTTCCTGATCAATGGTCCCGAAATCATGGGTTCCGCCTATGGCGAATCGGAGAAGAAGCTCCGCGAAATATTTGAAGCCGCCGCCAAAGCCGCGCCCTCGATCCTGTTTATCGACGAGATCGATTCGATCGCGCCGAAACGCGGGCAGGTACAGGGCGAAGCCGAAAAGCGGCTGGTGGCGCAGCTGCTCACCCTGATGGACGGACTCGAATCGCGGGTCAATCTGGTGGTTATTGCCGCAACCAACCGGCCCGAGGCGGTTGACGAGGCGCTGCGCCGTCCCGGGCGTTTCGATCGGGAAATCATCGTCGGGGTTCCGGATATTGCCGGCCGGCGCGAGATACTGGGCATCCACACCCGCGGCATGCCGCTCGACAAGGCGGTGGATTTGCAAGAACTTGCGCGCACGACCTATGGCTTTGTCGGCGCCGATCTGGCGGCGTTAACGCGCGAGGCGGCGATCGAAGCCGTCCGCCGGATCATGCCGAAACTGGATCTGGAATCGGAAATCGTGCCACCCGAAGTGCTCGAGGAACTGGTCGTCCAGCGCCATGATTTTGTCGAGGCCCTGAAACGGGTCCAGCCCTCCGCGATGCGCGAAGTCATGGTCCAGGCGCCCGATGTCCGCTGGGAAGATATTGGCGGGCTCGACGACGCGCAGATGCGGTTGAAAGAGGGCATCGAACTGCCGATGAAAAACCCCGAAGCCTTCGCGCGACTGGGTATTCGTCCGGCCAAGGGTTTTCTGCTCTATGGTCCGCCGGGAACCGGCAAGACCCTGCTCGCCAAGGCCGTTGCGCGCGAAGCCGAAGCGAATTTCATAGCCACCAAATCGAGCGATCTTCTCTCCAAATGGTACGGCGAAAGCGAGCAGCAGATTGCGCGCCTGTTTGCGCGGGCAAGGCAGGTCGCGCCGACGATCCTGTTTATCGACGAGATCGACAGTCTCGTCCCGGCGCGGGGCGGTGGCATGGGCGAACCCCAGGTCACCGAGCGGGTGGTCAATACGATCCTGGCCGAAATGGACGGTCTGGAAGAAATGCAATCGGTGATTCTGATCGGTGCGACCAACCGCCCCGGTCTGGTTGATCCGGCGTTGCTGCGGCCAGGGCGGTTCGATGAACTGGTCTATGTTCCGGTACCGGGCAAGGCTGGCCGCCGTCGTATACTGGCCATTCACACTGCGAAGATGCCGATGGCCAAGGACGTCGATCTCGACGACATAGCAGAGAGGACGGATCGTTATTCCGGGGCCGATCTGGAAGATCTGGTCCGCCGGGCGGGGCTGCACGCGCTGCGGGAATTTGGCGGTCTGGTGGAGACTGTCCAGATGAAGCATTTCAAGCAGGCGCTGAAGGACAGCCGTGCTTCGGTGACACCGGAAATGGAGGAAGAATATGCCAAGATGGAATCACAGCTCAAGCAGAATGCGATGCGCGTAGACCCTATCGGTTTTGTCGCACCGGGAATGTTGACGCCGGTCAACGACAGCAAACATTAGCGGCAGACCCCTATGAACGCGCGGGCGTGGTTCGACAGATTCTGACCCTACCGGTCGGCGATCATCCGGTTGTCGAGCTCGAGAGCCTTGAATCCCCAGCCGAAGAGGAAAACGCAAACGGTTATCGCCAGCCAGAACGGCAAGGGACCGGCATAGGTGTAGAGCAGGACACCCAGGGCGGGAGAAGCAATGAACGCCATCCCGTTCACCGACGCGACAATGCCGGCGACTCCGTTTTGCTCTGACCGTCTGACGGCAAGCGAGGCTCCGGCCGTGAAGCCGGGGCGGAAAAGACCAAAGCCCAGGGATGCCACCGCAAAGCCGATGATGATGCCGTACAGGTCGTGGGACAGACCGATGATCAGGCACCCCGATGCGCCAAGGATCATGCCCCATAATATCGAGATCCGTGGTCCCATCTGGAGCAAGGGAATAAGGCCCCATTGTGCTAGCAGGGTCGCTGCGGCACCGGACATAAGTACCAGACCGGTCATTCTGATCCCCATTTCCGGGTCGCCGCGCAAACCCAGCCGGTCGAGCACGAGAAACCCGATGACCCCCAATATCAGGGCATGGGCGTTGCCACCCAGGACCCCGGTTATCAGCCACGGCTTGATCCGGTCATCACCCCAGCGCAACTGCGGCGGCAAAGTGGTTTCTTCTTCGTCATCGTGGTCATCGTCATCTTTCAATCGATCGGACGATGGCGCTGAGCTGTAGGGCTCCGATGTCACTACACCGCGCGCCTCATAACCGGGATCATCATTGGGCAGTTTCAGTGCCAGCGCCACCATCACCAGAACACCGATAGCGGCGAAAGCGAACATCGGGCTGGAAAGGCCAAGAAAAGGAATGATGAGAAGCGGTGCGATGGCCGGACCGACAATCGTTCCGAGTCCGAAGGAGGATGCTATCAGGGACAGCGCCTTGGTCCGGTCGGCGCGCGCGGTCCGGGCGGCGACGTAGGCTTGCACCGCGGGCGGCGCAGCCGAACCCAGACCACCGTAAAGGCTGCGGAAAACGGCAAACAGGACAAACGTCCATATCGCGCTGTACCAGCCCAACAGGCCGATAAACAGCGCCAGACCGGCAAGCGCAAAGGAAGTGGTGAAGCCGATCATGCCCAGTCGCATCAAGGCCTTGCGGCCGCGATGATCGGACAGCCGGGCCCATTTCGGGGCGGTATAGACCCATAGAAGAGCAGACCAGCTGAACGCTGCGCTGACCCAGAAATCGGGGATATCCAGTTGCGTCCCGATGGTCGGCAATATGGATTGCATGGCGGTGTTGCCCGATGCGGTCACCAGCATGACCGAAAACAGCACCGCCATCCGGGTGGCGTCGATCGGCTTGCCCGGGGGAACGGATGAAGTCTTACGGTTCAATCGTTCAATGTCGGGGGAATCGGCCATGGCGATCCTATGCCATGCTATTTCTGCCAGTCATAGCCTCGTTCGACACGGGCGACATGGAGGCTGTATGCGCTGTACCATTGGTCGCGACCCTGTTCGCGTATCACCGCATGATCCGGATGGTCGCGCCATGCCCTGGCGCTGGCATCATCACGCCAATAGCTGATCGTAATTCCGAAGCCATCCGCCGACCTGGCATGGTCCTGCCCAAGATAGCCGGGCTGCTTGGCCGCCAGCTCGCTCATCGCTGTCGCCGCAGCCTGATAGGCATCTTCATCGGTAGCGGTGCGCAATGCGCAGAAGATGACGGCTATGGAGTCTTTCGGATGAAGCAGCATCACTCGCTTTTAGCCGGTCGATTGCAACGGACAACCCGTATTATATTTGTCACCGGTGCTGTAACGCCCTAGTAAGACGGTTTGATCTGTCACCGGAGGAATGAGTTGACCAACAGTATCGCCAAAAGGAAAGTTATGGATCGCGTCAAGTCGCGTCTGGAGCGGAGTCTCGGCCCCTGGGGTGTTTTCTTCAAGGGTTTTCTGAAACACCCGGTGATGGTGGGATCGATCATACCGTCGTCGGATTCAACGGTCAAAAAGATGCTCGAGCCGGTCAAATGGGACGAGTGCGATCTTTTCGTCGAATATGGTCCGGGGGTCGGCACCTTCTGTCGTCCGGTGCTCGAACGGATGAAGCCCGGCGCTATGCTGGTAGTGATCGATCTGAATCCCGATTTTATCGATTATCTCGGCAAGTCGATTCGTGACAGCCGCTTTTATCCCATTCACGGTTCGGCGGCTGATGTGCAAAAGATCATCCGCGAACTCGGCCACGAAAAAGCCGACTATATCCTTTCCGGCCTGCCGTTCTCGACCTTGCCTGACCAGCTTGGTCCCAAAATCGCGAACGCGACCCACGAGGCTCTCCGGCCGGGCGGGGCGTTTCTGGTCTATCAATTTGTCAAAAAGGCGCGCGCCTACATGGAGCCGCATTTTGACCGTATCGATCATGGCTATTCGTTCTGGAACATCCTCCCTTGCCATCTGTTCTGGGGGTGGAAGGGAAAATAGGCGTTCGTCGACGATTGTATGTTGTTCGTCGAAGCCGGTATCCGGTCAGACTTTATTTACCGGCATGTCTGAAGCCATATAAATTGCATATTGATTGAGAGGAAAATTTCGATGTCCCGTTTGTCCCGCTCCCTGTTTCTGGCGCTGACCACCACAGCCTTGACGGTTGCCGCTCCGGCACTGGCGAAAGATCATATGTCACCCAAGCCAGCGCCGGTCCGCGAACTGGTCGAGGCGGTGGATATTCCCTATGAGGAATTCACCCTCGACAACGGGCTGAAAGTGCTGGTCCACACTGATCGCAAGGCACCGGTCGTCGCTGTATCGATATGGTATGGCGTCGGTTCTGCCCAGGAACCGAAAGGCAAGACCGGCTATGCGCATCTGTTCGAACATATCATGTTCAATGGTTCCGAAAATGCGCCGGGAGATTTTTTTGAACCGCTGCGGCAGATTGGCGCAACCGATCTCAATGGCACAACCTGGCTCGACAGGACCAATTATTTCCAGACCGTGCCGACCTCCGCGCTCGACGTCGCGCTGTTCCTCGAAAGCGACCGGATGGGGTATCTGCTTGGTGCGGTGACGCAGGAGAAGCTCGACAACCAGATCGGCGTCGTGTCGAACGAAAAACGCCAGGGCGACAATCGGCCCTATGGTCTCGTCGGCTATCGCCAGACCGAATTGCTTTTCCCCGAGGACCATCCTTACGGTCATGACACGATCGGGTCGCTGGAAGATCTTGAGGCCGCGTCACTCGACGATATGAAGCAATGGTTCACCGATCATTACGGGCCGAATAACTCGATCCTGGTACTCGCCGGCGATATCGATGCGGCAACCGCCAGGCCGCTGGTCAACAAGTGGTTCGGTGCAATCCCGCGCGGCAAGCCGATTCCGGAGCTCAATCCGACATTGCCGACTCTGGACGCGCCGGTTTACGAGGTGATGAAAGACAAGGTCGCAACCACCCGGATCTATCGAAACTGGGTGGTGCCGGGTCTGAACGATCCCGATTATACCCCGCTCGATGTCGGCATGACCGTGCTCGGCGGTCTCGCCAGCTCGCGGCTCGACAATATCATGGTGCGGGAAGAGAAAAATGCGGTGGCCGTTTCGGCCTATGTCCTTCCGTTTGTGCACGGCAGTTTCGTGGAGATCACCGCCGACGTTAAACCGGGTGAGGATGCCGATGCGGTCGCCAGGCGGCTCGACGAAATAATCGCCGACTTTATCGCCAATGGCCCGACCGAAGACGAAGTGCAGCGCGTGGCGACACGCGATGCGGCGGCGCGGATCGCCGGGCTGGAACAGGTTGGCGGCTTTAGTGGCAAGGCTGTGGCTCTGGCGCAGGGCGAGCTCTATTCCGATGATCCGGAATATTACAAGAAGGAACTGGGCCGGCTGGCATCGACCACACCGGTAGCGGTGAAGGCGGCCATGCAAAAATGGCTGACCCGTCCGGTGGTCGGTATCATGGTGGTGCCGGGGGAACGGGAAGAATATCAGGAAGTGGGCGCTGGCAAGGGCGCGCGCACGGGTGTCCTGACCGCTCCCGCTTATTATATGCAGGATGGGGAAGCGGGTTCCGTGACCACTCCCGACCGGTCTCACCTGCCGCCGGTGGGCGAGATTCCCAACGTCGATTTTCCGGATGTCGAAACCGCGACCCTGTCCAACGGCATCAAGGTCTATTTTGCCCGCCGGGATGCGGTACCGATGACCCGGGTGACCTTGTCCTTCAACGCCGGCACAAGCGCGGATTCTTCCGACAGGCTGGGGCTGCAGAATTTTGTGACAGCGATTCTCGAGGAAGGCACGACCAGCCTGACATCGATCGAAATTGCCGAACAGCAGGAGCGTCTGGGCGCCAATATTTCGATCAGCGGCAGCCGGGACCGGACCGATGTCAATTTGAGCGCGGTCAATCCCAATCTCGATGCGTCGCTCGACCTGATGGCGGATATTGTCAAAAATCCGGCCTTCAGATCGGATGACATCGAGCGTATCCGGGTCAAGCAGTTGACCGCGATCGACCGCGAGGAAAGCGATCCGCTGAGCATCGCCAGCAACACGCTGCCGCCGCTGGTCTTCGGTTCCGAGCATCCCTATGGCCGCGGCCTGTCGGGCAACGGGACGAAGGAAACGGTATCGGCGATCACCCGCGATGATCTTTCGGCCTTTCATCAAGAATGGATGCATCCGGCGAAAGCAACGATTTTCGCAGCCGGCAAGATCGGCAAGCAGGAGCTGGTCGACAAGCTCGAGATGCGCTTTGGCCGCTGGCAAGGCACCGGAAAAGCCGCGCCGGCGAAAAATTTTGATGCCGCCATTCCCGAAGGAGAGGGCCGGGTTGTTGTCATCCACCGTCCGAATTCACCGCAATCGATGATATTGGCCGGTCAGGTATTGCCGTACAAAGGCACGGACGACCTGCTGACGCTCAATGCAGCCAATGAAATACTGGGTGGCAATTTTCTCTCGCGGATTAACATGGATCTGCGCGAAACCAAGGGCTGGAGCTATGGCACACGCAACACCGTGCTGCGCGGCGAAGACCGGGTATTATACACCATGCGTGCGCCGGTTCAGACCAACCAGACCGGCCCCGCCGTTGCCGCAATCGATGCGCAGGTCCGGAGTTTCCTGGGAGAGAATGGTGTGACGCCAGCGGAACTGGAACGCACGGTCAATGGCAATGTCCGTGAGTTGCCCGGCCAGTTTGAGCGCACGCCCAGCATCTTGTCGCAGATGCAGGGGGACGTGATGCTGGGAAGGCCATCCAATTATGCGGAAACCGTAGCGGACAAGTACAAGGCGCTGACCGCAGAAGAACTGAACAAGGTCATGGCCGAGGCGATTGATCCTGACAGATTTACCTGGGTCATTGTCGGGGATGTGGACAAAATAAAATCCCAGCTGGAGGCCCTCGATATGCCAATCGAATATCGCGGCTATGAAGCTAGTGACACTGCTGTTAATAGTGACAGCAGCTTAAACGATTCGGCGGGCAGTGGTGAGTGATCGCCAGTCTGCGCCGGGTCGGGGGCCTGACATCAAAAGGAGAACGGAATGTCTATTGACGGAACTTATGATTGCGTGACCAAATCCCCGATGGGAGACCAGACTTCGGAATTCACCATCGTAACCGACGGTGATACTTTCACCGGGACCAACCAAGGTGCAATGGGATCGATGGAAGTCGAAAACGGCAAGGTCGATGGCAATCACATTACCTGGGAAATGAACATGACGGTTCCCATGCCAATGAAGCTGGAAGGCGATGCGACAATCACCGACGGCCAGTTGGCCGGTTCGG
This sequence comes from Parasphingorhabdus sp., assembly GCA_048270065.1. Classification (GTDB taxonomy): domain Bacteria; phylum Pseudomonadota; class Alphaproteobacteria; order Sphingomonadales; family Sphingomonadaceae; genus Parasphingorhabdus. Next base: position 26,617 of record JBLWTQ010000009.1, on the reverse strand, counting down.
TGAAAGCAGGCGCTTTCGGTGAAATGGCGATGACCGGTACCAAGAAATAAGCGACTGTTTCGATTAAAAAAGGGCCGCTACCTGAAGAGGTAGCGGCCCTTTTTTTTCGGCTATGTCCAGTCAGGTCTAGCGAACGACGACGCTCACCGCACGGCGGTTTTGCGCCCAGGCGCTCTCGTTGGAACCGAGCGCTTCCGGGCGTTCCTTGCCGTAGCTCACGGTGGTCATCCGTGCCGGGCTTACCCCCAGCGATGCAAGATAGTTTTTCGCGGCATTGGCGCGGCGTTCGCCGAGCGCAAGGTTATAGTCGCGGGTGCCACGTTCATCGGCGTGACCCTCGATGGTGATCCGCGCATTGGGGTTTTGCGCCAGCCACTGGGCCTGGCTTTGCAAAACGGCCTGATCCTGCGGATCGATATTGAAGCGGTCGGTATCGAACAGAATTCTGTCGGACATGGTATTGGCCAGGAAATCGCCCTGCGATCCCGGCGCATAGCCCGGGCCAGCGGGTCCGGTCGGTGCGGGAGTCGGTGCGGTACCTACCGGTGCCGGCGGCAGTTCTTCGGGTGGTTTCTTTGAACAGCCAGCCAGTACAAGACTGGCGGTAATCAAGAGGGGGGACGCATATTTGATCATCATTCTGCTCCTATTTGAGTTAGCCCTTCGGGGAGATATAAGCTTTTTTCAGTAGCTTGTCTCGATTTGAATTTATGGCAACAATGGTCCCCATGCCGGATCCGAACCATTGACCGGTGTTGGCAATTGTCGTTCGTTGCGGCCTGTCAGGTCGACTTGCCAGATACCCGTTTTGCCGCTTCCCCGGGTCGTCCGGAAAAACTGGATCACCCGGCCATTGGGTGCCCAGGTCGGTGCTTCGTCCTGCCAGCTGTTGGTGAGCAACCGCTGGCCGCCGCCGCTTGGCGTCATGACGCCGATGCGGAAATTTCCGGCCATTCTGGTGAAAGCGATCAGGTCGCCGCGGGGACTCCATTCTGGCGTGGCAAAACGTCCGCCGCCAAAGCTGATGCGGCGCTCATTGCCGCCATTGGCGTCCATCACATAGATTTGCTGGCTGCCCGAACGGTCGCTTTCAAAGACGATCCGGCTGCCATCGGGCGAGAAGCTGCCGCCAATATCGATGCCGGGAGAAAAAGTGAGTCGCTGCGGGTTGCTCCCGCCCGCTGCCGACACTTTGTAGATGTCGGTATTGCCGGCAATGGCCATGGAATAGAGTATCCATTTGCCATCCGGCGACCAGCGGGGTGCGAACGTCGGGTTGGTGCTCTGGGTAATCAGCCGCTGCCGCCCGGTGCCGATATCGTAAATATAGATACGCGGATTGCCATCGAGAAAACTGAGATAGACGATGCTTTTGTAGTCCGGCGAAAAGCGCGGCGTGAGAGCGGTGGCCTGGCCATTGGTGATAAACCGGTGGTTGGCCCCGTCGCTGTCCATGATCGCGAGTCGCTTGGTGCGGTTTCCCTTGGGGCCGGTTTCGGCAATATAGGCGATCCGGCTGTCGAAGAACGGCGATTCTCCGCTCAACCGGGAATAAATGGCGTCGGCGCATTTATGGGCGGCCCGGCGCCAGTCGCCCGGTTCGACGACAAAGCCCTGACGCGTGAGCTCGGTTTGCAGGGCGACGTCATAGAGATAGCAACCCACCGTCAGCTTGCCATCGGCATTGGTCTGGATGAAGCCCTGAATGAGGGCGGATGCATTGGTGCCGCTCCAATAGGGAAATTGCGGCGCGGTGACTTCCGAATAGCTGATCCCGCGGACCTGATTGCGGCCGATCGGCCTGAACAGTCCGCTGGAGCGCAGGTCGCTGACGATGACGTCGCTGATCTTGCCACCCAGTTCACCGGTCGTACCGGCCGGTGTGTCCACGCTTTGCGGTGTGGGCAAACCGGGAACCGCAATGACGAGCTCTTCCGCGCCGCTATTGTCGACATCGACCGTCAGCTGGGCGTTCGCGGCTGCGGTCAATCCGAAGCAGGCGATGATGCCAAGGATGAACGTTCTGACGTAGGGGGCGATGGACGGCATGAGAAGTCTCCTAAACACCAAGATACAGGACAGGTTCGATAACCTTCCATTCGGCGTAAAATTTTTCGGGGAATGTCGTGAACGGCGCAGCAAGCCGCACCGCAGCGATGGCGCGTTCCTGATGGACCTCGACCTGCGACCGGTTGCTCGGCGTGATACCGGTCGTCGTCGCTATGGGTGTGCCGATGATCCGGCCGTCGCTATCAAGACGTGCGGTGACCTTGGTGCGCAACAGTTCGGCATCGGCACCCGTTGGTGGCCGCCATTTCTGTTTGACCAGCCGGTAAAGCTCGCGCTGAAGCGACGCGACCGCCGCCGGCGAAGCCTTTTCCGCCGCGATATTCTGGTTGCGGCTGACCGATGGCGCGTCGGTGACGCCTTTCAGGAAATCATCGCCCAATCGAGAACCGCGCGGTTTCGGTTTCGGTGCCGCTTTAGCGGTGGTGCTGGCCGGCTTGTCCGGGCGTCGGCGAGGTTCGCGGGATACGGGGGCGGGTGCGACAGCGGGTGTTGGTTTCGCTTCGGCTTTCGGTGGTTCGGGCAGCGGTTCCGGTTCGACAAAACTGCTCTCTTCGGGTGTACCGAGTTCGGGCGCGACACTGGTAGCGGGCGTGATTTTGGCGGGATCGGGCGCGGCGCTTTCGAGTCCGACCTCATCGGCAATCATCACTTCGATCGGTTTGTTCCGAAAAGCGTCGTTGGTCGTCGTGAGGATGCTGAGCGACAGCACGCCGAACAGGGCCACATGGCCCGCAGCCGCTATTCCCAAGCCAATTTTTTCAGCCTTCTCCATATCAGCGGTCCACCATTATGGTGTCTCGGATGAACCTGTAGTGACCAGGGACACCCGGTTCAATCCGGCCCGGTTGAGTTCGCCCATCACGCCCATGATTAGCCCATAATCGAGTGTTTTGTCGCCGCGCAGCATGATCTGGCGCGGATCTTCCGGATCCTGACCGGCGGCGACGTCGCGCAATCGTCTCTCCAGAGCGCCTCGGCTGAGTTCCTCGTCCTCGATATAGACGCGGCCTTCGCTATTGATCGAAATCTGTACCGGCTCCTGATCCTGTTCCAGAGCGTTTGCGCGGCTTTCCGGCAGATCGACGGGAACGCCCGCGACCAGCAGCGGCGCTGTCACCATGAAAATGATCAGCAGAACCAGCATCACGTCGACAAAGGGGGTGACGTTGATCTCTGCCATCGGCGCACGCCCGCGACCGCCGCCACGCCTGCCGATTCCGGATCCCATGTTCATGCCCATGCTCAGTCTCCAAGCTCCAGTTCGCGGCTGAGCGTTGCGTGGAAACCATCGGCAAAGCGGCCCATGCGGGCCTCCAGCTTGTTAAGGCGATGGGTGAAACGGTTATAGGCAATAACCGCAGGAATCGCAGCAAACAGACCAATGGCCGTGGCAAACAGGGCTTCTGCAATGCCGGGCGCGACCACGGCCAGCGAACTATTCTGTTCCGCGGCAATCGCCGAGAAACTGCGCATGATCCCCCAGACCGTGCCAAACAGGCCGACAAAGGGCGCCACACTGCCCACGGTGGCGAGAAAATTGAGCCGGTCGGCGATCCGGTCGACTTCCTCGGCAATCGTCGCGTTCATCGCGGTGGCCAGTCGTTGCCTTGTGCCCTCGCGGTCGACGGGGCCTTTTGCCGTCGAACGGCGCCATTCCCTGACGCCGGATGCCAGAACTTTCGCGCTCGGCAGGCTGGATTTGCCATGTTCATCAAAAAACCGGTCGATATTTTCGGCTTTGGAGAAGGCCCGTTCGAATTTATCGGATCTGCGCGCGATTTGCGCGATGTTCATGCCAAAACTGAAAATGATCGTCCATGTCCACACGCTGGCCAGCAGCAGGCCGATCATCACCGCCTTGACGACAATATCGGCTTCCAGAAAGAGTATGATCGGAGAGAAATTGCCGGCTGTCGCTTCCAGGGAAAGTTGGTCTAGCAAGTTTTGATGTCCTTCATTTCGTATCCGCTTGATCCATGACCCTAGCGAATGCCTTTGTCCATGATTTCGGTTGCCGTCTCGGACGTCCGGCGGGGGTAAGGAAAGCCGCGTGAACGGTTGCTGACGTAATATGGTCGGAACCGCGCATGATCGTCTGGTCGATAATCACGCTGGCGGCGCGCAACGTCTTTACCGTGCTGATGACGACCAGATCATCATCGAGCCTGGCCGGCAACAGATATTTCATGGTCAGGTCCACCACCGCGTAAACCCCTTCACCGCTCTCGTAGGCCGCGTTCTGGTCCATATCGAGCTGGCGGAGCATGTCCGAGCGGGCGCGTTCCATATAGCGCAGATAATTGGCATGATAGACGATACCGGAAAAGTCGGTGTCTTCGAAGTAGATCCGGGTTGCGAAATAATGCTTTCCGCCGACAAAGCGGCCGTCATGAGGGCGAATATCGGGAATGTCGGTCACGACGTAACATTAGCCTTGTGTCTGGGCAGGGGAAAGGCGGAAAACCAACTCAATTTTCCGTTCAACGCGAATTCGAGTCAATTGGGCTAGCGCGCACATCCTATGCATAGCACCGCAGCGGGATCAATTTCCAGCCGACGAAAGGCAATCGATTCGCCGCACTCCGCACACCAGCCATATTCGCCCTCGACCATGCGGTTCAGGGCTATATCAATTCTTGCCAGATCGCTGGTTCTCCGCCGCGCTTCTGCCTGCGCCATCTCCTGCTGCTGCATCGCATCCATCCGCGACAGGCGGCCAACGCTTTGCTGATCCAGTTCAACGGTATCGCGCCAGCTGGCGCCGTCTTGGTCCCGCGCCTTCAGTTCAGCTTGCTGCTCGAGCAACCGCTGTTTCAGACTGGCGATCTGGGCGTTTGAAAGCGTCTCGGCCAAGACTATTCCGCTTGCGGCGAAAGCAGTTCCAGTGCCGCAGCGGTCATCGCCTCGGTTCCCAATGTCACCGATTCCCTGGGCGCAACCTTGAAGAACGGGGAATGGTGCGACGGCACGGGTGCGCCACCTGCTTTTTCGCGATCAAAATCGGCCTGCGGTGTGCCGCCGACGGAAAAATAGACGCCGGGAACATCGGTGTTGGGTTCGACAAAATAGGCAAAATCCTCTGCGCCCATCCCTTCGCGGGGCTTGTTGTCGAACACGTCCTCGCCAAAGCGTTCGGCGAAAACGCCTTTCACCCGCCTGGTCAGTGCTGCGTCATTATAATTGGCCGGGGTCGATTCTTTCGACACCATTACTTCCGGCAGCTTGTCATCCGGCAGCCCATTCATCCGGCCGACATTGGTCGCGACGCGCTTGATCCCCTCCAGCAGCTTTGCCCGCGTATCCTCGTCATCCGAGCGCACCGTCAACTGCATGACCGCCTTGTCGGAAATGATATTATGCTTGAAGCCGCTGTGGAACGAACCGACGGTAATGACGCCCGGATTGAGCGGCGCAATCTCCCGGCTGATGATCGTCTGCAGGTTCATGATGATCTGCGCGCCCATCACGATCGGGTCCTTGCCGCGGTGCGGAGAAGCCCCGTGCGCACCAACCCCGTGGACAATGATGTCAACGCTGTCGGATGAACTGCTCGAGATGCCTTCGTCGAGAGCAAGCTTGCCGGTTGGCGTGTCGGCAGAAACGTGAAAGGCCATGGCGAAATCGGGTTTTGGAAAGCGGCTATAGAGCCCGTCGTCCATCATCAGCCTGGCACCGCCGATACGCTCTTCGGCTGGCTGCGCGATCAGAAGCAGCGTACCGGACCACTCGTCCTTCATCGCCGCCATCTGGCGCGCAGTACCGATCAGCGAGGTGATATGCACATCATGACCGCAGGCGTGCATGACCGGCTTTTCCTCACCGTCAATACTGACCTGCTTCGCGGTGGACATATAGTCCAGTCCGCTGTCTTCCACGAGCGGCAGACCATCCATATCCGCGCGCAGCATCAGGGTCGGCCCCTCGCCATTTTGCATCACCGCGACGACGCCCGTGCCGCCGACTTTTTCGGTCACGGTGAAGCCCGCCGCGCGCCATTGCTTCGCGATGATCGCTGCGGTGCGGGTTTCCTTGTAGGACAATTCCGGGTTGCGATGAAAATCGAGAAACAGGGCTTTCAGTTCCTTGTCATAATCCGCCGCGATAGCCGCCGCCAGATCGGGTGACGTCGACGTGTTTTGGGCCGACGCCGGTGCCGTCCAGATCAGGGCGGTTGTCGCAGCCAAAGCCAAAAGATGTTTCACGGTTCTCTCCTTCTATTTTATCCGTCTATGCAGGACCGAGGCGAAATGCGCAAAGCTTGTTGCCTTCCGGATCGCGGAAATAGGCCGCATAGAAGGCCATCGGGCCTTCATCGCCGCGGACTCCGGGCGGGCCTTCATCGCTACCGCCCAGTTCCAGACCCTTTTGGTAGAAGCTGTCGACCTGCGCGCGTTCTTTCATCTGCAGCGCGACCATATTGCCATTGCCGGGTTGCGCGGCTTCTCCATTATAGGGCCTGGTGATCGCAATCGAGGGCGTGGTCATGTCGACTCCGTAGAGCGTGAAGCCATTTTCCTCCATTTCCATCAGCCGTTTCGCGCCGAGTTCGCCGAGCAGCGCATCATAATAGGCACGCGCCTTGTCGAGATCATTGGTGCCGAGCGTTATATATCCAATCATGGTTTTTCTCCTGATCATCAATCGGGACGACTGATTCGGTTTCGCAGTGAAACTTATCAGGCGCTGACACAGATGCAATGACCTGCAGCGCCATTGCGCGCTGGTTCGGAGCGGGGAGATCGACCCGGAATAAAAAGGCAGAAGCGCATCGCTCCTGCCTTCCTGTTATTCGCTGTAAATATGGCCGGGTTCAACCGGTTGGGCAGCTACCGATGCGCTTGCCGTTGCTCTTGGCGGAAATGTTCATCTTCATCCCCGCTGCGCCGCCGACCATGTTCATGGTCATGTCATAGCTGCTCGGTCCATATTGGCCGTCCATCGTCATGGTCATTTCGCCGGGACCACCACCCATATTGTTGCACGCCATTTCCGAAGATACGGCACCGCCGCTCATGCTGAATTTCTTGACCTCGCAATTGGTCTTTTCCTGCGCCGCGAAAAACTGGGCACCGGGATTCTCCGCTTGCTCCTCGGTGATGCAGGACTTTGAAGTCGTGACCTTCCCCTTCATGCTGTCCATCATGCCGGTCGGCGCACCGTCCGGCATTCCGTCGATTTTCACATCGACTATTTCAACGGTGTTTTCCCATTCGCCGGGCTCAAGCGTGACTTTGTTCATTTCCTCGGCGACTTCTTCGGCAGTGATCTTGCCGTCGCCGTCCCGGTCGGCGCCCTTGTCCGAACAGCCACCTATCAGGCTGATTACAGCCACTGAAACCAGTAATTTTTTCACAAGAATATTCCCTCAATTTAGACGCCCCGTGACCAGCCTTAAACCGATGCGCCGCCGATGTAAATTTTCTATGCCCCTATAACAGGAAAACTCTACTCCGGGGATGACATTGGACCCTTTTTGTTCCATATCTGCTGCATGACAGAATTAGTAATCAGAAGAGGCCTGGCGGAGCCGGACACCGGCGAAGATTTTGTCCCGCACAAGCCCAGCCGTCCCACGAAATCGGAAGGCGGCAAGCCATTCAAGCTGGTCAGCGATTTTGAACCGGCGGGCGACCAACCGGATGCAATCAGGGAACTGGTCGCCGGGATGCGCGACGAGGAGCGCGATCAGGTGCTGCTTGGCGTCACCGGTTCGGGCAAGACCTTCACCATGGCCAAAATCATCGAAGAGTTGCAGCGGCCAGCCCTGATTCTGGCGCCCAACAAGATTTTGGCGGCGCAGCTGTATGGCGAGTTCAAAAATTTCTTTCCGGAGAATGCCGTCGAATATTTCGTGTCCTACTATGACTATTATCAGCCCGAAGCCTATGTCGCGCGGTCGGATACTTATATCGAAAAGGAAAGTTCGGTAAACGAGGCGATCGACCGGATGCGGCACAGCGCGACCCGCTCGCTGCTCGAACGCGATGACGTGATCATCGTGGCGTCGGTCTCCTGTCTTTACGGTATCGGCTCGGTCGAGACTTATTCGGCGATGATCTTTGACCTCAAAAAGGATCAAGCGGTCGACCAGCGGGACATCATCCGCAAGCTGGTGTCGCTACAATATAAACGCAACGATCAGGCCTTTGCGCGCGGCAACTTCCGGGTCCGGGGCGACAATCTGGAGATATTTCCGTCGCATTACGAGGACATGGCCTGGCGGATCAGCTTTTTTGGCGACGAGATCGAGGAAATCGTCGAATTCGATCCGCTGACCGGCAAGAAGGGCGCCAGCCTCAACCGGGTGCGGGTGTTTGCTAATTCGCACTATGTGACGCCGGGACCGACGATGAAGCAGGCGATGGAGGCGATCAAGCTGGAACTGGGCGTGCGGCTCAAGGAACTGGAAGCCGAGGGCAAGCTGATCGAGCATCAGCGGCTGGAACAGCGGACCAATTTCGATCTCGAGATGATCGCCGCCACCGGCAGCTGCGCCGGCATCGAAAATTACTCGCGCTTTCTGACCGGACGTCTGCCGGGCGAGCCGCCGCCGACCCTGTTCGAATATTTGCCGGACAACGCGCTGCTGTTCGTCGATGAAAGCCACCAGACGGTTCCGCAGATCGGGGCGATGTCCAAGGGCGATCACCGCCGCAAGATCAACCTGGCCGAATATGGGTTTCGGCTGCCCAGCTGTATCGACAACCGGCCCTTGCGCTTCAACGAGTGGGACGCGATGCGTCCGCAGACCGTGTCTGTCTCGGCCACGCCCGGCCCCTGGGAGCTGGAACAGACCGGCGGCGTGTTCAGCGAACAGGTGATTCGCCCCACCGGCTTGATCGACCCGCCGGTGGAGATTAAGCCGGTCGAGGACCAGGTCGATGACGTGATCAACGAATGCCGCAAGGTCGCGGCGCAGGGCTATCGCACGCTGATCACCACGCTGACCAAGCGGATGGCGGAAGATCTGACCGAATTCATGCACGAGGCCGGGATCAAGGTCCGCTACATGCACAGCGATGTCGAGACGCTGGAACGGATCGAGCTGATCCGTGATCTGCGACTGGGCGTCTATGACGTGCTGGTCGGCATCAACCTGCTGCGCGAGGGGCTGGATATTCCGGAATGCGGCCTGGTTGCGATCCTCGATGCCGACAAGGAAGGTTTCCTGCGCAGCGAGACCTCGCTGATCCAGACGATCGGCCGCGCCGCGCGCAACGTCGATGGCCGGGTGATCCTCTATGCCGACCGGATGACCGGCTCGATGGAGCGCGCGCTCAGCGAAACCAACCGCCGCCGCGAGAAGCAGGTCGAATATAACGAGGCGCACGGTATCACCCCGCTGTCGATCAGAAAGAATATCGGCGACATCATCGCCCATGTCGCGTCGAAAGATATGGTCACAGTACCGATCGACGACGACACCGATCATCTCGTCGGCCATAATCTGAGAGCGCATATCGAGAGCCTGGAAAAACGGATGCGCGATGCGGCAGCCGATCTGGAATTCGAGGAAGCGGGTCGCCTGCGCGACGAAATCCGCAAGCTGGAAGCGGAAGAGCTGGGCCTGCCCGCCGATCTGCAGGTCGCCCAGCCCAAGGGCCGGGCGACCGAGGGGCGGCCAGGGACTCGCAAGATGCGTTATGGCAAGACGCAGCGGAAGATGCGGTAGATGTTGCTGGCGGCAATCGCTTTGAGCAGTTGAAGGCTTATACACCTTTGCGCTATAGTCTGCGCATCAACGATCAGTGGCGCGTGGCGTTCCACTGGTCCAACGGAGATGCGCATGATGTCCGGATCGAAGACTATCACAGGGGATGACGACCGTTTGAACAATGTCCATCCGGGCGATGTGCTGCGTGAAGATTATATGATTGGCAGCGAAATACCGATTGAAGAAGTGGCCGAAGAAGCTGGGCTAAACTTGACTCAGCTTAGCGCCATTCTTGGCTGTCAGCGTCCGGTGGATGCCAATGTTGATCTTCGCCTGGCTCGCTATTTGGGAGTTTCGGAAGGATTTTTCCTCGGCCTTCAGATAGACCATGATCTTGAGGAGGTTCGCCGCTCGCACGGTTCCGAGCTGGACAAGATCAGGAAACGCGCTGCCTGACTTTCGCGGATGATCGCGGTTTCGACCAACTGCGTTCGGACTTGGACCAATCACATCCCTGCCGCTTGTGCGAAACGCTCTGGCGGTCCATGTTGCCGGCAACATCCCGGGGAGAGACAATCATGCGTGCATCCATCCTTTTGGCATTTGCGACTTCCACATTGGCATTCGCCGCTCCGGTCCATGCAGAAGATTTATCCTCTGCATCGGCGGCTGCCGTAGAAGAAGCGACCCCGGGCTTCGCATCCGCCGTGTCCGCTCCCGGTCGCGATGAAGGCGATATAAAACTGGACGAGAGCCGCAAGCCTGCAGAAGTGCTGGCCTTTATGGGACTGGAAAAAGGCTATGCCGTTCTCGATATATTCGCTGGTGGCGGCTATTATAGCGAAATCATGGGCCGCGCCGTCGGTCCGACCGGATCGGTAATCGCCGTCAACCCGCCGCAGTTCACTACCAGCGACGCGTCCAGGAAAAAATGGGCAGGGATCGCCGCGCGGCAAGCCAACGTGACCATGGTGCCTTCGCAATTGCCGGATTACAAGCCGACAGCGGACAGCATTGATTTTGCCATGCTGCACCTGATCTATCATGATTTTTACTGGGAAAGCGAGAAGTTCAAATTCCAACGCATGGACCCGGCGGCCGTGCTGGCAAACCTCTATGCCGGCATGAAACCTGGCGGTATCGTGGCCGTGATCGATCATGTCGGATCAGCTGGCGATACCCGTGCGGTGGTGGAGAAAACCCATCGGATCGATCCCGCAACCGCCCGGTCTGATTTCCTCAAAGCTGGCTTCGTGCTGGACGGGGAGAGCGAGATGTTTGCCAATCCCGATGATGATCCGGAAATAAATGTATTTGATCCGGCGATCCGGGGGAAGACCAACCGCTTCGTGATGCGTTTTCGCAAACCCGGTTAGCGATCTGCGGTCCGCGCGAGCGCGAATGCCGGCGGCGAATCGGTAACAACCGTAACTATATGGAAAGTCAGGCCTTTTCGACAACGGTCGGAAAGGAGCGCTTCGGATTGCAATGTCCGGTGCCGTATTTCACGCGCTTGTCAGAAATAATTCCACATCAATTCAATACCTTATAATAAGATACAACAGTTTACATGACCGTTCATCCGAGGTTGGCTAAAGGCCCCTTATACGGATCGCATTGATAAGAACTGACCCATCAGCAAAATTCCGGCGTGCCGGAATAGATTGAGGTTGGCATCAAAAAGCTTGGAAATTACCACCACCACCGGTGAGCAGCGGTTGGCGGCTGGAAAGAGTTTGACCGGCGGTGCCTTTCATTAGGGTCGCACGCTGTCGGAACAGAGGCGGGGGACAGATCCGGGTTGTGTATTGGATCTGTCTCCCGATCCTCGGAGACAGCGAAAAGCAATGAACGTTTCGCAATTGGGTCGGGGATCTGTCGACAGGCGGCTTTCGGGGGTTCGCATGCCGTTTTGTCCAATCCTCAGGCTCTGGGGCGCAGGGCTGGCGCCGCGTGGAATACGCGTGTCAGTCCTGCAGTCTCCCGATCAGTCAGCCAAATCAATCAGACGCGTATTTGACAGAGCACCCGTAAGGGCGTGAATAGGCGACGCTGACCCGGTCTCCCGATTTGATTTCACCCAGTGCCGCGAGCACATGATTGCGCGCATTCTCGATATCCGCCGGATTGGCCGTCGGCCTGTCGTCGATACCGCCCTGATAAACCAAAACGCCCGAGCCATCGATGATATACATATGCGGCGTGGTCCTGGCACCATAAGCCTTGCCGACCAGACCTTTTGTATCGACCAGATAATTGCTCGACTGGAAATCTTGTTTGGCCATCAGCGCTTTCGCTTCGGCACCGGTCATATGACCCTGTTTGCCCTTGGCACCGCTGTTGATCGTCAGCCAGACTGCGCCCTGTTGCCGCGCGGCCTTTTGCGTCATCTGCATATTGCCGCTGTCATAATGTTTGCTCACGAACGGGCAGCCGGGATTGTGCCATTCGAGCACGACGGTCTTGCCACGAAACTGCGATAGCTGAACGGTTTTGCCTTCTACATCGGTGAGCTTGAAATCCTGGGCAATGGCACCGGTTTTCTGGGCCGCAGCGAGGGGACTTGTCAGGGCAATGGCGGCGATAGCGGCTACGGTGAAAGATGACATATGCTTCATGAATTCTCTCCGTTCACTGGGGGGATGTATCGAGTGATGCACTTTGCACCGCTCCGTTGGCCAGTTCTGTCAATGTCGCCACCGTCAATATCTGCGGAAGAATCTCGGCATCCGCCCCCGGTGCGTAATAGACATAAAGCGGGACGCCAGCACGGCCATGCTTTTCGAGGAATCGGCTGATTTCCGGATCGGGTCTTGTCCAGTCGCCCATCAGAACCGCGACCTTGGCCGCTGCAAAAGCATCGGCGGTTTCGCTACGCTGGATGGCCGCGGCTTCGTTGGCCTTGCAGGTAATGCACCAGTCGGCCGTGAAATAGGCAAAAACCGGTCGGCCGGAGGCCCGCAATTCAGAAAGGCGCCTTTCGCTAAAGGGTTCGCTCGACAGCGTCGCATCGGCGGCGCTCGCCAGTTTCCGGCTATCCATCGCTGATTCGCCGGGAAGCGCGACGATACCGCCCGCTATGACAGCGAAAATTGCTGCGCTGGTGAGCGCGCCCCGGGACAAGCCTCTTATCTGGCTACCGCCGAACCACCAGAGGATCATTGCGACAAGGAGCAGGAAGAGCAACGAAAGACCCAGCGCATCGGTTCCGATCTGACGGCCGAGCAGCCAGATCAGGCCAATGCCGGTGAGGAACATCGGGATCGCCATGATCTTGCGAAAGCTGTCCAGCCAGGGTCCGGGTTTGGGCAGGCGGCTGCGGATCGCCGGGACAAAGGCGATCAAAAGGAAAGGCAGGGCGAGGCCGACGCCGAGGCCGGCGAAAATCACCAGCGCGGCGATGGGGGGCAGAACAATCGTGGCCCCCAATGCGGCTGCCATGAACGGACCGGTGCAGGGTGTGGCGACAAAGGCGGCCAGCGCGCCGGTCCAGAACGATCCGCCAGCGCCGTCTTGGCGGGCCAGCTTGTTGCCGAAATTGACATTGGGCAGCTCGAACATGCCGGCCAGATTGAGGCCAATGGCAGTCACCAGTGCGAGCAGGACAAAGATGATCTGGGGATCCTGAAGCTGAAAAGCCCAGCCGACGGCCGCACCGCTGGCCCGCAGGCCGAGCAGGATTGCGCCGAGTGCTGTGGCGACCACGACGACACCGGCGGTATAGGCCAGCGCATCGCGCCGGACGACGCCTTCATTGCCGCCAGCCTTGGCCAGACTGATCGCTTTCAGACTGAGTATGGGAAAGACACAGGGCATCAGGTTGAGCAGCAGGCCGCCCAGTATCGCACCGCCGAGCGCGAGGAACAGCAGTGAGGTGGTATTCTCGTTCTTCGGGCGGTCTTCGACCAGCGGCAGGCCGGTCATCGCGACTTCGCCCTTGGTCGCGGTGATCAGAAATCCCGTGTGTTCGCCGATTTTCAGCACACCGTTGATCCTGTCCGGCCCGTCACCGCGCGCGCCGGTTTCGAGGATCAGGCGGTCACCGTCCCGGCTGAATTTCTGCGGCGCGCCATAGTCGACGATGCCGTCTTCAAGGACGAAAAAATAGGGTTTATCAATCTCGACATTGGCTGGCAGCGGGACTGATAGTCTAAACAGGTTGTCGGTGACGGCAAAACTGGCTTCGCTGCCCAAAGGCCGAGGCAGGGCTGCGCGATATCCGTCGAAACGTTTGTCCGGAATAACCGCCGCGTTTTTTCCGACAACCTGCAGCGTGATCGTCAATTCATCCTGCTCGGGGACACAAATCTCGTCGGTGCAGGACAGCCATTCGGATTTCACCGATATCGGCAACGGGCCGGGCTGGACGCTGTCGGACAGGTTCAGATTGACCAGAACCGCATAATCGCCCTTGTAAACATAGTTCATGATGCCGGAAATCAGCAGCGTATCGGGGACCTGAAACTTCGGTTTTCCGGCCGTCACCCCTGCGGGCAAGGTCCAGTCAAAGCTCATGCCGATGCCCGCATCACCGGGATTTTCCCAATAGCCGTGCCAGGTCGGCTTGGGTTCCATGACAAAGGCCAGGGTCACGCTTTGCCCGGCCTGCACTGTCCGGGATTCCGCCACCAGCGTAGCGGGTACATTCAATTCACTATTGCCCAGCCGATTCTGTGCCCCGGCTGGCGGAGCAAAGGCGAGCGCCGCGAACGCCAGCATCATCGCAAGGATGCGAAAATCAAATGTCATAAAAACTCACCATTTCCTGTTGATAGGCATTTAGGCTATTGGCGGACAGCTTTCCATAGTCACTTTCATCAGTGAGGGCCATTCGTGCGAAAATCGACCATAGTTACAACGCTGGCAGCGTTTATCATATTTTCAGGCACCGCAAATGCGGAAGATCACAAAGGTCCGGAGGGAGCCAGTCCGAAACTGGTTGTTGCCATCTCGGTTGACCAGCTATCCGCGGATCTGTTCAGCGAATATCGCAGCAGCTTTACCGGCGGACTGAAACGTCTGGCGAGCGGCGCGGTCTTTCCGTCCGGCTATCAATCCCATGCCGCAACCGAAACCTGCCCGGGCCATGCCACGATCATGACCGGTGTGCATTCGGGGCGCGCCGGGATCATCGCCAACAACTGGATCGACCTGTCGATAAAGCGCGACGACAAGACGGTCTATTGCGCCGAAGACGAGCGGATTGACGGCACCAGCTTTGGCGACATTACCGCCGCCACACAGGGTGATTATGTCGCCTCGTCCTGGCATCTGCTGGTGCCCACATTGGGCGAACGGCTCAAAAAGATATCGCCAGAATCGCGCAATATTGCGGTGGCTGGCAAGGACCGGTCGGCCCTGATGATGGGCGGCAAGAATGTCGACGAGATTTACTGGTGGAAAGGCAACGGTTTTACCACCCATGTCGGTCGCGGTACGTCGCCTGCGATGGCGGCGCTGAACAAGAGCATTGGTGAAAAGATCAACAAGGCACGCCCGGCTTATCCCGTACCCGCCCATTGCGCGGCGCGCAGTGCGAGGATCATGCACGGGGATGGCCAGTCGGTTGGTGACTATGCGTTCCAGCGTCCGGACGGTGCCGCGCGCATTTACCGAGGCTCGCCCGACTTCGATGGCTCGGTGATCGCGGCTGCAACCGTGCTTGTTGATGAACTCCAACTCGGTCAGGGCAAGGCCACCGATGTCTTGTCCGTCGGCCTGTCCGCAACCGATTATATTGGTCATGCCTTTGGCACCGAAGGCCTCGAAATGTGCATCCAGATGAGCGCGCTGGACCAGTCGCTCGGAGCGTTTTTCGACATATTGGACGGCCAGGGAATCGATTATGTCGTGATGCTGACGGCTGATCACGGCGGTCTCGACCTGCCGGAACGGATGCGTCTTCAGGGAGTCCCGACAGCGCAGCGGATCGACCCACAGCTCAATGCAAAGGCGATCGGCAAGACGGTTGCAGAGGTGCTGAACATCGAGGGCGAAAAACCTGTCCTCTTCGGAGACGCCCCCTTTGGTGACTATTATGTCAGTCGGGATCTTTCGGAAAAGCAGCGGGCCCAGGTCAAGGATAGCGCCATGGCGCTGCTCGCGGCCCACGCACAGGTCGAAGCGGTACTGGATCGCGATGACCTTCTGGCAATGCAAGTCCCGAGCGGATCGCCGGAAGAATGGACCCTGGCGCAACGCAGCCGCGCATCTTTCCACCCGGACCGGTCGGGCGATTTTATCGTTCTGCTGAAAAAAGGGATCACCCCGATTGCTTCAACCCAGCGCGGCTATGTGGCGACGCACGGCAGCCCGTGGGATTATGACCGTCGGGTCCCGATCCTGTTCTGGCGATCGGGAATCCGACATTTTGAACAGCCCCTGTCGGTGATGACCGTCGATATTGCACCGACTCTCGGCGCGCTGATCGGCGTCGACATTCCGGCGGATGAAACCGACGGGAGATGTTTGGATATTGACGGCGGCCCGGCGAATAGCTGCGAATGAATCAGCGTCGTTCGTAGCGGGTCAGGCCTGGCCCCAGGCTATTGTTCGCAATCCGCAACTGATCACCGCTCCAGTCGGCAACGAACCAGGTGTTGCGTTTGACGCCCCTGGCCAGCGACGCGCTGTTGGAGTGGATGTTGAGGCCTGCGGAACTATGGTCCCTGTCCTCCGCCGCGATGGCGATGAAGGCGCTCCAGTTTTCCTTGTTCTGGCCCTGGACAAAGACATTGCCGCTGATCACCCCGGTCGCGCCTGCCGGCAGGTCGATCATGTAATTGGTGTTGCGACCCTGGGTGTCATCGAAACTGTTGTTGTTGATCGTCGCCCGGGGCGCCCGGCTCTTGACATAATGGCCGCCATTGCCCTTCTCGAAACGGCTGTTGGTAACCTTCAGCGATCCGAAATCACCGATATAGATGCTGTGCGCGCAGGACAGGCCGCGGTCGCAGCGCCCCAGTCGCTGGAAAGTGGACCGGTCGATGACAATTTCGGCGCTGGGATCATCGGCGCTCAATATGCCCTGTTCGGCGTTCCGGAACAGGGCATTGTAAACATAAAGATCGCCGCGCTCGATCCGGATACCGGCACCGTTACCATCGGCGACCTGCTGATTCTGGAATATGATTCCGTCGACCGTTGCTGCCTTGCCGCGCAAGACGAGCGTCGCCTTGCCCTCGCAGACGCCGCCATCAAGGACTGTGCGGCCCGGGATGGAAGCCTTGTAGGTAATGCGCCCGGCCGTCTGGACCGCGCAATCGCCATAGGCGCCAGGCGCGATGATGATGGTGGCATTGCTGCCGCCGATTGCGTCGACAGCGTCCGACAGCCGGTGATAGGATTTGCCGGTTTCAACGACCGTGAAGGGCGCGCCTCGCTGGGCCTGCGCGGAGGCGCCGGTCATCGAGGCCGCAACAAATGCAAGGATCATAGGAGTCGTGAACTTCATTTCGGCGTTCCTGAATCGAGGGAGCAGGACAGGTTCAATATCCTCTGCCGCAACGTCAAACAATAGTAATACCTAGCCTGTGCCAGATGAATCCAGTCTGAGCGAAACAAGTTAACCGGTTAATTCAAGTCGTTTATTCATTCAGATTGGGCCGTAACCATTGCCGCGCCTGATCAACGGATACACCGCGCCTTGTGGCATATTCCTCAACCTGGTCTTCGCTGATACGCGCGACACCAAAATAATCAGCCTGCGGGTGGGCAAAATAGAAGCCGGAAACTGCGGCGGTCGGCGTCATTGCAAAACCGCTGGTCAGTTCAATACCGGTGTTCTCCGTCGCGTTGAGCATGTCAAACAGGATCGGTTTGAGGCTGTGGTCGGGACAGGCCGGGTAACCGGGGGCAGGGCGGATGCCCTGATATTTTTCCCGGATCAGGTCCTGATTGTTCAGATCCTCGTCTGCTGCATAGCCCCACAGATCCTTGCGAACATGCTCATGCATGCGTTCGGCAAAGGCTTCGGCGAGCCGGTCGGCCAGCGCTTTCAGCAGGATGCTGCTATAATCATCCTTGTCCATCTCGAACCGCTGGACATGCTCGTCGATGCCGTGGCCGGCGGTCACCGCAAAACCGCCGATCCAGTCGTCGGCGGTGTCGATGAAATCGGCGAGGCAATTGTTCGCTTTGCCGCCGCGTTTGACGACCTGCTGGCGCAACATCGGCAAGGTGAATTCCGCGTTTTCCGGCGAGACGAGAATGTCATCGCCTTCCCGCCGGGCACGCCAAAGCCCGGCCACGCCTTTGGCCGTCAGCCATTTTTCATCGATAATCTGGTCGAGCATGGCCTGCGCATCCCGGAACAGGTCGCTGGCGCTTTCACCGACGATCTTGTCGGTCAGGATCGCGGGGTAATTTCCGGCCAGTTCCCACGCCCTGAAAAAGGGCGTCCAGTCGATATATTTGCGCAGGTCGGTGAGATCCCAGTCGTCGTAGACATGCAATCCCGGTTTTGTCGGTGCGCCGGCCTTCAGGCTCATGTCGATCTCGGCGGCATTGGCGCGCGCATCTTCAAGTGTTGTCAGTTTTTTTCCGGTTTTTCCTGCCCGCGCGACGCGAACCTGTTCATAATCTTGCCGGGTTTGGGCGATAAAGCCTGTCGCCTGGGTGGCGCTGACCAGCTGGGAGGCGACACCGACGGCGCGGCTGGCATCGAGGACATGGATGGTCGGGCCGGTATAGGCGGGTTCGATGCGCAGTGCCGTATGGGTTTTGGATGTGGTCGCGCCGCCGATGAGCAACGGCAATTGCATTTTTGCCCGCTCCATTTCTTCCGCCACCGTCACCATCTCATCGAGCGACGGGGTGATCAGCCCGGACAGGCCGATGATATCCGCATCATTTTCATTCGCCGCTTTCAGGATGTCGGTCCACGGCACCATGACGCCGAGATCGATCACTTCAAAACCGTTGCATTGCAGGACGACGCCGACGATATTCTTGCCGATATCGTGCACATCGCCCTTGACCGTCGCCATGACGATCTTGCCCTTGCCCTTGGCATTCTCGTCCTTCTCGGCTTCAATATAGGGAAACAGATGGGCAACCGCCTTTTTCATGACACGAGCGGACTTCACGACCTGCGGCAGGAACATCTTGCCCGAACCGAACAGGTCGCCGACCACATTCATGCCGTCCATCAGCGGCCCCTCGATCACCTCGATCGGGCGGCCTTCGCGAGCCTGGACCGCCAGCCGCATTTCCTCGGTATCCTCGATGATATGGGCGTCGATGCCCTTGACCAGCGCGTGTTCGAGACGCTTGTGCACTTCATAGCCGCGCCATTCCGCTGCCGCCTTTTCCGCGACCTCATCGGTGCCGCGGAATTTCTCTGCAAGCGCGATCAGCCGGTCTGTGGCATCGTCGCGGCGGTCGAATATCACGTCTTCACAAAGTTCGCGCAGCTCCGGATCGATGTCGTCATATATGTCCAGCTGTCCGGCATTGACGATCGCCATGTCCATCCCGGCCGGGATCGCGTGATAGAGAAACACGCTGTGCATCGCCCGGCGCACGGGTTCGTTGCCGCGAAAGCTGAACGACAGATTGGACAGGCCGCCGGAAATATGGACATGCGGGCAGCGTTTTCTGATTTCGCGCGTGGCCTCGATGAAATCGATTCCATAACGGCGATGCTCGTCGATGCCGGTCGCGATCGCGAAAACATTGGGGTCGAAGATGATATCTTCCGACGGGAAGCCGATTCCGGTCAGCAGCTTGTAGGCGCGCTCGCAAATCTCGACCTTGCGCTCCTTGGTATCGGCCTGGCCGGTTTCATCGAAGGCCATGACCACCACAGCGGCACCATAAGCCATGCATTTGCGCGCGTGATCGAGGAATTCCGCCTCGCCTTCCTTCATCGAGATGGAATTGACGATCGGCTTGCCCGACACGCATTTCAGCCCCGCCTCGATCACCGACCATTTGCTGCTGTCGATCATCACCGGCACCCGTGCGATATCGGGTTCCGCCGAAATCAGCTTGAGAAAGGTGGTCATCGCATGATGGGCGTCGAGCAGCCCCTCATCCATATTGATATCGATCACCTGCGCGCCATTTTCGACCTGCTGGCGGGCGACCTCGACCGCGGCTTCATAGTCATCGTTGAGGATGAGCTTCTTGAACCGCGCAGACCCGGTAACATTGGTGCGTTCGCCGATGTTGACGAAATTGGTGGAGGAAGGCTTTGTCATAATATTGTGATGTCATCCGTTGGTCTCGAGCGAAGCCGAGAGACAATTAATTTTGCTCTACTCGCGCCGTCGCGGCGCGCGACAATAGCGGAATAGTCGATCGCCTATGCCGCCATGTTGAATGGCTCCAGTCCGGAGAGCCGTGTATGGACAGAAATGGCCGGGATCTTGCGCGGGTGCTGATCGGCCACGGCATTGGCGATGGCGCGAATGTGATCCGGCGTCGTGCCACAGCAGCCGCCGACGATGTTGACCAGGCCATCCTTCAGCCAGTCACCGATCAACTCGGCCGTCTCTTCCGGCATTTCATCATATTCGCCGAGATCATTGGGCAGGCCGGCATTGGGATAGGCCATGATTAGCGTATCCGCCTCTTTTGCCAGCATCGCCAGATGGGGCCGGAGCTGGTCGGCACCGAAGGAACAGTTGAGACCGATGGTCAGCGGCTTGAGATGCCGCACCGCGTGCCAGAACGCCTCGACCGTATGACCCGACAGATTGCGACCGGACAGGTCGGTCAGGGTCATCGATATCATCAGCGGCACATCGCGACCGCTGGCCTCGGCGGCTTCCATCGCCGCCATCCCGGCACATTTGGCGTTGAGCGTATCGAATATCGTTTCGATCAGCAGGAAATCGACCCCGCCGTCGATCAACGCGTCGCACTGGGCACGGTACACGCCCTTCAGATAATCATAGTCGATTTCGCGAAACCCCGGGTCGTTGACGTCGGGCGACAGGGACAATGTCTTGTTGGTTGGCCCGATGGAACCGGCGACAAAGCGTGGTCGGCCATCCCTGGCTTCAGCCTTGTCGCAGGCCGCGCGGGCAATTTCTGCCGATTTGACGTTGAGATCGCGCACCAGATGCTCGCAGCCATAATCGGCCTGGCTGATTTCGGTGGAGCTGAACGTATTGGTTTCGATTATGTCGGCGCCGGCTTCCAGATAGGAAATATGAATGGCCTCGATAATGTCCGGCCGGGTCAGGCTGAGCAGATCATTATTGCCCTTCTGGTCGTCGGTCAGGTCAAGAGTACCACGATAGTCCTGTTCACCCAGCCGATGATCCTGAATTGCCGTACCGTAGCCGCCGTCAAACACCAGGATCCGCTCTGCGGCCAGTTTCTGCAATTGTTCACGTGCGTTGGTCATGCCGCTTTCTCCTGTCGTCCGCCAGTGGGCCGCTTGCCGAGCAGGTGACAAATGGCATAGCTGAGTTCCGCCCGGTTGAGCGTGTAGAAATGGAACTGGCGAACCCCTCCGGCATACAGCTTGCGGCACAGTTCCGCCGCGACGGTGGCGGCGATCAGTTGCCGTGCCGAGGGATGATCGTCCAGCCCCTCGAACAGATCATTCATCCATGGCGGGATTTCCGCGCCGCACATTCCCGCGAATTTGCGGGTCTGGGCAACATTGGAGACCGGCAGGATACCCGGTACCAGCTCGGCGTCGATTCCGGCAGCCGCTGCCGCATCGCGGAAGCGGAAAAACGCCTCGGCGGTGAAGAAGAACTGGGTGATGGCCCGGCTGGCGCCGGCGTCCAGCTTGCGCTTCAGATTGTCGAGGTCGCTTTGCGGGCATTCCGCTTCCGGATGGGTTTCGGGATAGGCGGCAACCGATATCTCGAACGGTGCGATATCGGTGAGGCCCTTCACCAGTTCCGCGGCACTGGCATATCCTTGCGGGTGCGGCTCGAACGCCTCGCCTTCTGCAGGCGGGTCGCCGCGCAGCGCGACAATATGACGAACGCCCGCCTCCCAATAGGATTGCGCAACCTCCGCAATTTCTTCTTTGCTCGCGCCGACACAGGTTAAATGCGCGGCCGCCGGAATATTGGTTTCCCTGGCGATGCGCGCCACCGTAGCATGGGTGCGTTCGCGCGTGGTTCCGCCGGCACCATAGGTCACGGAAACAAATCGCGGATTGAGCGGCTCGAGAGTCACCACGCTATTCCACAGGGTTTGTTCCATTTTCTCTGATTTCGGAGGAAAAAACTCGAAGGAGACGTCGGCGTCCCCGTTCAAACCGGCGAACAGCGGAACGTCCAGGGCCCGTTTGGCTTCTTCCAGCTCGCTTAGGGCCATTGGCCGTGATGAATTGCTCATGCGGTTGCTCTTTTCAAATTCTCGGTTCGGGAGATCAGTTTGTCGGACTCGGGGCGCAGGCTCTGAACCGCAGGCTTTCTGGCGACCCATATCTTCACGGTCAGTTCGCCGCCATCGAGCGTTCGGGTCTGCACCAGGTCGAGCTTCGCAGCGGTGAACCAGCGTTTCATGCTGTCATCGCTAAAGCCAAGTCGTGCATGGGCATGTTCGGTGCGCAGATCTTCCCGGTCGTGGGCTGCAAAATCCGTGATCAGGACAAGGCCATTGCATTTCAGCACCCGGGACACTTCGACCAGCACGGCCTCCGGATGCTGGGCATAGTGCAATACCTGATGGAGGATAACGCTATCCACGGCGCCATTGGCCACCGGCAGCTGGTTGAAGTCGCCCTGTTTCAACTCCGTTTTCTGTACCAGATCCGATCTGTTGCCAGCCTGGCTCTCGAGCAATTTGGCCCGGGCCAGCCGCAACATTTCAGGACTTTTGTCGAGCGCAATGACCGATTGGGCCAACGGTCCGAACAGTTCGACCATCCGTCCCGTGCCGGTCCCGATATCCAGCATCTTGCCGAGTTGCGCGTCCCGCAACAGCGCGAGCATGGCCCGCTCCACCTCGGCTTCCGGCAAGTGCAGCGACCGGATCGCATCCCACTCTTCGGCATGCGCGGAAAAATATCGCTCTGCCATCTCGGCGCGCGCTTTGCGGACCAGGGATAGCTGTGCCTGATCCTGCAGGGCCTGTTCGGACTTGGCGACCTTGTCCGAACGAAAAATGCGTCCCAGAACTTCCAGCTCGGATGCCGGGCCGGGTTTCAGAAAAACCCAACTGCCTTCCTTGCGGCGTTCTGCCAGGCCGGCTTCGTCCAGGATTTTGATGTGGCGGGAAATACGGGGCTGACTCTGATTGAGAATTTGCGCAAGCTCGCCAACTGCCAATTCCATTTTTTGCAGCAACAGCACGATTCGCAACCGCGTAGGGTCGGCAAGCGCTCTGAAAATGTTCAAGATATGGTCCATCGTGGATAGGTATATAAAGAAATCTTTATATCTGGTCAATCGGCTTGATTTTCCGGGTTTGGCATTTGATCGGGACCGCCATTTTCCCCGAATCTGCAGATCTGGAAAATGATACAACCGGTTCTTGATTGCGTTCGTCACGCCATATCGCTACATACACGCACCGCAGGATAAGGAGGCAAGAAATTTCCCGCCCTGCATGGTTTTTTGAGGATTATAATAGAGGGTTACCCCAATGAAAAAAGTTACAACTTCAATCGTTCTGGCCACTGCACTCGGCCTTGCCGCATGTTCGGGCGCTGACAATGCTGAAACCAGCATGGAAGAAAACGTAGAAGGTACGGAAGCAACCGCTGAAGAAGCTGCTGATGATGCTATGGATGCGGCCGAAGGCGCAGCCGACGCCATGGGCGAAGCCACTGCTGACGCAACCGCCGAAGTCGGTGCTGCTGCCGATGCCGCTGGTGAAGCCGCCGGTGAAGCTGCTGAAGCCGCCGACACTGCTGCCGATGCAGCCAAAAAAGCTGCCGACGCTGCGAAAAAAGTAGGCGAATAAGCTTTTCACCTTATTGAGAAAAAGGGCTGCCTTCGGGCGGCCCTTTTTTTGTCTTGGGACCAGTCGAAATTGGCTTTATGGCAATGCAATGAGAAGCCTTGTGTATATCATGATATTGACCGGACTGGTCGCTTGCGGTCCTGCACAGAATGATCCGGGCCCCGGCGGTGTTACCGTTGGCGAGGCAAAGGCGCTGGATGACGCGGCAAAAATGCTCGACGAACGCAACGTGCCGCCCGAATCGATCGAGGATCCGGCAACAGTCCCCGCAGATACCGAATAAACGCTAGCCGCGGTGATAGCGGGCGACCGCTCGGGTGACTGCCTGCATCAGGCGCATGCGTTCCGGAATCGAAGCGGTCGTGTCACCGAGCATCACGACGACGGCATAGCGCGTGCCATCGGGTGCCGTCATGATACCAATATCATTATATCCGGTTGCCACCGAGCCAAGAACCTGGCCGGTACCCGTCTTGTGCAAGAATTCCCAGCCCGCCGGGACGCCGGCCTTCAAGCGGTTTGGGCCACTCCTCGTGCGTTTCAATATCGATTGCAGCAATCTTGTCGAATTGTCCGAGAGCAGTTCCCCGCGGGCCAATTTGTCCAGGGCGCGCACAATCGCCAGCGGACTTGCACCATCAACCGGATCGGCGAGATAGGCGTCGAGCGATTGGCGACGCTGCTCGACCGGTATTTTGGCGCGGGCCGCATAGAATGTCCGCCCGTAGGACAGGTTCTGCCTCCATTCCATTCCCGCAATGCCGCTTTGCAACAGTCGTTCGCCAGGGCCAAAGCGGATTTTGCCAAGGTCGTTTTTTGCGATGAACTGGCGGACGGCCTCCGGCCCGCCGGCATGACGAAGCAAGGCGTCATTTGCGGTATTGTCGCTGCTCGCCAACGCCATTTCAAGCAATGTGTAGACAGATTTGACCACGGCGCCGTTCCGTTCCACTTCAACCGCCATCGGTTGATGAAATACCGTCAGGTCTTCCTTGCCGATGCGGATGGCGTCCGACAATGATGCTCGGCCCTGATCGATCTTGTCGAGCAAGGTGATGGCGACCCAGAGCTTGGAAACGCTTTGCTGGGGAAAATATTCGTCCATCCGGTGACCGATTTCCCAGTCGCCATCGATCCGTTTGACCGCAATCCCTGTTTTACCCGGGAAGCTGCGCCACAGATCGGCGATCTCCCGGACCAGCGCGGGATCGGGGCGTTCGCGTGCAATTCTCGCGGGAGGCGAGGCCGATGGTGCGGGATTCTGATAAATCGGGGGTGGGGCATCCGGTCGTTGGGCCGCTGGCCGGTTTGACCCGGACACGCATGCGGTCACGATGGTGGTCAGCAGCAATATCCATACATATCGAAACTGATTCATGAGCGGTCGATAATTTGATGCTTGAAAGTTCATATACCCTTCTAGCTAAGCGACTTTGTCTTAACAGAGCCATAATGGCGGAATGCGGTGAACGATTCTCTTCCTGCGACAGATTGTTGAAGCGGGCACTGCGATCCCGTTCGGCAAAGAAAACAGACCTATTTCTTGATTCCGAAATTGAACCTGCGGGAAACGGTATAGTCGAGCGTATTCACGACAAAATAGGATATCGTCCAGCGCAGCCGGTTCAGAAAGGACCGGCGGGATCGGTGCAGTTCCGGGGTTATGGCTTTTGCCTGCTCGTGCAAAACGTCGACCAGGCTGCGCGCGTGATTTGCAAAATCGGCATCTTCGATCCGCAACATCATTTCCAAATTGATGAACAGGCTGCGCAGATCGAAATTTGCTGAACCGACATAAACCGCGTCATCGACAATCACCAATTTCGTGTGAAGGCGCTTGGGCTGATATTCGAAAATCCGGGCGTGTCGCTTCAACAGATATCCGTAAAGCAGCCTGCTTGCCCCGATGGTTGCGGCATTGTCGGTTTTTCCGGGCAATATGATCCGGCTCTGACCGCCGCGCTTTGACAATCCGGCAATGCGTCGCAACAGTCCCTGGCCCGGCGAAAAATAGGCAGAGACCAGATCAAGCTTGCAGCCCTTTTCAAGATCCCTCTTGATCGCCGATGCCCAGCGACTCAAGCGATTGCTCGGACCACCCAGAAGCCAGCGAAACTGCCCATCGCCAGGATCCCAGTTGCGCACCATTTTTCGCAGAGACCGCATGTTGCCGTTGTCCCGATAAACCCAGTCCGACAAGAGGCGATAATAGTCCGCCAGATTGGCGACCTCTGGCCCGCGGATTGCAAGGCCGATGTCTTCCCAACTATCGCCGTTCGGGCCGCCGTCCTCATTGTGTTGCGGCACATCAAAATAGGCATCGGCAATATTGAATCCACCAATCAGGGCGCGGCGCTCGTCCGCGATAATCATCTTCTGGTGATTGCGGACAAAATAGCTGGTCGAAAAGCGCGGGCTGAAAATCCTGAACTTCCCGCCCGCCTGAATCAACGGTTCAAAGAAGCTTGGCGATGTACCATTGGAACCGAAACTGTCGACCATCAATTCGACAGAAAGCCCACGTTCGCAGGCGGCGATCAAAATGTCCAGGATTCTTCGGCCGGTGCGGTCATCCTCAAACATGTAAAAGAACAGCTTGAGACTTTTTTCCGCACCTTCGAGCATCTCCACCAGCGCGGCGAGACGTTCCGTCGCAGCGCGAACCAGTCGCAATCGGTTTTCTCCGACGTCGAACCATTGCGGTGGTTCGGGGTGCAACATCCGCTTGTCTGTTGTGGCGCTTTCCATGATCTGGGGCATAGATTATCACCGGCACACCGACAAACCATTAGATTGCCCATTAGTTTGCTGGCCAATCTCGGGGCGACATAGGATTTGTTGACAAATCCCGCCCGTATCCCTAGATGCAGGCCTCTTTTCCAGAACTTTGCAGAATCAGGAGCGGCTTATGGCTCGCGTTACGGTTGAAGATTGCGTTGATAAAGTTACAAACCGGTTCGATCTGGTGTTGTTTGCCGCACAGCGCGCGCGTGAGATTTCCGGCGGCGCAGA
>JBLWTQ010000008.1:0-159115 GCA_048270065.1 Parasphingorhabdus sp. | reverse complement strand
AACGCTGCTTCAACAAGCTCAAAAATGCGCGCAGACTGGCCACCAGATATGATAAAACCGCTGATAGCTACCTCGGCTTCATCCACATCGTCTCAATCCGACTGTGGATGCGTGAATTTGTCAACAGGTCCTACTTTTAGTGCGTCTAATTTTTGCTTAGGTAAATCAAGAGTAGCAACACCATGAATACTAAATCGCCTCAGATTTTCTTCAACCAGACAGGGCTCAACGTAGAGTAATTTTGTGTCCCCGGTTGTGCTGGACAACCTGTGGTCCACATTCGACCCAACAACTAATATTCTGTCTACACTTTGAAGTTCATTGCGTGTTTCGATGTTGAGACCCGTCCCCGAGGGGAAGCAAAATTGAACAGCATAATGCCGATGAAAATCGACATCTCCGACGGGGCCACTATAATAGACCCAACCCAGACCAATGGAAATCTGTCCTTCCCAATCATTCATAATAGAATCTCGAACATTTCTTGAAAATTCGACCAGAGCCCGTTTGCATTTTTACAAACTATGCTAGAGCATGAATTGCTATATAAAATATGTAGTCCGCACCGCCCGACGTCAAATGAATTGAACCAAAAACAAAACGAGATTCTGACGAGCTTTCTGGTGCTACACGTCGCCTTCCAGGCCGCAAACGCAATAACAATATCGGGTCATCATATTGTTAACGCGTGAAACATGAACAATGGAGGCTCGACTCGTAATCTGTCCCGACACCCGCATATGCTTTAGGGATAAACGCCGTGATTTGCGACCGTATTCCTGGGAGTCCACTTTTCTCCACTTTGCCTCCAAAGCGGACCGTCCGCTCCCGACCCTATTCTGTTCTCTAATACGTCAAGGGCAATGGCTGTTTTCCTGAACTGTTGCGATTGCCTTTGGGTGTCTGCGTTCTCTGCGTGCTCGTTGGCACATTATGGGGTCAGCTGGTTGCGGTGTGGCGAGGTTGAAATCGCAGTCGACCGATGCCTATCTCGTCTCACGCCGCCAGAGAAAGAAGGTCGAGATGCTCTTCGCACACCTCAAACGAATACTGAAGCTCACCTTGCTCGAGCACGTGGTGAGACTACACGCGACTGCGCCGGTTTCCCTCGATCTAGTCCCAGATTTCGAGCATGATGTGCAGCAAAGATTTCCGGCGTTGCATTCATATCCGGGTGCTTATCAAGGAATTTACGAACATCGTCTGCTAAAACCTGATCCTCGGACTGTCCGGTTGCTCCGAGCGTCGCAGCAGCTTGCCCATAAGCTTCACGTATCTTCTGCCAGCGCGTTTTTCCTTTGCCGATAAACAGCGGAAGATCTGATTGGCCGCGCGCGACAGCAACGGCCTGTTCGTTAATGCGCCGGTCTGCATCTGTCATTGCTGGGCTTACCCCACTTGCCAATCGGGCGCGTAATTTGACGAGTGCCATACTTGACCCGGCAATACCGCGACCCCGCGCGCGTCTCGGTGTGGCTTCGGCGGCAACACCGCGCGCTCGCAGTTCATGAGCAAACCGCTCGCGAAACCGGCTAAGCTGAGCTGGACGGGGATTAAACCTCACGCGGTCCAGCCCTTCGGCCTGCACTGTCAGATGGACATGCGGACGCGGCGTATCTGTGTGCAATGCCAAGACGTAATCATGATTGTCGCTTAGCTCACTGTGGGCAAGCGCGCGGACAGCTCCCATTACCTTTTCGGGGTCGGTTCCTGCTGGCATCGAGAACACCAATGACACCGATGATACGGTTGGTCGCGACCGCCATTGCATCGTGTCGCTCCACTCTGCTGCACGCTCAGTAACATCTTCCTTTGAGGTCAGGATCTCTCCATCGCGGCTCTCAATGTCGACGATCCCTTTGCGCCCGATATATTCGAGATGGGCTTTGACATGGATACCGCCGCGCTGACGGCCAGTGACCTTGACCAACACTTCCGGCGCACCCCGCACAATCCGGGCCAGCTTTGCCCTCGCCGTCTTCCCGGTGGCAGCACCGTAACTTCCGTAAAGCGGGATATGCACTGATCCGTTTGGATCATGGATATAGCGTACCCGGTATGCGGGACGGGTCGCTTCCCATAAGGCCGACTCCAGGCCCATTAGTCCGCAACCTTCCAGTAACTCACATCACCGTGCATGGCATCACCGACAGCGGCGATCTGTTCGGAAATTTCCGTCCGCATATCAGCGATCCGTCGAAGGTCGTTTTCGATCTTCTTGTCGCCGTCATCCATCATTCGCAGATTGGCAGCCTTCATCGCTTGATTGAGATTGCGGCCAATGCGGAGCAATTGCATCCTGATTGGCGCAAGCTCGTTAAGCAGGCCATCATCGACGCGAGATTTCAAACCAAGGTGACGGCGCACCAATGCCTTGATCCAGCCTGACCGATTGGTCGAACGCTGTGACGAACGGTATTTGATCACGGCAATTTCGGCATCGGTAAAGCGCAGCGATACACGATTGCATGATACGCCGTCGGACGGTTCGATCTGCGGTCGGTCGATATTCTCTTTCAGCATACGCACGATCATTTGCCGCATGACTGCGCTTCGACCGCCCCGTCCTACTGCATAACTATCGAGCGCCGCGAGTGAGCCTGTATCAAGCCTTATGCTGAGCATCGCAGTCGCCAGTTGGGTATTTGTCACCATTAAAATTGCCTCGTGAAACACGGGCATTGTAATACAACACGCGCCGCTAGGCATATCCTGCAATTAAGACAAATACCCTAAAACCCCCTAAGAAAAGCGCATCCAAAGCGGCAATTTTTATCAAAGATGAAGGCCGCATTGGATGCGCTTGGGGGTTAGGCTTTTAAGTGCGCCCGTGAAGCGGGGCTTCTCATACGGGAAGAAGATCGCCACACGATTTCGTGCTGACGGCTGGCGGTCCCGCTCCCCCATTCGGTGATCTCGGCGACGGAGCGACCGCAGCCGGTGCAGACGTTGGCACCGGCGTCCAGCTCGCAAACATCTTTGCAGGGAGATGGTGGTCGTTCGGTCATGACACTAATCAACACCCCCCTTATCCGCTCGGTTTTTTAGCTCTAACAAACTTAAGATGAGTGAAACAGTGACTTCTTTGAGCACAAACACGACATTTGTGGTTGACCGATTCAATTTCTGCTCTTGGGGGATTTGCGGTCAGTCTGCTTATTTAAAATGCCCCCCGCAATGGAAGGGCTAATACCAAACATGCGCCGCATGACGCGGGAAAAATGTGCCTGATCAGCAAAGCCCCCATCTTGCGCCGCCTGTGCCAGGTTGGCACCACTGGAAAGTGCTTTGGATGCTCTCCCCAGTTTTCTCCAGATCAACCATGTGGAGAGCGGAAAACCCAATTGCTGGCGCGCCAACACGCGCAGTCGGGACTCAGACAGCCCGCATTCCACAGCGGCCAGTTTAATTGTATGTTCTGACCGCAATGTTGAAAGGAATTTCATGGCGACTGCCAGCCTTTCATCCGCGCTTTTTTGTGGACGGTCATCCTCATCAACGAGCCAAGTCAACCATTCCGACGGATGCTTCCGGACATCTATCTCCCTCGCAACTTCTTGAGCTAATCCTACAACACCATTCGTGTTAATATGATCGGAGAGCGCAAATGCTATTGGCGACGAGGGTTCAATATAGAGAACCGATACAAGCCCTGTGCCCGACAATCTGTGCTTGATCCCCGGCCCTACAACAACCGCAGAGGCCGCAATTTTTCGATTCAGTTCATCGGTGACGACAAAATCACCGGGCTTGCCGACGATCAATTGGACGGCAGCATGAGCATGGAGGCTGGTTTGCGCCACGGACCCACGATATGCCGCCCATGTTTCTCCAAAGATGAAGTTGCCTGACCATGTCATGGAGTTTCACTCGGGCTTAAAAGCGGAATAGAGTGAGATTGATCCCGTTGGTGTTTGTGTAAATCCCAATTCTTCAACCTGCTGAAAACCAGCTTCCTCAATATAAACGGGCACCATCCCATCCTTGTTTGGTTTTGTATCCTCATATCCATCAACCGCGCGCACTTGATTGAACAGCATTTTCATAAGTAAGGTGCGTTGTAGCCCATAATCGGAGATTAACAGTCTTCCTCCGGGTTTCAACATCCGATAGGCGTTGGCGATGATCGCCCGTTTTACGTCGATGGGGCATTGATGTAGCACAAGACTCGATATGACCTTATCTGCTGTTTCGGCAGCTACGCCGTCAATGTGGGCATCGCCCATTGCAGTGAAAAACTCAATCGAAACGCCCGCTTTTTCTGCTTTGGCTTCGGCGATTTCACGAACGTCCGGGTCCGGGTCAATACCAACCATGCGGACATCTGATTGCTCATTTTTTATCAGGATCGCCATCGACCCTGTGCCTGACCCGATATCAACAACCGTTTCTCCGGCTTGCGGGGACAAAGCTTTTAACAGATTACCTCGCCAACGACGCTCTCGCGTCATCAGCGCAATCACTTTATCATAATCCTCGGTGCGCTCGTGTGTGCCCAATGCGGGGGTATATTCCTGTTTTTCCATTCAGCGCCTTTGCGAGAATGTTTGAAGCGTGTCTTGAACGAAACGGTTGCTCACTGTGATTAAAACACAGCGAAGCCCCGCCCGAACAGATCGGGCGGGGCTAATATTTGCTTGCTTATTCGCCGCTCACCTTGCGGGCGCGTGACCAGATCAGATTGTAGGTCTTGCCGTCTTCGTCATCGAACAGATTTGCGAAAATCGGTGCGGTGAAGCTGGGATCGTCGAGCTTGACCGAGAGATAGTTGCGGCCTTCGTTCGAGGTCTTGGTCCAGGCTGCTCCGATTTCTGCGCGACCCACAAAAACCCGGTGGGTCGGAGCGTTTTCATTTTCGCTTGGCGTTTCGGAAACGATGCGGACGTTCTTGGTCTGAACGCTCATTGTGACGATTTCGCCTTTGTAGCTTTCACCTGACTTTGTGAATGATCCGATATTTGCCATTGTATTTCTCCTTAAGTTTATATCGATCCCGCGCTCATCGCGGTCTCGATGGCTGGTTAAAAGGCCGGGATAGGGACTGCTGCATCCGAAGGACCGCAGCGCAGCGAAGGACGCTGGACATGGCCATTTCTTGCTTCCGCGAGGAATGCCTGGAACAGGCAGGGGAAGAAATTGGCGGGGCCAGCGTTGCAGCAAAGGCCCTAAGGCGAAGCCGTTCCCGGCCTACCAAGCCATTCGAAGAGAGCGTGCTGGGCACGGAGTTGATCTAATCAGAATGTAGGAGAAGTTGGTAAATATCGCTGTCTGAACCAATAGCAGAAAGTGCAAATCGGGCAAATTTTGTAAATATAATTTCAGATTAAGTTCCAATGATTTCCTAGTCTGCGTAAAGAGAATGGATCTCCCTGCCCCGGGTTTGTGCGCGCAGAAACCAAAGACTGCCGCCATGACTTGAATCAGGCCAGCAAATTGATCGCTCATATCGATCTCCAGCCAAAGCACGGGCATCCTGCCTGTTCGCCGACGAAAATGGCCGACAGTCGGTCGGCCACGCGCCTTTAAGGGCGGCGATAGTTAGCCCAATAGCCCCGCCCGATCTGTTCGGGCGGGGCATTCGCGGAAAATCACAGGTTCGGCAAATTCACATCGCCCGCCACTATTCAACCTTTTCAATCGGCAACGACCAGCGGCGGTATCTCGAATGCAGAAGGATTGAGATAAGCGCGGATAGCGCGCATCGACCCCAATTGCTCGATGGTCTGGACGGTCAGCATGATAATATCATCTTCATTGACGTCATAATTGAACGGCCCCGACTTGCCGTCATAGATGATGCGCTCCGCGCCAAAGCTGCCGGGACAGGTTCCTGACCAGCGCCGATAGCCGATGTGATTGTCGCAGCAATATTGCTCCAGTGCTGCGAAAATGCCCCACGGCACATCATAAGCGCAAAGCCGCAAGGGTTCGCCTTCCACCCGCTGATCGGGAGCGAAAGGCTCACTATCCCAATCGAGTGACAGACCTTCATTGGCGATCAATATGGTCAATTGATCGAACTGGGTTTTCGTCACATTTCCACCAATGGCGATGCTTGCTGATACACGGTCTGCCAAGATGTTTCTCCTTCAAGACTAGGTTTGCACCAAAGAAAAACGGACGGCGCATTCAGCGCCGTCCGCACACGCACTCAAGCTGCAATCCGCCCGTCCTCGGCGGCTTCGCTATGGGTGGCTTCGCCGCTCTCGTCCTCGTCTTTTGCTTCGTCGGCAGACACCTCAACCTGCGGGGCTAGGTCCGATGGTTCATCCTCCTCCATAAGCCACTTGGCTCTTTCAGCGGCGGCAACCGTGCCGACACCGCCGCGCTCGGTATAAGCCGATGGCGGAAACGCCATCCAGCGCGGAACCCAATGCTCCTGTTTTGAGCGGCCATTCTCGCCGGTTAGGAAGTCGCTGATAACACCCTTCACGATCTTGGTCTTTTCGCTGGTGTTGGCGGCGGCAATGCTGGCTCCGCCAACATCAGACAGAAGCGCGGTCAGGACTTCACGGTCACGGACAAGATCAAAGAACGCCTCGTCCGCCGTCCAGTAATCGGCCATTTCCACATCAAGATGGACGCCCAATGTCTCGACCAGTTCCGTGCCCGCTGCCAGCGTTTCGGCCATCACCACGCCCAATATGTCCATCACCACAGCATCCGGCACATCAAGCAAGCGCACAAGCAAGCCGCTGATACCGTTACGAGTTTCGTGGCCAAGCGTAACCGTGGGTTCGTCGGCATCGAAGCCAAGCACTGCCAGCACCGCACGGCGGCGCTCGTCAAAACGGGCCTCCGCCACGCTGGTTTCGATGCTTTCGGTAATCGCTTCCTTGCGGCTGCACTGCTCCTGCACCTTCACATTCCACAAAGGCGAACCGCAGATCGCATGGGCGACCATGACGCGCAGCGCGACATAGGGACTGGCGGCAAGTTCGCAGCGCACGGCAGCATGGCGATGCAGATCGATATATTCCGCCATCGGGCCAGTGATTTCAGGACGTTTGGGCTTTTCCGCTGTGCTGCCTGTCTGTCCGGTTTCGCGCACCCGCGCTTCCTTGGCGGTCAGATAGCCCTCGTGGAACGTCACCTCGCCCTTGGCGCTCACATCGATGTAAACCCGCCCACCCTTGCGCTTGGTCGTTCTTTCATAGTCCCAAGTCTGGAAATAGCTGCCCGCCGGAATAACCTGCACATCGCTCCAGCCATTTTCGAGATACTCCGCCTTCTTCGCTTCAATAGCTGCGGTCTGCGATTCCCAGAACTGGTCGGCATCGGCAAAATAGCCATCCTCGGCAAACAAATCACTGACGATCTGCCCCTTGAACTCCGCCATATCAAAGATCGCGGCGGACACAGAAATCGACGCGCCGCCGAACAGCCACGCCTTTAGCTGCGTCCCGCGCGGCGCATAGGCTTCTTCATCCCTGAACAAAGCCAGCCATGCTTTTTGCTGCGCCTTGCTGGCCAAGGTCAGGTGGCGCACGGTCGCTGCATCAATTTCTTCGGCGCGGTAGGCTTTGCGGACGGGCGGCAAGAGATTGCCAAGGGCTAGAATGCGCCCCACCATCTTCTCGTCCATCCCGAACGTGTCAGCAATTTCCGAAGCCTTGCGGCCCTTCTTGACTAGCTGCGTAAACTGCTCCCACTGGGTTACCTCATCGGGATTTTCGCGGACAAGATTTTCGATAAGCGAGGCCTCTAGCGCAGCGGCATCGTCGCCTTCCTCCAATATTGCGCATGGCAGCGGTCCATCACTGCCACCTTCATCCGCAACCGTAGTTGCTGCATGATAGCGCCGCCGTCCCGCGACAATCTCGAATGTATCGGCGTTACCATTGGGACGAACAAGCAAGGGAACAAGAACGCCCCGCACCCGCACCGAGGGCAGTATATCGCTAATATCGGGCGGCTTTTTGGCGTTTCGCATATTGGCCGGTGATACCGACAGTTTGGCGAGGTCTATATTTTCGAGTTGCATTGTCTTTCTCCTACAAAGTTACGTTGATGATTGGCCCCGCTCCCGTTGCATACGGGGGTGGCGGTGGAAGCGGGGCCGGTGGTCCGCACGGCGGGATTGCCGTGCGGGGTCTGCCGCGCCTTGACCGGAGGGGTGGTCAAGACGGCGGAAGCTGTGAAAGGCGAAAGAAGCGGTCATGCGCGGCGCTCCTGCGCTTGCGCCAAGGCAGCGGGTTGGAGCCGCGCTTCATCCTCGGTGATGCGTCCGAGTATTCGGGCCGCATCAGCGTAAACAGTGAGCGGAAAACACGCTTCAAAATGCAGATCGCGCTCAATGAACGGACCGAGCGGCAGGGTTAGAGATGCAATCTCTGACAGGCTGACCGAACCGAGTTCAGCGCAGCCGAACCCCAGATCGGCTATACCGAACAAAGTGTCGCCATCTTCGTCGAGTTCCGACAGCAGCCAAGTGGCCGCGCCGACCGGATTGAACAGTTTGACAACCGGCACATGGTCGCCGCGCTTTTGGCCATTGGCGATCAGGCACTTTCTCTGATCTTGGGTCAGTAGCATCATGGCAAAACTCCTTTCAGAACATCTCGATCTGGTTACGGCTATTGGTGTCGAACAGACCATGATCGGCGGGTCGCTGAGCCTTTTTGGGTTCCATCGGCGCGTTGGCGCGCATCGCCAGCCTTTGGGCTGGCGTGATCGGCGCAACGCCCGACACCAAGGTCTGGACGCCAATTGGCGTTTGCTCTGCGTCAAGCGGCGCGGCGTTGTTCTTGGACTGTGCATTGCTCATGCCGCACACTCCGAACGGAAAGGCACCTGATCGGTGAACGACAAAAGATAGTCTGCCGCCTTGCTGGCCTGACTGGCGGCTTTGAAAATGGCGCGGTTATCCTGCCGCAACACCGCCAGCCATGAGCCGAGATAATCGGCATGGCGGACGGTCGGCACGATACCGAGCGCAGCGCAGAGAAAGGCGGAGGCCAGTTCGGCGCAAAGTTCCTCCCGCGCATACAGCGCGGTCCCGAAATTGCCTGACTGATCGCGGCTTAGGCGGGTCTTGTGGCCGGTCCAGTGGCCAAGTTCATGCAAAGCGGTGCGGTAATAATCGATTTGATGCGTGAATGCGGGCTGCGGGGGAACCTGCACAAAATCCTCGGACGGATTGTAAAAGGCCTTTATCCCGCCCGTCCGAAAATCCGCGTCTGTCGCTGCAATCAATGCCTCGGCCTGATCGTGCAATTCACGCTCCGGCAAAGGTGCGGGTTGGGCGGTCAGCCGTTCGGACAAGCCATCGCATTGCGCGGCATTGAAAACGGTAAAACGTTTGAGAAACGGAATCGAGCGCGGCGCATCGTCCCCGCCTTCCTGCTTCTCGCCATCGTCGGGCGTGAAGCGGTCGGCATAGAATATCGTCCGGCCCTTCTCGCCCTTGCGGACGCATCCGCCAGCGGCCAAGGCTTGCCGAAACGTCAGCCAGTCCTGCGAAGGATAGCCGCCATCGATAACGGCTCCCCACAATATCAGGATATTGATGCCCGAATACTGCCGCACTGTAATCGCATTGCGCGGCAAGCCGGTCACGGCGTTGCCAGCATTCCAAGGCTTCACCCAAGGAAAAACTCCTTCCTCCAGCTGCGCGATAATCTGCGCCGTTACCTCGTCATATAACGAGACTTTCGGCGCGGCCCTGCCGCTCCGGCGCGATTTACGCGCCGTGCGCGAAGCGCGCTTTGCCTTCGCTGTCCTGCCCGTGCCGTTTTCACTGACTGTAGAATTTTCATGCAACATAACCGCCTCCATCACCCCAAAACTGCCGCAACCGGCCCCGGAGAGGCGGGGTGGGCGGCAAGAGCGACCAGAAAGGCCCGCATCAAGCGGTCAGGCGCACAGAATTCTTTGTTTGACTGTCTTGAAAGACAGTCGCTGGGGCAGAAACGAAGTGGAAGACCCCGCCCGCAGGGCGGGGTTGCGCCTGAGCGCGGCGGGCCTAGCCGGGAGCGCCGCCCACCCCGACTCTCTGGAGCCGGAAAACAACGCCGGCGCGTCGGCGCCGTCCATATCCATCGCAACCAATCGCGATGCTCTCATCCGCGAAGCGGTCCAACAAGAACGGCACCCTTGCACGGCGCGACGCCGCGCGGTGGTGTACGCGCGCAAATGTGCGACAGCGCCCACCGGGCAAGGAGAGAGCAAGAGTGCCTGCGGGTCAGAACAGAAAAGCCGCACCCTCAAGGAGCGCAGCGGGAAAGATTGCGTCCTTAGAAAATCCCGCTCATTATTCGGGGCGTTGCGGGGTATCCCCGCAGAAGGGGTAGCCGGAGACAGCATAGCGGCTCCGGCTCACGGGAAGGCCTTCCCCCAACCACAAAATTTCAACCAATGTTCTTGAAATGTTATTACCTCGATCTGCGAACAGGCTAAGATAATCGGATGAGCAATTTGTCCAACCGACCTGACCATTTTGAAACTATCCGGGTTTCCCACCAGGCCCGCGAGATTCTGAGCATATTGAATCACGAAAGAAGCACAAACAGCCAAATCCTAAGCAAATGGCTCAGCAGCATAGGTCTGGGTATCTCCCAACGCGATCTTCAGGATTTGCTGGATCGTCTCGAAAAAGAGGAACTGGTTCGTACCGAGCAAATCGACAATTTCCGCGTCATCCACCTCCGGCAACTCGGCGGAGAAATAGCAAGTGGCATCGAAACGCTGGACTGGATCGCCCAACCGGAACTGCCCGACTGATAGATGATGGCAGATCATCAACGCACTATCCGGATTGCCGAATGACAGGCCCGTTCTGACATGGCTGTTTGAGCACTAATTGTCCGAAATCATGCTACATATTTCGGACATCGAATGACCTCTGCCGCTATTTTTCCGAATTATCGGGGTTTAAGCGACTGTTTTTCGGAATTTTCGAGGTTTAAGCCAAAATGCGCCCGACCCAATGATACAAAACCTCACAGTTCAGGCCCAGAGATTGGTGGGTTTATATCAATGCCGGTAGCAGGTGGATTTTTGCGAAAGAGGCACTATATAGACACTAATTTCGTTATCCATTTGATAATCAACCAATAATGTAGGTCTTGAAGTTCTTAATCTGTTAGAAAAATTTCTGCTATTATCTAACAGAAAGGAGTCGAAAAATGTCTGCTATGACCGACAAAATCATGAAACGTGTGCGCGGAAAAGGCCGTGGATGGGCCTTCACACCCAAGGACTTTATCGACTTCGGCACACGCGGGTCGGTCGATATGGCTTTGTCACGTCTGGTCCAGGCAGATATGATACGGCGTGTCGGGCGCGGCCTCTATGATTATCCCAGGCTCCATGACAAAATTGGTGTTCTCAGCCCCAATGCAGACAGCCTTGCCCGCGCTGTTGCTGGTAAAAGCGGCGACAAGATCGGTCCCGCCGGTCCCGATGCCGTCAACCGCCTCGGTCTGTCGACCCAGGTTCCGGCGAAAGCCAGCTATGCGACGGATGGGCCGTCGCGCGTCAAGAATATTGCAGGACGCACATTGTCACTGAAACATGCGCGCGCGCCGCTGCTGGACAATGCGTCAACCCAGGCAAATTCGGTATTGCAGGCGATCGCCCATCTCGGGAAGGATGGCATGGATGGCGATACCATCCGGCGGCTTGCAGATCAGCTCGACCAGTGTGACAGGAAGGTTCTTATCAAGGCGCGCCAGCAGATGACGGGATGGATGGGCGATGTCGTCCTTAAAATCAATGAGGCCAGGCATGGATGAATTTGCTCAAAGGGGTGATATCCGGCGTCCAAATTCGAACCTGCAAATAACCGGCATAAAAAGTGACAAAAAGAGCAGAAATCGATGCAAAATCAATCCGTATAACCGACATTTAATCCGGCATAGATATCTCACGTATGGAGCCCATGCTGCGCGAGACGTTGGTCGAGTCCCTGGCATAAGGACCGCTCGCCCTGACATGGCTGGCTGAGCATAAATTGTCCGAAGTCATGCTACATATTTCGGACAGGAATAAGCTATGTGTCAGTCTGAAAGAGCAAATTCTTGCTCGCATCGAGAGCGGTGCAACGATCACCGTCTGGACACCAAGCGATTTTCTTAACCTCGGTAGGAGGCCGCATCAATCTTGGTTTGTCTCAACCGTTTGCGCCATGTTCAAGCTCGACCAAAAAGGCCAGGACGGCTTCATGTTGGCCCTCTGCACACAATGCGGCCGGTGTCTCGCTGTCATAATCTGCCAGCGGTTCGTTATTGAACCAGTAGATCGCCTTGTCAGTATCGCCGGTCAGCCGTTCGGCAATCGTGATGATACGGATGATTTCGCGGAGGCCCTCCTGCACATTTGGCGATGACGGATTGCGGAACGTATTGCGGTGCAGCCGCGTAATATGGGCGAGCTGAATCTTGGTGATACCCAATGCATCGACAAGCGCATCCGGTGATATATAAGGGGTTTTTGGCAATTGGACGCGGGCCAATATTCTTTCAGGAATATCTGGTGCTACCTGCATAACTTGCTCCTGTAACCCGTTCACCTGTTTGAACTGCTTGAAGACATCGAAAATGCCGCGATGAACGAAAAATCGCAAACTTCATTGCATTTTCAACAATTTTGCTATGTTCACCGAACGACGAAACATAGCGAAGCAATGAAAGTTGAAGAATATCCGCCATACGATGGGATCGCGAAAGCACGCGATGGACAGTTTGTAGATCTTCGGAACCGGCGATGATGTAGCTGTCATTCTGCCCTCCAGATTTTATGCCACGCAGCAAACTCCGAAGGGCGAACCTGATAGCGTGCGAAATTGCCCTCATGCAAACCCGTCAGCTCTGCTTCTGCGATCTCGATGAACTGCGGGCGATCTGCTTCTGGAATATTATCGTCAGCCCAAGCAGCAATGCGTGTTGCTGCTGCCATGCGATCGGTCGTCGAGCGGATGATATCGGCGACGATGATGCGTAGCTGTGCTCGATACTGCAGGCGGAACGGGTCCGGGTCGCCCAGTGACTGACGCACCGCTGCATAGCGTGCAGCCGAACGCTCGTAAGCCCAGATAAAGACATCTTTGAGAAGGTCGATCTTGTTGAGCTCGTAAACGCC
Organism: Parasphingorhabdus sp.; assembly: GCA_048270065.1. Taxonomy (GTDB): domain Bacteria; phylum Pseudomonadota; class Alphaproteobacteria; order Sphingomonadales; family Sphingomonadaceae; genus Parasphingorhabdus. The sequence goes on along the minus strand of JBLWTQ010000008.1, from coordinate 146,035 downwards.
GAGAACAGCTTCCGTGTATGCCTGCCGCGATACATCCTCGAAGGATAACGGGGTCAGGTTGCCCCTTATCAGCGGGATATTCGCGGCAAGGCGCGACACGCGTTTATTCACATCGTCGAAGGGTTGTAGATATGGCAGCTGCACCATGATGAAGAATGCCTGCTCAAACGGATCATCGATAGCCTCCGCAGTCGCGAGAATCTGCGAAAAGCATTCGTCGATCAGCTGCGGCACTTCGAGCGGATGAAAAGCCGAACGTTCGATGCCAACGGCAATATAGCGGAGCCGTCCGGCAGCAGTCGGATCGGCCAGGAGGTTGTTGGCAAGCAGAGCGTGAAGATTGAGGATTGTGTAGCTGTTAAAACCGATCTCATCGGCGGCGTTGACCAAAAACTCGATCGCGTCCTTGTGATTGAGGATCATCTGCGCTTCGATATGCTCGCGTCCGTCAGCTTCTTTTCCGAATTCGATGAGGCGCTTTGTATCGATGAGGGAGTAGGTATTGCCCTCAAGACGGCTGGAGTTCCAGGCAAGATCAATAAGGAGCCGATTCAGGATTTGCTTGGCATATGTGCCTGCCGGCTGTTCTGTGATCTGCGGTTGTCCCACCGAGGCGAGATGTGTCCGTTCCTGTTCGGTCAGATAGAAGGACTCATTGGGCCGGTATCGATCCAGGAAGTCTCGGTCATAGCCCACAGGTTTCCGCGCCTCTGGCGGTTGGCGAACATAGTCGCGTATGGAGATCCCAGCATCGGAGAGCGGTATCTCGTGCTCGTCGTCATCTGCCGGGTTTGCAGCAATTTCAGGGGCTACAACACCGCCCGCCAATCGATACTTCGTCCACCTTCCAGTTCCGTCCATAATAAGGCGGTTGTCGGTGACGAGGTGCTTTAGCCGGTATTGCAGTGTTCGCAGTGGCATATCGACGGCCAGAGACCGCAGGATCTCCGGTGCGGCAATCCCATTCGGATGATCGCGAAGGACATCTTCGATGGCTGCAAGTGCGTCTTCTGAGATGTGTTTAGCCAACGGATAGGGTGCCTGTGCATGGAGTCTACGCGCAACTATGGCCCGTCTACACGCAATTATCAAGTCTACGCGCAATAAACTGCCTTACGCGCAACTTAACCTGCGCGTAGGACGTGGTTATATGCTACGTCTGGTGATCCATGTTTTGACCTCAATGCTCAATATAGAGAGGACGCATGTCCTCTATGGAGCCGGAATATTTGATCAACCATTGCAATGACATATGCGACGACCACATCGATGACCGGCACATTATCTTTGGTATTACAGACATCGGATGTTACATTGAAAACATGGGAAAAAACGCATCAAATAGACGCTTCGCTACATCGACAAGAGATCCATCGTCGCGCGAAGCTGCGACGAAGTTTGCAAAGGATGCAAAAGCGTTTTCAACAAAGCACACGAAATCGAAAGAGTCAGCGCGCGCGGTTCTAACGCAAATTGGCATAACTACGAGCCGAGGAAAGCTCACGAAGAATTACCAGACACAAAAGCGGTCTGCGTAAGCCTGTTGAATGGCCGACCAGCTCGACACGGCCTTTATCCTTGGGTATCATGGCTGCGACCAGAAGGTCGCCGAAAAGCTCTTATCGGGCGAACCGTTTCGATTGAGCCAAAGCGAATATGATTGGAGCTAGCGTATGACGGAGAACGACCCCAACCCGAATGTGTCAAATATCATCGCGAGAACAACTCGACGGTTTTTGCGGTAACGAACGACGACGGCGAGATCGTCGCAGTTCATGAGGTTTTCCTCGACGATGACGCCCGGGAAATAGGTCGGCGCACTACGGGTGTACCAGAGGAAGGCTTTGTGCGCTTCCCCGGAGTGCCCCCCGCAAAGATCGTGAGAGATGAACCCGAAGAGGGCATGAGATTGTGGACAGACACAGGCAAAGAGGTCTGGGTTGACGTGACCGACATCCGAGACAGTGCGAACAGCGCTAACTGAATATCGGGCGACTACGGACTGTCCGCTCTGAGCAACCGAGGCTTGAGAAGCTGTCACAAGCTACTCTCTCGTGCATCTGATCGAAATCAACGACCTGTCAAAAGTGCCAGTAGATGCCTCGAAACCACTTCTTTGCTAATCACTAAAAATTTTCATTATCCAAACTTCTCTATTAGACTAGCAAAATCTATTATTGGGGGTGCGGATCATGTCGAAAGTAATACTAATCTTCTCCGATGGCACAGGACAAATGGGAGGATTAAGGCCCGATCAAAAACTATCGAATGTCTATAAGCTATTTCGCGCCACTCGTCCTGGACCAGCTTCAACAATTGACCCCAAAGAACAAGTCGCTTTCTATGACCCCGGTCTTGGCAGAGGAGAGGTAAGCGGCTGGACTTTTAAGAGAACAAAACATCTGCTTGAAGCGACCATTGGCACAGGAATCGATACGAACATTATCGATTGTTATGAGAAGATCATCTCATCCTACGAGCCTGGAGATAAGGTATGTGTTTTTGGTTTTTCACGAGGTGCATACACAGTGCGCGCCCTATCGTCTTTGATGAATCTTTGCGGAGTGCCACTGGAAACTGCTGATGGAAAGCCGGTTCCGAAACATGGCGATGCTGTCCGAAAGATCGCCACGGAGGCGGTAAAGGAAGTCTACAATCATGGCGCAGGTAAGCCTCGCAGCGAACAACCTTTCTTTGATCAGCGTGAAGAGCTTGGTCGTCGGTTCCGCCTTAAGTACCGCTCCAGTCAAAACGACAACCCAGAAGCAGTTAGGGGCAATGTAGAGCCGCACTTCATAGGTGTATTTGATACCGTCGCGGCCTTGGGTAGCAACAATCTCAAATACCTATTCTCGGGTATCTTTTTTGCGATCGCGAGTATCGCTGCACTCTCTTTTGCGCTCGATCTGCATTGGGTCGTGAAAACCGCCAGTGTATTCCTCACACTATCGGTTTTAATTTGGCTGGTCCGACTAGCAATCACGGTTCGCAAGATTTACTCACCCGTGGCCAAAGAGCTGGGCATTGATCTGAGAGGTTCCGAAAACAAAAATCTCGCGACACGTCACACTCACTGGGCATTCTGGCGAAATAAGAACTACGATAGATATCTATCAGGCCAAGTAAACTATGCCCGCCACGCCGTAGCCATCGATGAAGAGCGTGCCGATTTTCCACGTGTCGAATGGGGGCCAAAGGTCACGCCTTCCTCAAGAGAAAATCAATCCATCCGCTGGCTGAAGCAGGTTTGGTTTGCCGGATGTCATAGCGACATAGGCGGCAGCTATTATGAACACGAGTCTCGACTGAGCGATATTGCTCTTGGATGGATGGTTCAGGAGCTCAAAGAATGTATGCCAAAGGTCAAGGTTAACCGCAATGTCTTACAGATATTTGGTGACCCGGAAGGACTCCAACACGAGGAGCGCTGGATGATAAAAACGCTTAGGCGTGCTTGGGCAAAGAAGCCTAGGTATGTTTTTGAAAGAGGCGAGTTGCACGAAAGTGTCTATGAGCGCTTCAACGCAGGTCCAGTGCCTATTGTTGACATGGTCGTTCCCTATCGACCGGAGCAACTGAGGCATCACGTAAACCTCAAGGGTCAATACGAAGCGATAGAAGTAAATCGCCATCAATCGAAGCAAGACTAGGCATTTTTTCGTCTCTGGGCCGCAAACCGACTGTCGGATTTGGATGCCTCCGAGTGCCGAATCTGACCTTCAACAAACGACTTTTGTTGCTGACGCAAGTTGGCAGATGCATCATTCTTTGATGAGTAAACGCATTCTAGGAATCGACCCGTCGGAGGATCGGCGCACGGGTGCTTTCGATTTCGTCAGCGATATCACTGCCCGCAATCGGGCTGCATCATCCACCTGCTTAGATTTAATGGAGCTGCGTTGTTGTATACTGTTGTCGCTCCGGGCTGAGGCTCTTGCCAGATTTGCCGACAGAATGGGGAGAAGGAGGATGGGATGGGCACAATTCGCCCCCGCGCTGATTGGTCTGATCGGCGTGCCACTCGGGATAGCGCTCGGCGAGTTCCTCCGGCGGCGACAAAGAGCCGAGCAGTTCGCCGTGGCAATCTTTGCCAAGCGCGTGGAAGCCTATGACGGGCTGATAAACATCCTCCATGAAGGCCTTGGCATCGCCAACACGGTCATTGATGATCCCACATTGTCGTCAGACGAGCGGCACACACTGATCTCCGCGACCATAGCACCGATTGCGCAAGATGTGGATCGCAACGTTCTCCATATCGACGAGGAATTGGGCGCACATTGCACCGCTCTGTTTATGGGCCTGGAGGGATTGTGGGACCGGCCAGAGGAGGAACGAGAGGCGCGCATCGGGGGGTTCCGGGCAAACTGGCTGGAAACCCGGCGGATGATCCTCTAAGATTCGGGTGTTGCCAAGGTCCATGGGCTGCTGCGCGACATCAATCGCCCGCGGATCACCTCGCCCGTGATTGAACGAATAAGGGAATTGCGTGGCGACAACTGATTGGTTTTCTAGCTATCGGACCTGCGAGCCCGCAGCGATTTGACCAATCGCATCCAAATTGGCGAGCAGTTGTTTTTCACAGTCTCGCTGTTCCATATGCCACAGTTTTGCCAGATCGGGTATGGCGTTGACAGCCTCCCATGGCCAGGCGGATCGTCCATCCACCTGCGCGAAAGGGCCGTCGGATTCGATCAGCACGCGGTCGACCGGCATGCGCGCGGTCACTTGCCTGCCCTTCGCGCCACGTAGCATGGCGGGACCAACGCTGAACCAGAAACCAAGTTCAATGGCGCGATCAAGATCCCGCAGTGGACCGGAAAACCAATGCAAGATCGGCGTGCCGGCCTGAGGGTAGGCTTCAAGCGCGTCGAGCACCTCTCCGCTCGCACGCCGGCTATGAAGCGACATCACGCGCCCGCCGGCATCACGGCAGATGGCGAGGGCCCGCTCGAACACGCGCAGCTGTTGGCGCCAGTGATTGCGGTACTCAGGACCACCGTCGAGACCGATTTCACCGACATATTGGGTGCGATCGATCAGTTGTTCGAACAGCGAGAGCTCGTGCGCGCGTTCATGTGCGATCTGAGGATGGAGCCCGAGTGCTGTGCGAATACGGGGTGCATCTTGCGCCAATGCCGATGTGCCGCGCCAGGCCGAAGGGGTCGTGGTCACGGAGAGCACGTAAACGCCGCGTTCCCGGCACGCGCGGGCAACGCCGTGCGGATCCGGATAGAGATCCAGATGACAATGGAAGTCGATCACTTCATGCCAAAGTGATCGTGGAGCGCGGAAAGTTCGGCGAGTCCGCGCTTTACAAGGTCGCGAATCGGAACGGAATCCCCCATGCGTGGATAGGAGAGCGCCGCGCCGAGCCAGGCGTCGAGACCGCCCGTCTCAATTTCGCGCAACGCCATCGCCAGCGAGCGCACATCGTCGAAATGGGCGTGGTCGGAGTCGCGTTTACCAAGATTGTCGTAGCGATAATAGGTGGTGTCGAGTGATGCATCCCAAGCCAGAAAGGCCGCACGGCGGACCTGGCAGGGGATGCAGCGTCCGCAATGATTGTAATTGTAGACGCGGTAGCGTCCACAGCTGACGGACTGGGCAGCGAGCGATCGTAAGACAGGCTGATTCTTACAGCCCACCAGCATTTCGCCCTTGGTTGCGTGTTCGTAAGGATTGATAAGTCCAATGCGAAGGTCGGCAGCTGCGAGGATGTCGCGGATGCGGTTGAGGAATTCCGGATGCGCGGTGCGGGTGCTGAGGCTCCCAAGTCGAGTCCCTGTCAGCGGCGGGTTGATCGCAATGAAGCCGTTCTCGCACACGTAGAACGGCACCTGGGCGCCATCATGATAGGCCTTGAGCGTTGTCGCGGCGAGTACGCCGAAAGCGATAAAAATTAGCGACCTCGCGCGTTGCGAATCCTCCTTGCTCCAAGGGGGTTTTGCGTTGTGATTGAGAGGGAGGTGACGAAGCCCCCCGCCGATCGCCTGGGCGAATGCAATTTGGTTGTCACCATCGCCGCGAACAACATTGCTCACGACGAACGGTTTCTTGCCATCTGCTGCTAAGTCGATGGCGCCAATCAGACTGTCGAGCCCGCCCGAGAGCAACGCCACGCAGTTTTCCTGCGGATATATAGGATTGCGCGGCGGCGCTGGCTGGAGACCGCCGACGACGAAGCGCAGGCGCCAGCGATCGGTCGAAAGAAATTGCAGCGCGGCTTCAATAGCTCGAGCCTGGCCGTTCCAAAAGTCGGGGTCGGCAACGGCAATGGTGAGGTCGAGCTCACGGGTCCAGCCATCGGGACTCTCCGATCGCCATTCGGCAACATCCGCCGTCACGACGGCCAAGGCGATCGACAGAAAATCCCATGCACGCGGGACGGCATGGAGGCGCGCTCGCAAAATCTGGGACATCGCTGCTTGGCCGGCGCTACCGCGCGCGGATCGTTTGCCGAGTTCGGGGCTGCCTTGGCCATAAAGCATGACATTAAGCGCACCGTCTTCGGCAAAGGCGAAATCCTCAGGGGCGCAGACGAGCCTCATTCGGCATACCCTTCGAAAACGTCGAAGGTCTCCTGCAAGGCTTCTCGCACGACGGCGCTGATGCGCCCAGATGTCAGTGCTTTGCCAGCCTCTCGAAGGCCACGAAAGGCGGCCGAAACAGTTTCCTTAACATAGTCGCGGGCCTGTCGAAGCCGCGCGAGACCGGTTGTCGCATTCGGCGCATTGTCCCGAATGCTTTGCCCGACATCCAGATCGAAGCGGCGAAACACGTCGTGCGCGGCGAAGCGCTCGATCGCGAATTCGCGTTGTGCGGCTGTGAGGACCATCAGATCAGCGTCGGGAAAGCGGGTCAGCATCTCGGCCAAAGCGTCTTTGATCGCTGCGCGCGAGGCTTCGGCATCCTGTGTACCATCGACGGGCCGGACCGCTTCGACGACGGCGTCCATGATTTCGTCGACCGAACGGCCGCCAAGCAGTGCGGGATCGATCGCACTCCCGGGCTCAGGCGGTTGAGTCCCAGAGAGAACATCGAGCGCATTGCCGAGTGCGCCGGCGGTCGAAGCCGTGCCTGCCATCCGCCGCGATGCGGTTCGCGTACCGCCATAGCCATCGCGCACATAGCGACCAAAGCCTTTTTCCATCGCGCTTCTGTCGCCCGTTTTGCCATAATTGCCGAGGCTTCGCCTGACGCCAAGCCATCGCCGCTCAGGCGCGATGGGCGATGGAGGACGCGAAGCAGGTTGCCCCTCTTCTTCATCTCCACTGTTGTCGTCGTTATCGGGAGCAGGGTCGTCCCCATTTGGCGCGTCGGCGGGTGGGTCGTCGACCCAGCTTGGCACCATCGGGACGCCCGAGCCCGGGCCTTTACTTGACTGCGATGTTCCCATTTGATCTCCGCTTCTTGATCGCCGCTTTCACCGGACTGTCGATGTCGCCGCCTTCCCAACTTTCGAACACTCCTGAGGCCCAAGGCTGATCGGCAATCTTGGGTACGATATTGGGCTGAACCTGCGCCGCGGGCCGTTCGCGAAGGAAGGCTGCGAGCCTTGCGCCCTGCAACGGATCCGCCGCGGCTAGGGCCAGGCAGGCTTCGAGAATGGGAGGAACACCCCAGTTCTGCTCCTGCCGCGCGCGGTCGAGAAGCCGGTCCATCATAACCGTGGTCTCGGCACGCGATACGGTAGTAAGACGCTGGGTTAGCGACGCGGCCATCTCGGGTTGTTCGAGCAATGCAGTCAGCAGTTCCGCCGCCTCGGACGAAAGCCGGTCCTCGGGCGTAATGAGCGGAGCATGTTCGCGGCTGACATAGAGTGCGCCGCGCAGGTCGAGATCGGCGAGCGCGGGCGGCAGCGCGAGCCATTCCTGCACGAAGGGGTCGTCCCAAGGCGGTTTCAGTTCGAGTTCCGCGCCGGAGACCGCCTTGGCCTCCCAATCGCCAAGAAAGGCGGGCTTGCCAGATTCGCTGGCGCTGACGGCGGCGATCAATTCAGCGTACGCTTGCGGATTGCCGAGCCGCTCGAACAACAACAACTTTGCTAGGACAGCTTCGTCCACTCCGACGCCCTGTGCCTTCGAAATGGTCATTCGGATGGCAAGAGCGTTCAAGAAACGCTTGATCAGTCTCGGATTGCCCGAGATTCCGCTCGCACCGGTCATGAGCGGTGCGAGCCGGTCAGCGGTATCAAGCTTTCCCACAAGGTCGTCGGGAAAGTTTTCGTGGAGCGATTGGACGTAGGCGCGGTCAACGCGCTTGCCCTGCCAAGTCTGCCGAAGCTGGCTGCATACACCAGCCCGGATGGCCTCGCGAATCTGTTCGTCGAGATCGCTGTTTTCGACAAACAGCAGCATCATATACGCACGCACTTCCTGTGTTCCGAGAGCGGGAACGCGAATTGGCACCTGGATCAGCTTGTCAAAATAATTTGTCGCCAAGAGATCGTCGTTAACCCCCTCGAAATGCCTACGCACTGCATATTTAATCATCTCGGTGTCCGCGGCGATCACGAAAGCCGTGTTCTTCAAAAAGAGGAACAGCCGGATTGCCTCAAGGGTCGAGATCGTCGTTTCCGGAAGGCAGCGGTCGAGGTCGTCGATTAGCACCACCAAGGTTACCCCGAGTTCCTCGAGTGTCTGTTCGAAGGCGTCGCGCAGCGCCTGGATTTCCTTTGGCGGCGAGGAATCGGGCTTGTCAGCCAGCAGACGACTGGCCTGCTGGGCTGCCTCTCCGGCCATTTTTTGCCCGTCTTCGATAAGTTTGTTGTCGGCGCCGCCGTCGAGCGCTTTTTCGCCAAGGGCCCATGCTTCGCCGATCAGGCCGGTGGGCGGCAAGCCTAAGGCGATAGCAGCAGCCGAGCCACCAAATAGCTTCGCCGCGCGCAGCCATCTTACCCGCTTCAACAGGTCCTTCGCCTTGTCGATCGCCGTGTCGCGCCGTTTCGCTTCGTCCTCGAGCTTGTCGGCAATCACATCCATCAACGCCGCACGCGCATCGTCATAGCCTTGGTAAAGCCAGGCGTTGAACTCGACGAAGACAAAGTCTCTCTCGTCCTCTCCGGCCTCACGATTTGCCAGCGAAGTCTGCGTCAGCTTGATCATTGAAGACTTGCCGACACCCCAGGCACCGGAGACGCCAATAGAGATCGGCCGTCCTCGTGCCTGCACGATGATTTCTGCAACCGTATCGGCAACACCTGAAAAATTTAGGAAATCACGTGTCGTTTCATTGTCCGCCCACACAGACACCCCCTTTATAGAATATCAAACTATAGTTCTTGTATCGAAGGAGCAAGTATTGAATAATTACGCGTCTGCGATTGCTTGCGCTACTCACGGATCGATAGACTATTCTGGTGGATGCGGGCAAATGGCGGGGCCGCAGGTGGTCGGCAAAGAGTTGGAAGGGGCAGATGAAACTGTTTACGCAAGACCAGCTTGAGGCGATCGCGGGTGCGCTGGGTGATACAGAGCGCGGACTCACAAACCCGGAGATCACAATGCTGCTCGCGTCGGCGAAGATAGTCGATCCCGGCAAGATGACCAAGCGCGTTCGAATCTACAATGGCTTTGCAGAGAGCCAGAACAGCAAACGAAATAGGACCCACATCCTGGAGTTCATCCGTCTGGCGATGAGCCCGGCGCGGTACACCCGTGAGCCTTATCGTTTCGAACCGATGCGGGCACTGCTGAACCAGGCGCTTGCCTTCGCCGGCCTTGTCCTCGACGAAACCGGTCGCTTATCTAGCAGCGAGCGGGCGATGACCTTGCCGCAAGCGCAACGCCGGGCGCGCGAGCTCCGCGCGGACCTAGAAGGACGAGGCGTACATCCCGATGTGCTCGCATTCTGCAGGGCGGAGTTGCTTGCCGACAACTATTTTCACGCGGTGCAGGAGGCAGTGAAAAGCGTTGCCGACAAGATGCGGAAGAAATCAGGGTTGAGCGACGATGGCGGAGCGCTGGTCGATCGCGCGCTTGGTGGAGAAGCGCCAATCCTTACGATCAATGGGCATGCGGCACTGAGCGAAAAGAGCGAGCAGAAAGGCTTTGCTAACCTTGTGAAGGGCACATTCGGCATGTTCCGCAATCCGACAGCGCACGAGGCTCGAATTCATTGGGCGATGACCAAAGAGGACGCCGAAGATCTGTTGACGATCGTGTCGCTAATCCATCGTCGTCTCGATGCGGCTGAAGTCGCCACTCGGTCCCAGAACCGGTCAATACCGTGAACCAACAGCGCGACAGCTTCGGATCCGCAGCATGAATTCGTCGAACAGGGAACGGCGAAGGAGGCCAGCCATATTCAGGCTGCAGATCATGCCGTTTTGCATCACGCTTTGTGGATGAAGACACTCTGGGCTTTGTCGTTTCCCATCAGCCGGTGTCTTAATGTCAAATTCCAGACAATTGACGGCAGCTTTCGAAAGCGACTGAGGGCACGCTGAACGTTCAAATCTGAGGCGCAAAGCTGACCTCACACCCAGCCAATTCGAACGTCTACGACCAAGTCGATTCTTGATATCTGCATTTGAATTGGAATAAGAAATTTGTGGCGATGGCTAAATCCCGTTCGGGATTTCTGAGGCCAACATGACAATACCCTTCGATTGTCATTTCGCGAAAGCGGAGCGCGGGACGTTCGTCCCCAAACGGTCCGCTAATGCAGGCTCCTACCCACCGTGTGGTGGGCCTGTCGGAGCCTGCTAATTTAGATGGTGCGGGCGGTGGGAATCGAACCCACACTCCTTGCGGAACGGGATTTTGAATCCCGCGCGTCTACCAATTCCACCACGCCCGCGTTGGGAGAGCCATATAACGCGGTCGTCATGAGACGCAACGAAAAACATCAAGAACACACATTATACCCTTGGCTTCAAAGACTTCTTTGAGGTGGCAGCTGGCTTAGGCCGTCTCTTGCGCACATTGACTGCCGAGGCATCAATGTTGTTCTTCAAATGCCGCCCGTAATATTTCTCGATCATCTCGACACTGGTCCGGCAGTTCTTGGCGACCTGATAAATATCTGCGCCTTCGAGCAATCGGAGGCAGATATAGGTATGCCGCAAACTGTAGCAGGTCCGGACATGGCCATCGCGGTCGAATTTCAGATTGAGCTCGCCAAGAACGGTGTTCATCATTTCGCGCGGCGTCTTCCCGAATATCGGGTCTGTTGGTTTAAGTTGCTTGCGATCACGAACGCGCTCGAACGGCAGGATAGCGCCGGGCATTGATTTGCAGAAGCCGACACCCCGCTTCCCGCGCACCTCAATCTCCAATATACGTTCGCCGGTTGATTCATCATCCACGATCTTGACGTCGCGCAGCTGAATCCGTGCCGATTCATCGGGGCGAAGCCCGGTATTTCCCATAAACAATACATAGTCGTGAAAGGTCTCGCAGACTTCGCGCCAGCGCGGCTTGGGCGGATTTTTCGCCCGCTCGCGAGTAGCCTCGTACAGTAACTTATATTCTTCTGGCGAAAACCAAGCACGATGCTCCAGCTTGCCCGATGTCTTATATGGCGCTGACATATCCGGGATTGCGGAAATCCAGCCCTTGCGATTGGCGGTTTTCAATACCTGACGGAGAGTGACGATTTCACCGTGCAAAGTCGCGCGCGCCGGTTTCTTCGGCTTACCGGTTTTCACATCAAGGCGGGAAGTCTGGCGGTGGACACGATAGTCTTGCACCTTGCCCGCGTTAATGTCCTTGAGCGCGGTATCGCCAAAGAATGGCAAGAGGTGGACGCGGACGTGAATCGACTTCGATTCTACATATCCCTCATTGCGCTCGCCCTGCGTGATAACCTCGAACTCATCGAGAAATGCTTTTGCGGCATCCTCGAAACTGGGACCAGCTGGCGTTCGGCGCAGGCGGCCATCGGCCACTTGGCCAAGTCCGGCAACAGGTTCGGTGATTTGCGGCTGGAGAGGATTTGACAACAAAGCCAGCACGCCGCGTCTACGCTGGCGATCCTCTACGCATTTCTCCATGTACCAGTCGCGCGCAAAATCCTTGGCGGCAGCAAGGTTGATCTCTTTGGTTGTCTGCCGATGGTTGCGGCTGCCCAGATAGGTTGAGCATTGCCAGAAGCGACTATTCTCACGCCGATAAACGTGAAGCGCGCCATCCATCAGAGCGTAGCTTTCAGCTTTCATAACGAAACTCCAAAATGTGTAAGACATGTGTAAGTCTTTTTGGAAGTCTCGTCCTTGCTCAAACCGTTGGTATTAAAGGGTTTTTGGCTAATTTTCGAAGGTAGAACTCAATTTTGAGTGCAGCGCGTCTACCAATTCCACCACAGGGGCGCTTTGGCTGCGTCGATTGACGATCAGCGAAATCGAGGCTCTGTTAGCGAACCGGCAATCCGCTGGCAACGGCTTTTTCCGGCAAAGATGCCAGCATCGGCCTATCAGTAAGGCAAAGCACCGCCCGCCGTCTGGTACAGCCAGAGCGGGAAAGCCGCTACGGCTAACAGACTGCCGAACGGCAGGACGGTGTCGGTTGTCAATTTTTTGCCCCGCAGTTGCCAGGATATCGCCGTCAGGATGCCGATCAGACTGGCACCGAGGATGACGAGCGGCAGGGCCGTCCAGCCCAGCCAGCAGCCGATCCCGCCCAGCATCTTGGGATCGCCGCCGCCAAGACCATCTCTGCCCCTGACCTTTCTGTACAGTCCAGCCACGATGGTCAGTGAGACAAATCCAGACAATCCGCCGATCAGCCTGTCGAGCAACGGCGGCGAAACACCGATCAGCCACACCATCAATCCTGATACGGCCAGCATCGCGGTCAACCGGTCGGGCAACCAGTGGTGCTTCACGTCGAGCGCCGCGAGCGTCAGCAAGAGCCAGCCAAAAACCGCGCCTGCCACCCCTTCCACGCCGGGCGCAGCAAAAAGCGCAAGGCCACCAATCAGCGCCGCCGCCAGTTCGATCGCGATATGGTCCCGGGCAATCGTTGCACCGCATTGTCGGCACTTGCCCTTTTGGAGGAGGAAACTCGCCACCGGCACCAGATCCCGGGAGCGCAACTGATACCCGCAACGGTCGCAGGAAGAGCGGCCGGCGATAACCGAACGGCCTTCCGGCCATCTCAGAATCAGTGTCGCCACGAAGCTCCCCATGATCAGGCCGAGAAGGACTCCGGCAACCGGCAAGAGAAAATCGGACAACGGGCGCTCCAAAGAAGGTTTCCGGAATCGATTGGCACGGGCAGCCCTGCCATTCAATCACGCAATTGAAAAAACCGGAGGCCGCGCCTATGTCCCTTCCAAGAGTCGCGCTTGCTCCCGGCGGCGCATCCAATCCAGAAAGGCCAAGCCATGTCCAGTTCCGATCCGATCGTCATTCTCTCCTACGCCCGCACACCGATGGGCGGCATGCAAGGCGCGCTCGGCGACGTCAGCGCACCCCATCTGGGTGCCGTCGCGGTCAAGGCGGCGGTCGAGCGCGCCGGAGTGGATGGCGCGGATATCGAACGCATCTATATGGGCAATGTCCTGTCCGCCGGCCAGGGCCAGGCCCCTGCCCGTCAGGCCGCCATATTCGCCGGTCTGCCGCAATCGGTCGAGGCAACCACGGTCAACAAGATGTGCGGTTCCGGCATGCAGACCGCAATCATGGGCACGGAGGCGCTGGCCGCAGGCTCGGTCGACATCATCGTCACCGGCGGCATGGAAAGCATGACCAACGCGCCCTATCTGCTGCCCAAGATGCGCAGCGGCGCCCGGCTCGGCCACACCGAGGCCAAGGACCACATGTTTCTCGATGGTCTCGAGGACGCCTATGAACCGGGTCGGGCGATGGGCACGTTTGCCGAGGAAACCGCTGGCGAATATCAACTGACCCGGGAAGCGCAGGATGAATATGCGATTGAGTCGCTGGCCCGCGCCAGGGCCGCTGTCGAAGGCGATGATTTCGACGAGGAGGTCGTCGCGGTCGAGGTCAAGTCCCGCAAGGGCAGCGTCACAGTCAACAAGGACGAACAGCCGCTCAAGGGCAATCCCGACAAGATTCCCCAGCTGCGTCCAGCCTTTGCCAAAGACGGCACGATCACCGCGGCCAATGCATCGTCAATCTCCGATGGCGCTGCTGCCATGGTTCTCACCCGTGCCAGCGTGGCGGAAGCCAAAGGTCTGACCCCCGTTGCCCGCATCGTGGCGCATGCCGCCCACGCCCATGCACCGAACAAATTCACGACCGCACCGGTCCGCGCGATCGAGAAAGTGCTGGACAAGGCCGGGTGGGCGGTTGCCGATGTCGACCTCTGGGAAGTGAACGAGGCTTTCGCCTGTGTCGCCATGTTCGCGATGCAGGATATTGGCATCAGCCGGGACAAGCTGAACGTCAACGGCGGCGCGACCGCGCTCGGTCACCCGATCGGTGCCAGCGGTGCGCGCATCATGGTGACGTTGATCGCGGCGCTGAAAAAGCGCGGTCTGAAAAAGGGTGTGGCGGCTTTGTGCATCGGCGGCGGCGAAGCCACCGCGGTGGCGCTGGAACTGACCGACTGATCTATTTCAGCGGTTCGTCGCCCCAGACGTCGGTGATGCTGATATAGCCCCGGCGACCGGTGACATCGAACAGGCACCAGCCCTTCTCGCATAGTGTCAGGCTGCCGACCACGCCGGGTTCGGCGCGCCAGACAATCTTGGCACTGGCATCGGGCAGCGCGCGCATCGCGACCGGCTTGCCGCTGGTCGCCAGCACCAGTCCGGTTCTCGACGCACTGAGCAGACGCGCGTGCATCCAGCCTTGCGTGCCTTCATGATCCTCGACCTTGCGCCATGCCTTGTAACGCGCCAGGATTTTCACCGGCAGTTTCTCGCGTTTATAGATCCACATGGTCGGATATTCGGTGCTGGGACCGGTACGCATCCGCGCCTCGGGCTCATCGATGGATGCCCAGTAGGGCGGCTCTTGCTGTGCCGCAGCAGGCGCTGACAGGGACAGACCCGAAATCGCTATGAGCAAGAAAGCCAGAATACGCATGATGATTGGTTACTCATTCCCCGATTGATCCCGGCATAGCCCGAAAGTTAGGCCCGCTTCAAGCGCCGCCTGCTTGACCTGAACCAAATTTCAGGCATAGCGATGGCCTATGCCAGACTCACCGCGCCCCGCTAACCCCCGTGTCATCATTACCCGCGAACTGGCGGACGCCAATCAGAATCGCATGTGCGAACTGTTCGATGCCGTGCCCAATTACGCGGACACTCCCTTTTCCCGCGAGGACCTGATCGCGGCGATGGCGGATTGCGATGTGCTGGTACCCACCGTGACCGACCAGATTGATGCAGAAATGATCAATAATGCACCAGACCGGCTGCGCCTGATCGCGAGCTTTGGTGCCGGTGTCGATCACATCGATCTGGCTGCCGCCCGGGCAAAAAAGATCATGGTCACTAATACACCGGGCGTGTTCACCGAAGATACGGCCGACATGACCATGGCACTGATCCTGTCGGTGCCGCGCCGCCTGTCGGAGGGTGACAAGCTGATGCGGTCCGGCCAGTGGGAAGGCTGGAAGCCATCCGGGATGCTCGGTCATTGCATCGGCGGAAAGAAGCTCGGCATCATCGGCATGGGCCGTATCGGCCAGGCGGTGGCCCGTCGTGCCTCGGGTTTCGGCCTGTCCATTTTCTATTATAATCGCCGCCAACTGCCGCCTGCTGTAGAGGAATCGCTGCGGGCCAGCTTTGTGACCGATCTCGAAGATCTGATCAGCGAGTGCGACATCATCACGCTCCACTGCCCGCACACGGCAGAAACTCATGAAATGATAAACGCCAAACGGATTGGGATGATGAAACCCTCCACCTATCTGATCAATACCGCGCGCGGTGATCTGATCGAAGAGAATGCCCTGATCGAGGCCCTGCAGAACGAAGCTATCGGCGGTGCGGGGCTCGATGTCTATCAACGGGAACCGGATATTGACCCGCGTTTTCTGACGCTTAAGAACACCGTGCTGCTTCCGCACATGGGCAGCGCGACGTTCGAGGGCCGCGAGGCATCGGGCGAGCGGGTGATAACCAATATCCGCGTGTGGGCCGACGGTCACCGCCCGCCGGATCAGGTGCTCGACGGCTGGGTTTGAGCTTTCCGTTGAGTCCCCCACTGGTCTCGACTAGAAATTTCGTACGATCTGATTCGCGCGCGCGAACAGACATAATAAGATTATCGCTGCGGGGGGACATCATGAAATATCCGGTCAAATCCTTGGGCATGTTGTTGGCGGCCGGTTGGGCAGTTTCGCCGCTCCATGCCCAGCAGGTCCTGGATCCTGCCACTACCGATGTCGCCAATAGCGGCGACACCGCCTGGATATTGACGTCCAGTGCGCTGGTCCTGCTGATGACCTTGCCCGGATTGGCTCTGTTCTATGGCGGCCTTGTCCGCGCCAAGAATTTCCTGTCGGTTCTGATACAGTGCATGGCGGTGGTCGGCATTTGTTCGGTTTTGTGGATTATTGTCGGTTACACACTGGCTTTCGGCAGTGTCACCAACGGCTTCCTCGGCAACGGCCTCAACTGGATGCTCGGAAATCTCGGCAATGTCCGGGAAGGGACCGCGATCCCCGAATCCGCTTTTGCCATGTTCCAGATGACATTCGCGGTGATCACGCCGGCGCTGATGGTCGGCGCTTGGGTCGAACGTGCGCGCTTTGGCTGGGTAATTGCCTTTTCCGCGCTCTGGCTGCTGGTGGTCTATGCACCGGTAACCCACTGGGTGTGGGGTGGTGGCTGGCTCAGCAATCTCGGCGTACTCGATTTTGCCGGTGGTATTGTCGTTCACACGACCGCAGGCGTGTCCGCACTGGTCGTCGCGATCATGCTCGGCCGGCGCATGGGCTGGCCGAAAACCCTGATGTTGCCCCACAGCCCCGCCCTGACCGTCGCCGGTGGCGCAATGCTCTGGGTCGGCTGGTTCGGCTTCAACGGTGGTTCCGCACTGACCGCGAGTGACAATGCATCGGCTGCGATCCTCAACACCCATATAGCCGCATCTACGGCAGCACTGGTCTGGATATTGATCGAGAAGTTCAAGGTGGGAAAATCAACCGCCGTCGGCGTCGCCACCGGTGCCATTGCCGGACTCGCAACAATCACCCCGGCGGCTGGCTTTGTCGGCCCCGGCGCGTCGATCATTATCGGCGCGGCGGCCTCTACGGCCTGTTTCATGGCCGTCGGTCTGGTGAAAAACGGCTTCAAGATAGACGACAGTCTCGATGTCTTCGCGGTCCACGGTATCGGCGGCATGCTCGGAACCCTGATGCTCGCGCTGTTCATCTCCGAAGGTTTTGGCGGAACCGGCTATGACGAAGGCATGGCCTTTGGCAGCCAGTTTGTGGCCCAGTTGATCGGTGTCGGCGCGGTCGCCATCTGGTCGGCGGTCGCCACGGCGATCATCGGTTTCGGCATCAGCTTCATCCTGCCGATGCGGGTCAGCGAAGATGACGAACGCGATGGCCTGGATATTTCCACCCATGGCGAACGGGCGTGGGACCTGGATTAAGTATGGAGATTCATGCCAATCTAATCAATGCATCATGTTCACGAAGAAGACGCGAGTCAAATTCGCGATGAGTGAGCAGGGTAAAGTCTATTGGAATTCCAATTTTGGATGATATAAAACCTAGTAAACCGCCGATTTTTCGGTGAGTATCTGCCAGTTTTTCAATCTTTGAATTGCAAACAATCACGATATCGATATCGCTAAAAACATCGCTTCGAAAGAAGGAACCGAAACCATATATAGCGTCGATTTCAACCTCGGTAATGATACTCGCGATTTCCTTTGTCATCTTTTTGCGCATAATCCCAATATTCGTCGGACCACAGCCCTCCACTAATTTCTGAGGCATTAAACACACCTATGTGACGTTCTGTGCAGTATTCTTTGGCGGCTTGGGAATAGCCATTCCAGTTTCCGCCAATAAAAATGATATTCAATGGATCGAAGTCCTGGATTGCACGCATTGAAACGGCGAGACTTAATGCATATTCGTCACAACCTAGCAGCCAAATAGTGTCCCGTTGATTTATCCGTTCGATCTCGAAATATATGTCCTGCGAACGACTATACTTTCTAACATTCTCATGTCCGTCAAGAATCCGCATCAAGAACGTGGTTCGCGAAAAATTTACGTCCCACGGGTCGCCAGCTATTGTCATTTATCCAAACCTCTCAGCAAATATAGCAGGAAATTGAGGATAATAGTCAGTTCGAGCTATTTGTTGATCCTCAAACGCTTTTGCGTGCACTTTGAACATTACAAATGCCTCAAGTTGGTCGTTATCCAACAATTGCTGGTTATTCTGAATGTTAGAAACGAGCGATCGATTGTTTGGTAAAATAGTATCATTTTTTCGGGCGTCCCAGACTGTGAATGCGTCAGAACCTGGATCGGCGTCAGCAATTTCAGATTTAGGACCAAGAGTGTCAAACACGATTTTGTTCTCTGCTAACAAAGCACTGGTCAATTTTTTTAGATCATCGAAACTTGAAAATTGTAATGCTTGACCTGCTTCGACTACTTCTCGCTCACGGCCCTCTTTCCAATCGAAAAGCTGTTCGCAAGAATAGTCCTCAGGGTTTTTGTCGATTTTTGTATGACAAGTAGGACAAAGAAGAATGAGATTCTCATAGCTGTCGTTCCCCCCACCAATTTGGCCTCGCGGTCCCGCTTCATGCTTAGCGATGACGTGAGCCATTTCTCCCGTATTGACTAGATCTCCCTTGGCAGAAGCAGTTATTAGTTTATCTCGACACTCCGGATTTGAACATCTCCCTCCGGCGAGTGACCATAGGTTTTTGATGTCGGGAACTGACACGGTCATTGATTAAAAACTATCCATTGTAAAATTTTCCAACTTAATCCCCGGTCAATATGCGATCCACCAATTGTTTAACCGTCGGCACAAAGCCGTTGGAATAGAACGGATCGGTCCCGAAATTATAGGCGCCATGGCCGGCAAACATCAGATGTTCCTCGACCGGTGCGCCATGGACGATTTCCTGCAGGCTTTTCTGGATGCAGAAACTGCGCGGGTCGGCGAGACGTCCGGTGCTGTGATTGTCATGATCCTTCCACGCCGAAAAACCGCAATGCGACAGGCAGCCCATGCAATCCGCCTGATCCTTGCGGATCATTTTGGATTCTTCGGGACTGGCAAAAATCAGCGTGTTATCGGGTGTTTTCATCGCCATGGTGAAACCGAGGCCATCCCACTCGCGGGCACGGAGCAGGTCATTGCGGGTCACCCAGAAATTCTTGCCCCTGATGCCGACGTCCAGCTGATGGGTATGCTCACCCGCTTTCTCTGTCGAATAGGGAATCTGGCGTTCCGACCGCGCTTCCAGACTACGGAGAAATTCGTTGCGCACCGCAGAACTGTAAAAACCGGTTGGCGAGAATTTGTGGAGGAGAATATCCCCTTCCTTGATCTTGGTCAGCTCGCTCTTCCAGCTTTGCGGAATCGGGCTTTCTCTGGTCAGCAACGGTCTGGTGCCGAACTGGAATGCAATCTGGCCCAATTCTTCGCTATCGATCCAGTCTTCCCAGTCGCGCAGATGCCAGACACCGCCCGCCATGATGATCGGTACGCTGTCGGCTATGCCCTCTGCGCGCATCGTATCGCGCAAATCCTTGACCCGGGGATAGGGATCCTCCGGTTTTCTTGGATCTTCCGCATTGGACAGGCCGTTATGACCGCCGGCCAGCCACGGATCTTCGTAGACCACCGCCGCCATCAAGTCCGGAACTTTTTTATAGGCCCGCTTCCACAGCGCCCGGAAGGCGCGAGCTGAGCTGATGATCGGCAGATAATTCACGCCATATTGCTGGGCAATTTCGGACAGCTTGTAGGGCATGCCGGCACCGCAGGTGACGCCCGCGACCATGCCCTTGGTTTGTTCGAGCACGCCTTCGAGCACCTGTTGCGCGCCACCCATTTCCCACAGGACGTTAATATTGATCGCACCGTTGCCGTTGGAAATTTCGTACGCCTTGGTGACCTGCGCAACCGCACCGTCGATCGCATACTGGATCAGTTCCTGATGCCGCTCTTCTCGTTTGCGACCGTGATAGATTTGCGGGATGACATTGCCATGCTCGTCATAGCTGTCCGCATTGACTGCGGATACCGTTCCAATACCGCCCGCGGCAGCCCAGGCTCCCGAACTCGCGTGATTGGTGGCTGCGACACCTTTTCCACCCTCGATCAACGGCCAAACTTCCTGGCCGTTATACTGGATGGGCTTTAAGCCCTTGAACAATGAAATCTCCTATATTCCTCAAATGTCGATATAGACGGCGGCTGACGAAAATGCTCGAAAAAACTCTGTTATGAAATATGTTATTTAGCGACGCCGAAATCGGCCCTCCCCAACGCATGACCGTAGAGCAAGCCATAACGGCCCAGCATCTTGCGTTCATTATATTCCGCTTGGGCTTTCAGCCGGTTCTGCATGCCCAGATCCTCTCTCAATTGCTTGTGCTGGATCAAAGTCGTCAGGGATTCGGCAAATCTGGCTTCGTCGTCCAGCTGCTTGATAAAGCCCTGATTGGCCTGCGATACCATTGATTTGATATCGCCCACGTCCGTCGCTGCAACCGGCAAACCAGCGGCCATCGCCTCGATCAGGGAAATCGGAAATTGTTCGCTGTCGGATGACAGGGCAAAAATGTCAAACAGGCCGATATAGCGCGCCGGATGGGGGATAAATCCCGGCATCAGCAAGCGTTCGCCCAGACCGACGCGCGCGGCTTCTGCCATTATCATTTCTTTTTCCGGCCCTTCACCGACGATCACCAACCGGACATTGTCGCCCGCTGCAGCACAGGCCCGCACCAGACGCGGCAGATTCTTGATCGCCCGCAGCCCTGCCACCGTTCCGACTATGACTTCCCCTTCACGCTTGATGAAACCGGGCAGAGCGCCCCGTTGCGGCGTTTTTTCAAACCGCTTTACGTCAATACCGTTGGGGATGCGGTGAATTTTCTGCTCTGGCTGCTTCCAGACATCTCTGGCAATCCGTACCAATTGTTCCGACGGCACCACCAGTGCCCGCGCATCACCGAGAGCAAATTTGCGGAACCAGTTTCTCTTCCGGTTGAGCTTTATATGCTCGTCCTCGTTGAACCCGTCTTCATGATGGATCAGCGGCGGCAGACCTCCCGCACGGGAAAAAAGCGTTCTTGCCATCACACCATCCATCGCGCCCCAATTATAGGACAGGATCAGATCAAACCGGCGAAAATAGCTGACAAATTCGCGATAGCGCTTCAGCGATGGCTTTCCCGCCAGCGCCGGCGCGTCTGTCGGAAATGCCACCTTGATCCCGGGATCAATCGCATCGCGAGCGGACAGGCTTTCCGGTTGCGCAGACAATATGACATGGTCGGCAGCTGAGCCGAAATGGTTCATCAGCCTGACCGCCCGCGCTTCCTTGCCGCCCAGATTGAACGTGCTGTGCAGATGCAGGATTTTTGCTGGCTTCATGCGATTGTCATGTTCGGCTGTCTAAAAATATTCAGTCAATGCGGTGGAGCAATTGGCTGATCGCGTCAAGCGAGGCGGGTTCCTTCAGCGTTGGAGCGTGACCTACGCGCGGGACCGTCACCAGATCGGCCTTGTCCAGCTTGTCGAGCATCTGGCCGGCAACCCGCTCGCTGAACAGATCGGACAGTTCACCGCGCAGGATGAGAGTCGGAATATCTTTCATATGCTCCAGTGCATTCCACAAGGCTCCGCTGCCACCGCCCTTGCTGTTGAAAGGCTCCGCAATTTTCATGTCATAATCCAGTTTGATCCGGCCGGAACTGTTCATCCGGTAGACATTTTTGGCGAAAGCAATCCAGTCCTTCAACGTGAAATCCGGGAATATATCGCTGCTGTTTTCCGCCATATCGCGTCCGGCGTGCGCCCATGTGTCAAAACTCCTCCCCTGCCCGACCTGGGAAGCAATCCGGTCCAGTCCCTTTTGATCGAGTTCCGGGCCGATGTCGTTCAACAGCGCACCGGCGACGCGCGCGGGGTGCATCTTGGCCATCATCATCGTTACAATACCGCCCAGCGAGGTGCCGAAAAAGACCGCTTTCGGGATGTCCAGCTCATCCATCAAGCTTATGATATCAGATACATATTGTCTCGGATTATAGGTGCTGCTGTCCTTGGCATATTCACTCATACCGCGGCCGCGCAGATCCAGCATGATGATCCGGCGCCCACCATGAAAGCGAGTGCCCAGATGGCGAAAATCGCGGGCATTGCGTGTCAATCCCGGTACGCAGATGACCGGCGTTTTGCCGCTCTCCGAAGGATAGTCGAAAGCGTGCAATTTCAGCCCGTCATCGGATTCCCAGTAAACATCCTGATAAGATTTTTCTTCGCTCATGCTACTTCTGGCCTTGTCTTCCCTCTTGCTGCGCAATCGATTAGCCGCCACTGTCTGAAAATGCCATATAAACCGCAACCCGAACCGCGCGCGACCGTCTATCAGCCCGATGTACAAATCACCCGCCTGGGCGACAAGATCGGCGATCCGGTGGTGGCCGCCGACTTTCCCGACCATATTCTACGGTTCAGAAATGACCGCTGGGCCCAAAGCGTCGGACTGCACGACCTGAACGAAGCGGACTGGCTGTCCCATTTCGGAAAATTCGAGCCGCTTGCCGACAACCTGAACCCGCCGCTGGCGCTACGCTATCACGGACACCAGTTTCGCACCTACAATCCGGAAATAGGCGATGGCCGCGGCTTTCTGTTCGCTCAACTGCGCGACCATGAAAAGCGCCTTATGGACCTTGCCACCAAGGGGTCGGGAACAACCCCGTGGAGCCGAACCGGTGATGGTCGGCTAACCCTGAAGGGCGCGGTCCGGGAAATCCTGGCGACCGAAATGCTCGAAGCGCTCGGCGTCAACACGTCGAAAACCTTTTCGGTTGTCGAAACCGGCGAACAACTGACGCGCGGCGACGAACCTTCGCCGACCCGGTCCGCCGTGATGACCCGACTGAGTCATGGTCATATCCGGATCGGCACGTTCCAGCGCATCGCGTACGAAAAAGATGAAGCGCTGATGCACCGGCTCGTCAGATATTGTCTGGATCAATATTATGGCGGCGCGCAGACCGACGATCCCGCAACGGAACTGTTCGCCAGAGTTGCGCACGAAGTCGCCAAGCTCGCCGGAGCCTACATGACCGCCGGTTTCGTCCACGGCGTGCTCAATACCGACAATATCAATATTACCGGCGAAAGCTTTGATTACGGACCCTGGCGCTTCACGCCCTATTGGGAGCCGGGCTTTACCGCTGCCTATTTCGACCATGAAGGATTATATTGCTTTGCCCGGCAGCCGGAAGCGCTGCACTGGAATCTTGCCCAATTTGCCAGCGCCCTTCGTCTGATCGCGGACAGCGATCCGCTGGTTGCGACGCTGGAAGAGTTCCCCAAGGCCTATGGCAAGGCCTTCACCGAGCATTTTTGTTGGCGGCTCGGGGTCAAGTCCGCAGGTTTCGACGCCGATCGCAATCTGGTTGTCGCTGCAGAAAAGGGATTGGCGGAGAAAACGATTCCTATCGACCAGTTTTTCTTCGATTGGAGCAAAACCGAGGATCTGGCGAAACCGGATGAGGATTCGGTTGAATTTTCCGATTTCCGCAGGTTGATCGCCGATCGTGCGCGCACGCGAAAGCCAGTCAGCCGGTACTGGCAAGAATCTGTACCCTGTTCGATGCATATCGACGAGGTGGAATCAATCTGGGCGGCCATCACAGAACATGATGATTGGAATATATTATCTGGGAAAATAAAGGATATCCGTGATATGGGCGCGGCACTGCGTAACGGTTGAAAGGCTTCCTGCCAGCCAGAATCCTGACAAAACTGTTAACCGGGATGACTCTGGTTCTTTTGGGGCTATGATCTATCAAGAGAGAAGTCCATATACGCGAATTTTGTACAAGTTATGCGTGGAAAACAGAGGCAATTTTGAGCGACCTGATATCAACAGAACCAGCAACCGGAGCTACCTTATGGACCGGCACCAGTGGAGACGCCGACGCGGTGGTGGCCAGCGCACGGGAAGCATGGCCCGGCTGGGCGGCTACTGCTGTGGTCAAACGCATCGAGGCGCTACGGCGTTATGCCAACCAAATCCGTAACAACGGCGATGAACTGGCCGAACTGATTTCACGCGAAACCGGCAAGCCGATGTGGGAATCCCGAACAGAAGTGGATTCCGTCGTAAAGAAGGTCGACATTTCGGTAAGAGCCTTTGCCGATCGCACGCCGCAACGCCAATTGCCGAGTCAGCCCAATACGCGCACCGCCTTGCGCCACAAGCCGCATGGTGTTCTCGCTGTGCTTGGTCCCTATAATTTTCCGGCTCATCTGCCCAATGGACATATTGTTCCGGCTCTGATTGCCGGTAACACGATTGTTTTCAAACCGTCGGAGAAGACGCCTGCCGTCGGTCAATATCTCATCGACGCTTTTGAAAAGGCCGGACTCCCTCCTGGCGTTGTCAATATTTTGCACGGCGGGCCAGAAACCGGCAAGCAGTTAACCGCCAATGACGGACTGGACGGCGTTTTGTTCACCGGCTCCGCCCGCACCGGCATTGCACTGAACCGCCAGTTTGCATCACGACCGGAAAAGATCCTGGCGTTGGAAATGGGCGGCAACAACCCTATCATTGCCTGGGATACGCAAGATATCCACAGCGCAGCGATCCTGATTGTGCAGTCGGCCTTTCTGACGGCGGGCCAGCGTTGCTCCGCCGCCAGCCGTCTGATCGTGAAGGACGCGCTTTACGACAGCGTTGTCCGCGAAGTGAAGCGTATCGCAGATCGTCTGATCATCGACGAACCCTTTGCCAGCCCGGCGCCGTTCATGGGTCCGGTTATCGACAACGAAGCGGCCGATGGCCTGACCGAAAGCTTCCTGGCCCTGATGAGCCATGGCGGCAAACCGATCAAACATATGGCCAGACCGATCGATGGCCGCCCCTTTCTCACACCCGGGATCATCGATGTCACCGACCTTCCGGAACGCCCGGATATCGAATTGTTCGGACCGATCCTGCAGGTTATCCGGGTCAGTGATTTCGAGGAAGCCATCGCCGAGGCAAACAACACTCGCTATGGATTATCCTCTGCCCTGATCGGCGGGACGACCCAACAATATGACCAATATTGGTCCAATAGCCGCGCCGGCATTGTGAACTGGAACAAGATGACCGTCGGCGCCTCGTCCGAAGCCCCGTTTGGCGGTATCGGCTTGTCGGGCAATCATCGACCCAGCGCTTATTATGCAGCCGATTATTGTGCCTATCCGGTGGTTTCGCTGGAATCCGAACAACTCAAAGCGTCAATTGGCATCGGCCTCAAGGATGAGTAAGTCACCGGTAGAGCGGAACCCACGCTCGCCAAATAGCTGAGCTTAGGCGCCCCCAAAAACTTCTGTTTTGAACAATCCGGGCGATGCGCGCATATCACATGCATGGAAAAAATTTCAAACAGGGCCATCCCGTCGGGTAAGGTCTTTCTGGTCGGCGCTGGTCCCGGGGACCCCGAACTGCTCACTTTGAAAGCCGCTAAACTGCTGGAACAGGCTGATGTAATCATCCACGACGGCTTGGTCAGCCGCGCAATTCTGGATATGGCATCGCCAGCGGCGCGCTGCATCTCGGTGGCCAAGAAACGCTCCCTGCACAGCGTTTCGCAGGACCAGATCAACAATATCCTGATCAGCGAAGCCACCAAGGGCCATCTGGTCGTACGGCTGAAGGGCGGCGATCCCTTCATTTTCGGGCGCGGCGGCGAAGAAGCGGACGACTGCATTGCTGCTGGCGTCGAGGTCGAAGTCGTGCCGGGGATCAGCGCTGCGCTCGGCTGTGCCGCGCAGGCGAGGATGCCCCTCACCCATCGTGATGCGTCGAGTGCGGTTTCCTTTGTGGCCGGCCAGTGCAAGGGCCTTTCCGACCAGAACTGGTCCGGGCTTGCGGGCAAAGGTCGTACGCTGGTCATCTACATGGGCGTAGCCAATGCCGAAGCCATTGTCGAAAAGCTGATCGCCGACGGCGCGGCACCCGACCTTCCGGTGGCGGTGCTGGAAAACGGCACGCGCGACAATTTTCGTGCGCTCCGGACCCTGCTGACCGACCTCGGCGATCTGGTACGCCGCGAGCAGGTTCAGAGCCCTGCCCTGCTCATCGTCGGGGAAGTCGCCAGATATGGCGACGCCGAAGACAGGTTTCGGGCATTGGCTCAAATTGTGGGAGTCGCCGCATGAATATATTGACCGGAAATGATCTCAAGACCGGCGAGGTTATCTGGTGGACCGGTCTCGACTGGTCACGCTTTGTCAAGGACGCTGCCGATGTCGGTGAACACGGCGAAGCAATACTCCACCGCGAAGAAGCCGCCCGGCGGGTCAACACGCCTTATATAATCGACGCAGATTTGACGGATGAAGGCCCGCGTCCGGGCCATATCAAGGATCGGGTGCGTGCGCTTGGTCCAACCGTCCGTCCCGACCTGACATTAAAACCGGCCGATCCCGACGCCGGTGAATGGGTAATTTAACGATGTATCAGTATGACAAATATGACCAGAAAATGGTCGACGCCCGGGTTGCAGAATTTCGCGATCAGGCAAATCGGCGGATCGCAGGCGAACTGACCGAAGACCAGTTCAAACCGTTGCGGCTGAAAAACGGTCTCTATCTGCAATTGCACGCCTATATGCTGCGCGTCGCCATTCCCTATGGCACGCTCAATTCGCGCCAGACCCGGATGCTGGCAACAATCGCGCGGAAATATGACCGTGGATATGGGCATTTTACCACGCGGCAGAACATCCAGTATAACTGGATCAAGCTTGAACAGGCTGCTGACATCCTTGCCGATCTGGCGACCGTCGAAATGCATGCGATCCAGACCAGCGGCGAAAGCATTCGCAATGTGTCATCGGATCAATATGCTGGCGCGACCGCTGATGAGATCATAGACCCGCGCCCCTATGCGGAGCTTATCCGGCAGGCCACCAGCTTCCATCCGGAATTCAGCTATATGCCCCGCAAATTTAAGATTGCGGTCATCGCCAGTGACGAGGATCGGGCGGCCATGCGGTTGCACGATCTCGGCTTCAAGCTGAAGCGCAACGATGACGGGGAGCTCGGATTCGAAGTCTATGTCGGCGGCGGCATGGGCCGGACTCCCTTCGTTTCTCCTTTAATCCGGGACTTCCTGCCGGTGGACCAGATGTTCAGCTATACCGAGGCCGTGCTGCGGGTATGGAACCGCTGGGCGAGACGCGACAATATCCACAAACAACGCATCAAAATTCTTGTCCATCAATGGGGCGCGGATAAAATGCGCGAGAGGATCGAAGCCGAATGGCAGGAAATTCTGCCCAATGCTTCGGATATCCCTCGCAAGGAACTGGAGCGCATTGCCTCCTATTTTGAACCACCCGCGTTCGACGATAACGCAGCGCAAGAAATAGACCTGAACGATCCCGATTTCAAAATCTGGGTCGACCAGAATGTCAGGCCGCACAAGCATCCCGGCTATGCCATCGCCAATATCAGCCTGAAACCGGTCAAGGGAATCCCCGGCGACGCCTCGGCCGAACAGATTGATCTGATGGCCGATCTCGCGGAACAATATAGTTTTGACGAACTGCGCGTAACCCACGCACAGAACATTGTGTTCGCCCATGTCAAAAAGTCGGACCTCTATGCGCTTTGGCAAAAGCTTGACGCAGCGGGCCTGGCTCCGGCCAATCTCGATCTGATCAGCGATATCATCGCCTGCCCCGGCCTGGATTATTGCAGTCTGGCAAATGCACGCTCGATCCCGGTCGCCCAGAAAATTGCGGAGCGCTTTGCCGATGGCGAAGGCCAGCGCGACCTGGGCGAACTGAAGTTAAAAATATCCGGCTGCATCAATGCATGCGGTCATCATCATTCCGGACATATCGGCATTTTGGGCGTGGACCGCAAAGGCACCGAAAACTACCAGTTATTGCTCGGCGGGTCGGGAGCCGAAGACGCAAGTCTCGGCAAGATAACCGGCCCCGGTTTCGACGAGGACGGAATCGTCGATGCCGTCGAGACTACCGTCTCCAAATACAAGGAACTGCGGGAAGAGGGAGAGCGTTTTCTCGACACCTACCGCCGGGTCGGCATGGCCCCGTTCAAGGAGGCCCTCTATGACTGATATTTTGCGATTCCGGGATGACGATGCCCCGATGGAGCCGGTTGTGACCATCTCTTCTTTCGTCGATCAGGCCAATTCAAGCGCGGTGCTTATCGAGGCTGGAGATGATGCCCGGGAACTGATTCCCCATCTCGACCGGGTGGCGCTGGTCGTCATCGATTTTCCCCGGTTTCGCGACGGTCGCGGATACAGTTCCGCCCGGATTTTGCGGGAAGCCGGTTATGAGGGTGAAATCCGTGCTGTCGGCGACGTTCTGGTCGACCAGATCTGGCACATGCGTCGCTGCGGCTTCGACAGCTTCGCGCCCAACAGTCCACTCGATCCCGGGGTCGTCGACGAATCCCTGAACCGCTACGAATATGTCTATCAATCCGCGGCCGACGATGCGGTTCCGATCTGGAAATTGCGTCATGGGTGAGCCAGCACGCAAAATCGATACGATCGATGTTCGCCCCGATTTTACCCAGGCCGATGCCGACGCGCTGAACCGGCGCTTTGAAGGCGTCGGCACATCGGCCATGCTCAAGACCCTGTTCGATGAGCGCGAACTGGGCGAAGTCGCGGTGGTTTCGTCCTTCGGTACCGAAAGCGCGGTCCTGCTGCATCTGATCGCGACGGTTGATCCGACCATTCCGGTAACCTTTGTCGATACCCTCAAGATGTTTCCCGAAACGCTGGAATATCGCGAGACGCTGATCCGGACACTGGGCATCAAGAACAGCAATACTGTCGAACCCGATGCTGCGGTGCTGGCGGAAAAAGACGAAAACGGCCTGCGCTGGTCCTACGACCCGGATGGCTGCTGCGAGATCCGCAAGGTCGAACCCCTGGCCCGCGCCAAGGCCGGACTCAACAGCTGGATTTCCGGGCGCAAGGCGTTCCAGTCGGTGACCCGCAACAATATCCCGCGGTTCGAGATCGACGATGGGCGCCTGAAAATTAATCCGCTGGGCGACTGGATCAAGGACGATCTCGAAGCCTATTTCGAGGAGCATGATCTGCCGCGCCACCCGCTGGAGGCAGAGGGCTATCTCTCGGTTGGCTGCGCGCCCTGCACATCCAAGGTGCTGCCGGGCGAGGACCCGCGTGCCGGGCGCTGGCGGGGCTGGGACAAGTCCGAATGCGGGATTCACGAAGATGTGACACCCTTGCCGGATGTGGACGATAGCGGTGTGAATGATCCGATTTTCTAGCAACGGTTTTCGCTGGAAACGGCGGTTTTCAGACGGACAAACCCGGTCTAATATTCCTCCGGCCCGTCCCCATAAGCCAGATCACCAAATTTCGTAAACTCGCTGAGGAAGCTGAGGTTGATATTGCCGGTCGAACCCTGGCGGTTTTTGGCGACGATGACCGTGGCCTTGTTAACCTTGCTCTGATGATCGGTTTCCCATGCGGAATATTTGGCGATCTGTTCCGGCGTCGAGTTGCCGTCGGGCTGATCGGGCTTGATCGCGAGATGGTAATATTCGTCGCGGAAAATGAACATCACGATATCCGCATCCTGCTCGATCGAACCGGATTCGCGCAGATCGGAAAGTTGCGGCCGTTTGTCTTCCCGGCTTTCCACCGCACGGCTCAGCTGTGACAGCGCCATCACCGGCACTTGCAGTTCCTTTGCCAGCGTCTTCAGGCCCCGACTGATTTCCGAGATTTCGTTGACCCGATTGTCATTGGCCCTGCCCGAGCCTTGCAGCAGCTGTAGATAATCAACCACGATCAACCCGATACCCTGACGCCGCTGCAACCGCCGCGCGCGTGTCCGCAGCGCCGCAATGGTCAGCGCCGGCGTATCGTCGATAAACAGCGGCAGATCCTGCAATTCCCGCGAGGCCATCGCCAGCCGGTGCATTTCGTCCCGGCTGATCGACCCCATACGCAGTTTTTCCGAGCTGATCTCGGCCTGCTCTGACAGGATTCTGGTGGCGAGCTGATCCGCCGACATTTCCAGGCTGAAAAACGCCGTCTTGGCACCCAGTGAATCTTCCGGGGCGATCCCGTCTTCCATGTCCCGCCGATAGCGATTGGCGGCGTTGAAGGCGATGTTGGTGGCCAGCGATGTCTTGCCCATACCCGGACGACCGGCCAGAATGAGCAGATCGCTGCGATGCAGGCCACCCATTTTGGCGTTTATATCGGTCAGGCCCGTGGTGATGCCCGACACCTTGCCGCCGCTGTTGAATGCCCGCTCGACATTGGTCAGGGCTTCGGTCGACGCCTGCAGGAACGACCGGACGCCTCCTTCCTGCGCTTCACCTTCGGACACCCGGTAGAGCGCCGTTTCCGCTTCCTCAATCTGTTCTTTCGGATCGACCGTCTCGCTGGTATCGAGCGCGCTTTCCACCAGGGTCCGCCCGACGCTGACCAGTTCCCGCAGCAAGGCCAGATCGTAAATCTGGTCGGCAAAATCACGGGCACCGATCAAACCCGCACCGTCGCCGGTCAGTTTCGCCAGGTAGGACGGTCCGCCAAGCGCCTTCATCGCCTCGTCCGACTCAAAATAGGGCTTCAGCGTCACCGGCGTGACCACCATATTCTTGTCCAGCAGTTTGAGCGCCTGTTCGTAGATACGGCCATGCAGGGGTTCGTAAAAATGTTCCGGTCGCAGCCGGATTTGCACGTCTTCCGCGACTCGATTGTCGATCAACAGCGCACCCAGAAAAGTCGCCTCTGCCTCGACATTGCGCGGCAGGCGCTGCTCTTCATGTTCATCATTCTCGAAACGCATTAATTCGGCCATGGCGCTTCATTGACCCTGAATCGATTCAGGGCAAGAGGCCGAGCGAAAAATTTCGTAAAGTTCGGGGGACAGTCCTGTGGAAAAGAATTTTCCGGTGATGCTGCGCTGCAAAAGCCCTTGTCCTGAGACCGGCGCTCCGGCAACAGGGCGCAATGTCCGATCCGCGCATCATATCCGTCGCTCTCGACGAGGCCACGATTTTGTGGCGCAACGCCGATATCGAACAGGAACGGCGAATCGCGATCTTCGATCTGATCGAAGAAAATTATTTCAAACCGCTCAAACAGCATGCCGACGGCTATGCCGGGCCGTATCAGCTCCACCTCAGTGTGCAGGAAGGCCGACTGGTAATTTCCATTAGCCGAGAAAATGGCGAGCCGCTCGAGACGCTGATCCTTGCGCTTGGTCGTTTTCGGCGGCCTATCCGGGACTATTTTGCGATTTGCGACAGCTATTATCAGGCGATCCGCAAGGCAAGCGCGGCCGAAATCGAAACCATCGACATGGCACGGCGCGGCGTCCACGATCAGGGCGCGGAACTGCTGGTCGAGCGGCTGGAAGGCAAGATCGAGGTTGACTTCAAGACCGCGCGGCGGCTCTTCACATTGATCTGTGTATTGCATATCAAAAATTGAGTGATTCCTCCGCTGCGTATCAGGGAAACAGAGTGGCCAACCGAGAGATTAGAAAAACAATAATAGGCCTCGCCACGATTGCGGTCGTGTTGCTGATCATCGCCATCATTCTGCGCAACATCGCCGTCAGCTGGGCGCCTGCGCGGGACCAATATCCGGTGCAGGGAATTTCGGTCGACGCAAGCCATGGCGATATCATCTGGCATGTTGCCGGTGCGACGGGTGTCGATTTTGCTTATATTCAGGCCACAGACGGGGTCAAACGGGATCCGAAATTCGCCACCAACATGACGGGTGCCCGGGAGTCCGGGATACGCTATGGCGCGCTCCACAATTATTCGCTCTGTCGTCTGGCGACGGATCAGGCGACGATGTTTGTCACCACCGTCCCGCGCGGAGAGAATATGCTGCCGCCCGCTGTCCGCCTGGCCTTCGACAATGATTGCGGAGACCGCCCTGGCCGCGCGCTGGTGCTCAGCGAACTCAATATGTTTCTCAACCAGATCGAGGCCCATAGCGAGAAGCCGGCTATCCTTGCGGTATCGAAAGAGTTTGAGGAACTTTACAATATCAGCAGCGGGATCGACCGGACCTTCTGGCTCGAGGCCAATTTTTTCCCGCCCGACTATGCCACCAAACCATGGGTGATGTGGCGCGCGTCCGACATGCGCCGGATCAGCGGGGTTGACGGCCCGATAAACTGGAACGTAGTGCGCCCATGATCATCAACAGGAAACCGAAATGAGCATTTTATCCGACCGCTGGATTCGCAACGAAGCGAAACACACCCGCATGATTGAACCGTTTGTCGAGGCGCAGAAAAAGGATGGCTGCATCAGCTATGGTCTCTCATCCTATGGCTATGACGCCCGGGTGTCGGATGAGTTCAAGGTTTTTACCAATGTCGACAATGCGATCGTTGATCCGAAAAATTTTACTGAAAACAGCTTCGTCGACCGGAAAACCGACTGCTGCATCATTCCGCCGAACAGCTTCGCGCTGGCCCGGACGGTCGAATATTTCCGGATACCGCGCGATGTACTGGTTATCTGCCTCGGCAAGTCGACCTACGCCCGCTGCGGAATCATCGTCAACGTCACGCCGCTGGAACCGGAATGGGAAGGTCATGTGACCCTGGAATTTTCCAATACCAGCCCCCTGCCCGCCAAAATCTATGCAAATGAAGGCGCTTGCCAGTTCCTGTTCCTCAAGGGCAATGAGCCTTGCGAAATCAGCTATGCCGACCGGTCGGGCAAATATATGAAGCAAAAGGGTGTGACTCTGGCAAAACTGTAAGCCATAAGCGCTGCGAAGGAGAATTCATATGCGTTGGTTTGCTGCAATAGTCGCATTTGTCGGACGTTTGCTGATCGCATTGCTGTTCATTGGCGCAGGGCTTGGCAAGTTCGCGGACATTCCCGGCACTGCGGCCTATATGGAAACCAATGGCCTGCCTCCGATGCTCGCCATGCCAACGGCCGCCTTTGAGGTGATTGGCGGCATTCTGTTGCTGATCGGTCTTTTCACGCGGCCTTTGGCAATATTGTTCGCCGCCTTCACCCTGACGACAATCCTGTTTTTCCATGGCAGGTTCAGTGACCCGGTCCAGATGGCAATGGCGACGAAAAACCTGGCCATCGCGGGCGGTTTGCTCATCTTGTTTGCCTATAGCAATGTCGCCTACAGTTTTGACAGTCTGCGCGCCCGGCGCAAGGCCGATCGCGAAATCAACGATGCAGAATTGCGCGCCGCCAAGGCGGAAGGACGCGCGGAAATAATGAAAGAAGAACGATATGACCGACCAGAGCCGCGAATTTGATGTCATAATCTATGGTTCAACCGGCTATACAGGCCGTCTTGTCGCCGAATATATGGCGCAGCAATATGGCGTCGGCGACGATGCCCCGAAATGGGCGATGGCCGGACGCAATCTCGACAAGCTCGAGGAGGTTCGCGATCTCATTGGCGCGCCGAAAGATACACCCCTGGTCGTCGCCGATTCCGATGATGCAGCGTCGATCGACATGATGGCCAGTCGCACCAAAGTGGTCCTGACCACCGTCGGACCCTACCAACTATATGGTGATGAAGTTGTCGCGGCGTGCGTTAAGAATGGCACCCATTATGTTGATCTTTGCGGCGAGCCCGGATGGATGCGCGAGATGATCGAAAAACATCAGAAAGCAGCTGAACAATCGGGTGCACAGATCTGTTTTTCCTGCGGTTTTGATTCCATCCCCTTCGATCTTGGCGTGTTGATGCTGCAGACGGAAATGAACAAGCGCTTTGGCAAGCCGGCCACCCGCGTCAAAGGACGCGTCCGCGCCGTGGAAGGCACATTTTCCGGCGGAACCGCTGCCAGCCTGAAGGAAACGATGAAGGCGATTGCCAAAAATCCCGGTCTCGTCAAGATTCTGGCAAGCAGCTTTGGCCTGACACCCGGTTTTGAGGGTCCGGACCAGCCCAATATGCTGATCCCCAAATATGACAAGACGATCGACAGCTGGGTCGCGCCGTTCATCATGGCGCCGATCAACACAAAAAATGTCCATCGGACGAATTTGCTTTTGGATTTTGCCTATGGTAAAGATTTCAAATATGACGAAATGGTCGTGACCAGCCCGGGCGATATCGGCAAACAGGCGGCTGAAATGCTCGCCAAGGCCAATCCCTTCAGCGGTGACGATGCTCCCAAACCGGGTGAAGGCCCGACCAGGGAGCAGCGTGAAGCCGGTTATTATGACCTCCTGTTCCTCGGCGAGATGGCCGATGGCGAAACCGCCAGTCTCTGCGTCAAGGGCGACAAGGACCCCGGCTATGGTTCGACCTCCAAGATGATCGCGGAATCAGCGCTGTGCCTGGCCGAGGACAAGCTCAAGAAGGGCGGTGGTGTCTGGACCCCCGGTGCGTTGATGGGCAAAAAACTGGTCCGGCGTCTGGAAGACAAGGCCGGCCTTTCTTTCATTGTCGAAAGCTGACGATTCTCAGCAATCGTTCAGCTTTTGCACTATACTGCTGGCCGAAACAGAAATATAATCCCCGACCCTTGAAACCAGGTTTCTCAGGACACAATCTTTATCATCATGTTGAATCGTCTTTTACGCAAAAAGAAGTCTTCTCGACCGATCGATAGCGCGACCATCCCGGAAGGACGCCGTGTTTATGCGATCGGCGATATACACGGCCGCAATGACCTTTTGCAGCAGCTTTTGGACAAGATCATCAAGGATGATGCCGAGCGGGGTGCCGTCCAGAGCGAGATTATTTTTCTGGGTGATCTGGTTGACCGCGGGCCGGATAGCGCCGGCGTTATCGACACAGCCATGCAGGCCAGGGCCGAACTCGGCAATGTCCGTTTTCTGATGGGCAATCATGAAGAAATCTATTTATCGGCAACCAAAGGTGATGAAAAAGCCGTCCGCTTCTTCAACCGGATCGGTGGACGCGAAACGATCTTGAGTTACGACATCACCATGAAGGAATATATCGGCCTCGACATGACGCAATTGGCGGAGCGCATTCCGGAGCTGTTTCCCAAAAGTCATATTGATTTTATCGCGGGCTTTGAGGATCAGATCACCATCGGTGACTATGCTTTTGTGCATGCCGGAATACGTCCCGGCGTGCCTTTGTCCGAACAGCGTCAGAAAGATCTCCGCTGGATCCGCGACGAATTTCTCTCTTCCCAGACAGCCCATGAAAAAATCATTGTCTACGGCCATACAATCAACAACGATGTCGTGGAAACCGGCACCCGCATCGGCATCGATACCGGTGCCTATTATTCCGACAAGCTGACAGCGCTGGCGCTGGAGGGATCGGAACGCTGGTATCTCGATACTGCGCCATAGAAAAACGGCGGAACCATCAGGTCCCGCCGTTCTTTGGTCCGATACGCAGACCCGTTTTGGGTAGTGAATATTCTCTTGTTCAGGCGACTTGTGCGGTTGGTGTGGTTTCCTCTTCGATATCGCGCAGGACATAACCCCGGCCCCAGACCGTCTCGATATAATTGTCTCCGCCGCAGGCCAGAGCGAGTTTCTTGCGAAGCTTGCAAATGAAGACGTCAATAATCTTGAGTTCCGGCTCGTCCATCCCGCCATAGAGGTGGTTGAGGAACATTTCCTTGGTCAGGGTGGTGCCCTTGCGCAGCGACAGCAGCTCGAGCATCGCATATTCCTTGCCGGTCAGATGGACACGATTGCCATCGACTTCAACCGTTTTGGCATCCAGATTCACGGCCAGCTTGCCGGTCCGGATAACGCTTTGCGAATGGCCTTTCGACCGGCGCACAACGGCATGAATCCGGGCAACCAGTTCGTCACGGTGGAACGGCTTGGTGACATAGTCATCGGCACCGAAACCAAAGGACCGGACCTTGCTGTCCATTTCGCTGATACCGGAAAGAATGAGAACGGGCGTTTGCACTTTCGCAACCCGCAGCTTCTTGAGTACATCGTAACCGTGCATGTCCGGCAGGTTGAGATCGAGCAATATGATATCATAATCATAGAGCTTCCCCAGATCGAGGCCCTCCTCGCCCAGGTCCGTGGTGTAAACGTTGAAACCTTCGGTTGTCAGCATCAGTTCAATCGCTTTTGCGGTCGTCGGTTCGTCTTCAATCAGCAGCACGCGCATCTGGCAGCCCCTTTTTCTTAATTACTCCCCCCGGATCGGTAACTGTGCCGAGCCGATGGATCATTTATTAACCATAAGATGAATGAACGTAAAAGGTTAATTTTTTCCTAAGGCAGGATTCAGCACGAGTCGCGGGGAGTCCCATGACTCTGAAACCCGCAGAAATGAGTCGTTTCGGGACTCTTGAGTCGGCCGAAAAAAAATTTAACTTTTTGCCAGTTTCGATCCGGAAACGCCAAAAATTTGCTCGAACAGATCAAATTTTGCACCAGATGGAATAAAAAAAAACGCTTTTTACGAGATATGGCAAGCTTCGTGAACAGGCCCTGTCGCGAACCGGTTCTTGACGCTAGGAAGTGTTGATGGCTGATATACCCGAAAGCGCAATCACCGAGACCTTTCTTGCCGCCAGCGGACCGGGGGGGCAAAATGTCAACAAGGTGGCAACTGCAGTCCAGATGCGGATCAATATCTATGCGCTGGGACTCGAGCCCTATGCTTTCCGAAAGTTGAAAACGCTCGCCGGACGCAAAATGACCAGTGGCGGCGAACTGATCATCACGGTTCGTGCCTATCGAACCCGGGAAGCCAATCGGGCCGAAGCGCGGCGGCGCGCAGCCGAGATGATCGATCAGGCGTATCAACGCGACACCCGGAGAATTAAGACCCGGCCGAGCAGAGCCGCCAAAGCCCGGCGCGTCGACACGAAAAAGAAAAAATCAACGGTAAAGAAGATGCGTGGAAAACCCGGCCTCGACTGACCCGGCCAGCGCGCGTGCCCGTTCGCCCGCATGGCCGAACATGTGTTTCCTGTTGGCAAAGCGCGAATTCTCGGGATAAGAAAATATACAAGCTAAGGGGATTTCGATGAAAACGCGCTATTTACTCGCACTATGTTGCCTGCCCTCCTTTGCGACAGCAGGCCTCGCCAGCGACGGAAACGACAGCCGCCGGTTCACCGCCGAACGGGTCTTCGATCTCGAATATGCCGATGATCCGCAAATCTCGCCCGACGGGTCCACCATCGTCTACGCCCGCAAATCGATGGACAAGTTCGCCGACGACGTCGTGAGCGACCTGTGGACGATTGATACGCGCAGCGGCAGTCATCGCCCGCTGGTGAGCGGTCAGGGATCCAGTTCCTCGGTCCGTTGGTCGCCGAGCGGCGATCGCCTGATCTATCTGACCACGACCAACGGGAAACCGGATCTTCGCCTGCTCTATCAGGACAGCGGCAACAGCTTTTCACTGGCGCAGCTGGAACATGGTCCCGGTGCACCGGTCTGGTCGCCCGACGGAAAGATGATCGCCTTTTCGATGCTTGTTCCCGATGAGCGGGCGACTTATGCGAAGCCACCCAAAAGCCCCGAAGGCGCCGAATGGGCCGAGCCGGTGCGGGTTGTCGATGATCTGGTGTTCCGGTTCGATGGAGCAGGCTATCTGCCCAAGGGGAAAACGCAGATTTTCACGCTGAGTGCAGAGGGCGGCACACCGAGACAGGTGACGCACGGCGAAAACGGTTTTGATTCCCCTCAATGGCTTGGCAATGGCGCGCTTCTCGTTACCGGAAACGACGGTGAGGAGGCCGATCTGGATCCGATCGAGAGCGAAATTTATCGCGTCGACCTGGCCAGCCAGACGGTAACCGCATTGACGCAGCGCGATGGTCCTGATTTTGCCCCCCAGGTTGCACCCAATAGCGCTCGGATCGCCTATCTCGGATATGACGACAAGCTGAAATCCTATCAGCAGACCGATGTCTATGTCATGGCGCCGGACGGCAGTGGCGTGCAAAATCTGACCGCCAGTTTCGACCGGTCGGTCGAGGGCATCGCGTGGCGGCCAGACAGCCGGGCGCTTGTCGGCAAGGCCGAAGTCGATGGTATATTAACGTTGGTTTCGATTGATCTGTCGGGCAATGTCCGCAATCTGGTCCGGGATATCGGCGGGACATCCCTCGGGCGCCCTTACGCCGCCGGCAGTTTTTCCGTTGCCAGCAAGGCGGGCGGTAGCTCCCCGATTATCGCATATACCAAGGGCAGCACCAACCGGCCCGCCGAAGTGGCAATCAGTCGGGGCGTGCGTGATGGCCGCCAGTTGACCCGGTTGAACGAGGATGCTCTTGCTCATTTGAACCTTGCCCGGATCGAGGAGATAAAGGTTACATCCAGCCATGACGGCCGAGAGATAGAGGCCTGGGTAGCCCTGCCCCCGGATTTCCGGGCCGACGGGACCTTTCCGATGATATTGGAGATTCATGGCGGACCGAACACGATGTATGGTCCCTATTTCGCTGCTGAAATCCAGCGCTATGCGGCGCAAGGCTATGTCACGGTCTATGCCAACCCACGAGGATCAACGGGCTATGGCGAAGGTTTTGCCCAGCTGATTGATCTTGATTACCCCGGTAAGGACCATGACGATCTGATGAGCGTGGTCGACGCGCTGATTGCCAAAAACTATGTCAGCACGGAGCGGCTGTTCATCACCGGCGGATCGGGCGGCGGAGTATTGACCGCCTGGGCCGTCGGAAAGACGGATCGCTTCGCGGCGGCGGCAACCGTCAAACCGGTAATCAACTGGACCAGCATGGCGCTGGCCGGGGATATAGCCCGTTTCGTCAGCCGCCACTGGTTTCGTGCCCAGCCCTGGGAACAACCGCAGGAATATTGGCGCCGGTCCCCCCTGTCCATCGTCAATAATGTCACCACACCGACGATGGTGATGGTCGGTGAAGCCGACTGGCGGACACCCGCATGGGAGGCCGAACAATTCTACACTGCGCTGAAAGTCCAGAATGTCGATACAGTGCTGGTAAGGGTGCCGGGAGCAGCCCATCTTATCGCGCGCAGGCCAAGCCAGCTTGTGGCCAAGGTTGACAATATCATGGGCTGGTTCGCCAAATATGATCCGGTGAAAAAAACGGAAACGGAAGAATAGCCCAAGGGGCGCGAGACAATCCATGCTAGAGATCGCCATCGAAAAAGATCAACCGATAGCCCAATTTTACGCTGACCTGACATCAGCCGCCGTCGCTCTGGTGGACGGCGAGCCAGATGCAATTGCCAATATGGCCAATGTCGCCGCACTGATCTGGCAATATAAGCCGGGACTCAACTGGGCCGGCTTCTATCGTGTCGTGGACGGCGAACTCGTGCTCGGTCCGTTTCAGGGCAAGGTGGCCTGTATCAGAATCGCTATCGGGGAAGGTGTCTGCGGTGCTGCGGCGGCCTCTGGCCTTGCGCAGCGGGTGGCTGATGTCGATGCTTTTCCCGGCCACATTGCCTGCGATGCCGAAAGCCGGAGCGAACTGGTCATTCCGATATTGAAGAACGGATCGGTCATTGCCGTGCTCGACCTGGACAGTCCGCTGCCCGGCCATTTTGGCCCGGAAGACGAGACCGGAATGGGTAAACTGATCGGCACAATTGCAAACAGTCTTGGTTAAAAATACGGTAACCAATATGCCCCAAATCGAGACAATCCGATAGATATGCTCTATTTTACAAGCCCCTAATGGTCAAAGCCCTCGAAAAATGGTAAATGTGTGTTAATCATTTTTTGCTCGGACCTGCCGATTGCATGTCCGAAACAAGGGAGTTGTTAACCATGAAGACCCTTTTACTTGCTGGCCTTACCGGTATTTTGGCGGTGGCACCGGGACCGGCCGATGCTGCTATCGACTCGGTGTCAGGTGACGCGGCGCAGCCGTTGGTCGACATCTCTTTTGCCTCATCAACCGCACTGGCGAGCCCGGCAGAAGATGTCAGATCGATGTCGCGCAGGGGCAATGTGCACAGCATGAAACATAGCGGCAATATGCGCCAGATGAGGAGCCATCGTCAGGTCGGCAGCCATGTTCGCCGGGGCCGCATGGGCTATGGTCAGGGTTACCGCAAACCGCATCGCGGTTTTCGCCTACCCCGGACATTTGTTCAACCCAGCTTTTTTATCGGAAACTTCGGCTATTATGGATTGAGTCAGCCGAACTACGGCTATGGCTGGTCGCGCTATTATGATGATGCCGTTCTGACCGATCGTCGGGGCGTGGTTTACGACGCACGCTACAATGTTGACTGGGATCGCTATAATCAGGGCTATCAGGACGGCTATCGCGCTGGCCAGGCAACCTACGATCCCAGCGTGTTTGTTGGAGATGATCGCGTGATTGCTACACCGCCCTCTTACAACAGCAATCAGCCGACCTATCAGGGCGACTGGGACGGTGCATATCGCGAAGACGGCAGTTATCAGGGCGAATGGCAGGGCACTTATCGGGATGCCGACGGACGCCTCTATGAAGGCCAATATTCCGGCACCTTCATTGGGGACGGCAATATGGCTCCGCATTGGGACTCCCGCCCGGAAAGTGGGGCCGGATATGATCCTTATCCCGCCTATCCCGATGGCCGGGGCCTTGACAGCCAGCGCGCGGAAGAGCTGGCCTATCTGGAACGGTGTAAGGAAAGCAGCGGGATCGGCGGTGCCATTATTGGCGGGGCCGTCGGCGCGATAGCGGGTAACCGCATCGCGGGCCGGGGGAACCGGTTGGGCGGATCATTGATCGGCGGTGGCCTTGGAGCGGTCGCAGGCGCTGCCATCGATCAGAGTAGCGATCGTTGCCGCACGCTGCTCAGGAAATATGGCTATGACAGGCAATATACCGAGCGATATCCAGACTACCCACCGGCCCAGCATTACCGTCCGCAACCGCCTCAAGCCCGTCCGACTTATCCGAGCGGCTGGCACGGACAATATAGTCCGGCCTATTACTATCCCCAGGCGCAACCGATGGTGACCACGGTTATCGTGCAATCTGCTCCGGTTACGACCACGACGACGACAACCTACATCGAAGAGGAAGTCGTCCCTTCAAAGCCGGTCTATAAAAAGCGGTGGAAGCCGGCTCCCAAGGCAGCGCCACTAAAGGGATGCCAACAGGCGCGCTGCATGTACGATTGATCGCTTGATGCGAAATCATAAAACCTGCCGCCCGGACCGGGCGGCGGTTTTTTTCACATAGCCTTGAATTGGAGTATCAGGTTTGGCGCTGTCGCTTGAGCAGCGCTGTGGGATCAAATCTGTGCCAGCCTTCCGGACCAAGCCGCTCTATCGGCCGATACCTGACTTTATATTCCATTTGCGGGGATCCATCGACCCAATAGCCGAGATAGACATAAGGCAATCCGGCTGCCTTGGCGCGCATGATGTGATCCATGATGATATAATTCCCGAGACCGGCCCGCTCTCCATGCTCCGCATCGAAGAAACTGTAGATCATCGACAGGCCGTCCCCCTGTTGATCGGTCAGGCAGGCTCCGACCAGACGCCCCTTGCTGCCGTCCTGGGTAGGCTCGCGATATTCGATCACGAAGCTCTTGACCGGCGATTGCTCGACCATGTCAGAATAGTCCATCTCGTCCATTTCCGCCATGCCGCCGCCTGGATGGCGTTTTGCGAGATAATTCTGCAGAAGCTGATATTGTTCTTCGGTGGCCCAAGGTTCGCACGCTTCGACAATCAGATCTTGATTGCGCCGAATTAGTTTCCTCTGCGTGCCGCTGGGACGAAATTCGTTCGCCAGCACACGAACCGAAACGCAAGCCTTGCAATCCAGACAACTGGGTCGATACGCGACATTCTGGCTACGGCGAAATCCGATCCGTCCCAGCGCATCGTTCAATTCTTCGGTATGCGGGCCGTTGAGTTCGGTAAAAACCTTCCGCTCGCTTTTACCAGGCAAATAGGGACACGGGCTGGGGTTGGTTACAAAGAATCGCGGAAAGCGAACGGGTGCAGTCACAAAACCAGCCTTTCGTTGCATTGTTCAGAATCGATATCGGCAATATGCAATGCGGCGAACAAAATGAAAAGGCGATTTACCACGTATTTTTCTATTAGGTTGACCGTACAGGATAAAAAAAACGGGGCGAAAATCGCCCCGTTTTCAAATTAGTTTGCCAAAGCTCAAGGGCTTGTAGGTTCATCATCATCATCGGCGATGATAATGATACCGGCGATTACCGCTGCTGCTGCCAGAACGGCAATCAGGATTCCATTTTCGCCTTCCAGTTTTTCTGAAGATGACGACGTTGCGCCAATGCGCTCAACAGCAGGCGCTACACTGTTCGCTGATTGGGCTGCAACAGGAGCCGCAACCAAAGATACAGCTGCAATACCAGCAGCCAATTTTCCGAAATTCATAATTATGCTCCAATCAAGTCATTTTACAAAGAGTGAAAGCTCAAATCCGAACTTCCCGCGCCCCAATGTATTCCGAAGGGTTTTCATTGTATCCACCCCTTCTGCAGACACTGATTAGCCCAATTCCCGATTCTCCACAACTGCAAAACTCAATTATTTTCTCAAGTAAACTTGTTTACAAGCCACTTAACCGAGCATCATCGAGCCTGAACGAAGGCCGGCTTGCCTGCAATCCAGGTTTGCAAAACCTTCAGATTCCGGATTTGTGCGGGCGTTGCAAGCAGCATATCCTGATCGACAATCAGAAAATCCGCTCTCTTTCCCGGCTCCAGACTGCCCAGGCGATCTTCGGCAAAAGCAGCGTAAGCCGCGCCGTTGGTATAGGCTTGCCAGGCCTGCTCGCGATTGAGCCGCTCCTCGGGCACCCAGCCGCCGAAAGGCTGGCCCGCAGCATCTTCACGGGTGATTGCAGCGGCCAGACCGGCAAGGGGATCGGCCGATTCCACCGGAACATCCGTGCCGAACGCCAGTTTCGCCCCCGAATCGAGGAAGGACTTCCAGGCGTAGGCACCACGCAGACGATCGGGTCCAAGGCGCACTTCCGCCATCAACCGATCAGACGTCTGGTGCACGGGCTGCATTGAGGCGATCGTTCCGGAAGCCGCAAAACGGCTGATATCAACCGGATCGACAATCTGTGCATGCTCTATCCGCCATCGACGATCGCCCTTGTACGTGATCTGCAATTCTTCAATAGCAGATAAAACCTCATCATTGGCCTTGTCGCCGATCGCATGGACGGCAGTCTGGAAGCCGTCCATGGCGGCGCGGCTCATCTTGTTCTTCAATTGCGCCGGGGTGAGGATAGCCAGTCCGCTTTCCCCTGGCCTGTCCGCATAGGGCTGTTTCAACAGGGCACCACGCGATCCCAGCGCGCCATCGACATATAATTTGACGCCGGCGAGCCGCAGATGATCGTCGTACAACCAGGGAGACGGCCCGGGACCGCCAATCGCAATCATATTATCGATACCGGCCGCATAGGATATGATCCTGATCTTCAGTTGTCCCGCATCCCCCGCCCTGCGAAAGCTCTGCCAGTCCTGCATCGTTGTGCCCATATCGGCGATCGACGTCACCCCGTGGGCCAGCAATATCTCCTGAGCCTTGCTCAGCGCCAGATCGCGTTCCACTGGTCGCGGAGCGGGAATCACCGCATCAAAAAGGGATGTGGCCGCATCAACGAAGATACCGGTCGGTTTGCCGCCGGCCTTTTCGATGCTCCCACCACTGGGCGACTTGGTCGGTGCCGAGATTCCGGCCGCGGCCATCGCCGCGCCATTGACCCAGGCTGCATGACCGTCGACCCGCGACAGATATACCGGACGGTCCGGCACGATTGCATCCAGCTCCGCAGCAGTGGGAAAACGGTCCAGCCCCCAGGCTTCCTGATTCCAGCCATTGCCAATGATCCATTGGCGGTTCGGATTGTCGGCTGCATATTGCGCGACCTTGGCGAGCGCTTCTGCCAGCGACCTTGTGTCGGACAAATCCAGGGTCAGCGCGCCAAAACCCATGCCCATGACATGACCATGGGCGTCGAAAAACCCCGGAATCAGCGTCCTGCCTTCCCCATCAAACTG
This sequence comes from Parasphingorhabdus sp., assembly GCA_048270065.1. Classification (GTDB taxonomy): domain Bacteria; phylum Pseudomonadota; class Alphaproteobacteria; order Sphingomonadales; family Sphingomonadaceae; genus Parasphingorhabdus. The sequence goes on along the minus strand of JBLWTQ010000008.1, from coordinate 101,935 downwards.
GAAATCCACTTCGCGTGGCCGTTTGTCGCGGCGCCCCAGCAGCTGCTTGACCCTGCCGTCATCATCGATCACCATTGCGACAAAGCGGATCACCTCGCCCTGGCTGTCCAGCGTCATGCCGTTGACATTTTCGACAAGACTGTCGGCACGGGCGGAGGCGGGCGCAAGAAAAACGGCACCCGCCAAAGCGCCCAAAGCTACACACCCATTTTTCAGCCAGCGGCCCATATCAATTCCCTTTGATTATTTCCGTTTCGGAAGACGCGAGACCAATGAACTCGTATCGTTGCGACCGCCGCCTGCCGCCTGTACTTCTGCGTAAAACTGGTCAACCAGCGCGGCGACGGGAATGGTCGCGCCATTGGTCCTTGCCTCTTCGATCGCCAGCCCCAGATCCTTGCGCATCCAGTCGACGGCAAAGCCAAAATCAAATTTGTCCTGCGCCATGGTCGCCCAGCGATTATCCATCTGCCAGCTCTGCGCGGCACCGCCCGAGATCGCTTCATAGACTTTCTCGAGATCAAGCTGGCTGGCCTGGGCAAAACGCAGCGCTTCCGACAGCCCTTCCAATATTCCTGCAATCGCAATTTGATTGCACATTTTCGTGTTCTGTCCTGCCCCGGTTCGTCCGACATGAACGATTCGTCCGGCATAAGCCGTCATAATCTGCTCGGCTGCGGCAAAGGCTTGCTTGCTGCCGCCGCACATGACCGACAACTTGCCATTTTCCGCGCCTGCCTGACCGCCGGAAACCGGGGCGTCGACGACATCAATACCGCGGCCTTCGGCTTCCACCGACAGCTGACGGGAGATCCGCGCGGATACCGTCGTATGGTCGATGAACAGGGTGCCCGACGCCATCGTCGAGAAGGCGCCGTCGCGTCCCATGGTTACGGAGGACAGATCATCGTCATTGCCAACACAGGTAATCACCACCTGATTGTCTTTTGCCGCCGCAGCCGGAGTTTCGGCCAGGGATCCGCCATGTTCGGCTACCCACGCCTCGGCCTTGGCCCTCGTCCGGTTGTAGACGGTAAGCTCATGCCCCGCCTTGACCAGATGGCCGGCCATGGGTCCGCCCATCACACCGATCCCGATAAATGCAATTTTTGCCATAGAATCCCCTAACCTGTTGCCGGGCCATAATCATTGTTTCCCTCAATGACCAGATGCGTTAGGGCCTCTGCGCTATGAATGATATGCAGATCTCCGCCCTTCCCTCCTTCGATTATGAAGATGTGAAAGCGGCGCACGACCGGATCAAGAGCCGGATCGTCCACACGCCGACGCTGAAAAGCATCACCCTTTCACAGCTTAGCGGCGCAGAAGTCTATCTCAAATTCGAGAATTTGCAGTTTACCGCCGCCTATAAGGAACGCGGTGCGCTCAACGCGCTGCTCCTGATGGACGAGAGCAAGCGCAAGGCAGGCGTGATCGCGGCCTCGGCCGGCAACCATGCCCAGGGCCTCGCCTATAACGCGAAAAATCTGGATATCCCGGCGACCATCGTCATGCCCAGCACCACGCCGATGGTGAAGGTCGAACAGACCCGCGGCCACGGTGCCGAAATCGTCATTTTTGGCGGCAATTATGATGAGGCATTTGCCCATGCCATGTTGCTCGCAGAAAAGCGCGGACTCACCTATATCCATGCTTTCGACGACCCGGATGTTGCGGCTGGTCAGGGTACCGTCGCGATTGAAATGCTGGAAGCCGTACCCGATCTCGACCGGATGATCGTTCCGATCGGCGGCGGCGGATTATTCTCCGGCATGGCAACCGCAGCCGATGCGATCAAGCCGGGGATCAGGATGACCGGTGTGCAAGCGGCGCTCTACCCAAGCATGTACGGCAAATTGACCGGCAAAACAGTGGAAGCCGGTGGCGATACGCTTGCCGAAGGTATTGCGGTGCGCAATCCTTCCGAGTTTACCGCCGGGATCATCCGGAAATATGTTGACGAGATATTGCTCGTCAGTGAAGCACAGCTGGAAAGCGCGGTAAGCTTGCTGTTGCAGATTGAAAAAACCGTCGTCGAGGGCGCGGGAGCAGCGGGTCTGGCCGCGCTGCTCGGCAACAAGGAAAAATTCGCCGGTGAAAAAGTCGGCCTCGTTCTGTGCGGCGGCAATATCGACACGCGCCTGCTGGCGAACGTTCTGCTACGCGATCTCGCCCGATCGGGCCGTCTGGCACGGCTCCGCCTGCATCTGCGCGACCAGCCCGGCGCACTCTACAACGTCGTGAAGCAATTCGCCGAACATGAAGTCAATATCATCGAAGTCTATCACCAGCGGGTCTTCACCAACCTGCCGGCGAAAGGCCTGATCACCGATATTGAATGCGAAGCAAAGGACCGCGAACAGCTGGAAGGCCTGATCGCCGATCTTAACAAGGCCGGTTATGACGTCCGGCAGGTCGAACTGGCGGATTAGATTAGCGGTCCGCGGTCGTTCCGGGATCGCCTTTGGCATCTCCATGGAAGGGTATCGTCGCAAGAGCCTGATCAAAGGCACCGGTGAGGTTTTTGAGCCGCCGGGCCATTTCGGTCATATCGAGCGACCGCGCCATCGGATCGATACGATCGGGGACGATACCAAAGCCGATCATCAGGTCGATCCAGCTCTGCTCGTCGAATATCTCGCCTTCGAAAGCGACAAACCGGCCACGGCTACGGAACTGGTCGATTCTCCTCGCCAGACTTTCGGGCATCTTCCGCTCCTGAATGTCAAACCAGGGCACATCGTTCCGGCGATTGAGGGCAAAGGGCAACAATGTGAAATCACGCACCTGCTCCGCCGCTGTCAGGTGCCGCCGGTTATATTCCCTTGCCTCAACCGTCATGTTGCGGCGCGTGGGCAGATGATCCGCCAGAATGATCGCCTGACGCTGCAATATCGTCATGTCAGACGACAGGAACGGTCCGAAGGACGCCGACGCACTGCCCAGTCGGGCGAGATTGCCGATCCAGGGTTGCCCGACATAACCCGGTTCGAATAGCGCCACCCGCGCCTCGCGACCGACAAGCCTTTGCTCCGCTTCCCCGGTCAAATGACTCGACGAGTAGAGCAGCTGCACAACCGACGTGTCACGGAGCGCTGCGGTGACCAGCAACCCGCCGTTGATCGCCTGTGCGACAACGTGCCTTTCCGTCCCTGCCGGTGCCTCGGGATTCCGGGCAGAGAGCAACCGGTCAAACGGAAGCGCTGCGGCAATCGAATGCCAGTCCGAACGGGAGAAACCACCAGCCAACCGGCCCACTGCTCCGGTAACATCAATATAAAAATCTGCTTCAATCACACCGCCATTGTCGAGCTCGATCCGGTAGATTGCGCCATTGTCGGAAGAGGTTTGCATCGCCTTCGGCCTTGCTTTCACAATCTCGGTTCGCCCGGAACCGAGCCGGTGTTCGAACAATCCAATATAATGCGCGCGGTCGATCTGGACGGTCGGACGCAGCATGCTCAGGGGCGAGCGCGGATCGGTGGACTGAAAAGCAAATTTACCGGCCTCTGCCGCCCGCGCTGGCAAACGGAACGGTTGATAGAGATAGGACAATCGCTCCGGCTGATCATACGACAAGGCAGCGCGCAGCATGATCTGGTGGATGGCGACATCGTCAATCGCGGGCAGACTTCCCGAACCGGTCAGAAAAAAGTGGCTGCCTTCGCCCTGCCAGTCCCGCAATTCGGTACCCAGAGAAAGTACCGCGCTGTCCGTCATTCGCAATTCATCGGCACCGATCCCGAGCCTGGCAAGAAACGGATCATCCAGACGGACCGTGGCGGCCACCGGATCGACCGCGCGACAATCTTCCACGACGACCATTTCCATGTCTGTGGGCAGGTCTCTACCGAGCAGAGCCGCGACCGGCCAAAGCTCGTGGCTTTTACCAAAAATCGCGATCCGTCGCATCCGCTGCTCGTCGCCATTCATGCCGCGTCCCCTTTGACCTCGGGATACGTAGCCCGATATTTGTCGATGAACGCGAGATGCTCGCTCATTCGCCCGACGCCGCTGTCAATCGACGTTCTGATACGCTCCAGCTTGCCCGAGCGATCACCGTCAGCCATCGCATCAACCCGCGGATCACAGGTTTCAGGCAAGAGATTCTGGCCGATGAAAACAGACAGCCAGCTCGCCGGTTGAAACAAGCCGTGATCATATCGCGGAACAATGCCGCGCCGCTTGAACGCTTCGACTTTCTCGCTCAGACTGTCCGGCCAAGCCATCTCCCGCATATCCCGCCAGAACGGCTCGTCGCGCTGGTTGAGAACATAATGCAGCATCAGAAAGTCGCGCACGCGGTCATATTCCAGATCCATCAATCTATTATATTCATCGAGATCAGACGATGCGCATTGCTTCTCCGGAAACAGCGCGATCAGGTTCAATATGCCGCTCTGGATCAGATCGATGCTGGTCGATTCCAGCGGTTCGAGAAACCCGCCGGACAGACCGATGGCCACACAGTTTCGGTTCCACAATTTCTTGCGCTTGCCGGTCTTGAAAAAAAGCTGCTTGGGGTCGGCAATCGGTTCGCCTTCGAGATTGTTCATCAGCATATCGACCGCATCCTGATCACTGATATAGCGGTCACAATAGACATGGCCGTTGCCGACCCGGTGCTGCAACGGAATCCGCCACTGCCAGCCGGCAGCCCGGGCGGTGGATCGCGTAAAGGGGCCGACCGGATCGACGATGGTGCACGGCACCGCAAAGGCCCGGTTGCAGGGCAGAAATTCGCTCCAGTCTGCAAAGCCGGTTTCCAGTTCCTTTTCGATCAGCAGCCCGCGGAAACCGGAACAATCGACAAACAATTCCCCCGATATTTGCTGGCCGGATTCCAGAGTCAGCGACCGGATGAAACCATTCTCGCCATCGCTATCGACTGTGGTGACCTTCCCCTCGATCCGTTCTACTCCACGCGCGGCCGCATAGTCGGCCAGAAACGCGGCATAAAGACTCGCATCAAACTGGAACGCATAGGAATAGGCATCCAACGGTGAGGCCGGGTTTTCCGGTGGCAAGGCAAACCGCTGTTGCCGCGCCGCCGCGATGGCAAGGCAGTAGCTGCCGAAATCGTCTGCCCGGCCCTCTGCATTTTCCCTGACCCAATAATGATGGAAATCGGCGGGTCCGATCGATTCGCCATGCACGCCGAAGGGATGGATATAGTGATCACCCGCCCTGCCCCAGTCGCGAAATTCGATGCCCAGCTTTATCGTCGCGCTGGTCCGCGCCATCAGGTCCGCTTCATCAATCCCGAGCATCCGGTTGAATTCCCGGATTTGCGGCAGCGTCGCTTCGCCGACCCCGACCGTCCCAATCTCGGCCGATTCGATCAGGTGGATGCTTGTCCCGGTTCCAGCCAGCCTGTGGGAAAGCGCAGCAGCGGTCATCCAGCCTGCGGTGCCGCCGCCGACGATGACAATTTCCCGCACGGCGTGTTCGGACCGGTCTTTCAATACGCTTCCCCGTTGCTGGCAGTTTCAAGGCGGGGCCATGCCTGCCCGATTATTGCGCTTGGACCAAATATATTCAAACCGGTGCGGTCACCGCGGCGTCGCGCATCCCGCGCCAGACCTGCAGCGCCTGCACTGTTTCCGGCACATCATGGACCCGGACAATCTGCGCACCCTGCTGGATCGCATGATGCGCGAAGGCGATCGAACCGCCCAGACGCTGGTCGACCGGTGCTTCCCTGGACAGCGCGCCGATCATCCGCTTGCGGCTGGCACCGATCAGCATTGGCTGACCGAGCGCATGGAACATCGCGATATTGTTCATCAGGGCAAGATTGTCGGCCAATGACTTGCCAAAACCAAGGCCGGGATCGATAATGATCTTGTCGCGTTCGAAACCGGCTGCGACAACATCGGCGATCCGCTGTTCCAGCCAGTCGAACGTGTCGGTGACGACATTGCCATAACCGTCACTTTTATGCGGGTTTTTGCCGCTTGAAGGCGCGTGCATAAGCACCACGGGACGGCCTGAAACTCCGGCCACTTCCAGCGACCTTTTGTCGTGCAAAAGAGCGGAAATGTCATTGATCAGTTCGGCACCGGCAGCAATGGCGGCTTCCATCACTGCCGCCTTGCGCGTGTCGATCGACAGCACCGCGCCGCAGTGGGCCAGCCGTTCGATAATCGGCACGACGCGCTTGATCTCGTCGCCTTCCCAGACCGGATCCGCACCCGGGCGGGTGCTTTCGCCGCCGATATCGAGAATCGAGGCACCGGCAGAGGCGATCGCCAGTCCCGCTTCGGCCGCCCCATCCGGATCATTCTGGTGTTTGCCACCATCGGAAAAACTGTCCGGCGTGATATTGAGGATGCCCATGACGTGGGGCTGGTCAAACCGGATAATGCGATCGCCGCATTTCAGCGGTTCATGCTGCCGGGTCAGATTGGCAAATTGTTCGGCAGCCCGCTGCGCCAGGGGCTCCGGCAGCACTTTCGACCATTCCGGCCATTGGGTTATGTTGACCAGGCCTCTTCGGTTCGGTTTCTCGGCCTCCACTATCAGATATTCAATCTGAGAAAACCAGATCAAGCTATTGTTTAACCTTCGATTTTTGTCTTCATGCCACTGCGGACTGTCGACCAGTCCAACCGGCTTCAGATAGAGCTTCGCATCCGCTCCACATGCTTCCATATCTTCCAATGGACCGGGCATATCAGGGTTCGGTGGCCAGCAGATAGGTCTGGCGCAAATCATCGATCGGCTTCAACGCCTTGCCGTCATTATAATGCCAGTAGGTCCAGCCATTGCAACTGGGCGCACCCTGCACGGCTGCCCCGATCTTGTGGATCGAACCTTCCTGCCCGTTCCAGAGAATCGAGCCATCCGCGCGCACTTTCACCTTATATTTGCGGTTCTTGCTGCACAATTCATCGCCTGGTTTCAGATAGCCGGTTTCGATCAAAGTCCCGAAGGCAACCCGTGGTTTGGATTTCGGCGATTGCATGGTCTTCAGCGAGCTTTCATCCAGCGGCAGCGCTTCGGCGATCCGCTGTTCGGCCACTTCGCAATAGCTGTCCTCCTTTTCGCAGCCAATCCATTCGCGGCCCAGTCGCTTCGCGACCGCTCCTGTGGTGCCGGTGCCAAAAAACGGATCGAGCACGACGTCGCCGGGATTGGTCGTCGCCAGCATGATGCGATAGAGCAAAGCCTCGGGTTTTTGGGTCGGATGCGCCTTGGCACCGTTGCGTTTCAACCGTTCCTGCCCGCCGCATATCGGCATCACCCAGTCGCTGCGCATCTGCAGTTCGTCATTGAGATTCTTCATCGCGCGATAGTTGAACGTATATTTCGCCTTTTCCGACTTCGACGCCCAGATCAGGGTTTCGTGCGCGTTGGTGAAGCGCGTTCCCTTGAAATTCGGCATCGGGTTGGCCTTGCGCCAGATGATGTCGTTGAGAATCCAGTAACCCAGATCCTGCAGCGAAGCGCCGACCCGGAATATATTATGATAGCTGCCGATCACCCAAAGCGAACCGTTGGGTTTGAGAATACGGCGCGCTTCCGCCAGCCACGCCCGGGTGAACGCATCATAGGCGGCAAAACTGTCGAAATGATCCCAGGCATCGTCCACGGCATCGACCTGCCCGCCTTCGGGACGGTAAAGATCGCCGCCAAGCTGCAGGTTATAGGGCGGATCGGCAAAAACCATGTCGACCGAGGCATCCGGAAGGGATGCCATCGCTGCGACACAATCCATTTTCAATATCTGCCCCAGTGGCAGCACATCAGCCTTTTTTGCGGTGCGTGTTTTGGGCGCGTGAATGCGCTCGATAATCCCCATGAATCTCTATTCCTTTTTCCAGCCGCGCTAACGGTGAGTCCGAAATGACGAACGGTCAAGGCCGTTAACTTAGGTTAAAGGCGTATCTTAATGGTTAACAAAAACCGAAACGGGAGAACGAAACGAGTCCGTCACCAGATATGGAGTCAGAGCCGGACCGTCGGACTCAATCTCTAGTGGTGTGACGGAAAAGACTCGCTCGGCAAATTTATTTTATCATTTCAGCAAAATCGGCTTACTGCAAATTTGGTTCACGAAAACTGGCCGTCAGGCTATATGCTGGCTCAACATAAAAGCTCCAAAGCTTAACAATCGGGCGATCAGGAATCATATGGCACGCAATTTCCGCGATAAATACCAGCATGAATACGGCATCTCCCAGCAAAGCGACGAACCCCGTCCGCATCCCGGTGTGATCGTCGGGGGCGAGGCCGGGCGCGAGAAGCGCCGGGAATATGCTATCGTGTTCGGATCAAAGATTTTTGGCTCGATCGCAGCGGTTTGGTGGATGCTCACCTATGACACCGGCTGGGTAGAATGGTCGGCATTCATCGCCGGCTATATCATATTGATGCTCGGGATCGTGCTGGGCTTTCACCGTTATTATTCGCACAAGTCGTTCGATACCTCGGTCCCCATGCAATATATACTGGGGGCAATGGCACAAATGTCGATCCAGTCTTCGGTGCTGCGCTGGGCTGCGGACCATCGGCGCCATCACGCCCATTCCGACGAAGTCGGCGACGTCCACAGCCCGTGGCTTGACGGCCGGGGTCGCCCGATGAGCAAGCTGAAAGGCATGTTCCACTCGCATTTCGGCTGGTTCATGGATGATTGTGTCACCGACATGAGTATCTATGGCAAAGGGCTTGCCGACAACAAGGTGGTTCTCTGGCTGCACAAGTCCCGCTGGTACTGGCTGAGCTTTTCGCTAATCATCTTTCCCGGCGTCTGGGGTCTTATCTTCGGCGGCTGGGATCACGTCATCAGCACGATCCTGATCGGCGGCTATTTCCGCACCTTCGTGGTGCTGCAGATCACCCTGGGCATTTCCAGCTATGCCCATGTGGTCGGATCACAGCGCCACACCAAAGGCGTCGGCACGGCCAAGAACAGCTTTCTCTTCTCTCTGCTGACCTTCGGCGAAGGCTGGCACAACAATCACCACAAGCATCCCCGCGCCAGTTTCCAGGGCATGGCCTGGTGGGAAATCGATATTGCCGGCTATGTCCTGCTGCTGCTGGAGAAACTGGGCCTGGTGTGGAATGTCACTCGCCAGCCCAAATATGTGAAAAATGACGCCGGAGAATGGGAACTGGCCGACCGCAAGATCGCGCCCAAGGCGACCAACGCGGAAGTCTAGAGCAATTCTAGCTGGGCTACCGGCGCAAAGCTTCGCCGGTGCAACGGCGTCGGCCCATATCGCCTGAGCGCGGTCAGATGCTCCGCCGTTCCGTACCCCTTGTTCCGTTCCCAGCCATATTCCGGATAGCGCTCCGCCGCCACTACCATCAAGCGGTCGCGATATTCCTTGGCAAGGATCGAAGCGGCCGATATGCAGGGATGGATGGCATCCCCGCCGATTACCGCCTCGGCTGAAAAATGCCAGCGCGGCAAGCGGTTGCCATCGACCAGCACATGACCGGGCATTGCCTTGAGACCTTCGACCGCCCGGGTCATGGCGCGCAGGGTTGCCTGCAATATGTTGATAGCATCGATCTCGGCCTCGGAACAAAGAGCCACCGAACAGCGGGCGCATCCGATGATTTCCCGTTCGAGCGTCGCGCGCTTTGCAGCGGTCAGTTTCTTGCTGTCATCCAGTCCCGCGATACCGTGATCGTCGGGCAGGATGACTGCAGCGGCGACGACCGGGCCGGCGAGCGGCCCCCTGCCCGCTTCGTCCACCCCGGCGATCATCGATTTTCATCCTGAAAATCGGTGACAAATTGATGCCCCAGCGGACCGCTGCCTTCACCGAGACCGGGCGCTTCCAGTATCGCGATACGGGTGAACGAAATAGCCTGTTCAAAGGCCGCCGCCAGATCCATCCCGCTGCCCAGTCCGAAAGCCAGCGCGCTGGCAAAGGTGCAGCCGGTGCCGTGGGTTTCGCTGCTGTCCAGTCTCTTGCCCTCGATCCTTCTGACCAGGCCGCTCGGCGCATATAGTTCGTCCACCAGTACCGGGTCCTCACCGTGACCGCCCTTGACGACAAGGTGACAGCCATGACCCAATATCTCGTCCTTGCCGCCCAGTGCCTCCAGTTCCGGCAGATTGGGCGTTACGACCGATGCAATGTCCATAAGCTCTGCGAAGGCGGCAATCGTATCGGCATCGGCCAGTTCGCTGCCGCTGGTCGCAACCATCACCGGGTCAAAGACGACCGCGATGCTGAGCTTTGCGAGATAGCGCGCCACCGCCCGCGCCGCTTCGGCGCTGCCGATCATGCCGATCTTTACCGCATCGACACCAATGTCGCTGACCACGGAATCAATTTGCTCGATTATCATCGGGGCTGGCACCCGATGAACGGATTGAACACCAACCGTATTCTGCGCGGTGATAGCGGTAACCGCCGTCATAGCGTGACCGCCCAGCATGGTAATGGTCTTGATATCCGCCTGAATGCCCGCACCCCCACCGCTATCCGAACCGGCGATCGACAATATCCGCGGACAATTTATCGTCACAGGAAAAGCGGCCCGACCTGGACGATCAGGAACCATTCCATGGCCCCGGCAATCAGCAGGATCGGAATCCATAACCGGCGGAAAAACCCGCGGGCAAAGAAAAACAGAATGAGAGTTGTCAAGACCGGCAGGATCAAGCCGACAACCACTATGGTTCTGGCATCCATCGCATCCAAAAAGCTCAGCATGTAAATTTCCGTTCTGTCGAAGCCGGATATTTGGTCAATAATTCTGCCGAACGGGTCGGTCTGGTGGTCAAGACACCGCCGCAATTGGGACAGACGCCGTGCAGCTTATCGCCATTGCAGCTGTCGCAAAATGTGCATTCAAAACTGCAGATCAGCGCGCCATCCTGCTCGGCTGGCAGATCCTTGCCGCAACTTTCGCAATCGGGACGCATCTCCAGCATCAGCCTGCAACCTCCTCGACAACGGCGCAGATCCGGTCGACCACGGCATGGACCTGACCTTCATCGTCACCTTCCGCCATGACCCTTATGAGCGGCTCGGTTCCGGATTTGCGGATCACAAGACGACCGCAGCCATCCAGTTTCTTCTCGGCTTCGGCAATAACCGCCTTGACCTTGTCGCTCTCAAGCGGCTGGCCGCCGTTGTAGCGAACATTTTTGAGCAACTGGGGCACGGGGTCAAACAGGTGCAGCAATTCGCTTGCCGGCTTGCCGCTTTCGACCAGCTCGCCGAGCACTTGCAACGCTGCGACCGTGCCATCCCCGGTGGTGCCGTGATCCAGCAGGATCATATGGCCCGACTGCTCCCCGCCGACGTTGTATCCGCCCTTTTTCATCTCTTCCAGAACATAGCGATCACCCACTTTCGCCCGCACCAGATTCAGATTCCGGGCGTTCAGAAATCTTTCCAGTCCGAGATTGGACATCACCGTGGCGACGATACCATCACCGCGCAGCAATCCGTTGCGGCTCCAGCTTGATCCGATCAATGCCATCAGCTGATCGCCGTCAACGGTCTGTCCCTTTTCATCAACAACGATAAGGCGGTCGGCATCCCCATCCAGCGCGATGCCGATATGAGCCCCGGAGGCGACCACGGTTTCCTGCAAAATCGCGAGGTCTGTAGAACCGCATTTGTCGTTGATATTCAGCCCGTTGGGATTGATACCCAGAGCGACTACCTCTGCGCCCAGTTCCCAGAAAGCCGAGGGAGCAACCTGATAGGCGGCACCGTTGGCACAATCGCAGACGATCTTCAGGCCATCGAGCCGGATACGGTCCGGCAGCGACATCTTGACGGCGTGGATATAACGGCCGCGGGCATCTTCGAACCGCTTGGCCCGACCGATGTCGGCTGCCGGTGCCAATTTCGCCTCGTCTTCGAGATAGGCCTCGATCTTGAATTCGTCTTCGTCGGACAGCTTGAACCCGTCCGGCCCGAATAATTTGATGCCATTGTCAAAATAGGGGTTGTGGCTGGCGGAGATCATAACCCCGAGATCGGCGCGCATCGATCGCGTGAGCAGGGCCACCGCCGGGGTCGGCAGGGGACCGACCTGAACCACATCCATTCCGACGCTGGTAAAACCGGCGACCAGGGCATTTTCCATCATATAGCCCGAGAGCCTCGTATCCTTGCCGATCACGACGCGATGCCTGTGATTTCCGCGCAGGAAATGCCGTCCGGCCGCCTGCCCCACCTTCATGGCTATTTCGGCCGTCATCGGATGACTGTTGGTCAAGCCCCGTATGCCATCGGTACCGAAAAATTTCTTTGTCATATCCACCCAATTCCCAGAATGATCGAACCTTTTAGCGCGAGTCTTTAGCCGATGGATTGGCCGGAGACCAAGCAGGAATGACGCCGAGAGCAAAAATTCCACCCAATCATCCCTTGCCAGATGTTGACGGTCATGGTTCATGGTCCGCTCGGGGAAGGCAGGGGACAGAATAATGAAAAAAGCGCTGATCATACTCCTTGCCCTGATTCTCGGCATCCTGACCGGACTGTTTTTCGGTCCCAGGAACGGATTGCTGGTCGAAGCGGCCGATGTCGTCGGCAATATGTGGCTCAACGCCTTGCGGATGACGGTCATCCCGCTGGTTTTCACCCTACTCGTCGTCGGTATAGGCAAGGCAGCCTCGATGGCGCGGGCCGGACGGATGACCGCGCGCGCGATATTGTTCATGATTTTCCTGCTCTGGTGCTCCTCGGTAATGGCCGCCTTTGTGACGCCCGCCCTGCTCGAACTCTTTCCGCTCGACAATGATGCAGCGGCCGCGCTGCGGTCTGCGTTGGGAACTGCTGCGCTGCCGGGAGCCGTTCCGCCGTTCAGCGAGTTTCTCCGCGCCCTCATTCCGACAAACGCCATTGCCGCAGCGGCGGAAGACGCCGTGCTTCCGTTGATGATTTTCGCTCTCGCATTCGCCTTTGCGATCACCCGGCTGCCCGATCCGCAAAGAGTGATGCTCGACCAGTTTTTCAATGCACTGGCCGACACTTTGCTGATCCTGATCCAGTGGGTGCTGGCGCTCGCGCCGCTGGGTGTCTTCGCGCTCGCACTGGGAGTCGGGGCAAACGCGGGACTGGCGGCATTCGGGGCCTTGCTTCACTATGTTCTGATCGTCAGCAGCGTCGGCGCGATAGTGTGGATCTTCAGCTATGTCCTGACTTATGTCGGTGGCAGGCGGGGACCGATTGCCTTTTTCAAGGCGTCAGCGCCCGCCCAGGCGGTGGCGATTTCGACGCAAAGTTCACTGGCATCGCTGCCGGCGATGGTCAGCGGGGTCAAGACCATGGGCGTGGGGGACCGATCCGCCGATGTCGTCCTTCCCATCGCGGTCGCGCTGTTCCGCGCGACCGGTCCCTGCATGAACCTCGCTGTTGCGATTTACATAGCCTATCTGATGGGCATTGAACTGTCGATTGGTGCGCTGGCGATCGGGGTGGTGGTCGCAGCGATCACCACCATGGGGGCGGTCAGCCTGCCCGGCTCGATCAGTTTCATCACCTCGATCGCACCGATCTGCATTGCCATGGGCATCCCGATCGAACCACTGGTTCTGCTTTTGGCGATCGAGACCTTTCCTGATATCATGCGAACAGTGGCGAATGTCAGCATGGACATGAGCGTGACCGCGACACTCGCCCGCAGCGAGGGAGATATGACATGAAATATCGCAAATTGGGCAGCGAGTTGGAGGTTTCCGCTCTTGGCCTCGGTTGCATGCCGATGGCAGGAATCGGCAAAGGCATGTACGGCACGGCCAACACGGCCGAAAGTCTGGCGACCATCGACCGGGCGATCGAACTTGGCGTGACCTTTTTCGACACCGCCGAAGTCTACGGCCCATACGTCAATGAAGAATTGCTCGGGCAGGCCATCCGCGGCCGCCGCGAGCGCCTGGTCATCGCGACCAAATTCGGCTTCGCCTTTGAAGACGGACAGGTAACCGGGGTGGACTCCAGCCCGGCCAATGTGCGCCGTGCCTGCGAAGGATCGCTGCTCCGGCTTGGAGTCGATGCCATCGACCTGTTCTACCAGCACCGCGTCGACCCCAATGTTCCGATCGAGGAGACGGTTGGTGCGATGGCCGATCTCGTGACGGAGGGCAAGGTCCGCTATCTGGGCCTGTCGGAAGCCGGAGCCGCTACCCTGAAAAAGGCGCATGCAACCCACCCGATCGCTGCATTGCAGTCTGAATATTCTCTATGGGAGCGAAGCATCGAGGAAGAAATCCTGCCGATCTGTCAGGACCTTGGAATAGGCTTTGTTCCCTATAGCCCGCTTGGTCGCGGATTTCTGACCGGTCAGATCAACAGCCGGGATGATTTGCCGGAAGACGATTATCGCCGCAATGATCCGCGCTATTCGGAAGAAAATTTCGATCAGAATATGAAACTGGTCGATGTCGTCAAAGAGGTCGCCGACCGCCACCACTGCTCGCCGGCGCAAATTGCACTGGCGTGGCTATTGGCGCAGGGCGACTTTATCGTGCCTATTCCCGGTTCCAAAAGGCGGGCAACACTGGAAGACAGCATGGGCGCGGTCGATATCGAACTGACCGAAGCAGATCTCGACGAACTCGAAGCCGCAGCCCCCATCGGCGGGACGGCCGGGCCTCGCTATGGAGAAAGAATGATGTCGATGGTTCGCCTTTAGAGACTAGTGATCATAGGCTTTCGGCAAGGCACCCGGCGCCGGATCGCGATAGCGATCCCTGAGACGGATTTGCCGGTTGCTCAGGGACTGCTCGACACCATCGATGATCACCTTTTCCACCTGCGTGGAAAGCTCCAGCGGATCGCCGGTCCAGACTACGACGTCCGCGTGACGACCGGCCTTGAGCGAACCCAGTTGCCCGCCCATACCCATGATCTCGGCAGGCACCGAACTGATCGCGGCAAAAGCCTCATTCCAGGTCAGCCCGGTAGCGCGCGGTACTTTGGTGAGCGCGACCAGATTGCCGGCATATTGAACGGAATAGCGCAGCTGATGCGCATCGCGGTCGTTGATCATCCCGATCGCAACCTTCACGCCAGCGGCCTTCATCCGGCCAATATTCGACTGGGTCGCTGACAGGTCCTCGAAACCATAAGGCAGATCAGCCAGCGCGGAGGCCAGTACCGGCACGCGCGCCGCCGCGATATGACCGGCGACACGCCAGCCTTCATTGGCTCCGACCAGCACCATGTCCAGCGCCGGGAAATCCTTGCGCAGGTCAAGAACCTTGAGGATATCATTGGCGCTCTCGACATGGACCAACAGCTTGGTGCTGCCATTGATTACGGGCAGCAAGGCCTTGGCGTCCGATGCCTTGAGCAGATCGCTGTCGAACACCGCCGGATTGCGCGCATAGGTGCGCGCTTCCTCGAGCAAAGCCCGGAAATGAATATGGGAAGCCGAACGGCTGCCCCCTGCCCGGCTATGCCCGGTTTCGCCCAGTTCGACAAACTGGAACGCGCGCGCCCTGGTGATCGGATTTTCGTCCTGACCCAGATCGATGACGGTACCATATCCGCCAAAAATCGAGCTGGCGGTGCTCGGCGACACGACCGCACGGGTAACCCCTGCAGCACGGTTTACCGCAACCGGCGAGGCGAAGGGATTGACGGCATATTGAATGTCGAGCGCCGCCGAAAAGGGCGAATCGCTGGCGTTCATGTCGTTGGTCTGAGTGACCGCACCAACCTCGACGAGGCCGACCCGGCTGAATCCGGCAAAAATTCCCGGTGTGACCCATTTCCCGGTCGCGTCAATCCGCTGCGCATCAGCGGGGATCGTGACATTGGCACCGGCCGCGACCACGCGATCGCCACGGATCAGCACCGTGCCGCCTTCAATTGGCGCGCCCCCGTCCCCGATCACAACCTTGCCGCCGGTGATAGCCGTGGTCTGGGCCGCTACGGGGGCAGAGATCAAGACAGCAGCGGAGGCAAGGAATATGGCAAAACGCTTCATTTCACATCTCCTTCACCGGGCTGGCCGAGCTCGAAATCACTGACCGGACGGCGTTTCGGATCAGCGCTGTCGAACATCAACGCGCCATCGATCCAGACTTTTTCCGGTCGCGAATAGACGCTCAGCGGGTCGCCGTTCCATAGCACCACGTCAGCCATCTTGCCGGATCTCAGGCTACCGGTCATCGCATCAATGCCCATCGCCCGGGCCGGGTTAAAGGTGATCCACTGGATCGCCTGGGCATCGCTGATCTCGATCCCCATCGCCCGCCCGTCGGCCTGCGCCTTGGCGGCCTCCTGATTAAGCCGCTGGATCTGGTTTTCGTCGTCGCTGTGGATGATCACGCAGGCCCCGGCCTTTTGCAGCAGAGCGGCATTTTCCGGGATCGCGTCGTAGGCTTCCATCTTGAAGCCCCACCAGTCAGCCCAGACCGCCGAACAGATGCCTTCTTCTGCGAGCATATCGGCAATCTTGTAACTTTCGACCGCGTGATGAAACGCCGTCACCTTGTAGCCGAATTCCTTCGACATATCGATAATCTGGGCGAGCTCGTCGGCGCGGTAGCAATGGTTGTGGACAAGGATATCCCCGTCCAGCACACCGGCCAGTGTTTCCTTGCCGAGATCGCGTTTGGGCGGCTTGGCATCATTGCGCTTGCTGCGATATTCCTGCGCGTCGATCCAGGTCTGCCGGTTGAGCGCAAGATTGCCCATGCGCGTGGACGGCATGCGTGTGCGGCCTCCGTAGACCCGCTTGGGATTTTCCCCGCAAGCCATCTTCATGCCATAGGGCGCGCCCGGAAATTTCATTGCCTGCACCGTGCGGGCCGGAACATTTTTCAGCGTGACCGAACGGCCACCGAACAGATTGGCCGACCCGGGAAGAATTTGCAGCGCGGTGATCCCACCATTGGCTAGCGCTCGTGAAAAGCCGGGATCCTGTGGCCAGACGCTGTGCTCCGCCCAGACTTCCGGAGTGACCGGAGACGTGGCTTCGTTACCATCGCTGTGCGCCGAGACGCTGGGTGTCGGATAATCGCCCAGATGGCTGTGCACATCGATAATACCCGGCGTCACATATTTGCCGGTTCCGTCGATCACGTTGACATCCGCAGGGATGGCGGTGCCTGCATCACCGACCGACGAGATCTTGCCCCCTGACATGAACACGGTGCCATTGTCGATCCGTCCGCCTTCGCCATCGAAGATGGTCACACCGGTGATCGCGGTGGGAGCGGAAGGATAGGCGGTATATGTCGACGGGAATGCCGGCTTGTCAGACTTGTTCGCCTTGACGGATGCTGCGTTGCTGGCCGAATTGGTGTCCGCTGCCGTGGCCGCGCAGCCAGCCATCAGCGATCCGCCAGCAACCAGCGCCAGCAAAGCCCGAAATTTCATACAAAGCCCCTCTATTTATGATTTGGTCGTCGGGTGAACGCCGGCAGCCTGCGGTTCGCCAACCTCCGACTCGCCTTCCAGGTGGTCATGGCGATCATCATCCTCAAGCGTGTCGAGATGCATCCAGCGTTTGACCAGAAATGAAACGGCGATCACGAAAATACCGACGCCGATCGCGATCAGGCCGATGGTCTCGTAAATCGAAAGCGTCGCTTCGCGGGTCATCGCACCGTCCTCACCGCCGGTGGCAGCACCGATCATTCCGGCAACGTAGTTGCCACCTGCCGTCGCAAAGAACCAGGCGCCCATGATCAGACTGGCCAGATGCCTCGGCGCGAGCCTGTTCATCGCACTCAGTCCTACTGGCGACAGGCAAAGCTCACCGGTCGTGTGGAACAGATAGATACCGAACAGGAAGATAACCGGGATCAGCGCATCGCTGCTAACGGTAGCCGCGCCCCAGACCAGAACCAGAAATCCGAAACCAAGCTGGACCAGACCCAGACCAAATTTGGCCGGGGTTGAGGGTTCGAGGCCGCGCTTGCCGAGGAACGTCCACAATCCCGCGAACAGCGGCGCCAGCAATATGATATATATGGGGTTGATCGACTGGAAAATCGGTGCAGGAACGCCCTGTAGATCGATATAGCGATCGGTGAACAGATTGAGCGAACCGCCCGCCTGTTCGAACAATCCCCAGAAAAGCGGCTGCAGCGCGATCAGGAAGAGGATCGCGAACATCCGCTCTCTTGGCTCTTTCTCAAGCTTGAAAGCTTCGAACAGCACGTAGGCCAGCAAGGCTACGCCCGAAATCAGCATCAAGCCGCCCACTACTGATTGATATTGTATCAGCAACCACATGGCACCGACGGCAACAACCCCGACGCCGTAAAGCGTGAATTCACGACTCTTTTCGAGCAGCTTCGGCGGTTCCCCGCGTCCCAGCAGAAGAGGCTTGCCGAGGACAAACACGATCAGGCCCAACAGCATGCCAAGACCTGCGGCACCGAACCCGTAAGCCCAGCCCAGCGTGATCCCGAGATAGCCTGCGATAATCGTGCCGATCGCTGCGCCAACGTTAATGCCCATATAGAAAATGGTATAGGCACCGTCACGGCGCACGTCGGTGAGAGGATAGAGCTGGCCCACAATCACCGAGATATTGGCCTTCAGAAAGCCCGAGCCGACGATGATGAAACTGAGCGCCAACCAGAAAATGTTGATCGTTGGGTCATTCTGACCGCCGGTGCCTTCAAAGGCCATCAGAAAATGGCCGAAGGTAAGCAGCACCGCGCCGAACAGCACGGCCTTGCGTTGTCCCAGATAGCGGTCGGCAAGCCACCCGCCAAGTACCGGGGTGATATAGACAAGACTGACATAGGCGCCGTAGACGATGTTCGACGCGCTGTCGTTGAACAACCAATGCTGGGTCAGATAGAAAATCAGGAGAGCACGCATCCCGTAATAGGAGAAGCGTTCCCACATTTCGGCAAAGAACAATATATATAGTCCTTTGGGGTGGCCACCAAATTCGGGTTTGGGCCGCGTCACCGCGTAGGCACCCAAAATCAAAAACACCACCAAAACGACTGACGCTATTGCCGCGATCCAGTCGGCTTGCTGCCAAAGAACCATGTCCTTCATACTAAAATACTCCCCGATAATACAACATCAGGCTTTCTAGCGCAGCCCGGTTGAACGGCACCCTAATGAAAAAAATGCGCAAGTGAAGCAGATTGTTTCAAGCGAGACCGGTTTTATTGCGAATTCGCCTTGCAATCGGCCCCGCCTCTTCCAAAGTGGCGGGCATGAGCGAAAATCGATACAATGACTTGAGCAGCCTCGCTGCCTATTTGTCCTCCCGCCGTTCCGGCCGGCCGCGCAACATGGTTGCCCCGGGTCCAAGCGACGCGCAAATCGAGGAAATCGTGGCTATTGCCATGCGAACGCCGGACCATGGCAAGCTGGCTCCCTGGCGGGTGATAGCGGTCGCCGCAGACCAGCGCGCGCAGCTCGCTCACGACATCAAATCGGCCTATCTGAAGGAAAAACCAGATGCCGGCAGAGTCGAACTGGAGGGTCTTGAAACGCTGGCGCACGAAGCGCCGACCCTGCTGGTTCTGCTGTCATCGCCGGTCGAATCGTCAAAAATCCCGCTGTGGGAGCAGCAGCTCAGCTGCGGCGCCTTTGCTATGAACATCCTGCACGCGGCGCATGCCCTGGACTTTGTCGGCGGCTGGATCACCGGCTGGCCGGCCTATAATGACGATGTGCGCGACCTGTTCGGTTCTGCCCCGGAAAGAATCGCGGGTTTCCTTTATCTCGGCACGTCCAACGCCGAATTGACCGAACGACCGCGGCCGGAACTCCGGAATATACTGTCGTTCTGGACACCGGCATCTCCGGAATAGATGGTTTCATTTCAAACTAAATAGCGGAAAAAGCGGAACTTACACCTTGCCTGCATGGCTGTATTATGGCAGTGATGCAGTATGAACAATGCAAGCAAACCCGTCTATCTCAAATTGCGGGACATTATCTCCGAATCCATATTGGATGGCGAATATCGCGAGGGCGACATGCTGCCTTCGGTTCGCGTCTTTGCGGCCGATCAGGGGGCCAACCCGCTGACCGTCGCGAAAGCCTACCAGGGCTTTCAGGAAGACGGACTGGTCACGGTGAAACGCGGAGTCGGGATGTTTGTGGCTGCTGGCGCAAGAGATCGCCTGCGCCAGTCCCAAAGAGAAGATTTCATCAAGAATGTCTGGCCTCCCGTCGAGCGCCAGATGAAGCGGCTGGATTTGTCGATCGATGACCTTGTGAAAAGCAGGGCCTGACAGACGTTCAGCTTCCAGCCGTGCTCCGGCTTGCTCCCCGGGCGGATTGGGCGCGCCGCAGGCTTTCCCGATAAACGGGGTTTTCAGGCATGATGGCAACCGCTTTTTCGAGCAGGCTGATCGCATCCTGTCTGCGTGTTTCATCTTCCATCAAGGCCAGCCCATAGAGATGCGACACCACCGGGCTGGATGGTTGCACACGATAGGCCATCCGGCCGATAGCAATGGCTTTGTCGGTCTGCCCCAGGCCGGTATAGGCCTGGGTCAGGCCGGCCAGGATCAGGGCATCATTGTCGCCGAGCCGTTTGCGCAGATTTTCAAGAAGATGGGCAGCGACGGCCCAACTTTTGGTTTCGAGATGAGCATAGGCCATCCAGCGCAGCGCGGCGATGTTGCCCGGGTTATAAGCAAGATATTGCGCCAGTGTCTCGCCCGATTGCTGCATCGCGCCCCGGGACCGCAGAACCTCGACCAGACGCAACATCACCGGTTCCGAAAACCGGATGCTGCGCGCCTGCTCCAGCGCGTCAAGCGACTCGTCGAAATCGCCCATCGCAGCAGCGACGTCGGCGACCAGTATATGCGCGGCGCTCGCTCCGGGATTGCCTTCTTGCAACCGCTTCGCATGCGCGAAGGCCGTGCTATAGTCGCCGGCATTGTACAGGGCCCTGATATAGGGAACCACTGCCCTTGCGTCGTTCGAATTTCGCTGCGCTTCTGCCGATAACAGGCCGAACGGCACTTCGGCGACGATTGCACTTTCGCGGCCACTGTCATGGATAGCAGCGCGATTCATAACTCCCGCTGCCTGGCCCCGTTCATCGATCGCTTCCAGCGCGCGCCCCGCCAGCCACAACGCGTACGGGCCAGCGCCGGGCCGGTTGACCTGCGTTTTCAACACGTCCACTGCATCAACTGCGCTTCCGGCGAGATAGAGCGACCGCGCCAGCAGATTTTGCGCCTGCCGGTTATCCGGCTGGATTGACACCAGCCGGCCGAACTTGTCCGCGGCCGCGTTGTAATTGCCCTCGCCATGCTCGATAATGCCCTGTACCAGCAGGACCGCCGGCACATTGTCGATTTTGCCTTCGGTCTGGAGCATCAATCGTCTGGCCAGGCCGAAGTTGCCCGCCCGTGCCGCCAAGACCGCCTGCATGAAGAACGCACGCAGATTGCGGCCATCCAGAGCAATAATCTTGCGCGCGACCGTCAGCATCTCGGTCATCCGCCCCATATCGCCCAATGTTGCCGCATATTCCGTCAACAGCGGCACATCATTGGGGGCAATCTCCAGCGCCCGCTCGAACCAAGGCAGAGCGGCACCCAAACCGAACTGGAACCGCAGCAACTCGCCGCGATATTGTAAAGCGCGAATATTGTCGGGATCCAGTTTCACCGCCTCGTCCACCGCGTTTGTCGCGCCGGCCTGGTCCCCGGAATCAGCCCGGAAGCGCGCAATATCGACCCACAGTTCCGGATTTCGTCGATCCAGTTCGATCGCACGGTTGAAGGACAGGCGCGCCAATTGCTCATCGCCCACTTGCATGGCCAATTTACCCATTATCCGCGCCGCATAGCCTTGATGCTCCCACGGAATATCATCCGCCAGCAATTGCTCGCGCGCCTTTTGCGCCTTGCCCTGCAAATACAGGGCATGGCCATAGAGATGCCGGACCGTAGCGGGGTTCAGACCAAGGCTCACGGCCCGGTCGATTTCCGCTTCAGCGGCAATTCCGTCGTAAAGGATCAAAAGGACCTCGGTCTGCGCCACGCGCGCATCTATCCATTCCGGGTCGGCCTTGATCGCGTTCATCAGTTCGATCCGCGCCGACCTTACATCACCACGATCACGAAACTGCCGGGCATTTGCAAAGGCCTGCCGCGCCTCGGCATTGCCTCCGCTGGTTGCGAAAATAGCAGTAGGCACGCCAATCACGCCAACCGCGAGGGCAGCCGCCAAAATGGCCGGCTTGCTCAGGAAACGCAAATGCTGGAAAACAGGTAGTGGCATCGCTCAGCTGGCTTGCTGCAACTTATATTGCTTGAGCAGATCATACAGGGTCGGCCGGCTGATCCCGAGCAATTTCGCCGCATTGGAAATATTCCCGCTGGTCTGGGAAATGGCCCGCAGGATCGCCGAACGGTCGGCAGCTTCCCGAGCCGCTTTCAGGTTCAGCAAATCAGCCGCCGCGTTTTCATCCACGTCCAGATCCAGATCGTTCGCACCGATCATCTTGCCGTCGGCCATGATCACGGCGCGCTTGATCCGGTTTTCCAGTTCGCGAACATTGCCCGGCCAGTGCCAGGCTTCGAGCGCCGCGAGGGCATCGGGAGCCAGCCCTTTCACCGCAGGATTGATTTCCGCGGCAAATTTCTTCTGGAAATGCCGGGCAAGAAGGGCAGCGTCGCCCGAACGACCCGACAGGGACGGGATCTTGATCACGATTTCCGCAAGGCGGTAGTAAAGATCTTCGCGAAACGCGTTGTCCTTGATCATCTTTTCCAGATCCTGATGCGTGGCGCAGACGATCCGCGTGTCGACCGCAATCGCGTTGCGCCCGCCGATCCTCTCGATCACGCGCTCCTGCAGGAAGCGCAGCAACTTCACCTGCAGCGGCAGCGGAATGTCGCCCACCTCGTCGAGGAACAGCGTGCCGCCGTCGGCCTGTTCGATTTTTCCTTCGGTGGTCTTGATCGCGCCGGTGAAGGCTCCTTTTTCATGCCCGAACAGCTCGGACTCCAGAAGATTTTCCGGAATCGCGGCGCAATTTATCGCCACAAATGCCTTCTCGCGCCGGTCGCTGGATTCATGCAGGCCTTTCGCGAGCAATTCCTTGCCGGTGCCGCTGGCGCCGAGCAGCATGACCGACGCATTGGTGTTGGCCACACGCTCGACCATCTGTGCGACTTTGAGCATTTCCGGGGCACCGGTGATAATTTGGCCAAGAATATATCCCTCCCCATTGCCCCGTGCGGCGAGGCTGGCATTTTCCTGTTCCAGATTGCGCACGTGAAAGGCGCGTCGGACGATCAGGCCCAGTTCGTCAATATCGACCGGCTTGTGATAAAAATCCCAGGCGCCGCCGGAAATTGCACGCAGGGCACTGGCTTTTTCACCATGACCCGAAGCCACGATTACCTTGGTATCCGGTTTGAGGCTCAATATGGCATCCATCGTCGCGAACCCTTCGGTGGTGCCGTCGGGGTCGGGGGGCAGACCGAGATCCAGCGTCACCACATCCGGCTCTTCCGCGCGCAGCATTTCAATCGCCGTCTCCCGGTCTCCGGCGACGATTACGTCAAATTCATCATAGGCCCATTTGAGCTGCTTCTGCAGACCGGGATCGTCTTCGACGATCAGCAGTTTTTCTTTCTTTGGCTGGTTCTTGTCCGGCATCATGCGGCCCTTTCATCTGCTGGATTTTCTTCCGATAAACGCTTTGCTAGCGGCAGGATCAGCGTGAACCGGCTGCCCTCGCCTTCCTTGCTCTCGACTTCCAGACGCCCCTTCATGGCTCGGGCGAGTTCACGGGCTTCATACGCACCGATTCCGAACCCACCCTTTTTGCTTGAGGCAAAGGGTTTGAACAGCTGGCTGCGGATGAACTCGCTGGACATGCCGGTGCCTCGGTCACGCACTTCTATGGCGACACTAAGATCGCGGCGACGGGCGTTGATCAGGATCGGTTCTTCCTCAGAGCTGGCGTCAACGGCATTCTGGATCAGATGGCCGAGAATTTGATCCACCCGGACCGGATCAGCCATAACCGTCAGATCGTCGATCCGGGTGGTTTCGATATCATGCAGTATACGCTTTTTCTCGATGATCGACTGGACCAGCTCTCGCACCTTTACAGGCTTTGGTTCTCCCGGATTTGCCTTGTTATGCTGAGACAGCCGTTCGAGCAGGCCATTCATTTTCTCTGCTGAATCCTGCAATGTTTCAATCATATCCGCTCTGAAATCGGGATTGTCCGCGTGGCGTTTGGCGTTGCGGGCAAGCAGGCTCAATTGGCTGACAAGATTCTTGATGTCATGCATGACGAACGCCATCCGGCGATTGAATTCGTCAAATCTCTGTGCCTCGGAAAGTGATTCCTGACTGCGGGCCTCGGCCAGGTAACTGGCAACCTGACGCCCGACTACCCGAAACATATCAAGATCTTCCCAATCCAGCGTTCGGTTGATACGCGGCCGCGCCAACAGCATCAGTCCGGTCAGCCGATCGAAATGAACCAGCGGAACCGCCACCCATGCCCGCTCATCGCTTGTCATCCAGTCCGGAATAGCCGCTGCGTCGCATTTCTCATCCTGATCGGCGCGCAGGGTATCGAACTCGACAATATGACTGGTATCCTCAAAAAATGCGATGGTCCGGTTCGTGCAGGCACGAGCAGGCACCTGGATCGAAGACCAGTTCCAGCGGGATTGCAGCACCAATTGGCCGGAATCGTCGGGTATCAGCAAGATACCGCCGGGCGAACCCGTGATGTCCGCAATTGCCTTTACCACCCGTTCATGAAACGGCGCGCTATCCGGACCGGGGCGACCAATCGTATCGGTAAAGCGAATCCACTCCGACCGGTAATCATAGCGATGCTGGAAAAAATTCTTGGCCAGCTTTACCTTCAGCCAGGCCCGGAATTTTCCCGAAGGGAGCAGCAGCAAGGCACCAATCGAGGTGCCGAACAGAAAGCTGATCTGGGCCAGACGGGCATAGTCACCTCCAATGATCTGCAATGCGGTTGCAATCACGACCATCATCAGCAGATAGCTGCCGATCGCCACCAGCGAGAGCGAACGAAACGCTACGCTTCGCGAAAGCGTCAGATTCCATTCGGTGTTGCGGACGGACGCCAGGGCCAGTATCGGCGCAATAACCGCCATCATCATCCCGCGCATCGCATGCAATTCCACCGGCAATTGCTGCGTCAGATAGGTGATCGTGAACAGATTGAGGTCAAAGGTCCAGATCGCAGCCAGCGAGGCCATGGGCAGCCGGATACCCCAGCGGGTCTCCGGCGCGGAAATCGAGTATAGATTATGCACCAGCACCAGCGCGCCGACGGCAAAGATCATCCGCAAGACCAGCGACGTGTAGAGCGTGACGCCTTCAAGACGCGGGCTTCCCGCAAAGGTCGGCAAGAGGGCATCCACGACCAGCTGGCCGACAAGTATGAATGACAAAGTCACATAAATGCTGTTGACGGTTTTCGGCTCATCCCGCCCTTCACCGGCGCGCAGCAGGATGAACATGAAGGCCAGCCAGCCAAAGTTGCGCAACGTTTCGGCAAAGCGGGCAATCGGCGAGAGAAACCCTTCTACTGCGATTGACAGCGCCCAAAAACTGGTCAGCGTGATCGCAATGACCAACCATATTTGCTGTTGATTGCGATCGACCTTGCGCTGAAATTGCCAGATTGCCAACGCGCCAAATAATGTTGCGGCGATGCCGTGCCCGAAAGTACTGATATGACCGAGAAGCGATGTCATGTCAGCGCGCACCCTCTGGCCAGATTACCACGCGAATCGTCTGCAGGATGATCAGCAGATCCAGAAACGGCGTATAGTTCTTGGCATAATAGAGATCATATTCCAGCTTGTGCCGCGCATCTTCGATTGACGCCCCATAGGGATAGTTGATCTGCGCCCAGCCGGTAATACCCGGTTTGACAATATGCCGCTCGGTGTAGAAAGGCATTTTTGTTTGCAGATCGTCGACAAATTGGGGCCTTTCCGGGCGAGGTCCGACAAAGCTCATTTCGCCTTTCAATACGCTCCAGGCCTGCGGCAGTTCGTCAATGCGGACCTTGCGGATGAAGCTGCCGATGCGGGTGATCCGCGGATCATTCTCTGCCGCCCAGATCGCCTTGCCACCGGATTCGGCGTCGGCCCGCATCGAGCGCAGTTTGAGGATGCTGAACTTCTGACCGTAAAGCCCGACCCGTTCCTGCCTGAAGAAGGAACCACCACGGCTTTCCAGCTTGATCAGCAGAGCAAAGAGCAGAATCACCGGTCCCGTCAGAACCAGCAGCAGGAAACTCAGGAGGATATCAAACCCGCGCTTGAATGCGGTGGACAGACGACGGCCCGACGAGAAACCGTCGGAAAAAATAAACCAGCTCGGGTTCACGCTGTCCAGATCAACCCGCCCGGTTTCGCGTTCCAGAAAGCTCGACATGTCATTGACGTGCACACCCGTCGTCTTGATCGTCAGCAGGTCCGCAACCGGGAGGGAATTGCGCCTTTCCTCAAGCGCCAAAACCACTTCGCTTACTTCAAGGTCGATCACATGTTGCGGTAAATTGGCAATATCCTGCCGCCGCACAGCACCGTCAATCTTGCTCGGACCTTCGTTCATGTCGACATAGCCGGCAATGATGAAGCCGCTTTCCTGCCGCTTTTCCAGTAGGGCGATACGCCCGGCACGGGGACCAGCACCGAGAATCAGCAGGCGGCGCTTGAAGCTGTCGCTGTCGAGCATCGTGCCGAGCAAAATGCGGATCACCATCAAGAACGCGATTGCCAGTGTCATGGCGTAGAGAGAATTCGAGCGCCACAGCGTGATGCCGGGCATCGCGAAGGCGAGCAACGAGAGGAATATCACGCCCAGCGAAATCGCGACCAGGATGCGGGCGGCGGCAAAACGCATGGATTGCAAGGCTTCCGGACCGTAAACCCCAACCGCGATCAGCGAAAGTTGCAGGGCAAAGGCAAAGCTGAAAATCGGTCCCGGCCGCTCATAGATTGATCCGACCGCCATGTCGATTTGCAGCGCACGCAATATCCAGCCCGCTTCGGCCGCCATCAGCAGCAGCAGAAGATCAATCAAACCCAGAAATAGTACCGGATAAGGGATATAATGCTTGAACAATCGGATCATATGGTGCGCGGTCTTTCCTTGGCCCCTACTGCCCATAAGGAAAATTCGTTAGCTGTCGGTAAATTTTACAGGACAAATTGCGCGGAATCGCCCGATATCGTCAAAATTGTTCAATATGCCGACAGTTTCCCGGTGCCCACCGTCGGTTTCGCTCACGAGTCTAGTCGTTGACAAAGTCAAATGGCGTCAGTCCGCGTTCCCTCTCGTCAAATATGAGCGGCCGGCTGCGCGGCGGCGCCGACCGCTGCGAACATTGTGGCCGGGTACAGGCCGGACAACCCAGACCGATGGGATCCGCCTGCTCTATGCTCAGATCTTTGCCGCGGGCGTAGTGCAGAGCCGAGGCGACGTCTGCGGAAACACCCAGTCCGATAGCAAAAGCCGGCGTATATCCGCCAGCGCCAGAGCCGATGCCCTGCACGGCGCGGGACAGAGTAAACCATGTGGAACCGTCCTCCAGAGCCACCAGCTGGGAACGGATTTCTGCCGGCTGTTCGAAAACGCGATGAATATCCCAAAGCGGGCAGCGATGGGCACTTTCCACCAGCGGGGCGTTGCTCGCCCCCGCATAGCGTTTTGAAATCATGCCGGCCCGGTCAATACGCACCATAAAAAACGGCAGCCCACGCGAGCCGACGCGCTGCAAGGTGGTCAGGCGATGGGCAACCTGTTCAAAACCGGCACCAAACCGACGCTGAAGCAACTCGATTCGATAACCCGTCTGTTCGCAAGCTTTCAGGAAACGCTCGTACGGCATCATCAGGGCCGCGGCAAAATAACTCGACAAATGACGGCGGAACAGTTTCTCGGCGGACCGATCGGTGAAATGACCGCCTGAGACCAGCGCATCAATCTCTCCCTTTGCCTCGATTTGCCCGAGCAGCAGAGCCGCCTGAAACGTACGGGAAGCCGGATCGAGCATTTCCGACAGCTGGAGTTGCCGCGCGTGCAGATCGAGGCGGCGCAGCTTGTCCGACAGCACGGTTTCCGGCAGGATACGGATCATCAGCTGGTGCTTGACCCGCAACCTCTCGGCCATCGCGCCATAGAGATCCCCGGCACCGAGCCGCAGTTCGTCGGCGAGTTTCTCGGCGATTGAGTCGAGATCGGCAAAATGGTTGCGCCAGCGCTCGATTTCGCGACGAACCGACTGGATTGGGTCGGACACGGCGTTTTCCCCCGTCTCGTCCGCCGTTTTTCGATTGTCAAATAGTCGTACAAAAGCTTCCGCGCTATTGGGCGAAGCTATCAGCCATTCCTCCAGTTCCGTGCGATCGATCGAAAGGTCTTCGAACAACGGGTCGGCCAGTCGCTGGCGGATAGCGTCAATGCCTCCCCCGGGTTCCGCCGCAATCAGTTGCCGTGGATCAAAATCAAATCTTTCGGCCAGCAGCAGCATCAAGCGGGCGCTGAGCGGGCGCTGGTTACGCTCGATAAGATTGAGGTAACTGGGCGAAATATCCAGTGCCTGGGCGAGCGCGACCTGCGTCATCGCGGCGCTCCGACGAAGCCGTTTGATTGCCGCACCGGCAAAAAGTTTGGGATTACTCATAAAATGGCTATGTAAATTTATTTACAATATTTCAAGCTGAAATGCGGTGCTGCACAAGAGCAGGCCGACAATCGGACATATCCACATTGTGGGTTTGTCACACAATGCGGCTCAACGGTCGGACCATCGGGTAAATATTTCTTAACGGCCTATGACTATTTCCGGTCAGCAATCTAGAAGAAATTGGTGCTCCAGCATGATCAAAGAATCCATCCTGTTTGTCGCTTCCACCGGTCTGCTGATCTATTTTCTCACCCCCCCGGATGAGCCCGTCAAACCCGAAGCAGTCGAGCAAGAATCGCAAAAAAAGGCCACGCCCGTCGTCCGGACAGCCGATGACAAGTGGGGTTATGAAGATGAAACAGAAGCGGACGACCAGGCATTTGCATTCGGCGAGCCGATGACTGATCTGGACAGAGACGAAAACGTTCAATCCCGGGATGAAGAAGACAGTTCCGATCGCCAGGAGCAATCGGGCAACACAAGAGCAAAAACCCCGTCTTTTACCAGCAATCGCAAACCCGCATCTGCAGACAGCCCCGTATCCGGAGCAAAAGGCAGCATCGACAATCCCATTGTATTTAAAACCAACAATCCGTCAAATCCGGTGGACGACTAGTCAAGATCCCTCGCCATATCGCGACGACATTCATCGCTGACAATCGCGGCATGGCCATAATTGGGATGGTCAATCTGCACCATCACCTGCCCTTCCATGCTTTTCCATAACCTGACCTGTTCGCTGGTGAGCGGAAAATGGACAAACTGAACAGCGCTGGCCTTGCCATCCGGACGGGTGCGATCAATGTCCTGCTCGGGCTCGGCCGTCACCCTCTCGTTGCCGATGACAAGATGGATATGCTGGTCGACACCACCTAGCGTCTGCAGGAAAGCCGTACGGCGTTCTTCGTCATCAATTTCAAACATCAGCGTGCCGGTAAATTCCGATCCGTTCGGAACCATCGGATTATAGGCCGCCAGTTCATCGATCAGCTGCTCATCACCGCCTTTCTCGATCCGGAGCATTTCCTGAATCTGCAACCACATGCTCTCCCAGCTTTCAAACTGGATCGTCGCATAGGGTCCGACAGCTATCCGCCGGAATTTCTTGCGCAGGATCGATTCCTGGCGCTTGTCCTTGCGGATCGACTCATAATCCTCGAGCGAGATGATATCATCTTTGGTAATTTCATGCGTATCGCGGGGCATATACAATCCTCAAAAAGCTTGTTCATCCATCCGGCGATTGCCGGGATTGACAGTTATCATGCCGGTCTTTCTCCCGCCTCGTTCCAGCCTCTGGAAAGAGTTCGCCGTTAACGAGGGCCAGACATCAAAATCCATAGGCCCTGGCGAGCAATTCTATCGGATGGCCAATCCGCTCCGGGACATTCTGTTGGCCGCCGCTCTCCATGATCTGCTTGAGATGCGGCCCGGCAAGCGGGCATTCGCTGACCATATAGTCGGGATCGCCTTTCGCGACGCCGCGCGCGGCCGGTCGGCCAACCTTCACCGCCTTGTCGAAATTTTCTTTGAATATCCCCCATTTGCCACCATGGCCCGAGCAACGTTCGGTAATAGACGGTTTCGCGCCCGGGATGAGTTTGAGCATATCCATCGCTTTGGGCCCCATATTCTGGGCACGGCTGTGGCAGGCGAAATGAATACCGATTTCAGCCTCCATCGGTTCAATCGGGACCAGCCCCCTGTCCCTGGCAACCTCGACGATATATTCGCTAAGATCGCGGGTCGCCCTGGCCAGCTTTTGCACCGCGGCGTTGTCCGGCAGGATCAGCGGCCATTCGAATTTCATCATCAGCGCACAACTCGGTGTGAGCGCTACAATATCAAAACCTTCATCGATGATCGGTTCAAAAAAGGCTGCCACCTGATCGGCGGAAGCGGCCACCGCCGGCAGGTCGCCATTTTCCAGTTTCGGCATGCCGCAGCAGGCGGGATATTCGACCCGCGTCTGCACGCCATTGTGCGCAAGCACATCAAGCGCGGCCTTGCCGGCGGTCTGGTCGTTGAAATTGCCATAGCAGGTCGCATAAATCGCGGCCTTGCGGCCAAATGCCGGCGCCTCGGCGTTGGCCGGCGGACCGTGACCAACATGTTTGTAGGTCAGCGGCACATCTTCAAATTCAGGAAGATGCGCGCGCTTGTCGATGCCGGCGACGCTTTGCAAAATACCGCGGGTCAAACCGTTCTGCTGCTTGGTCGCCCAATTGGCGGCAGCGGCGAAAGTGCCAGCCAGTTTGGCATTGCGATCAATTTCGGCGAGTTGCTTGTCGACGAATCCGGTTTTGCCCTTGCGGTTCTCGACCGCCCGGTGTCGCAGCATCAGGTGAGGAAAATCCAGATCAAATTCATGCGGTGGCACATAAGGGCATTTGACCATGAAACACATATCGCAGAGCGTGCAGGAATCGACGACATCCTTGATATCGCCAGCGCTCAGATCCTCGACTTCCTCGTTGGGGCTGTCGTCGATCAGGTCAAAAAGCTGCGGAAAGCTGTCGCACAGGTTGAAGCATCGGCGGCAACCGTGGCAAATGTCGAAAACGCGGCGCAGTTCCTGATCCAGCGATTCCTCATCGTAATAGGACTCTTCCTGCCACGGAATCGGATGGCGCATCGGCGCGCCTAGACTGCCTTCTTTCATGAAATGCTCCCTGTGGCTCAGCTAGCGAAACCTAGAAAAAGATCGTGCCGTCGCCCTTTGGGAGGAGGGAGGTGGCGACGGCACAATCCATTGGACGAATGGTTTAAGCGTCCATCGATTCCAGGGTTTTCTGGAATTTTCCAGCGTGGCTCTTTTCCGCTTTTGCAAGCGTTTCGAACCAGTCTGCAATTTCGTCAAAGCCTTCTTCGCGGGCCGATTTCGCCATGCCCGGGTACATGTCGGTATATTCGTGGGTTTCCCCCGCTACCGCCGATTTCAGGTTATCCGCAGTGCCGCCGATCGGCAGACCGGTAGCGGGATCGCCGACTTCTTCGAGAAATTCGAGATGTCCGTGTGCGTGGCCGGTTTCGCCTTCGGCGGTCGACCGGAATACGGCTGCGACATCATTATAGCCTTCAATATCCGCCTTCTGGGCGAAATAGAGGTAGCGACGGTTGGCCTGACTTTCCCCGGCAAAGGCGTCTTTCAGATTCTGTTCGGTTTTGCTTCCAGCGAGTCCCATAGTCTTCTCCTATTAGTATGTTTGAAATGGATACCGACCTCAAGAATCGGATTGGGTAATTAATACGCGCGCGCGCGAGCGCACTCCATCGAATTTTTTAATCTTCAGTTATCGGAATAATCAATCAGTTAATTGCGGCTTATTCGCAATAACGATTTATTATCACGGACACCGTTTCAACTGATAGGTATCGGGCGCGATGGTGAAGTCGAAACGGTCACGGTCGATGATGGTGACCGGACCGTCCATCCGGAATCGTTCGCCCGCCTCGCCGGTTTCCTCGTCCACGGCAAGATCGTTGAGGTTCAGCACCAGCCTGTCCGCTTCCCAGGCCCAGGTGCCGACCAGATCTTCCGACACAAAATTGCCACCGGCGATCATCGTCCAGTTGGTCGGTGCCACGCAGCTTTCGTCAAGCAGCGACCAGCGCCCCTCGAAATAGACCGGATCAATTTCACCAGACGGCTGCGCAGCGAGGGCCATGGCCGGAAAGGCCAGCGATACCAGCAGGATGCACCGCCAGACCATCTATTTCTTCATGATGTCCAGCGCCGCAGCGGTCAGGGCCTCGGCGCCGGTCATGATCACCTTTTCGGCATCGGGTGCCCAGAACGGACTGTGCAGCGAGGGCAATTTTGTACCTTCGGCCTGGGCCGCCTGATATTCCGCCATCGGCACACCGCCGACCCAGAAGATCATGCTGTTGATCGTCTCGTCGGCGCGGCGGTAGCGACTGAAATCCTCGCCGCCCATCACCGGTTTCGACTGCACGACCCGGTCCTTGCCAAAGCGCGCTTCAAACAGCTTCGCCATTTCCAATGTGAATTCCGGACTATTGTAGGTTGCGGGCGTGAACTCGGCATCGCGCAACGATACCACCGGCATCCGGTCCTCCGGCATTCCGGCGGTAATCGCCTCGCCACGCGCTATCCGCTTGATCCCGTCGATGAGCTTGGCCCGCGTATCATCGCCGTAACTGCGCACGGTGATCAGCAGAAGCGCTTCATCCGAAATGATATTATGCTTGGAACCGGCCTGAAAACTGCCGACCGTCACGACCGCCGGATCTTGCGGATCGATTTCACGGCTGACCAGCGTCTGCAGCGCGCCGACAATGCGGCTTGCCAGGACGACCGGATCCTTCGTCGTGTGGGGATAGGCACCATGGCCGCCAACGCCCTTCACCTCGATATCAACGCTGTCGACATTGGCCAGGGCAAAGCCGGGCGCGTATCCGATATGTCCTGCGGGCGCGCCTGCGGCATCATGGAAAGCAAGAGCATAATCGGGCTTCGGGAACCGGGTGTACAATCCGTCTTCCAGCATCGCCAGCGCACCCTCCCCGGTTTCCTCGGCCGGCTGCAGGATCATCACCAATGTTCCGGCCCATTCACCCTTGCGCGCCGCCAGTTGCCGGGCCGTCGCGACCCAGCCGGTCATATGGGTGTCATGACCGCAGGCGTGCATGACATAGGTATCATTGCCCTGCCGGGTTTTGGCCTGAACGGTCGAGGCAAAGGGCAGCCCGGTTTTTTCCTCCAGTGGCAGGCCGTCCATATCGGCACGGATCAGCACCGTCGGCCCCTCGCCATTTTCCATGACCGCGACCACGCCGGTGCCGCCCACTTTTTCGGTGACGGTGAAACCGAGCCGCCTTGCTTCGGCCGCCAGCTTTGCGGCCGTGCGAACCTCTTCGCCGCTCAGTTCGGGATTGCTGTGAAGATCACGATAAATTTCCATCAGCGATGGCAGGTCGGCCGAAATGGCGTCCTTCAAACCGTCAGCCTGTGCCGGAGTAACCGCCAGCCCCGAAGCCGCCGCAAGCAAAGCAAACTTTGTAAATTTCCGCATCATTATCATCATCATCCCCATTATTATGAAACCACGACTAATCCGTTTGGACAGGCGTGTCAGTCCTAAAATTATTTTCGCACAAGTTGGCACGATCCATTGCCGCGCCTCAAAGCCGGAAACCGGCGGTCACTGTGCCGTCCAGCCTCCATCGATCGAAATATTGGCGC
Source organism: Parasphingorhabdus sp. (assembly GCA_048270065.1). GTDB lineage: Bacteria > Pseudomonadota > Alphaproteobacteria > Sphingomonadales > Sphingomonadaceae > Parasphingorhabdus. The sequence continues at coordinate 68,136 of JBLWTQ010000008.1, read as the reverse complement.
CGGTGATCGACCGCGCCTCATCCTTGCACAGAAAAATCGCCAGGGCGCTGATCTGGTCGATCTGGACGAATTCCTTGGTCGGTTGCGGCGCCAGCAGAACGTCGTTGATTACCTGTTCGCGGGTCAGTCCGCGCACTTCCATGGTATTCGGAATCTGCCCCTCGACCAGCGGCGTCCAGGTATAACCGGGAGAAATCGTGTTGACCGTGATCCCGTGCGTAGCAACCTCGAGAGCGACCGTCTTGCCAAATCCATCAATCGCGTGTTTCGCGGCATTATAGGCAGATTTATAGGGGCTCGCGACCTTGCTGTGCATTGATCCGGTATTGATGATCCGGCCCCAGCCCTTTTCCTTCATCCCCGGCAGCACCGCCTTGGTGGTGTGGAAGGCGCTGTTCATGATGATATCCATCACCGCGTTCCATTTATCCTCGGGAAATTCTTCCACCGGAGCGACAAACTGGATACCGGCGTTGTTGATCAGGATATCGACCGCGCCCAGTTGCTCGGCACAATCACCGCACATCTGCCGGATTTCTTCCGGTTTGGTCATGTCGGCATTGCTGTAGGCCGCCTTGGCGCCGCTCAGCGATGCCAGTTCCTGGCGCAGGGATTCGATCTCGTCCGCATCACCGAAACCATTGATCATCACCGCCGCGCCTTCTGCCGCCAGCGCTTTCGCATAACCAGCACCGATGCCCGACGTCGAACCCGTGATCAATGCGGTCTTGCCCTTCAGAAACATGCATATTCTCCTTTCCGGCGACCTTAAAACAGTCGCGCCGGACTGCAACGCTTTTGTAAAAGAAATTGGCGCTACTTGCGCTTTCTGATGAATCAGGCGAATTGGGGTTAGACGAGGAGAAAATATATGCGTCTGGACGATCTCGACCCCAGCAAGAATGTACGTGATCAGGGACGCGGTGGCGGCCGTGGATTTAGCGGAGGAGGCGGTGGTCTCGGCCTCCTGTTCAGCTTCCTGCCGATGCTGCTGGGCCGGAAACTGGGTTGCGGCACGATCTTGCTGATCGGCGGCGCAGCACTCGCATTCCTGTATTTCGGCGGCGGCGGTCTGCAGCTAGCAGACGGGACCGGGACCGGCGGTTTTCAGGGAAACAAGGGCGGCACCAATGTCGCCTGTGACACCGAGGAAGAATTATTTGCCTGCCAGGTCCTCGCCTCGACCGAGCAGACTTGGGGAAAATTGTTCGAGCAGCAGGGTCAAAGCTACCGCCCGACCACCCTCACCTTTTACGACCAGAGTGGACAATCGGGTTGTGGCGCGGCGCAGGCGGCGATGGGGCCGTTCTATTGTCCGGCCGATCAGGGCGTCTACCTCGACACCAGCTTTTTCCGCGAGATGTCGAACCGGATGGGCGCCAGGGGTGATTTCGCGCAGGCCTATGTGATCGCGCACGAGGTCGGGCACCATATCCAGAATCTGACCGGCGTGGCCGACCAGGTCCGTCAGGCGCAAAGTCGGGCGAGCAAGGCCGAAGGCAATGCGCTGCAGGTACGGATGGAATTGCAGGCGGACTGTTACGCCGGGGTCTGGGCGGCGCAAAATGCGGACCGGATGGAAGCCGGTGATGTTGAGGAAGGGCTGAACGCGGCCCACGCGATCGGCGATGATACGCTGATGCGCGGAGCCGGCCAGCGCCCGGTGGAGAGCATGTTCACCCACGGGTCTTCCGAGCAGCGCATGGCCTGGCTCCGCAAGGGTCTGCAGACCGGCAATCCGTCGTCCTGCGATACATTCGCCAGCGCTGCCATTTAGTGGAAGCGAACTCCGGCACATTGCCGGAGTTCGCCTGTAGTTACGCTTTGGTTCTGCTAATGTTGCCCGACCAGTCGAGCCGCCGGGTAACGAACATCACGCCGGCAAGGGCTGCAAATATCAGCAGCGATCCGATCAGCAGGGAATAGGCTTCCAGGCTCAGCAGGATATAAATGGCGCCGTAAAGACCGGCGAGCAATCCGCCGATGACCGAGGCCCGTCGCCAGCTGGACAGGACCGACGCCGAGTAGGCGGTGATCAGCCCGATGGTCGCCAGTGAAGCCGCGACAAAGGCCAGCGCAAAACCGATGATCTCCGCGAAGGCGAGCAGCAATACGAAAAACAGCACCAATGCCGCTCCGACCAGTATATACTGCACCGCAGATATTTTCACGCCGCCGATCAGGTCGAACAGCAGGAACGCCACGAACGTGAACCCGATGATCAGGAAACCGTATTTCGTCGCCCGGTCCACCTGACCGTAAAGGTCAACCGGCTGGATCAGGTCTACGGTCGCGCTCGCCGGCGCGCCGTTGCGGAACCCGGGATCGGCATAGGCCATGTCGGTCGCGCGCATCGACTGTACCGCTGGTGCGGCGTCCGTTGCGATCAGCGATGCGCCCAGCGCCAGATTGGTAATCACATATCTCGCCTTGAACCCATCGGCGTTGACAGTCCTGCTTTCGGGCAGGAAGCTACCGGCGAAACTGGGGTGCGGCCATTTGGATTCCACTGTCCACTCGGTCTGGCCGGCATGCGGTGCAATGGTAACGCTCTGGTGTCCCTTGAAACGGACGTCGAACGATGCCTCGATTACACTATTCTCCAGCTCGCTGCCGTCGAGAAAGGCGAAAAACCCGCTGTTTCCGGTTTCACCAAGGCCCTTGCCCGGCTGCAGTTCCAGAGACCGGCCATCGACGACTACCTTGTTGTCTCCCGCCAGCCCCCGGGCATCCGAGAGGCCGAAGCGCAGTTCTGCCCGGCTGAAGTCAATCTGGTCGCGGGTGACGCCATAACGGTCCAGATCGTCGGGCAGCTTGAAGGTCGCTGCGCCGGTCATCGCGGTGTCATAGACGATCACCTCGTAAATCGCGCGCTTCTTCGTTGCGGTATTCAGCTGGCTGTCGAGCGTGACCCGTTCAGGTGCTACGAACAATTCCCGCGTTACGATGTTGGTGCGTGTGACAGTCTTGCCGTTTTCCTCCACCGATTCCGTGATTTTCGCGCGATAGGGCAATACGATCTTCGGGCCTGCGAAAACCTGCTGGCCGCCCCAACCGGACACGATCGACTGCTGCGCGTTTTCGCTCTGGCTCTGGCGATCATAGTTGAGCAGCCAGACGGTGAACAACGGAATGGTGATCAGGAATCCCATCAGCAAAACCATCAGGAATTTTCTGCCGGGGGATCGCTCCGGCCTCACCGGATCATTTTGGTCTTCTGACAACGCCATCATTTCCTCTCCCTTTTCTGTCGCAGCAAAGGTTGCTTGCGAGACGCGCCTGTTCCTCTAAACTGCCCGCTTCGTCATTGCACTACCTACGACGAGCAGAGGCGTACGTGCGCCGAATCGAAAGGCCGTTATGAATATCTCGGATTGCCACAATGTGAACGACTTTCGTGCGCTTGCCAGAAAACGCCTGCCCTTTCCGATATTTGACTATATCGATGGCGCGGCGGACGACGAGGTGACGCGCCGCCGCAACACCGCGGCCTATGAAAGTTGCGACCTGATCCCCAATGTCCTTGCCGGCGTCGAGAATATCGACATGAGCACGACGGTGATGGGGCAGAAACTGGCGATGCCGCTGTTCCTCTCTCCCACCGCCCTCCAGCGTCTGTTTCACTGGCAGGGCGAGCGCGCCGTTGCCCGGGCCGCAGAAAAATTCGGGACCTTCTTTGGCATTTCCTCGTTGGCAACCGTGAGCATCGAAGAAATCGGTTCGAGCATCAGCACACCCAAAATGTTCCAGCTCTATGTCCACAAGGACAAGGGCCTCAACCGGTCGATGGTAGAGCGCTGCAAGGCGGCAAATTTCGATGCGCTGACGCTCACCGTGGACACCATAGTCGGCGGCAATCGCGAACGCTGCCTGCGTTCCGGTTTCACCAGCCCGCCCCGGATCACGCCGACGAGCTTCTGGAGCTATGCCGCGAAGCCCGCCTGGGGGCTGAACTATATGTTCCGCGAAAAGTTCGAGCTTTCCAATTTGAAGGACCATGTGTCCGAGGGCACCAGTGTGCCGAATTCGGTCGCCGACTATTTCACCAATATGCTCGATCAGTCGCTAGACTGGAAAATGGCGGAGGAGATTGGCAGGGACTGGGGCGGTGAGTTTTGTCTCAAGGGGATCATGTCCGTCGCCGACGCAAAGCGCGCGGTCGATATCGGCGCGACCGCAATCATGGTTTCCAACCACGGCGGAAGGCAACTCGACGGCAGCCGCGCACCGTTCGACCAGCTCGCCGAGATTGTCGATGCGGTCGGCGACCGGATCGATGTCATCTGCGACGGCGGCATCACCCGCGGCAGCCATGTGCTCAAGGCGCTCAGCGTCGGTGCCAAGGCGTGCTCGGGCGGACGGCTCTATCTCTATGCCCTCGCCGCCGCCGGACAGCCAGGGGTTGAGCGAATCCTCTCTTTGCTGCAGAATGAGATCGAGCGCGACATGAAATTGATGGGCGTCACGGCGGTTGGTCAGTTGAACCGGGACAATCTGCGATTTCGATAACCGGCGCGTTCGGGGATTGAAATGATGAAAATGATATATTGGGGCGGCCTGCTCCTGGCCGTTGGCGTTGGCGGGACGACAGCACTCGCGCAAGAGGGTGCCCGGCAGGAATCGACGATCGAGGAAACCGGTGACAAAATAACCGAACCATTTGACGGCAAGGAAATACCGCAAAAACTGAAAGATATTCAGGACGATCCCTATTCGCTCCGCGGCCTCGGCCGATGCGCGGCGATCATCGCCGAAGTCCGGGAACTGAACGAGGTTCTCGGTCCCGACGTCAATGAAAAGGTCGACAAGAGTCTGGCCGAAAAACGCGAGGAAACAGCCGGCCGGGTGGCGGGCAGCGCGATTGGCTCGATCATTCCGTTTGGCGGGATTATCGGCGAGGTGACCGGCGCCAATGCCGAAAGGCGGCGCTACAACAGAGCGATATATGCCGGCACGGTCCGGCGCGGTTTTCTGAAAGGCGTGGGCCTGCAAAAGGGATGTAAGGCACCGGCGCGACCGTAGAGCCAACGCACAGTTCAACCTTGGGGGCAGCAAGGGAGAAAAATCATGATATCGGCAAAATCTGTCGCTGTCTGCAGCCTGGCCGCATTGTCGGCGGCCCCGCAACCCCTGCGGGCGGCTACACCGAATGTCGAGCAACCGTTGGTCGATCATGTGGAACATGCGGTGACGCAACCCGGCCGGGACGTGAATTTGAAAAAGGACAAGATTCCTGCGCGTCTCCTGGAAATTCAGAAAGCACCCTATGATCTTTCCAATATTGGCAGTTGCCGCACCATTACCTCGGAGATAATCAGTCTCCGATCGGTTCTGGGTCCCGATGTCAACGAAGACCCCCGGCTGTCCCGCGCCGAAAAGCGCGAACGCAGCGTCAGCCGGGTAGCAGGCGGCATTATCGGCGGGCTGATTCCTTTCCGCGGCATCGTCCGCGAAGTCAGCGGAGCCAATGCTGCGGAACTGCGCTATCAGCGGGCGATGGCGGCCGGATTTGCCCGGCGGAGCTTTCTGAAGGGAATGGCGCACAGCAAGGGGTGCAAAGCCGATACGACAGTGCTTGCCGCGCCGATAAACTTGCTGCCACCGTCAATTAGCCAATAACGGTCACAGGATTGATTGTGTTACCAATATTTGGTAATATTATTATCATGGGAAAAAACACATCGGTATCACTGAGCGACCATCATCTCGAGTTCATCAAAAAGCAGGTCGAATCGGGCCGCTACGGATCGGCCAGCGAGGTCATACGCGATGCCCTGCGGCTCCAGGAAGAACGCTCCGAATTTAGATCGAAGCTGACCGACGCGATCGACACAGGAATCGCAAGCCCGATTGACAAATCCTTCGATATCGACCGCTGGTTCGAAGCGGAATTTGGTAAAAAGTGCGGCGACTGATATTTCGCTCAGCCGCAACAGCCGAGTTGCATCGGATTGCAAAGTTTACCAAAGCAAACTGGGATATCGAGCAAGCGAGAAAATACGGTGCTCGGCTACGAGATCAGATCAATTCACTGCTTGAATTTCCCTTACGGTTTCCAGAGGTTGAAACCCGACCCGGCGTGCGACAGATGCGCTGCGAACAGCATATGATATTCTACCGCGTTTCCGATGATCCTATTGAAGTAGTTCAAATATTGCACGTTGCTCGGGATTTGGATTCATGGCGGGAACGGAAGTAAAAAATGAAACGCGATGCGAGACCGCAAACTGTACCTGCAGTGCATGGACGGCAGTCGCGTCGTGCCGGCGAAGGCTGGCACCCAATCCAAGGGTGAGCGCAGGATACAGTCTTCCCTCAATCGCGACCGCTTGGGCCCGGTCTGCGCCCGGGTGACAAATATCTACAAGCTATTCACACGCCACGCCCGAACTCAATAAACCCGCTTCTTCGGCTCCACATAGGTCGCCTCGTCGGTCAGCGTATAATCATGGACCGGACGATAGCTGATTTCGCTGTTGCCGCCCTTGCCGCCCCAGCCGTCGAAGGTGATGACGGTGTGCTTCATCCAGTTCTTGTCGTCGCGATCCGGATAGTCTTCCTGCATGTGCGCGCCGCGGCTTTCCTTGCGGTTGGCAGCGGCTTTCATCGTGACCATAGACTGACTCATCAGATTGTCGAGTTCGAGCGTCTCGATCAGATCGGTATTCCAGATCAGCGAGCGGTCGCTGACCCCGACATCGGCGAGCTTGGCGTTGACCTTGTCCATCGCCGCGACGCCTTCCGCGAGCAGATCGTTGTCGCGAAACACGGCGGCGTGGGCCTGCATGGTCTTCTGCATTTCCAGGCGCAGGTCGGCGGTCGGGATCGATCCCTTGGCATTGCGGAAATGATCGAGCCGTTCGAGCGCCAGATTGGCGCTATCCTCCGGCAGCGGCTTGTGCGACGCGTTCGGCACCAGCTTTTCCTTCAGCCGCAGGCCGGTCGCGCGGCCAAAAACCACGAGATCGATCAGCGAGTTGGACCCGAGCCGGTTGGCGCCGTGAACCGACACGCAGGCCGCTTCGCCGACAGCATAAAGCCCCTCGACAATCGCGTCGGGATCATCCGCCGTCGGGTTGATCACCTCGCCGTGATAGTTGCAGGGTATGCCGCCCATATTGTAGTGGACCGTCGGCACCACCGGCAGCGCTTCGCGGGTCAGGTCGACGCCGGCGAAAATCTTTCCGGTCTCTGTGATACCGGGCAGCCGTTCGGCGAGCACCTTCGGGTCGATATGATCGAGGTGGAGATAGATGTGATCCTTCTCCGGCCCGACGCCGCGGCCTTCGCGGATTTCGGTCGCCATGCAGCGCGAGACAACGTCGCGGCTGGCCAGATCCTTGGCGCTCGGCGCATAACGTTCCATGAACCGCTCGCCCTCGCTGTTGGTCAAATAGCCGCCCTCGCCGCGCGCGCCTTCGGTGATCAGCACCCCCGCGCCGTAAATGCCGGTCGGGTGAAACTGGACAAATTCCATGTCCTGCAGCGGCAGGCCCGCGCGCAGCACCATGCCGCCGCCGTCCCCGGTGCAGGTATGGGCGGAGGTCGCGCTGAAATAGCAGCGGCCGGAACCGCCGGTCGCCAGCACCACGGCGTGGCTGCGGAAACGGTGGATCGATCCGTCTTCGAGACAGATCGCGATCACGCCCCGGCATTCTGGTCCATTGGCGCCCTCTTCCATGATCAGGTCGATGGCGAAATATTCGATGAAGAAATCGGCGTCATATTTCAGGCTCTGCTGATAGAGCGCGTGCAGCATTGCATGCCCTGTCCGGTCGGCCGCCGCGGCCGTGCGCTGGACCGGAGGCCCTTCGCCCATGTTCTGCATGTGCCCGCCGAACGGCCGCTGGTAGATGGTCCCGTCCTCGTTGCGCGAGAACGGCACGCCGGCATGCTCCAGCTCGTAGACCGCCTGCGGGGCCTCACGCACCAGATATTCGATCGCGTCCTGGTCGCCAAGCCAGTCCGACCCCTTGACCGTGTCATACATGTGCCAGGACCAGTGGTCGGGCGTGTTGTTGCCCAGCGACGCGGCGATCCCGCCCTGCGCCGCGACGGTGTGCGAACGGGTCGGGAATACTTTCGTGATACAGGCCGTTTTCAGACCGGATTCCGCGGCCCCCATGGTGGCGCGCAGGCCGGAGCCGCCGGCGCCGACAACCACCGTGTCATAGGTATGATCGATGATCTTGTAGGCGGGCTGGGTGGATTTTTCGATGTTCATGCTGCCACTCCGGTCAAGGCTATTTTCGCGACCGAGAATATCCCCAGTGCCGCGCCGCCGATGGCGAAAAAATTAAGCAGGATGACCAGGCCGAATCTCGTGCCATGACCCTCGACATAATCCTCGATCATAACCTGCAGGCCGAGGCGCAGATGCCAGAAAATACTGACCAGCATCAGCATCATCGGGACCGCCACCAGCGGCGATGATAGCCATTCCACCATCAGTTCATGCTCATATTGCGGCAGCCGGATCAGCGAGAAGACCAGCCACAAGACCAGCAGCAGATTGCTAACCGCGGTGACTCGCTGCACGATCCAGTGATGCGCGCCTTCCTGCGCCGATCCGAGGCCGCGCACCCGACCGATATTGGTTCCTGAACCCATGATCCGATTCCTAACCTGTCAAAAATTCTTGAAAGCGATGTAGAGCCACATCGCGCCGGTGGTGATGATCGCCGCAAACGGCACGGCGATCGACCACATTTTATTGATTTGCAGTTCATAGCCCGCGCCCGCATCCAGCACGAAATGGCGCAGACCCGAATACATATGCTCAAAAAAAGCAAAGCTCATGCCGACCAGCACGATATAGCCGAGATAGTAAAAGTCGAACCAGCTCAGAAAATAATCGTAGCTCTCGGGTCCGGCGGAAATCGCATAGAGCCACCAGACCAGCAGCGGCACGCCGACCAGAGCCATCCCGTCTCCGGTCACCCGATGGAGAATGGAAACCAGCATATGCGGTCCCCATGTATACACCAGCAGATGCGGTGAAAGCGGTCTGTTCGATGCTGAACCTGATGCGCCGGCCATGGTTATCCCCTGAACAATCCCTCCGGGTCATGCCGGAGTCTTTGAAATCGAACCATTCCCTTAGCGAAAAGCGCGTGTCATGCAAACCGGATGCAGCAGATTTGGACAATTTATTGATGCGGGTTTAGGCGAAGGGGATGTAAAGCATGAAATCAGCATCATCGATGGACGCGCGCGCAATGCCGTTCTAATCAGTCCGGCATGAACGATACAAAAACCCACATACTGGTAACCGGAGCCAGCCGCGGCATTGGCAAGGCAATAATCGAATCACTCGACCCGGACCGGGCCGTGGTCGCCGGGCACAGCACAAAAGGTGACAACGGCCTGATTTCGTCTGATTTTACCAGGGAGGGCGCCGCGCCCCGACTGTGGGAACAGGCGCTCGACCGGTTGCACGGACGGATCGATGTGCTGATCAACAACGCCGGCCTGTTCGAACCCAATCCGATCGCCGATGATGGCTGGCTGGAAAGCTGGAATCGCACCATGACGATCAACCTGACCGCGTCGGCCGAACTATGCCGCCTCGCAGTCCTGCATTTTCGGGAGCGCCGCACACCGGGTCGAATCATCAATATCGCCAGCCGCGCCGCCTATCGCGGCGACAGCCCGGATCACTGGCATTATGCGGCATCCAAGGGCGGCATGGTGGCGATGACCAAGACGATTGCCAGAGCCTATGCGAGGGATGGGATACTCGCTTTCGCGATCTGCCCTGGCTTCACCATGACCGGCATGGCCGAGGATTATCTTGAAAGCCGTGGCGGCGAAAAATTGCTGGCCGATATCCCGCTGGGGCGCGTAGCCCAACCGGAGGAGATCGCCGAAATGGCACGCTGGTGCGCGCTCGATGCCCCGCCTTCAATGACCGGGGCAGTGCTCGACGCCAACGGTGCCAGCTTTGTCCGATGATCGCCCGCAACCTTCTCGATGCCGCAAAAATCCCCGGCGGCGACGAGCTCCGACTGTTTCGCCGGGCGCTGAAAGGCGCGGACGAATATTCGATCATGCTCGGACGGATCGAGTTGATGAACAGCCGGCTGAGCGGATCGGAAGAGGCGCTCGCGCAATTGACCTGTTCCGATTTCAGCATGGCCGCACCGCGCATCCTGATCGGCGGACTCGGCATGGGTTTCACCCTGCGGGCAGCCCTGTCGGTGCTGCCTGACGATGCCCGGGTGGAAGTGGCCGAACTGATCCCGGCAGTCGTGACCTGGGCGCGCGGGGTGATGGCAGACCTGCACGGCGACAGCCTCGACGACCCGAGAGTGGAGATCCTGACAGCGGACGTTGCCCGGATCATCGGTGATGCGAGCGCCGGATATGACGCGATCCTGCTCGATGTCGACAATGGTCCCGATGGCCTGACCCATGACGACAACGAACGGCTTTACAGCATGGCCGGCCTGCGGCTCGCCAGGGCCGCGCTGGCACCGGGCGGGGTACTCGCAATCTGGTCGAGCGGGCCGGACGCCGGCTTCACCCGGCGCTTGACAAAATCCGGGTTCGCGGTCGATGAAAAAACGGTCCCGGCGCGCAGCAATGGCAAGGGGGCCAAACATACGATCTGGCTGGCCAGAACGCGCTAGACACCGGCTTGTCAATAAAGGAGAGGGTTCCGAAAGAAGAGCCCGCCTCCGAACCGCTAAAAACGGATATCGAGCGCAACAAAACTGACCAGTCCGGCGATCGCCAGTATGATACTGCTTGCAAGCAATGCGACCACCGCTGACCGGCCATTCTGCCATCCGGCGGTGAAGCCCGCGACGGCAGCCTTGAAAATCATGTTGGCCAGAACCGTCATCGCCAGCACAAAACCGGCGAGACTGGGCGTGATCGTGCCCGTTGGCAGGGTTCCGAGCGTTATGATCGCCGCATCGACGTCAAACGAACCCATGATCAGGATCAGATAGGCAATGCCGCTGCTGCCAAACCGGGCTTCCGCCCACCGCGCCGCCAGCGACATTACCGCAACCGTCAGGGCAAAGAAGAAGGCGGGCAGCAGGCGGATCGGGTTGCGCGTTTCGACATGCTTGTCGGTCTTGGCGGCGCCACTCCGGCGCAGCAGCAACAGGCCGATTGCACCGGCAACCACAGCGGCCGGCACGAGGATCATCGCCAGCGTCACCAGGGCAAAATCGGCGATAATGAAGGTCAGCAACAGCACCCGGATATACATCACCGCCGAAGCCAGAGCGATACCGGCCGACAGGGTGCGCTTGCTGTTTTCCTCGCCGCGCAACCTCTGGGCGAGCGCGGCGGTTACCGCGGTCGAACTGTACGCGCCCCCGATCACCGCGGTCACCACCGTCCCGTGACTCTCGCCGAATATCCGGTTGGCGACATAGCCGGCGAAGGACAGACCCGTCACCAGGATCACCACCAGCCACAATTGCTGGAGGTTCCACGCGTCATAGGGTCCAAAAGCGCGGCTGGGCAGAAAGGGGAGCACGGCAAGGGCGATGATCGCATAGCGGATCATTGCGTTGATGTCCGTCGGCCCCAGTTTGCGCAAGAATCCGTGAAGTTCGGACCGCAATGACAACAGGCCGGCGATGATTGCCGCCCCCGCCATCGCCAGCGCCGGATAGCCGCTGCCCGCCAGCAGCCCGAGACTCAGCGTCAACAGCGATACCACGAAATTGGTGATGCTCCGCCCGTCCGGGTCATGGATTGTCCTGAAATGGCTGACCGACAACATCGCAACGACACCCGCAAGCAGGATGGCGGCGATTACCAGGTTCAGGCTCTGCGAGATCAGCGCAACCAGTCCGCCCAGACCGGCGATCAGGGCAAATGTGCGAATCCCCGCAACCCGCGCACCCTTGTGCTCGCCGCGCATCGTCCAGCCGCGCTCCACCCCGATCAGCAGACCCGCCGCCAGTGCGATTGCAAGATCACGGTAAATCAGCCACTCGCCAGAGAAATCCGTCAGCATTGCCAAGATAATGTCCTGTCGTGATATCCAGATGCTGGCTTGTTCATAATATCTTCGTGCGGTTCAGGATAGCGATTGCCCATTCGTAATTACCCGTAGAAGGCTGCAAAGTGATCTTCGGAAACAGGCTTGTAGCTCGCTCCTGCACTTGTCCAAAGCGGAAACGCAATGCCATCCTCCAATCAGCATATTGGACAATGCAGGCGCAAACGGCGTGCAGGCGAGCCTATGCTGCAATTCGCACCATAACAATTTTCCCGCCTCACGGCGCTGGCAAAAGGCTGCGAGCTCCGCTAACGGCTCTCCATGCTTAACTTCAGCAATATAACGGTGCGCCTCGGCGGCACTGTGATCCTTGACGGCGCGACCGCAGCGCTGCCTCCCGGCGCGCGGGTCGGCATGATCGGTCGCAACGGCGCAGGCAAATCGACGCTGATGAAGGTGATCGCCGGGATGCTCGAACCCGATGACGGCAGCGTCGACATGCCGAAGGACGCACGGCTCGGCTATATCGCCCAGGAAGCGCCCGCCGGACAGGACAGTCCGCTGGATACCGTGCTCGCCGCTGATGTCGAGCGCGCGGCCTTGCTGGCAGAGGCGGAGACCGCCGCCGATCCGCACCGGATTGCCGAAATCCACGAACGGCTCAACATGATCGAAGCGCATAGCGCTCCGGCACGGGCGGCGAAGATATTGATCGGTTTGGGCTTTGACGAAGCCGCCCAGCAACAGCCGATGGACAGTTTTTCCGGTGGCTGGCGGATGCGGGTGGCGCTGGCGGCTCTGCTGTTTTCCCAGCCCGAGGTGCTGCTGCTCGACGAACCGTCAAACCATCTCGATCTCGAAGCTACCCTGTGGCTGGAGAATTTCCTGACCAGCTATCAGGCGACGATTTTGGTGATCAGCCACGAGCGCGACCTGCTCAACAATGTCGTCGATCATATCCTGCATCTGCAGCACGGCACCACCACCCTCTATCCGGGCGGCTATGACGCGTTCGAGCGCCAGCGGGCCGAGCGCCAGGCTCAGCAAGCATCTGCTCGGGAAAAACAGATCGCCGAACGGGAAAAACTGCAATCCTTCGTTTCCCGCTGGGGCGCCAAGGCGCATAGCGCAAAACAGGCGCAGAGCCGGGTCAAGGCGCTCGCACGGATGGAACCGATTGCAGCCGCGATCGACGATCCCTCGCTCAGCTTCCACTTCCCCAGCCCAGCCGAACTCAAGCCGCCACTCATCACCCTCGATGATGCTGCCGTTGGCTACGGCGATAACATCGTCCTGTCCGGCCTCAACATGCGGCTGGATCCGGATGATCGTACCGCGCTGCTCGGACGCAACGGCAACGGCAAGACCACGCTTGCCCGGCTGCTCGCCAGCCAGCTCGAACCGAAAAAGGGCGCGATCAACAAGTCGGGCAAGCTGACCGTCGGCTATTTCACGCAGTATCAGGTCGAGGAACTGGACACCGCCGACACCCCGCTGGAACATATGACCCGCCTGATGAAGGACGCCAAGCCCGGAGCAATCAGGGCTCAACTCGGCCGTTTCGGCTTCTCCGGTGACAAGGCGACGATCAAGGTCGGCAAGCTTTCCGGCGGCGAACGCGCACGGCTTGCACTGGCGATGATCACCCGCGACGCGCCGCATCTGCTGATCCTCGATGAGCCGACCAATCATCTAGACGTCGACGCCCGCGAGGCGCTGGTCCACGCGCTCAACGAATATAGCGGTGCCGTCATCCTGGTCAGCCATGACCGCCATATGCTGGAACTCACCGCAGACCGTCTGGTGATGGTCGATAGCGGCAAAGCCGAGGAATTTGCCGGATCGCTCAAGGATTATACCGATTTCGTCCTCGGCAGGAACCAGCCGGGGTCCTCGGGCGGCAAAGCCGGCGGCGGCAACCGCAAGGAAGAGCGGCGGGCGGCGGCGGAACGGCGCAAGCAGCAAACCGAATTGCGCAAGACCGTCACCGCCGCCGAAAAGCAGATGCAGGTTCTGGGCACGGAACTGTCAACCATCGACCGCGCGATGTTCGATCCCGCATCGGCCGAACCAAAACACGCCGATCTGTCCATGACCGAACTGATGAAGCTGCGCGCCGAAATCCAGGACCGGCTCGACCAGGCGGAAGCCAGATGGCTCGAGGCCAGCGACAGGCTGGAGCAGGAAAAGGTCGATGCCTGACCGGTCCCGGCCTTGACCACAACCTGGAAGGTCTCGATCCCCTGCACCCGCGACGAGGCGCGGATGCTGACGGAAGATCAGCTGTTCATTGCCTCGAGCGATTCGACGCCGACCATCGTCACCAGCGAAATCGGCGCTGCAGATCCCGATGTATGGATGATCGATGTCTATTGCCAGGCGGAGCCGGATCCCGAACTGATAGGCAATCTTCTGCACCTTTCACCATCAGCGGAAACTGCAGGTATCCCGCCCGTCGTCGAGCGGCTGATGGACGAAGACTGGGTGACCCTGAGCCAGCAGGGCCTCGAACCGCTGCGGGCCGGGCGCTTCCATGTCCATACGTCCCGCGACGATCCATCGGACGATCCCCGACTGACCAGCATCTGCATCGATGCCGGTCAGGCATTTGGAACCGGCCATCATGAAACCACCAGCGGTTGTCTGCACAGCCTCGACCGGCTCAAGAAAACCGGCCACCGGTTTCGCAATATTGCCGATGTCGGTACCGGTACCGGGCTATTGGCTTTTGCCGCCCAGCATCTCTGGCCAAATGCAAAAATCATCGCCAGCGATATCGATCCGGTTGCGGTTACGGTAACGCAGGAAAATTGCCAGCGCAATGCGATCGAAACGGGCCATGGCCGCGGGCAGATTCGCCTGGTCGAAAGCAACGGCCTCGATCACCCGGCATTGGAAAAGCGCGCACCCTTTGACCTGATAATCGCCAATATACTCGCCGGACCGCTGGTCGCCCTCGCCCCGCAAATCGCCGCTGCCTCGGGCACCGGGACCACCCTCCTGCTCGCCGGACTACTGACTCGGCAAAAAGCCGAAGTCGTCCGCGCCTATGTCCGCGAGGGCTTTCGGCTTAGACACAGCCGATTGGACGATGAATGGCCGTGCCTTACCCTGGTCAAAGCGAAAAAATACGGCTGGGTCCGCAAGCCGCACCGCAAAAAATCACCACTGGCATCGGATTATTTCGGCGAGTGCTAGTTGCCCGGCGAAGGCCAGGGTCCATCTCCGGAATTTTCGGCCAGAACTGATTTCAGGAGCGGGAGTTCGCGGGTTGTTGCAGCTGTTACGGTAATTATGGAACTAGGCCCAAAACCGCTTTCCTACACCCGACCCGATCGCTTATTATCTCCACCGCTCCCGCGATATGCGCGGGACAGGCTCTTTGACAATTTGCAGAGAATAACGCCTCCGGCTGCTGCCGTCCGCATGTTTCTACCGGATCAATGTGTGACAATCTGGAAGGTCACACTCGGCGTCCGGCTGGCGCCCTGCAAAGGCAGGATATCTGCGGCTTGGGAGCAAAGGTCACGGAAAATAAAATCGGTCCTTGCTGTAAAGTTTTCGGTGAAGCGCAATAGTGGTAGGACTCGCACGAAGACACCAAGCCACAAAGGCTGGAACTATGAGCACAATTCTTTGCGCCTTCGCGGCTTCGCGTGATTCCAATGCGGATGATCCCCACAGAAGCGCGCGCAAATCAAACAACCGTAGCTTCACCCGCCTGCGACCGCGCGTATTCCTGCGTCCCCTCGGTTAGCACCACATCACCTTCGACAATCTCGGCAATCCTGATATCGGGCAGACCGGCAATCTTGTCATAAACCGGCTTGAAATCGGTCTCCACCGTCACCCGCAGCAATTCGTCGAGACTCGGGATGACAAAATAATTCTGCTGGTAATCGTCGATCCGGTATTCGGTCCTGAGCACCCGTTCGAGGTCGAACATGATCCGGTTCGGGCTGGGATCATCGAGCGCAAACACGCTCTCGCCATAGCTGGAGACAATGCCCGCGCCATAGATGCGGAGGCCTTCCGCTTCCTGGATCAGGCCGAATTCCACGGTATACCAGTAGAGCCGCGCCAGCTGTTTCAAGGTGCCATACTTCAGCGCCCGCAGCCCGCCGCGCCCGTAAGCGGCCATATAATCACCGAAGCGCTGGTCGGCGAGCATCGGCACATGGCCGAAAACATCGTGGAAAATATCCGGTTCCTGCAGGTAATCGAGCTGGTCGCGGCGGCGGATGAAATTTCCGGACACGAAGCGACGGTTGGCGAGATGGTCGAAAAACACGTCATCCGGCACCAGACCGGGCACCGCTACCACCTGCCATCCGGTGGCATCCATCAATATCCGGTTGAGCTCTTCGAAATCGGGGATACCCGGCTGCGACAGTTTCAATATGTCGATGCCGTCGAGAAACGCCTGCGCCGCCCGGCCCGGCAGCATTTTCTGCTGCCTTGCGAACAGGATATCCCACGTCTCGTGCTCCTCGTCCGTATAGCTCGACCAGTCCTGATCGATCGTCCAGTCCGCGTTTGCGTGCGCTGGCGGCTTGTCATAGACATGGGTTTCGGGTTCGGGGTCATCAAGCATGGCCGCATGATACATCAGAAAAGGTTTCCATGGCAACTACGGCGCTTAAATGGGTGAAACGTAGCGCGGCCACGCTCGCCGCGATCATTGCCCTCTATCTGCTCGCGGCGCTGACCGGCAGTCTTCTGCCCGCCAATCAGGAGTGGCAGAGCCCGGACGATGGCATAGAATTGTTCATTGAAACCAACGGCCTGCATACCGGGATCATCATGCCGCTGTGGAGCGACGTCCATGACTGGACGGCCCTGGTCCGTCCCGAACATCTCGCGGATCCATCGCTTTATGGCAGCCATATATTGGTCGGCTGGGGCCATGAAGGTGTTTATCGCAACACCCGTTTATGGAAAGATCTCCGGCCCAGCGACGCTTTGAGCGCGGTTTTTGGCAGCAAGAACGTGCTTATCCACGTCTATCACCTGAGATATCCACAGGCTTATCCCTATTATCGCCGGCGCCTGATGGTCAGCGAAGCGGAATACCGGAAAATCGTGGCAGCGATCGAAGCGAAATTCGTCCTCGACGATCAATATCGCTCCCAACCCTCGCCGGGCTATGGCAAGGACGACCTGTTCTACCGGTCCCGCGGATATTACAACGCCTTCTACACCTGCAACAACTGGACCAGCGACGTCCTGCAGCAGGCCGGCATCCGCACCGGCCGCTGGACCCCGTTCCAGGGCGGCGTGATGCGCTGGTTTCCGGAAAGCCCGGAATGAACCATTTGTCCTGAGCTTGTCGAAGGGCGACTATCGATCGGGAACCGTCCTTCGACAAGCTCAGGACGAACGGACAAATCTGAGGATGCCGTTAGTGGTGAGCCTGCCGAACCACGTCTTTCGGCTGAGCACGATCTTTCGACAAGCCCGGGATGAACGGTGAATCCGCTAGCCGGCGGCCATCGCGCGCAGGGCCGCTTGGTCCCGAATGGTCACGGCCCCATATCCCGGCTCGACCATGCCCGCGCCCTCCAGCCTGGTCAGGGCCTTGCCCAGTGAAACCCGCGAAACCCCGACCAGATCGGCCAGATCCTGCTGGGTGACCATGATCGCCGTACCGTCATCCCGATCGCCGCAAAGCTGGAGCAGCGCCTGCGCCAGCCGTTGTGGCACCGACAGGCTCCGGCTCGATTCGATCAGGTCGAACGCCTCCTGCACGGTCAGCGCCATCGTCTTGAGCAGCAGGCGCGTGATCGCCGGGTCGGAGTCCATCAGGCTCTGCAGTTCGCTGTCGCCGATCCGGATCAGGGTGCAATCGGTTCCGGCAATCGCATCCACCGTGCGCGGAAATTCACCCATGAAGGCCAGTTCGCCGAATGTGTCGCCCGGACCGAGCAGGGCGAACAGGGTCAACCTGCCATCGACGCCATAGCGCCCGATTTGCACCGATCCTCTCTCGATATACCAGAATTCCCTCGCCGCATCGCCACGTTGCTGGATGATCTGTCCTTTCGCAAAAGACCGCGCCTGCCCGCGCGCCAGCAAGTCCCGGCGGATATTGTCCGGAAGCGCCATCACGAAACCGGTCCCGGCAATCGGAGCTGGTCCATTCATGAAAAATTCCGGGAATGAAAACTAGTTTGCATTTGCCCGTATCTACCTGCGCTACTGAATATCTGCAAGCAATCCTCTGGGAGAGAAATGATGCGGCCCGAACTTTTGGCAATCACCGGAATATTCCTTGTTTTCGGAACACTGGAATTCCTCCGGACCCGGCTGTTCAGCAAGCCCGAACAGACGCGCGACGATGCCTGGGTCGAGATTATCGGCTCCCTCGTGCTGCTGGTCGTCACCCAGCCGGGGATCATCCTGGCGGTCCAGTTCATCCTCGGCAGCACCGCACCGCAATGGCAGGGCGCGCTGGCCGGCATTCCCCTGATCGCTGCCATCGGCCTGTTCCTGATCCTCGACGACATGATGCAATATTGGTGGCACCGGCTGTCGCACAGTGTCCCCTTCCTCTACAATCTCCACCGCTCGCACCATAATGCGCGCTACATGAGCGTCCGCCTCGTCTACCGGAACAATATCTTCTACTATCTCACCATGCCGAGCATCTGGTTTTCCGGCGCGCTGATCTATCTCGGCCTCGGCTGGGTCTATGTCGGCTATATCATCGTCAAGATGGCGGTAATCGTCGGCGCGCACAGCGATGTCGCCTGGGACGAGAAGCTCTACCGGATCAAGTGGCTGTCGCCGGTTATGTGGCTGGTCGAGCGGACCATCTCGACGCCGGCAACGCACCACGCCCATCACGGCCGCCACAAGAGCGACGGCGTCACCCATTACAAGGGAAATTTCGGCAATCTTCTGTTCTTCTGGGACATATTGTTCGGCACCGCCCACATCACCCGCCGCTACCCCGACAGCTACGGCGTCGAAAATCTCGCCCCCGCCACCCTGGGTCAGCAACTCGCCTGGCCGATCTTTCCGGAGAACAGGGAGGGTGGCCACGGGGTCAAGGAACTGGCGGCGATTGAAGCGGCGGCCAGGGCATAATCCCGTCATTGCGAGGAGCGAAGCGACGCGGCAATCCAGAGCGGCAAGCGACGCCCTGGATTGGTTGACCTGCGGTCGCCTTCAGCCCGCTGCTCGCAATGACGGATGACTGACGAATGTAGGAAGAAAACCGTTCGCACTGAGCCTGTCGAAGTGCACCTCTCGACGGAACACTGTCCTTTGACAGGCTTAGGACGAACCGCCTAGCCCAGACGCGTCCCTCCCCTAAGCTTCGCGCGGTGTCCCTTCCCGTGCCGAGGAGGATTTTCGGGGATAGACCCGGACTTTGAAGGCGGGCTGGATTCTCCCTTCTCCCGTGAGGGAGAAGGGGCGGGATGCGCCCGATAATGCCTTTCGGACAAGAGGCATGATTCGACGAACTCGGATCGAGCGGCAGATCCGTTACCCCGCAGCCTTCACAATCTCGGCCCACGCGGCTTCATCGATCACCTTAACACCAAGTTCCCCCGCCTTCTTCGCTTTCGAACCCGCTCCCGGTCCGGCCACCACCAGATCGGTTTTCGCGCTCACCGAGCCGGAAGCCTTGGCCCCCAGCGCCTCGGCCTGCGCCTTGGCTTCGTCGCGGCTCATGGTTTCCAGCTTGCCGGTAAAGACAACGGTCTTGCCGGCCACCGCGCTGTCGCGGGTTTCGACGATATAGTCGGGCGGCGATACTTCGCTCAGCAGTTCGTCCCAGACTTCGCGATTATGCGGTTCGTGAAAGAAATCGGCCAGCGCCTGCGCCACGGTGGGACCCACCCCATCGATGGAGGTAATCTCGTCACGCACCGCTTCGTCGTCGCGCGCGGCCTTTCCGACCTCGGCGAGACGGGTCAAGGTCACAAAATTCTTCAGCAAATCCCGCGCCGTCACCGCACCGATATGCCTTATACCCAGCCCGAACAGCAAGCGCGCCCCATCCGGCTGCCGCTTCTTTTCCACAGCCGCCAACAGATTATCCACAGACTTGTCCTGCCAGCCTTCGCGCGCCAATATCGCGGCGCGGTGCTCGTGCAAACGAAAAATATCGGCCGGACTCTCGACAAAACCCGCCTCGATAAATTCGGCGATGCTCTTCTCGCCCAGCCCGTCGATGTCGAGCGCGCCGCGCGAGACAAAATGCGCCAGTCGCTGGAACCGCTGTGCCGGACAGATCAGGCCGCCGGTGCAGCGGACATCGACCTCGCCTTCCTCGGCCACCGCCTCGCTGCCGCATTCCGGGCAATGGTCGGGGAACTCATAGGCCTCGCGTTTTTCGTCGCGGGTCAGATTCTCGACCACCTGCGGGATCACATCCCCCGCCCGCTGGACCAGCACCCGGTCACCCGGGCGCACCCCGAGCCGGGCAATCTCGTCGCGGTTGTGCAGCGTCACATTGGACACCACCACCCCGCCGACCGTCACCGGCTTCAGCCGCCCGACCGGCGTCAACTTGCCGGTGCGTCCGACCTGGATATCGATGCTTTCCAGCGTCGTCTGCGCCTGTTCCGCAGGAAATTTATGCGCGATCGCCCAGCGCGGCGCCTTGGCGACAAAACCGAGCCTTTGCTGCCAGTCGAGCCGGTCGACCTTGTAGACCACGCCGTCGATATCATAGGGCATATCCGCCCGCTCCGACTCGATATGGCGATAATGGCCGAGCAACGCGTCGAGCGTTTCAAATCGCTGGACCAGCGGCGAAACCGGCACGCCCCAGCCGGCGATCGCTGTCATGACGTCAAGCGCCGTATCTCCCGGCAAACCGCTGTGCACACCCCAGCCATGCGCCCAGAATTTCAGCGGGCGTTTGGCGGTGATATTCGCGTCCTTCTGCCGCAGCGACCCGGCGGCGGCGTTGCGCGGATTGGCGAACTGGCGGATTTTCTCAGGATCGAACTCGACACCCTTCGCCTCCGCATCGGCCCTGCCCTCGTCCATCAGCCGCTCGTTGAGCCCGGAAAAATCGGCCTTGGCCATATAGACCTCGCCGCGAATTTCGATCAGGTCGGGGACTGTGTGCTCCTGCGCAGGCAGGAGCCCATCTCCCGCTCGCGCCTCGGCAGCACCATCGGGAGATGGATCCCCGCCTTCGCGGGGAAACAAAGTCGCCGGAATATCCGCAATCATCCGCACATTGGCGGTCACATCCTCACCAATCTGCCCGTCGCCGCGGGTCGCCGCCAGCACCAGCTCGCCCTTCTCGTAGCGCAGCGAGCAGGAAAGCCCGTCAATCTTGTCTTCTGCGGTCACCGCCACCGGCGCATCTTCATCGAGATTCAAAAACCGCCGCACCCGCGCCAGCCATTCGGCAATATCCTCGTCCGAAAAGCCGTTATCGAGGCTCATCATCCGTTGTTCGTGCTTGACCTTCGACAAGGGCGAAGCCGCCACCGCCGCCCCGATCAGCCGGTTCGGACTGTCCTCCCGCACCAGATGCGGGAATGTCTCCTCCAGCTCGTTGTTCCGCCGCACCAGCGCGTCATATTCCGCATCGGAAATTTCCGGTGTGTCCTCGGCGTGATAGAGTTTGTTGTGCTTGGCGATTATGCGCGCAAGGCGCATGAGTTCGTTCGCGGCTTCGGCTTCGGAAATTGGCTTACTCGTCATTGGCTGTAACCCAATCATCCAAACTCCCATCTTCGGCGGGCTCCCCGCAACATTGCTTCAGCGCCCGCTCCAGCAAACCGGTATCTTCATCCCACCGGTCGAGAAGTGATTGCAATGGCGCAACAAATAATTTGTCCGCGAATATACCGGCAGCTTGAACGTCCAACTCACCGACATTGTCCGAACATAGCCGATCGAGCAATATTGGAATTGCACGGCGGTCTCGACGCCGCGCCAAGCCCAATAAAGCCTCGGACACGGTGTCAAAATCACTATCGCAGGCTCGGAGTAGAAGCGCCTGCCTTATGGCCTCGGAATCTTTCTCGGTCTGAACGCCAAGCGTAAAAGTTGCCCAGTCGCGAACTTCAGCATCATCATGATCCATCCATTCGCATAATTGGGTTTCTGAAAAGTCATCGGGATCGCGGTTTTGAAGTAGCAGTAAAATGTTTTTCTTATCACGCGGATTTTGGGTCGTCGCCATCAAACCCCCTCCAGCAACCGATCCGCCTGCGCCCGCGCCTCATCCGTCACATCCGCCCCAGACAGCATCCGCGCAATCTCTTGGCGCCGGCCTTCATCATCCAGCGCGCTGACATCGGTGCGCGATACGGTGCCGCTGAGCGATTTGTTGATCAGCATATGCGCATCGCCCTTGGAGGCGACCTGCGGGCTGTGGGTCACCACCAGCAGCTGCGCGCCCCTGGACAGGCGCGACAGGCGGTCGCCGATCGCCGAGGCCACCGCGCCGCCGACGCCGCGGTCGACCTCGTCAAAAATGATTGTTTTCAGACCATATTCTTCCGCCAGCGCCACTTTCAGAGCCAGAATGAACCGCGAAAGTTCACCGCCGGACGCAATTTTGCCGAGCGGCGCCAGTGGCGCCCCGGGATTGGTCGCAATCAGAAACTCGATCCGGTCCATTCCGCTTTTATTCCAGTGCTCTTCCGGCAACTCTTCAAGCAAAGTCTTAAATCGGGCCGCATCCAGTTTCAGCGGCGCCAGTTCCCCGGCCACCGCTTTATCGAGCGCCCTGGCCGCCTTGCTCCGCTGGACTCTGAGCGTTTCCGCCGCCGCGATGTAGGATTTTCTGGCATCGGCCAAAGATGCTTCCAAATCTTCCAATGTCCGGCCGCCATCGCTGATCGCCGCCAGTTTTGTTTCGAGCTCGACCAGCAGGTCCGAAAGCCTGTCCGGCTCCACCCGGTGCTTGCGCGCCAGCCCGCGCAGATCAAACAAACGCGTCTCCATATCGTCGAGTCGCTGCGGATCGAAACTGAGCGCCGCCGCGGCTTCGTTGAGCTTGTCCTCGGCTTCGCTGGCATCGATAATCGACCGGTCGAGCGCCTCCAGCGCCTCCGCCAGCAGCGGATGATCGTCCGCGATCCTGTCGAGCCGCCGCGCTGCGGCCCGGAGCGAGGCCAGCCCGCCCTCCGATCCGTCAAAGGCCGAACGGATCGCTTCGAGATCGCCGGTCAGCTTCTCGCCCTTCATCATCGTCGCCCGATCCAGCGCCAGTTCCTGTTCTTCCCCCGGCTGCGGTGCAAACTTGGCCAGTTCGGCGACGCTGTGCTCAAGATATTCGCGGTCCTGCTCGGCGGCTTCCAGATCCTGCCGCGCCTGTTCCAGCACCGCTTTGGCGGACTGCCATTTCTCAAACGCGTGCCCTGTCTTGGCAGCATTGGCTCCGGCAAAACTGTCGAGCAAAGCCCGGTGCCCGCGCGGATTGATCAGGCCACGATCGTCGTGCTGGCCGTGAATTTCGATCAGTTGTCCACCAATCCGGCGCAGCAGCGCCGCCGAGCAGGGCTGGTCGTTGACAAACGCGCGGCTGCCGCCGTCGGCCTTGACCGAGCGCCGGATGATCAGCGGTTCACCCGGTTCGATGTCGATATCATTGTCAGCCAGCGTGGCGGCAAGCTTGCCAACCGCTTCGGGAGCGGCAAAACTGGCGGTAACCTGTGCTTTTTCGGTACCCTGGCGGACCAGACCGCTGTCCGCCCGATTGCCGAGCGCCAGCCCGAGACTGTCGAGCAGGATCGACTTGCCCGCGCCGGTTTCGCCGGTCATCACGGTGAGACCCGATCCAAATTCGAGATCGAGCGCTTCAATCAATACGATATCGCGGATGGAAAGGGACTGCAGCACAATGCCCTCTTAAAACACGTTTATCTTGGCCGCAACGCATTGCGGAGATATCTGGTCCTAGGTGGCACCATGCTTGTTGACCAGATCATAAGCGCGTTCATACCATTTGGTGCCCGGGTAGTTGGCACCCAGCACAGCTGCGGTGTTCTTCGCTTCCACCGGCACGCCCAGCGCGAGATAGGATTCGGTCAGCCGCATCAGCGCTTCCGGCGTATGGGTGGTGGTCTGATATTTCTCGATCACCGTCCGGAAACGGATGGTGGCAGCGAGCCACTTTCCGCGACGCTGGTAAAAACGCCCGATTTCCATCTCCTTGCCGGCCAGATGGTCGTTGACCAGATCCATTTTCAGCTTGGCATCGGCCGCATAGCGCGAATTGGGATAGCGGCGGGCAACCTCGCCGAGCGATGCCAATGCCTGTTCGGTGATCCTCTGGTCGCGGGTGACATCGCTGATCTGCTCGTAATAGCAGAGCGCGATCAGATAATAGGCATAGGGCGCGTCCTTGTTGCCGGGATGGATCGACAGGAAGCGGCGGGATGATTCGATCGCCTTGTTGTAATCGCCCGCGAGATAGTAGCTGAATGCGCTCATCTGCTGCGCCCGACGGGCCCATGGCGAATACGGATGCTGGCGTTCCACTTCGTCAAACAGCGCCGCAGCGATCTTGTACTGCCCGCGGTCGAGGCGGTCTTTTGCGGCATTGTAGAGCGTATTGACATCGCGCGCGACATAGCGGGTGTCGGTACCACTACCGCTGCTACCGCCAAACATTGCGCAACCGGAAAGCATCGTGGCCGAGAGGCCGATTGCGGCCCATTTGATAATGTGTTTTGTCATATGGCAGACCTCTTAACCGCTTGTTTTCGTCCAGCCAAGAATAAAGCAAAAAAAGCCGCTGGAGGAGATCGATACTCCCTGTTCGATTGCAGCTTTACCAGACATTAATCCGGCAATGCGGCCAAAGATATAGCCGATAAAAAAGGGGCCCGGATCGCTCCGGGCCCCTTATCCAATTCAATTTGCGAAAATCTAGTCTTCGGTGATCGAAGCAGGCAGTGGAATATCGCCGCCCTGATCTTTCGGACCATCATTGTTCCGGCCACGTCCGCCGCCATCACGGCCACGTCCACCACCGTCGCGTCCGCGACCGCCGCCACCGCCGCCGTCACGGCGCGGTCCACGGGGTTTGTCACCGCGTGGTTCGCGAGCAGGTCGCGTGTCTTCCAGCTCCTCACCGGTTTCCTGGTCGACAACCCGCATCGACAGGCGAACCTTGCCGCGCTGGTCGATTTCGAGAACCTTGACCTTGACTTCCTGGCCTTCGCTCAGTTCGTCAGAGACTTTCTCGACGCGCTCATTCTTGATTTCGGAGACGTGGACGAGACCGTCCTTGCCGCCCATGAAATTCACGAACGCGCCAAAGTCGACGAGGTTTACGACCTTGCCCTCATAGATTTTGCCGACTTCCGCTTCTTCGACAATGCCCTTGATCCATGCGATTGCCGCATCAATCTGGGATTTGTCGGAAGAGGAAACCTTGATCAGGCCTTCGTCGTCGATATCGACCTTCGCGCCGGTTTCGGCGACGATTTCGCGGATGACCTTGCCGCCGGTACCGATGACGTCGCGGATCTTCTCCTTGTTGATCTGCAGCGTTTCGATACGCGGAGCATGTTCGGACATTTCTGTACGAACCGATGACAGCGCCTTGCTCATTTCACCGAGGATATGGGCACGGCCGCCACTGGCCTGTTCCAGAGCCGACTTCATGATTTCCTGCGTGATGCCGGCTACCTTGATGTCCATCTGCAGGGACGTGATACCCTTTTCGGTACCCGCAACCTTGAAGTCCATGTCGCCGAGATGATCTTCGTCGCCGAGAATGTCGGACAGAACCGCAAAGTCTTCGCCTTCGAGGATCAGGCCCATCGCAATACCGGAAACCGGACGCGCCAGCGGCACACCGGCATCCATCATAGCCAGCGAACCGCCGCAGACGGTCGCCATCGAGGACGAACCGTTGGACTCGGTAATGTCGGAGAGGACACGGATCGTGTACGGAAATTCTTCCACTGTCGGCAATACCGGACGAAGCGCGCGAAACGCGAGCTTGCCGTGGCCGGTTTCGCGGCGGCTGGTAAATCCGAAGCGCCCCACTTCACCAACCGAATAAGGCGGGAAGTTATAGTGCAGCATGAAGTTGGTGTAGCTCAGACCGTCGAGACCGTCGATCATCTGCTCGGCGTCCTTGGTCCCCAAAGTCGTGGTCACGATTGCCTGTGTTTCACCGCGGGTGAACAAGGCCGAACCGTGGGTCCGCGGCAACAGGCCAACCATCGCTTCGATCGGGCGAACCTGATCAAGCTTGCGGCCGTCGATACGGGTACCATCCTTGATGATCGCTCCGCGAACGATTTCGGCTTCCAGCTTCTTGACCATCTTGCCGGCAGTCATCTGCGTCTGGCCATCTGCCTCGGCATATTTTTCCTTGGCTTTTTCGCGAACCGCATTCAGCGCGTCGCTACGCTCTGACTTGTCGGTTTTCTTGTAAGCCGCAGCAATATCTTTGCCGACCAGCTTGCGCAGCTCTTCCTTGATACCGCTATTGTCGTCACCGGCATCGAGCTTCCATGGCTCTTTCGCAGCCTGTTCCGCCAGATCGATGATCAGGCCGGCAACCTGCTTCGACGCCTCA
Organism: Parasphingorhabdus sp.; assembly: GCA_048270065.1. Taxonomy (GTDB): domain Bacteria; phylum Pseudomonadota; class Alphaproteobacteria; order Sphingomonadales; family Sphingomonadaceae; genus Parasphingorhabdus. Next base: position 41,650 of record JBLWTQ010000008.1, on the reverse strand, counting down.
TGAGCAAACTGGACAGCGCCGAGCATGACTTCCTCGGAAAGCTCCTGCGCTTCCGATTCCACCATCATCACCGCGCCATGCGTTGCTGCTACCACCAGGTCGAGTTCGCCTTCGGTGACTTCTTCCATCGACGGGTTCAGCTGATATTCGCCTTCCTTGTAACCGACGCGCGCCGCACCGATCGGACCCATGAAGGGAACGCCGGAAATGGTCAGGGCAGCGGAAGCTGCAACCATCGCCAGGATATCCGGCTCGTTGACGCCGTCATAGCTCATCACCTGACAGATCACGTTGATTTCGTTGTAGAAGCCTTCGGGGAACAGCGGACGGCAAGGACGGTCGATCAAACGCGATGTCAGCGTTTCCTTTTCCGTCGCACGGCCTTCGCGCTTGAAGAAGCCGCCCGGGATACGTCCGGCGGCCGAGAATTTTTCCTGATAGTGGACGGTGAGCGGGAAGAAATCCTGTCCTTCGCGTACCGACTTGGCGGCGGTGACTGCGCACAGCACAACCGTTTCGCCGAGGGTCGCGAGTACCGCGCCGTCAGCCTGACGGGCAATCCGGCCCGTTTCGAGGGTGAGGGTCTGTCCGCCCCACTCCATTTCAACTTTCTTTACATCAAACATTCGTATTTTCCTTTGTCCCGCCTGCCCTATGCAGTGCGGGGGCTTTCTTTCGTCCAGCAATCCGGCTGAACAGCGGTTCGGGGTGACTTTCACCCCCCTTGCTTGGCGCATCCCCGCCTTATTGCGGGGAATTGCCGATCTGTTCCCCTGCGAAGGCAGGGGCCCATCTCCCAAGTTTGCGTCAATTGGCACTTTCTGGAGATGGGCACCTGCCTACACAGGTGCACAATGCGAAAACGGCCCCCGCATGGGAGCCGCTTTCAAAACTCTTACTTCCGGAGACCAAGGTCCTTGATCAACTTGGCGTAACGCTCGACATCCTTCTTGCGAAGATAGTCCAGCAGGCTGCGCCGCTTGTTCACCATCATCAGCAGTCCGCGACGGGAGTGATTGTCCTTGTGGTGCCCTTTGAAATGTTCGGTCAGGTTCACAATACGCTCGGTGAGCACAGCAACCTGAACTTCCGGGGAACCGGTATCGCCCTTTGTCTGGCCGAATTTTTTGATCAGTTCCTGTTTTTTTTCTGCGGTAATCGTCATTTGTTTTCATTCCTTCGAACATCATTACATATTGAACCCGCGGACCACCTTCACGGTGCCATCAACAATCTCAGCCAGAGCAACCGGAGAACCTTCATTCTCTGTCGCTAGAAAAAGCCCGTTGAGTGCGGGGTTCCCGATCAAATCCTGCTGGTCCAGCGTCATGCCTTGTCGCAGCAGTCTTGCCTGATCGGGGTTGAGGTCAAAAGCCGGGATGTCGTCCAGCCCCGCCTCAAGCGGCAAGAGATATTCCTTAATGTCCGCGCCCTTACCAATTTCGTTGAGTTTGTCCAGCGAAATCGCCTGCTTCAGGGTAAAGGGGCCGGCCTTGGTGCGGCGCAACATTGTGACATGGCCGAACGTATTCAAGACGCGTGCAATATCGCGGGCAAGCGAGCGGATATAGGTGCCCTTGGAGACCGTGGCGCTGAGGGTGATTTCGTCGAGGAGGCCCGTTCGTGCTGAGCCTGTCGAAGTACGGACGGGCCGTTCTAGAGACCCTTCGACAAGCTCAGGGCGAACGGCAATGCTCAAAATCGTAACCCCCCGCAGCTTCATCTCGACCTCTTTCCCAGCCCGCGCCAAATCATAGGCCCGCCGGCCATCGATCTTCAGCGCCGAATATTTCGGCGGTATCTGCTCGATCGGCCCGGTAAATTGCGGCAGAACCGCTTCAACTTCCGCCAGAGTCGGCCGGTGATCCGAAGTCTCCGTCACCTCGCCTTCGGCATCGAGCGTCTCCGTCTCGGTGCCGAAGCTGATCGTAAATTCATAGATTTTCGATGCGTCGAGCATCCGCCCGCAAAGCTTCGTCGCCTCGCCGATCGCGATCGGCAACACCCCGGTTGCCAGCGGGTCGAGCGTTCCGCCATGCCCGACTTTCAGCTTGTCCTTGCCCTTGCCGAGAAGCCCGGCCTCGCGCAGATTCCGCTTCACCGCCCCGACCGCCTGCGTCGAGCCGAGTTCCAGCGGTTTATCGATTATGATCCAGCCATGGGGTTTCAATGCGCCCACTCTTCCCTGAGCAGTCCGAAAACCGCCGTATCCCTGATATAGCCGGTCCAGGTAATCCGGTTCTTGCGCAAGATACCCTCCTGCTTCGCACCCAGTTTCAGCACCGCCGCCATCGAGCGTTGGTTGCGGGTATCGACGCGGAATTCGATTTTTCGAAAGCCGTTTGCAAAGGCGTGATCGATCAGCAATTTCTTCATCACATCGTTGAACCCGCTGCCGCGCACCGATGGCGCGATATAGGTGCCGCCGATTTCCACCACGCCGAATGGGTCCGGATTGATATAGTTGGTCATGCCCACGACCGCGCCGCTTTCCGTACTGAGCACCGCAAAGCGGACCCAGTTGGTCGTGTCATGAAAGGCCTCGATCGCCTGATCAAAATCATCTCCGAGCATATTGACCGGATATATCTCCCAAATCTCCCGATCCTCGGCACAGGCAGCGCGCAGCGGTTCGATATGATGTTCGGCCAGCGGTTCGAGGCGAACCGGATGCTTTTCCAGAATTATTGAGAGCTGTTCTGTCATCAATCTCACTCGTCATCCCGGCGCCGGCTGGGGCCTGATCCAATTTGCGCACGTCACAATCCCGGCCTGGATTCCAGCCTGCACCCGAACCGTTCGTCCTGAGCCTGTCGAAGGACATTTTCAGGATGCACACAATGCTTTGACAGGCTCAGCAGCAACGGGTTTTACTCCGAATCCGGCAAATCCCGCTTCAAATCCCGCGCCACCTTGGGGTTGCTGAGCAGGCTCTCGATATGCTCCGCCGTATCAAAGCTCTCGTCCGCCAGAAACTTGAGTCTGGCGGCATATTTCATCTTCACCCGCCTGGCGACTTCCTTCTGGAAAAAGGCGGTGTTGGCTTTCAGCGCCTTCAGCACATCCGCCTCGTTCGCACCGAGCAACGGCTTCACGAACACCGTGGCATGGCGCAAATCGGGCGACATGCGCACTTCGGTGACGCTGACGCTGGTCGCGGTGAGCAGTTCATCATGAACCTCGCCGCGCATCAGCAGTTCCGACAAGATATGCCGGACCTGCTCGCCCACGCGCAGCAGGCGGACCGAGCGGCCTTCGGGAGATGTGTCGTTATATTTTGCCATATTATTCTACCCGACAACCCTGATTTTATGCCGCTCACATTTGCGTTCCAAGTCATCCACGGCAGAATCTTCGCTGACATCAATTCCAATCAACTCAGATAACTGCTTATCTTTGTAGTGTGGATAGAGACAGACGTTCGTGATCGCGAAATGAAGCGCCCGAGCTTCCCTGACGTTGAAAATGATACAATCTTCCGCTTGTACAATTTTCACGAGAATGTTCTCGAACTCTTGTCTTTTGACACCCGTACATGTCTCCATTTCACCGTCGCTGATGAAAAAATCTGAAACTAGAATTGCCTCGAACAGAGACGCGACTAGCGCATTATCCTGACATCTTACTTGGGCCATATCGTAATATTAGATTATCCGCTCTCGCTCTTCGACCTCGAACACCTCGAGCATATCGCCCGGTTTGATGTCGTTGGTGTCCTGCAAGACCGCGCCACATTCCATGCCGGCGCGGACTTCCTCGACATCGTCCTTGAACCGCCGCAGCGACGCGATGGTCGTTGCGCTGACGATGACATCGTCGCGGGTAAGACGGGCGAACAGACCTTTGCGCAAGGCACCTTCGGTGACCAGCAAACCGGCCGCCTTGTCTTTCTTGCCCGACTTGAAGACGTCCTTGACCTCGGCACGGCCCATGACATTCTCGATTTTCTCCGGACCCAGTTCACCCGCCATTTCAGCGCGGATATCGTCGGTCAGAGCATAGATGATATCGAAATATTTGAAGCGGACACCGTCGCGCTTGCCAATTTCCCGCGCCTTGGCGTTGGGCCGCACGTTGAAACCGATGATCGGTGCCTTGCTGGCACCGGCCAGGGTCACGTCCGATTCCGTGATCGCACCCACGCCGCTGTGCAGGATACGCACCTTGATATCGTCGTTCGAAAGCTTGTTCAGTGCCTGCACAATCGCTTCGGTCGAACCCTGGACATCGGCCTTTACCAATACCGGGAATTCCACCGCACTGTTAGCCGCAGCAGAGAACATGTTCTCGAGGCTTGTTGGCGCCTGCGTGGTGCGGTGCAGCTTCTGCTGTTCCGCACGATAGGCAGCCACTTCACGGGCACGGCCCTCGTTTTCAACCACGGTCAGCTTGTCGCCGGCAGATGGAACGCCGGAGATACCAAGCACTTCGACGGGCGTGGAAGGCCCGGCTTCCTTGACCTGCTTGCCCTTGTCATCAATCAGCGCCCGGACCTTGCCGGTCTGCGAACCCACGACAAAGACGTCGCCGCGCTTCAATGTGCCGCGTTCGATCAGCAGGGTTGCAACCGGCCCGCGGCCCTTGTCCAGCTTCGCTTCAACGACCGTGCCTTCGGCCGGACGGTCGGGACGCGCTTTCAATTCCAGCAATTCGGCCTGAACGTGGATCTTGTCCATCAACTCGTCGAGTCCGGTCTTCTTTAGCGCAGAAACCTCGGCGTCGAGTACGTCACCGGACATTTCCTCGACAATGACTTCATGCTCGAGCAGACGGGTACGCACCGTCGTCGGGTCGGCGCCTTCCTTGTCGATCTTGTTGATCGCGACAATCATCGGCACGCCCGCCGCCTTGGTGTGATTGATCGCTTCGATCGTCTGCGGCATCAAACCGTCATCGGCAGCCACCACGAGAATCACGATATCGGTCACATTGGCACCGCGCATCCGCATTTCGGTAAAGGCCTCGTGACCCGGCGTATCCAGGAACGTCACCTTGTCGCCATTTTTCATGGTCACCTGGTAGGCGCCGATATGCTGCGTGATACCACCGGCTTCTCCGGCAACCACATCGGTCCCGCGCAAGGCGTCGAGCAGCGACGTCTTGCCGTGGTCGACATGGCCCATGATCGTAACGACCGGTGCACGCGGCTTCAGCGTGTCTTCCGGATCGACGTCGGCCTGGGTATCAATTTCGACATCAGCCTCGGAAACACGCTGGATATTGTGGCCGAATTCCTCGACCAGCAATTCTGCGGTATCCTGATCAATGGTCTGGTTGACGGTGACCATCGAACCCATTTTGAACAGCGACTTGACGAGGTCTGCGCCTTTTTCGCCCATACGTTTGGCGAGTTCCTGTACGGTAATGGCTTCCGGCACGATAACAGAACGGATCTGCTTTTCCCGCGGTTCGGATGGTCGGCCGGATCTCTGCGCGCGCTTTTCTTTTTCCCTGGCACGTTTCAGGGCGGCGAGCGAACGAGCGCGCGCCGCGCCGTCTTCTCCGCGCAGAGCGCGGTTGACGGTGAGCTTGCCCGATTGACGACGGTCGTGGCGATCGTCGCGTCCGGCTTTCTGCTTTTCCTTTTCCGGCTTTGCGCGCTTTGGCGCTTCCACGGGCGTGAATTTGCGAGCCGGTGGCCGGCCAGCACTCGGGGCGGCAGGTGTTTCTTCCGTTGCAGGTTCGACAATAGCTGAAGCTTCGACAGCCGCTTTTTCGGCAGCGGCAATTTCTTCCTGCGCCTTGCGCGCCTGCTCTGCTTCGGCCTTGCGGTTTTCTTCCGCCCGTTTTTTCTCTTCTGCGGTTTGCTCTTTCTTCTCGCGCGTGTCGCGTTTGCGCGCTTCCTGCATGGCTTCCAGCCGCGCCTCTTCCGCTTCGCGCAGCAGTTTAGCCTGCTTCTCCTGACGGGTGAGGCCATCATCCGCTTTGCGGGCAGCCGGCTGTTTCTTCGGTGCCGGCTTGGGGGCCGGCGCTGGCGCAGGCGTTTCCTTGACGATTTCCTTTACCGCTTCCTGGGCGCCGGGCTTGCCGACCAGTTTCTTGCGCTTGACTTCGACCACCACCTTGTTGGTGCGTCCATGGCTGAACGTCTGTTTGACTTCGCCAGGTTCGACCGAACGCTTCAGCCCCAGGGGCTTGCGTGCAGGTTTTGGCGTATCTTTTGTATCTTCACTCATCGAACAGACTTAATCCCTAAAAATAGATATTTTCAATATATGACTTGGCCTTACCCAGCCAAATTACGCAACTTTCTTTTCATCCGGCATTTCATCGGAACCCCTAAAGCGAAGCCATCTCGACAGCATATGCGAAATCCGCTCGGCTGAGCGCTTATCGATTATCCCGATATGAACCACATTCTGCCGGCCCAATGCCACAGAAAGCCCCTGGCGGTCCACCGGCAAAGTCATCCCGTGCAAATCTTGGCCTTCACGATCGCTTCCGACCCGCCAGGCCTGATCCAGCTTTGCCGATCCATCCTGTCCCGCATCCGATGCGTGGAGCAACATGGTCAGTTCATCGCGCCTGGCCGCTGTTTCGATTTTTTCCGAACCGGTCAACAAGGTCCCGCCCCGCGCTTCGAGACCCAGCCTGTCCAATGTGGCGCGTTCCAGCGCTTTTTCAAGCCGATCTGGCAGATTGGCCGGAATATCAAGCCGACCGGTCTTGAACGCACGCGATAATGCGGCTTTGAACTGGCCCTTGGCAAGCGCTGCTTCTAGAGTGGCGCGATTGACACTGATCCAGGCACCGCGACCCGGTGCCTTCGCCCTTACGTCCGGGGCAATTTGTCCATCGGGCCCCATCGCCAGGCGCACCAGTTCGTCCTGGGGGAGACTCTCCCCGGTCAGAATGCATTTACGGTGTGGCGTGTGATCTAGAGGTTTAGACCGCGTCTCATTGGGGGGCTTCCGCATCTGCGTCCTCCCCGGTTGCTTCGGTCGCCGCAGGCGCTGGCTCGTCTTCATCCTCGAACCAGTGCGCACGCGCTGCCATGATGATCTCGTTGCCCTGCTCTTCGGTCAGGCCATATTGGGCCAATACACCGTCCGGCTCGGGCTTGCGGTTGTCATTGCGGCGGCGGGGTTCGGATTTCCGTTTCAAAACCAGCTCATCAGTTGCGAGATCGGCAACATCGTCCAGCGTTTTCAGGCCAGCTTCACCAAGCGTAACCAGCATCGCTTCGGTCAAATGCGGCAATTCGGCAATCGCATCCTCGACACCCAGTTCGGTGCGCTTTTCTCGCGCAGCCGCTTCGCGCCGATCCAGCGCCTCAATGGCGCGGCTCTGCAATTCGGCAGCAAGCTCGTCGTCAAAGCCCTCGATGCTCGAAATTTCCTCCGGTGCAACATAGGCGACTTCTTCGAGTTCGCTGAAACCTTCGGCCACCAAAAGCTGTGACAGGGTTTCGTCGACGTCCAGATCTTCCTGGAACATCTCGGTGCGGGCGGCAAATTCGGCTTGCCGTTTCTCGCTCGAATCCGCCTCGGTCATGATGTCGATGGCAAGGCCGGTCAGCTGCGAAGCCAACCGGACATTCTGGCCGCGACGGCCGATCGCAAGGCTGAGCTGGTCATCCGGGACCACGACTTCGATCCGGCCTTCTTCCTCGTCGATGACCACCCGGCTAACCGTCGCCGGTTGCAACGCATTGACCACGAAGGTCGCGATATCTTCCGACCAGGGGATGATGTCGATTTTTTCGCCCTGCATCTCCTGCACGACGGCCTGGACACGGCTACCCTTCATGCCGACGCAGGCGCCAACCGGGTCAATCGAGCTGTCGTGGCTGATCACGCCGATTTTGGCGCGAGAGCCGGGATCGCGGGCTGCTGCCTTGATCTCGATGATGCCGTCATAAATTTCCGGCACTTCCTGCGCGAACAGATGCCGCATGAAATCGGGATGGGCGCGGGAAAGAAAAATCTGAGGTCCCCGGTTCTCGCGGCGCACATCCAGTATCAGCGAACGAACACGATCACCAACCCGGGCGGCTTCGCGCGGAATTTGCTGGTCGCGGCGGATCACGCCCTCGGCGCGGCCCAGATCAACGACCACGTGACCAAATTCAACCGACTTGACGACGCCGGTGATGATTTCACCCGCGCGGTCCTTGAATTCCTCATATTGCCGTTCGCGTTCGGCATCGCGGACCTTCTGGAAGATCACCTGCTTGGCCGACTGCGCATCAATGCGGCCGAGATCGACCTCCGGCAGCGGATCGACAATGAAATCGCCAACCTTCGCACCGGGTTCCAGTTTTTCGGCCTGCTTGATATCGACCTGCTTGAAATAGTCCTCGACTTCATCGACCACCTCAACAACCCGCCACAAGCGCAGATCACCCGTATTCACGTCGAGTTTTGCACGAATGTCATTCTCTGCACCGTAGCGCGCGCGTGCCGCTTTCTGGATAGCTTCCTCCAGCGCTTCGATCACGATCGCCTTGTCGATCATTTTTTCCGTCGCAACGGCGGTCGCGATAGCGAGCAACTCGGCTTTATTGGCTGAAATAGCACTGCCCATGATTAGTCTTCCTGTTCTTCTAAAGTCTGTTCTTCAATTTCGTCTGCGCCTGCTACCGAAACCGGAACGGTTGCAGCAATCAGGGCATCGGTCAGAATCAATTTCGCGCTGTGGACATTCGTCAGGGGCGTCTCCTGACTTCCCGTCTTGCGATCGTCAATCTTTATTATCTCGCCTTCGATTCCCTCCAGCAGGCCGCGAAGCTGTTTCTTGCCCGCAACGGCTTCAATCAGATTGATCCGCGCCTCATGCCCCGCCCAGTTTTTATAATCACTTGCGCGCGTCAGCGGCCGGTCGATCCCGGGAGAACTGACTTCCAGTCGGTAGGCATGATCGATCGGGTCCCGGCCCTCTGCTTCCAGTATATCGAATTTTTCCGAGATGCGGTGGGACAAGGCAGCGCAATCTTCGATATTCAGCTGACCGGTTTCCGGCCGTTCGGCCATGATCTGCAGAGTTGGTTCATCCGCCCCCGACACGAACTGCACCCGCACCAGATCAAAGCCCAAAGCATCCGCTTCCGGCTTAATCAGGTTCGTCAGTGTAGCTATATCGGTCAAATAAATTCCATTTCCATCTGCTAAAATGCAAAACTCTGGCTGCCGGCCCCGTCTGGCGCCAGCCCCTTCAAATCTCACAATGTTGGGATGACCTCTATTTAGGGACGGATTCTGAATATTGCAACGCCTGATTCAAACGGCTGCCACATTATAGACCAGCAGCACCAGATAGATCACCAGCAATATGCCACCTTCCCATCGCGTTATCCTTCGCCCGGTTGCGGCAAATATCAGAAGCAATACGGAGGCCGCAATCAGGACCGGTAATCCGAAATTGGTGATTTCACCGGGAATGGTGCCGGGCGCGATGAACGCGGTAACGCCGCCAATCAGCAGCAAGTTGAATATGTTGGAGCCAAGCACGTTGCCCAGCGCGACCGCACTTGCGCCTTTATAGGCCGCGATCACCGAGGTCACCAGTTCCGGCAGCGACGTGCCGATAGCGATGACCGTCAAGCCGATTACAGCCTCGCTCATCCCAATCAGGCGCGCGATATCGACCGCTCCCTCGACCAGCCACCGTCCGCCCAGTACGATCAAGATGATGCCGATGAGGAGCACCAGCATGGATCGCCAGAGCGGCTGTGTATCGTGCAAATGCGTGTCTGAAATCTCCAGAGACTCGGCTTTTTCATGCAGGGCGCTCGCCCCTGCCGGCTGCGTCTGTTCAGCCCGGTATGCATAGGCCAGATAAGCTGCCAGAAGCATCAGAAAAGCGCTGCCGATAGCGACCGTGATACCGGTGGTGCTGGCGACCAGCCACAAGACGACGGTCGCAACCAGAGCCAGCCCGCCGTCGCGCCACAACGGCCCCCGTGGCACTGCAACGGGCAGGATCAGGGAGGCGGTACCGAGAATGAGCAGGCTGTTGGCGAGGTTGGAACCGACTATGTTGCCCCAGGCGATTCCGGGCGAACCAGCCCGCGCCGCTTCGACACTGGCGACCAGTTCCGGTGCGGAGGTACCGAAACCGACAATGGTCAGTCCGATCAGCAGATCGGACATCCCGGCCCGTTCCGCGACGCGCACCGCGCCGCGTACGAGCAGTTCTCCGCCAACGATGAGTATGACGAAGCCTGCCAGCAGGGCAAGAAGCGGAATCAGCAACGCATTCAACACCCTGGAACTAGATCAGCGATTGCGCTTGCCGAGCAGCCGCAGCCGCAGCGCATTTAACTTGATGAAGCCTTCCGCATCCTTCTGGTCATAAGCACCCTGGTCATCTTCGAAGGTCACGACATCTTCGCTGTAAAGGTTGAAATCGACATTTGCCTTGCGGCCGACAACGCTGACCAGGCCCTTGTAGAGTTTCAACCTGACCGTTCCGGTCACTCGCTCCTGGCTTTTGTCAATCGCCGCCTGAAGCATCTCCCTCTCCGGGGCAAACCAGAAACCGTTGTAGACAAGCTCCGAATAGCGGGGTGCCAGTTCGTCCTTCATATGCATGGCGCCGCTGTCGAGCGTCAGCTGTTCGATCCCGCGATGCGCCGCGTGATAGATGGTTCCACCCGGCGTCTCGTACATGCCGCGCGATTTCATACCGACAAAACGGTTCTCGACCAGATCGAGCCGACCGATGCCGTGCTCCCGACCGTACTCGTTCAGTTTTTCCAGCAAGGTCGCAGGCGACATGCCTTCGCCATTGATAGCGACACCATCGCCGCGTTCAAAATCGATCGTGATATATTCCGGTGTATCCGGTGCATCTTCGGGATTATTGGTGCGCGAATATACATAATCCGGCACTTCTTCCCACGGATCTTCAAGCACCTTGCCTTCCGACGACGTGTGCAACATATTGGCGTCGGTCGAAAAGGGCGCTTCCCCGCGCTTGTCTTTGGGCACGGGAATCTGATGTTTCTCGGCAAATTCGATCAGCCGTGTTCTGCTGGTGAGATCCCATTCCCGCCACGGGGCAATCACCTTCACATCGGGATCAAGGCCATAATAGCCGAGCTCGAAGCGGATCTGGTCATTGCCCTTGCCGGTCGCGCCATGAGCCACGGCGTCTGCTCCGGTTAGCTTGGCAATTTCGATCTGACGCTTGGAAATCAGCGGCCGCGCAATGGAAGTGCCGAGAAGGTACAGCCCCTCGTACAGTGCATTGGCGCGCATCATCGGAAAGACGAAATCCTTGACAAATTCCTCGCGCAGATCGTCGATGAAAATATGTTCCGGTTTGACGCCCAGCGTTTCGGCAACGCGGCGCGCAGGACCCAGTTCTTCGCCCTGCCCCAGATCGGCAGTGAAGGTCACCACTTCACACTGATATTCCTGCTGCAACCATTTCAGGATAACGCTGGTGTCCAGGCCGCCGGAAAAGGCCAAAATCACGCGTTTTACAGAATCGCTCATTATTTCGTCTTTCGATGGATAAAGCCCCGATACGATAGGGCGCCTAACAGGCTCCAATTTGCCGCGCAATATGATATGTCGGGATCGAGAGGGGATACTGATGGCAAAAGCGGAATTAAAAACCAAACCCACCAACGCCGATGTGACTGCCTTTATCGAGACAGCCGAACCGGAACGCCGAAAAGCAGAGGCATATCAACTGATTGATCTGTTTCGCAAAATAACCGGCGAGGAACCGAAAATGTGGGGACCCAGCATCATCGGCTTCGGCAGCTATGACTACAAATATGAAAGCGGGCGCGAGGGCACAATGTGCCGCACGGGCTTTTCCCCGCGCAAGGCAAAACTCAGCCTCTATCTGATGGGTGCCTATTGCACGCCGGAAGCGCAGGCGGAGCAGGAACGGCTATTCGGATTGCTTGGCAAGCACAGCACCGGCAAATCCTGCCTCTATATAAACCGGCTCGAGCAGGTGGACATGGCGGTGTTGGAACAGCTCATACGAAACAACTGGAAATTGATGAATGAGCGCTATCCACAATAATCTCCCCGGTTCAAAACAGGCGGCCCAGCTGTCCGGCCAATGATCTGTCGGACAGGACTAGCCGATCAAATTCTTCTCGGTCTCTCCGATATAGTCGCGCGTAATCGGCAAAGTCCGGCGGTCACGGCTGAACTGGATCTGGTAATTGCACATCCCGCCATTCTCAAACGCCGCTGTCGCGCCCGCCAGATAGAATATCCACATCCGGTAGAAACGCTCGTCGTAGAGCGCGATGACCTTCGCCCGGTTTTGGACCGTACGTTTATACCATTCGCGCAGGGTGAACGCATAATGCAGCCGCAAGGTCTCGATATCGGTTACAATCAGGCGATATTGTTCGCTCGCCGCCAGCGTTTCACTGAGTGCCGGGATATAGCCGCCCGGGAAAATATATTTCCGGGTGAAGGCATCCGTCGTGCCGGGGCCACCCATCCGGCCGATCGTGTGCAGCAGCATCACCCCGTCGTCGGTCATCAGATTGGCGCAGCAGCGAAAAAATGTCCGGAACTGCGGCGTGCCGACATGCTCGAACATGCCGACCGAAACAATTCGGTCAAAGGCTCCCGCATCGCGCGTCGCCAGATCACGATAATCGATCAGCTCGAACTTTACCTTGTCGGCGACGCCTTCTTTCTCGGCCCGTTCCTGCGCCTTTTTATGCTGTTCCTCGCTAAGCGTGATCCCGAGCACCTCGACGCCCGCTTGGCGGTGCAGATAGAGCGCCATGCCGCCCCAGCCGCAGCCGATATCGAGCACCCGCTGCCCCGGCTTCAAATCCAGTTTCGCCGCGATATGCGCCTTCTTGTCAGCTTGCGCCTGCTCGAGAGTCATGTCCGGCCCGTGCCGGTCGAAGTCCCAATAGGCGCAGCTATATTGGAGGTCATCATCGAGGAACAGGTCGTAGAGATCGTTGCCGATATCATAATGATGCGCGACATTGCTCTTCGACCGGCCGAGAAAGTTGATCCGGTCAAGACTGCCCGCCGCATGGTCGCGGATTTTTTTCAACGGACTCGGTTCTTTCAACCTTCCGCCGCGTTCAAACGGCCGGTTGGCCCGCAAAAGCTGGACCAACTCCATGATATCACCCTGCTCGACGATCAGCCGACCGTCCATGAACGTCTCGGCCGCACCCAGGCGCGGATCCAGCAGAATTTGCCGCATTACACCCTTGTCGGCGAGCCGGATACCGATATCGGGGTAACCGGCTGTTGGTGTCCCATAGGCTTCGGTCGATCCGTCGGGATGAGTGACCTGTATCGAACCCTTTGTAACCACGCTTTGCAGAAAGCGACCCATTATCGACATTCATTCACTCCTGACGGAACATCATAGTTCCGAATAATTCAAATACCCGCATACCATTCATAATTGGCGACATCCTGCCAATAGCCACCCTTGCCTTCGCCGATCCCCGCCAAAGATGCAACGGCTTCGATTCCGGTTACATATTTGGCATGTTTATAGCCCAGCTGTCGCTCCACTCTCAGCCGCAACGGCGCTCCGTTTTCGACTGGCAGCAACTGCCCGTTCAGACGATGCGCCAGGATCGTCTGCGGATGAAAGCCATCCAGCAAATCGATGCTTTCGTAGTAAGGCTTGCCGCCCAGCCGGTCAGCACAGTGAAATACCAGGAACCGGGCACTATTTTTGAGCTGCGCGAGATCCAGCAGGATTTTGAGCGGGACGCCGGTCCACTGTCCGATTGCACTCCAGCCCTCGACGCAATCATGGCGGGTGATCTGGGTCCGCTGTGGCAGGGATCGTATCGCGTTCAGGCCGAATTGCTGGGGCTTGTCGAACAAACCGGTTAGCCGCAGCTGCCAATCGGCGAAGCCCTGTGCTGCACTGGCCGCATATTCGGCACTCCCTGGATTGCGGGTACCGTTCGCCCGGAATCGGGGCGACAGATCGGCGACGCCATATTCACTGGCCAGTTCCATCCGGTCACCCAGGGCGCGCTGAACCGTAAAATTGGCCGATTCAGCACTGGCCAGAATATTCTGGAATGCAGGGCTTCGATTCAGGGCATCGCAACCGGACAACAGACTCCCGGCCCCGATCGCTGCGCCGGTGATCAATTTCCGGCGGGTAATGATCGTCATATCGGCGGCTCCTTCCGCTCCCCGCCCAATAGCATCGACTTGGTCTGGCGAACAGGGCCGGAAAGCAGGACCATCCCGACGTGAATCAGGAAAAACAGCACCAGCAGAAACGCGCTGATAAAATGAAGCGACCGGGCCGACTGACGGCCACCCAATACGTCGGTCAGAAACGGCCAGTTGGCGTCCATCGCGGGAGACATCGCCAGACCGCTGAAAATCATCAACGGTAGCAGGACGAACGTCACACCAATGTAGCTCAGCTTCTGAAGGCTGTTATAATCCTCTCCGGCCGAACGCCGGATCGCCCGAAGATCAAGATGATGGCGAAACGAGCGCCAGAGATGCGATGGCCGCCATTCCTCGCGCCGCATATGCAGGTCCCGCTGGACATGACGGTTCCATAACGAAGCCACCATGAACAGCGCCAGACCGACGCTGAATATCCAGGCGAAAAGGAAATGCCAGCGTCGACCATCCGCCAGACTGTAGGCAGAAGGAATGGTCGCCCAGCCCGGAAAGGCCCGTTGCCGGGTCCGGCCCGTGCTATCCTGCCAGTTTCCCAGGAAACCGGTCGTCTCTATGCGGAGTTCGCCCAATCGCAAATAGCCCATGGTCGGCGATGACCCTACAGCCATCCATGCATAGTCATCATTCGCTCCATATTCGCCCCAATAGAGTCGGGGATGTGCGTTGAAGATGGTCAGACCGCTCATCAGAAGCACGATCAGGCACAGCGCGTTGATCCAGTGCCACAGCCGGGTGGTCAGGCGGTGGCGGGGTTGGGGGCGAATGATCGGGTCCTCCGGCATGGGTGCACTCTAGCCGCTGGTGCGGCATTGCCAAGCACATCGTCATACCTCTCGAGTGTCGCAAGTTCACAACACACGGTGGCAGAATTTGATTATTAGCAGTTCTGACAGAGACAGCCAGTTGATATTTGCCTTCGCGTCGGTGCCGGTGTCGAATTCAAGCTCAACGACAATATGTTCGCGCACGGTGAACATCGCTACAGCAACTACGAAGACGGGGTTTCCCGCAACCAGGGCCTTGTTGGTCCCGGCATGAAATTCTAATTTCCCCCGATTAGAACGACATAGATCGGGCGGGTAGCAATACCCGCCCTTTTTTGTCACTTTCAAAAATCGCCAATATTCTCCAGAACAAGCAATCATGATTGGAGGGAGGGGATAGTATGAGCACATATAAACAGGTCATCAAACTGCAGCCCGATCCGCTTGCGCCTTATGCTATATCACCAGCATGGCAGGTGGGTGATTTGCTGTTTCTTTCTGGTCAGGCAGCGATTGACGAACAGGGTCAAATTATAGGTGCCGGTGACTTTGATGCCCAGTTGAAGCAGGTTTTCACCAACATTGACCGCGTGTTGCGCGCTGCAGGCAGTAGCCGGGACCGGATTGTCAAGGTGACGATCTATCTGACCGATATGGCCAATTTTCCGAAAATTGTCGCGGCACGGAAACTGTATTTCACCCCGCCCTATCCTGCCGACACAACAGTGGAAGTCAGGGCGCTGGCCTTGCCGGAATTAATGCTCGAGATTGACGTTATCGCGGCCGCCTAGCCCAGCGCGGCCTGTTTCTCTTCCGCAAGCCGGTCCAGTTCGGCGCGGCTTTTCTTCTCGCTCGCCGATTTGAGCTGTCCGCAGGCGGCCATGATATCCCGCCCGCGCGGGGTCCGGATCGGCGCGCTGATACCGGCATCAAAAATGATCTTCGAGAAGGCCTTGATCCGCTCGGGGCTTGAACATTCATAGTCCGAACCGGGCCAGGGATTGAACGGGATCAGATTGACCTTGGCAGGCAAATCATAGTTGCGCAGCAGGTTGACCAGTTCGCGGGCATCCTGATCGCTGTCATTCTTGTCTTTCAGCATTACATATTCAAAGGTGATCCGCCGCGCGTTATTGGCTCCGGGATAATCGGCGCAGGCCTGGAGCAGTTCCTCGATCGAATATTTGCGGTTGAGCGGGACAATTTCGTCTCTCGTTTCCTTGTTGACCGCGTGCAGCGAAATCGCGAGATTGACATTTATTTCCGCCCCTGCCCGGGCAATCATCGGCACCACGCCGCTGGTCGAGAGCGTAATCCGGCGGCGGGAGAGCGCGAGACCGTCGCCATCCATCACAATCTTCATCGCATCGCGGACATTATCAAAATTATAGAGAGGCTCACCCATGCCCATCAATACGATGTTGGTCAGCAGGCGGCCGTCCGACTTGTAGGCCTGATTATATTCCTTTGTGTTTTCCACCTCTTCGTCATCGGCAAAATCCATCACACCTTTCGGCCATTCGCCCAGCGCATCGCGGGCCAGCATCACCTGGCCGACAATCTCGCCGGGAGTCAGGTTGCGCACCAGCCGCATCGTGCCGGTATGACAGAAACGGCAATTGAGCGTGCACCCGACCTGGCTGGAAATGCACAAGGTGCCGCGATCCTCGTCGGGGATGAAGACCATTTCATAGTCTTGGGCGTCCGCCGAGCGCAGCAACCATTTGCGGGTGCCGTCTTCGGAAAGATGGGCCTCGACGATTTCCGGCCGACCAATCACAAATCGTTCCGCCAGCCATGGCCGCAGCGTCTTGCTCATGTCGGTCATCATCGCGAAATCGCTGATCCCGCGGTGATACATCCAGTGAAACAGCTGCTTGGACCGCAATTTTCCTTGCTTTTCCTCAAGCCCGGCGGCGATCAGTACATCGCGTATTTCGACAACGCTGAGACCGATGAGGTCGAGCTTTCCGTCGGCACGCGGCGTGACCTTTGCGGGCAGGGGAACGGGATCAATATGGCCGGGAATCTGCATGGAGGGGCATATAGGGTGTGTTCCCCGGAAAATCTACCGCAACCGCGAACAACCCAAAGATGCCGCATCAATCGCTGTCGCCGCGCCGCGCAGCCGGTAGGCATCGACGATCGGCTTGCCATCCCGGCCGACGCTTTCCACGGTCATGCTGGTGGCAGAACGGATCGCAGCGATGATCGCGGCGTCCATGCGCCTGTCCTGCGACCAGCCATCCGAGCGATTGGCTATCAGCTGGAAACGGCGGCCGGCGATACTGACAATCACCCGGCTGTTGGTTGACCGATCCCGGCTCAGGCGGACGTGGAACTGCCGCCTGATCTTGCGTTTCGGCCAATATCCGATGCTCGCAAAGGATTTGCGTTCCGCCTTACCCGTGATTTCTTCCGACTCCGCAATCGCATAGCAGCGCGGAATTTCCGGATCACGGAACGCGCCCCAGCTGTTGAAGATACCGAGGGAATCCTTCGCGGTTACCGGCGCCGCGATCAGGCACAATGCGAGTGCCGGAAGAATAATCCGCCTGTTCAAGCCTTCTCCCCTTCCCCGCCGCCGAGATGGATAATATCCTCATGGCCATCGCAAATCTGTACAATCGAGCCTTGCGGCAACCCATCCGCAATCGGCACACCGAAGCGGGGATGTGCTTCGGCACCGACGAGCAAACCGCGCAAGACCCGGCTGGTCATGCCGTGACTGATCAGCACCGCATCCCGGGCAAAACTCTGCTCCTCAAGCCAATGCTCCAGCCGTTGGGCAATATCGCGATAATTTTCGCCACCGGGTGCGACCGTTACGAACAGCCGTTCTTCTTGATCAATCTCCAGCTTGCCGTCGAGATCGCGATACATGACCCCGCCCCATTCGCCCATATCGATTTCGCGCAGCCGCGTATCGCTGCGCGCCTGATGCCAGTCGGCACCGACATGCTCGGCAACCAGCGACAGGGTCTGCAACGCGCGGTCGGTGTCGGAAGCGATCAGATCCAGTTCAGGCTGTTCGTCTGCAAGATACGATGCCAGTGCCCGACCCATTGCATCAGCCTGCGCGAAACCGGCGCGGGTTAGCGGCGTGTGGACATGCTCGCCCTGTATCCGGCCAGCGAGATTGAAAATCGTCTCGCCATGCCGCGCAATAAACAGACGTTTGCCATTGGTATTGATACCGCTCATATTATCCCTATCCCGTCCAAAAATGGCCAAAAACCATCCGATGAAACTGCGGCTTTACCCGCCTTCCCGTTTTTTTCCACAGTTTTTCACGGCATTATCGGACAGTGGGCGGCGATCAGGCTTGCCCTGCGGCACTTTATTGTTAATGAAGCGAGAAACTATCCGTGAACCCGTGCGGAGTCTTTCGCACAGCTACTTTCACGGTTGATTGGGAACAAGAAGGACGGTTTATGAAAGCGACCATTGAACGCGCGGCATTGCTAAAGAGCCTGGGCCATGTCCAGTCCGTGGTTGAACGGCGCAACACCATTCCGATTTTGTCCAATGTGTTGATCGAGGCAAGCAGCGACGGCAGCATCAAGCTGATGGCGACCGATCTCGATCTCCAGGTTGTGGAAACCGTCGAAGCGCAGGTTGAGACCGCCGGATCGACCACGGTGTCCGCCCACACCCTGTTCGATATCGCTCGCAAGCTGCCCGACGGTTCGCAGGTCCAGCTGGATGCCGCCGATGGCAAGATGAAAGTCAATGCCGGCCGTGCACGCTTCAACCTGCAGACGCTGCCCCGTGACGATTTCCCGGTGATTGCCGAAGGCGAATTGCCGACCAGTTTCGAACTGCCCGCAACCTCGCTGATCCAGATCATCGACAAGACCCGCTTTGCGATCTCGACCGAAGAAACCCGCTATTATCTCAACGGCATCTTCCTGCACGTACAGGATGAAGAAACGCCGGTGCTCAAGGCCGCCGCGACCGATGGCCATCGTCTCGCCCGCGTCACCCTGCCCCGTCCGGCCGGCGCGGAAGGCATGCCCGACGTGATCGTTCCCCGCAAATGCGTCAATGAACTGCGCAAGTTGCTCGACGAGAACAGCGAATCCTCGGTCCAGATCGATCTCTCCGCAAGCAAGATCCGCTTCACGCTTGGTACCGCGATCCTGACCAGCAAGCTGATCGACGGCACTTTCCCCGATTACACACGCGTCATTCCGACCGGTAATGACAAGCTGCTCAAGATCGACCCGAAAAGCTTTGCCCAGGGCGTCGACCGCGTCTCGACCATTGCGACCGAAAAAACCCGCGCCGTGAAAATGGCGCTCGGCGACGACAAGATCACCCTTTCGGTCACCTCTCCTGAAAACGGCAAGGCCGAGGAAGAAGTACCCGGCGCCTACAAGGACGACACGTTCGAAATCGGTTTCAACTCGAAATATCTGATGGATATTCTCGGCGAGATCGAGGGCGATACGGTGGAACTCCACCTCGCCGACGCCAGCGCTCCAACGCTGATCCGCGAGAATGACAAATCGTCCGCACTGTATGTATTGATGCCGATGCGGGTTTGAGGATCATTGATCGAATTGGAGATCGCTAGGGGCAATTGCGATCGATCAATAGACCCTCTCCCTTAAGGGAGAGGGTTGTGCAGACTTAATGAGCGTAGCGAATTTAGTCGGAGCTGGGTGAGGGTTAACCTCCCTATCGACCCTAGAAAACCCTCATCCAACTGCGGCTAATCTTGCAGATAAGCCTCCGTATCCTTCTCCCTCACGGGAGAAGGGCAAGAGGGACTAGCAATTGTCCCCAACCCACAATATAGCGCCCACACCAACCATGACTCGCCTTTTCCCCCTCTCCCGGTTTCTAAAAACCAATCCGGCGATCCACGCCTTCGCGTTACTCGCGCTACTGGTAAGCGCGCTCGTACCGCAGGGCTTCATGCCTACCCAGACCGCCGGTGGCTTTGCCATCAAGCTCTGTTCGGGTCATGCCGACAGCAAGCTGGTGATCACGGCGGACAATCCGGATTATGAATTGCTGGCGCTGGTCTACGGACTGCAGGATGAGGATGCCCCGGATCCGGAACCCGAACAATCTCCTCCTGTCTGCGCTTTTGCCGGGGGCGCTTCCGTCGGCCTGGCGTCCACAGCACCCCATCTCCACATCCCCACGCTGGCCCCGGCCACACACGAACCATCCGAACCGCGCCGCTTTGCGCTGCGCAACCGGATCAATATTCCGCCGGCAACCGGGCCGCCGACAATTTCCCAAGACATCTGAAATAACGCGCGATTCTCACCCCGAGCGGGGACGGATCGTACCAGTTGTATTTTTTGCGGTCCTCCCGTGCAGCGGGACATGGCCGCGTAGGATTTATCATGAACAGAACAATAGTAACCGCCTTCACGGCGAACATCGCTCTTGCCTCTCCTGCTTTTGCCGAAAACGATCCTCTGACCGATATCATCGTCACCGGTCAGCGCGACACGGTGACCACCGACGAGATCGAAAGCGACAAGGAAATTGTTTCCACCCCTGACGCAGCGTCGCTGGTAGCGCGGGCACCAGGTGCCGCCTTGATCGACAATGGCGGCCTGTCCGGCCAGGTCCAGTATCGCGGTCTGTTTGGCGACCGTATCCTGGTCCGCGTCAATGGTCAGCGCTTTTCGTCGGGCGGTCCCAATTTGATGGACCCGCCGCTTCATTATGCACCAATGCCTCTGGTGGACCGGATCGAACTCGATCGCGGCATCAGCCCGGTCCGTAAAGGCCCGGGCCTGGGCGGCGGCGTGAATGCCATTCTGAAGCAGGCCGGGTTCACCGATGGTGCTGCAATGCAACCCATGGTCGATCTGACCACCGGCTATCGCAGCGGCGACGACAGCTATCTGCTGGGAGGACTGGCCGGCCTGTCCAACGAGCATATCAAGCTGGGTGTCATCGCATCCTACGAGAAAGGCGATGATCTGCAATTCCCGGGCGGAACCATCGCTTCCACCAGCTTCGAGCGCCTGAATTATGGAGCACATGCGGGGATCAAGATCGGCGAAGGCAGCCTGACCGTGTCCTACCGGCGTCAGGAAACCGGTCCGACGGGCAACCCGCCCTTCGCCATGGACATCCAGTATTTTGACACCGATTTCCTGAATCTGGCCTATGAGGGCAAGCTCAGCGACAATCTGTATCTCGAAATGGAAGCGGGCCATGTCGCGGTTCGCCATCTGATGGACAATTTTTCCCTGCGGCAAGGACCGGCCAGCCCGATGGACCTGCGCGCCACGTTTGCCGACGCAGATACCAGCACGGCCTCCTCCTCGCTACGCATCGGAACGCCGGATCGTCATGTCAGACTGGGCGCAGACGTTGAGTTGATGGACAAGGATGTACGGATCACCAATCCGGCAAACGCGGCGTTCTTCCTGACTTCACTCAACAATATTTCGGGCAGCCGGATCGGGGCTTTTGTCGAGAGTCGCACTGCATTCGGACCGATTGAAGCCGAAATTGGCGCGCGCCTCGACCATCACCGGATGGCGGCGGGATCGCCGTTTCTGGGCAGCGCCGTACCCATGGGTCCGCGCATTCTCGCCAATGGGTTCAGCGCTTCGGATCGCACATGGGCAGATGACACAATCGATGTAGCAGCGCGCTTCTGGGGCGATATGGGGCGTTTCAAACCCCGCCTGTCGCTCGCGTATAAAACCCGTGTTCCCAATGCAGTAGAGCGGTTCTCATGGTTGCCGACCGGTGCGAGTGGAGGCCTTGCCGACGGCAATATCTATGTCGGCGATCTGAATTTGCGGAATGAAAAAGCCTGGATTGCGGAAATTGGCTTCGACTATCAGGATAGCCGTTTCTATGCACGGCCGACGCTGTTCTATCGCCGCGTGGATGATTTCATTCAGGGTGTGCCATATGATGACACGCCGGGCATTATCGATAGTCCGGTCGAAATGGTCGCAAATATGAACGGCGATCCGACACCGCTGCGCTTTGGCAACGTCGATGCGGAGATTTACGGTGCCGATCTGGATTTCGGCTGGAATATCAGCGGGCCGCTGCATCTGGATGGCACCGCAAGCTATGTCCGCGCAAAACGCCGCGATATTGATGATAATCTCTATCGCATCGCCCCGCCAAACGCCCGCGGCGCCTTGATCTGGCAGCAAAAAATATGGCATATCGGCGCGGAACTGCAGATCTTTGCGGATCAGAACCAGGTCTCTGTCACCAACAGCGAACAACCCAGCGATGGCTATTTGCTGGCCGGACTATTCGGTCATATTGAACTGACGCCAACATTGGCGCTCGACGGCAGCGTCGAGAATCTGTTCGACAAATATTATACCGAACATCTCGCTGGCTATAATCGCGTCAGCGGATCGGACGTGCCATTGGGCGCACGCCTGCCAGGAGCAGGCCGGAGCGCCTTTATCCGGCTACGCTGGACGGGCTTCTAAAGCCGTCGGTAATCTATTCGTGCGCAGCCGGTTTCCGGCTGCGCTATTCAGCAGCCTCCAGCATCTCGACCGCCTGCGGTCCCCGAATCAGACCACCCGGTCGTGCATCCGTCACCACGCCGCCCTTGAACGTCACCCGCCCCGACTTGATCGTATAGTCATAGCCATCGGCCTTTTGCAGCAACCGCTTGCCGCCCGCCGGCAGGTCAAACGCCAGCCACGGCTTGCCCAGCTTGATCCGCTCCATATCGATCACATTGACGTCCGCCAGATAGCCGGGCTTGAGCAGGCCGCGATCATTCAGGCCATAGAGCCGCGCGGTGTCGAGACACTGCCGCTTGATCGCATGTTCGATGCTCAGCGTTCCGCGCTCGCGGTTCTTCACCCAGTGCTCCAGCATGAACGTCGGACTCGCCGCATCGCAGATGGTACCGCAATGCGCGCCACCGTCTGACAGGCTGTTCACCGTGTCATCCGCCTGCTGCAATTCCTCGAGGAAATCGAGGTTGCCATCCATATAATTGAGTAGGGGCAGATAGATAAAGCCCTTGCCATTGTCCGCCATCATCAGGTCATAGGCATATTCCGCGCCGGACTTGCCTGCAGCCGCCGCGCGCGATGCGATGCTTTCGTCGGCCTGCGGTTCGTAATTGAAATCCTCGTCCATTTCGAACTGCATCGGCCAGCCCTGGGTGACGACCATGAAGACCGGGACCATGTCAACCTGTTCCGGCGGCGTGCTCTCTTCACTCAGCAATTGCGCCTTGAATGCCGGATCCTTCAGTTTCGCATATTTTTCATCCCACGACAGATCTTCCATCGCCATCCAGCTGGGATGCCGGATAAACGGATGCACGGTCCCCTGCCAGGCCATGACAATCCCGTTTCCGCGCAACGCAATCTGCGCAACGATATTGGCGCCATTGTCATTTTCAGCGCGCATATTGGCGATCT
Organism: Parasphingorhabdus sp.; assembly: GCA_048270065.1. Taxonomy (GTDB): domain Bacteria; phylum Pseudomonadota; class Alphaproteobacteria; order Sphingomonadales; family Sphingomonadaceae; genus Parasphingorhabdus. The sequence goes on along the minus strand of JBLWTQ010000008.1, from coordinate 18,370 downwards.
GCTCGTCCAGCGACTGGTCCTTGGCGATCGATTGCAGCGCGGCAAAGGTCACCGGCATGCCGGTTTCGCGGCTGAGATCGCCCATCCAGCCAAATTCGTCCCATTCCTTGTTGAGGTCGCTCGCCATCTCGAACACACCATAGCCGACCCGGCCCATCGCGCGACCAATGCCGATCAATTCTTCCTTGGTCGCGGTCGTACCCGGCACCAGCTCGCCATCGATGCTGCGATGCAGGATGGTCCGCGAAGTCGAGAACCCAAGCGCGCCGGCTTTCAGGCCATCCTCGACGATCTTCGACATCTGCTCGATTTCATCCTCGGTCGGCACCGCACCGGGCTTTTCCCGGTCACCCAGCACATAGGCGCGCACCGCGCCGTGGGGCACATGGGTCGCGACATCCACCGTGCGCGGCATTTTTTCCAGTTCGTCGAGATATTCGGGGAAGGTTTCCCAGTTCCAGCTCATCCCTTCGGCCAGCGCAGTACCCGGAATATCCTCCACCCCTTCCATCAGGCCGATCAGCCAGTCATGCCGGTCCGGCTTCGCCGGAGCAAAGCCGACACCGCAATTGCCCATCACCACCGTGGTGATGCCATGCCAGCTGGAGGGCGCCATTTCATCATCCCATGTCGCCTGACCGTCATAGTGGGTATGGACGTCGACGAAGCCGGGGGTGACGAACTTTCCCGATGCATCGATCTCTTCGCGACCCTTGGCGGTCACGGTTCCGACCAGCGAAACACGATCACCATCAATCGCTACATCGGCAATAAACGGCGCGCCGCCTGTGCCATCAACCACCGTACCGCCGCGAATTACCAGATCATGCATCGAATCTCTCCTGATTATTTTCATCCGCAATACCAGATTTAACTGGATGGTTAAAGGCACCTCCTGCTAATGTTAGGTCATGGCAAAAAACGCATCTTGGAATCCTGAACCCGCCAGCGGTATTGTTATCGACTGGGTCAAGGCCAACGGCCAGACCTTTGAGGTTGCGCAGGCCGGTGAAGGCAAAAAGCTTGCTTTGTGTTTCCACGGCTTCCCCGAACTCCACTATAGCTGGCGTCACCAGATTCCGCTGCTGGTCGATTTGGGCTATCGCGTCTGGGCGCCCAATTTGCGCGGCTATGGCGGGTCGAGCAAACCGGAGGGTGTGCATTCCTATCGACTGAACATACTCGTGGAGGATGTGGCCGCTCTGATCGACGCCAGCGGGGCGGAAGAAGTAACCCTGATCGCCCATGACTGGGGCGCGATCATCGCCTGGCATTTCGCAATCAACAAGATCCGCCCGCTGACCCGGCTGGTGATCATGAATGTGCCGCATCCCAAATGCGCGCAGCGGGAAATTCGTCACTGGCACCAGCTCAGGAAAAGCTGGTATATTTTCTTCTTCCAGTTGCCATGGCTGCCCGAATGGCTACTCGGCCTGAACGGTGCCAAACGGATCAAACAGGCCTTCTCCAAAATGGCCGTCGACAAGACCCGCTTTCCCGAAGAAGATCTGCAGATCTATGCCGATGCCGCCAGCCGCCCCGGCGCATTGCGCGCGATGATCAACTATTACCGCGCGCTGCTCCGCACCACGGACGGGCGGGACATCGGCGACGGCATGGTCGATATTCCCACGCTGATGGTCTGGGGCGAGGAAGACGCCGCTATCGATATGCGCTGCACCGACGGCACCGGGCTATGGGTACCCGATCTCGAACTGCACCGCCTGCCCGGCGTATCCCACTGGGTGCAGCAGGAAGCACCGGAAAAGGTCAATGCGATATTGCGGGAGTGGTTGCCCGGCTAGGTCCAGCTATTCCCGCGCCTTCCTTCCTCCCGCAAAGCCAAATCGCTTCAAACCACGCTCCGCGCTATTTATGAGTACAGGACCTAGTCCCGGGCCGCAATCATATCGGCGATATCGGTGAATTTCTCGCGGGGAGAGCCTTCCCTTGCCCGCGCAATCTCGGCTTCCTCGATTTTCTTCCAGTCGCGAAAGGTGACGGTCTCTACGCCGCGCGATTCAAACAGGCGATCAAGACCCTTGCGTCCTTCCCTATTGCCGCCCGAGCCGATATCCTCGGCGATCGCATCGATGATCGCAAAACCATCGGGCTTGTTGGTCCCGATCGTCCCCGAAGGCCCGCGCCGTGCCCAGCCGACGCAGTAAAGGCCCGGCAATATCCGCCCATCGGTATTGGCAAACCGCCCCCGGCCATGTTCGTAGGGTACCCCTTCGATCGGCGGCGTGCGATAGCCGATGCAGCTGATCACCATCCGGCATTCCAGCTCGTAGCGTTCGCCGGTTCCGGTCGAGCGCAGATCCTTGTCGAGAACTGTTTTCTCGACGATGATCTTTTCGACCTTGCCATCACCCCGGATTTCCACCGGCATTGCGAAAAAATCAAAATCGATCTTGACCGGCTTGTCGAGCAATTCACCGGCCCGTTCGTAAAAGCTCCGCAAATGCGTGACCGATTTGCGCATGCCCGGTTCCAGCAACGCATCGGCGCCCTCGTCCGGAAAGTCGAGCGGATCGACCAGCGGGCGCGCCCGCTCCAGATGGCCGAGTTCACCCAGTTCCTTGGGGGTCATGGCAATCTGATGCGGCCCCCGCCTGCCCAGCAGGGTGATTTTCTCGACTTTGCTGTTCTTCAGTTGATCCAGCGCATGGCCGACAATATCGCTGCCGGCAAATTCGCTTTCGGTCTTCGCCAAAATCCGCGCAACATCCAGCGCAACATTGCCATTCCCGATAATGGCAACGGATCGGCCATCGAGCGGCGGGTTGAGATCCTTGAAATCCGGATGGCCATTATACCAGCCGACGAAAGCCGCACTCCCGATCACGCCATCCAGATCGCTGCCGGGAATGTCCAGCTTTCGGTCATCGGGTGCGCCGGTTGCCAGCACGACGGCATCATACAGATCCTGCAATTCCGCGACGCTGACATCCTCGCCGACCGTGACATTACCGACGAAGCGCACATGATCGCCGAGATTGGTTTTTTCGTAACGTCTTGAGACCGCCTTGATCGATTGATGGTCCGGGGCCACGCCGGTGCGGATCAGACCGAACGGGACGGGCAAGCGATCGATGATATCCACTGCGACTTCATCGCCAAACTTTTTTTGTGCGGCTTCTGCCGAATAATAGCCTGCAGGTCCCGATCCGATGATCGCAATATGACGCATAGTCCGGCCTCCCCAGTTCGCTTGGCCGCATGCTAACGCCATAATTTCAAAAGAAAAGGCAAAAGCATGGCAGTCATTTTAGGGAGCGTGAGCCGGACTGGCGGCAGATCAGCCGGTTACATTGGCAACATTGTAACGCAGCGCTTCTTCCTGAGTCAGACAGCGCCGGGTGGACTTGTCGCCATCGCCATTGTTGACCGCCTTGGTCTTGTACATGACTTCGGAGAGCAATTTGCGCGACACGCCCATGCGGATGAGGAAATCATTGTCTTCCGTAGCCAGCAGCGCGCTTTCCTGTTCCACTTCGCCGATCAGACCGACCGTGGAGTCCGTCCCCATCTCGATGCTGTAGTTGATCGCGTCGCGATCGCCGGTCATCGTGAACATGTGGACCATGAAATGCCCGCCCGGTTCGACGATTCTGGCCCTGCCGCCCATGAAAACAAAATTGCAGGCGCTGAAACAGGTCCATCCCTTGGGAATGCGGGTGATGATCGAGGCCTCTGCCTCCCGGATCACCCGACCGGCCTCGTTACCGGCTCGGGCGACACCGCCGGGAGATCGCAGCCAGATTTCCGATATATCCGGATTGTCCGCCAACGCTTTCCGCAACCGGTCGGGCAAGCCTTCATCGATCGCCCCTTCGGCGAGCAAAATCTTGGTGCCTTTGCGGTCGACCGGGGTCAGTTCCATCTTCGCGGTCGACGACCAGTTGGGATAGCGTGGACAGGTCGGGTTGTCCGGATCCATGCCGGTATTGGCATCGGTCGCACCGATGGCCAGAAGCGAAGCCACAGCGATAACAGCCTTGATTGCCCTGTTCATGATTACACCATTACCACATAGCGCGTTTCGCCAGCCGCCTTGCACATCCTCTTGGAGGCGCGGGTTTCTTCGCCGTCGACAATGATTACGTCGGTGATGGTCATGCAACTTGTACCGTCCGCTGTCTGGGTTTTTGCGGTTGCGGTCGAGCTTCCCGATACATCGGCACGCGTCTCGCTGGTCCATTGCGCGCTGCTGCCGACCTGCTCGGACCGGGTTACGTTGCGTGTTGCTTCGGCAGCCTGCAATTGCTCGTCCTGATCGAGTCGGCAGGCTATGGAATTGGTCAGCGTATCCGCCACTTCTGCGCGCGGAATGAATGATCCGACAACGCCCATGTTGCCGGTTGCCCGCCGGGTCAAATCTCCGATCATATTACCCAATATCGATTTGCCGATCGATTTTTTGGGGTCGGTGTCACAATCTGTGGCGTTACCATCGTCGCTCGATTCCTGGGCGGTGGATGGCCGCTTTTTGAACAATCCACCAAACTGGGCCGACGCGGGCGCAGGAACCGCAAGGGCCGCGACCAATATCGCTGCAACCATTTTGGAATGAATAAGGTGAGCTTTGTTTCCCATGACATACTCTCGCTTACGTTCAGTTACATATATCCTATCACCCACGCGGTCACAAGCAGTGCCTTGCATCACAGTTGTATCGCAATCAGGGATAGAAAAACTGCAATGAGCTGTTATTCTGCACAAATAACAGGAAAGGCTGAGCGATGATCAAGAAATATCCGGGCTTTTGGTCCGCCATTCTCCTGCTTGCCGCCTGCTCCGTCTCCGGTGAGAATGTTGCCGCTGAACGGGGTTCCCTTTCCGGAACATTGCTGGTCGGGAACAAGGGAGAGGACAGCCTTAGCTTTATCGATCTCGAAAGCGGCAAGGAAGTCGCGCGGCGAGATACCGGAAATCAACCGCATGAGATTGCCATTTCACCCGATGGCAAGCTGGCCGCGGTCGTTTCCTATGGCGGCGACAGCATCGATATTTTTGACATCGCCGCACATGAGAAGATCGAAACGGTATCGCTGGCCCCCGCTCTGCGTCCCCATGGAATCCTCTGGCTCGACGACGGACGGATCATCGCCACGACCGAGGGCAGTGACAATATCACGATTGTTTCTCCACCCTCCGGCGAAGAACAGCAGCGCCAGATTTCCATGATCCCGACCGGCCAGAAAGGTAGTCATATGCTGGTCGTCACGCCCGACAAATCTCGCGCCTTCGTCACCAACATGCAGTCAGGAACGGTGAGCGTGCTCGATCTGGTCAGGATGATCAAGCTCGCGGATCTGCCCGCAGGAACCGAACCCGAAGGCCTGGCCATAACCCCCGACGGAAAGACCGTGTGGGTCGCCGATCGTCGCGGTGACATGCTGCGCATTTTTGATGTCCAGAGCCTGGAGCAACTGGCCGCTGTCAATACCGGCAGATTTCCGATCCGCGTGGCAATCAGTCCCGATGGCAGAACCGCGATTACTTCCAATCTTGGTGACGGCGGGCTCGGACTGTTCGATGTGATCACGCGCAAGCCGATTGGGGAAATCAGTGTCAGCGGATCCGCTGATTCCCGTCAGGTGACAATCCTGTTTTCCCCTGATGGCAGGATGCTGTATGTCGCGGAGACCGGTCCGGATACGATCGCCGAAGTCGACATATCAAGCGGCAAGGTTCGCCGCCGGTTTAAGGCAGGCGCGGACGGGGATGGTCTTGGCATTGTCGTCGACAGGGATGATGCGAAGGAATAGTTTGAAACGTCAGACACCCCGGGTCGCACCGAGGGAGAAGAATTTTGCAAAAGCCGTTCAATCGACTGCAGGCGTTGATGATCAAGGCGATGGCAGAAGCTTTGTTTCACAATCGCACAATGGCCATTTCCGCGGATCAAGTGGTCGAGAACCTGCAGGAACATTTCTCCAATATCGACGGCGATAAGCCGGATGAAATCGGCATGGCGCTTTACGGATTGCTGATCGTCCTCGGGGGGCCGTTTTTCCTGGCCGCGACACCCGCTTTACGAAAAAAACTGATCAATCGACGACTGAGAAACTCCCGGATCGATCTGTTTCAGGATATTGCGCGCACCAAGGGCGTCATTCTGGCCGGCTACTATGGTCACTGGCAACATGGCGATGAAGAGGAAAATTTCGACAACCCGGTCTTCGCCGACCTCAATTTCGAACTGCCGGCACAGCGCGACCGCTCCGCCCCCGGCGAACGACCGGTGCGCCCCGAACCGCGCCGTGATCTGACTGCAAGGGTATTCGTCGGTCACCAAGCCATCCCGGAGGAAACCGACGTGATTGTTATCGGTTCGGGAGCCGGTGGTGCGGTCGCTGCGGCGGCGGTTGCCGACGAGGCGCATGCAGCGCTGATCATCGAAGCCGGCGGTCATTATCCATCATCCCGGATCACCCATGAAGAAGCGCGGATGACGGCACGGCTGTTCAAGGATGGTGCCCTGCAAACGACCTCCGACCGCGACATCATCGTGTTTCAGGGTCGCGTGGTCGGCGGTTCGACCGTCATCAACAACGGCATCTGTCTGCGCATGAAACAGGAAGGTCTGGTTCATCCTGATGCCGAAGACGTTTACGAAACATGGTCCGGATTGGGCGCTCCGATCAGCGAAGCAGATCTGGCCCCGAGTTACGAAGCGGTCGAGCAGGCGCTTGAGGTTTCAGAAATTGATTGGATCACCGGTCGCAACAATGGCCCGCATCTGATCGACGGCTGGAACAAATATGCCGCACAATCGGACGACCCGATGGATCACAGGGCGGTCACCGCATGGTTCAGGAAAAACTACGGCCCCCAATCAGCGGATAGCGAGTGCGTCTATTGCGGCTACTGCAACACCGGCTGTCCCTATGGCCGGAAAAAGGCCATGCCCGAGAGCTTTCTGACCCATGCGACCAGCGATGCGCGTGAAAAACCGGCACGAATCCTGGATCGGGCGGAAGCCACCAAAATCCTGTGGGGCCAGGGCGCCAATGGCAAGCGGATCGCGCAGGCTGTCGAAATCAGACTCCGCGACGGCGGCAAGCGCACCATTCGCGCCCGGAAGGGCGTGGTGGTGGCAGCCGGCGCGCTTGCCTCCAGCAATTTGCTCTATAACAGCGGCATCCTGCAATCGGGGACCAATATTTCCCTCAACATTGCCTGTCCTGTGGTCGCATTGATGCCGGAGGGCATGAACATGAACGTCTGGAACGAAGACCAGATGGCGACCTATGTCGATCGCGGTGATTTCCTGATCGAAAGCCATTTTCAGCCGCCGATGAGCATGGCGACACTGGTGCCCGGATGGTTTGAAGACCATTATGAACGGATGAAGAACTACAACCGGCTGGTCTCCGCCGGCGTCCTGTTTCCGGCAGACCGGCTCGGCCATATGGACAACGGCAGGCTCAAGCTGAAGATCGGCAAGGCGGAACTGACGCTATTGCGCCGCGCGCTGGCGACGATGACCAAGGTCCATTTTCTCAACGGCGCGATCGAGGTCTATCCCGCTCTGCTCCGCGGCCAGACTCTCACCAGTGGCATGAGCGACGCAGAGATCGATGCTTTCTACGAAACGGCAATCGTCGAGCCCGATGATGTTGTCCTGTCGAGTTCGCATCCCCACGGCGGCAATGCGATCAACGTCGACGCGCACAAGGGCGTCGTCGATCTCAACCAGCGCGTGCACAATACAACCAACTGCTATGTCACCGATGCCAGCGTCATGCCCAGCTGCATTCGCGTCAACGCACAGCTCACCACCATGGCGATGGCGCATCGGGCGATGGCGGGGAAGCGGCGCTTTGGCTAGGTTTTGAATTTGAACTCGGGGAGAGACTGGAATGCGTTTTTCAGCGCATCGCCCCACCCTTCCGAGATCAACTGGAAATAGGGATCATCTTTTTCGACCCGCTGCTCTTGCGTAGTCGCAAAGCTGTCCGCTTCATAAACCTGCAAATCCAGGGGCAAGTCCACCGCCAGATTGGCGCGGATCGTCGAATCGAACGAAACCAGCAACAGTTTGACGGCATTTTCGAAGGACATCTCCGGGTCAAAGCCACGGACCAGAATCGGACGACCATATTTCGTCTCGCCGCTCTGGAAAAAGGGACTGTCATCGCTGGCCTCGATGAAATTACCGGCCGGATAGACCAGAAAAAGTCTCGGATCACTGCCGTGGATCTGACCGCCAACAATCAGCGTCGCCCCGAAGGGAGATTTGGCTTCCTGGCCATCTTTCGAATAGGTTTTGACCACCTCGCGCAAGGTTTCGCCTATGATCGTCGCGACCTGAAACATCGATGGCGCCTGCAGGATCGAAGGGTTGCGGTCATCGGGATGTTTGCCGCGTTCGTCCAGCAGGCTGACCACCGCTTGGGTCGTCGCGAGATTGCCCGCTGAAAGTAACGTGATAACCCGATCGCCGGGCACTTCCCAGCTGGTCAATTTCTTGACCTGGGCGATATCATCGACGCCGGCGTTGGTACGCGTATCAGACATGAAAACCAGACCGCGCTTCATCCGCAAGCCAACACAATAGGTCATTTGTAGTGTATTTCCCTAATAAGAATCATCGCAACGATCCGCGGTCTCTCTACTGCTGCACCTGCAGGCTGACAATCATATCCTCGCCCCCCGCACCATATCGCAGACCGGATATCGGCGATGCATCCCGATAGTCGAGACCGGTCGCAATCCGGACATAGCGTTCGTCGGGAGAATAGCCGTTGGACACGTCAAACCCGACCCAGCCGATATGCTCGACATGGACTTCTGCCCAGGCGTGCGTTGCATCCTGATCCACCCGGTCGCTCATCATCAGATAACCGGAAACATAGCGCGCCGGAAATCCCAGGGATCGTGCCGCCGTACAGAAGATATGCGCATGATCCTGACATACACCGCTACCGACCTTCAGGGCCTGCTCGGCGGTTGTTTCGGCATCCGTCTGACCGGTCTTGTACGAAACCTGGTCGGTCACCAGCGCTGACAGCGCGTGCAGCCTGACGATGTCACTGTCGTAATCCTGATCCAGCAACGCGGTCAGCTTCGCGGTCTCGGCTTCTGGTCTGGTAAGCGCAGTCGCCCGCTTGAAATACCATAGGGGTGCAAATCCGGCATGGGTACCAATGATGCCGCTGCCATCGGTATTTTCAACCTCGCCGGTGCAGCGAATGACAATTTCACTTCGCCCGCGTTCGATATTGATCAGGTCGACATGATTGCAATGCTGGTCTTCAAAAGACAATTCCAGCGCACCGCCTTCGATCTCGATATTCCAGTCCAATATTCGCTGGCCGTGCCTCTCCTTCGGGCGGAGGCGCAGCTGCTGCAACCCGTATTGCACGGGATTATCGTAATTATAGCGGGTTTCATGATGAATTTTCAGCAGCATCTTCAGCTTATCCTGTCCTGAAAATTATAGTCGGTCTCGATTTGGGCGGCGAGGCCGTTATTTGCCGCCAGAAATTCGACGATGAACTCGTGCAGGCCACCTTCAAATATAGTCTGGATCGGCTGGTTGAGCAGACGGTCGCATATATCCGTTGCGAGCCGGTGTGCCGTCACTTCACTTCCATATTCGCGTTCCAGATATCCAAGATTATCGGATATTTGTGCATAGCAAAACGCCAGGGAACGCGGCATCTGACGGTGAAGGATGAGATATTCGGCGACACTCAGCGCACTGATATCGGAACCGTTGAGCCAACGATAGGAGCGCTGCGCCGAAACAGATCGCAAAATGGTTTCCCACTGGACATTATCAACAGCTGTGCCGATTTGCGCAATCGAGGGCAGCAACAGATAATATTTTACGTCCAAAATTCGCGCGGTACTGTCCGCGCGTTCGATGAACGTTCCCAACCGCAGGAAATTAAAGCCGTCATTGCGCAGCATAGTGCCCAGAACCGCGCCGCGGACCAGCGAACTTTGCTGACGGATCACGCCCAGCACGTCTGGCAGATCCCGTTCATTGACCGGTTTTGCCATGGCGTTTTTGAGATTCATCCAGGCTTCGTTGGTTGCCTCCCAGACTTCTCTGGTCAGGGCAATGCGCCCTGTGCGGGCACTGTCCCGCGCCTGTTTGATCAACGATATGACGCTGCCCGGATTATCCTTGTCGCGCAAAAGAAAGTCGATCACTTTCGCCGAGCTGTAATCCTCGTGTTTCGCCAGATAGTTTTTCTTGGCGCCGGAAGACGCCAGGATCGAGGCCCATTCATCAGCAGCGGATGACGAGTGTGTGAGCGCAATTCGGAAGCCCGCCTCGATCAGGCGGGCGCTATTCTCGGTCCGCTCGAGCAGACGCGACATCCAGAACAGGCTGGCGGCGGTTTTGCCTAGCATGATCCGCGCCCCCTCATTCTTCCAGCACCCAGGTATCCTTTGTACCCCCGCCCTGACTGCTGTTGACCACCAGGGAACCCTCGGTCATGGCAACGCGCGTCAGGCCGCCAGAGGTGATGTCGATACGATCAGGCGACACCAGCACAAATGGCCGCAGGTCAACGTGGCGCGGGGACAGACCCTTTTCCGCAAAGATAGGAACCGTCGATAGCGCCAGCGTCGGCTGGGCAATATAATTGCTCGCATTATCGATCAGCTTGGCGCGAAATTCCTCGACTTCCTTTTTGGATGCCGCCGGCCCGACCAACATACCATAGCCTCCGGATCCATGCACTTCCTTGACCACCAGTTCCGCAAGATGCTCCAGCACATAATCAAGCTGGTCCTGCTCCGAACAGCGCCACGTCGGGACATTTTCAAGCAGCGGTTTCTGACCGGTATAGAATTCGACAATGTCCGGCATGTATGAATAGAGCGCCTTGTCGTCGGCGATGCCCGTGCCCGGCGCATTGGCAATGGTGATCCCGCCTGACCGATAGACATCCATGATGCCGGGAACTCCCAGCATCGATTCCGGCAGAAAGTTCAGCGGATCGAGATAATCGTCGTCGATCCTGCGGTAGATGACGTCGATCGGGGTATAGCCTTGGGTAGTGCGCATCGCGACACGTCCGTCGACAATCTTCAGATCATGGCCCTCGACCAGTTCCGCGCCCATTTGATCGGCGAGAAAGCTGTGCTCGAAATAGGCGCTGTTGTGGATGCCCGGCGTCAGCACCGCGACCACCGGCCTGCCTTCGCATTTCGGCGGCGCGCAGGCGGCGAGCGAACGACGCAAATTGCTCGGATAGCTGCTCACTTCCTGCACCCCGATCTTGGCGAACAGCTCCGGGAACATGTGCAGCATCGTCTCACGGTTTTCCAGCATGTAGCTGACCCCGGACGGTGTGCGCGCATTGTCCTCGAGCACGTAAAATTCGTCGGGTCCGGTGCGGACAATATCGGTGCCGATGATATGCGTGTAAATACCGCCCGGCGGATCGACACCGATCATCTGCGGCAGGAATGCAATATTATTGGCGATCAGCTCGACCGGAACACGGCCGGCGCGCAATATCTCCTGACGATGATAGATGTCGTACAGAAAGGCATTGATCGCCTTGACTCGCTGCTCGATGCCGCGCGACAATTTGCGCCACTCGCCCGCCGACAATATCCGCGGAATAACATCGAACGGGATCAGCCGTTCGTCGGCTTCATCCTGACCATAAACGTTGAACGTGATACCCGTCTTGCGAAAGAAAGCCTCGGCGTCGTCGGATTTGCGATGGAGACGTTTGGTATCCTCCTTGTCGAACCAGTTTTTATAGGCGGCATAGGGTTCGCGAACTTCCCCGTCACTGCCCAGCATTTCATCGAACAAACAATATCCCCTTCGGACAGACGATCAATCGCCTTGTCCTGCAGGCAACCTAGCGAAGTACCGCCCAAAAGACAATGAAAATCAAGGAAAACTCTGGAAAACGCCCTATATCGAATAGCGGACTCCGGTCATTTCTTCGGAAACGTTCCAAAGCCGTTTTGCCGGTTCGATCCGCTTGGCCTTGGGCCGAGGCTGCACTTCACGCGCCGGTCCGACCCATTCGTTGTTGCGGCTGGGGCCAAAATACTGACCGCTCTCGACACCCTCTCCCGCGGCAGCGGCAAGCGTCGGCCAGGCTCCCTGGGCTGCCGTGTTCATGAACAGGCTCGAAACGGGTCGAAACAGCGAGACCATGAAGCCCGGAAAGTTTCTTGTCAGTTCGGTATCCGAAACGCCCGGATGACAGGCGATGGCCTTGATCCCGGAATCCGCCGCCCGCAACCGCCGGTCGAGCTCATACATGTGCAGCAGATTGGCCAGCTTGCTCATCGCATAGCGGCCCCAGCGGCTGTAGCCTTCCTCGGCATTGATATCCTCAAAGTCGATCCGGCCGCTGCGATGCGCCAGGCTCGACGTGATGACGACCCGCGGACTCCGGCCCTGCGCAACCTTGTCGAGCAACAATCCGGTGAGCGCAAAGGTGCCGAGATGATTGACCCCGAACTGCGATTCGAACCCGTCCGCCGTCTCTTCCCGCGGCGGCATCAGGATCCCGGCATTGTTCACCAGCACATCGAGGTGCGGTTCCTTCTCAACCTGCTTGGCAGCAGCGCGGATGGACCTGATGTCGCCAAGGTCCAGCGGAATGCATTCCAGATCGGCTTCCGGATAGACGGTGCGGATATCCGCCATCGCCGCCTCTGCCTTGTCCGTCGACCGGCATCCCATCAGCACCCGTGCGCCCCGGCCCGCCAGCACTTTGGCCGCCGCATAGCCAAGCCCGCTGTTCGCCCCGGTGACAAGAAAGACGCGCCCGCTCTGGTCGGTCACATTGGTGTCGGTAAAATTGCTAATCGTCATGCCCTGCTCTCCTCCACCCGGTTGCTACCACAGAAACCGGGCGACGGGCAGAATATTGCTGTCCCTACTCCTATTCGGGCGCCACAACCAATCGGTTGTTGAGCGCGCGCACCGGGCGGGCGTTGTCGCCCATCAACTTTTCAAAGGCCGCGATCTGTTCGGCGCTGGCGGTGATCGGATCCTGCAGCACGTGCCAGTTTACCCCTTCGCTGCACGGCGGCGTGGTCAGCGAGCCCATGTAGCGATAGACCGCGCGACCGGCGGGCAGCATCTCGCCGGGATCAATCGTCTGGCCGGCTACCGTCCGCGGCCCGGATTTCGCTGCCGGGGTCGCTGCGAGGATTTTTGCCAGGGCGCCATTGGCCGCACCCTCTTCAAACATCACCCCGAGCACCGCCAGCCCGCCGTCGTCGCTGGCGTGAACAAAATGCCCGACGAGCGGATAGCGCTTGCCGGAAAACGCATGTTCCGATGGCGTGTGGAAGTGGATCTGGATCAGATCGAACGCGGTGCCCCCGCTGGTCATCGAAGACCCGGGCGCGAAATCCGCCTGCACCGTCAGCCCCTTGTTCGAAACCGTCAGGGGTCCGGTCTGATAGTCGATTTCCAGCTCCACATCGGCCCGGGCATTGGCCCCGGCCAGATCGATCGGCGACTGCATGTCACCGCGCTCGCACAGCGCATATCTGTCGGACAATTGGCCCCATTTTTCCGGGCCGTTGGCAACACCATAGCCATAGGTCCCGGGCTCCGCGGCGAGCGCCGGACCGGTGGCGACCAGAACGGCCAGCAGGGCGCCTGAAATCTGTTGAAATCTCATGTTCTTCCTTTCAGATTGATCGGCCACGGCTCATCGTCGCGGCCCGTTTTCTGGGGCAATCTACCCGTTGTCTGGGGCAATCTAAATGCCGCCCCCAATAGACGCCAATCACAAGAGACCCATGATTTCGATAGAAATCTTCAATGACGAGTTCTACCACACCCGGCCCGGGCGTCCTGCCAACCCCTACACCACTTTACTTCCCGCCGATATCGTCTAATCGCTGCTCCGACTAGTTTTGGAGATTAACATGCGTGCCGACGCGCAAGCCTATGTCGACCGGATCGACGCCGCTCTCACCCTGATCAAGACCGCGCTCAACTGGGAGGTCGCGCTGCGGCGGCTCGACGAACTCAACGCCCGGGTCGAGGATCCGACCCTGTGGGACGACCAGAGTGCCGCGCAGGCGGTGATGACCGAGCGCCGCCGCCTCGATGAATCGATCAGCGCCGCCAGGGAGATTCAGCAGGAACGCGACGACGCGCTCGAATTTATCGAGATGGCCGAGGAAGAAGGCGATGCCGATCTCGCCAACGAAGGGGTTGCCACGCTCGAGAAGCTCGCCACCCGCGCCGACCGCGACAAGGTCAGCGCCCTGCTCTCCGGCGAGGCCGACGGTCTCGACACCTATATCGAGATCCACGCCGGTGCCGGCGGCACCGAGAGCCAGGACTGGGCCGAAATGCTGCTGCGCATGTACCAGCGCTGGGCCGAGGGCCGCGGTTACAAGATCAGCATGGTCGACTATCAGGCCGGCGACCAGGCGGGGATCAAGTCCGCAACCATCGAGGTCAAGGGCGAAAATGCCTATGGCTATGCCAAGACCGAAAGCGGCGTCCACCGGCTGGTCCGCATCTCCCCCTATGATAGCGCCGCCAAGCGCCACACCAGCTTCTCCAGCGTCTGGGTCTATCCGGTGATCGACGACAGTTTCGAGGTCGAGATCAACGAAAGCGATCTCAAGATCGACACCTACCGCGCCTCCGGCTCCGGCGGCCAGCACGTCAACACCACCGACAGCGCCGTCCGCATCACCCACGCACCCACCGGCATCGTTGTCGCCAGCCAGAATGACCGCAGCCAGCACAAGAACCGCGCCACCGCGATGGGCATGCTCAAGGCCCGTCTGTTCGAGGCCGAACTGCAGCGCCGCGAGGCCGAAGCCTCGGGCGAATATGAGGCCAAGACCGAAATCGGCTGGGGCCACCAGATCCGCTCCTATGTCCTGCAGCCCTACCAGATGGTCAAGGACCTGCGCACCGGCCACACCAGCAGCGCGCCAAGCGATGTGCTCGATGGTGCCCTCGACGACTTTATCGCCGCCACCCTGGCGCAGAAGGTGACCGGCGAGAAGGTTGTCGTCGAGGATGTGGACTAGGGAGGCGGTGCCCCTGCGCAGGCAGGGGCCCATCTCCAGAAATCCAGCCAATAAGCAAGTGTTTTAGAGCCCGCGCCCCGGCGGCCTAAACGCCATCCCCCTCCACCCTTCCACCGGCAAAGGCACGAGATGGAACGTCAAGCGAGGCGCGTGACTCGCTTGGCCCTGCGCAGGGGCACAAAGCCAGCCCCAATCCCGTTCGTCCCGAGCCTGTCGAAGGACCGCGCGCGACAACAGGCATGCAGCGACAAGCTCAGCACGAACGATGTTCAAGCCACCGCTTTTCCTCCTCCCCGCTCCGGCCGGTTTCGATGCGAGTGGGACCTCGAGAGTCCGACCTCGAAATCGAAACAATGTACGATAAATCTCGCTTCAAACCGATTGGAAGGGAACCTATGGTCGTGGGAATGCGTATGACAGGCAGACTGTGCGCGATATCGATTTGTCAACTGAACAACATGTCCGATTGCCACCCCGGCCAGTTTGCGGACGCCATATCACGCCGATTGGGAAGGATGTCATGACATGGAAACCACCGAACTCGTTGTGAATGGGAAAACGCTCAGGCTGGAAGCCGATAGCCGCGTGACTTTGCTTGATGCGCTGCGCAACCACCTCGGGCTGACCGGCACCAAAAAGGGTTGCGATCATAGCCAGTGCGGTGCTTGCACGGTCATTGTCGACGGCCGCCGGATTAATTCTTGCCTAACCCTTGCCTGTATGCACGACGGCGATGAGATCACCACTATCGAAGGTATTGGTGAGCCGGGCAACCTGTCGGCCTTGCAATCAGCCTTTGTCGCCCACGACGGTTTCCAATGCGGTTATTGCACGCCAGGTCAGATCTGTTCGGCCACCGCCATGATCGACGAGGCGAAGGCAGGATGGCCGAGTTTTGTGTCAGATGAGCTCGAAGATGCCGGTGATTTGAGCAATGAGGAAATATCGGAACGGATGAGCGGCAACCTGTGCCGCTGCGCCGCTTATCCCAATATCATCAACGCGATCCGTCAGGCCGCCGGAGAGCAATCATGAAGCCTTTTGCTTATGCCAGAGCAACCGGGCGCGCCGATGCCACCGCCCAGGCAGCGGACGATGCGACCTTTATTGCAGGCGGGACCAATTTGCTCGACCTGATGAAGCTGGAAGTGATGGCCCCGGAAAAGCTGGTGGATATTAACCGACTGGACCTTTCGGAGATCCGTTCGACCGACGACGACGGGTTACGGATCGGTGCGCTGGTGACCAACAGCGACTGCGCTGCCGACCAACGCGTGCGCAGCGATTACCCGGTTTTGTCTCGGGCAATTCTGGCCGGGGCCAGCGGACAGTTGCGGAACAAGGCGACCACCGGTGGCAACTTGTGCCAGCGTACGCGTTGCTATTATTTTTACGACACCGCAATGCCGTGCAACAAACGTGAGCCGGGCTCCGGCTGTCAGGCGATGGACGGCTTCAATCGCATTCACGCCATTCTGGGAGCCAGTGACGCCTGTATCGCAACCTATCCTGGCGACATGGCCGTGGCGATGACGGCGCTGGATGCGCAGGTCGAGATTGAGGACAGCTCGGGCGACATCCGACACGTGCCGATACAGGAATTTCACCTTCTGCCCGGTAACCATCCGGAGAAGGACAATATCCTGGAGCCCGGCGATCTGATCACTGCGGTGATTTTGCCGCCCCCCGTTGCGGGCAAGCAGATGTACCAGAAGGTCCGCGACCGCGCCTCTTATGCTTTTGCGCTTTGCTCGGTGGCTGCCGTCGTAAAAATGGACGGTGACACAATAGGTAGCGCCGCGCTGGCCTTTGGCGGGCTGGCGCACAAACCGTGGCGTGACGAAACGGTGGAAGAATTGCTGGTCGGACAACAGCCTTCGGTCGAACTGTTCGGCAAGGCCGCCGATCAGTTGCTCGCCGAAGCACAGGGCTATGGCAGCAATGATTTCAAGATACCGCTGGCCCGACGCGTTCTGATTTCCGTCCTGAAAGAAGCCACGCAAACAGGAGTAGCAACATGAATGCGCATCGGAAAATGGACAAGCCTGACACGCGCAACCGGCTCGACGATATGCGTCAGGGACTGGTCGGAACGGCAATGGACCGGCCCGACGGCCCGCTGAAGGTCTCCGGTCAGGCCACCTATGCGCACGAATGGGACGTCCCGGACATGCTCCACGGCGTGCTGGTACGGGCAACCATCGCCAAGGGCCGCGTCACCGACGTTGCCAGCGACGAAATCCTGGCCAACAAATCGATCCGCGCGGTGATCACAGATGATCGTCTGCTCAGGCGACCGGCACAAGGCGGCGCCGATGAAGCGCCGCCGCAGGGATCGAAGCAGGTTGATTATTTCGGCCAGCCGATCGCGCTGGTGGTTGCCGATACGTTCGAACAGGCGCGCCATGCGGCCAATGAATTGAAGATCAGCTACGAAACCGAAGGCAATGCGGCATTGGATCCGGAGGCGCCGGACACCGATACAGACAAGCCCGGGGATGACCAGCTCGACCAGGGCGATCTGGAACGGGCGATGCGCGATGCCGCCTTCAGCGTCGATCAGGTCTATTACACACCCGGCCATAACAGCGCAGCGATGGAACCACATTGCGCCATCGCCAGCTGGGATGGCGACAAGCTGACCCTGCGCGGCAGCTACCAGATGCTCAACTTCAATATCAACGAACTGGCCGACGCGCTGCATATCGTTCCGGAAAATATCCGGATGCTGTCGCCCTTTGTCGGCGGCGGCTTTGGATCCAAGCTGGGCCTGTCGCCGGAAGCCGTCGCTGCGGCGATCGCTGCCAAGGATATCGGGCAACCGGTGTGCGTGACCCTGTCGCGACAACAGGTATTTGAAACAACCATGCGCCGGTCCGAAACCCGGCAGCACGTCCGGCTGGCCTGCGGTGAAGACGGCGTTTTAACCGGGCTGGGTCACGAATGTCTGGTGTCCAACCTGCCGGACGAGGAATTTTACGAGCCGGTCACCCAGGCCACCCATTTTCTGTATGGCGGCCAGAACCGCAAGATCGGCATCGAAGTCGCCCGCGTCAACCGCACCTGCGGCGGCTCTGTCCGGGCGCCGGGAGAAGCGGTCGGCATGCAGGTGCTCGAAAATGCGATGGACGAGCTGGCGGAAGCCGCCGGACTGGATCCGGTCGAGCTCAGAAAGCGGAACATTCCCGAACGGCATCCGGAACAGGACATTCCCTATTCTTCCCGCCGGTTCACCGAAGCGCTCGATGAAGGGGCTAAACGGTTCGGATGGGACAAGCGCAATCCGGAACCCGGAAAAACGCGCGAAGGCGACTGGTTGACAGGACACGGGATGGCCGGCGCTGCCCGGATC
>JBLWTQ010000007.1:0-161774 GCA_048270065.1 Parasphingorhabdus sp. | reverse complement strand
TCCGCCCATCCTGACGCGCAGCGCTTAGGCGTCTATTCTTGCACGGCCATACTTTCCGGCGGAGCGAGCCAGCGCAATCTTACGCTGCCGTTTTGAAACGCTATATCGGGTTCCGAAGCGACGGTTAGATTTCTGGCTTCCAGGGCTTGCTTTGTTACGACCATGTCAGCTGCTGAACCGTTCATGCCCAATGGCAGGTTCAGCCGTTCGTATGCCCAGACAATCAATTCCAGATTGCGGGTTGATGCTGCATCGACAGCACCATCACTGATGGTCAGGTCCGGTAACGCCATGGCTGGCGGCTGCAATTTTATCGTCCAGTTTTTTGCGCCAGCGGCGACGCGCTGTTCGAGCGTATAATAGGATGCCAGCGACGCACCGGGTAGCGGCTTGGCGATAACCATGGCACGCCGCTTGCTCGTATCCAGCGTCACGTCATCCACCGAAACCCCGGCGATCAGGGCGAGATTTTCCCGCAATCGATTGACCTGGATTTCAGCTTGCTGGGCCTGCGCCTGCGCTCTCGCCGCAGCCAGTTCGGCCGACTGTGCATCTGCCCCCGAATCAACCTTGAACTGCGTTATCTTTACGTCAATCAAGCGACCCAATGTGCGACTGATCACCCTTGTGCTCTGTTCGTCCGCGCCAGCCAGAATTTCTGGCGTGAAGACGGTTGCGTTCACCACGATAGGGTCTGCATCAAAATCGATCTCGATCTTCGAAACGCTCGCGCGGTTGCCAAACTGGTCCTTGATATAGCCATTGGCGGAGCGTGAGACATTGGCTTCCCAGGCAATCTGCTTGAGCGAGAATCCGAGCGGTATCGCCAGCGCAACAAACACGATTGTCATGATTGCAACCTGAACTTGCGACTGCCGTTCGGAAAGATCGGAGCGGAAGCCGTAAAGCCGCGCCATCCCGGTCGCGGTCAGCGCAATCGTCATCAGGTTGGTGAAGAACAGAAGGAGCGAACCGCCAAAAACCGACCAGTTGAACGTCGCCAGCCCGAATCCGACAACCGCAAGCGGTGGCATCAGCGCCGTTGCGATCGCAACACCGACAATCGTGCCCATTTTTCCCCGGATCATTGCATAGGCGCCGGCCAATGCCGAAAGGAGTGCCACCGCAAGATCGAAGAGATTGGGTCTGGTGCGGGCAGCGATCTCGGCGGTGACCGTCTGGATGGGCGACATCGTCACCACCAGTGCGGCAAACAGAATAGAGATCAGCGTGCCCAGAAAAATAGCCTTGCCACTTTCCTTGAGCCAGACGGAATCGCCGACGGCGACCGCAAAACCGACTCCCATGATCGGCCCCATTAATGGCGAGAGCAGCATGGCGCCGATAACGACCGCCGGAGAGGACAACAGCAAGCCGAGTATCGCAATACCCGCTGACATCGAGGTCATAAATGCGAAATGCGGGGTAAAGCCGCTGTCTTCGCGAACCTTGTCGATCACCGCCTGCTGGTCGACACCGGCACGCACCGCCACCCGCCACCAGCGGCGAAACAGGCGAATGCTGCCGGTGACCGGAGCGAGGGGGCCGGATGGCCGTTTTTGCGCGGGTTTCGCCGGACTGGCCGGGTCAGCCTGATCGTTTGTCATGTTGATCCTTTAGCCTCGCAAAACAAACCCGAATAGAAAAACATTACGTCACGCGTAATTGATAAATGAAGAGTTTCGCCTTTTATCATGAAACCGTATCACCTATATAGGTCACGATGGCTATCGTGCCGCACCAAGGAGGCTTTACAGGAACCAGTCTATGCCCCGTCCCGAAACCGATATCGAAGCCACACGCGCCAAATTAATGGCTGTCGCCGACCAGATAATCCAGGAAAAAGGCGCGATCAGCTTCACGATGACCGATCTCGCCAGCTCGTTCGGAATGTCGCCTTCCAATCTCTATCGCTTTTTCGAGAACAAGGACGCCCTGGCAGAAGCCATGGCGGGGGAATGGTTTGCAGAACTGCTGATAATTATGGAGGACCTGGTGTCCGCCGACATGCTGGTCGAAGAGAAGCTCTATCAGTTTTTTGCCCAGCGCCTGGTTGTCAAACGGGCGCGCTATGAGGACGATCCCGCACTGTTTGAATCCTATATGGAATTGGGAGACGAGCATTTTGAAGTGATCAAGGGCTATGTCGATCTGGCTGATCACTATATGGCCATAATCCTCGCCGAAGCGATGGAAAAAGGCTATTTCAAGGGGCTGGAACTCGACAGCGTCGTTTCTCTGGTCAACACCATGATGCAGCCCTTTTGCAACCCCAAGCTGATGATGCAGATGATGCATCTGGCGACCGAAGAGCGGCTCAGGATCGTGATCAACACGATATTGAAAGGCCTGCGATCCGATACCGAGGATCCGGTAGCGAAGCCGGAACTGCATATCGCAAGTTAGGACCTGGCCGAGGGCCATCGTTTCATCATAGCGGGCGGCGGAGACGGGCGCATTTCGCTTTCGTCCAGTGCGGCCAGCGCGCGTTTGCGATCCGCTTCGGTAAAGCTCCCGGTAGTGAGGCAGAATTCAATCATGTTGCCGTTCGGGTCCTGGGTATAGACCGAATGGCACCAATTGTGGTCGATCTCGAGCACGTCCAGCCCCGCCGCGTTCCATTTATCGCGCCAGGAAGTTAGTTCTTCGGCTGTATCGACCGCAAAGCTGTAATGATTTGTGCCCTGAGGGGTTCCGGCAGCCTCGTTGAGATCGAAGGCATAGCCGTCCTGTCCCGGGGTGTCATTGAGCTCCCAGAAAGCGATAAATCGGCTGTCGTCACCATCCATCCGGTAGAAGAAATGCTTGCCCCAGCCGCCGCCCATCACCGGCGCAATCTCGACCTTGACCAGTTCAAACCCCATAACGCCTTCGTAAAAGGTGTGGATCGCTTTCATGTCTTTCGCGGCCAGAGCCAGATGATGATAGCTCATTTGTTCGCATCCTTTCGCTTGTCGACCATGCCCATGACATCGGCGGTCGCGCCATCCGGAGCAGGCACTTCGACCACGGGTTCGAGAACGTCGTCAAATTCCAGTTTCAGCGCCCGGCTCATCACCGCGTGCATCATGTAGGTACAGGTGATGTAGGTCAGTTCGAGAATTTCGACCTCGCCGAGATACTTTTTCAGCGCCTCGAAAACACCATCGGGCACCCTGCCCCACTCCAGCACCAGGCAATCAGTATAGGCTAATACGGCGCGTTCCACCTCGTTGAAACAGTCGGCCACCGGCCAGTTGGGGATCGCCGCGACCTGCTCTTCGGAATAGCCTTCAAAGCGCATGGCCTTGCAGTGCTGGGAATAGACAAATTGCGACCCGACCGCATAGCCGGCGCGAATCTGGCCGAGTTCGCGCAGTTTCGGATCAAGCTTGCGATTGGGCGACCGGTAAAAACCGAAGCCCTCGGTCGTATGTTTGAACGCATCGGGAACCTGGGCAAAAACGGTCCACCAGTTACCCGGCGTGCCGGTCGCGGTGCCGGGTTCCGCAACCGGATCACGATCACCGAACAGCGTACCATATAGCGCCAGAATATATTCGTCGGTTACTTCCGAACGGGGGATCTCTCGCAGTCGAGGCATAGGGCTAGCTCCATTTTCTGGAGGTTACCCTATGCAAATTTGACTCTGAATGTGAGTCCGAATTCTATCCCTGGATCATGACCGCCTTCACGTTGACGAATTCCTTCATACCGAATCCGCCGTGTTCGCGGCCGTAACCGGAATTCTTGACGCCACCAAAGGGCATGTTGGGTACCGCCAGTCCGAAACCGTTGATAAAGACCATGCCGGTATCAAAATATTTTTGCGCCATCTCGGTCGCCTTTTCGATATTTGCGCTCAGGATTCCGCCGCCCAGGCCAAAACGGCTGTCGTTGGCGATTCGCATCGCATCATCGGCATCCTTCGCGCGGATAAGCGCAGCGACCGGCCCGAACAGTTCGTCGTCATAGGCCGGCTGCCCCGGCTCGACATCTTCGAGAACCGTCGCCGGATAGAAGAAACCTTCGCCATCCGGTATCTCGCCACCGCAGAGGATTTTTGCACCTTTCCTGACGCTTTCCTGCACCTGATCGTGCAGATCGTCGCGCAAGTCCTTGCGCGCGATGGGCCCGATATCGGGTCCATCGGTCATCGGATCGCCGCTTTTTACGTTTTTCATCGCTTCGACAAATTTGTCGCGGAATGCGTCATAGATGGCATCGACAACCACAAACCGTTTCGCCGCGATGCAGGTTTCGCCGTTATTGTAGAT
Source organism: Parasphingorhabdus sp. (assembly GCA_048270065.1). Lineage (GTDB taxonomy): Bacteria > Pseudomonadota > Alphaproteobacteria > Sphingomonadales > Sphingomonadaceae > Parasphingorhabdus. Next base: position 157,518 of record JBLWTQ010000007.1, on the reverse strand, counting down.
CCGTCCGAGCACACACAGCTTTACAGCTTTTTCCAGATCGGCATCTTCGAGCACGAGATAAGCATCATTTGCACCCAGTTCGAGCACGGTCTTCTTGAGCGCCTTGCCGGCACATTCGCCAATTTCGGCACCCGCGACCGGACTGCCGGTCAGGGTCACGCCGCGGATCAGATCGTTGGAGATAACGTCATTTGACTGCTCGTGCGAGATTTTCAGCACCGCGAAAAGGCCTTCGGGCAGACCCGCCTCGCGATAGATTTTCTCCAGCATCAGCCCCGTGCCGGTCACGTTAGCGGCATGTTTTAGCAACACGCCGTTTCCTGCCATCAGATTGGCGATCGAATAGCGGACGACCTGATAAACCGGATAGTTCCAAGGCTGGATGCCGTAGATCACGCCGATCGGCGCGTAGGTGACAATGCCCGTCCCCTGCCCGTTTGGCAGTTCGCGCTTTTCATCTTTCAGCGCCTCGGGACCCGCATCGGCTGTCCAAGCGCAAATACCGGCGACCAGATCAACTTCCTGTTCGCTCTGGCTCAGCAATTTTCCCATCTCGCTGGTCATCAATTTGGCGAGTTCGTCCTTGTTGTCTGACAGACCCTTGCCGATCGCCCTGATGACCTCTGCCCGCGCTTCCGGCGCCTCAAGCCGCCATTTCAGAAAGGCATCGTGGCACAACTGGATAACGTCGTCGCGCTCCTGATCGTTCATCAGGGGATAGGTGGAGAGCGCTTCGCCGGTGGTGGGATTGATCGTCTTGATCGACTGAGACATATGATGTTTCCTTGGTTGGAAGATATGTCCCATCAACGGTCGGATAGCCGGATCGGTTCCACGCAATCATTATTGTGCAATGCAACGGAAGCGCGAGTTGCGCATTGGTGAAACAGTGGCTGCATTCAAAGCCAGACAACACTTCCCCCAAAGAAAGAGGACTGAATGACCGAATTTTCGAAATTGTTCGAACCCACGAAAATGGGTGATCTATCCGTGCCCAACCGGATATTCATGGCGCCTTTGACCCGCAATCGGTCGCACAGTGATGGCACACCTAAGGCCTGGGCCGAGACCTATTACCGGCAGCGCGCGGCGGCCGGCGTCATTTTTACCGAAGCCACCCAGATCAGCGCGATCGGCAAAGGCTATCTGGATACACCCGGCATTTATGATGAAAAGCACATCAACGCCTGGAAGAAAATCACCGATGCCGTGCATGCCGGCGGCGGGCGGATATTCTGTCAGCTCTGGCACGTCGGCAGGATCAGCCATGTTTCCTTGCTCCCCGAGGGCCAGCAACCGGTTTCCTCCAGCGCACTCCGCGCCGATGCACAGACCTTCACCGCCGACGGCTTCACCGATGTGTCCGAGCCGGTCGCGCTTGATCAGACGGGTATCGATCAGACTGTCGCCGACTATGGCCGGGCGGCAACGGCCGCCAAGCAGGCCGGGTTCGACGGCGTGGAAGTCCACAGCGCCAACGGCTATCTGCTCGACCAGTTTTTGCAGGACGGGGTCAACAAGCGGGAAGACAAATATGGTGGCAGCATTGATAACCGCATGCGGCTATTGGAAAATGTCCTCGATGTCGTCACCGATATCTGGAGCAGGGATCGCGTCGGCGTTCGGCTTTCGCCCGTGGGTCAGGCCAGCGATATCAGCGACAGCGATCCCGAAGCACTATTCTCGACCGTGTACAAGATGCTCAGCGCGCGCCAGCTGGCCTATCTGCATGTCCTCGAGCAGTTTCCCGGCAACGAGACCAGCGACGAGGACGACGCGATGATGAAGCGCCTGCGCCAGCACTATAGCGGATTTTTCATTTCCAATGGCGGCTATGACGCCGCAAAATCCGTGGCAGCGCTCGAGAGCGGTCATGCCCAGGCGGTGACTATCGGCCGTCCGTTCCTTGCCAATCCCGACCTGCCCGAACGCTACCGGGTTGGTGCGGAGCTGAATGAACCCGACCAGGATACGTTCTACGGCGGCGATGAAACCGGCTATACCGATTATCCGTTTCTGGACGGTCCCGCCAGATAACAGCGCCATCACCGATTAAAAAAAGGCCCGGCATTGCGACCGGGCCTTTTTGTTGAGCCAGAGGGGAAGACTTAGCTCGCCAGATTTCTCAGCACGTAATGCAGGATGCCGCCGTTGAGGAAATATTCCATTTCGTTGGCGGTATCGATCCGGCAGATCGTCTTGAAGGTCGAGGTCGTGCCGTCGGCGCGGGTCATTTCGACTTCGACTTCCTGCAGCGGCTTCAGCGTCGCGACGCCCTTGATCGTGAAGCTTTCGCTGCCGTCGAGGCTGAGAATCTCGCGATCGGTGCCCTCGGCAAATTGCAGCGGCAGAACGCCCATGCCGACAAGATTGCTGCGGTGGATCCGCTCGTAGCTTTCTACGATCACCGCACGGACGCCGAGCAGGTTGGTGCCCTTTGCCGCCCAGTCGCGCGACGAGCCGGTGCCATACTGCTCGCCGCCGATGACGACCAGCGGGGTGCCGTCGGCCTTGTGCTTCATCGCGGCGTCGTAGATCGGCATGATCTGGCCATCATATTTAGTGTAGCCGCCTTCTTTTCCGTCGGCCATCTCGTTTTTGATTCTGATGTTGGCGAAGGTGCCGCGCATCATGACTTCGTGGTTGCCGCGGCGACTTCCGTAACTGTTGAAATCTTGCCTGCTAACCTGATGATTTTTAAGGTATTCTCCGGCAGGGCTGTCCTCCTTGATCGCGCCGGCGGGGGAGATGTGGTCGGTGGTGATGCTGTCACCCAGCAGCGCCAAAGTCTTGGCGTCGATGATGTCACCCACGGGAGCCGGGGTCATTTCCATGCCTTCGAAATAGGGCGGGTTCTGGACATAGGTCGAGCCCGCGCGCCATTGATAGGTGTCGCCGCCGGTGACCTCGATCGCCTGCCACTCGGCATCGCCGTCATAGACATTGGCGTAGCGGCTCTCGAACATCTCGCGGTTGACGAAGCTGTTGACCATGTCGGTGATCTCGGCGTTGGTCGGCCAGATATCCTTCAGAAACACGTCCTCGCCGTCCTTGCCCTGCCCGATCGGGCTCTCGTACATGTCCTCGCGCACCGTGCCCTTGAGCGCATAGGCGACGACCAGCGGCGGCGAGGCGAGATAGTTGGCGCGGACATCCTGCGACACCCGGCCCTCGAAATTGCGGTTGCCCGAGAGCACCGAGGCGGCGACCAGATCATTGTCGTTGATCGCCTGCGAGATCGGCGGCGGCAGCGGTCCACTATTGCCGATACAGGTGGTGCAACCATAGCCGACGAGATTGAAGCCGAGATAGTCGAGATCCTCCGAAAGCCCCGCCTTGTCGAGATAGTCGGTCACGACCTGCGATCCCGGCGCCAGCGAGCTCTTGACCCACGGCTTGCGCTGCAGGCCGCGCTCCCGCGCCTTGCGAGCGACCAGACCGGCGGCGATCAGGACGTTGGGGTTGGAGGTGTTGGTGCAGCTGGTGATCGCGGCGATCGCGACATCGCCGTGGGTGAAGCCATAGTCGCTGCCCTCGACCGCGACCCGCTCGCCGCTGTCATCGACCCCGAACACTTCTTTCAGATCGCGGTTGAAGCCCTCGTCGAGGTCGGCCATCGAGACCCGCTGCTGCGGCAGCTTTGGCCCCGACAGCGACGGCACGACGCTGCCGATGTCGAGCTCGAGCGTCTTGGTGTAGATCGCGTCCTTGGTGGTCTCGTCATAGCGCCAGAAGCCCTGCTCGCGCGCATAGGCCTCTGTCAGCGCGATTTCCTGCGCGCTGCGGCCGGTGAGCTCGAGATATTCGAGCGTCTTTTCGTCGATCGGGAAATAGCCGCAGGTCGCGCCATATTCCGGCGCCATGTTGGCGATCGTCGCGCGGTCGGCGAGCGACAGCTCTTTCAGCCCCGGTCCGTAAAATTCGACAAACCGGCCGACCACCCCGACCTCGCGCAGCATCTGGACGCAGGTCAGCACCAGGTCGGTCGCGGTGATGCCCTCGGCGAGCGCGCCGGTGAGCTTGAAGCCGACCACCTCGGGGATCAGCATCGACACCGGCTGGCCGAGCATCGCGGCTTCCGCCTCGATCCCGCCGACGCCCCAGCCGAGCACGCCGAGCCCGTTGATCATCGTGGTGTGGCTGTCGGTGCCGACGCAGGTGTCGGGATAGGCGACCTCGACGCCGTCCGCGTCCTTCGACGACCACACCGCGCGGGCGATATTTTCGAGATTGACCTGGTGGCAGATGCCGGTGCCCGGCGGCACCACCGAGAAATTGTCAAACGCCTTAGATCCCCATTTCAGAAATTCGTAGCGCTCCATGTTGCGCTGATATTCCAGCGCGACATTGTGCTCGAACGCCTGCGGGGTGCCGAACTCGTCGACCATCACGCTGTGGTCGATCACCAGATGGACCGGGACCTGCGGGTTGATCTTCTCGGCATCGCCGCCGAGCGCCTTGATCCCGTCGCGCATCGCCGCGAGATCGACCACCGCCGGCACGCCGGTAAAATCCTGCATCAAAACCCGCGCCGGGCGGTACTGGATTTCCGCCGGGCTTTTCGCTTCCTTCTGCCAGTCGACCACCGCCTGCGCGTCCTTGGCGGCGACGGTAAAGCCGTCGTCCTCGAACCGCAGCATATTCTCCAGCAGCACCTTGAGCGTATAGGGCAGCTTGTCGATATTGCCGAGCCGCTCCGCCGCCTTGGCGAGCGAATAATAGGCGTAGTCGGTGCCATTGACGGTGAGGGTCGAGCGGGTCTGGAGGGAGTCTTTGCCGGTGGTGGTCATGATGTGGGGTTGCCCTTTCGTTTATACTTTGTCGAAGCCCACGCGGCGGGGAGTGCCGGGCCGTTCGGGGCCCTGGCGGCGGTGGGATTCGGGTGTTCGGGAGGGCTTTAGCGGATGAGGGAGGATTGGGGAAGGGGGGGAATTTTGGGATGGTGGGGATGTGAGCTCATACACCTTCAAGGCACTAGCAAGAAATAACTGATAGATTGTTTCTAGTAGATGCTCTGAGGGTTTACATCAAAAATTCTGACAAACTCAATCTAGCAGTAGACATTTTACTACTTCTAATTCTAGAGTAAAAGCATGAACATTCGGAAGACAGGCGCACCAAACGCGTACACAGCATTTGTTGCATACCCCGATAATGAAACAGTAAAAGACACGATAGCGGGCGCAGTGGGACTGTCGAGTAATGAAAAGCTCGCACTGATTCCTTGGGAAAGGATGGATGTTTATGGACTAAAAATCGATAACTTAGTTCGATCATCGATAGATGAATGTAGTGTCTTCATAGCCGATATCTCCATCAACAATTTTAATGTTTACTACGAAATTGGATATGCAATCGCTAAACAGAAGGCCGTTTTGCCCATCGTTAATTCTGCATTGCAAGACGCTAAACACAATGTCCAAAGCACCGGTATTTTTGATAACATTGGATGGCTCGAATACGAAAACTCCGATGACCTATCCATTAAACTTCGGCAATGGCAACGCAAAAGCTGGGTCGAAAATTTTACAAGAGAGAAAAACCACTCACAACCGCTTTTTGTTCTCGATATGGTGAAAAAGACAAACTTTAGACAGGATATTTTCCAAGCAGTAGCAAATCGTTCCGTGGAAAAACGAACATTTGATCCGTCTGAAATAGTTCGCTTGTCGGCTCCAAAAGCAATCGTCGAAATATCATCTTCCGCAGGTTGTATATTGCCTTTGCTCACAAAGAATATAGTAGATTTTGAACTGAACAATTTACGAGCGGCTTTCTTGGCTGGACTCGCTCATGGATTTGAAATTGAACCTCTTTTACTTCAATTTGGAAATGGCCCCGCGCCGCTTGACTATCGAGACTACATCACCAATTCCACATCTTCCAAAGAGACCCATGATCACGTCGAAGATTATTGTTCTAGCGTACTGATCCGAAACCAAGAAAGTTCCGGACGAGAATCTCAGTTTAAATTGGGCACGCTCAGCGATGTACATTTAGGTTCGTCTGCAGCGGAAAATGAAAGTTTCTATCTCTCTAACTACTTTGTTGAAACAGCGCAGTATCTAACGGTAATTAGAGCCCAGAATGCTGTTGTTACAGGTCGCAAGGGATCAGGTAAAACAGCTGTTTTGCTGCAAGCGAGGGAACATTTTTTAAGAAAAAAACAAAATTTAGTATTGGATATCCGTCCAGCGACCCATAACCTCAGCGAACTACGCCATGAGTTAGTTCAAGTTACCAATGAAGGAGTGTTCGACCACACTATTGCTGGATTCTGGAACTACATAGTTTATATGGAGATATTGCTGGCGATACGAGAAAAAGCGCTCCTAAAAGCCAAAAGAGATTTCGACCTTCAAAAACGAATTATCAAGATTGAAGAAGACTTCGACCTCAAAGAAAAATATGTCTCTGGGGATTTCACAGCAAGACTAGAATATGCAATCGGTGACTTAGTTAGATTTGTAAAAAGCAAACCAACGATAAATGTGAAAGACATCAGTGGATTCACGAACATCATTTATGATGAATCGATTCCAAAACTTCGAGAAGCCATTTTAACTTTCAAAGACTTTTTCGAAGATATCGTGCTGCTTTTTGATGATCTAGACAAAGGCTGGCCGCCACAACAGCTTGAAAACCATGATGTGTTAATGGTAAAGCATCTCATTGAGATACTTAGGAAAACTAGCAGAGAACTTAACAAAAATGATGTAGAGTTCCGGTTTTATCTATTTTTGCGCAGCGACGTGTATGAAAAATTGGTCGAAGAGACTTCAGATCGGCAGAAATATAACATCGTGAACGTAGACTGGTCAGAACAGTCACAATTAGAGTATCTTCTCAAGCAAAGGGTGGTCAGTAATTTTGATGAGAATGATAAAAAGGAAGCTTGGGAATCCGTCAATCCAGTTCTTGCTGATGGGCACTTTGCAGTTGAACATCTCATCAGAGGTTCGTTGTATCGTCCGAGGTTTTTGATTGAACTGTGTGAAAAAGTTATATCTTCGGCAATAAATCGTGGGAGCATGTGCGTAGACGGAAAAGATGTTGAGAACGGTCTGCTGCAAATGGCTAGGTACCTTGTGTCGGATTTTGCGTTCGAAATTAGAGATATTTCCGGTTTACATCAAGATTTACTGTATAGGTTTATCGGTAAGCCACAACTGCTAACCGCAAAGGAAATCAGTGACTTGGTAGATGGGTTGCATGATCACCTCGATACTAAGCAGATAATTGAACTGTTACTATGGTATGGCTTTCTGGGCGTGGCAAAGGGTGACCAAAACTCCCTATATATTTTTGACTGTGGATACGATTTCCGTCGACTAAAAGCCGAACTTCCCGCGAAAATGGACGATGCTCTCTATTCGGTGAACCCAGCATTCCTAAAGGGACTTTGACACAGCGTAATTACAGTCTCATTGGTCGAAGCGTCCTCCGACAAGCTTAGTGCAAACGGAATTACGGTGACAGAATTACGGTGGAATTACGGTGAAAGTTTGGATTACGGGGATTAGGGTGACAGTTTCCTAAATGCACTAATTACCAATCGGACAGGACAATTCTACGTGCTCGGCTTGATGGCCATGCGCCACATGCCCAGTCGTCTGCGCCCCTTCGGCGGCGAACAATCTCGTTCCCAGCATCGCCAGTCGTCCCGATCCAACACCCTGTCCTACAGACAACCCATGTGTGATGACAGTGCACTAATTGCCTGACCCGCAGCAATTCCCGACTTTCCTTTCGATTAGGGACCTACATACGTGTGTGACCCAATGGCCAGCAATGGCCGACACATTGCGATTGTTGGCATGATATAACGAAAAGCTTATGTCGTATAAAATATACGACTTGAATGTTGGGAATTTAACATATAGGTAAATTTTAAGAGTGGGAGCCGCACCGCCTTCAGTTGCTATCGTTCAGATGACCGTATCAAAAGTCGAACGAATACTGGCGAGGCCAACGTCGAGTATGCGCAATGACATACTCTAAGCGAGCGAAACGCCAGCGGGTATATGCACGCACGGGAACCCGTTTGTTCATATCCACACCTCCTATTCCTGATGCTGGATTGAGACCAGCCCTCCGAGGGGCCTCATGCCCCTCCTGCCATTAAGGGGCAGTGAGGATCAGAGGTTCAGGAAATCGACGGTGCGACTACCGAATCGGTTTATTCACTTTATTCATGAGCAGGGCAAGCCCCAGGAGGTGTTCTTTTTACGTTCTACCGTGAAAAACTGTGGAAAAACTCAAACTGTGCTGAAATTTCGTCGGGAATTACGCCAGATTACGGTGAGATTACGGTGCCAGATTACGGTGCCAGTTTACTAAATGCACTTATTGCCGATCGGACAGGACTGTTCTGGGCGCTCGACGCGGACCTCTGGTCGCGGTCGCCGGTGGTTGATTGCCGCGCGGGGCTCCGCGTCAAGCGCGGAGCACGGTGATGCTTGGTGGATTGCGTTGGTGCTGAGCCCGTACTCGTCATCCTGATCTTGGTTCAGGATCCAGTGAGATTGCGCTGTGCCGATAGAGGTCCTGAAACGAGTTCAGGATGACGATTTGAGCTAGCTGCGCTGGTCTATCGGCTCGGGATGGCGAGGGTCCTGCGTCATTGCGGGCGCAGCGTGGCAATCCAGGGCGGCACGCACCGGCGATCGCGGCCGGACGCTCTGGATTGCCGCGTCGCTGCGCTCCTCGCAATGACGGTGGGAGGGTCTGCGCGCTGTTGGCGGGGAACAGGCCCGAGCGGGGAGAGAGGATGTACTCGTCATCCTGAACTTGGTTACCTTGCGGTGGCCTTCGGCTCAGGATCCCTTGCGATTGCGCGCGGTGCCGGTGGGGGTCCTGAAACGAGTTCAGGATGACGATTTGTGATCGCTACCTTCGCTGCGGGGACAGAGTCCGATTCTCGCCTGCCCTCCCGTTGCACCAGCAGAGATGGGACGCTCTGGCACCGCCTTGTTCTCCTGCGGGCGCCTCGCGAGGCAAAAAATTTGTGCTGCATCGGCAACCCGGTTAGGCTGGCGGCGTTGGACAGGCGGCAAGGAGGCGGTGTGGCGGATGATGCGGATAGCGGGGCGGTGACGCCGGAGATCAGGGCCGGGCTGGCCGGTGGGGGAATCGTGCTGCTCGGGGCGGCGGGGCGCTGGGGCAGCGGCTATGTCTATTCGCAGGCCGAGGCGATGCAGCTGATCGAGGCGCTGAGCTCCTCCGCGCTCTATCTCGGCAGCGCGATGGCGGCGAGCTCGGGCACGACGCTGGCGCTGATGCTCACCCTGGTCGGTATCGTCCGGCGGATGGACGAGGATTTCGATATTCCGGTCTATCGCCGGATCAGCACGATCAGCCTGCTCAGCACCCTGTCGCTGGCCGGATCGGTGGTGATGCTGCTGGCGCTGACGATGCCGGTCGGCGAGTTCGAGAAAATGCCGGCCGGGTGGTATCCGTGGCTCTACAATATCCTGTACGCGCTGGTCGTCGGCCTGAGCGCGCTGCTGGTCGCGACGGTGGTGCTGCTCTACGCCACGGTCAAGGTGCTGGTCGCCAGCATCACCCCGACCGAGGACGTCTGAGCGCGCCGGGCGCGGTGGGGTGGTGCGCGCCCCGACCGGTGTTCCGACTGCGCTCGGGCCAAGCGGGGATCGGCGGGGCTTTCCTACAGGGTGGCGCTTCTGATATGGGTTTTGAAATGGCTAAGAAGAAAACGGATAAGCGCGCTATCGATGACAAAAGCGCGGCAAACAAACCCGTTCGTGCTGAGCTTGTCGAAGTACAGGTGGAGCGCGCACAAGGTCCTTCGACAGGCTCAGGACGAACGGTAAAATCAACCCCGTGCAAACCCTCCAAATCCAAGAAACCCCGCACACCCGCTAAACCCAAAAAACCCCGCAGGCCGCGGCAGGACGGATGGACCCCGGCGGCGCGCAAGGTCTTTCTGGCGACGCTGCGCAAGACCAATTGCGTGCGCGATGCGTGCCGGGTGTCGGATATGTCGAGCACCTCGGCCTACCGGCTGCGCGATCGCGATGCGGATTTTGACGAGCGCTGGAAAGAGGCCAAGGCGCACGCGCGCAAGGGGTTGGTCGCGGTGGCCCACGAACATGCGGTGGTCGGCAAGGAGACGGTGATCTATCGCGGCGGGGTCGAGGTCGAGCGGCGGATCACGCCGTCGGACTCGATCCTCGCGCTGCTGATCAAGCAGGGCAATCTCACCGAGCAGGATGCCGACAAGCTGATCACCTGGGACGAATGGCAGAACGGAACGCGCTTTGACGAGCAGGGCAACAAGGTCGACGAGCGGGAAGAGGCGGAAGCGGTGCGGGCGTCGCTCGACGCCAAGCTGGGCGCGATGCACGAGCGGCTGCTGGCGCGGCGGGCGCAGGAGGAAGAGCGGTTGCGGGCGCGCGAGCAGCGGGTCGAGGACCGGCTGCGCGCCGCCGAGGCGCTGGAGGGCAAGCTGGCGCGGGGGGAAAGCTCGCGAACACGCCTCTCGGACGAGCAACGTCGATAGGCGTGGTTCGACAAGCTCACCACCAACGGGGTTGGCCCTCCTCTTGTGTTCCCCTGCCGCATGGGCCCATCTCCAGAAATCGCAGCGCTCCTTATAGTGGATTGGTAAGCGCACTGAAGTTTAGCGCGTAATCCTTCCTCGCCCTCTCGCCGCGCCAGCAGAGATGGGCCCCTGCCTGCGCAGGGGCACCCGCTTCAGATCCCGCCGTCGGTGACTTCGTAGCCGGCTTCCTCGAGCCCGGCCTTGAGCGCGGCGCGGCAGGTTTCGAGGTCGTGCGGGTCGGTCGAGCGGACGACGAAATTGGCGCCGACGCGGCCCTCGCGGAAGAACGGGTAGCTGCCGATGGCGCAGTTTTCGTGGGCTTTTTCCGCGTCGCGGAGGATGGCGGCGATCTCGCTTTCCGGGGCCCAGGCGCCGAGCGTGGCGGCGAGCAGCGGCGCGCCGCCCTCGAGCGTGCCGGTGAGCGCGTCGAGCATGCCGGCGGTGATATGCGGGACGCCGGCCATCAGATAGAGGTTCTCGATACGGATGCCGGGGGCGCCGGACATGCGGTTCTCGATCAGCTCGGCGCCTTCGGGCACGCGGGCCATGCGCAGCCGCTCCGCGTTGATCCCGCCTCGCGTGGCATAATATTTCTCGAGGATCGCGCGGGCTTGCGGGTGAATGGTGACCGCAACGCCGAGCGCCCTGGCCACCGCGTCGACGGTGATATCGTCGTGGGTCGGGCCGATGCCGCCGGTGGTGAACAGATAGTCGTTGCGCGCGCGCAGGATGTTCACTGCCTCGGCGATCTGGTCCATGTCGTCGGCGACCACCCGGACCTCGGCGAGGCGAATGCCCTGGACGTTGAGCCAGCTCGCGACCTGCGCGATATTCTTGTCCTGCGTCCGGCCGGAGAGGATTTCATCGCCGATCACGACGAGGGCGGCGGTCCAGATTTTTTCCTGTGTCATGTGCGCTCTATAGGATGATGCGGCGCGATTTGGGAATATGTTATTTGGGGCGGCTTGCGGCGAGGGCCGCATGGTCGGAAAGCGGCGGGCGGGCGATCTGGTCGAGCGGCACGTGGCGCCACACCGGTTCGCTGCCGAGACGCGCGTTGAAGCGGACGTTGAAGGTCGACGGGTCGGCCTCCCCGGCAAACAGATCGGGACCGTATAGCGGCGCGACATCCTGCCGCGCATAGCCCATCAGGCCGAGCAGGGTCGGGAAAATCCGGTAGTCCGACGACCGGTCCCTGCCCGCTGCCGCCGCTTTGGCCCAGCGCGCGCTCTGGGCAGGATCGCCGCCATCGCCGATCACCACCAGCGGCACCACGCCCTCCTCGATCTGCGGATCGGGCGTGCAATGGGTCGCATCGCCACCATCATTGCGTTCGTGGAAGCTCTGGCCATGGTCGGCGGTGTAGAGGATCGTCGCGTCGCCGATGTCGGCCTGCGCAAACAGGCGGTCGAAAAAGTCGCCGACGTTCCACAGCAGGGTGTTGCGATAGCTGTTGCGGTAGAGAATCCAGTTGTTCTGGCTGGCGTCGAGGCTGTCCCGGCCCGCCATGTCGGTGACATCGGGGAATTGACCGCGTTTGAGCATCGGCCGGTATTTTGCGTGGCTCATCGGGAATTTGTCGCCAACCGGGAAATGGCCGCCGACCTTGTTGACCAGGATCAGCTGCGGCTTGCCGTCGTTCAGATATTCCGCGAGCCTGTCCGCAACCGCATGATCGCGGTCGACCACCGGCACATCGTCAAACTGGTCCCAGCGGTCGATCAGCGCGCGTTCGGCATCGTCCATCGCGTTCTGGTAGCGGCCGCCGGTGCGCTGGGCATCGATATAGACGGTGGCGAGCCCCGCAGCCTTGGCATAGGCCCAGAGCGAGGGCGCGGCGCGCACGGTCTCGCGGTAATTGTCGCGGGTCCCGCCAAAGCGCAGCACGACATTGCTGCCGACGCTGCAATGGGTGACCGACGTGGCGAGGCCGAAATTGTGGATCGGCGGTTTGCCCCCTGCCCGGCTTGCTGCTCCCGCGTCATCGGCAGCGAGGCCGGAATAGACACCGTTGGCGCTGTTGATATCGAGATAGGCCCCGGCGATGCTCTCGTCGATGATCAGCACGATATCGGCGCGGCGTGGCGACGCGACGGGTTTCAGCGCCACCCGCTGGCGCGGTCCGCGCGGGCTGGTCGTCATGTCATAGGCGTAGAGCAGCGCGAGACTGGCACCGCTGTGCGAGGATGGCAGGCCGCTGGTGCCCTCGCCGCCGCGGAAGAACAGCAGAACGGACAGGCCGAGCAGGACCGGCAGCGCAGCCGATTTCGCGGCGCGCACCGCCAGCGCGTTACCGGCAGCGGGTTTCAGACCGATGGCGAACAGCAGCAGCAACGCCTTGCCCGCCGCCAGCGCCATCGCCCCGCCCTGCTGCGCCGCGGCGCTGCCGATATCGCCGGCGCTCTGCACCATGGTGACAAAGCTCTCGTAGCCCATGAAATCGCCGACCGCCCATTGATAGCCGTCGACCAGCGTCGATCCCACCGCCAGCAGCAGCGCCAGCGGCCAGCGCAACCACGCATTTCGGAACAGCGAAATCCCGACCAGACTGATCGCGCATAACGCGAACAGTCCGCCAAAGGCGATCAGGCCAAAAGGCTGGATATCCGGCGTCGACAGCATCGTCAGCCGGTGCCCGATTTCACCGCCACCGAGCAGCAAGCTCAGGCCGATCAAGCCATATTTCACCCGGTTTTTCATCAAGGTCCTGAAATTTCCCGCTATTTCCTAGGCTGCGCGCATAGAGCAATCTGGTTAATATCCAGCGAAAATCTGTGAAATTTTGGGGTATCGCCAAATCGGGGTGCAATGCTTATATAGGCGACATGACAGACTATCTGACCGTAGAAGACACCACCCCATCATCCCGCACCGGCGCGATCAAGCTGCACGGGCCGGAGGGTTTCGAAGGCATGCGCAAGGCCGGCCGGCTGGCCGCCGAGATTCTCGACTCGCTGGTTCCCCATGTCGTCCCCGGCGTAACCACCGGCGCGCTCGACGATATGGTCCGCGAGCAGGCCTTTGCCGCCGGCGCGGTTCCGGCGACGCTCGGCTATCGCGGCTTCACCCATAGCTGCTGCACATCGATCAACCATGTCGTCTGCCACGGCATTCCCGGCGACAAGAAGCTCAACGAAGGCGATATCGTCAATATCGACGTGACCGTGATCCTCGATGGCTGGCACGGCGACACCAGCCGCATGTATCTGGTCGGCAAGACCCCGATCAAGGCGAGCAAGCTGGTCCAGGTCACCTATGAATGCATGATGCTCGGCATCGAGCAGGCGAAACCGGGCAACCGGATGGGCGATGTCGCCCACGCGATCCAGAGCCACGCCGAAGCCAACCGCTATTCGGTGGTCCGCGATTTCTGTGGCCATGGTCTCGGCCAGATGTTCCACGACGCCCCGGAAGTCGTCCACGCCGGTCGCCCCGGCACCGGCCCCGAGCTGCGCCCCGGCATGTTTTTCACCATCGAGCCGATGATCAATATCGGCAAATATGCCTGCAAGATGCTCGATGACGGCTGGACAGCCGTCACCCGCGACCGCTCGCTGACCGCGCAGTTCGAGCATAGTATCGGGATTACCGAGGACGGAAACGAGATATTTACGAAGAGTGCGGCTGGGTTGGATGCGCCGCCTTATTGAGGTTAGGCAAAAAGCTGAAGCGTCGGTGGCCCCCCTTCATAAATTGCACGCATTACATTCCAGTCTCCGTGGTGCTGCAGCCGCTCCATGCGGGAGCCATTGCGATGGCCCCAAGCACCGAGCATGCGCCCGATATAGTCGAGTTCACTCTGACGTTTCAAAGACTTGAAAACATGAAGGTGCGGAAAGCCGAGGCGTCCATCTGGCATGGCAATGCGATGGCTTTCGACAATCGTCCAAACATTGGTGATGTGGGGATAGCCCCCTTCGACGGTCTCGAACGCTGTTTTCACCGTATAGCCAATTGCGGAAACGTCGATCATCGGCTCAGCCTCGTTCATCAAGATGACGAGGCCGCCCGCACTAGGAAGGTTCAAACGCGTCTTGATGGCACCAATCTGATCATTGGCCTTCTGGAGATGCCTTCGCACGGCACGCCCGGCCATATCGATCATCATCTTTGAGACAGTATCACGATCAGGCAGGCCATCAATTACCTTGGAGATGCCCAACCTACCGAAGACAATTGGTGCACCGGGTTGGGCAAAGCGCTCTTGGAGGCGCTGTTCAATCCGATTTTCAGGGCCTGCGTTCAACGTCTTCAACTCGGCAACCAAGCCCCGCGCGCCTAGCAGGTAATCAGCCTTGATGTTTGAACCGTTTATTTGATCAAACGCCGTGCTGTCGAGCGATTCTGTCGAACTCTCACCCTCTAAGAACTCGATCATACGCGCTTCGAGCCCATCTGTGGGTTTTGCGTCCCCAGCAAAAGCAAGAAGATCGATATGGAGTTTGTCGATGGCCATGGTAGATCATAGCGCGGAATCACTCCCCATCCAATGGCAAGCGCAAGAACGCTGCGAATGTCGGCTTATCAGAACGTAACGTACGATAGCTGCCGGTTATTGGCTCCCCTCCGACCTCTCGATCGCTCGGCCTTCTGCCTTCGCCAAGGTTTTTTGGACATTACGGACAAATATGTTGGGTCGCCAGCCTCCGAGCAGGCGCTCCACAACGAATGTGTCTATTGCTGAAGGGATCAGGCCAGCGCCGGGTACCACAGTATCGACAGCTATGCCCACTCCGTTGAAGATGGAAAATCGCGCAACGCTTGCTGGCAGATTTTTCAGTATTGTGTCTTTGGTCACAGCTCGGTGGTATTCGTGGATCAAATCAGCGTCGGGCGCCAGGCCCTTCGCCCATGTCCGAAAACGCCTTGATTGATCGATTACTTTAAGCGCTTCTCCAAAGCTGATTAAACCTTCGTTAAACGCGTCGGCAAAGCCATGTGCTTCGTCGAAAACCATCTCTTCAAAAGCGCTAATCTGGTCGCTATTCTTTCGCGCTCGTTGGAGGCTGAGGTCGAGCCGCGAGCTAGCGATTTCTGCAATGTCTGGTGCGGTTACAATATCGGCACTATACGCATCAGATAGATACAGGTCGACTGCATAGTCTTGTACGCTACCCAAAATCTGCCCCCAACTGTCCGTTGGATTCCAGCCAGTGACCATCTGATCGATTGGAACCGTGCTCGCGATCGCGAATTCCTCCCCTAGTTCGAACACATCAATCTTAGAGAACTGGAGAGCGGTTTCATTCACCGCCTTCCCTTTGGCGATCGCCCAACCTCTTAAAAACAACTTGAGGGTGTCAGGATCTTTTATCAGCGAGACAATTCTTTGCCGGTTTTCGACATCACCGCCGAGCATTTTGGAATAACGAGACCGCTTCGTCATTTTGAGCAGCTTATTGACCTGAGCGCGTGTTCCATCAGGCCGGTTTGGCAACCCTTTCAATACCTGTAGCAGCGTTCCAACATCATCCTTGTCGTCGATCATCGTTCCGCCGCGACCGGCCATTTTCATCGCTATCGGGCGGTGCGTTGTAATTACCGGACCAACTTCATTTTTGATCCCTAGCATTTCAGGTGTGAGCGTCGTTGTAACGGTGGGATGGCCAAGCAGAACGCCTAGATCATCAGGTCCAAGCGCATCCCAGAGACCCGAGAACATCTGAGCACTCATCATCAGATGGACGCGATCATAATACAGCATTGTCTCCAGAATCCGGCCGAGATTCTGTTGTCCTCTGTGTATACCGGGTCGATGGATTATCGACAGTTCAAGCATCTGCTATATGTCCCTTCGCCTTGGCATTGTCAGTCCCAACTTCCGTTATCGAGACACGGCGATAACAATGACATGAGTTTGCGGCCGCTTCCATAATTTTCACTTACGGCAACAGCCTAACAAATACACCTAATCACTCCACAACCCGAATCTGACGCGCCGTGATCCGCACCAACCACCTTTATCTGGCAATCCCAGCCGCATCCCCCTAGGCAACCCCCTCACCTCCCACCAACAGAGACCCCAAAACATGGCCCGCAAACATTCCAAACATGGTGGCTATCAGGATATGCCCCACGAGGAGGAGGCTCCGGCGGAGGCGGTGGCTTGCTGGCTGTGCGGGCGGCCGACCGGCAAGACCATTGTCTGGCATCACCCGATACCGAAAAGCCGGGGCGGGCGCGATACTGTGCCGATGCATGCGATCTGCCAGAAGATGCTGATCACGCAGTTCAGCAACAGCGAGCTGCAGCGCCACGGGATGGACGTCGACGCGCTGCTCGCCGATCCGGTGGTGCGCAAATTTGTCGACTGGGTGGCGAAGAAGGACCCGGACTTCAACGCGACGATCGCCAAAAAGCCGCGCTGAGCGGGATGGCGGCATTGCGGGATTTCGGAGCGGGCGACAGGTCCGATGCCGATTTCGGCCCTTGACGTCGCTCGTCGAACGGCCTGTGAATTTGGTCGAACAGCCATGGCAGGGTGCTTCCCCTGCCCGACACATGCGGCAAGACTATTTATCACGGCGAAACAACGATTTACGTTGCCGCCCCCGGGGAAGGATGATGAAATGAAATATGCTGGTGTCTCGATAGGTCTGCTGCTCTCGGCTCTGATGGTGAGCGGCAATGGCCATGCTCGGGAGGATGGCGCCGTTCCCGCCCCTGCCCCCGTCCCCGACGGCCCCTATCTCGGGCAAACACCGCCCGGTACCACCGCCGAACCCTTTGCGCCCGGTCTTGCCAATACGGAAGAATGGGGGGACGCTATCGGCTTTTCCCTCGATATGAATGAAATTTATGTCAGCAGATGGAGACATAGCAGCGATGCGAGAGAGCCTGAATCCGTCACTTTCAAAAGGATGAATGATGGATGGCATCAGATAGCGGTGCCCGCTGAAACGCAAAGGCCTTTCCACTCGCCAGATGGCAACACGCTGTATTTTGAGAGCAAATACAAGGAGCGTACCAAGGACGGATGGTCCGAGATGAAAAGCCTTGGCCCTGCCTTTGAAGAACTCGTCATCATGAGCCTGAAGTCTTCGGCCAACGGCACTCTTGTGCTTGACGAGCGAGGCGGGCCGGAGGGCGACGGCATTATTCGCTATTCACGGCTCATCGACGGCAAACGGGAAGATCCGAAGCCGTTCGGCAAGGCAATCAACACCGGCACATGGAATGCCCACCCGTATATCGCACCGGATGAATCCTATGTCATGTGGGACGGCGAAAGAGAGAGCGGCTTTGGCAGTTCTGACGTCTATATCAGCTTCCGCCAGAAAGACGGTTCCTGGGGGGAAGCGATCAACCTCGGCGAGACGGTTAATACAGAGGCAGAAGAAGGCGGACCACAGGTCACGCCGGACGGAAAATATCTCTTCTTTAACAGAATGGTGCCGCCGGCAACTGGGAATGGGGGTCCTCAGTCAGACCTGTACTGGATCGATGCGCAGATCATCGAGACGCTGCGGCCCAGGTCATAAGTTCACGCTAACCTGACGGTGATGAGCGGGGCGGGCACTACGCACCCGCCCCGCTAGGTTCACCGGCTCAAAGCCCGTCGAGGCCCTTGCTGACCAGGATGTTGACCGCGACGCGGCGGTTCTGGGCCTTGCCGCTGGCGGTGTCGTTGCTGGCCAGCGGATCGGCTTCGGACATGCCGGTCGGGGTCAGCATGCGATAGGGTTTCCAGCCGCAATTCTGCTGGATATAATTGACCACGCGGCTGGCGCGCCTTTCGCTGAGCTGCTGGTTATATTCATAGTCGCCCGTCGAATCGGTGTAGCCGACGACCAGGATCAGGGCGTTGTTCATCTGCTCGGCCGCCTCTGCGGTGGCGCACAGATCGGCCTTGCCCTGCGCTGAAAGCACCGCCTTGCCGGTGTCGAAGTGGACATTGGTCGTGCCCTTGACATTATACTGGTCGATATCGCTGACCCTGCTGCGCAGCGCCTCGGTCGCCGCCGTCTGTTCGGCAAAGCCCTGGGCGGTACCGTTGTGAATCATGTTCGCGGTCTTTAGGTCGCTGTTGCGGAGCCTTATCTCGCTGGCGACCAGCGCTTCGCCGACCTGCACGGTCTCGATCGTGACGGGCAGGCCGTTGAGCAGCGCGTCACCGGCGAGCTGCTTGCGGCCGAGGCCGAACAGCCCCTTGCTCGCCTTTATCTCGGTGGCATCGGTGAAGGACACGATCGTCCGCGTGCCGTCGTCGGCGGTAACCTGCAGACGGTCGGCGCTGCGCGCCGAGATAATGCCCTCGATCTGTGGCCCGCTGGGCGCCGTGGACAGGTCGGCCGCAAGAATTGCCTCTTCCTGCTGCCCGGTGACGATGATGTCTTCCCGGTCAGCCGCCGGCTGCGCCGACGCGCTGCCCGGCACCAACAGGGCAGCTGCGGCAAGCAGGAGGCTTGCCCTCGTGGGTTTGAAAATGTCGCTCATCATTCTACTCCTTCCATCAATAGCATCCGGTCCAGCCTGCTGGTGGCGTTTCCTCGCTTCGCACGCGCGATAATATATTGTCTGTCCGCATCCCTTCGGTGCGCGTCACCGCAAAGGACATATAGGCCGTACGGGGACATGGGAAGGGCCTCGTGGTCAGGTCATCCTGTCTGGCGCATGAACATGGCCGGTTGCACCGCCCGTTCCGGGGATATTCCGAGAGGAACGCGGGGCGAACCGTTGCAGACCGGACCGCACCGGCGCACGGCCATGCGTCGATTGGCTTGCCTGAATAGGCCGGGGAGGAATTGACCGGAGTCAAGAGCGCAACCACCGCCCTATAGTTCTTGACCAACCGCCTCCTGTTTAGCTAGTCAATTAAATTGCACGGACGGCATACCCTCCGGCACTTTTTGGGAGACGACAAATGATGCGCAGGCTGGGATTTTTATTGGCTTCTCTGATGCTGGTGGCTTGCCAAAGCCAGACCAGCGAACCGGCGGCGCCCGAAGCGGTTACCGACGCGGACTGGAGCAATATCGGCTTTGACGCCAAGGAGCAGCGCTACAGCCCGCTCGACCAGATCAACGAAAGCAACGTCTCCGAGCTCGGCATCGCCTGGTTCAAGGACCTGCCCGATGCCCGGGGTCAGGAAGCGACGCCGGTTATTGTTGACGGCAAGCTCTACATTTCCACCGCCTGGTCCAAGGTCTTTGCCTATGACGCGAAGACCGGCGAGGAGCTGTGGTCCTACGATCCCGAGGTTCCCGGCGAGAAAGCCGTCGATGCCTGCTGCGATGTCGTAAACCGTGGCGTCGCGATCAGCCGCGGCAAACTGTTTTTCGGTACCATAGACGGCCGGTTGATCGCGCTCGATGCGATTAGCGGTGCACGGTTGTGGGAAACCCAGACCACCGACAACAGCAAACCCTATACCATTACCGGCGCTCCCCGGGTCGTCAAAAATATGGTGCTGATCGGCAATGGCGGCGCGGAATTTGGCGTGCGCGGCTATCTTTCTGCCTACAACGTCAGTGACGGCAATCTGAAATGGCGCTTTTATACCGTGCCCAATCCGGAAGGCAAGCCGGACGGCGCAGCCAGCGACGAGATTTTCGCCAAGGCGGCAGCCAAGACCTGGGGCGACGGCAACTGGAGAGAGTCCGGCGGCGGCGGCACGGTCTGGGACAGCATCGTTTATGACGAGGATCTCGACCAGCTCTACTTTGGCGTCGGCAATGGCAATCCTTGGAATCACGGCCTGCGGTCCGGCGGCGAAGGCGACAATCTGTTCCTCTCGTCGATCGTCGCGGTCGATCCCGATACCGGCAAATATCTCTGGCATTATCAGGAAACCCCTGCCGAGACCTGGGACTATACCGCGACCCAGCATATCATCCAGGCCGAACTGCCAATCGACGGCAAGATGCGCAAGGTGCTCTACCACGCGCCGAAGAACGGGTTTTTCTTTGTCATCGACCGGCTCGACGGCACGCTGATCAGCGCCGAGCCCTTTGTCGACGGCATCAACTGGGCCGAAGGCTATGATCTCGACACCGGCCGCCCGATCGAGAATCCCGACGCGCGATTCTACAAGACCGGCGAACCCTTTGTCGCCATTCCCGGCGCTCTGGGCGCGCATAACTGGCATCCGATGAGCTACAATCCGAAGACCGGGCTGGTCTATATTCCCGCCCAGCAAATTCCGCAGGGTTATGCCGTGCCGGAAAACGAGATTGACAGGAAGCGCGAACGGCTCGGCTTCAATGTCGGAATCGGCTGGTCGGTCGGCCAGCTTCCCGACGACAAGGCGGCCTACAAGGCGGCAATCGCGGCAACCACCGGCAGGCTGGTCGCTTTCAACCCGAAAACCGGGACGGTCGAATGGAGCGTCGATTATCCTGCGGCCTGGAACGGCGGCACGATGACGACTGCCGGCAATCTGGTGTTCCAGGGCACCAGCACCGGCCTGTTCAAGGCCTATTCGGCGGACAAGGGCACGGAACTGCTCAGCATGGAGATGCAGTCAGGGATTGTCAGCGCACCCTCCACCTACATGATCGACGGCGAGCAATATATTGCATTCCTGACCAGCAAGGGCGGCGCCTTTCCGCTGGCTGCGGGTGTCGTCGGCGGGGTGACCCGCCAGGTTCCCAATATTCCCCGGCTGGTGGTGATGAAACTGGGCGGCACGGCCAAGCTGCCGGCGCTGCCCGAGAAAGGCGAAGTGGTCTGGGATCCGCCGGAGCAGACCGGAACCCCGGAACAGATCGCCGCCGGCAAGGCGCTGTACGGCCGCAACTGCATGGTCTGTCACGGTGACAGCGCGATCGGCAACGGCTTCACGCCGGACCTGAGGATCAGCGGTGTGCTGCCGGACAAGGACGCCTGGGCATCAGTCGTGGCGGACGGAGCGTTGAAACACGCTGGCATGGTCGGTTTCGAATCCCAGCTAAACCCGACCCAGGTGGAAAATATCCGGCACTATGTCGTCAACCGGTCCAACTGGACCAGGGAGAACCTGCCGGAGATGACCGCTCCGGCACTCCGCTGACACAGTCGCTGCACTCCGGCGCAAAATAGCTGCCTATATTATAGTCATTTGCTCGTACAAATGCCTGTTTTATGGGCGGCATTGTCAGTGGTCGGATTAGGCATTAGCTATGGGTCCAGCATATCAGCGATTCTGTTCGCGAATCGATTCTGGCATGGTAATTGAATACTAACGGGCAATGGTGCCCGGCTGCGGCGCCTTCCTCCTGTGCAAGGGGAATTGCCGAGGAAGAGGGATACGGGGACGTACAGAATGAAAAAGATCGAAGCCATTATCAAACCGTTCAAACTCGACGAAGTCAAAGAAGCGCTGCACGAAGTCGGCGTATCGGGGATCACCGTGACCGAGGCCAAGGGCTTTGGCCGGCAGAAAGGCCATACCGAACTCTATCGCGGCGCCGAATATGTGGTGGATTTTCTGCCCAAGGTGAAGCTCGAAGTGGTCGTCGAGGACAGTCTGGCCGACCGCACGGTCGAAGCGATTTCCGCCGCCGCCCAGACCGGACGCATCGGTGACGGCAAGATTTTTGTTATTCCGGTCGAATCGGCGCTGCGCATCCGCACCGGCGAGCGCGACAACGACGCCATCTGATTTATTCTATCGCAACCAACCCAAACAAACCAGAACCAAGGGACCAAGACATGGGCAATTCAGCATCCGATATTATCAAGATGATCAAGGAACACGAGATCGAATGGGTCGATGTCCGATTCACCGATCCGAGAGGGAAATGGCACCATCTGTCGATGTGCGCCCAAGTCGTTGACGAAGATGTGCTGGAAGAGGGCTTCATGTTCGACGGCTCCTCGATCGGCGGCTGGAAGGTGATCAACGAATCCGACATGATTCTGCGTCCCGATCTCGATGCGGTCTATTTTGATCCATTCTCGGCGACGCCGATGATGATCCTGGTCTGTAATGTTGTCGAACCGGGTGATGGATCTCTTTACCACCGCGATCCGCGTTCGACCGCCGTCCGGGCCGAATCCTACCTCAAGTCCACCGGCATCGGCGACACCGTCTATGTCGGGCCGGAACCCGAGTTTTTCATGTTCGACGATGTCAAATACGAGGATGGCTATGACCGTTCCGGTTTCAAGCTCGACGATATCGAGCTGCCGACCAACACCGGCCGCGATTATGATGTCGGCAATATGGGCCACCGTCCGGGCATCAAGGGCGGCTATTTTCCGGTTGCACCGGTCGACAGTTGCGTCGACATTCGTGGTGAAATGGTTGCGACGATGCTGGAAATGGGCTTGCCGATGGACAAGCATCATCATGAGGTGGCCGCGTGCCAGCACGAACTGGGCATGACCTTCGGCACGCTGACCCAGACCGCCGACCGGACCCAGGTCTACAAATATGTCGTGCAGCAGGTCGCCCATGCCTATGGCAAGACCGCGACCTTCATGCCCAAGCCGATCAAGGATGACAACGGCAGCGGGATGCACACCCATATGTCGATCTGGAAAGACGGCAAACCGCTGTTCGCGGGCAATGAATATGCCGGCCTGTCGGAAATGTGCCTCCATTATATCGGCGGCGTGATCAAACATGCCAAGGCGGTCAACGCCTTCTCCAACCCGTCCACCAACAGCTACAAGCGTCTGGTTCCGGGATTTGAAGCGCCGGTGCTGCTCGCCTATTCGAGCCGCAACCGGTCGGCCTCCTGCCGTATCCCCTACGGCGCGGGCGACAAGGCGAAGCGGGTCGAATTCCGTTTCCCCGATCCGCTTGCCAACCCCTATCTGTCGGCGGCGGCGCTGCTGATGGCGGGTCTCGACGGTATCGAGAACAAGATTCACCCCGGCGAGGCGATGGACAAGAATCTCTATGACCTGCCACCGGCAGAACTGGCCGAAGTGCCGACCGTCGCCGGTTCGCTCCGCGAGGCGCTCGAAGCACTGGAAGCCGATCACGAGTTCCTGCTCAAGGGCGACGTGTTCTCCAAGGATCAGATCGAAGCCTATGCCTCGCTCAAATGGGACGAGGTCAGCCGGCTCGAAACCACGCCGAGTGCGGTCGAATTCGATATGTATTACAGCGGGTGACCCTTCCGATCGGATACAATATTCGAAGGCCCGGGGCGAGAAATCGCTCCGGGTTTTTTGTGGTTGGTGAACGCAGGGGGGCGCTATTTCATTCTGGGTCAGGGCGTTGGTTTTGTCTCTTATGGAGAACCAAAATCGGGTGGGTCGTGGAGGGGTGGCTTTATCGTCCTCAACTCTTCGCCCTTGTAATCCAATCACCGAGATCCATCGGGAACGGGAATACAATCGTCGAGCTATTTTGTTCGTTGGCAAGAACATTCAGCGTGGAAAGATAGCGAAGCTGCATCGCTTCGGGTGCTTGCTGAAGAACCTTCGCCGCTTCCAGCAGCTTTGCGGCGGCCTGATGTTCACCCTCGGCATTTATGACCTTTGCCCGCCGTTCCCGTTCAGCTTCGGCCTGACGAGCGATTGCACGCACCATCGATTCGTCTATGTCGACATGCTTGATCTCGACATTGGCTACCTTGATACCCCAAGCGTCGGTATGTTTGTCGAGGATTTCCTGCAAATCCTCGTTGAGCTTGTCCCGCTCCGACAACATTTCGTCGAGTTCGTGCTTTCCCAATACCGAACGCAGCGTCGTTTGGGCAAGCTCGCTTGTCGCCTGAACAAAATCCTCGACCTGGATAATCGCGCTTTCGGGGTCAACGACCCGGAAATAAACCACGGCATTGACCTTGACCGAGACGTTGTCACGCGAAATTACATCCTGCGTCGGTACATCGAGTACAATCGTGCGCAAGTCGGTTCTGACAATTTGCTGGATGAACGGTATAAGAATGATCAATCCCGGCCCCTTCACGCCCGTAAAGCGACCGAGAGTGAAAACAACGCCGCGCTCATATTCGCGCAGAATCTTTATCGCCGCCCAGAGAAAAACAATGACCAGCAATATCAGCGGCCCATAGAAACTATAGCTTAGATAATCCATTTTATCCTCCTTGTGGCGGGGCATCCCGCTGTTGCACATGCGAGACCATGAGCTTCAGGCCCTCAATTCCATTGATGACCACCGTCTGGCCTTCACCGAGATCAGCGGGTCCTTCGGCATTCCAACGCTCCGAATGCACGAAGACATGTCCTTTACCGCTGTCCCAATCGAGCACGGTCGCGGATGCCCCAATCAGTTCCTCGGCACCGGAAACGATCTTGCGCCCGAACGAGCGGAGTCCGACGCGCAATACAAGGACAAGCACGCCGATGCTGAATACGGCCAGTGCTGCTATCACCGACCAGTTTACGCGAAATTCGGGCAGATCAGTATCGAAAAGCATGGTTGCGCCGATGGTGAAGGCGGCAATCCCGCCGATGCCCAATATGCCGAATGACGGCGCAAACGCCTCACCGACCATAAGCCCGATGCCCAGCAGGATCAGCGCAAGGCCGACCATATCGACCGGCAACACGGCCAGGGCGTAGAATGCGATGAGAAGCGATATTGCACCGATTGTCCCGGGCACAAGTGCACCCGGATTAAGAAACTCGAAAATCAGTCCATAAATGCCGATCATCAACAAAATGAGGGCGACATTGGGATTGGTAATGGTTGCAAGCAGCTGGGTCGTCCAGTCGGCTTCAATTTCGGTAATCGATACCCCGGAGGTTTTGACCGTATGCTCTTTGCCATCGATAGTCACTGACCGGCCGTCCAGTTGCTCCAGCAGCGACTCGAGATTTGGCGCAACGAGATCGATCACGCCCTGATCGAGCGCGGCGTCGGCGGACAGGCTTGCGGCTTCGCGTACCGCCTTTTCACCCCAATCCGCGTTGCGGCCCCGCAATTCGGCCAGCGACCTGATATAGGCGACCGAATCGTTGATCGCCTTGCGTTCAGAGGCATTTGCCGGCGGAGCTCCGTCCTCCGCATCTTCCTCGCCGGTTCCCGGAGTGGGCACCGCACCAATCTGGATCGGGGTGGCCGCGCCCAGGTTTGTGCCAGGCGTCATCGCGGCAAAATGACTGGCGTAGAGGATATAGGTTCCAGCGCTCGCGGCCCTCGCACCGCTTGGGTGGACATAAGTTACGACCGGGATCGGCATCGCAAGTATGTCCCGGATGATCCCGCGCATCGATGTGTCAAGGCCGCCCGGCGTATCAATCGAGAGGATCACAAGCTCGGCGTTCGCGGATCGGGTCTGCTCTAGCCCCTTGGTAATATAGGATGCAGAAGCTGGACCAATAGCTCCTTCGAGACGCATCAGATATGCCTCGCCGGATGATGATTGGGCGCCGGCGGTGAATAGCGCACAGCAGAGGGCAAGGGCCACCCATAGCAGGTGTAAATGGCGGTATCGGTTGGTTCGCGAGGCAGTCATCATCCGCGATCCTCAAATCTGGTGGTGATTGCGGTTGGTTTCAATTACGCAACCTGCCACCGTTTATCCACAATCTGCTGGCGCTCTTTCGTTTGAGCGCGCCCTGCTGCATCAGAAAATCGAGCTGGCGTGATGCATGGGTCGATAGCTGACCTGACGGTTAGCAGCCAGTTGCCGATCGGAGCAGGGTTTGTGTTTTTTAGACATTTCCTTCGATGATCATTCTATCTTACCATGATAAACCTAGGATACCAAAGCGGTTGGGCAAATCCGGAAACATACGTAATCATTGCTAAAGTCCTAACTTGCGGGGATCATGATTCCCTGCTCGGCGTCAATCTGATGAAGGAACATTTCTGGTCGCGCGAAGGCGCGCTCAATTACGAAGACTATCGCATCGCGCGCGCTCCACTCGGTTTATGCCGAAGATGATATGGATGCCATCAATCCCGAAACCCGCGTGAACTGGAATGCCGGGGGTTCCGATTTCCTGATGGCGATGTGACGGGCGCACGTGGCTCCCGATACGCGACCGGCGTTCAATAGTCCTTGCTCACCCGCACGTTCGCGCTCTGCCGGCCCAGGGTCGAGATGGTCGACAGGATCGACAACCAGCGGGTGATCTGGAACTCCAGCTGCGTCGCGCTATAGCCCTTGCCATCGGTGATCAGCTCGACATAGACGCGGCGGGTGATATATTTTCCTGCGGCGATCGAGGTGCCGGAACCGGTATCGGTGTCCGATGGCAGGATGCGCAGACGGTCAAGCCCGACCGCACGGCGGAGTTCGTTGATCGGATCGAGTCCGCCACCGCTGTTGAGCGAAGCCACCGCGGCTGCCAGCTGAACCGCTTCGGGCGCGGAGAGATCGGCGATCGACGCACCGAACAAAACCCGTGACAACAGTTCATCCTGGGGCAGCGCCGGGATGCTGGTAAAGGCGATTTCGGGCCGGTTGCCGGTCCCGGTGACATTGATCGTGGCATTGAGACCGGTCAGATTGGCTTCGGCCTCGATATCCAGTATCGGATTGACCGGCTGGTTGCCGACAAAGCGGATCCGTCCCCGCTCAAGCCGGAAGCGCCGGCCGGCGAACGTATAATTGCCGCGGATCAGATTGGCGGTACCGACCATGACAAAATCATCCACCGGTCCGGTAATTTTGAGATTTGCGGCCCACTCGCTGTCGAGTCCGAGCCCCTCGACCTGCAGCCGGTTGGGGGCATCCGCCGTCAGCGCAAATCGCCATGGACGACTGCGCACTCTTACCGGACGTTCATCGGCACGGCGATTGATTTCGCGCGTCCTGATATCCGGCAGGTTGGCGGTCGCACTCGCCTGGCCAAAGCGGAAGAAACTGCGGTTCAGCGTCACATCGCCAGAAATCAGGCCGCCCTCCGGAGAGCTGCGAATCTTGATCGGTCCGGTCACGGTCGCGGCGAAGTCATCGCGCGCGATCAGCGCCGCTTGCCGGACATTGATGTCCATGACGATGCCGATGCCTTCATCGGGTGCGACGGCAAAATTGAAACTGCCGCTGCCGCTCACCGTTCCGCCACCAGCGGTGACCCCGGTCACCTCGGGCAGCACCAGACGCGAACCGTCAAACCGGCCCACCGTCTTGATATTGGATACAACCGTGCCGGTCAGCGGGCTTTCGAGCCGCGCGTTGCTGGTGCGAACCAGTCCCTCGATCTCGGGATTGGCGAGGCTGCCGCTGATATCCAGGCTCGCCGCTATCGGTCCGGTCAGATCAAATGTTTCCACTCCGGTCAGCCGCCACAGGCTTTCGGCGCCGCCGCTGAACCGCGCCTGCGCAAACAGCGGCTTGCGCAGCAACTCATCCTGCCAGCGACCGCCGCCGAGACCGGTCACCCGTCCCTGAAACCGGCCGATCGTCTTTCCTTCGGGAGATCTGATAATCCCCCTGGCCGCCGCATTGCGCTGGGAGATGGCCATATTCAGTCCGAGGTCAACGGGTGCGGACGTCAGTATCAGGCCGGAACGCGTCAGACCCTTGATCGTCAGATTGGCCTTGCCGACCGGAACCCTGGAGCCCGACTGTGTAAGCTGGACCGTGCCGTTGGCGGTGCCGCCCAGCCCGAGATCGGGATAGGCGATATCGATCAGCGACAGGGGCATTTTGGCCATGGTCAGGTCGAGTCTCGAATTTCCGCTCGCCCACCGGCCTGACAGCCGGGCATTGCCGCTGCCGTAGCTGATCGTGGTCGGGGAGGCCGTCCAGCCATCATCAACCCGCCGGAGTTCGAGCGCCCGCGTCAGGCGAAGCCGGCGACCTTCAAACTGACCGTTTCCGGTAATCCGGTAGCGATCGGGGGTGATGTCGGCTTTCGCCTGGAATTCGAAGGTGCTGCCCCGCGTCCCGGCCACGGTGAAGGTTGCCTCCCCGCTGCCGTTGGTCAGTCTGGCATTGGCGGCAATCCGGCCGACGATCAGTTCGCCGCGACTGATCCCCTGCGCCCGGAGGGTCGCATCAATATTCGACTGGCCATCGATCAGGATAATGTCCGCGTCCAGCACCGCGGTGCGGATGAAAATCGGTGGATTGCCAGCGAAACGGGCATTGTCCGCCTTGAGATTGGCACGGATCAGCTGCCGTCCGTTGCCGGGACGGAACAATATATCGCCGTTCACGCCGCCGCCGCTGACCGCGAGCGATCCAGCAAGGCCCTGAGCAGTGGGCCTGATCGTACCGGTCGCCAGCGTGTCGGACACCAGCAGACGATCAATCCGGACCGCGGCATCCTGCCCCGCCGGGGTCAGGATGGTTCCGTCGCTGTTGAACGGACCCAGCGTCGATCCGCCGGACGCGGTATAGGCAAAGCCGGCCGCAACGGGTGTAAGTTCCAGGCTGACCGCCGACAGGCCGAGAGCGGGCAGCGGACTGTCGAACAACAGGGCGACTTTGGGGCGCTCAAGCGCTCCATCGAGCTGGAGATCGAACCGACCATAACTGTCCTGCGTACCCGACCCCCGAAACGCAAATGTGGCCGCCCCGGTTTGGGTCCCGGAACCCCTGAATGAAAGTTCGGGAGCCGTGACATTGAGGTTGGTAAACCGCAAAAATCCGTCCGGGCCAAGAGCCAGACCGGTCTGCAATTCCGGCAAGCCGCCCGCCAGTTCGCGCAGAAAGCCGACATCGAACCGCCGCAGCCTGGCATTGACCTCGCCGTCGAGCGAGAGCCCGGAAGGCGCCGGACCCAGATTGATGCTGGCGACAATATCGGCCACCCCGACCCCGTCAACCGCAAAGCCGGGCGCATTGGCGTCGATATTGACCGCGAAATCTCCCGTCGAGGGGCGCAGTTCCAGATCCAATGTGCCTTTCGCGACGTTGGTCGCCACGCGTGCGCGCTCGGCAAACAGCAGATCATTTTCGTAGCGCAGTATTGCCGTGGCGCTGAAACCGGAGAGCAGTTGTTTCAACAATTCGCCGTTGCCGATCAACGTGCCGACGGAAAGCTCCACGGGAATGTCCCAGCCGCCAGCGTCGCGTTTTCCTTCGCCCTCACCGCGGACATTGGTCAGCAGCGACTTGCCGAAAGCCAATTGCGGCGCGGTCAGCAGATATTGATAGCGCAGTTCCGAGAATTTTCCGTTGAGCAGCGCCTTCAACTCGAAATCCTGCGCCTTCATATTTGCTGCGAGAGCGGAAGGATCAATCAACCGGGCTTCGAGCCGCATTGCATCCAGACTGTTTCGGCCCAGATCAACGCCGCCATTTGCCGTGAAAGACAGAGCGGCGGAGCGCGCCTCAAGATCCAGCCGCGCAAGACGATCATCCAGACTGGCGGTTCCCTTTACGGTCAGATCGGGCGCTGCCAGTTGTTGCGCGACCCCGGCCGGCAGGATTGATGCGGCGAGCTTGCCATCATAGGCAAACAGCCCTTCCTTTGCCTCGAGAGCAATGTTTGTCAGCGACTCGCCGTTGCTGAGCGCGTTGAGTTCACCATTCCATTGCTTCCAGTCACCATCGCCCTTGATTGTGATAACCAGATCTCGCTCCAGTCCGAGAGCACCCGCCAGCACACCACCGGCAGGCGCGGTGATTTCAGCCTCGATATCGAGTTTTTTGCGATCCGGTTCCGCATTCAGGGCAAGCAGTATTTTATCGCCGCTGCGCGTCGTTGCCGCATCCAGACGCACCATCGCGCGACCGGCCCTGATATCCGCCGAGCCGGACAGGTCGGCAAATTGCTCCGCACCGGTGACAGCCGCTCCGATCGCCAGATTATCTGCGCGAAAAGCGCCGATATATATGTCAAAATCCGGCAGCAGCGGTTCGTCTTTACCAGTATCGATCAATTCCGGCAGACGGTCGAGCCGCGCTTTTGTGATCACCGCAGAGGCAATATTGAGTTCGTTGAAAATCCAGGCCAGCGGGTTCCAGTCGATCGCCACTGTGTCGGCGACAAAAAACCGGCCTTTGGGGTCATCAAGCTCAAGCCCCTGCACCTTCGCCTCGCCATAAATCGATCCCTCGATGTCGGCGATGCGGATGCGCAAGCCATTTTCCGGTTCCTGCGCCTCGATCTGGTCGATGATATAGCGATGACCGACATCGCTATCCAGCCACAGGCCAGCCCCGATCAGTCCCAGGATGAGGATCACGGCCAAGGCCAGCAGGCTGCGCGTGATCAGCTTGAAACGTGATTTTTTGGTATTTTCGGCCATCTAGAAGGCCTGCCCGAGCGAAACATAGACAGCAATTCGCGAATCACCCGGCTGGGGATTGATCGGCGTGCCGACATCGATCCGGATGGGTCCGAAATCGCTATAGTATCGGACGCCGAGACCGGCACCATAGCGCAGACCGGAAAAATCCGGAGTGCTGCTGGTATAGACATTGCCCGCGTCAAGAAACGGCACGACGCCGAAATTACCGCCGAAAAACCCTGTCCGGATGCGCGTTTCAAGCGAGAACTCGACCAGTGACCGCCCGCCGACCGGGTCATTATTGGCATCGCGGGGTCCGATGCTTTGATAGCCATAGCCGCGCACCGAACCGCCGCCGCCGGAATAGAGGCGGCGTGACGGGGCGATGCGGTTATTACCGGCGCCGACGATAGATCCCAGACGTGTACGGCCGGCGAGCACGATCTTGTCCGATACCGGAAAATAGGCGCTGCCATCCAGCTGGGTTCGCACATAGAAGAAACTGCCGTCCTGGAACGAAGCCTCGGGCGCGACACGGGCGCTCAACCGGAAGCCGCGGGTCGGATCGAGCAAGTCGTCGCTGGCGTCATAGGTGATCAGCCCCGGCAGCGCACCGATGAAAAAAGTTTCGCGTCCGGTGGATCCTGTCGGTCCGGTGACATCGGTCTCTCGCGATGCGACCAGTTCGATACCAGCCGACCAGCTCCAGCGCTTCTGATAAATGAGATTGCTCTGCCGCTCGATATTCGCGGCAATCGAAAATGTCTCGGCCTTGAATGCAGGGCGATCGACAACGCTCAAAGCGGCGCGGCCGTTCAATATATTGTCGCGCCGCCGGTAATTGTTGCGGCGATAGGCGATGCTGCCCGATTGCTCCTGTGTCCCGAGCACACCGGTCATCCGGATCAGGCCTTCCGGTGGAAATAAATTTCGGTGCTCCCAGCTGACCGCGGCGCGGGCCCCCTCACCGGTACCGTAGCCCAGTTCTCCAGCTATGGTTCGCAAGGGAGCCGGTGTCACATTTACGGTTATGTCCACCGCCGCCGGATCATCGGCGACGACCGGATCGATGGTGATGGTCGAGATCAGCCCGGTCGCGATCAAAGCCCGTCGCAAATCCTCGATGTCCGACGCCTGATAGACGTCGCCGGGATCAAAGCGGGCAATCATCTGGACGTGGTCCGCATCGAACAGTTCGGTCGGGGCCAGAACAACCGAACCGAAATTATACTTGCCGCCTGGCGTGACCGCTATCTCCAGATCGCCGAGCCGTTCTGCATGATCGATTTCCAGTTCCGGCTCACCGGTTTTGGCGAACGGATAGCCATTTTCCCCCATGGCAATATCGAGTCGGCCCTTAGCATCCATGATCCGGTCGCTGTTGATGACGGCACCCGGCTGCAGCCCGAAGCTGTCGCGGAATTTCTGCGGATCGGGTGCGACTGCCGTTTCGAGACCGGGCAAAGCGATCTCGTCCAGCTCATATTGCGGACCCGCCTGTACGTTAATCACCACGGTCAAGCGCTCCGCACCATCGGCCTCGAAGCGCGTCTGTACGACGGCATCATAATAGCCTTCGATCCGGAGCAGGCGCTCGACCAGATCTTCATCGCTTTGCGCGCGCCGCCGCACCTGGGCGAAATTGGCATCGTCGCCGCTATATTGCTCCAGAGCCGATAAAGTTTCGAAGCGCGTGCCGAAGGAATCGCCTATAGTCTCGGGCAAGCCTTCGAACCTGATCCGGTAAGCGGTCTCGGCCAGCGCATCGGTCGGTCGAAATTCATTCAGGGGCAAATCTTCGGCCAGAAGCTCTTCGCTTGCCGGAATATCCTCATCCTCGGCCGCGCCGGTCGTCGACGACGCGGATACGCTTTGATCTTCGGTCGCTTCGAAAACCGGTTCCGCCACCTCATCCAGATCCGGCCATTCCACCCCGAAATCCGGAAATTCGGTCAGCGGCTGATCCGGGTCGAGTGGGGCATCGATTTCGGGCTGATCCTGCGAACCGGCGACCGACTGTTCTGCCGTCTGGGCATAGACCGGCCGAATGAGCGAACCCATCAGCAGAACAACCAGCATGCCGAGGCAGCGACGATAAGCGGTCCGAGCCATTGCCAACTCTTTAGCGGTGGATAAATCGCGATGCCAATGAATAAGAATGCATTTCCGACAATCGTTTCTTTTCGTGGGATATTCCGTCCTCTAGGGACTGCCCGTTTCATGATTGAATTTGCGCGATCATCAACCAGGTTTCACATCCGGCTACATTCCCACAAGACATCACTGACCCCGATCAGTCGTGCCAGCCGCGACAATTCCGCTGACAGTTTTGCCTGCCTTGCGGTGGACCAGCGGATGCCCGGTTCGGGCCAGAATTGTGTCACCCGCAAGCGTCCCGCTGCCCGGTCGGCCTTGATTTCAATCCGGCCGACAAAGCGATCACGTTCCAGTATCGGGTAGACATAATAGCCCCACAGCCTTTGCGCCGCCGGGACAAACATCTCGTTGCGATAATGAAATCCGAACAGCGCGCGCAGGCGGTTGCGGTCGCGCACTACCGGGTCGAACGGATTGATGATCCGCAGCCGCGACGTCGGCTCGGGCGCGTTCGACAGGCGTATTTCAATATCGGGAGGAGCCAGAGCCTGAACCCATTGCCTGTCATGGGTTTCCAGCTTGACCGCGACCCTATCGGTTGCTGACTGCACCCAGGCCTTTGTTTCCTTTGCATCCACCGCCCCCCAGAAACGCTGGATTTCCCCCGGAGATCCGAATGCCAGACGGTCGAGCGCGTTGCGGCACAGCCAGTCGATCTGGTCTGCGTCATCATGGGTTGCTTCGCGATGCTGCGGAGGAATGACCCGCTCGGTAAGGTCGTAATATTTGGTGAAATTCTTGCGGTGGGAAGTGGCCAGTTCTCCGGCATACCAGAGCTGGTCCATCACCCGTTTGTGCGGCGGGCGATCCCACATCTGTTTCTTGCCCTCAACCCTGGTATCGAAGGCCTGGGTAGAGAGCGGGCCTTCCTCGGCGATCCGCGATTTTATCTGCTGCGGGTCGATCTGCGCCGCCGCCTTGCGAAAGCTGGCATGACGCGACACTTTTTGTCCGAGCCGCCGGAACTGGCGCTGCCACATCGGGTAATATTCGATCGGCAGGACAGACGCATCATGGGTGAAATGTTCGAACACTGTCCGGTCTTCGGCCAGCATCCTGTCCAGCATCGGTTCGCGATAATGCTGGTTGCGGCTCCACAGGATATGATGGTGGGCGCGGGTGACATTCTGGATCGTGTCGAGCTGGACAAAGCCGAGACGGCGGATGGTTTCCGGCAGGTCGAGCGGTCCGGTCGGGGTTTCGGACAGGCCCTGCGACTGCAGCCAGAGCCAGCGTGCCTCCCGGTTGCTGATCCGCAGCATCATCCCGATCAAATCGCGGTTGTTTCGATATGCGTGACTTTTCTGTCCCGCCGGGTCGCCAATATGCATCCGGCAACGATCAGGAAAGCGCCCGATACCGTGGTCAGCGTTACCGGGTCCCGAAAGAACAGCCAGCCGAAAATCGAAGCCCAGATGAAAGCGCTATATTCCAGATTGATGAGATTTTGTGCCTCCGCCCGCGCATAGCCCCAGGCAATGAAGACCGCCGATATGATCGACAATATCGCCCCGGCACCGATATAAGGCAGAAATTCCTTGTCCGGGATCACCGCGAAAAACGGAGCCAGCAAAAGGAAGGCTGCGCCGACAATCAGGTTTTGCGAAAAGCTGATCTCGATCGGACCGGCGAGCAGGGCTTGCTGCCGCTGGATCACCAGATTGCCCGCATAGAGCACCGCCGATGCCAGAATCGCACCGATACCGAGCAGCGCCTCTTCATCATATTCACCGCTGGCGCGGCCCCCTGCGATCACCAATACACCGCCAAAACCCAGAACCGATCCCCATATGGCGTTGCGGTGGATCGTTTCGCCAAGAAACACGGCCGCCAGATAGAGCGCGATAATCGGCGCGATGAAGGACAGGGCAATGGCTTCGGCCAGCGGCACCCGGGCCAGACCCCAGAAAAACAGATAGGACATGAAGACCACGATGATGCCGCGCTGCAAATGCACCTTGCGCGCAGTCCTGCCCGGCATTTTCGGGCGGCGCGCAAAGAAGATCACCGAGACAAGGGCAAGCGATGCGAGCACGCGCCACAGAATCGCATTATAGGCACCCAGGTCTATCGCCAGGCTCTTCATCACGACATCCATCATCGAGAAGGTCAGCAGCCCGATCAGTACCGAACCTACAGGCAATAGAGGCGGGGCATTTTCCGACTGGGCATCGGCGGATATTAGATCGGCCATATATTATTCCATCAGCCCGGTGCTTTCGCGGGGTTTTGTTCCGTTATCAGTCACTGTGCTTCGACAAGCTCAGCACGAACGGATTTTTTAGACGCTATGCTTATCCCCCGGTAACGGAAGATGGCAAGCGCGATCAGAGGCCCATTTGCCGGACCGCCAGATCGCGCATGATTTCTTCCGATCCCCCACCGATCGCCATGACCTTGACCTCGCGGTAAAAACGCTCGACCGGATTGCCGCGCAGATAACCGGCACCGCCGAGAATCTGCATCGCTTCGCTGGCGCAATATTCGAGATCCTTGGTGGCGCTGAACTTGGCCTTGCAAATCTGGGCGACGGGCATTTCCCCCTGATCGGCGAGCCAGCAGATCTGGTTCAGCCAGCCGTCGAGACGGTCCACGCGCGCCGACATTTCGGCGATCTTGTGGCGGATTACCTGATGCTTGATGAGCGGCTTGCCGAACGTTTCTCGCTGCTGCGCATAGGCAATGGATTCCTCGAGCAGCACCCGCATCATGCCGAGGCTCTGCGCGACCATGCCGAGCCGTTCGTGGTTGAAATTGTGCATGATCTGGATGAAGCCACGGTCCTGATCGCCGAGCATATTTTCCGCCGGGACGCGCACATCGTCAAAATAGAGCGATGCCTGATCCGACGCCCACCAGCCCATTTTCTTGTCGAGCGCGGTGCGCGAGAAGCCCTCGCAATCCTTGTCGACCAGAAACAGCGAGATGCCGTGCAGCCCCTCGCCGCCGGTGCGTGCGCCGACGACATAATGGTCGGAGGTCATTCCGCCGGTGATGAAGGTCTTGGACCCGTTGATCACCCAGTGATTGCCATCCTGTCGAGCGGTGGTCTGCATATTGGCGACATCGGAACCGCCGCCCGGTTCGGTTATGCCAAGGCTGGACCCCTTTTTGCCGAGCACGATATCTTTCAATATGCGGTCCTTGATGTCTTGCGAGGCGAGTTTGTGGATCGGGCCTATCGATATCGAACGGCCGCCGAGCGCTGCCAGCGTGCCGCCATTATGAGCGCGGGTGGCTTCCTCGGCCCAGGCGACGCGCATGAAAATATCGTCCATGCCAAGCCCGCCATATTTTTCGTCGACGCCAAAGCCCCAGACACCCAGCGCGCCGACTTTTTCGTGCAGCGCCCAGGGGATTTCGCCGGCTTCATCCCATTCGTTGGCGTGGGGCTGCAATTCGGTTTCGGCAAAACGGCGGCAGGTTTCGCGGAACTGGCGGCGCTCGTCGGTATAGAAGGGGCGTAGCATGTCTCTCTCCCGGAGAATTAATCGTCTGATTAAACTTCTATCGCCTCCAGCGCGGAACGCAAGGGCGATGGCAGGGGTACCGGTCGGCGGGTGGTGCGGTCGACATACACATGGGTGAAGCTTCCCGCCGCCGAAGCGACATCCTCGTCGCCGCGAAACAGGCCGACGCCGTAGGTGACGCTGCTGTTGCCGAGCCGGTCGACCCGGATACGGGCCATGACTTCGTCGGGAAAGGCGATCGGCGCGAAATAGTCGCAGCCGGTGTTGACGACCAGACCAATCGTGTCGCCATCGGTTATATCGAGAGCGCCCTGCTCGATCAGATAGCGGTTCACGGCGGTGTCGAACCAGAAATAATAAATGGCGTTGTTGACATGGCCATAAGGATCATTGTCGTTCCAGCGCGTGGTGATCGCGCAGCCGGTGCGATAGGCGCTCCGGACCGGTGGTTCGGTCCGTGGACTTTTACCAGGCGGCATCATAGATCCTTTGCGCGTCGGCCAGTGTCACCTCTTTGGGATTGTTGACCAGCAGGCGGGTTTGCAGCATCGCCGCTTCGGCGAGTTCGGTCGTGGCTTCCCTTGCGATGCCGATCTCGCGCAACTTGCGGGGTGCCTTCACCTTGACCGCCAGCGCTTCGAGATAATCGATCAGTTGCTGCGCCCGCGCTTCCCTGCTGTTCTCGCTGCTGCGGGGTATGTCCAGTGCGTCGGCCAACTGCGCATAAAGCGGCGCAGCGGCCTCGAGATTGAACTGCATCACATAGGGCATGACCAGGGCGTTGGAGAGGCCGTGCGGGATGTGATAAACGCCGCCGAGCGGATAGGCGAGCGCGTGGATCGCGCCGACGGGTGAATTGGCGAACGCCTGTCCGGCCAGCATGGACCCGCGCAGCATTGCTTCGCGGGCCGTCATATTTCGTCCGTCGGAACAGGCGGTTTCTATATTTGCGGTGAGCAATTTCAGTGCCTCGATCGCGAGCATGTCGGAAACCGGGTTCTTGGCGTGCCGCCCGGTATAGGCCTCGATCGCGTGGACCATCGCGTCGATGCCGGTCGCCGCAGTCACATCGGCGGGCAGACCAAGGGTCAGCGCCGGGTCGAGCAGCGCGACATCGGCGAACAGGTAGGGCGAAACAATCCCGGCCTTTGTGGTTTCGCCGGTGGTGAGGATCGAGATTGCGGTTACCTCCGATCCGGTCCCGGCAGTGGTCGGGATCAGGATGGTCGGCAAGCCCTTGCGCTCAAGCGCGCCGACACCGTAAATTTCCTTGAGCGGCTGCGCAGCTGCGACAGCCAACGCGGCCACGACCTTGGCGGTGTCGAGCGAACTACCACCGCCCAGCCCAATGACGATATCGACGCCCGCGTTTTTGGCCGCTTCGATGGCCTGCAGCACGATCGATTCTGGCGGGTCGGCAACCACGGCATCGAATATCGTGACCTCGAGACCCGCATCGGCCAGTGTTTTTTCTACCGGGGCGATCAAGCCGGCATCGACAATACCCTTGTCGGTGACGATCATCGGTCGGGATGCACGCAGCGCGGCGAGCTGTCCGGGCAGTTCGGCGAGACAGCCTTCGCCAAAGTGGATCACCGGGACCGTCTGGAACATAAAATTTTTCATGGTCACAGTCTTTGCACCAATGGTTCGGCCGCGCAATAAAAAGGGGCCGGAAAAACCGGCCCCTGATTGGTTGGTGACGAAATGCCCCCCAAATTATTGCAGCCTAGAATTTGCCGCGAAGCGTCAGGCCGTACATGCGTGGTTCCTGGGCGAAGGCCGAACGCGAACCCGAGCGGAGTACGGTGTTGAACGTCACACCGCGGGTCACTTCGTTGGTCAGGTTGGTAACCCAGGCTTCGATACCCCATGCATCATCGATATCACCGATACCGGCCCGCATGTTGATCTTGATGTTGCCATCCTGAATATCGAACGGGTTGAGCGGAGCGGCGGCTACCGCAGCCTCGACGCTGCCTGCTGCTGCAATTTGAGCCGCGTTTGGCACCACGATGGCCTGGGTCGAGGTCCGCCGATCGCTTTCCATCCGTACCTGCCCGTTCACGAAGAATTTCAGGTTCGTACCGATATCGCGGTCATAGGTAGCGCCCATGATGCTGACCCACTTGGGAGCATTGGTGAGCGAGTTACCACAGAGCGACACGACATTGGGTGACGTCTGAGTACCGGCGCAATCTGCCGGATAGCGGGCATCGGTGTAGGTGAGACCGCCATTAATCGTCAGAT
The DNA here is from genome assembly GCA_048270065.1 of Parasphingorhabdus sp. Lineage (GTDB taxonomy): Bacteria > Pseudomonadota > Alphaproteobacteria > Sphingomonadales > Sphingomonadaceae > Parasphingorhabdus. The sequence continues at coordinate 119,042 of JBLWTQ010000007.1, read as the reverse complement.
TGTCGCTGGGACGTGCCACCATTTCAAGTTCCAAACCGGTCGATTCTGCCTTCGGCACGTTGAACGTGGTGAACTGTGCACCGGTGAATTCCAGAACCTGGAAGTTGCTGAATTCCTCGTGGAAGCCGGCAATATTCACGGTCACGGCATTGTCGAGGAACTTGCCCTTGAAGCCAACCTCGTAGGCGTCAACTTCTTCCGACTGGAAGCGCGGATCAGCGCCACCTGCGGCTGCCGTTGAATCAAGGTTGAAGCCGCCGGATTTGTAGCCATGCGTGAAGCTGGCATAAACCGTGATCGGGGAAGCAAATTCATAGCTCACCTTACCGGTGTAAATCAGCTCTTCATCGCTGAAGTTGCCGCTGAAGGTGCGCGGTAACGGGAGAAAAGCCGCCTGTGGCAAGTCAGCCGCAGCGGTGAAGGCGAAACAGCCGGTCCCGAACAATCCGGTTCCCAAGGCAGTGCCAATCGGCGGAGCGGGCGGAGCACCTGCTGGAGGAGCGCCCAGCAGGTTGCTCAAAATTGCCGGGCACAGCGCATTTGTAACCGATGGCTGGGTAAAGCCACCATCCTTGCTCTCATCCGAATAGCGAAGCCCTACGGTGAATTTCAGACCGTCCGCGACTTCCAAGGTGTTGTGCGTAAAAATTGACCAGCTTTTGCTGCTCTGCGTATAGGCATTTGTTGCCCGTACGGTTGCGGGATCCACGCCACCAGAAAACAGCGCAAGCGGCGCCGGGCCGGCGGCTCCGCCAAACAGCGCACCCACCAGTCCATCATAATCCTGACCCAGCCCGAAATTGACCGTCTGCGAAATATCTTCGTCAGAATAATAGCCACCCACAAGCCATTGCAGCGCCCCTTCAAGGAGGTCGCCCTGAACGCGCAATTCATGGGTCATGGTATCGATCGCGGTTCCGCCGCCGGGGAGAACATTGAAAACATCCAATCCGGAAAATGCGGAGTCGTAGGATTCGCTCGCCCGGAACTCACGATAAGACCCGATGTAAATCATGTCCGCGCTGTCGCCGAGCGGAAATTCGACTTCAGCCGTAATACCCCACTGATCATTGCTGTTGACCGATTCCTGATTGGAAGTCGCAATGCGGTTATCCAGCGCCCGTTCAGCGGTGGTTGTGTCGAACGGATTCACGGCGACCACCGGCGCGGCCATGCCGCCTCTGGCGCCGAGGCCGACCAGAGCGAAGAATCCCGCTGTTTCTACTGGCGACTGCAGCAGTTCAATCGCCGCACAGCAGCTCGCCGTGCTCTTCGAATAGTCCGCAATCAGACGACCACTGATACCGCCGGACGTTTCAAAGCCGAGCTGGCCACGAATCAGATACTGGTCGGTGTTGTTGGATTCGCCGATTTCCGCTCCGGTGCGATCGACAACCGTGACGTAACCGTCACGCTTGCGATAGGCTCCGGTGACGCGAAGCGCCAGAGTGTCCTCGATGATGGGAGCGTTGATCGCGCCCTGCACGCTCATATGGTCGTAATTGCCATAGGTTGCGTTTGCGAAACCGCCAAAATCATTGAGATCCGGACGTTTGTTGGTGATATTCAGAGCACCTGCCGAGGTATTCCGTCCGAACAGCGTCCCCTGGGGCCCGCGAAGAACTTCGACGCGTTCGACATCGACAAATTCACCGAGGGCAACGCCGGGGCGCGACTGATACGCACCGTCGACGAAGATGCCGACGGCCGATTCAAAGCCGATGTTGTTGGAGGTGGTACCGACGCCACGAATCCGCAAAACGACGGTGCCGGAAGCGGTCTGGGCGTTGGAAGTCGAGAAACTCGGCGAAACGCTGCCGATGTTCTGCACGTTGACCACGCCCTGCTGCTCGAGCTGGACCGGGCTGACCGCGGTCACGGCGATAGGAATATCCTGAACATCTTCGGCGCGGCGGGTTGCCGTCACGATGATGACATTCTCGTCGAAGGTTTCAGCTTCCTGCGCCTGGTCCTGCGCAAATGCAGGGGTGGTCATGGCGGTTGTGCACAGCGCCGCCATGAGTAATTTATTGAAGGTTTTCATGTGTTCTCTCCCGTTGGTCTCACCACCGCGTTTGTCTTTTCCAAGGGAGATAGTATTATTATTTCGGTGGTGACGCTTGCATCAGTCCTTTAATTAGGTCAGTAAATCAAGCGGTGAGCTGGGAAAACCGGCCGATTCCCGCGCAATCGTTGCAAAAATGTGACACGCGGCGCGCTGATAGGGAAGAACGGCGAAGCCATGGATGGGGAGGAGATTGATCGATGAAACGGAAATGGGCAGCTTCTGTGGTGTTGGTGGCCATGATAAGCGGGTGCTCTGCCGGTGCCGACGAAAGTTCAGGCGGCAGAATCGCGCTGGCCCTCGAAGAAGCCGACGGCGAAGAGCCGAACCCGGACCGCAATGTCTATTTCGGCGATCTTCATATCCATACCAAGAACAGCTTCGACGCCTATATCTTCAATGTCCGGACGACCCCGGACGATGCCTACAGGTTCGGAATGGGCGAGACCGTCAAGCATCCGCTCGGTTACGATCTGAAGCTGGAAGGGCCACCGCTTGATTTCATGGCGGTAACCGATCACGCCGCCTATCTTGGCCATCTCGAGGCGATGAATACGCCCGGTACGAAGCTTTCCAAACTGGACATGGCGAAGAATATGTTCAGCACTGACCCCGCGAAAATCACCGCTGCGTTTCAGCTGATCGGCGGCGCCATACGCGATGGCAGGAAAATGGACGGGGTTTATGATCCCGCCATAGTCGGCAATGTCTGGCAGCAGATCGTCGATAGCGCCGAAAAATATAACCGGCCGGGCAAGTTTACCACCTTCGCCGGCTATGAATATACCGCAACCCGCGTTACCCGCGGCCGGGCCGGCGGATTTGCCGGTGGCAATCTGCACCGCAACGTCGTGTTCCGGGGATCCGCGCCCGCCATGCCCTTTGCCACGGTCGATTCCCCCAACCCGGAAGACCTGTGGACCTGGATGGACAATCAGCGCGAAGCCGGCAATGATGCCATGTCGATCCCGCACAACAGCAATGTCTCCGACGGCGAGATGTTCAAGATGGAGACCTATAACGGCCAGCCACTGACCAAGGCCTATGCCGAGCAACGCATCCGCAACGAGCCGATCGTCGAAATCACCCAGGTCAAGGGCACGTCGGAAACCCATCCCTCGCTGTCGCCCAATGACGAATGGGCGGATTTCGAGATTTACGACAAGCTTCTGAGTTCGATGGTCGTGTCCAAGACCGGGACCGGTGATTATGTCCGACAGGCGATCGCCAACGGTCTGAAGCTGACCATGGAAATCGGGGCGGATCCGTTCCATTTCGGCTTTATCGGATCGAGCGACACCCATGTCGCCGGCGGCTCGTTTGACGAGAAAAAATTCTGGTCAAAGGTCGGTTTACTCGACGGCTCACCCGAATCGAGAGGATCAATTCCGCCGGGCGGCAAGAAAAGCTGGGAAGGCGTGACCGTCGATCCCAATGCCGCAAACTGGTTCTCGCGCTGGAGCGCCGCGGGCTATGCTGCGGTGTGGGCGGAAGAGAACAGCCGCGAAGCCATTTTCGATGCGATGCGGCGCAAGGAAACCTATGCGACCACCGGAACCCGGATCAAATTGCGCTTCTTCGGCGGCTTTGGCTTTGACGAGACGATGCTCGATGACCCCGAAATGGTGAGCAAGGCCTACAAAAATGGTGTGCCGATGGGCGGCGATCTGGTCGGTAGCCGGACGCCGGGCTTCATCATCTGGGCGATGCGCGACGCGATGAGCGCTCCGCTCCAGCGGGTGCAGATAATCAAGGTCTGGACCGACGGCGGCGAAGCCAGAGAAAAAGTGTTTGATGTGGCCTGCAGCGACGGCGGCAAACCCGACGCGAATTTTCGCTGCCCAAATAACGGTGCCAAGGTGAATCTGAGCGACTGTTCGATTTCTGCGGACAAGGGCGCCCCGGAACTTAAGACCTTCTGGCGCGATCCCGAGCACCGGGCGGGCCAGCGCGCATCCTACTATGTGCGCGTGCTGGAAAATCCGGTGTGTCGCTGGTCGACCTGGGACGCTTTGCGTGCCGGAGTGCCACCGAACCCGGCGCTGCAGAAAACGATTCAGGAACGCGCATGGTCTTCTCCCATCTGGTACGTGCCGACGGCCTGATCTGACAGGAAAACAGCGTGAGAATATTTCGTGATCCGATCACGCATTTTGTCCTGATCGGGCTGCTGCTCGTCGGACTCAACCAATTCTGGAATGGCTGGCAGGGCGAACGCGGCCGCACCATAATCGTAAGCGCCGCCGAGATCGAGAGACTGGAGAATATCTGGGCGGGCACGGCGGGACGGCCGCCAACCGGGGAAGACCGGCAGCAGATCATCGACCAATATGTGCTGGAAGAAGTGCTGGTGCGGGAAGCCGAACGGCTGGGACTCGGCGATGGCGATACGATCATCCGGCGGCGGCTGGCGCAGAAGATGGATTTTCTGGTCGGCGAAACAAGCGGAGCGGAAGAACCGACCGACCGCGAACTCAAAAGCTGGTTCGAGGCCAATCGGGAGCAGTTTGCGGCACCGGAGCTGCGCAGCTTCCACCATGTCTACTTCAGTCCGGAAAAGCATGGAGACCGGATAGAAACCACCGCAATTGGCGCACTGAAGCAATTGCGATCAGGTGCAAACTGGCAATCGCTGGGCGATCCCTTCATCCAGAAACGCAGCTATGCCGCCGTTCCGCAAGACGAGGTAACGCGGCTATTCGGCCCCGATTTTGCCAAAGCGATTTTCGATCTCGAAGCCGGTGGTTGGAGCCGGCCGATCGGATCCGCCTTCGGCCTGCATCTGGTGCGGGTGGAGACGGTCGACAAAGCCGCCAGCGCGCGCTTCGAACCGATCCGGGACAGGGTGTTGGCGGTCTGGCAGGACGAACAGAATGCCCGCGCCAAGCGCGATTCCCTCGCCGCGCTGATCGACCGCTATGACGTGGTGGTCGAGCAAGCGGAATGAACGCCTCTCCGATAGCCCCGGTAGCCAGGTGCAGCATGCCATGGATCGGGGCGCTCCTGCTGTTTGCGCTGATCTGGCCGGCGGCGGGCAGTGCGCATGAAATACGACCGGCGGCGCTGGAACTGACCGAGCAGGCAGACGGCACGGTCTCGGTGGTCTGGAAACAGCCGGTATTGTCGGGGCGCAAGCTCGGAATGCGGCCTGTGCTTCCGGAACACTGTCCGCCGCCGACCACGACCGACCAGCGCTTTACCGGCACCGCGATCATCGAGAGCTGGCGGGTGCCGTGTCGGCTCGATCGCGGCGTGGTTGCGATCGAAGGGCTCGACCGGACGCTGACCGATGTCTTTGTCCGCTTGAAGAGGGCCGATGGCAGCGAGCAGACGCGATTGTTGCGCCCGGCGGACAGCGCGTTCGATCTGGCCACAAAGGCCAGCGGCTCCCCGGCCAGCGCCTATCTGCGGATCGGCGCCGAACATATGCTGTTCGGCTGGGATCATCTGTTGTTCGTTCTCGGTCTGCTGCTGCTTACGCCGTGGCGGAAGATTCTTTGGGTGATTAGCGCCTTCACAATCGGGCACAGCCTCACTCTGGCGATCACGGCGCTGGGCCTGTTCCGGTTGCCCGGCGAACCGGTGGAACTGCTAATTGCATTGAGCATTTTTTTCCTGGCAATCGAAGTGGTCCGCAAGCAGGCTGGCAAGACCAGCCTTACGATCAGACAGCCATGGATCGTCGCAGCGGGTTTCGGCCTGCTACATGGGTTGGGATTTGCCGGAGCGCTTGCCGAGATCGGGCTTCCCAAAGGTCAGGAAATCTGGGCGCTTCTGCTGTTCAATCTGGGCGTGGAACTGGGCCAGATCCTGTTTGTTGGTGCAATGATGAGCGGTTACTGGTTGATCGGGCACCTGACAATCGATCGGCCAAAATGGTTGACCCGCCCGGTTCTCTATCTGGTCGGCTCGCTGGGTGCCTATTATACGATGACCCGCATATTCGCCTGAAATCACCCTTGGCGACCCATCTCATCGCCGCTAGGGGAGTGAAAACACCAAATTAAGGACAATCCATGCCCCAACTCATCCTGCTTCGCCACGGCCAGTCGCAATGGAATCTTGAAAACCGCTTCACCGGCTGGTGGGATGTGGACATTACCATCAAGGGTACGGAGGAAGCGCTGGCAGCGGGGCGGCTGATGCAGGAAAAGGGCATCGATCCGGAGCTTTGCTTTACCAGCGTCCAGACCCGCGCGATCAAGACGCTCCATCTGGCGCTGGAGGAAATGGGCCGTCTGTGGCTGCCGGTGGAGAAAAACTACCGTCTCAACGAGCGGCATTACGGCGGCCTGACGGGCCTCAACAAACAGGAAACGCGCGACAAGCACGGTGATGAACAGGTCCATATCTGGCGGCGCAGTTTTGACACTCCGCCACCGCCAATGGCCGCAGACAGCGAATATCAAATGTCCAGCGACCCGCGCTACAAGGGGATCGAAGTCCCGGCGACCGAAAGCCTGAAAGACACGATCGCGCGGGTTCTGCCCTATTGGAAGAGCCGGATCGCTCCCGAATTGCAGAACGGCAAACGGGTGCTGATTTCAGCGCATGGCAACAGCCTGCGGGCGCTGGTAAAGCATCTTTCCAATATTGCCGATGACGAGATTACCGGTTTGGAAATCCCAACCGGCCAGCCAATCGTCTATGAACTGGATGAGGATCTGAAGGAAATCGAACGCTATTATCTGGCGGAGCGATAGTCCGGAACAACTAGGCGGGCTTTTCCTTATCACGATACATTGCGGCATCGGCTCTCGACATCAGGGCTTCGACAGTATCCTTGGGTCCCACGAAGCAATAGCCTATGGCCGCAGCCAAGGGTAGATGTGTGTCCTTGTACGTGCAATTGGCTGAGCCGAACTGTTTGTCGAGAAAGCCGATCTTTTCGACCACCCGATCACCATCGAGATTGTCGAGCAAGATACCGAATTCATCGCCGCCGATCCGCGCCACCACGTCCGATGTCCGGGTGTGCTGCTTCAAAATTTCAGCCAGACGCACGAGTAGCGCATCCCCCGCCGCATGGCCGTACTCATCGTTCACCATTTTCAAATTATCGACGTCGAGAAAAAGCACCGCAGTATTGTCGCCGTAACGCTGACAACGGGCAATTCGATCTTTCAGACTCTTGATAAAGTAACGGCGGTTCCACAGCCCGGTGAGCACGTCACCAAATGCGTGCTGTTTCAATTCGGCGAGATCGGCTTTCAACGCGCCTATCTCCTGTTTTAATAAGACACAATTGGGACAATTTGACTCACTGCTTGTCGAATGCTTCTGCATATTATTTGCCGCTTGCTGTTTGTTCGGCCCTATATTTTTATCTATTTGCAAATACAACAGAATGATTTCTTTCTCAAGTCTTTTGATAACATGGGCACCGCCAGAATAGACCAGCGGCAGACAATCACCCCGTTCATCGATGCGAAATTCCGCGTGCTGCACATGTGTCATTGCGTCCGCGCCATTTCCCTACTAAACCGCATTGCTTCCGTAGCATCTGTCAGGGGCAAAGATGGTCGAAGCACCTCCTCCGGTTGGAATTATCATGGGCAGCCAGTCCGACTGGACGACGATGAAGCTTGCGAGCGATATCCTCGATCAGCTGGGTGTCGCGCATGAAGAAAAGATCGTGTCGGCGCACCGCACACCCGGTCGTCTGTATGACTATGCATCATCTGCTGTGGAACGCGGACTGAAAGTGATTATTGCCGGTGCCGGCGGGGCGGCCCACCTGCCCGGCATGACGGCCTCGATGACCCGCGTCCCGGTGCTCGGCGTGCCGATCCAGTCAAAAGCGCTGAGCGGTATCGACAGTCTGCTTTCGATTGCCCAAATGCCTGCGGGTGTCCCGGTAGGTACGTTGGCGATCGGAGAAGCGGGTGCCAAAAATGCAGCGCTGCTGGCTGCGGCCATTCTCGCCAATTCGCACCCGGCGCTGGCGGAGCGACTGGAGGCCTGGCGCACGACACAGACCGAATCCATTGCCGACAAGCCCGAATAAGCGGACATAATGCAGACACTTCCCCCCGGATCAACCATCGGTATATTGGGCGGCGGCCAACTCGGCCGGATGCTCAGCGCGGCAGCGGCGCAGCTCGGCTATCGCTGCCATATCTATGCATCCCATGCCAACAGCGTGGCGGCCGAAGTCTCCGCTCAATTTACCCAGGGGCTGGATGAAGATATCCCGACACTGACCGGCTTCGCCGAAAGCTGCGACGTGATCACCTTTGAATTTGAGAATGTTCCCGTAGATCCGTTGCACCAGATCGAAAACTGCGCTCCGCTTCATCCGCCGATCGCGGCACTGGATATCGCGCAGAACCGGATCGCCGAAAAAAATTTCGCCCGCGAGCATGGCGGGACCACCGCCCCCTTTGCCGAAGTCAGCGATCGCCCGGCGCTCGACCGGGCGATCGCGGAGATCGGGGTCCCGGCGATCCTCAAGACCATCCGCATGGGCTATGACGGCAAGGGCCAGTCGCGAATCCAGCCGGGGGACGATCTCGACAGCCACTGGGAAGCGGTGGCGCATCAGTCCTGCGTTGCCGAAGGATTCGTGACCTTCAGCCATGAATTTTCGGTGATCCTCGTGCGGGGGCAGGATGGCGAAATCCGATTCTGGGACACGCCGCATAATGTCCATGAACACGGTATATTGGCGCACTCGGTCGTACCCGCTCCCGACGCGATACTGAAACAGCAGGAACCCGCCCGCGCGCTGGCCGCCCGGATGGCTAACGCAATGGATTATGTCGGCGTGCTCACCTGCGAATTTTTTGCCACCGAGGGCGGACCGGTTTTCAACGAAATGGCACCGCGGGTGCACAACAGCGGCCACTGGACGATCGAGGGTGCGGTCACCAGCCAGTTTGAAAACCATATCCGGGCGATTTGCGGCCTGCCGCTCGGCGATACCGGGCTCGCTGCGAAAAAGGTCGAGATGCACAATCTGATCGGGGCGCAGGCCGACGACTGGCAGAGCCTGCTGTCCGACGGTAGCAACCATCTCCATCTCTATGGCAAGGGCGAGAGCAGGCCGGGTCGCAAAATGGGCCATGTTACAAAATTGCATTTCTAATTTGCAGTCTGGTGGAACTGCGCTAGGCGTCGCGCATGAACCATCCTGAAATCATTCTCTTCCTCGCCCGCGCCGACAATGGCGTGATTGGCGACGGCGACACCATTCCCTGGCGCCTGCCTGAAGATCAGCGGCGTTTCAAGTCGATGACCATGGGCAAACCTATGATCATGGGCCGCAAGACATTTGACAGCCTGCCCGGCATGTTGCCCGGACGGCGGCATATCGTACTGACCAGAGACCAGGATTGGGAAGCCGACGGTGCGGAGATCGCGGACAGTATCGAAAGCGCCCTGAAAATAGCCAATGCGCCGCATATTGCGGTAATCGGCGGTGCGGAAGTCTACAAGACGTTTCTCGGCCGGGCCGACCGGATCGAACTCACCGAAGTGCATGTCAAGCCGAAGGGCGACACCAAAATGCCGGCGTTTGACAAAGCCGTATGGGAAGAGACGGCGCGCGAGGATCATGCTGCGAGGGACGACAAGCCCGGCTACAGCTTTGTCACGCTGAAGAGGAAAGCCGGATGAAGAAAATCGCGCTGACACTTTTGGGTTTCATCGCGATCGCCCTCGTCGCTTTCCTGATTTTTGGGCCGGCATGGTTCGACAAACAGACCAATATGATCGACGGCAAGCCGCTGCCGGAGATTAGCGCCGAAGCGCAAAAGCTGCACGACAGTCTGATGATTGTCGATCTGCACGGCGACACATTGCTGTGGAAGCGCAAGATTACCGACAGCGTTGATTATGGTCATATCGATCTCGCGCGCCTGAAAGCGGGCAATGTCGGGTTGCAAATTTTCTCCAGCGTGACCAAAACGCCCCGGGGCCAGAATTACGACAGCAATAGCGCCGATACCGACAATATCACCCTGCTCGCGATTACCCAGCTGCAACCGATGCGGACGTGGTTTTCGCTGCTCGAGCGGCAACTCTATCATGCGCAGAAACTTGATGCAGCAGTAGCTGCTTCCAAATCTGGTGATTTAGGAAGCAAATTTGTCCAGATTAGGTCTCAAGATGATGTCATTGATTTGATAGCGGAGCGAGACAACTCTAACAGATTTGGATTTTTCCAAACTCCACCCGATGACACGGCACTAAAACAGACTCCAATCGGTGTCCTATTCTCGGCCGAAGGCCTGCAGACGCTGGAAGGCGAGCGCGGCAATTTGAAAAAGCTTTATGCGTCTGGGATGCGCATGGCGGGAATGGTGCATTTTTTCGACAATGAACTGGCCGGGTCGATGCATGGCATTGAAAAGGGCGGGCTGACCGAATTTGGCCGCACTATCGTCCGCGACATGGAGGATATGGGGATAATTGTCGATATCGCCCATAGCAGCCACGCAAGCGTCGCTGACATTCTCAAGATGGCGCGGCGTCCGGTGGTCTCCAGCCACGGCGGGGTGCAGGCGGTGTGCGGGGTCAACCGCAATCTGACCGATGCAGAGATCAGGGGCGTGGCGGCGACCGGCGGGATCATCGGGCTGGGCTACTGGGATGGGGCGATGTGCGACACCGATCCCGCGAGCTTTGCGAGGGCGGCGAAACATGTGCGCGATCTGGTCGGGATCGAGCATGTCGCGCTCGGCAGCGATTTTGACGGCGCGGTGACCACGCGCTTTGATACCAGCGGGATTGTCCAGATTACCCAGGCGCTGATCGATGCGGGGTTTAGCGAAGCGGAAATCCGCGCGGTGATGGGTTTGAATGCTCTGCGGGTGATTAGAGCGGGGATCGAGCCTATGGCGCAACCCGTCGCCCCAGCGAAGGCTGGGGGCCTAGACCAATAGTGAAGGTCGCTCTTCGGATGCGGGTTGGGTGCCAGCCTACGCTGGCATGACGAGCTTGTTGAAACATACGAAGAAACCCGCAATAGCGATTCGATGATCAGACTGAACGGAAAAGACGGGATCGAGGGCGACCTGCGCGGGGCGATACTTGCGCTGGGCAATTTTGACGGTTTCCATTTCGGCCATCAGGCGGTCGCCGGCAAGGCGCTGAGCTGGGCGCGGGACGAAGGACGTCCGGCGATCATCGCGACATTCGATCCGCACCCGGTGCGCTTTTTCAAGCCCGATGTCGCGCCGTTCCGGCTGACGTCGCTCGACCAGCGCCAGCGATTGTTTGCCGATGCCGGTGCCAGCGCGATGCTGGTGTTCGAATTTGACGCCGGGCTGGCGGGGACCACGGCAGAGGATTTTATCACGAAGCTGCTGGTCGATCGCTTCGGCGCTGCGGGCGTGGTGACCGGAGCGGATTTTACCTTCGGCAGGGGCGCGAAGGGCAATGTCGACCTGCTGCGCGAGGTCGGTGTGGCGCACGGACTGAAAAGCGAAGCGGTCAGCCCGATCAGCGATAGCGATGATGTCGTCTCCTCGAGCCGTATTCGCGCGGCGCTGAAAGAGGGGAAATGCGAAGAAGCGGCGCGGCTGCTGACCCGGCCCTTCACGATCCAGGGCGAGGTCATCCACGGCGACAAGAACGGCCGGATGCTCGGCTATCCTACCGCCAATATCGACATGGGCCATTATCTGCGCCCAAAATACGGAATCTATGCGGTAAAGGGCCGCCTGCCCGATGGCCGGGTGCTGAACGGGGCGGCAAGCCTCGGGGTGCGCCCGATGTTCGATCCGCCGAAAGAATTGCTCGAACCGCATTTCTTCGATTTCAGCGAAGACCTCTATGGCCAGACTGTCGAAGTCGAGCTGCACCATTTCCTGCGCGGCGAACAGAAGTTTGATGATCTGGACGCGCTGAAGGTGCAGATGGAACAGGATTGTGACCGGGCGCGGGAATTGCTGGCCTAGGCGGCGTTGTTCGTCATTGCGAGCGAAGCGAAGCAATCCAGGGCGTCGCTTGCCGCACTGGATTGCCACGGGCTTTCAGCCCTCGCAATGACCAACGGAATGGCCCGCTCCCGCACTGCACAAATCCCGCTTGCACCCGCGCCCCGCCTCCCCTAATCCCCGGCGATCATGAGCGACAGCAAAACAGATTATAAAGACACGGTTTTCCTGCCGAAAACCGATTTCCCGATGAAGGCCGGCCTTGCGAGCAAGGAACCGGCGATCCTGGAGCGCTGGCAGACAATTGGTCTTTATGAGCGGCTGCGCGAGGCCCGCGCCGGTCGCGAGAAATTCATTCTGCACGACGGCCCGCCCTACGCCAATGGCAATATCCATATCGGCCACAGTCTCAACAAGACGCTGAAGGATCTGGTCGTCCGTTCGCAGAGCCTGCTCGGCAAGGACGCGCCGTTTGTGCCCGGCTGGGATTGTCACGGCCTGCCGATCGAATGGAAGATCGAGGAAGAATATCGCAAGAAGAAGCAGAATAAGGATGATGTTCCGGCCAGCGAATTCCGCGCCGAGTGCCGCACTTATGCCGACCATTGGGTCAATGTGCAGCGCGAGGAATTCAAGCGGCTCGGCGTGTTGGCCGAGTGGGACAAGCCCTATCTGACGATGGACTATGCCGCCGAGGCGGCGATTGTTGCCGAATTGCTGAAATTCGCCGAAGCCGGCCAGCTCTATCGCGGCGCCAAGCCGGTGATGTGGTCGCCGGTGGAGAAAACCGCGCTGGCCGAGGCCGAGGTGGAATATGAGGATATTGTCTCGACCCAGATTGATGTGGCTTTCACAATAAAAGAAAGTCCTGTTTCAGATTTGGTGGATACCGAAGCTGTAATTTGGACGACCACACCGTGGACAATCCCAGTTAACCAGGCAATCGCTTATGGGGCAGAAATTGAGTATTCGCTGGTAGAATTGGGTCCAGTCGCAATTCACTTTCATGAAGATGATCCAGAATCACTGGCTGGCTCGGCAGCCATGGAAGCAAGTGGCCTTCGAGTTCTGATTGCGTCAGAACTGATTGATAGTCTGATCGAAAGAATAAAATCCGAAAACCATGACGGTCGAACCTTGATAGAATTTCCTCACAAAGTGATGTGGCAAGGATTGGGGAAAGACTTGGAAGGCACGGTTGCAGAGCACCCTATGGCCTCATTCTTTCCGGACAGCGAATTCTACACCAAGCCGCGCCCGTTCCTTGATGGTTCGCATTTTGTCACCACCGATGCGGGTACCGGGCTGGTCCATATGTCGCCGGATCATGGCGAGGATGATTTCGATCTGTGCAAGGCCCATGGCATCAATCCGGTGTTTGCGGTCGATGCGGACGGCGTCTATCGCGAGGACTGGGCCTGGCTACCGCGTGGCGACGAGCGCGCGGGATCGGTGATCAACAAGAAATTCAACGGCCCGGAAGGCCCGATCTGTTCGGACTTGCGCGACGCGGGCGCACTGCTCTCGGCCAGCGCCGATTTTACCCATAGCTATCCGCACAGCTGGCGGTCGAAGGCGAAGATTATCTATCGCTGCACGCCGCAATGGTTTGTGCCGATGGATGAGGCGCTTACGGCCCCTCCACCGCCTGCGGCGGTCCCCCTCCCCACGCCTTCGGCGCAGGGAGGAAAGGGGAAAACATCCGTTAGTGGTGAGCCTGTCGAACCACGCCTCTCTGACGAGAAGCGCCCTTCGACAAGCTCAGGGCTAACGGATTCGCCCACCCTCCGCGACATCGCGCTCGACGAGATTCGCAACAAGGTCCGTTTTGTGCCCGAACGCGGACGGCGGCGTCTCGAATCGATGGTCGAGGGCCGCCCCGACTGGGTGCTTAGCCGCCAGCGCGCCTGGGGCGTGCCGATTGCGCTTTATGTGAATCGCAAGAGCGGCGAATATCTCAACGATCCGGCGGTCAATGCGCGCATTATCGCAGCGTTCAGGACCGGCGGGGCCGATGCCTGGTTCAACGCCGATCATCAGGAATTTCTTGGCAACAACTACACCCTCGACGATTATGAGGTGATCACCGATATTCTCGACGTCTGGTTCGACAGCGGCTGCACCCATGCGTTCGTGCTGGAAAGCGGCAAATGGCCGGACCAGCAGTCGCCGGCCGATCTCTATCTGGAAGGCAGCGACCAGCATCGCGGCTGGTTCCAGTCGAGCCTGCTGGAGTCCTGTGGCACGCGCGGGCGGGCGCCGTACAAGGCGGTGCTGACCCACGGCATGACGCTCGACAAGACCGGCAAGAAAATGTCGAAGTCGCTCGGCAACACGCTCGATCCCAACAAGATCATCGATGTGCAGGGCGCGGACATCCTGCGGCTGTGGACGGCGAGCGTCGATTTTACCGAGGATCACCGGATCGGCGACGAAATCCTGAAAGGGGTTTCCGACAGCTACCGCAAATTGCGCAATACATTCCGCTATATGCTGGGCGGGCTGGGCGACTTTACCGATGCCGAACGCGTCGCCGCGGCCGATATGCCGGAACTGGAACGCTATATCCTGCACCGGCTAGCCGAGGTTGACGCGGAGCTGAAGCAGCACGTGAATGATTTCGCCTTTGGTCCCTATATGCGGACCTTGAACGCCTTTGCGCAGGAAGATCTCAGCGCCTTTTTCTTCGATATCCGCAAGGATTGCCTCTATTGCGACGTCAATCTGGACACTGGCGTCCAGTCCGACAAGCGCGCCGCCTATCGCACGGTGATGGACATCTTGTTCCACGCTCTCACCCGCTATATCGCGCCGGTGCTGGTGTTTACCGCCGAAGAGGTCTGGCAGAGCCGGTTCCCGGATGACGAGGATTCGATCCATTTGAAGGAATGGCCGGAGGTTGATGCGGGTTGGTCCGACGCGGGGCTTGCGGAAAAATGGGGAATCGTTCGCGATGCCCGCGAACAGGTCACCGAAGCCATTGAACCGTTGCGCCGCGAAAAGACCATCCGTTCCAGTCTGGAAGCGGAAGTCGTCTATCCGATGGCCGATCTGCCGATCAGCGCGCAGGAATTTGCCGAACTGGCGATTGTCGCGGACGTGTCTGATGGCGATGCGATTGCAGTCACCAAGACGGACAATCACAAATGCGGTCGCTGCTGGCGGCTGCTTCCCGAGGTGGAAGAGGATGGCGCGCTTTGCGGGCGTTGTGCGGAGGTATTGGCGTGAGCGTTTTTCTCTCACCCGTCATCCTGAACTGGTTTCAGGATCTCTCGCGACAGAGCGCCAAGCCTGGCGGGGTCCTGAAACGAGTTCAGGATGACGACTATTTCTTTCACGATGCCGCTGTTGGGAACGGATTTTGATATGACTGATAGTGCACAAATCAAGAAATACCGCCGCACCGGACTGATCATCGCCTTTCTGATCTTTCTCCTCGATCAGGCGAGCAAATTTGTCGTGATGGATCTGCTCCAGCTTCCGGCCAGAGGCCAGATCGAGCTGATTCCGTTTTTCAACCTGACCTGGGCGGAAAATTACGGGGTTTCTATGGGGTTTCTGACCGCGTCGACCGATTTCCAGCGCTGGGCGCTGGTCACGCTCACCGGCTTGATCGGCATTGCCGTGTGGGTCTGGATGAACAGGGAAAAGGCCAAATGGGACATTGTCGCGCTGGGCATGGTGCTGGGCGGGGCGATGGGTAATATCGTCGACCGCGCGCGGCTTGGCTATGTCGCCGACTTTGCCGATCTGCACGTCGGTGAATTCCGACCCTTCCTGATATTCAACCTCGCCGATGCCTGTATCACCATCGGCGTGGTGATCCTGCTTGCGCGCGCGCTGCTAATCGGCGAAAAGAAGGACGAGACAAAAGACCATGTTCAGCTTGACGAAAGTTGACGTGTGGCAGGAGCGCGCTATCAGGCTCCGCAAGAGATTTTTGAGGGATAATAACATGCGTAAATCCACCGTCGCCATCAGCCTTGTTTCGCTGGCCAGCCTGACCGCCTGCGGCTCGAGCGGGCTGTTCGACCGCGACCGGCCCGATGAATTCGCGGTTTCGCGCCAGCCACCGCTGGTAATCCCGCCCGATTTCACGCTGACCCCGCCGCAGCCCGGCCAGCCTCGCCCGCAAACCGGCGGTTTGCAGCAACAGACTCTGGAAGCCCTGTTCGGCGGCCCGCAGGCGCGCAGCGTGACCGAATCGGCGATCGTCGGCCAGGCCGGCAGTTCCGATGCCGGGATCCGCTCCTCGGTCGGTGATCCGGAAACTTTCACCGTCGACAAGGGCAGCGTGACCCGTGACATCATCGCCGCGCCGGAAGGCGACGGACAGAATGCACAGGCGGCCACGCCGGAATAGGGATTCCACTGCTCAGGCAGGGGTCCATCTCGCAAATCCCATTGATGCACTGTGGTTGAGGGGCATATCCAAATGCCCGACAGACGTGGCCAGTCGTACGATCATCAAGGAGCCGGGCAAGGTTTCACCAGGAAATGGACGCAGTGCCCATGTTCCCGCTATTTTATATTTCGGAGCGCCTCGAGATTTTGGTCGCAAGTTGAATTTAACCGACTAATATTCGGCCCGTGTGTATCGTCTCCCTTGCCTGGAAAGCCCATCCGAAATGGCTGCTGGTTGCCATCGGCAACCGCGATGAACTGCATGCGCGGCCGGCAGAACCCGCGCACCGCTGGGACAAGCCCGATCACTTGCTGGCCGGCAGGGATTCGCTGGCAGGCGGAACCTGGCTTGGGGTTTCCGAACAGGGGCGGTTTGCGGTTGTTACCAATCTATACGGCTTCGGTGCACCGCAGCCGGACCGGGCATCGCGCGGTGACTTGTTGAAGGACTTTCTGTCGGGGAACGGCCGCTATTCCGATATTGCGGCCGCCGAATATTCGGATTTCAATCCGTTCAACCTGATCACCGTGACACAGGACGAAGCGCTGGTTCACACCAATCGGCCCGAACGGAGCATCGCCATCGTCAATCCCGGTATTCACGGGCTTTCGAACGGCAATATCCGCCAGCCGTGGCTCAAGTCTCCGCGGCTCAACTATGCATTGGGGAAGTGGATAGCGACAGAGTCGGATGATCCCGCAATGCTGTTTGATTGTCTGCTCGACCGGAGCAGCTACGCACCCGAAGATCGTTCAGGCCCGAACACACAATCCGAACCGGAACCCGAGCATTCCGCCATCTTCGTGCTCAACCCTGTTTACGGGACGCGGTGCAGCACGGTGGTTGCCATTGACCATAGTGGCAACGGCATCTTTATCGAACGCCGGTTCGCGCCGTCGGGATCGGCGACAGGGGAAACCCGTCTGCCGTTTTCCTGGCCTCCCCCGAGGTAGGGCTGTGATGATGGACGGAATGCACAGGCGGGATTGATGCTTGTGCTCTGGCGAAGATTCCTAATGCCGGAAATGGCGCATGCCGGTGAACAGCATCGCGAGGTCCGCTTCGTCTGCGGCGGCAATCACCTCGTCATCGCGGATTGATCCGCCGGGCTGGATTACCGCCGTTGCGCCCGCTTCGACCGCGGCCAGCAGACCGTCGGCGAACGGGAAGAAAGCGTCGGAAGCAACCGCTGAGCCGATGGTGCGGGCTTCGTCCCAGCCAGCCTTTTCCGCTGCATCGCGGGCTTTCCATGCAGCGATCCGTGCGGATTCGAGCCGGTTCATCTGGCCTGCGCCTACTCCAGCGGTAGAACCGTTCTTGGCATAGACAATCGCGTTGGATTTGACATGTTTGGCAACCGTCCAAGCAAACAGGCAATCGGCCATTTCCTGCTCGCTCGGCTGGCGCTTGGTGACGCATTTCAGATCATCACGAGCAATCTGGCCGTTGTCGCGGGATTGGAGCAGAAAACCGCCGGCGATGGATTTGAAACCCATGCCGCTGCGCGCTGGATCGGGCAATTCACCGGTGAGCAAAAGGCGCAGGTTTTTCTTTTTCGCAAAAATCGCCCTGGCCTCGTCATCGGCACTGGGTGCGCAAACGACCTCGGTAAAGATACCGGTCATCGCTTCCGCAGCCGGGCCATCGAGCGGGCGGTTGACCGCGATGATGCCGCCAAAGGCAGAGACGCTGTCGCAGGCAAGCGCCGCTTTATAGGCATCGAGGATATTGTCGGCGCTCGCCACACCGCAGGGATTGGCATGCTTGACGATCACCACGGTAGGCGGCCCATCGCGAAATTCGCTGACCAGCTCGAGCGCGGCATCGGCGTCGTTGTAATTATTATAGCTCAGCGCCTTGCCCTGCAGCTGTTCAGCCTGCGCGATGCCGCGCGCCGAGGGTCCGTCGGGCAGATAGAGGGCGGCGCTCTGGTGCGGGTTTTCGCCATAGCGCAATTCGACCGGTCGGCTCATGGTCAGTGGCAGCGTGTCGGGGAACATCCTGCCCTGATCGGCGAAACCGAACCATTGCGCGATCATGCTGTCATAGCTGGCGGTTGCGGCAAAGGCTTTGGCCGCCATATTCTTGCGGAAGGCCAACGAGGTGGCTCCATCATGTTCCTGCAATTCGGCAAGCAATGTGTCATAATCCGAAGGATCGGTGACAATGGTCACGAAATCATGGTTCTTGGCGGCGCTACGCACCATGGATGGTCCGCCGATATCGATATTCTCGATAATCTTGTCACGTTCCGCGCCCTTGGCAACGGTCTGGGCAAACGGGTAGAGATTGACGATCACCAGGTCGATCGCGGCGATATCATGCTCTTCCATCGAGGCGACATGGCCGGCGTCGTCGCGGCGGGCGAGCAGGCCGCCGTGAACCTTGGGGTGCAGGGTCTTGACCCGGCCATCCATCATCTCGGGAAACTGGGTGACATCGGAAATGTCGGCAACTTCGAGCCCGGCTTCGCGCAAGGCCTTGGCAGTCCCTCCGGTCGAGATCAGCGCAACGCCCATTGCCGCCAGCTGCTTGCCGAGATCGGCGAGACCGCTCTTGTCCGAAACCGACAGCAGCGCGCGTTTGATTTTGATATTTTCCGTCATTTCTACCCCATATGTTTGAGCAGCCAGCCGGTGGCTCCGCCGCCATTGCCCACTGCTCCGCTGATCACCATCTGCCGGACTTCATGGCCTATGCCCATGCCGTCAACCCAGACACTTTCTTCCAGTTGAATTTCACCACTCGTCGAGCGGAACTGCCACAAGTTTCCGTCTTTCAGGCGCAATAGCACGCCCTTGCCTTCCGAGATAAGATCGCTTTCGATATCCGGCCCGAGATGGAAGCGCAGCGCATATTCGAAATCGTCCTTGCGGCGCCTGCGTTTCTTGCCATCGGGGATCAACATATCTTCGCCGCGCAGCTCAAGGCCGTCCGAACGAAGCAGCAACAGCCGTTTGTGAATCAGGCCGAAACGCCGGGCATAGCCATCATGGCTGGCCTCAAGCCGGGTTGCATTTTCGACGTCGCGGCGGAACAGTTCGACTTCGCTGACCCCGCGCCCGAGCTTGCCATCAGCGAGGATCGAGGTGCTGTTGCTGTCGGCGATACACAAGGTGCTGTGGGCCGCGGTGGTACGCAGGCCCCGCGCGAGCGCCGCCGGTATGGTCGCGCCAACCAGCCCTGCGCCGCCACAATTGCTGATGATCCGGCAATCGCCGTTGGAAAATTCAAAAGCCAGCGTCGAGGCACAGCCGGCAACCGCCATGCGCGCAATCGGTGGCGGTGCTGCGTCGAGAATCAGCACCGATCGGCCGGAAGAAACCCGCTGATAGCCCCATTCGCGCGCCTCCCGGAGCGGTCTTGCGCGGACGCCGCTGGCCTCGACGACCTGCGCCAGCTGTTCGGGCGAGGTTGCGCCGCTGCCCTGCCAGTTGCCCAGCGTTCCGTCAAAATGGGTGAGCGCGGTCAGCGGCGGAACAGCCTTGTTGAGCGCTTCTTCGAGAAACGCCGGAGCATCTTCCCTGCGCGCGATATAGACCTGTTTAAGCATCGACAGCAGGATCACTGCGTCCATCTGGTTGAGCGGCGAACGCGATACCGTACCGCCATCGGCAAAGAAAAACTCCCCCATCGCCTTTTCCAGGCCGGCTTCACCGACAATCTGGCGCACCCGGCCTTCGGGCAGCAGCAGGGAGGCGGCCACCACGCCGCTCCACGCGACCAGCCGGCCAAGGCTGGAATGCGCCTTGTCCGCCGTCCGGTCGAGATGACGGGCGGTGCGGGCGATATTGTTGAGCAGCTTGGAGCGGTAGATCAGGTCGCTGGAGGAGAGGATCAGCGGTGCATGACTGGCCCAGATCAGCAGCCGCCAGGCGCAATTGTCGGGCCGCCAGGCTGGTTGACGGATCACACCGCCATTGGCATCGAGCCACTGGCTGATCAGTTTTTCCGCCACCGGCACCGCCTGATCGCGCGACGCCGCTGTGTCGAGATCGCGCAGCCACTGGAAGCGGTGGACATAATCCTCGAATTGCGGCGGCAGCCTGAGTTCAGCGAAATCGATATTCTCGTGCTTTTTCTTGAGACCACGGAACAGGAAATATCCGGCGCGCACCGCCATGCCCTGGACCCGGTCGCCCTCGACCGGATCGACCGGCACCGCCAGCAGGCGCAACGGCAATTTGCCGGACAGGCGGAGCCGGTGCAGCGGCATCCGCCAGGTCATCCGGTAATAGAGCATGGTTGCCTGTTCGGCGAGCGACTGGCCACGATCACGGTCATGACGCAGGGTCAGACTGCGGCCTTCGCCTGCGACGTCATTCTCGTCATTGGTGACTGCGTCGTCCGGGTCGCTATCGCCCAGGTCAAGCCGGTCAGATTTGCCGGTGGTCATTCACCCCTCAGGCCGCTGATGTTGGCGGCATAATGATCCGGCCCGCCCCGAAAGGTCGCGGTGCCTGCAACCAATGTATCGGCACCGGCAGCGATCGCCTGCGGCGCCGTCGTGAGGTCGATGCCACCGTCGACTTCCAACCTTATATCCTTGCCGGTGGCGGTGATCCGCTTGCGGATCGCCTCGATCTTGCGCAACTGGCTGTCGATAAAGCTCTGTCCGCCAAAGCCCGGGTTGACGCTCATCACCAGGATCAGATCGAGATCGTCGATCAGATAGTCGAGTATATCGAGCGGAGTCGCAGGATTGAGCACCAGTCCGGCCTGCTTGCCGAGCGCGTGGATGGTCTGCACAGTGCGGTGCGGATGCGCGCCGGCTTCCGGGTGGAAGGAGAGGATGTCGGCGCCGGCCTCGGCAAAGGCCTCCAGATACTGGTCGACCGGCGAGATCATCAGATGGACATCGAACGGCTTGGCGCTGTGCGGCCGCAGCGCCTTCACGACCGCGGGTCCGATGGTGATATTGGGCACGAAATGGCCGTCCATTACATCGACA
Organism: Parasphingorhabdus sp.; assembly: GCA_048270065.1. Lineage (GTDB taxonomy): Bacteria > Pseudomonadota > Alphaproteobacteria > Sphingomonadales > Sphingomonadaceae > Parasphingorhabdus. The sequence continues at coordinate 97,740 of JBLWTQ010000007.1, read as the reverse complement.
TGGATCCAGTCACACCCGGCCTTGTCGATAGCCTGCACCTCTTCACCCAGGCGGGCAAAGTCAGCGGAAAGGATGGACGGGGCGATACGGATGCTGTCGGACATGGCTCTTCCTTAGATTGCGCCCGCCTTTAGGATTTTTGACCGGTGCAAGCAAGGCGTGTTTCAGGCCTTGCCACAGTCCCTTGTGGACAGATTGGGGACAGGTTCACAATATGTAGAAAATCAGTCTTTCCGGCGCAATCGGGCGATGAAAAATCCGTCGACATGGCCCTGTTCCGCCAGCGTGGTCGGCAGCGTGCGGACGCAGCCGGTTTCGGTCGGTGATATGCCGGTCGGCAGCTCGTCGGCGGTGACTGGTTCAATCACAAACTGGTCATGGCGCTCGAGAAAGGCCTCGATTTGCTCCTCGCCTTCCTGCGGCTCGAGCGAGCAGACCGCGTAAACCAGCGTCCCGCCGGGCTTGACCCATAGTGCGGTGCGGTCGAGCAAGGCGCTTTGGGTTTCCGCGCGGTCGGCGATCTGGCGGCTGCCGATACAGTGGAGCACATCGGGATGGCGCCGGTAAATGCCGGTGGCGCTGCACGGCGCGTCGAGCAGGACCGCATCGGCCGGTTCCGCCGGTTCCCACTGCATCAGGTCGGCGATCACTTCCTCGGCCTGCAATCTGGTGCGGTTGAGATTGTCGTGGAAGCGTTCCATCCGTTTAGCATTGTTGTCCACCGAGATGACTTTCCAGCCCGCGCTGGCCAGCTGCATGGTCTTGCCGCCCGGCGCTGCGCAGAGATCGAATATCGTCCGGCCCTTGCCTTCGCCGAACAGACGCGCCGGAATCGAGGCGGCGAGATCCTGCACCCAGAAAGCGCCGTCGTCGAAGCCGTCGAGCGCGGTGATTGGAAGATTTGGAAGCATCCTGAGATGTTTCGGGGCCAGCTTCTCGCCTTCGAGCGTCCCGACATCGTCGGACCGGAAGCTGAGGTCGAGCGGCGCGGGGGAGGCCCACGCGCGGGTCGCTGCATGGGCGACGTCCTCGCCCCAATTGTTGGTCCAGCGGTCCAGCGTTTCGCCGGGGACTTCCGGATATTCCGGAAGTTTCAGCTCGCCCGATTCGACGCCGCGCATGACGGTCGAGAATACGCCATGCACCAGCCGGCGCGGGCCGCCGTGGACCAGCGGCAAGGCGGTCGCAATCGCGGCATGTTGCGGGGTTTCCAGGATCAATACCTGGGCGAGCGCGATGCGCAGCGCCATCCGCGCCTTGGCATCATCGGCAAGCCGGTTGCGGGTCGCGCTGTCGATCATCGCGTCGAGCGCGGTCATCCAGCGCAGGACATTGGCGGCGATATTGTGCGCCAGCGACTTGTCAGACGGATTGGAGAGCTTGCCAGTGGCCGCCGCCATCGCCTGGTCCAGCGTCTCTCCGCGCCGACAAACGGCGTCGAGCAGGCGCAGAGCCCACTGGCGCGTGGCGAGGCCGGGGATAGCGTTGTTGGGCTGGTTCATTTTTTTCGTTCCGCAAAGGCTTGCCCCGGATCGCCAGGGCGCGCGCAAGCCGGGTGGTTTGCACTGCGGCACCGCATAGACCTTCCGGCGGTTTGTTCAAGCTTTTGGATTGAGGCGGGGTGGGTACGGGATGCCGAAACAATTATCGCGGGTATAGTAGCAGCCGGTCGGCTTCCGCCCCAATTCCGGTCACTACTTAAGCGCAACTTTGCGCCCGGAAGCCGGCAATAAAGACTAATGCTTCATCCATAGTCCGGCAGATATCTATGATATCTTCGTTCTCAAGAGAGTTCAGGCGGAAGGACGGCACAAGCAAACCGGACGATTGACCGATTGGCTGATGCAGCCTGATTCTGAGTATAAGTTTTGAATAACGCCATGACCTCCCTTTGTAAGTCATCGCGTTGACCGGCGCTGAGGTTGGCAATGAACCAGAGTTCGTGTTGTTTCTGTTCGCTCGTGGCATCATTTTCGTAAATATCTTCAACCCTCCAGCGTGTTCCATCGTAAGAAAAGAGCTCCCCAATCGCGTGGTCCTGATACTCAATGCTGGTCCGCAATTTTCTTTCGAGCTCCCTGCCCACAGTCGTAGTTCGAATGTCGGCAGGAACATAGAATTGTGTAGCGCTCGCCTTGTATAGTTTTTGGGCCCTTCCTGCGCGCTTTCTAAAACCAACCTCGCTCAATATGTCAGCTTGCACCAGTTTCCTGACGTGGTGCCACACTTGCTCGACACCCTTGCCAAGATTATCTGCAATTTCCTTTACCGTGCGGGCATCCTCGGTCGAAATTTCAAGAATGTCGAGCGTTCGTCTCGCCATCAGTAATTTGATTGCCAAAGCCGAAAGCTGCGGCATACTACTCAGCAGATTGTCTTTCATACAAAGTAGCTATCAGAGATAGCTGATGTTGTCATGTTTAAGGAGACCTCATTAATGTTCCGGCCAAGGTTACTAACACCGCTTCTCATTTTGAGTATTTGCGGGTGCACTTCTCATGTAGCGTCTGGAAGCGGCCTTTCCAGCGATGCCGTAAATTCATCCCCGTTCCCCGATGAACGAGAGGCTATCTCAGCACAAATCGGCGCGACCGGATTTTCAGGAGTGGTGGCTGTCGTGAGAGATGCAGAACCGATTTTTCTCGAAGCATATGGCCTTGAGAATCGAGCGACAGGAACACCGAATACACCTGAAACCCGTTTCAGCTTGGCTTCAACAGGAAAGCTAATCACTGCAATTGCGCTGATGAAACTGATCGAAGAAGGTAAAGTTGCTCTCTCTGATCCTGTAGGCCGATTTCTCCCTGAATATCCAAATGAGACAATTCGCGAGCGCGCTACCGTTATGCATCTGCTAAAAATGCAGTCTGGGCTAGGCGACATTTTTGGTGAGAGGATGGACGAAGCGAAGCGCACGTTGCGAACTCATGACGATTACGTGCGTTTGTTCGATACGGAACCTCTCGCTTTCAAGCCTGGGACCAACACAGAATATAGCAATGCCGGATATATTCTGTTGGGCCGTATCATTGAGGAAGCCAGTGGTCAGGATTTCTACAGCTATGTCCAGAGCAGTATCTTCGATCCTGTAGGCATGACATCTAGTGGCTACGATAAAACTGGTGAAATCCCACCCGGTACGGCCATCGGATATAGGGTCGATGGATTTGACGGAATACCCGAAAGTCCAGAAGACATTGTTGGCCGAGCATTGGTTCCAAACAGTGCCGTGGGTCATGGAACGGCTGCCGGCGGCGGGTACTCGACCGTAGGCGACTTTGCTAGGCTTGATCGAGCGCTGCGATCTGGCAACCTCATCTCGTCAGGATCGCTCACAACAATTTTCAGCAAAGAGTTTGTGGATGGTAAGCGCGGAGCAGGTCTTGCGGGCGGAGCACCGGGTGTCAGCACAAGGTATCGCCTTCGTTCTGACGGTACTTCGATTATAGTGTTTGGAAACACTGACCTTCCGAGCGCGCCAAGTATATCGCGGCTAATCGAGACGAAGATGGAGTGAGTGTTTTCCGGGTAGTTTACAAAGTTTAACCGTTAGACAGCTTTACATTGTGCAGACGCCAAAACCAGACAGTCCGCTCCCCACGCCACCTGCCGACATCGACGATACTTAAAGCTAAGTTAAGCTTCCTGAAAAAGGCCGGCATGAATTCCGCAAATCAGATTTTGAGAAGCAATCCTGCTTGGTGCGGTCCGACGCTCCATGGGAATTCGGCTAATCACCGATAACAGCGCGAGAAGTCAGAATACAATTAAAGCAACCCTACCGCGTCGGATCGAGCGCGCTCGGTTTGCGGCGGCCCATGTCGCCGACTTCGTCCGGCCGGTCGGACCAGCCACCGGAGCCGCTGCCGGCCATTGCCTCCAGCGCCGCGATGCGGTCTTCGGTGGCGGGGTGGGTGGAGAACATCTGGCGGACGCCGCCGGGTACGATGTAGAGCTGCGATGCGGCCGGGTTGCGCTCGGCAACCGGGTTGGGCGTCCGGGCCGCGACGCCGGAAATCTTGCCGAGGGCGGCCGCCAACGACAGCGGCTTACCGCTGATCTGCGCGGCGGCGGCATCGGCGCCGAATTCGCGGGTGCGGCTGATCGCCATCTGCACAATCATCGCGGCGAAGGGCGCGATCAGCACCGCCATCAGGCCGGCGATCCCGGCGCTGCGGTCGCGGAAGAACAGGCCGAAATTGGCGAGCATCGAGACCGCACCGGCGATCGTCGCGACCATTGTCATGATCAGCGTGTCGCGGTTCTTCACATGGCCGAGCTCGTGCGCCATCACGCCCTCGATCTCGTCATGGCTGAGCATGCTGAGCAGGCCGGTGGTGGCGGCGACGGCGGAATTTTCAGGATTGCGCCCGGTGGCAAAGGCGTTGGGCTGGGGCTGATCGACGATATAGACTTTCGGCATCGGCAGCTGGGCGCGCTGCGCGAGATTTTTGACCATATTGTAGAATTCGGGATGGCTGCTTGCATCGACCTCGACCGCCTTGTGCATTTTCAGCACGATCTTGTCGGCGTTCCAGTAGGTGAACAGGTTCATGCCCGCTGCGACGACCAGGGCGATGACCGCACCGCCGCTGCCGCCGAGCGAATAGCCCAGGACCATGAACAGCGCGGTCAGCGCCGCCAATAGCATGGTTGTCTTCATGAAGTTCATCGTCTCTACTCGCTTGAATATATCTGTTACAGGCTCAATATAGGGTCTGAGGCGGGACGATTCAATTTGGCGGACAGGCAAAACATGACCGAAAGCGATAGAAAAGCCGGCGAGCGGCCGGCCCATGTCAAGGCGCCCACGCATCTTTCCCCGAACAAGCCCGTGCCGGAACCCGATCCGCTGGAAAAAGCGGAGGAGATTGCCGATAAAAACGGGCCGACCCGCTATGGCGACTGGGAGCACAAGGGCATCGCGGTCGATTTCTGACAAGCGACTGCGTCAGGCACCCGGTTCGCTCTACTCGGGTAAATCCAGAAATTCGGCGATTGCGGCGGCTGCGCGCTGCGATGGCGGTTCGCGCGCGTCCATGTCGAAGGAATAGATAAAGGCCCGCGTCTGGGTCTGCCAATATCCGTCCGGTAGCGGCGTGACAGCGTCCAGCGCAGTCGCGAGACCGGCGGGATCGTCGCGCACCGGACCGAACGTGCAGTGCTCTCACGGCGCATGCGGAACCAATCCGCCGCCGCCTGTCCTTGAACAGTTTTTTGCAAAAGTCCACGGGACCCCGGTCCCGGCGGTCGCGCCCGGCAAAGCGGACAAGGCTGTTTTCAGGGCCCGCTATGCAAAACCCTTCGCTGCGGCTAACAGGCCGTCTGCGCATCCGGCTTTGGCCGGGAGCGAGGAAAGATTATAAGGACGCCCGTGACTCCTGTTAGTGACCCCGAGATATCCGCCGGTGAGCCGCACGCGGACCAGCAGCCGCTCTGGACGGCGATAATCCTGGCTGGCCAACGGCCCGGGGGCGACCCGATGGCAGCCCATTGCGGCGTCACCCATAAGGCCCTGATCCCGATAAACGGACAGACAATGCTCGAACGGGTGGCGCGCGCCCTGATCGCGTCGCCCGATGTCGGCAGGATCGTTGTGATGGCGCAATCGCCCGAAGACCTGAAAACCGGCATCAGCCCTGATCTGGCCAAGCAAGCGGGCATCGAGTTCGTCCGCTCAGACGACGGCATCGCGGCCAGCATCCACGGCGTTATCGGCACCGAGATCGCCCCGTGGCCGGTGCTGGTGACCACCGCGGACAATGCGTTGCTGACCAGGGAAATTCTCGAGTGTTTCTTTCAGGGGCACTGCGGACAGGATGTCGCGGTCGGTGTGGTCGAGCGCCGGACGATGCTGGCCGCCTATACCGACGCCCGCCGTACCTGGCTCAGATTCCGCGGCGGAGCCTATAGCGGCGCCAATCTCTTCGCGTTGCATAATGAAGCGGCAAAGCCCGCGGTTGCGTTCTGGTCTGCGGTCGAAAAGGATCGCAAGAAGGGCTGGAAAATCTTCGCCCGTTTCGGTGCATGGCTGCTCCTCCGGGCGATCACCCGGACAATCGGCTTCGAGGACGCGATGGCGCAGGCCGGCCGGCGCATGGGGCTGCGGGCGGAGCCGGTTGTCCTGCCGATCGCGGAAGCGGCGATTGATGTCGACAAGCCGGAGGACCTGGAACTGGTGACGGCGATATTGCGGGGGCGGAAGGGGTAGGCTCCCGGGACAGCAATCCGACTGGGAATTGTACCATCAGTCACAGTAATTCCGGTAATTCCGAGCAAGCGGAAACAGACGAACTTTCGTCTGGTCGAAACGACCCGACTCTAATCTCTCTATATTCAGGTTGTCCGTTCCATTTCACTGGATGAGAACGATATTTCGGTGGACCAATTTATCGCGGGTGCCCGACAGTTTGTCGACACCGCACCGGGGCAAAACAGGGTAGTCCCGCTTCATGACAAAAACCAAGACAATCAGGGCTGGTTCGGTGTTGATCGCTCTGATCAGCCACATATTTCATCCGGATTTCGGGTTTCTGGACGGCAGGCCCTAGAATAGCGAACAAATGACCCAAGTGCGATCGCGCTTCGCAAACCAACCGGGGAATTGCCCAGAAATCGCACGATATCGCCTGAACAGATCATGTTGGCGTGCGCGCTTGTCAATATGACGAGATCCTCATCGAGCATTGACGCACCCCATCTGGGGCGATTGAACCAGACTTTGCGATCCGGCATCTCATAAGCAATGCCAGTGCGATCAATGACCCTGGTGGAGCGCACCTGATTCAACGGTATGCATTCGGTCGTTTCATAAACTTCCAAAGGGGATATAAAGATCATCCCGGGCCGGTCTGCAATAGACTCGATGGGGGTTGGAGATGCGCAGCCAGCGAGCACGGATGAGATCATGAAAAGTCCAATGCGTATCATTTTGCAGGCTCCTGTCGATCGCGTTTTACCGGCAAGCTGGGGGAAGGTCTTTGACCTTCCCCCATTTGGATTTCGGATCTCTGGGGAAAGACCCGAGGAAAAGGACCCACAGGGCGCGGGATGGGTCCGATGATTGAGACGTTGCCGTTTATCGAAACCCGCAACAGTTTCTGATATTATTTGTCGAAAACCAGCAGCGGCACATGGCCATGTATAAATTTTTAACATGACTCAGTTGCAGAATCGGATATGTTCGGCGCGGTGTTCGCACCAACCGGGACTTGCAGAATGATATGGATCCGTTCACCAAGACCTGCCGTCCTTAAGCAGCAGAGATTCGTCCGTTCATGACGGGGCACGATCTTCAGGCTGTTTTTCTGAACCATCGCGATGCGTTGTTGCGTTTTTTGCGGGCGCGTGGTGCCGGTGATAATGCCGAGGATATATTGCAGGAGCTGTGGCTGCGGGTTGCAGATATGGACGACAGTGCGATCATCAGTCCGCTGCCCTATCTCTATCGTTCGGCGAACAACTTGATGAACGACCACTACCGCACGAGCCAGCGCGCGCGGCAGCGGGACCTTGACTGGAGCGAAGTGAATTGTGGAACCGGGGAAGTCTCAAACCTGCCACTCCCCGACCGCGCGCTGGTCGCGCGGCAGCAGCTTGCCGAGATCGAGGCGCAAATTGGCAAAGAGGGTCCGCGAGTGTTCCGGACGTTCTGGCGCTTTCGTATCAATGGCGTAAGCCAGCGCCAGCTTGCGGAGGAAATGGGCATCAGCCTGAGCGCTGTCGAAAAAGATTTGCAAAAGGCATATCGCGCGCTCGCGGCATGGAGGGAAAGCAAAGATGCAGACTAGGATGCGGGATCGCAAGCGCCGTGACGTCTATATCCCGGGACAGATATTATGGCTGAAATGAACGACATGATCCGGGATCAGGCCATTGCCTGGGCGATGCGTACACGCGAGGCTGATTTTGCCGAATGGGACGCTTTTGTCCGGTGGCTTGAAGCGGACGCCCTGCATAATATCGCCTATGAAAACGTCTTGCTGGCCGAAGATCAATTTGTGGCTTTGGCGGAGGACCTCGATTCCGCTCCATCGGAAAAGCCCAGCCATCCGGAGAAAGTTTCGGTCCTGCGGCAACCGGCCAATGACGGCCCGGTCGATAATGAATATGCCGCACCCGCCAGGAAGATGACCCGGCGGCAGGTGATGTCTGGCGCTATCGCCGCTGCGCTCATCGCTGCGGTGAGCGCGGGCATCTGGACCCAGTTGCCCCAGCCCTATGACGTGATGACCGGACCGGGACAGCGGGAAATCGTGACCCTGCCTGACGGCAGCCGGATAACCCTGAATGGCGGCACAAAAATTGTCCTGGATCACAAGAAACCTCGCTATGCTCGGCTGGATCGGGGTGAGGCTTTGTTCACCGTCATACATGATGACGGTGATCCTTTCACTGTTGATACCGACAATGTCCGCTTGGTCGATGCGGGTACGGAATTTAACGTTGTGACGAGCGATAAAATACTCGACGTCGCGGTATCCGAAGGTCTCGTCATCTATAATCCGGGGCGCGAGAATGTCAGTCTGCCCGCCGGGAAACGCCTGTACCGTGATGCCTCGAGAAACCGGGTAACCGTATCGGACATTGCGATCGAACAGGTCGGCACCTGGCGCACCGGCCAGCTCAGCTTTACCGGAGAGACGCTGGCGCAGGTCGCAGAAGCACTGGGCCGCAATCTCGGTGTCAGCATTACCGTATCCGACAATATTGCAGCGCGCCCCTTTAGCGGTGTCATTCAGTTGCGGGGCCGGGATCCGGAAAATATCAAGCCGATTGCGGCATTGCTTGGCGTGCGGGCCCGGAAACAGGCAGAGGGTTGGATTTTGAGCGGAGATGATGCGGTACCATAATAGCATAGCGGCGGCTGTGCTGGGTGTTGTGATTGCCGCTCCTGCGCATGCCGACAGTCAGGTCGAAGTGGATATTGCCGCAGGTCGTCTCGATTCCGCGATTTTTGCGCTGGGCAAACAGGCGGGCATAAGCATTGGGTTGTCCGATCCGCAAATGGGTAGGAAACACGTGCCACGGCTCAAGGGCCGGATGACTTCTCGTCAAGCACTGACCCGGCTGCTGGCGGGAACCCGCGCAAAGCCCGAGCGGGTTCACGCCGGCCACTGGCGGATTGTGCCAAGCGGCAAGAAAACAAAAACTGCGCCGGTGCGTCGTCGCTATGCAGCGGCCCGCCCGATCACACCGCCGATTGCCCATCCGGATATCGTGGTGACCGGACGATTGACCCGCAGCGATTTGAACACCGGGCCGCCGGGTAGTCTGATGACCCTGACATTGGATGATGTCGGGCCATCGGCCGAAATACGCGGGACCGGCGCGCTGATTGACACGGTGCCGAGCATAAGTGCGACCCAGCTCGGGCCGGGTCGCAACCGCCTGTTCATCCGGGGCATTGCGGATTCCAGCTTCAACGGACCCAATCAGGCTGTCTCGGGACAGTATCTCGGTGAAGCACGGCTGAACTATAATGCACCAGACCCGGATTTGCGGCTGATTGATCTGAGCGCCATTGAAATTCATCAGGGACCGCAAGGCACCCGCTTCGGGGCTGGTACGTTGGGAGGCGTCATCCGGCTGATCCCCCATGCCGTCCAGCTGGATGAATTTAGCGGCAAAAGCGCGATTGCGCTGGCGGCCACGCAAGACGGTGATCCCTCCTTTGACGGGAATGCGACCTTTAACCTGCCGTTGGTGGCTGGCTCGGTTGGTATTCGCGCGTCGATCTATGGCGGACGTCAGGGCGGCTATATTGACGACCGCCGGCGTGAACTAGACGACGTCAATCGGGTGGACACCATTGGCGGCCGGTTCATGCTGCGCGCGGATCCGGGTGAAGGCTGGTCGATTGATCTGATGGCGGTAGCGCAGGAAATTGAAGGGCGTGACAGCCAGTACGCCGACCGAGCAGGAGACCGGCTCGACCGTGCGGCACCGTTCGCCCAGCCCTATCGTGACCGCTTCGCTTTGGGACAACTGGTGGTGCGCAAACATTGGGACGATATGGAACTGATGACGGCGGTAAATTTCGTCGACCAGAAACTTTCCGAGACATTCGACGCGACGGTGCCTGCCCTTGAACCCTTTTTTCCGGAACGGCCTGCGCTGTTCCGCCAGCGCGGCGACATCCGGCTGCTGACATCGGAAACACGATTGTCCAAATCGTTCGGCAATGGTGGTAGCTGGTTTCTGGGCACCAGCCTGATCAATAACCGCTACCGCATCAGGCGTGTGCGCGAGGGTGATTTGTTTGCCACCGCGATTGCTGGCATTGAAAATGAAATCCATGAAGCCACCGCCTTTGGCGAAATCGCCTGGCCACTGTCCAACCGCCTGACTGTTAATGCAGGTGGCCGATTCAGCCAGGTATGGCTGACGGGCAAGACGCTGGATACGCCGATTGCTTTGGTGCACGCAGCAGAGGAGGAAGCGAAGCGAAACCAGACCGCCTTTCTGCCCTCGGCCGGGGGACAATATCGGTTAACCGATGGCCTGATCAGCCATGTGCGTTACCAGGAGGGTTTCCGCGCCGGCGGCATTGCGGTGCGCGACGATATGGTCGAGCGATTCCGCAATGACGAGGTCGCCGCGATAGAGGCGGGACTGGTCTATAGCAGCGGCAGCGAAACCGGCTTTGATGCCGGCATTACCGTGGCGCATACCACGTGGAACGATATTCAGGCCGATCTGATCGATAATGATGGCCTGCCGGTGACCGAAAATATCGGCAACGGACGGATATGGGCGGTCGATGCGTCGATGAACTGGCGGCCTCTGCCCGGTCTGTCGTTAGAGGCCAGCGCGATCTGGGCCGATAGCCGCCTGACGCAGCCTGCCGAAATAATTTTTGTACGTGATCAGGGACAGGAATTTGTCAGCGACCTGCCGGACGGAACGGTGATTGTGGAGAGTGACAAGCTTCCCAACATTGCCGATTTTTCGGGGCGATTGGGGGTTAGCTATACAAAACCCTTGTCCGATAAAGCCCAGCTCTCTTTGGCCGCATGGGCCCGTTATATCGGGAAATCGCGGCTTGGTATCGGTCCGGTATTGGGCGCGCCGCAGGGTGACTATGTCGATACCGGCCTGTCGGCAAGTCTTGATCGCGGACCGCGTTCGGTCTGGCTGGAGGCAGCGAATATTTTCAATGCGACCGGAAACCGCTTTGCTTTGGGATCGCCGTTCACCCTGCCATTTGGCGAACAGGTCACCCCGCTGCGCCCGCGCACCATCCGCATCGGCTTCGACGTCAAATTCTGAACGTCGGCCTGCTTCCTGAATATTTTATAATATTTACAGATACCTAAGCACTGATCACTGGGCATTGCTGCAAAGTCTTTGCGGTTTGGCCCGTTCGGCAACGTCTTGTTCGATAACCAGATCCATTTTCTAGAACAAGGAAGCCGCCATGCGCATTTTGCTCACCTGTACCTGCCTTACTCCCGTCCTGCTGATCACATCGGTTCCGGCCCATGCCCAGACGGTGATTGATAATGACCGAACGACCCCGATAGCCACCGGCACGGCCAATGATGATATCCGGATCACCGACGACGGTTCTATCAAGCTGAACACTGGTACAGCGGTGACGATCAACAGCGATCATGATGTCGATAATGAGGGCGAAATTCAGGTTACCGACGCCAATGGTGCGCAAGGCATTTTTGCCGAAGCGGGTCATGCCGGAACCATCACCAACGCAGGCTCGATCATCATCGATGAGGATTATACCGCAACCGACACCGACAAGGATGGCGATCCTGATGGCCAGTTTGCCACCGGTCGTGACCGCTTCGGCATCCGTACCGCAGGCGCCTTCACCGGTTCCGTCATCAATAGCGGCGCTATCACGATTGAAGGCAATGACAGCGCCGGGATATCGCTGGAAGGACCGCTCGACGGATCGCTCAACCAGAGCGGCAAAATCACGGTCCTTGGCGATGATAGTATTGGCGTGCGCACGGGCGCTGTTTCGGGCGATGCCACCCTCAGAGGAACGATCACCGCGCAGGGGGATGGGGCTGTCGGGGCCACAATCACCGGGCCGGTCGGCGGCGCGCTGTTGGTGCAGGGCGCAATTTCATCGACCGGCTATCGCACTACAACGCGGCCCAGCGATGTCTCCAACCTTGATGCCGATGACCTGCTGCAGGGCGGCCCAGCCCTTGCAATATCGGATGATATCGCAGGCGGCATATTGTTTGATGTCCGTCCCGCCGATAATGATCCCGATGAGGATGACGAAGACAATGACGGCATTGATGATGACAAGGAGGGCAACGCTGCGGTTACCTCTTTTGGCGAAGCGCCAGCCGTTCAAATCGGTTCGACCAGCGATATGGTAACCATTGGTGCGGTCGCCGGAGATGCGGCAGACGGCAATGGGATTGTCATCAACGGTACGATCCGGGGCAGGGGTATTTATGACGGCGTTGCCGGTAACGCCGTGCTAATTGGCGGCCTTGGCGGCGAAACCATGATTGTCGGCGGCATGTTGGTCAATGGCACCGTGAACGCCCAGTCGTTCGATGATGATGCCGCTGCGATCCGGATTGGCGCCAGGGCGACTGTGCCGACAATCACCAACAATGGCGAGATCAGTGCAACCGGCGGTGATGCAGGCAACTCCGCCGTCTATGCGATTATAGTGGACGAGGATGGTTCGCTAGATTCCATCGTCAATAGCCGCACGATCAGCGCGGCAGCCGCCAAAGACGGCTCGGCTGGCGCGATCATCGACCGGTCCGGCACGCTCAGCTCGGTCGAAAATAGCGGTAAGATCAGCGCGACAAGCGAAAACGGCGAAGCGGGCAAAGCCATAGCCATCGACCTCTCCGGGAATGATAGCGGGGCAACCGTCAGGCAATTTGCGGTAGCCGATGCGCCTGCGCCTGCCATTATCGGCGAGGTCCGGTTCGGTTCCGGCGACGATGCGTTTGATATTGCTGGCGGCACGGTTGCCGGGCGGCTTGATCTTGGTGGTGGCGCAGACCAATTGACATTGTCCGGCGACAGCGCGTTTCGGGGGACACTAGCCGGCACGGCGGGGGCTGCCGTCAACATCAATGGCGGCGCGCTGTTTGTTACCAATACCGCGACAGTGGACATCACCTCGCTGAATGTCACTGATGAAGGTACGCTTGGCGTCACCATTGACGGCCGGTCCGGCAATTTCACCCAATTCCGGGTCGCTGGCACTGCCAATTTTGATGCCGGATCAAAGCTGGAAATTGATCTGGTCGGCGTCAGCGATTCGGAAGGTCATTATCAGATTATCGATGCCGGCACCCTGACGGGCGGGGACAACCTGGATTCTGACAATGTCGTCCAGTCCTACATGTTCAAGAGCAGCATTTCGAGCGATGACGACCAAGGGGCCGTCTGGGTTGATATTGAACGCAAGACCGCCGCGGAAATGAATCTCACGGAATCGCAAACCAGCGCCTATGACGCGGTTTTCGCCGTGCTGGATAATGACACCGGTGTTGCATCCAGCTTTTTGAGCGCAACGACAGCGGCGGCGTTTGACGAAACGATCCAGCAGATGCTGCCCGATCATGCTGGCGGCGTTTTTGCCACCGTTAGCCAGGGATCGCGTTCCACTGCCCGTTTTCTGACCGATCCGATCGCACCCTACAGCGATCAGGGCGGCTGGGGATTCTGGCTGCAACAGACCATCTGGGACCTTTCAAAGGACCGCGGCCAGACCGACAGCTATGACATTACCGGCCTCGGCACCACCGCCGGTATTGAACTGGAAACGGGAAGGCTTGGAAATTTCGGGATATCCTTCGGTTACCTGAACAGCAACGACAGCGACGCGGATGCGGCCAACGAAGTGGACAGCGACCAATATGAATCGGCCGCTTACTGGCGCGCCCGCTGGGGCGGCCTGCGCGCATTTGCGAGAGGCTCCTATGCCAAGATTGAATTTGATTCCCGGCGCCGCTTTGAATCCGACAATGACGGTGACCGGGTGGAGCGTTTTGCCGTGGCGGACTGGTCCGGGGATCTTTACGGCCTCGCCGGCGGCCTCGCCTATGAGCTTGATATCGGCCGCTTCGCCCTGCGCCCTGCGGTGTCGGTCGACTATTATAGCCTGAAAGAAGAAGGCTATACCGAAACCGAAGGCGGCGATGCGTTTAACCTGATCGTGGAAGAACGCGACAGTGACGAGCTGGCCGTCAACACCACATTGGCGGCGGCGCTGAATTTTGGTGATCCGGATCCCGACGGCATCTGGTTCCGCGCAGAAGTCGAGGGCGGATATCGCCATATTGTCGGCGGTGAAATCGGCAATACTGTTGCCCGATTTGGCGAAGGCGATGCGTTCACGCTGTCGCCGGATACGCGCACCGATGGCTGGTTGGGCGGGGTGCGGCTGGTCGGTAACGCTGGTAATCTGTCAATGGCGGCCGAAGTCAGCGCAGAGGAACAACTGCAGGATGAAGTCACACTTGGGGTGCGCCTTTCCCTGTGGATTGGTTTTTAGAACCAGTATCCTCAGAGAGACTGAAGATAATTCCCCAACCCCATTTGGGCGGCGCTCTGTGAAGCAAATGACTGGAAAGGGCGGCGTTGGCTTGTAGGATGGCACTGCATTCCCGTGGCGACACGCTAGACGAGCAAAAATCCGCCTTATCCAGAGACCGCTCATTTCATTGAAATCTATATAAAAACTGGAGCGGGCGAAGAGATTCGAACTCTCGACCCCAACCTTGGCAAGGTTGTGCTCTACCCCTGAGCTACGCCCGCTCGGCGGCTGTGACATGGGTATCGTCAGCAGCAGATTGAGGCGCGCGGTTAGCATGGGTTTTTATACCCCGCAAGCCCCAATCCTCCTCTCCCTGGCGGCAAATGCAAAAATATCCTTGGCATTGGCGCGCCTCTCCCCACATAAAGCCCACAAGTTGAACGATTTGAGCGCGAGTCCGGGCATCGGTCCCGCGCTATAACAGGAGCATGATGTGGCAACAGCAGGACTGACAGTCGAAGAACAAAAAGCCGTTGAGATCTTCCAAAAGGAGGTCGTGGGGCCGAGCATGGACAAGCTCGTCATTCTCGATTTCTGGGCGGAATGGTGCGGGCCGTGCAAGGCACTGACCCCGCTGCTAGAGAAGGTCGCGGCGCAATATGCCGACCGCGGCGTGGTGCTGGCGAAGATCAATGTCGACGAGAACAAGTTTATCGCGGCCCAGTTTCAGGTCCAGTCGATCCCGACCGTCTATGCGATCTTTCAGGGCAAGCCGGTTGCCGATCTGACCAGCGCGCGCAGCGAAAGCCAGTTGACCGGCGCGCTCGATCAGCTGCTCGAGAAGCTGCCGGTTGGCGGCGGGGCTGAGCCGCAGCAGGATATCGCACCCCTGCTCGCCATGGGCGAGCAGGTGCTGGGCGAAGGCGACGCCGAGCGCGCCGCCGGGATCTTCGCGCAAATAGCCGACATGGCCCCGGACAATGTCGATGCGGTTGGCGGACTGATTCGCGCATTGGTCGCGGCGGACCATCTCGACCAGGCGGAAGCGGCGCTTGCCGGATTGCCGGAAGAACTGAAAAGCGACCCCGCCATCGAACGCGCACAGACGACACTGCAATTGGCAAAAGACAAGCCGGACGAAGGGGCGCTTGAAGCGCTTCAGGCGGCGGTGGCAGCCGACGGCAAGGACCACCAGGCGCGATTCGATCTCGCCGGCGCGCTGATCGCCACCGGCGACCATGACGCCGCAGCCGAGCATCTGCTGAAGATCATTGCCGCCGACAAGGACTGGAACGAGGGTGCCGCACGCCAGAAACTGCTGTCGCTGTTCGAAATGGTCGGCCTGGAGGACGAATGGGTCGCGGCCACCCGCCGCAGGCTCAGCGCGCTGTTGTTCGGATGAGTGAATCCAAGCGTCTCTCTGTCTTCCCGCTCGCCGGGGCGTTGCTGTTTCCCGGCATGCATCTGCCGCTGCACATATTCGAGGAACGCTACCGCGCGCTGATCAACGACGCGATGGCGCGCGACCGGCAGATCGGCATGGTCCAGCCAAAGGAAGCGGGCAATCACCCTGCCCTGTTCGATATCGGCTGCCTCGGCAAGATCATCGATATCGAGGCGCTGGATGACGGCCGCTTCAATGTCGTATTGGAGGGCGTGGCGCGATTCCGGATTATCGAGGAAATCGATGCGTCCACAGCCTTTCGGCAGGTGCGGGCCGAGATCGAAGACGATCAGGAAATCGACGAAGTGCTGGCCAGCGCCGAGCGCGCCGCACTGGAAATAGAATCGCGAAAATTTGCCGATCTGCAGGGCTATCAGGTCGACTGGGACAGTATCGGCCGGCTTGACGACATGGCTTTTGTCAACGGCATCGCGCAGATCGCACCCTTTGATGCGGCGTCGAAACAGGCCCTGCTCGAAATCGACGGCCTCGCCAATCGCGCCGAACTGATCATCCAGCTGCTGCAATTTTTTGGCCGTCAGGATGGCGATGATGACCGGGTCACCTTGCAGTGAGTGACGAGGCGATGCGGGATAAAAAGCGGAAAATTGATCCCGAACTGCTGGATATACTGGTTTGCCCGATAACCCGAACCCCACTGTTCCATGATGCCGAAGCAGAGGAATTGATCAGCGAAGCTGCGGGTCTGGCCTATCCGGTACGCGACGGAATTCCGGTGATGCTGGTCGAGGAAGCGCGCAAATTATAATATTATGTTCCGGCGTCGCACGCCGCGGTGCGGGTGCCCGTCTACATCACGCCCGCCGCTGATCCCACGGCCCCATTGGTTTCGGCTGCGCCGGCAGGAACCAGGGAAATGGCCAACGTAAGCGTGGTGACGATGGTGCCCCAAGTTACGAAGTTTCCCACAATCAATTCCTTGTCTCTTCGGGTGAGATTTTTTTTATGACGTTTCATGTTTATGTTCTCGATCTTGATTGTTCCCCAAGGGCTTCCGCCGATCCCATGATTTCGCTCGTTTGAGCGAGGGAAGCATTGCGGAAAGGCCGCACCAAATCCGGACGAATTTGCGATAGGGGATGATGTCAATTCCGGGCCGATCTTTCTTGGGAGGTAGTGACCGACCCGGATTTATTGCCAAAAAAAGTGAAAACGGGATTAATCACTTCTTTTCGTTCGGCCTGGAAATCCATCGCGGCGAGAGAATATTGACCAGAATATCCTGTTCATTCCATCAATGGCCGTTCAACAGGGCGGCATAAATTCCGGGGGACCAGAACCATTACACCACCATTCAAAACATGCCATTGCCGAGGGTTTCCCACCGAACGATCTTGGTTGTACGACAATTTGCCGACGTATCAGAGTGTTAACCCGTGTCACCAGACCAAAGCGGCGTAACAGGTTAACGCTACACCGCGCCAATTGCCGGAATACCATCAGCGCCCCCGAGGGAATATCCCTATTTTTGTTAACTTATTGTAGCGGTAACATCTGATTTAACCTCAGCAATTGTGCGAGAAAAACAGTCCCTTAGGCTGGCGGACTCGATAGATCCTGATTTTCCCGTCGATCTCTTTTGCTTAATAGGTCTGGCTGATTTATGATGATTTAATGACCAGAATATCCTGCGGTAGTCTGAACGAGAACGAAAAAGAGGCACTTCACCTGCTCCTGGCAGGCCATGATGCCAAAACCGCTGCCCAAGAAATCGGCGTAACGCCCAATATCATCAACGAAAGATTGCGATCGGCGCGACAAAAATTGCAGGTTACGAGTAGCAAGGCCGCGGCACGCATGCTGGCAGATCATGAGGGCATTGCTCCCAAATTTGTTGTGCCCAAGGATATTGGGATTGTTCCCAAGACCAAATCCGACGCAATCTACCCCCTGCCTGGACAACAGGCAGCGTCACCGGACAGGGTCAGGGAAATGCAGTCGACCTATCAGTCCTATGCGAATTCCTCGAGCCCGCTCCTTTCGGTGCCGTTCCGCAGGCAGGGAGAAACGGGTAATGATCTAAGCAAGGGAGCTCGAATCTGGGCGATCGCCGACCTTTCGGTCAAGCTCGCCTTTGCATTCGCCTTTGTCTGCCTAGCAGCTATGCTGATCAACAGATTGATCAACCCGAACTAATCTCTGCAAATTTTAACTACCAGTCGACGTCGGCGTCATCCGGCGTCTGGAGAGTCACATGTTGAACCAACGTATCGAAGCCGCCCGTCCCATTGCCGAAAAGATCAACGAAGTCGAAAAATCGCTGAACCTGACGATGGTCCAGATGGGTGAACTGATGAGCAGCATTGCTGCGGCCCGCCTTGCGCCGGGAACGCGCTTTTCCCTGACCGCAGGCATGGAAGCCTCCGAAAAACTGATTGCGGCAGCGGCCCAAACGGCGCGTAGCTATCGGGAAGTGGTGGAAGCGCACCGCCATCTGGCGGAAGACCGGGATGATGCCGGTTTGCGGACCGTAAGCTGGGGCGATTTTTCAGAATGCCCTCCCGCTCAGGCGACCGCCACGGAAGACAAGTCAAGCCCGCTGCGTGTGGTCGAAAGCGCCTAATTGGTCGTGCGAGACTTGACCGGACCATAGATATTTGGTCCGGTCAACTGATGTCTCGTATCGATTTCTTTTTGTCTCTCCTGGCGGCCGTTTGCATCTATTCAGCAGTCAGGGGAGGCCAACCCGAAAGATGGGCCGTGATAATCTTCATTGCCGGTTTCGTAATGTCAGTCGTTGCGGCCTCTCCTTCGGACAACAGATTTATGCAGCCCGAGGTCGGCATATTGGTCGTCGATCTGGCAATGCTGTCGGCCTTTGTGGTGCTGGCACTGCATGCAGAAAGGTACTGGACTTTATGGATATGCTCAATGCAGGTAATTCAGGTTCTTTCACATATACCGAAAATGATTATTCCCGAACTGCTTCCGCAAGCCTATTTTGTAATAGCGGCGATCTGGGCCTATCCGATGTTGATAGTATTGGCGGTCGGGACCTATCGGCATCGGCGGCGCCTTCGGCAATTCGGGGTCGACAGATCCTGGAGCGACTTTTCAATCTCGCAAAAATAGACAATGCGACGGCGGTAGCGGGTGCGCTGATCACCGAATTTGGTTCTATCGGCGGCGCTCTGAACGCCAATGGCCGGGTAACCGAAAGCGATCCCGCCCGGGCAATCCTGACACTGGTACGTGAAGCGATGCTAGTATCATCCAAGGAAAGGATGCTGGACCGCATTTGCCTGTCCAAGGCGGCTGACGTGGTCGAATATCTTGTCGTCGCCATGGCGCGCTTGCCGATTGAAGAAGTGCGCGTGTTGTTTCTGGACAGCAGAAACCGTCTCATCTGTGATGAAGTCGTCAGTAGAGGAACGATCTCCGAAGCGCCCATCTATCCGCGGGAAATTTTGAAACGGTCGCTCGTGCTAAACGCTACAGCATTGATAATCGCGCATAATCATCCATCGGGTGATCCGAAACCAAGCGAAATTGATATCGAAGCCACGCACAGACTGGTCAAAGCGGGAAAGGAACTTGGCCTGACGGTTCACGATCATATCATTGTTGGCAGCGAGGGCTGGATCAGCCTTCGGGACTGGGTAGATTTCGAATGATGGTTCGGCTGATCATAAACCCGGCCATCATCGGTGAAACCATTCAACCCGAGCGGCTAGAATAATGCCGTCGCTTCCAGACGAAAAACGAGCCGCGATGCTTCGCGCAGAAACCAAAAAGCTCTTGCAGTCGCGGGATTTTGTTCGTTCCCCGGTGATGTCCCAGCTTTTAAGCTATCTGGTTGAAGAGGCTATTGCCAACCCGGACAACCCACCCAAAGCCTATCAGGTTGCCGTGGACGGACTCGGTCGCTCCGCAGATTTCGACATACAGGCCGATAGCTATCCGCGCGTGCAAGTAGGCAGGCTGCGCAAGATGCTGGCCGCTTATTATGCAGCCCATGGCGGTGAGGAACGGCTGCGCATTCCGATGGGTCACTATGCCGTCGAGATTCAGGTCGAGGACGACGGCCCGGAAGAAAAGCAACGCGATACAGAACCCAGTGACAGGGAACGCTCTGCCGCGGCTCCCGCCGGGATGGACCGGAAAGGATGGTTCAGCAACCGGCAGACAACCCTCGGACTGGCCGCGTTTCTCCTCGTCGTCGCAATCGGTCTGGTCTGGTTGCTGAACACCGCCAGTCAAGATTCATCCGATACGGAAACAGCACCGCAATATTTCATCCTGGCGCCAAAAATCTATTTATCATCCTCACCGGAAGAGCGTCCGGACAATGACCCCGACAGAGACACGGAGATCCGGCTGTTTTTCGAAAATGCCTTTGCCACTTCCTCCCAAGTACGACTGGCGGCTGCGGATATGGCCGGCATGCCTTCTGACACGGACCAGAACGCCTATCGATTTGAAAGCCAACTGGTCGCTGGTCCGACCGGTCCCGCAATCATATTTTCCCTAACCTCGCTGACCCGGAACGAGACAATCTGGTCAACAACAATTGCGATGCCGAATTCGGCTGCAGACTATCCCGAAAAACTTGGTCCGGTCGCCAGCCGCGTTGCCAGTATTTACGGTGTAATCGCCACCGACCAGCGCCAGCACCTGCCCGATGACGCAATGATCGGCTATGCCTGTCTCCTTCGGTTCGACAGCTACCGCGCCAATCGCGATCCGGATTTGCTCCCGGTTGTTGACTCGTGCATCAAACAGTCGCTGGCTGCGGATCCATCGGATAGCCGGATCCTGGCTGCCGCCTCGTTCATGGCCTTTTTGCGGGAAGAGGCAACCGGCAGAAAGCCGGATCCGGAGGCGGGAGTGCAATTCGCTCGTCGCGCGATGATACGTGGCAGAGAGGATGCATCGGCAAACTTTGCCCTTGCCAGAGCCAGTTTTTTCAATGGCAGCTGTGCGCGCGGAAAAGAGTTCGCCGAAAAAGCAGTCGAACTGGACCCGTATGAAGCCACAATTCACGCACAGACCGGTGCCTATCTTTTTGCCTGTGACGATCCCGATGCTATCAAATATCTGAGACGCGCCAACGCTTTGGATCCCCGCGGCTCGATCGTCGCGGAAACGGCGCTGGTGCTTACGTTGCTGGCCGAAGGAAAAAACGAAGAGGCTCTGGAATTTGCCGAAAAAATCATTCCGTCCAGTACCGGGGTCGGCCCCTATTATGATATTGCCATGGCCATGGTCTATGCCAAAAACGGCCGGATTGCGGAATCGCGAGCGTCCTGGGACCGGCTTGTGGCAGCCTATGGGAACGAACAAGAGGAAAGTCCGGAAGCATTGCTCAGGCGCCTGATACTCAATCCGTCTCTGGCCGATCGCGCGTTCCAGCTGCTCTCGCGCACCGGAGTGATCACCGAGTGAACGGGAACCGGTAAGTCAGAAGCTGGCGTTCAACCCATCGACCACAAATTGTACCGCGAGCGCTCCCAATAACACACCGAGAACCCGGGTGATGACCGCTTCGACCTTGTGGCCCAGAACGCGCATCAGCGGCCCGGCGGCGAGCAATCCGATCAGCGTGAGCACCAGCACCGCACCAAGCGCGCCAAGAATGACGAGAGCATTGTCCACCCCGTCATTCTGGGACGTCAATAGCATGACCGCGGCAATCGACCCCGGTCCGGCGATCATCGGCATGGCCATCGGAAAGATCGATACATCCTCGATCTCGGGATGCTCGATGATTTCCTGCGCCCGGTCCTCGCGCCGTTCGGTACGCTTCTCGAACACCATTTCGAGCGCGATCAGGAACAGCATGATGCCGCCGGCGATGCGGAAACTGTTGAGACTGATGCCCAGCGCAGCGAGCATCTGCTCGCCAAACAGGGCGAAGACCAGCAGAATTAATGCGGCGACGAAGATCGCACGAACGGCCATGATCCGGCGATCACGCTCGGGCACGCTGCTGGTCAGACTGGCATAGATCGGCGCACAGCCAGGCGGGTCAATCACCACGAAAAAGGTGATGAACGCGGAGATAAAGAGTTCGATCATGATGTCGGTTTGGCAACCCGATATTCGTGCACCCGTTTGAAGCTTCCATCCTCTTGCGCGAGATCGACAAAGACGATCCGCGAACCATCGGCGGCGAAACCAGCATTCCAGATCAGACTGCCGTCGGCGGATGCCCCGGACTTACCCTTGTCGGTCGGACCCTTCGCCGGGAGAGCAGCAGGAAGTTTCGCTTTGCACGATGCCACTTCGGTTTCGACATAGTCGGGTTCCGCAAGCGGGGTCGTCAAGGGCACGCCATCATCGAATATCCACTTCCATTGAATATCCCTGTTCGGCCGGCGCTTGCCGAAATTTTCCTGGTGCCAGATTGTGGTGAAGTGACCGGTGGTCCCGTCCGCCCGTTGCCAGGCACCGGTGGATACACCGATACTGCCGTCGCAGGACATGTAGATTTTATGCGGCTGCCACTCGACCGCCTGCGGTGGATCGGCTCTGCCTTTCAGCCATTGCTGCGCATTGACCAGATCGGGGGTGAACATGATCGCCTCATCGGCGGCGGTTTCGCGGAATGCGGTCCACTGGCCCTTTTCCTGCGCCAGCCGGGCGAACGACAATTCCGCCCTGACGATCGCACTGGGATTGGCGACCGGTTTTCCGATCACCCGGTTGTACCGTTCGCGGTCGTTGAGGCGCTGCCCGCTGCTGGCACAGCCCGTCAGCATCAGCGCGATTCCAATTGCGGCAAATAGGCGCATTACAGATTCTCCGGTTTCTCCAGTCCGGCGCGTGCAGATGCCGCGACCAGCGTATTGCGCAATAGCACTGCAATGGTCATCGGGCCAACCCCTCCCGGGACCGGTGTAATCGCACGAACATGGTCGAGCGCTTCGGCGGTGGCGACATCACCGACGAGACGACCCTTGGTCTGGCCGGGTTCCGGTGCAAGCCGGTTGATGCCAACATCAATCACCACAGCACCGGGCTTCAGCCAGTCGCCCTTGACCATCTCGGCGCGACCGACGGCGGCGACGACAATATCGGCGCGGCGAACAACATCGGGAAGATTACGCGTCCGGCTGTGCGCCATGGTAACGGTACAATTTTCGCCAAGCAGCAGCTGCGCCATCGGCTTGCCGACCAATATCGACCGGCCAACCACAACGGCATCAAGGCCGGTCAGATCGCCCAACGTGTCCTTCAGCAGCATCAGGCTGCCAAGCGGGGTGCACGGGATCAGCGCTTCCTCGCCATTGGCCAGGCGTCCGGCATTGATCACGTGCAGACCATCAACATCCTTGTCCGGGTCGATCGCCATCACGACCGCTTTTTCGTCCAGACCCGTGGGCAAAGGCAGCTGCACAAGTATGCCGTCGACGGTTTCGTCCGCATTGAGCTGCTCGACCAGAGCGATCACATCTTCCTGCGCCACATCGGCGGGCAGCCGGTGTTCGAAACTTTCCATGCCCGCGGCAATCGTCGCCTTGTGCTTGGAGGCGACATAGACCTGGCTGGCCGGATCCTCGCCGACCAGAACAACGGCAAGGCCGGGTGCGCGGCCGGTTTGCTTCAGGAATGCGGGAACGGCATCCTTGATGCGTTCGCGCAGGTCAGCGGCGAAGGCCTTGCCATCAATAATCCGTGCTGTTGTCAACTGAGAAGTGCCTGCGCCAGCGGTGGCAGGATTGCATCCTGCAGGATGATAATGCCGATGATCACAACCATCGGGGTCAAGTCAATCTGGCCGAAATCCGGCATGATCTTGCGAATTGGCCGGTAGATCGGCGCGGTGAGTCCGTCAAGCGCGGTCCAGATCGCGTTGACGATATCATTTTGCAGATTGATCACGTTGAAGGCGAGCAGCCAGCTCATGATTGCCTGCACAATGATGACGGTAATTGCCACGTTGAGCAGGATCGAGATAATCTGAAGAATTGCGAATGCCATGGACGGACCCTTTATCGATAATCTGGCATAGCGGCTAGAGGTTTGTCGCCAATAACGCCAGTAATTTACTGTATGGTCAATATAACACAGTTGGGTGATTATTCAACCGGCTGAAAATCATCCTTGACCAAAGTACCCGCGCCCTTGCTGGTGAAGATTTCGAGCAGCATCGCGTGCGGAATGCGGCCATCCAGCACGACGGCTGCGTCGACGCCTTCCTGGACCGCCTTAACGCAGGTTTCGAGTTTCGGAATCATCCCGCCCGAGATCGTCCCCTCGTCGACCAGAGCCTGAATTTTCGCCGGTTCGAGATCGGTCAGCAACTCACCGTGCTTGTCGAGCACGCCGGGAACATCGGTCAGCAGGAACAGACGCGCGGCGCGCAGCGCCGAGGCGACCGCACCGGCCATTGTATCGGCGTTAATATTATAGGTTGCACCATCGTCGCCCACGCCAATCGGCGCGATGACCGGGATCATCCCGGCTGCGGAAATTGTGTCGATCACGCTGCGATCCACCTTTCTGGGTTCGCCGACATAGCCGAGATCGATGATCCGTTCGATATTGCTGTCCGGATCACGTGCGGTACGGCGCAATTTCACTGCTTTGACAAAGCCGCCGTCCTTGCCGGAAATGCCAATCGCGCTCCCGCCAGCCTCTCCGATCCAGCTAACCAATTCCTTGTTGATCGCACCGGAGAGGACCATTTCGGCAATTTCTGCGGTTTCCTTGGTCGTGACCCGCAAGCCATCGACAAATTTGCTTTCGACACCCACCCGTTCGAGCATCGCACCGATTTGCGGTCCGCCGCCATGCACCACTACCGGGTTGATGCCGACCGCCTTGAGCAGCACGATATCCTGGGCAAAATTCCGCGCGAGCGCGGCATCGCCCATGGCATGGCCGCCATATTTGACGACAAAGGTCGCCCCGGCATAGCGCTGCATATAGGGCAGCGCATCGGTGAGCGTTTCCGCCTTGGCGAGCATGGCTGGGTCGGGTGCGTGGTCGTTCATGAAAGTCTTTCTGTCGAGCCGTGCGGCAAAAGCAAGTATTTAATCAGCTTTTGGAGAGCGCTTTCACTTTTGCCAGCGTACCGGTGACATGGCCTTGCGGTTTTGTCGCGCTGTGGACGAAGACAATTTTGCCGTCCCGATCGATGACATAGCTGGTCCGGTTGGTCATCGCGAGCCCCGGTGACATCCGCACCTGATAGTCCTCGATAATCTGGTCATTCGCCCGGGCAACCGCAAATTTGTCGCGGCATTCGGAGACCGAAAATTTCTTCAACCCTTCGATATCGTCGGCCGACATGCCGATCACCGTAGCGCCTGCGGCATTGAATTCGGCGGTGGCATCGGCAAACATATTGGCTTCGATCGTGCAACCCTCGGTAAAAACCTTGGGAAAGAAATAGAGTACGACAGGACCATCCTTGAGCTTGTCGGCCAGCGAGAATTCAAATTCCTCGCCTGCCAGCGCTCCGGTGGTGGTGAAAGCAGGGGCGGTAGCGCCGATCGCGAGCGGCTCGGAATTGGTGCTGCGGGTGTAATAGACAAAGGCGCCGCCGCCGACGATCGTCACGGCCAACAATATCAATATCCACTTTTTCATCTCATCATTCCTGTTCGAGCTGCGCTTTCAGCGCATAGAGCTGGTCCAGCGCCTCCCGCGGGGACAGCGCATCGACATCAATCGCGCCCAGCGCCTGGCGCAAACCATCCGACTTTTCTTCGACTTCCGCAAGGCTGGCGGCAAACAGTGGCAAATCGCCGAGACCGGCCGCGAGGCCTCCGGTTTCCGCCTTCCCCGCCTCGAGCTTGTCGAGCACTGCCTTGGCACGGCCCAGCACCGGTTTGGGGATACCGGCCAGCTTTGCCACCGCGAGACCATAGCTGCGGTCTGCCGGTCCCTTTGCCAGTTCGTGGAGCAGCACCAGATCCCCCTTCCATTCGCGCGCGCGGACATGGTGGAGCGACAGCGCATCGAGCCGGTCGGCCAGCCGGGTGAGTTCATGATAGTGCGTCGCGAAAAGACAGCGACAGCGGTTGGTCTCGTGCACCGCCTCGACCACCGCCCAGGCCAGCGCCAGCCCATCATAGGTCGACGTGCCCCTGCCCACTTCGTCGAGGATGACAAAGCTCTTCTCGGTCGCCTGCGACAGGATTGCGGCGGTTTCGACCATCTCGACCATGAAGGTCGAGCGACCCTGGGCAAGATTGTCGGACGCGCCGACGCGGCTGAACAGACGGTCGACCAGACTGAGCCTCGCGGACGAAGCCGGAACAAAACCGCCAGCTTGGGCGAGAATGACGATCAGCGCGTTTTGCCGTAAAAAGGTCGATTTGCCGCCCATATTCGGGCCCGATACCAGCCACAGCCGCTCGTCCTGCGACAGGCTGCAATCATTGGCGACAAACGGGTCGCCCTTGGCCGCCAGCGCCGATTCAACCACCGGATGGCGACCGGCCTGGATATCGAGAATATTGCCATCGACAAATTCCGGCCGGGACCACTGGCCTTCGGCGGCGCGCTCGGCCAGCGCCGCAGCGACATCGATCCGGGCCAGCGCATCGGCGCTCTCTCCGATCGCCTGCTTGCGTGCCAGCACCTTGTCGACCAGTTCCTCGAAATGCGCGGCTTCGGCGGCCAAGGCGTGGGCGCCCGCCTGAGATACCCGCACTGCCTCTTCATGCAGGTCCGTCGAATTGAACCGCACGACACCGGCCAGCGTCTGGCGATGGGTGAATCCGGAATCTTCAGCCATCAGACTATCGCCGTGCCGGGAGGGCACTTCGATGAAATAGCCGAGCACGGCATTATGCTTGATCTTGAGCGTATTGATCCCGGTCGCCTCGCGATAGCGCGCTTCCAGTGTGGCGATCGCCTTGCGGCCATCGGAGCCGGCGCTGCGCAACTCGTCGAGCGCCGGATCGAAACCGGTCGCGATATAGCCGCCGTTGGTCATGTCGGTCGGCGGCGCTTCGACCAGCGCCCGCTCGAGCAAATCGACCAGCGCGGCGTGCCCGTCCAGCGCGGGCAGAATGGTATCCAGCAGTTCCGGCAAACCCGCCAACAGCGTCAGCCGCTCGCGCAATATTCGCGCGCCGCTCAAGCCATCGCGGATCTGCCCCAGGTCCCGCGGGCTCCCCCGCCCTGCCGAAACCCGGCCCAGCGCCCGGCCGATATCGGGCAACGCCTTCAATTCCGTCCGAACATCATCGCGCACCGCCGAACCTTCATGAAACCATTGCACCAGCCCGAGCCGCTGGTTGATTTGCTTTTCCTCAAACAGCGGCGCCGACAGGTCACGTGCCAGCAAACGCGCACCGGCAGGCGTGACGGTGCGGTCGATGGCGTGCAGCAGGCTGCCTTCGCGCGCGCCAGCCAGCGTCCGGTCGATCTCCAGACTCGCGCGCGTCGGACCGTCAATCGAAAGAAACTCGCGTGTTTCGCGTCTTCGGGGGGGATGCAAATAGGGCATATTCCCCTGCGAAACATGCGCGACATAGGCGATCAGGCCGCCTGCTGTAGACAGTTCGGCCCGCGAAAATTCACCCATGCCGTCGAGCGTCGCAACCCCGAAATGATCCTGCAGGCGCTGTTCTGCACCGAGGCTGTCAAAATGATCCTTGTTCCAGGCGGTCGCTTTCGTCAGCCGGGGCAGCAACGCGGGCGGACAGATGATCTCCGAAGGGGACAAGCGGGACAGTTCCGCATCCAGGGCATCGTCGGAAATCGTCGTCAATTCGAAACTGCCGGTCGATATATCCGCCGCCGCCAGCCCGATTTCGCCCTGCACCTGCGCCAGCGCAACCAGCATATTGTCGCTTCGCGCATCGAGCAGCGTGTCTTCGGTCAGTGTCCCGGCAGTCACATAGCGGATGATATCCCGCGCGACCAAGGCCTTGTAGCCACCGCGCGCCTTCGCCTCGGCCGGGGTTTCCGTCTGCTCGGCAATCGCGACCTTGAACCCGGCCCGGATCAGTTTTGCCAGATAGCCCTCTGCGGCATGCACCGGCACGCCGCACATCGGAATCGACTCTCCGGCATTTTTCCCGCGCGATGTCAGGGCGATGTCCAGCGCCGCCGCGGCCAGCTTGGCATCCTCGTAGAACAGTTCGAAAAAATCCCCCATACGATAGAAAAGCAGGCAGTCGTCCGCCTTTGCCTTGAGCGCAAAATATTGTTCCATCATCGGGGTGACCTTGTCCGGTTTCGACGCAGGGTCTTTCGCCGTGCTTTCTACTTTGTTCGGAGTCCGGGTTGCCATGGCCACGCGATAGCCGACTGCGGCGAGACATAAAAGAGTAGCAAGCACATCCTATTGAAATTTACTTGATATTGCGGCTCCGGGACAAAACGAGTAGGTCTTGAGCCGGGATGTGGACAACCGATCAGCACAATCAAAACGACGACACATATGCGGAGATATAATTTGGCCGACAAGACTGATAACAATCTGGAATTTTCAGAACGGGAAGCTCTGCTTTTTCACTCCCACGGCCGCCCCGGAAAAATCGAGATCATCGCGTCCAAGCCGATGGCGACCCAGCGCGATCTCAGCCTCGCTTATTCTCCCGGTGTTGCCGTCCCCGTCCGGGCAATCGCCGAAGATCCTTCGAAAGCCTATGACTATACGGCAAAGGGCAATCTGGTCGCGGTCATCTCGAACGGCACCGCGATCCTTGGCCTGGGCAATCTCGGTGCGCTTGCCGCCAAGCCGGTGATGGAAGGCAAGGCCGTGCTGTTCAAACGCTTTGCCGACGTCGACTCAATCGATCTGGAACTCGACACCGAAGACGCGGAAGCCTTCATCAACGCCGTCCAGATCATGGAACCCAGCTTCGGCGGTATCAATCTCGAAGATATTGCCGCACCCGACTGTTTCATCATCGAGCAGACCCTGCGCGACCGAATGAATATTCCGGTATTTCATGATGACCAGCACGGCACGGCGATTATTGCCGCCGCCGGACTCATCAATGCCTGCCTGCTGACGGACCGCAAGATTGAGGACATCAAGGTCGTCGTCAACGGCGCCGGCGCCGCTGCCATCGCCTGTGCCTCGCTGATCAAGAGCCTTGGCGTGCCGCATGACCATCTGACGATGTGCGATCGCACCGGCGTCATCTATCGCGGCCGGGACGATGTCGACCAGTGGAAATCCGCCCATGCGATTGACACAGAAGCGCGCACATTGACCGATGCACTGACGGGGGCAGACGTGTTTCTCGGCCTGTCCGCTGCCGGCGCCCTGAAACCGGAGATGGTCAAGGACATGGCCGCTCAGCCGATAATCTTTGCGATGGCCAATCCTGATCCCGAAATCACGCCGCCGGATGCGAAGGCAGCCCGGCCGGACGCGATTATCGCAACCGGACGCTCCGATTATCCCAATCAGGTCAATAATGTGCTCGGCTTTCCGTTCATCTTTCGCGGCGCTCTGGACGTCCGGGCGACCCGGATCAACGAGGAAATGAAAGTGGCCGCTGCCCATGCCATTGCCGAGCTGGCCCGCGAACAGGTGCCGGAAGAAGTTGCTGCTGCCTATGGCGGCAATGCACCTAATTTTGGCGTCGACTATATCATTCCCGCTCCCTTTGATCCGCGCTTGATGGACGTAGTCTCCGCCGCGGTTGCGAAAGCGGCGATGGATAGCGGCGTCGCGCAAAAACCGATCGAGGATCTGGATGCATATCGTCAGAGCCTGAAAGCGCGCCTCAACCCGACGACCTCGGTCCTGACCCAGGCCTATGAAGCGTCCCGCCTGTCGCCCAAGCGGGTGATCTTCGCGGAGGCCGAAGAGGATGTCGTGCTGCGCGCGGCGATCCAGTTTCAGGATGGCGGCTATGGCACACCGGTGCTGGTCGGCCGCGACGAACGGGTCCGGGCGAAGCTCAACGAACTGGGTGTGAGCGATCCCGACAGATTCGAAATCCACAACAGCCGCAACAGTCCGCTGGTACCCGACATGGTCGCGATGCTATACCAGCGCCTCCACCGCCGCGGCTATATGGAGCGGGATATCAAGCGGATGGTCAACCAGGACCGCAACATTTTCGGCTCCGCGCTGCTTGCCATGGATCAGGGTGAAGCGATGATCACCGGCGTCACCCGACCCTATTCACAGACCTTCCGCGATGTGGCCAAGGTAATTGATGTAGAGAAGGGCCGCACGGCGTTCGGCATCCACGTCATGGTCGGCCAGCATCATACGGTGTTCATGGCCGATACCACGGTCAATGAACGGCCCTCTGCGCACGAGCTGGCCGATATTGCCGAGCAGACGGCGGCAGTGGCGCGGAAAATGGGACACGAACCGCGCGTGGCCTTTCTCAGCTATTCGACCTTTGGTAACCCCGAGGGCCGCTGGCTGGAAAATATCCGGGAAGCCGTCGCGCTGCTCGATCAACGGCGCGTCAATTTCGAATATGAAGGTGAAATGGCACCGGACGTGGCGCTCAATCCCAAATTGATGACGAACTATCCGTTCAGCCGTCTGTCGCAGCCCGCCAATGTGCTGGTCATGCCCGGCCTGCAATCGGCCAATCTGTCGGCCAAATTGCTCCGCGAACTGGGCGGTGATTCGGTGATTGGACCGATGCTGGTCGGTCTGGAGAAATCCGTACAGATTGCGACCATGGCATCCGCCGCATCGGAATTGGTCACACTGGCGGTGTTGGCCGCCAGCGGTATCGCTAAATAGGGAGCCAGTTCGGCCGAGTCGCTAAGGCCGCGTCGGATCGCGGCCCTGGCCACCTGCTCCTGGCGCGCCGACCGCGCCGATATTGCCGAACAATTCTTCGAAAAAGGATCGATCACGGCCCAGAGTCGGCGTTTTGTCTCCATCCGGGCTGATGCTCGCGACCAATTCCAGGCCAGTGCGGTCCACCGCTATTACGTTTCCTGCGGCATCAAACTGCACGCGCATCACCTGCTGGTCGCGGGGTCGCGGGTTGTTGAAACCATATTGACGGGTATCGCGGGACAGATAATACCAAGTATCGTCATCAAACTGGCCGGTAAAGGTCGGTCGGCCAAGCGATGCCTCAACCGACTGGCGGTTGTCGACGCCGGGCTGAATAGCCGACATCAGCACTTCATCGGCAATATATCCCTGATGACCGCGCACCTGCGAACATCCGGCCATCGTCATCGCGCCAGCCATTAGCCCCAGCCACATGCCGTGTTTCTTGAAATTGCCGACCATCGAACTCATTCTCCACTGTCCAGCAGGCACCATAGCGGTGCCCGACTTGTCATCGCCCATTGCATCTCGCGCCATAAATATCAATATGCCCTGTATCCAGACTTAACAAACGACCCGATCATCGATAAACTTGCGATCCAACCAGCGGAACCAGCAATGTCATTTCTCAGCAGGATTTTTTCCAAGGACAAGCCCAATACCGGGATGCGCCCTCTGTACCAGGCTATCGTACGCGAAGGGCGGCAGATCGGCTGGTACGAAGAGGGGCAGGTCCCGGATAGTCTCGACGGCCGGTTTGACATGATTGCCGCGATATTCTCGCTGGTCATGATCCGACTTGAAAAAGAAGAGGACCGGGGTCAGGATATCGCATGGCTAACCGAGATTTTTATCGCCGACATGGACGGGCAATTGCGCCAGATCGGTATTGGCGAAATGGTGGTGGGCAAGCACGTCGGAAGGATGATGGGCGCTCTTGGCGGTCGGGCCGGTGCCTATCGTGAAGCGCTGGAAAATGGCGCGGACCTCGAGGACGCCATATTGCGCAATATATTTCGCGGGGAAAAGCCCGCCGAGGCGGCGCTATCCTATGTTGCCCAGCGAATGTCCGCCTATCACGCGGCGCTGCAAGACTGCGATTCCCGTGCAATTATAGCGGGCCACATCCCGAACAGCGTACCGGCCTGATGATCGACACACCCGAATTTTCCCATATCGTCAAACTGTCCGAAATTGGTGCGAAGCCGCGATCGGCCACGCTCGCTGCGAGCGAGGAACAACGGGACGCCCTTGCTCAGCGGTTCGATCTACCGAAAATATCATCGCTGACGGCTGCTTACAAACTGGTGACCGGCGAGCACGGGATCGCATTCAGCGGGCAGCTTGCATCCGATTTGCAACAGAGTTGCGTGATAACCGGAGAAGCGATTCCGGTTGAGGTCCGCGAAAAATTTGACATCCTGTTTGTCCCCAGAAAAGAGCCCGGCGAACTGGAAGAAGAGATCGAACTGACCGAGGAAGATTGTGACCTTGTCGAATATGATCAGGCGCAGATCGATCTGGGCGAAGCGATTGCGCAAACGCTGTATCTTTCGCTCGATCCTTATCCGCGCGGACCGAATGCCGATGCCGTTGCACGGAAAAAAGGATTGATATCCGAAGAGGAGGCCGGACCATTCGGTGCTCTGGCGGCGCTCAGGGACAAGCTTGGTTAGGCGGCCGTTTTTGCGGTCTTGCTCCCGGCCGCTTTGATCAGGCGCTTCTTGAGTCCGTTCAGTCGCTGCTTGCTGGTGATCTTGGCGCCGAACAGATCGGTGATGTAAAACGTATCCACAGCGCGCTCGCCGTAGGTGGCGATATGGGCGCTGTGCACGGTCACTTTCGATTCAAACAGAGCATAAGCCAGTTCGTTGAGCAAGGCCGGGCGGTCCTGCGCGTTGACTTCCACCACCGTAAACCGGTTGGACGCATCATTATCAACCAGCGCGAAAGGCGTGATGACGAAAGCGCCGGCGCGCGAGTGTGCCAGCGGTCTGGCTTCCAGCTTGGTGGAAAGCCTGGAGCGGTTGGCCAGC
Organism: Parasphingorhabdus sp.; assembly: GCA_048270065.1. GTDB lineage: Bacteria > Pseudomonadota > Alphaproteobacteria > Sphingomonadales > Sphingomonadaceae > Parasphingorhabdus. The sequence goes on along the minus strand of JBLWTQ010000007.1, from coordinate 65,080 downwards.
GCGTCCTCGACCGCCTCTTTGAGCCGGTCCAGCTGCTCCTTCTCCGAAAACGGCTTGCCGTGCGGATCCTGCACCAGGAAATTGTCCAGCGCCATACCGTCACGGGTGGTGTGGATGCGCGCGTCGATGATATTGCCGCCGGAAACATGGATTCCGCCAGCGATCCGGTAAAACAGGCCCGGATGATCCGCCGCATAGACCGTGATCAGGGTTGCGCCGCGCTCCGCATAAACATCGGCAAAAATGGCGAGGTCGGTTTCTCCGGCGTGCAGCACGACGCGGGCATTTTGAGCGATGATGTCGTCCGGCTCGGCGATCCAGTACGCGTCGGGGAACCGCCTGGCCAGCTTGTTGAAATCGCTCTCCGGCAGATCGAGGGTCTCGGCCAGAACCGCCTTTTTCTCGTCAATCCGCTCCTTGCGCCCGCGCTGTTTGTGACCGAGCAGCAGCATTTCCTGCGCCGCTTCAAACAGATCGGTCAGCAACTGCCGTTTCCAGCTGTTCCACACACCCGGCCCGACCGCACGAATGTCGACCACGGTCAACACCATCAGCTGGCGAAGACGCTCGACACTTTTCACCTGGCTGGCAAAATCCTGAATGGTCTTGAAATCCGAAAGATCGCGTTTGAACGCGACCGCCGACATCAACAGATGATTGCGTACCAGCCACGCGACCAACTCGGTCTCATGCGGTTTCAGGCCCAGCCGCGGGCAGAGTTTCATCGCCACTTCCGCTCCCAATATGCTGTGGTCGCCACCGCGGCCCTTGGCAATATCGTGGAGCAGCGTGGCGACAAACAGCACCCGCCGGTTCTGCAATTTCTGCATCGTTACGGTGCTGTTCGGATGGTCTTCGGCCAAATCACCCCTGCCGATCCTGGCGAGCAGGCCAATCGCGCGGATGCTGTGCTCGTCGACGGTATAATGGTGGTACATGTCGAATTGCATTTGCGCCACGATGCGACCGAAATCGGGAATGAAGCGGCCAAAAATCGAGGCCTCGTTCATCCAGCGCAGCACCAGTTCGGGATCGCGCGGCGAACAGAGCACATCGAGAAACAGCTTGTTTGCGCGCTTGTTCTTGCGGATCTTGTTGTCGATCAGCTTGGCATCCCGCCGCGCCGCCCGCATTGCCAGCGGATGGACTTCGAGCTCGTGCTTGTCGGCCAGCCAGAAAATCTCCACCAGCCGGACCGGATCTTCTGCGAAGAATGTGTCGTCCGGCAACGCCAGCCGACCGCGATCGAGGACGAAACCGTTGAGCTTCTTTGGCTTGCGCGTCAGCGAGGGCAGGAACCGGCGCACTCCGGCGTTGTGCATCTCGTCAAGATGGGCGAGAAACACGCCGGTCAGGTTGCCGACCACTTTGGCGTTCAGGAAATAATATTGCATGAACCGCTCGACCGAAGATTTGCCCGGTCGATCGGCAAAGCGCATCCGCCGGGCGACTTCGGTTTGCAGATCGAAGGTGAGCCGGTCCTCCGCGCGTCCGGTCATGTCATGCATGTGACAGCGTACTGCCCAGAGAAAATTGGCCGCCTTTCGAAAGCGCTTGAATTCGTCCGCTGTCAAAAGACCGACGTCGACAAGATCCTCGGCGGACGCCACGCGATGGATATATTTGCCGATCCAGTAAAGCGTTTGGAGGTCGCGCATCCCCCCCTTGCCTTCCTTGACATTGGGTTCGACGACATAGCGGCTGTCGCCCATTTTCTTGTGCCGCTCATCGCGTTCGGCCAGCTTTTCGGCCACGAAACTGCTGTCGGTTCCTGCGACCACCTCGTTGAAAAACCGGTGTTTGGCTTCCTCATAAACGCCGGTATCGCCCCAGATATAGCGGCCTTCGAGCAGCGCCGTGCGGATCGAAAGATCATCCTTGGCCATGCGCACCATTTCGTCAATCGAGCGGCTGCTTTGTCCGACCTTCAATCCGAGATCCCAGAGCCAGTAGAGCATTGCCTCGACGGCCTGCTCGGTCCAGCTGGTGGTCTTGTGCGGCGTCAGGAAAGCGATATCGACATCGCTATGCGGTGCCATTTCCCCCCGTCCATAGCCACCGACTGCCATGACCGCGATGCGCTCGCCCGACGACGGGTTGCTGACCGGATATTGGTGATGCACGGCAATATCATGGATCAACCGCACCAGCTGATCGACCAGAAACGACTGTGCCGCCGCCATTTCATGACCGGCTGACGGCTTTTTCAGCAATCGTTTGCTGATCTCCGCGCGTCCTTTCGACAGCGCGTCCTGCAATAGCTGAAGGATTTTTGGCCGCGCGTCCGCCATGCCATGTTCGGCGATAAGGTCTTCTATTTCTTCGGCCAGCGCCCGGCGATTGATAATATCCCGCTGCCGGACGATCCGTTTCCCCGGATCAGCCGGCGCGGCCGGAATATTGGCGCGTATATTCATCCCGTCTCAGCCAGCTCTTCACGATGCTTTTTCGCGATCACGATTTTCGCAATTTTTGCCGTGCCGAGCTTTGGCAGGGGCTCGTCATATTGCCAGATATGAACCGGCATTTTATAGGGCGCGAGTTGGCTCTTGAGCGAGGCGAGCAGTTGTTCGTCGGTCAGACTGTGACCGTCCTTGGTGTTATAGACCAGTGCCGGCACCTCTCCGAACCGTTCATCCGGAACACCAAAAATGCAGGCTTCTGCGACCGCCGAATTTGCGTAGACGGCGGCTTCCACTTCCTGACAGCTGATATTCTCGCCACCGCGTATGATAATTTCTTTCTTGCGGTCGACAATATAGAGATAGCCTTCGGGATCGAGATAGCCAATGTCGCCGGTCCGAAAATAGCCGTCGTCGGTAAAGGCATCCCTGGTCGCTTGTTCGTTATTCCAGTAGCCGGTGAAATTGGCAGAGGTGCGGATACAAACCTCGCCGCGCTCGCCCTGGGGCATCTTGTTGCCGTCATCGTCAAGGATCGCGACATCAACGATCGGCGGAGTCGCGCGACCGGTGCTGTCCGGCTTGGCGAGATAATTTTCATTCTGATTGGAACAGCCGACACCGTTGGTTTCGGTCAGGCCATAGCCGATCACCGGAAATCCGTCGCCCATTTTCTCCTTGATCCGCTTCACATGCTCGACTGGACGCGGCGCGCCACCGGCGGCCATGGTGACGCAGCTGCTGAGATCATATTTACCGAGATTGGGGTGCGAATAGATCTCCATGCTCATCAACGGTACGCCGACAAAATAGGTGACGCGTTCCTTTTCGATCAGGCGCATCGCCTCTTCGGCATCCCATTTGTTGAGAAACACCAGCTTGCGGCCTATCGCATAGCTGACCAGCACCAGCGGCACCGATGCGGTGACATGGAACAGGGGTACGCAGACCATTGCGGTCGGCTGCCCTTCCGGCATGGTACCCGCTTCTGTCATGATCGTGACCAGCACCAGCACCGTGCCGACAAAGCTCATAGCACCCTGAACGACCGAGCGATGCTCGGCATAGGCCCCTTTCGACTTGCCGGTGGAGCCTGAGGTGAACAGGATGGTCGCATTGTCTTCCGGTGCCATTTGCGGCAGCGGTGTTTCGGCGCCACCGCCCTTTTCCAGTATGACTTTCAGCCCTTCCAGAGGCGGCTTGTCATGTTCGAATACCAGCAGTTCGGCGCCATGATCGCGTTTGGATTCGACCAGACGCCGGGCCCGTTGACGATCGGCAAAAACGAGCGAACAACCGACATCCTCGATACCGTCGGCCAGCTCATCGCCCTGCCACCAGCCGTTCAGCTTGGTCGAAATACCGCCCGCCATGGTGATCGCCATGTCGAGAACGACCCAATTGGCCGAATTGCGCGCGGCGATACCGATTCGGTCACCCTTCTGAACACCATAGCCTTCGACCAGCCCGCCAGCCAAAGCACGTGCAGCGGCGTAAGTTTCACCGAAGGTCAGCCGGATGTCGCCATCGACCATAAATTCCTTGTCGGCATGCTGGTGGCAGAAATAGGCGAGATAATCCGAGACATTCTGGGGTGCGTTCTTGAAAATTGGCATGTCGACGCCAAATTTGTTGATCGTGTCGAGTTCGAGCAACTGACCCGGCTGCGTCAGCCGTTCCAACGTTTTATCAATTACCGCATCCAGTTCAGAGGTCGCCATTCTTTCACTCTCCGGTTGTTCCCTCTTGGTCTAAGGGAATTTCCCTTTATATGGACAGGAAACCACCTGGGGAAAAGAGTTGATTGATATTATCTTGGCCAATGCGTCGCAGTTTACGCAATTTACGGAGCTTGGCCTCTCGCCCAATGCGCTCGACCTCGGTTTTTTCCAGCTCAAATGGTATTCGCTGGCCTATCTCGCCGGGATATTGCTCGGCTATTGGTATCTGACCAAATTGGTGGCCCAGCCGGGTTCGCCGATGGCGCGCCGCCATGCCGATGACATGATTTTCTGGGCAACGCTCGGGATCATTGTCGGCGGCCGGTTGGGCTATGTGTTTTTCTATAGTCCCGAGATATTGCTTGAACCGGTCAAGATTTTGCAGGTGTGGAACGGCGGCATGTCGCTGCACGGCGGCACGATCGGCGTTGTGCTCGCCCTATGGTGGACCGCGCGGCGAGAGAAGCTCGATTTTCTGCGGATGTGCGATTATATCGCCTGCGTCATCCCCTTCGGCCTGTTCTTCGGGCGGCTCGCCAATTTCGTCAATGGCGAGCTGTGGGGGCGGCAAACCGACGTTGCATGGGCGATCGTCTTTCCGATGGGCGGCGAAGTCGCGCGCCATCCCAGCCAGCTTTATGAAGCAGGACTCGAAGGTATTCTCTATTTCATCATTCTCTCGCTGATGTTCTGGAAGACCGATGCTCGCTATCAGCCCGGCAAGCTGCTCGGCGCCGGATTGCTGGTTTACGGCTTCAGCCGGTTCACCGTCGAATTTTTCCGCCAGCCGGATGCCCAGCTTAGCTGGCTGGTCGAGCAATCGGGATTCAGCATGGGCCAATGGCTGACGCTGCCAATGATATTGCTTGGCGCATGGCTGGTCTTCACCGCAAAAGGGAGGCGCGCGCGTGTCGAAGCGGTGGCCGGAGACGAGAGCGTTGCCTGACGGCATCGAGCCTGATCCACCCAGCGCAGCGCATATAATCGCCGACCGGATCGAGCGCGAAGGTCCGATCCCGCTCGGCGACTATATGGCTATCGCCAACACCCATTATTATGCCAGCAAGGACCCGCTCGGCGAAGAGGGCGATTTCGTTACCGCCCCTGAAATCAGCCAGATGTTTGGTGAAATCATCGGCATCTGGCTGACCGACCTATGGCTCCGCAAGGGATCACCCGATCAGTGCCATTACGTAGAACTGGGTCCGGGACGCGGCACCCTGGCCAAGGATGCACTGCGTTCCATGGCCAGGTTCGGCTTTGCCCCGAGCGTCCATTTCGTCGAGACCAGCCCGGTTCTGAAAGCCAGGCAGGCCGAGCTGCACCAGGAGGCCGCATGGCATGACGATATCGGGAGCCTGCCAACCGACGGGCCGCTGTTGATCGTAGCCAACGAATTTTTTGACGCCCTGCCGATTGAACAATTTGTGGCTGTGTCCGGCGGCTGGCGGCGGCAGATGGTCGCGCGTGACCGGAGCAAATTTGTCGCAATTCCAAGTAGCGAGGTGGTAGAGGACCAGATCAGCGGTTCCGCGAGCGGATTTCCGGAAGGCACAATATTGGAGCGCTCGCCGGCCAGCGTGGATATCGCCGGCAATCTCGCCAACCGGCTGGCAAAACAGGGCGGCATTCTGCTGATCATCGACTATGGCTATACGCAGCCGGGAACCGGCAGCACCCTGCAGGCGGTGAAGGATCATTTGCCGATCAGCCCGTTCGACAGCCCGGGAAGCTGTGATCTTACTGCCCATGTCGATTTCCACACGCTGGCCAATATTGCGCGGACCCGCCTGCTGGCGGTGCACGGACCCGCCGAACAGGGCCAGTGGCTGAAATCACTCGGGATTGATCAGCGTGCCGAAGCGCTGATCGCTGCAACGCCGAAGGAAGCAGACAATATCCGGGCGGCCCATCAGCGACTGACCGATGCAGACGAGATGGGCTGCCTGTTCCGGGTGATGGCGGCAACCCCGATCGGCTGGCCGGAACCCGAAGGGTTTAGCTATGGCAAGGAATAACCGGAATTTTCAGGGCGTCAGCCGACCCATTCGGCGACCTCGATAGCGACTTTGTTGGCGGCATCATTCAGGCCCGCTCCGACGGGTCCCGGTTCGGCCGCAAAAACTTGTTCGCTGGCTTCGAAACGCTTTTTTGCTACCGGTTGGTCGTTGGTCATTTTTACCGCATCATAGGTAACGGTGACCGTCAGACTGGGACCATCGAGACCGAAATTGACCAGTTCACCGGTGATATAGGTCTGGGCCTTGCCGCCTGCCTCGGTTGCCGAAAGCACCAGCCGATTATTGCGCGCCGCGATGGTTTCGCTCAACAGATCCTGAAACAAGCGGGCAGGCTTGTCGACCCAGACCGCATCCTTCAAATAGGCAATGCCCATGCCGCTGGTCTGCACAGGTACCCGGAGGGTATTCAGTTTTTGCGGGGCGGCAGGCAATGCCACCACCAGTGATGCGGTTTGCGGTCCGCTGCGCATTGCACCGGCCGACAACCTCTGGTCGGCAGACAGCGACAGCAGCGACGGCGGCGGCTCCGAACCGCCGAAACTGACGCATGCGCCCAGCGCGGCCGTTGCGGCCAGCAGGCCGACGAATTTCAAAGGTCGAAACTTGCTCATGATATCAGCCTCTTCATTGCCCTGGTTCGTAGTCCGGCAGCGCGGGTGCCGACAACAAGGATCCTGCGCCGCCCTGATCCAACCGCTCGGTGACCGCCGTCATCGATTTGGTCAGGGCCTGCATGTCCTGCACAAGCTGGTCCACTTCCGGCAGCGTCTTGTCCGAAAAACGCTTTGCTCCGGGCTGCGCGTTTTCCAGAACCCCCTCAAGTGCGCGAAGGCTGCCAGCAGCGGCCTGCAGTGTATCGGCGAGATTTTTCGCCACCGGCTCGCCGTTGTTGTTGAGGAAATCATTGGTGCTGTCGGCCACGAGAGAAAGCTTTTTGGCGGTCTCTCCGGCGTTGCGAATGGCAATGCGCGATTCTTCCATCAACGCTTCCAGACCGGGTGCCTGATCTGCGAGAGTGCTGGTCAGCCGATCGGTATTGGCCAATATGCCGCTGATCGATTTCTGGTTTTCGTCCGACAAGAGCATGGTCAACCGGTCGGTCAGCGTCGCCAACCGTTCCACCACCAACGGAGCGCTGTTGAGTATTTCCCCGAGCGCACCCGGTTTGGTCGGAATCACCGGCACCCCCTCGGGTCCCAGCTCAGTGATCGGAGGCGCTCCCTTTTTGGCGCCGTCGAGCTGAATATTGGGCGGCGCGGTGAAACTGACGCTCTGGATAGTGGCAGTCGTGCCCTCGAGAATCGGCGTGTCTTCGCTCACCGCGATGCGGACCCGGACAAAATTCGGGTCCTTCTTCCATAGCTCGACCTTGATCACCTGGCCGGATGGTACCCCGGCAAAGGTGACGCCGGTGCCCGCCGCCAGTCCGCCGACGGACTGCGAAAAGAAAATGTCATATTGCTTGGTTGCGCCGTCGCCAAAGCGGACGATCCAGACCAGAAAGGCGGCGACAAGCGCGAGCATCGCCAAAGTGACAACACCGACAAGTATATGATTGGAGCGCGTTTCCATCTATTTCACCTTTATGACGAGCACGGTCGTCGCCTGCAACATTTCTCTGATCGGTTGCACCATTCTCATGCCAGCACCTTTTTTCCAGCCGAGGCCATCCGTCCGCGCGGTCCGTTAAAATATTCCTGGATCCAGGGATGGTCGAGCGCGAGCAGTTCGTCGATCGTCCCCACCGCGATGACCTGCTTGTCGGCGATCACCGCCACCCGGTCACAAATGGTGTGGAGCGTATCAAGATCATGGGTGATCAGAAACACGGTCAGTCCCAGAGTCTGCTGGAGTTCCTTGGTCAGATTGTCGAATGCCGCGGCGCCGATCGGATCAAGGCCGGCGGTCGGTTCGTCCAGAAACAGCAATTCCGGGTCGAGCGCCAGCGCCCGTGCGATGCCGGCTCGCTTGCGCATCCCTCCGGACAGCTGGGAGGGGTATTTTGGCGCCGCATCGGCCGGCAATCCGGAGAGGCAGACTTTGTATTTTGCCACTTCCCGCCGGAATTCGCGGTCCATTTCGGGATAAAATTCGCGGATCGGCACCATCACGTTTTCGGCGACGGTCAGCGTCGAAAACAGCGCGCCGCCCTGAAACAGCACCCCCCAGCGCTTGCGGATCTCGATCGTTTCCTCGTCGGACTTGCCCAGTATCGATTCGCCGAAGACCTTGATCTCGCCTTCCTGCGGTATCTGCAGTCCGATTATCGAGCGCATCAGTACGGATTTTCCGGTGCCCGATCCACCGACCACGCCGATAATCTCGCCGCGCTGGACCTCGAGATCGAGATTTTCGTGAACCACCTGATCGCCAAAAGCGTTGCGCAGCCCGTGGACGCTCACGATCGGACCCTCATAATCGGGTTTATAGGTGATGGTCTGGGACTTGTTCATCAGTCCCATCCGATCCAGGTGAAGAATACCGCGAAAAAGGCATCGAGCACGATGACCAGAAAAATCGCCTGGACCACTGCAGCCGTGGTGCGCTTGCCGACGTCCTCGGCATTGCCCTTGACCTGTATGCCCTGATAGCAGCCGGTCACCGCGATGATCGCGCCGAACACCGGCGCCTTGACGAGCCCGACGTAAACGTCGGTGAGCGGTACGACTTCGCGGATTCGGGAGAAAAATGTTGCCGGCGGGATGTCGAGTTCGACCCAACTCAACAGACCACCGCCGATGATCGCCACGACCGATGCATAGAACCCGAGCAGCGGCAGCATGAAAACAGCGGCGATAAAGCGTGGCAGCACCAGAGCCTCAATCGGTGAAACGCCGATGGTGCGCATCGCGTCAATTTCTTCGGTGAGCTTCATCGTGCCGATCTGCGCGGCAAAGGCCGAACCCGACCGCCCCGCGACCATGATTGCGGTCATCAGCACGCCCAGTTCGCGCAGGGTCAAGCGACCGACCAGATTGACGGTGAATACTTCCGCGCCGAACTGACGCAACTGCACCGCGCCCTGTTGCGCAATCACCAGGCCGATCAGAAAACTCATCAGGCCGATAATGCCAAGCGCGCGAACCCCGACGACGTCGAACCGCTGGATCACGGCATTCCACCTTATCTGTCCGGGATGCCGGACCAGGCGCGCAAAACCGATCATGATCGCACCGAAAAAACCGATCAGTCCGGCCATGGTGCTAAAGGCGATGCTTGTTGCCTCGCCCACTTCGCCCAGTATCCGGATAATCGGGTTTTCCGGTTCCGGCCGTATCGCGGTCGCCTGATCGGCTCCGGCGACCGCAGCGATCAGTCGCTGCGCATCATCACCGGCCCCAACTATTTCAGCATCGCACTCCCGCGCGGTCCGGTGGATCAGCCAGGCTCCTACCGTATCGACATAACCTGTACCCGAAATATCCAGCCGCTTCGCTTCGCCGGCATAGTCTCTCAGGCGTTCCGGCAGATCCCCCATGCTGGCGATCGAAAGGTCGCCAGAAAAATGCAGCGTAACCGCTCCATCTTCGGCTGTCTCTTCGACAAAATCGCTGGGTATCGACATCGCGCCTATAGGTGACCGAATTTGCGACAAAGCTCAAGAGATTAAACTGCTCAAATATTTAGCGCTTTTGGAAACGGCCTGCTAAGAATGGGCAAACGGCAACTTCGGGACGACATGCAGAAGATATCGCTTTACGACATGGACCGGACGATCACCGTGCGCGGAACCTACACCCCGTTTCTGTTTTACATGGTATTTGCCCGGGCTCCGTGGCGTCTGATTTTTCTGCCGATATTGCCCTTCGGTTTCATTGCCTATGGACTCAAGCTGATCAGCCGCGGGCGACTGAAGACGTTCAACCAGCGGATGCTGCTGGGCAATGGTCCGAAGCTGGCCGCTTTGCAGCCGCATATCGAGCGGTTCGCGGACAAGGTGCTGCGGTCCAATCGCCACCGGAAAGCGATCGACCAGATCGAGATCGACCGCGCTGACGGGCGGACGCTGGTGCTGGTTACCGCATCCTATGAACTTTATGCCGAGGCGATCGCACGGCGTCTAGGGTTTGATCATCTGATCGGCACGCTGCTGAAGGTCGACCCGGAAGGGCGCGTGCTTCCCGTCATCATCGGCGAGAATTGCTATGACGATGTCAAGATCGGCCGGATTGAAGCCCTGTTTGCCAAACAGGGCTGGCAGCGCGCCGAGACCCATGTCCGCGCCTATTCCGACCATGTCAGCGACAAGGCGATGCTGGAATTTGCCGACGAGGCAATCGCGACCACACCGACGCCCAAAATGCGCCGGCTGGCGGAAGCGCGCGGCTGGAAGATTGTCGACTGGCGGTGAGCGGTCGGCGGCGCGGTACCGTGGATTTAATACAGGACGCCAAGAAGCTGGTCCCGTGCTTACCGCGGGAACGGTGTTGGTCATCGCGGAGAGAAAGCGGTCTCAAACACCCTGGATTTTAATCATGCGAAAACAGCAGTCGGACCAAACCCGATGCTGGAGCATGAAGCTATGCTTTCGTTATTCACCGTTGAACCCGGCCGGGCCTTCCATGGGACGATCAATCGGGACTCGCTGCATCGCGGTCCTTTTTGGGATAATCTTCCGGCTCTACCATCGAGACATTGGGCCGGTCCTCCACTTGCTCGGGCGGCAGACCGCCGGGCGTAGGGTTGGAAGACTTCGTCTCGTCCCGGACTTTATCGCCATACGTGGTTTTTCGATCCGGCTTGTCGCGCCCCACCGGCTCTGCATCGTCGGGACGTAATCTCTTTTCAGCTGTACCATATGTTCCACCGGCTTTTCCCTTGTCCATTCCGTATGCGGAATCGGGGCGATGCGGGGTCGGGGGTTTGGCCCCCGGATTTTTCCGCTCATATTCATGATCGGAAGGACGGTTTGTATCGGGATCATCTGATGGCATGTAAAGTCTCCTCGTTCCAATATGGAGATAACCGCCATGTTAACCGATAGTTCCGTGAAAAGCGCGTTGCGCAGCATATGGCGATCGCTGACAATCTGCTCGGCGGATTATCAGGGCCGTCGGGGTGTATCTATACGGGCAGGTTCGTGGCCTATTTCGTTGCCGAAATTCAAGGCGATCCACCACGACCGCCGCATTCCAACGCTCTATCTCCTGTCCGCCTTCACACCCGCTCGCCGCTTTTGTCAGACCGCCGCCAGTGCCTGATCGAAATCTGCGATCAGATCTTCCGGATCCTCGACACCGATCGAGATCCGCACGAGGTTGTCGGTAATGCCGAGCGCGGCCTTACGCTCGTCGGGGACCGACAGATGGGTCATCGCGGCAGGCAGGCTGGCCAGTGTTTCGGTACCGCCAAGACTGACCGCCAGCTTGGCGATCTTCATCGCATCGAGGAAGCGGAAGGCTTCCGCCTCGCCGCCCTTGATGAACACCGAGAAGGTCGAGCCGGCGCCGCTGCAATGGCGCTCGTAGATATCCTTCTGGCTGTTGCTCTCGATGAAACCGAGATAGCCGAGCCCCTCGACCTTGGGATGGTCGCGCAGGAAGGTGCAGACCTTTTCGGCATTTTCGCCCGCGCGGGTCATCCGCAGTTCCAGGGTTTCGAGGCTGCGCATCAGCATCCAGGCGGTATTAGGATCGCAGATCGTCCCGATCGTGTTCCGGATCGCGCGGATCGGGTCCATATAGGCCTTGCTGCCGAGAACGCCGCCAGCGACCAGATCGCTGTGCCCGCCGACATATTTGGTCAGGCTGTAGATCACGATATCCGCACCATGTTTGAGCGGCTGCTGCCACAGCGGGCCGAGGAAGGTATTGTCAATCGCTATCGGCGGCGGACCATCGTCGCCGAATACCTGCTTGCGGGCATCGGCGACGCCTTCAATATCGACCAGTGCGTTGGTCGGGTTGGCCGGGCTTTCCAGATAGATGATCGCGACCTTGCCGCCGTTGGCCGCGGCCTGCGCCTTGGCCTTTTCGAGCATTACCGCGACCTCGGACGGAGCGGCGCCGGCCGGGAAGTCGAGGAAAGTCACGCCGAAGCGGCCAAGAATTTTATTGATCAGGGTCTCGGTTGCGGCATAGAGCGGTCCGCTGTGGACGACGACGTCGCCCTGGTTGACGTGGGCGAGCAGGACGGTCGCGATCGCCGACATGCCGCTTGAGAATACCAGCGCATCCTCGGCCTCGTCCCAGACGCTCAGCCGGTCTTCCAATATTTCCTGATTGGGGCCGTTGAAGCGCGAATAGACCAGACCCTCCGAACCGCCGGGACGTTTGCCGGTGATGCCTTCAAAAAAGCGTTTTCCGGCAGCGGCATTTTCAAAGGCGAAGGTCGAGGTCAGAAAGATCGGTGGCTTGAGCGAACCTTCCGAAAGCTCCGGATCATAGCCATGGCCCATCATCAATGTCGCCGGCTTCAGCTTGCGCCCGCCAATTTCTTCGATCGGAGCCTTGGGCATCCGGCGTGTGACCGGTACGGCCGCCGTTGGATCATTCTGCTTCGCCATATTCTCTTTCTCCTGACCGATGAATCTGGGCAAGGCCATGCCCGAAAAATTAACTGGTTACAACGGAAACCATCCAGATGCAGCCGATTATGATCGGGATTCCGGCAAGATCAAGCAGCAGGCCGGATTTCAGCATTTTTGGCAGCTCGATATGGCCGGTCGACCAGGCAATCGCATTGGGTCCGGTACCGGAAGGCAGCATGAACCCCCAGCTCGCCGCCATTGCCGCCGGTACCGCAAGCAGCACCGGATCAACCCCGGTGGCGAGGATCAGGCTGGCGACGACCGGCATGATCCCGCTCGCGGTCGCGACATTGGAGGCAAATTCGGTCACCAATATGACCAGCGCGACCAGCGCGATGGCGATGACCAACACCGGCACCGATCGAAGCGGCTCGAGCGCCCCGCCCAGCCACTCTGCCAGACCGGATTCGATGATCCCCGCCGCCAGCGCCAGCCCGCCGCCAAACATCATGATCACGCCCCAGGGCGCGCGATCCGCTTCGTCCCAGTTGAGCAGGCGTCTGCCGGTGCCATCGGGCAATATGAACAATAAAAGGCCGCCGACAATCGCGATGCTGCCGTCATGCAGTGCGCCTGCGGGGAAGAGCGCCTTGATCTGCGGCAGGAACAGCCAACCCAGCACGACGATCGCCACCACCGGAACGAGGCGTTTTTCCGGGATGCTCCACGGCCCCGGCGAGCCGATCGCCAGTTTTGCCCTGACCCCGTCAAAACTATGCCGTCCGACCTGTTGGACAGCGACAAGAATAGCCGCGAGAACGGGGATGCCGATGATCACGATCGGGATGCCGAATTTCAGCCAGCTGAGAAAATTGAGATTCATGCCCAGGGTCTTGTTGATCAGCCCGGCGGCAATGGCATTGGTCGGGCTGCCGACCAGGGTGCCCAGCCCGCCGATCGACGCGGCGAAGGCCACGCCCATGACGAGCGCCCCGGCGAAGCCATCGGTTTCACCGTCCTGCACGCCGCCCGCGACCAGTACCGCCACCGCTATCGGGATCATGATCAGCGTCGACGAGGTGTTGGATATCAGCATGCTGAGCAAGGCGGTCGCGATCATGAAGGCGAATAATATGCCCCATGCGCTTTTGCCGGACATCGCGATAATCGCCAGCGCCAGCCGCCGGTGCAGGCCGACCCGCTCGATCGCCAGAGCGAGAAAGGCGCCCCCGAGAATGAGAAACAGAATCGGTGAATAATATTGGTTCGCGGTTTCGGCGGCGGTCATCACATCCATCGTCGGCAGCGCCAGGAACGGCAGCAGGGCGGTTGCGGTCAGGGGCACTGCCTGGGTCATCCACCAGGTTGCCATCAACACGGTCAGGGCGGCGACTTGCCATGCTTCATCCGACATCGACTGAGGTGTCGGTGCGAGCAGCATGGCGATGAACACTGCCAGTCCCGCCCATAGACCGATGCGTTGTGCGTTCATGCCCCCTCCTTGTATCCCCATCGTGCCCAGCTCAGGCTGGCATCCATGCCGATTGGCCGTTCCTAGCAGCCAGATTGGTCCAGGTCCCAGCCTTCGCCGGGGTGACCCTGCAAATCAATATCATTCCGCAAGGCCGATCAGCGAAACCTGTCGCCCATATCCTGCCTCGCCGCGATGGCAGGACCGGCGATAGCTGAAATAGCGATCCTCGTGGGCGTAGGTGTCGAGGCCGAGCTTTTCGATTTTTTGCACCCCCGCCGCCTGCAGGCGCGCCGCGACATAATCCTCGATATCAAACTGGAAATGATCCGGTTTTCCGACCGCGAAGAAACGGTCATTATCGGCATCATCCTCGAGAAAGCGCGTGCAGAAGGCCGCGTCCACTTCGTAACTGGCCTGCGCGATGCACGGGCCGACGGCGCAGACTATCCGGCTGCGATCGGCACCGATATTTTCCATTGCGGTGATCGTGCTGTCGGTTACCCCGGCCAGCGCGCCTTTCCAGCCGGCATGGGCGGCACCGATCACATTCGCCTCCGGATCGTGGAACAGCACCGGCACGCAGTCGGCGGTCAGGATGCCGAGCAGCAGGTTCGGCCGGTCGGAGACCATCGCATCGGCCCGCGGGCGCTGATCGAGCGCCACAGGTCCGGTCACGGTCACGACATCCGCGCTGTGAATTTGATGCACCGTGACGAGTTCGGCGCCGGGCAGCAGGCCCGCGACCGCCCGGCGGCGATTTTCCATGATCGCATTGCGATCGTCATCGCTGCCCAGACCGATATTCAGCCCGGCATGGATTCCGTGAGAAACACCCCCTGCCCGGCCCAGAAAACCGTGGACTGCGCCCTCGAGCAGGGGGGACATCGCAATGTCAAGCAAGGCTTTTGTGGACCTGTTCGGAAACATCTTTCGACAGTTTCGGCTGCGCGGCAACCTTCTCCAGCGCCAGCCGCATGAGTTCCGACCGCCCCCGTTCATAGCGCCGCCAGCGCCCCAGCGGCGGGATGAAACGCGCAGCAGTTTGGGGGTTTTGCTGGTCCAGCGCGATGACCATATCCGCGATCATCTGATAACCCTTGCCCGACGCATCGTGGAAGCGGACCTGGTTGCCGGTAAAGGCACCGTAAAGGGCGCGCACGCGGTTCGGGTTGGCCAGGGTGAAATCCGGATGGCGCGACAGGCTGTCGACCCGTTTCACCGTATCCGGACGCAGCGACATGGCCTGAAGGCTGAACCATTTGTCGAGCACCAGCGGGTTGCCCTTGAATCTCTTGTAGAAATCCTCAAAAGCGGCAGCGCGTTCTTCGGTTTCGAGATGGGACAATACGGCCAGTGCGCCCTGCATGGCGGTCATATTGTCCGCCTCGCGATATTGATCGAAAGCGACTTCGGCGGCATCTTCGGTAAACGAAGCGGCGAGATAGCCGAGCGTCGCGTTGCGCAATTTGCGTTTCGCCCGCGCTTCGGGATCAAGCGAGAATTCACCGGGCCTGCAACTCTTGTAAAGCTTGCGGAACTGCTTTTCGAACTGCACCGCGATCTTTCCGCGCAATTTTTCACGCTCGTCGTGGATCGCCTGCGGATCGACTTCGACCATCTGGTCACCAAGAAAGGCTTCGCTCGGCAGCAGGATCAGTTCGGCCAGAAAGGCGGGATCGATGCTCTTGTCGCCGAGAATTTTCGCAATCGCCTGCAGTATGATATCACGGTCGACCGGGGTCCCCGAGACCCTGGCGGTCAAATAACCGGTCATCAGCCGCTGCACTGCTTCGAAGCGGGCGAACGGATCGTCGTCATGAGCGGACAGAAAGGCCAGTTCCTCGGCGGTCTGATTGCTTTCCAATATGATCGGTGCGGAAAAGCCGCGATTGATCGACAGGACCGGATGGTCCTTGTGCCCCTCAAAGGCAAAGCTCTGCTCGGCCTGATCAAGCACCAGCAAATGCTCTCCTGCGTGCGCGCCGGTTTCCGGATCGAGCAGCGCCGTCCTGAGCGGAATGACCAGCTCTGACGCTTTGGGCCGTTCGCCATTTTGCGCGATTTTCTGGCTGAGGTCGATAGTCGCGGTTCCGGTTTGCGGGTCGTGGGATAGTTTTACGGTCACCCGCGGTGTCCCCTGCGTTTCATACCATTTACGGAACTGCCCGAGAGCGATTGCGCCGCCGTCTTCCATCGCGGTGACAAAATCCTCGCAAGTCGCGGCCTCGCCGTCATGCCGGTCGAAATAAAGATCGGTGCCCTGACGGAACCGTTCCGGTCCCATCAGGGTCGCCATCATCCGGATGACTTCGGCGCCCTTGTTGTAGATGGTGGCGGTGTAGAAATTGGAGATTTCCTGATAGCTTTCCGGGCGGATCGGATGGGCCAATGGACCCGCATCTTCTGGAAATTGTGCCGCGCGCAATATCCGTACATCCTCGATCCGCTTCAGCGCAGCCGAGCCCATGTCGGCGGAGAAGCTCTGGTCGCGGTAGACGGTGAAGCCTTCCTTCAGACTGAGCTGGAACCAGTCGCGGCAAGTCACTCTGTTCCCCGACCAATTGTGGAAATATTCGTGCGCCACCACGCCCTCGATACCGTCGAAATCGGCGTCGGTCGCGACCTCGGGATCGGCAAGAATATAGCGGGAATTGAAGATATTCAGTCCCTTGTTCTCCATCGCGCCCATGTTGAAATCGCTGACCGCGACGATGTTGAACAGGCCGAGATCATATTCGCGGCCATAGGTCTCCTCGTCCCAGCGCATCGACTCTTTCAGCGCCTGCATTGCGTGGCCGGTGCGATCGAGATCGCCGTCGCGGACCCAGATATTGAGCTCGACCGGCTTGCCCGATCGCGTGGTGAAACTGTCATTGTTCGACACCAGATCGCCCGCCACCAGCGCGAACAGATAGCTCGGCTTGGGCCAGGGATCACTCCATTGCACCCAGTGGCGGCCATTTTCGCCCTCGCCCTCTGCCACCTTGTCGCCATTGCAGAGGAGCACCGGAAATTGCGTCTTGTCCGCCTCCATCCGCACCTGATAGCGGCTCAGCACATCGGGTCGGTCGGGGGCAAAGGTGATCCGGCGGAATCCTTCCGCCTCGCACTGGGTGCACAGCATCCCGTTGGAAGCATAGAGCCCCATCAACTGGGTGTTGGTGGACGGGTCGAGTTCAACCTCGATCTCGACGATATGCGATGCGCCGGTCAATGGCAGGACCAGATCACCTTCCTTGAGAGTCCAGTCGGTGAAGGCGGTGCCATCGACACGGACCGCAACCGGGGTGATTTCGTCACCCTGCAGAATCAGTAGTTCGTCCGCTTTTGCACTTTTCGAGCGCCGGACATCCAGCTTCGAGCGGACCAACGTCTGTTCCAGACCGAGATGAAAGTCGAGCTCGACTTCCGGAATGAACCAGGCGGGCGGCCGGTAATCCTCGCGGCGGATGGTGGCGGGGTCGGTCGGAGGAGGAGCGGCATCGGCCATTTCGGAATTTGTGGTTTTTTGGATATCAAGCATGGGCCTTGCCATAAGAGCCATTTGCACCCTGCGCAATTGCGTTTATGGCTTGTGCAAAAGGGAGTGGGTCATGTCCGGATTATTGTTTTTTGTCTGCGCCATAGTTCTGGCACCGGGCCAGCAGGAGCAAGAATAGCCGCCGATGCCGCATATGCTGATCTTCGGAATGGGCTATACCGCCTCGCGGCTCGCGCAGCGGCTGCGGGCGGACGGCTGGACCGTGACCGGCACGCGCCGAGAAGCAACGGATGGAGCACTGGCGTTTGACAATGTGCTGATGATATTGGCGGCACTGGCGGATGCGACCCATATATTGTCATCCGTACCGCCGGCCAGCGATGGCAGCGAACCGGTGCTCGATCATTATGGCAAGGCAATCAAGGCCGCGTCGCTGGAATGGAGCGGCTATCTATCCTCCACAGGCGTTTATGGCGATGCCGACGGTGCATGGGTCGACGAGAGTGCGCCGATCGGTTCGGGGCGTCGCCAGGCGCGCAGCGAGGCCGATCGGAAATGGCAGGGCTTGCGCGGTGATATGCACGTCTTCCGCCTGCCCGGCATATATGGCCCGGGCCGCAGCCCGCTCGACCGGGTCCGCGCCGGCAAGGCCAAGCGCGTCGACATGCCGGGACAAGTGTTCAGCCGCATCCATGTCGACGACATTGTTTCCGCGGTTACCGCGTCATTCGATGGCCCGGCGGGTGTCTTTAATGTCGCCGATAATCTGCCCGCACCACAGCACCGGATCATTGCCCATGCAGCGCGTTTGCTGGGCATGGATGTACCGCCCTTGTTATCGCTGGAAGAAGCCAATTTGTCGCAAGCCGCACTGGGTTTCTACGAAGAAAACCGCCGCGTCGCCAATGGCAAGGCGAAACGGCTGCTGGACTGGCAGCCGCAATATCCCGACTATAAGACGGGATTGCATTCGCTGCTCGATTGACGCTCAGGCCGAAATGCGGGGTGTCTTCGGTTTGCGCGCGCGCAGCGCGACCAGCAGTCCAAGCATCGCCAGCACCGCACCGCCTGCAGGCAGCCAGGTCCACGCATAGTCTTCGAAAACCGTCGACAAGATCATCGCCACCACCGGCACCAATACGCTGGAATAGGCCGCCTTGCCCGGACCGATTTCGCGGATCATCGCAAAATAGAGCGGGAAGGTCACGACCGAACCGATGACGCCGAGATAGATTATCCCGCCCCAATAGGCCGCGCGCAGTTCATAGACCGGCGGGCCAATTGTGATCCACGAAATGGCGATATTGATCAATGCTCCGAACAGCATCGCCCAGGCCAGTACGGTGATGATCGGATAGGTTTTGAGCCGCTCGCCCGCTTGCATGACATTGGCGACCGACGCCGACAAAATGCCACCAAGGGTCAGCAGCGCGCCCAGCAAAACCTGTTCGAGGCTGGCCGGGGATGCGCGATATTCGTGCCAGAACAGCATCGCGATGCCGACCCCGGCAATGGTGGACCCGCCGAGAAAGGCCGCGGTGATCCGGTGGCCGAGAAAAATGCGGCCGAAAATCGCGTTGGGGACCATCAGCAGCGCGAACAATACCGCGACCAAACCCGACGTAATGAACAGTTCCGCATTATAGACAAAGTTGAAATTGAAGGTGAACTGGAACAATCCAAGGATCAGGGCCAGCGCATAGCCGGTCCGGTCGAGCCGGAACGGCAAACGCCGCAGCCCCACCAGCACGAACATCGCGGCGGCAGCGATGATGAACCGGTAGCTCACCGACCAGCTGGGCGGCACTGTTGAAATCTGGTCCTTGATCACCAGCCAGGTCGACCCCCAGATCAGCGAGACCAGCAGAAACGGGATCAGGATGCGCGGGGTCAGGAGGCCGGGTTCGCCCTCTTCGTCGGCGCTCATAGAGCCACGATTGCTTCGGCCAGCGGGCGGATATCGTCGGCGCTCTGGTTCCAGCTGGTCACCAGCCGCGCCCGCTCTTCGCCCCAGTCGTAGAAATCAAATCCTTTATAGCGCAATTGCGCGGCCTCGTCGGCCGACAGTTTGATGAAGACTTCATTCGCTTCGACCGGATGGAGCAGCCGCTCCGGTGCAGCCTGGGCGATGATCTGCGCGCCTGCATTGGCCGCCCGGGCGTTGTCGAGCCACAGATCATTGTCGAGAATCGCCAGTATCTGCGCAGCGAGGTACCGTCCCTTGGATTGCAGATGTCCGGCGCGTTTGCGGCGATAATGGGTGTCGGCGGCCAGTTCACGATCAAAAAATATCAGCGCCTCGGCGCTCATCCCGCCATTTTTCACAAAGCCGAAGCTGAGCGCATCGACACCGGCTTTCCACGTCAGATCGGCGGGCGAGCAGCCGAGCGATGCCACCGCATTGGCAAAGCGCGCGCCGTCCATATGCAGACCCAACCCACGCGCGTTGCAAATCTCCGCCACTCCGGCCACTTCATCGGGACGGTAGACCAGACCATATTCGCTGGCATTTGTGATCGAAACGGCGGCAGGCTGGACCTGATGGACGTCGTCGCGGATCGCCGCGCAATGGGCTTCGACGCTTTCCGGCGCGAGTTTTGCCCCCGGCCCGTCGAGCAGCATCAGCTTCGCGCCGCCGGTAAAGAAGCCCGGGGCACCCGCCTCGTCCTGCTCGATATGCGCTTCCCGGTGACAGATCACGCCCTGATGTGGCTGGCACATGGCGGCAAGCGCCAGCGAATTGGCCGCCGTTCCGGTCGCCACCCACAAGGCCTCGACCTCGGTTTCAAACAGATCGGAGAAGGTGGAATTGAGCCGCGCGCTCAGGCTATCGCCGTCATAGGCGGTGTCTTGCACATTGGCTTCGGTCAGCGATTCCAACAGCTTGGGGTGCACCGATGCGGCATTGTCAGAGAAAAATCGCATGCACTTGCATGGCTCAGACCGTGCGGCGCGTCAAGATGGCTAAGGCTCTGAGACCTCGACAATATTGTCGTCACTGTTGCGGTCGATATATTTGTTATAGGGATCAACGCCCGCAAATTCAGGACGCTTCCTGGTCACTATCCTGATTGCCTGCGATCCAGAGGCAATCCGGTGACGCCCTTTGTAGAGCACATCCTGGCTGTCAAATGCTCCCCTGCCCGGTTTTGCGGCGAACAGGCCAACATCAATATCGTCGACCAGATCAGCCTCGGTTTCCTTGCCCAGACCATCGGCATAAAATTTTGCCGCCTCGATCGATATTTCTGTTTCAAACTTTCCGTCAGCGAGTTTCCTGACCCGGGCAGCGCTGGCTTTCAGATCATACAGGGTAATCTTTTCCAGCAAATCGGTCACCAGCTGACGTTCCGCCTCATTGCGCGCGAGAGTTTTGAAACCGTCGACCAGATCGGTGGAAATCGCGTAGGGAGGCCCCTTGAACTTGTAGCGGTTGAGCAACGCAGCGAGCATGGCATTAACGCGGTCTTCGCCTAGCCGATCCTGCAAGAGATACATTACGACAGCGCCCTTGCGATAGTGGATATAGCCTTGATCCTCGACCCGGTTGAGCGGGAGTTCCTCGATCGCTTCACCGCCGCGCTCGGAGAGATATCGGTCGAGTTCATATTGCAGGAAGCGGCGGATTTTATCCTCTCCGTAGACCTGTTTCATCACCATCAGCGCCGAATATTGGGCCATGGTTTCGACCAGTAGTGTCCCGCCCTGCATATTGGCACTGATCAGCTGATGCGCCCAATATTGATGCCCGAATTCATGGGCCGTCACGTAGGTGACATAGTCGATCTCGTTTATATCCTTGTTGTTGGCGATGAATCCTATGGTTTCCGAAAAGGGGACCGTGCCAGCAAAAGCCTGGGCAAACCGGGCATAGCCGGGGAATTCGACGATCCGGGCGTAGTCGAATTGATACGGACCGAAATTTTTCTTGTAATAGGCCAGCGATGTCTCCGTGGCATCAAGCATCGTATCGACATTGAAGTCGTGATCGGGGTGGTAGTAGACGGTCATTTCGACACCATCGGCTGTCCGTTTCCTGATTGCGTAATCGGCCGACTGGATCGAGAAATACGCCAGGATAGGAGACCTGGAAACAAACCGGGCCGTACGGCGATCCCCCTCGACCTCGTCTCTGATCTTGCTTCCGGGAGCAATCGGAACCTGACCGCTGCTGGTGGTAACGGTGATATCGGACATCACCCAGTCGGTATTTCCCACATAATTGCGCATCCGGGCCGACTCATCTTCTAGTTTGGCCGGGCGCAATTCCGGCGGCAGACCATATTTGCGCCGCGTTTGCCGATCACTCAGCAAGCCGTTGCGGTCCATGCCGATCCAGGGAGAAAATTCTCCGTTGTTCAGGAAAGTGCCGTTCTTCACGAGGCGCACGTCCTGGTCCCCCGCCCGGAAGCCCTTTTGCTGACGCCGGGTCCGGAAGGCGAGGCTGCGCTTCTCGCCCACCGCCATCGGCTGGTCGAAACGGTAAATCTGATATTTCATCGCCGGATCATCCTGCTCCAGCGTCGCTGCAGGCACATCAACCTTCATTATCTGAACGTCGGGGTCGTTGAACCGGACGTGCAGGGTTTCGATCGGCGCATCGGTATCGTTGATCAGCTCGTAGGAACCGGCAAATTCGGCCAGCTTTTCTTCCGGGAACAGATCGACGTTGAGGGTGATCTGGCGGATCGCGGGCTGCTCTACATTTTCATATTTGAGATATTTTTTCTCGTAGTCCGCGAGCCGTTTTTCCGCATCATCCGTCGTGCGATATTCGTTGAGGATATTGGTGTTATAGTAGATATAGGCCCCGCTTCCGGCAGCGACAGCCACTGCCGCCAGCATGATCACACCGGGAGTACCGGCCAGCCGGCGCGGCATCTGGCGGAGACGGGGGAGCAGGCTGGATTCCGTTCCCCTGCGCCACAGCAGATGCGCTAGCACCGCAAATATCACCGCGAATCCGCCCCAATAAAGCCGAAGCCACCAGTTGCGTGCCCATTCGATATTGTCGTTGTTCAGATCGGAAACCGGATTTTCACCGGTGCTGCCATATTGGTAGAGCGGATGTTCGAAGCCAAGATTGTTCAGTGTTATGGTCGAGACGAGATAGACCAGCATGATCGCCCAGCCGATATATTTGTTCGGGCTGAGCGCCTGCACGAAGACAGACAGGACCGCGATCAGGATCAGGTCAACGCTGAGCGGCAGAACATACCAGGTGAAATATTTGGCCAGTTCATAGTCAAAATAGCCGCGGATCGACTGGATGCCGATGGCGGCAATGCCGGACACCAGCAAGGCGGCAACAAGAACGGCGGAAACCGCCAGTGTCTTCGGTGCCATATAGGCCCAGTTGGGCAAGGCGGTGGCATCGACAATCTCGTGCATCTTGCGGTCCCGGTCGCGCCAGACCAGTTCACCGGCATAATAGATGGCGATGATCAGGGGAATGATCGTGAATGTACCCTGCAATATGCTCATCAGGGAAAAGGTGACCGGGATCGCGGGGGTGCCGTATATCTCATTCGATGACAGCAGGCCGGCACTGGCGTTGAACAGGCCGATGAGCATCAGGATGAAAAAAGCCGGGCTGCGCAAGACCATCCGCATCTCCAGCCGTGCCTGAGTCCAGAATTGCGCCCATGCAGCGGATTTCGGATCGGGGGTCGGCAAGGTGGCGACGATCTGCGGTGCGGTTTTCGCCAATTTTGCGGTTTGCCTGCGCTGTTTCTTCATCTGCCGTTTCGACACACCGCGCTCGGCGAAGCTGAACTTGTGATAGGCGAAGGCCAGTGCGAGCAGAGATATGGTGACACTAATCAGGCGATTGTAGAGCAATGTCCCTTCCAGCGCCGGAAGCAGGCTGTTGCGCTCCGCAACCGTCCAATATTCGGTAATGACAGCAATCGCACCCAACCCGAATGGCTCGAAAAGGGCCGCCGTGTCTTGCCATTCTGGCGTGTTGCCGATGATGGTGAGGAAGCTGAGGTAAAGGACCAGGAATGCGACAACCGCGACATAGGTATACATCATCGAACGAGTTGCAGTCGCGATCGCGAAGAAGACCGAAGAGGTCAGGAAAATTCCGGGCAGCGCCAGAAAGAAATAGGAAAAGAGATAATAGCCGAGACGGTTGACGCCCACCGTTTCGGGGTCGATCCAGGGCATCAGGCTGCCGATGAAGATCGCCAGCGGGACAGCGATGAAGGCAAGCGCGGCGATCAGAAATGCACCGACAAATCGGCCGAACAGATAGTCGAATTTGCGCACCTGAGTGGCGCGGACCATCGGGCCAAAGCCGCTTTCATCGTCGCGTACGATCACATTGGCGACAAAGGCGGTGGTCACGAACATGAAAAACAGTGTCAGGATCTGACTGATCTGCATGATTGCGGACGGGGCATTGACATTGACGTTGCCGCCGCTGCCGATGGTAATATTCTCTGCGGTTACCGCTCCGAAAGTGAGCAGGAAAAAGAGAATGGTGACCACCCAGAAAACCGGATTGCGGAACTGGTAGCGCAGCTCAAATGCAGCGATCTTGGCGAACATCGACTATACTCCCCGGATCATGCGGCGATCTGAGGTGCGTCGCCATTGCGCGCGCCGACAAGAGTGGAAAAATAAACGTCCTCGAGTCCGCCATCGACAAGGCTGAAGCCATCTCCCGGGTTACTGTCGGCCAGCACATGGATGATCGTGTGTCCGGCAAACAGGCGGGTCGAGATCACGTTATACTGTTCCTTGGCCTGGTCGAGCTGGTCGCGGGAAATGGTCTTGGCCCAGACAGTGCCTTTGGCTTTTTCGATCAGGTCCAGTGGTGCCCCGGTCATCCGGATACGCCCTTCCGATATGATCGCCATATTGGGGCAGAGATCGGAAACATCCTCCACGATATGGGTGGACAGAATGACCACGACATTCTCGCCGATTTCCGCGAGCAGGTTGAGGAAACGGTTGCGCTCTTCGGGATCAAGCCCGGCCGTCGGTTCGTCGACAATGATGAGTGCGGGATTT
Source organism: Parasphingorhabdus sp. (assembly GCA_048270065.1). Taxonomy (GTDB): domain Bacteria; phylum Pseudomonadota; class Alphaproteobacteria; order Sphingomonadales; family Sphingomonadaceae; genus Parasphingorhabdus. Next base: position 40,492 of record JBLWTQ010000007.1, on the reverse strand, counting down.
CCGATCAGGGCCTGCGCGATCCCGAAACGCTGCCGCATGCCGCCGGAGAATCCGGCAATCGCCTTTTTGCGAACGTCCCACAAATTGGTCTGGTCGAGCAATGTTTCGACCGTCGCCTTCCGGTCTGCCGCCGAAGAAACGCCCTTCAATATCGCCATGTGATCGAGCATGTCATAGGCGGAAACCCGCGGATAGACGCCGAAATCCTGCGGGAGATAACCGAGCGTTTCGCGCAGTTTCTCCGGTTCCTGCAAGATATCCAGCTGACCGAAATATATCTCGCCCTGGGTCGGCGTCTGGAGCGTCGCCACCGTGCGCATCAGCGTCGATTTCCCTGCACCATTGGGGCCGAGCAATCCGAACATGCCCTTGGGGATCGACAGGCTGACATCGTCGAGCGCCCTGGTGCCATTGGGATAGATATGCGTCACATTTTTGAGTTCCAGCATCTTCGAATTCCTGTTTTCAACATGGATATATTGCAGGTGTGTTATTCATATAATGCACCTAATGCAATGCGAAATTCTGAAAATTTGAAAATTGTGGAAAATTAAACGCGCAATAATTGTGAACGAGCCATCTCGATAACCGACCTCACAGGCCGCTCAAGGAAAGTCCGCGCTCGCCGCAAACGTACGCTGGATTACTGTAATCACGCACATCGCCGAATAGATCATCGCCAGAACGGCAAAATATTGGGGTAGCAGGCACATCAGAACAAATGCGATGATGGTCTCCGTGCCTTCTGCAAGGCCGCTATTGTAGAAGAAGCTCTTCTTGCCATGCGCGTCGGTTTCCCGTCCCTCCTTGGCCGCTATCACGGCATAGGCGAGAAAGCTAATGCCGGTCAGCGTGAAGCTTCCGACCAAAATCAGCGCAAAGGGAAGATTGTGGGTTGCGGCGAAACCGAAGCCGATCGGGACCGCGACGTAAAAGGCAAAATCGCTGACGATATCGAGATAGCCGCCAAAATTCGTCTGGACGGTGGCCCGCGCAATCGCACCGTCGAGGCCGTCAAACAGGCGGCTGAGGAGAACAAGCGCCAGACCCAGAAGATAATAGCGATACCCGATCGCCACGCCCGCCCCAATGCCGATCACCGCGCCGGCGATAGTGACCGGATTGGCGGTGATGCCGAGGCGCACCATCTGAGCACCTATTGCGTTCAGCGGCGGATCGATCAGCGGTCTTATCCGGGAATCAAGCATGTTCGCTCCTCACGCAAACGTAACCAGGCCGACCACCGCTCCGGTCATGGCGGTGGCACAATTGCCGGCGATCCAGCTTTTCATGCCCAGTCCCGCCACTTCCACCCGGCGTGATGGCGACAAGGTCCCGATCGTGGAAACCAGTAATCCGACGCTGGCGAGATTGGCGAACCCACAGAGCGCGTAAACAACAATCAGCTGGCTGCGCGGATCGAAGGTTCCGGCAGACAATGCGGCGAGATCGAGATAGGCGACATATTCGTTGAGAATCGTCTTCGTCCCCATCAGCGCGCCAGCGGCAGGGGCCTGTTCCCACGGCACACCAAGGGTCCACATTAGCGGCGCGAACAGCCAGCCGAAGGCGCGTTTGATCGTCACCGCCTCGCCATCGACAAAAGGCAGCACCGTCAAAATCTGATCGGCCAGCGCAACCAGCGCGAACACCACCAGGATGATGCCGATAACCGCCAGAAACACCTGCACGCCTTCCATGGTTCCGCGGACGATGGCGTCGATGCTGCCGTCATATTTGAGTCCCGGCTGCTTGTCGCGGGCCTCTGTCACACCATCTCCCGGCACCAGCAAACGGGCCACCAGTATCGCGGCCGGCAGCGAGATCAGCGAGGCGGAGATCATATGGCCCACCGCATTGGGGACAGTGGCGGAAAGGGTTGAAGCATAGAGGACCAGTATCGCGCCGGAGATCGTCGACATCGCCAGCACCATCACCATGAACAGTTCCGCACGGCTCATCTTCTCGAAATAGGCGCGCAAGATCAGCGGGGATTCCACCACGCCGAGGAAAATATTGGCCCCGCCGCTCAGGCCGACCACGCCGCTGACCCCCATCGTCTTGCGCAGCGCCCAGGACAGGCCGCGGACAATCCACGCGAGCACGCCCCAATGCCATAGCAGAGCGGACAGCGCCGAAAACACGATCACCAGCGGCAGTATCTGGAACGCGATGATCAGCGGCGGCTGCGCGCCTTCCTTCAACACGAAGGGCAATTCGGCCCCGCCGGCATAGCCGAACATATAGGCCGATCCGACCAGGGTCGCTTTTTCAATCGCCATCACGCCCTGGTTGGCGAGGCCGATGATGTCCCAGACAAAGGGCACCCGGACAATCACCAGAGCGATTGCGAATTGCAGCAACAGAGCGCCGCCGATCCATTTCCAGCTTGGCCGGTCCTTGCGGTTTTCCGATATCGCCCAGACGAACAGCAGGATCAGCGTCAGGCCGATCAGGCCCTGCCCCTGACGCAAGATATCGATCATCCGCGCATCCAGTTGTGATAGCGCTCGACCCAGCGGAGCAGGCCCTCGGGGGCATGGGCGCGTTTCCATTCGCCGGCGGCATATTTATTGGCTTCGGCCATGGTCGGATAGGTGTGGATCGTGCCCAGTATCTTGTTCAGGCCGAGCTTGTATTTCATCGCCAGAACATATTCGGCGAGCAATTCCCCGGCATGGTCGCCGACGATGGTGACGCCGAGAATCTTGTCTTTCCCCGGCGGGGTCAGCACCTTGACAAAGCCCCGGGTGGCGCTTTCGGCGATCGCCCGGTCCAGTTCGTCCATTGGATAGATGGTCACTTCATGGTCGATATCCTGTTCTTTTGCTTCCTGCTCATTGAGCCCGACCCGGGCAATTTCCGGATCGATGAAGGTCGTCCAGGGAATGACCCGATAGTCGGCCTTGAATGTCCGGAACTGGCCGAACAGGGCGTTGACCGACGCATACCAGGCCTGATGCGAGGCGACATGGGTGAACTGATAGGGCCCGGCGACATCACCGGCGGCGAATATATTGGGATAGGTGGTGGCGAGAAGCTCGTTGGTGGCGATGGTCCTGCCGGTCTCGATGCCTAGGTCTTCCAGGCCAAATCCGGACAGCCGCGCCGACCGGCCGACGGCGATGATCAGGGCATCAAAGGCAATTGTTTCGTCTTTGTCACCGTTGCGGACGATCAGCCGTTTTTCGCCATCCACCAGTTCGCAGCGCACCGCATCATGCTCGCTTCGCACATCGACGCCGGAACTTTCCTGCGCCGCCCTGGCAAGAGCTGACACATCATCATCCTCGCGGGATAACAGACGGTCTCCCCGCTCGACCTGGGTCACTTTGGCTCCCAGCCGCGCAAACGCCTGACTCAGCTCGCAGCCGATCGGACCGCCGCCGAGGACGACCATCCGTTGCGGAATGTCATCCAGTTTCGCAAATTCCTCCCACAGCGTATCGCTGGTAACGTAACCGACATCATCCAGACCCGGTAGCGGCGGAACAAATGGCGCGCCGCCGGTGGCGACGATAATCGAACGGGTGGTCAGCCTTTGCATCTCGCCATCATTGCGCTGTATCTCGACCGTCCAGGGATCGACAATCTTGGCATAGCCCTTGACGACATCGACACCCAGTTCGGTATAGCGCTCGACGCTATCATGCGGCGCGATGTCCGCGATAATGCCGTGGATACGCAGCATGACTGCCTTGAAACTATAGTGCGGGTCGGTCTTTTGCAGGCCGTAGACATCGCCATTGCGCATCTGCTCGGCGACCTTGGCGCTCTTGATCAATGCCTTGCTGGGCACGCAGCCATAGTTGAGGCAATCACCGCCCATTTTACCGGCTTCGACCAGGGTCACCTTGGCCTTGACCGTGGCGGCGATATAGGAGGAGACCAGGCCGGCGGCGCCCGCGCCGATGACGACCAGATTGCGATCATATTTCTTCGGCCGGGTCCAGCGGGCATAGATTTTCCGCCGCTTGATCCGGTTCACAATCCACTTGCCAATCCAGGGGGTCAGTCCCAATGCGGCAAAGGATAACAGCAGACCCGGCGAGCCGATATCGCTGACTTCGTCTATATTGGCGAGCTGGGTCCCGGCGTTTACATAGACCACGGTCCCCAGCAGCATGCCGATCTGGCTGACAATATAGAATGTGCGCGCCTTGATCGCCGTCAGCCCCATCAGCAGGTTGATCAGAAAAAACGGGAAAACCGGCACCAGACGGAGGGTCAGCAGGTAGAAGGGGCCGTCTTTTTCGACCCCCTTGTCGATCGCCTTCAACCGGTCGCCAAAGCGGGACTTTACCGCGTCGCGAAACAGATAGCGTGACGAGAGAAAGGCAATCGTCGCCCCGATGGATGACGCGAAGGAGACGATGATCGTGCCGGTGATGACGCCAAACAGGGCGCCCGCAGCCAGGGTCAGGATCGCCGCGCCGGGCAATGACGCTGCGGTCGTCACGACATAGATCAGGAAGAATATCGCGATGACCAGAAACGGAGCCGCACGATATTGTTGGTCGAATGCGGCTTGCTGTTCCTTGAGATTGGCAAGCGTCAGATGGGAGCCGAGATCAAAATAGAAGAAGCTCGCCACGGCAATGGCAAAGACAACAAGAATCAGTATTTTTTTCATCTACGACTTTCTGCCGATGGGCCGCGCTGCAATCTTCAGCGGTCTGGATATAGGTCTATATGGGCCTTCTAACCGCTTTGGAACCCAGCATAATTAGCGGATCACGAAGATTTTCTTTTGTAACCAGACCGCTTTGTCGGCCGATACCGATCATGAAACGGAAGCGCCAGGCTCCACCATAGCTCGTTCGGATGTTCGGACTGATATTCTGACAGGCCGATGACGACATCATCATGGCCCGCGGCCGGCTGCGCCGTGTAGGTACCAAATAATCTATCCCACAACGCAATGTTGAAACCGAAATTGCTATCGGTTTCTTTTTTGACGGTCGAATGATGCACGCGGTGCATATCGGGTGTCACCACAAACAGACGCAGAATCTGGTCGACCGCTAGCGGCAAGCGCAAATTGGCATGATTGAACATCGCGAAAAGATTGAGAAGCAGCGCGAAAATGAACACCGCCAGCACCGTGGGACCAAGCAACAGGACCACGACGCTCTTGTAAAGCATCGACAATATGATCTCGACCGGATGAAACCGCACCGCTGTCGTGACGTCGATATCCCGATCGGCATGGTGGACTTTATGGAGCGCCCAGAGCAGCGGAATTTTATGGCTGACCACATGCTGCACGTAGATTGCCAGATCCAATATTATGAGAGCGAACGCAAATTCCAGCCAGCCGGGCAGGTTGATCGAATTGAACAGACCAAGACTATTTTGCTCCGCAAAACTGGCGGCGGCAATTGCGGCAACCGGTCCCATCAGTCTGAGGGCAACACTGTCGACGATGATGATGATCACATTGGTACGCCAGCGCTTGCTCCGCGGCATGGACCGCTTTTTTCGGGGAAAAATTGCTTCGAGCACCGCCAAAATGACAAACAAAAGCACGGAGAGCGCAAGGCCGGACTGTGCGAGACTATCGGTCATCAAAAATATTTCTGCTTTGCCATGTCCACTTTCCTGGTTCCGGGGGCTCGGTCGATCAAGCTATTGCAAAGATTTGATGCGATAGAACAGAATCTGGAAGAGCGCAGCCATAACAGCATGCTGTCTCGCGATATATAGCCCATGGTAAAGTGTTTGTAGCCCAATCCAAAGAGAAAGCCGCTAATGCTGCTGTCGCTGGAGCCGCTACAAAGGCAGATTGCGTGTTTCGGCGGTGGCTTCCCGAGCATTCACGTTTGTGGCCGTAAGAACGAGACAAGGAGTCCCCTCAAATCTGCTTTTTCGTTCTGGCCCGGCAAGCAGATATGCCGATACCGCAAATCACTCCCAGTGGCACTTTGCTGAATTTGTATGTACCTGGAAAAAGTCGGGTCTTTGGCCGGCCATCCGCAATTGATGATCTCTCTCATCGAAATCATATCGAAATTACACGGTGCGCAGACGATAAACCGGACTTGCTTCAAGGTCAGGAATCCCTGCCCCTACACGTCCGCGCGAAAGTTTCCGTTTAAGTAAGAAATCAGTACAGAAAGCCAATTCTACCAATAATTTATCCAGATTAACCATTAGTCTCGATAAGCTACTTGGGTTATGGTTAACGAATCAGAAAGTTTTTGACTCGACTCAGGCGAATGGATATTTTTCTTTAAGGTAAGGCCCAAGTTCGCTTTTGCGACCCGGCGGAACTTGGACCTTACCTCGTTTTATTATACCATGACTATGGCTTGAATGCACGCTTTCTTGTCATTTTTTTAATGCATGTAAATCTCGGCATCGCGCCATGTTCCAATTGTAGCTGCTGCCTGCTGTTTATTGCTCGAACCATCGGTCGGTTTGGATTCGACAGGATAAATTCCCATATCGCCGCTCTTTTAATTCCAATCCGCAAACAGAATCCGGCCCGGCACCTCGCGCGCAGGCGCACGGGCGAACAACTGGTTGAGCGGCGGAATCGTCAGGAAGCGTCATCCAGGAATCAAGACATTATCAACCTTGAAAAGAACCCCGTTTTTCGCCCTGTTTTCGCTGATGATGGTTGCCTTGTTGCCCTTGCCGTCCTCCAAAATGATATTTTCACCCATCCGCGTTGCCTTGATTTGCTCACCTTGCTCGGACGGGAAAAATGCCGTTCCGCCCCCCTCATCAATGGCTTTTGCGATATCTGCCTTGGACAACGAACCCGGGACGATGTGGAACATCAGGGTTTTCCCAAGTTCGCTCTTTTTTTGCGGGGTCAGGAACTCGTTTAGCTTGTCTTTGCCCAGCTTTTCGAATGCATCGTTAGTCGGCGCAAAACCCGTGAACGGTCCTTGTCCCCTGAGTTGCTCGCTCACCCCAGATGCATCTGCGACGAGGCTCAATGTTGACAGGTCAGAATTCGCTTCTGCTATTTCCATCAGAGTGTCTGGTTGTTGATTTTCAACTGCCTCTCTCGCCACTCTTTCTTCCAACAAGGCGGCGTCATCAGGGGATAGTTCCGACGAGCAGGCTGAAACTGATGAAAACGCGATTGCCGAAAAAACTAAGAGCGCAGTCGTTGATTGATTATGCATGTTCATTCCCTTCATGGGTTAAACTTGGGCAACTAACGCGCCAAAACTACCCGCAGACAAGAAGAACAATAAGCTGTGACTCGACAGAGTCGGCGCATTTTGTTTTTATATTTTAGCAGAATTTGCCAATTGTGTGTAGCGTTGAAATAAGTGCGCACCATCCCGCACCCGTTCTCACCTACAAGCCTGATCCGCCCGATGCCGGCGGCGGCATATTGGTTCGCGGCTGAACGCGCGAGCGCGCGGGCGCCAAAAATATAATCTAAGTACAATATCTTAGTTATTGCCTTGCAACTTTAATTTATCCAAAGCCTTGGCAAGGTTGGGGATCGGTTGCGACCCGCTTTCTCTTCAACCTTGCTTTCAATCGCACGCATATGACATCTGCGCGCATGGTCGTGCACAGCTTCCAGTTGATAATATAGCGGCTGTAGTCATCAAAGATCGTCGATAGATAATACCAGCCCCAGCCAATGATCTTGAGGTAAGTAAAATGGGTCTGCCACAGCTCGTTGGGCGCTGTCGTCTCGTCCTTGAACTCACTGGCGGCTTTCATGACGATGAAGTTCGGGCTGGTGAGAACAAATGGTGGACAGGATAGGATTCGAACCTATGTACGCTTACGCGGGCAGATTTACAGTCTGCTGCCTTTAACCACTCGGCCACCTGTCCATCCGGGTATCCAAGGCCGCCATCGGCGACAAGAGCGGCTCAATGACGAAGGGAGGGCAAACTGTCAATGCCTGCGCTTGCAATTTCACAGAAAAAAAGGCTGTCCGCAGGCTGCTAAGCGGCTAGGGAAGAAAAATGGCACGCAAGAACAGATCAATCAAGAAAACCGGAGGCGGTCTCAAATTCTGGGGACGGCACGCAATCGAGGCCGCGCTCGCCAATCCGAAACGCGTGATCAAGAAAATATCGATCACGCGCGAGGCGCTGGCCACGCTGGAGATTCCCTCGGATATTTCTGTCGTGATCAGCGATGTCGCCGATCTCGGCCGGGTCATTCCGCGCGATGCGCCGCACCAGGGGATGGTCGCCGATGTCGATCCCCTGCCCGACATCTGGCTCGGCGACATATTGGACCAGCAATCCGATCGTCCGCTGCTGCTGCTCGACCAGGTCACCGACCCGCATAATGTCGGCGCGATATTGCGCTCTGCCGCCGCCTTCGATGCCGCCGCGATCATCACCCAGGACCGCCACGCGCCGCCCGAATCGGGCGTATTGGCGAAATCGGCATCCGGCGCGCTGGAAATTGTCCCCTGGGTCCGGGTGGTCAACCTGTCGCGCGCGCTCGAGGAGATTGCCGAGGCCGGCTACTGGCGGATTGGTCTGGACGGCGATGCCGGTGACGAACTGGCAAACGCGATGGGCACGGGCAAGCTGGCGCTGGTGATGGGCGCAGAAGGCGAAGGACTGCGGCAGAATGTCGCGGCGCATTGCGATGCGCTGGCAAAACTGCCGATGAGCAGCAGGATGGAAAGCCTGAATGTTTCCAATGCCGCCGCTATCGCCTTATATGCCGCATATACGAGAAATGGGGGGAAATCATAAATGGCATTTTATACGAAACTGGTCGCGGCAATCGCGGCGCCGTTGCTGCTGACCGGCTGCCTCGTCACAGCGGGAGAGTTTGAGTCCGAGCTGGTGCTGCACAAGAACGGCGAGTTTGCATTTTCTTATGACGGTGAAATCTCCGTTCTCGGCATGCAAAAACTGATCAATGTTGCGGCCAAGTCGGAAGAAGAAGATTTTGCCCCAAAATGCTACAAAGATAGCAACATGGAACAGACGGCGTACCAGCCCTGGCAAGCCATACAATCTATGGGCGAGAACGAACGGGAGTGCACGGAAGCAGAAGCCGAACAACAGCTGGCCGACAAGAAACGCGAAAACGAGCGCATGATGGGTCTGTTCCAGGCACTGTTCGGCGGTCTGGATCCTTCGACTCCCGACGCGCTGGAGGAGCTGGTTGAAAGAACCAGCAAGCAACGCGGATGGGAACAGATCAATCATCGCGGCGACGGTATTTTCGATGTGAAATATGCCATCAGCGGCCGACTGGATCGCAACTTTGCCTTTCCCCATTTCGAACAGGCGAAGGGAGCAACCGCTTTCGTCGAGGCAATCGTCCGCAAGGACGACAAGGTTCGGATTGAAGCGCCGGGATTCGCGCAGCTCGACGATAGTAGCGGCATGATGCAGCTCAGCGCGATCGCGGCAATGGGAAGCGAAGAAGATGAAGCGGAAGGCTTTGGCGAAAAAAAGGAAGATTCGGCTCTGCCGCTCGGCTTCACCATTCCCAAGGGCACATTCAAAATCACCACGGATGCCGAAATCCTGACCAACAATACCGAAGAAGGCGCCGAAACCGTGGGGGATATGAAGGTTCTTCTCTGGAATATCACCGAGCGGACAAAATCCCCGCCAATGGCGCTGATCAAGATCACCGGTTAGGTCCGTGAGGCAGACGGAGAAGCGGACCAGTTAAAAAAAAGGGGCGCCTCCTGATGGAGCGCCCCTGTTTTTGATCTGCCGGATAGATTAATCTTCTTCGGCGATCCGGACCTTCAAGCCTTCCAGCTCATCGGACAATTCGATCTGACAGCTGAGCCGCGAAAATTCGTCGCGGTGATCGCTGCTTTCCAGCAGATCATCTTCGTCTTCGCTCATTTCCGGCAGTTTGGCTTTCCAGTCGGCATCGACATGGACATGGCAGGTGGCGCAGGAGCAGCAGCCGCCGCACAGGGCCAGCAGTTCGTCAAAGCCATTGTCGCGAATCGCTTCCATCACGCTGATGCCGCTGTCGACGGATACCGCTTTTTCCTCGCCATCGCGGCCGGTTACATGAATCGTTGGCATAGCTACCCCTTAGTGACTGTTCATTGAAAATCCCGCACGCTATGTCTGGACCTTCAAAAAGAATCAAGGGCTAGGATCAGGACCTAACTGGGACGATAAATCAATGGGCCTGTCAAAAGAAACAATCAAAGCCGGGCTGGACCACGTCAGCGCCATCGAGCCGAGGCTGGCGGAAGCGGTCGCGCAATCCGGCTATCCGGAACCCCGGATCCGTCCGGAAGGCTACGAGACATTGCTCCGCACCATCGTCGGCCAGCAGGTCAGCGTGGCATCGGCGGCGGCGGTCTGGAATAAGCTCGAGGCGCAGCTGGGCGAAGGCTGCCCGGCCGAAGCCCTGATCGCGACGGAATTTGACGAACTGCGCGCCTGCGGACTGTCCCGCCAGAAACAGGGCTATGCCAGAAGTCTCGCGGAACTGATCCTGTCCGGCGGACTCGATCTCGCCAACCTGCCGCAGGACGATGAAGAGGCGATCACGCTGCTGACCAGGGTCAAGGGTATTGGCCGCTGGTCGGCGGAAATCTATCTGCTCTTTGCCCAGGGCCGTCCCGATATCTGGCCGGCCGGGGATCTTGCGATCCAGATTGGGGTCGGTAATTTCCTCGAGCTCGCGGAACGTCCATCCGAAAAGGAGGTGCGCCAACGGGCCGAAGGCTGGTCCCCGCACCGCGGTGCCGTGGCGATCTTTACCTGGCACCACTATCACGTGATGGTGATGTAGCGAGGGTCAGGTCCGGACGTTAGATATCGACCGGATGGTTCCACCAGGCGGTATCGGAAAAGGCGCGCATATCAAGTTCGAACGTCCAGGCCGAGCGGTGCTGGTGGGCGATATGAAAATAGGTATCTGCTATCGCGCTCGGCTCCATCAGCTCGTCCTTGCCATGGGCCTTGGCCTCCAGCAATTGCGCGAATCGTTCCGGTCCGAGAAGCTTGCCCAGCGTATCCGGGGCGTTCACTGCACTGTCGATCAGGATATGGGCGACATGGATGTTCTGCGCCGCGAATTCGGCGTTCAATGTCTGGCACAGCATCCGCCGGCCACCCATCGCCGCGGCGTGGCTGTGCTGCCCGGCATTGCCGCGCACCGCAGAAGTGGCGGAGGTAACCAGCAGCGCCCCGCCGCCCCGATCGACCATTTTCGGAAACAGTTTCTGCGCGACCCGGAAAACACCGAGATTGCCCATCCGCCAGCCCAGTTCAAATGTCTTCAGCGGTGTATCGGCCAACGTCCGGTTTCCGATCTGGGCACCGAGATTATAGACGACGACGTTGATTGGTCCGATATCCGCTTCGACATCGTCGATCAGCCTCTCGATCGCCCCTTCGTCCACGGCGTTGAGCAGATGACCGGAAGCCTTGCCACCGTCGGCCTTGATCCCCGCAACCATCTTGTCGAGACCGGCTTGGTCGCTCCGGCGACACAGGACGGCGTGATAGCCCTCCGCGGCAAAGCGTTTCCCTACATGACCGCCGATACCGGCACCCGCGCCAATCACCATGCAAACGTCCGCCATGACCGGTGCCTCTGTTATTTCAGGAAGGGATTGAGCTTCATGACTTCTTCCATGAAGGAGCGGGGTTTTTTCCAGTTTGCGGTTTTCAAATTGGTCTTGAGGTCCAGTGTCTTGATCACGTCATTGATGAAATGGACGCAATTGCGCTTGTTGAGACTGTAGCTCTTCTGGGGAATGGACTGCCACTTTTGCACCACGGTCATAAGGTCGCGATACCTGTTATCGTCAATTTTCACGGTAAAATGCGGGTTGCTGCTGGCGATATAGTCGGCCGATGGTGCTTTCACATGACCCTTGACCGAGCCGAACAAAATGCCCGGCGACACGTTGACGGCGGTAAAACCGAAGCCGGTATCGACCTTCTTGCCGCTTGCCAGTTCACCCTTGGCAACAAAAAAGGCGTGCGGGAAATTCTTGCCGAAATCATGCGAATAGAAGGTGACGGTCACTTCCGCACGCGCTGTTACCGACCAACAAGCCATGAACAGCAATCCGGCCAAACCGGCCATTCTCAATAAATAGGCAAAACCAGAATTCACGTTCATTCCTTCAACTTTCTGTCCAGCCAGCGGGCGGCCTGCTTTGGCGTTTTCTTGTTCTCTGTGCGGTCGACCATATAATTGGCTTCGCGCATATTTTCCACCGTGATTGCACCAATCAGCGGATTTAGGGCGGCGATGAATTTATCATCGCCGCTCCGGTCCGGGGCCAGCAGCAATATCGCTTCATAGGAGGGCACCGCATCTTTCGGGTCTTCGAGCACGACAAAATTGTTTGCCGCGATCCGGCCGTCTGACGAGAAGGCAGAAATAACGTCCACCTCGCCACTGGCCAGAGCAGGATACATGAAAGTGGGGTTAAACGACCGTGCATCCTTGAAGCGGATCGGATAGGCGTCCTGCACCATCCGCCATTCGGGCCGTTCGAGAAACTCGACATCGGTGCCGAAATTGAAATCGCTCGACACCCGGGCAAGATCGTCCAGCGTTTTGAGCGATTTTTTCCGGGCGTCTTCCGGTCTCACGGCGAAGGCGTAGGTATTTTCAAACCCCAGCGCACCAAGCATCCTGACGCCGTGATTGGCGCTGCTCCATTGCCCGATATTCTCGAGCATCGCCGCTTTCGGCTGGGTGTCGGCGCGCTGCATCTGGTTGGTCCAGATCGTGCCCGAATAGTCGACATAGACGTCAACGTCGCCCTCCGACAGGGCCTGATAAACAACCGCCGACCCCAGGCCGTCGCGGTAACGGACTGTATATCCCGCCTCCTCCAGCCGCGACCCGATCAGCCGCGCGAGAATAAATTGTTCGGAAAAGCCCTTGGCCCCGATCACGACGATATTGTCGCGCGCGATCAGCAGCGGCAGTGTCGCGACCAGCAGCCCTGCCGCGATAATCGCGATTCCCGCTCCGGCCAATATCCGGCGGCGCTCGCGAATGCCCCGTTCAATCAGCCCGAGCAGCAGGTCGACCGAAATGGCGAGGGCTGCAGAAAACAGGCAGCCCGCCAGCACCAGAGTCCAGTTCTGCGTCTGCAGTCCGGCAAAGATCAGATCACCGAGGCTGGGCTGCCCCACCGTGGTGGACAGCGTTGCCGCGCCGATCGTCCACACAGCCGCCGTCCGGATTCCGGCCATGATCGTCGGCGCGGCCAGCGGCGCTTCCACATAATATAATTTTTGGGTGCGGGTCATGCCGAGACCGTCCGCCGCTTCCTTTGCCGCAGGATCTACGCCTGACAGGCCGGTGACCGCATTGCGCAAGATTGGCAGCAGCGCATACAGGGTCAGCGCAAGCAGTGCGGGCAGGAAACCGAATGCGGATATCCCGCCGCCGACCAGAGCCGAAATCCCCAACAACAGCGGGTAGAACAGCGCCAGCAGGGCCAGTCCGGGGATCGTCTGGATAAGACTGGCAACCGTCAGCGCAACCGCGGCCACGCGCGGCGAACGGGTCGCCCAGATCGCCAGCGGCAGGCAAATGATCATTGCGAGCAACAAGGCCGAACCGCTGATCTGGACATGGGCAGCAAGCAGTTCCGGTACTCGCGCCATGGCCCGTTCCCATGCGCCCGTCATGTCGATTTGCTCAGCGCAATCAGATGCGCGGCCTGCGCGCGTGGGATGGCGACCAGCGCCTCCGCTTCCTCGCCGACATTGCCGGACAATAGCTCGGCGGGCGTGGCGTCCGCCTTGATCTGGCCCTCTTCCATCACCAATATGCGGTCGGCGAGATAGAGGGCTTCGGCCATGTCATGGGTGACGATGATGGTGGTCAGGCCCAGCTTGTCGTGCAACGCCTTGTACTGATCGGTCAGATTGTCGCGGGTCACCGGGTCGAGCGCGCCAAAGGGCTCGTCCATCAGCATCAGGCCGGGCCGCGTCGCCAGCGCGCGGGCGACCCCCACCCTTTGTTGCTGGCCGCCGCTCAGCTGATCGGGCATGCGCGACGCGATGTCCTGCGGCAGTTCGACGAGATCGAGCAATTCGGCCACCCGGTCGGAGCGCCCCTCTTTCTCGCCCGCCAGTTCCAGCCCGATCGCGATATTGCGCGCGATCGTCATATGCGGAAACAGCCCGATATTCTGGAACACATAGCCGATGCGGCGGCGCAGGATATGAGGGTCGAGCGATTCGACCGGTTCGTCAGCGATGAAGATCGCTCCGCCATCCGGCTCGACCAGCCGGTTGATCATCTTGAGCAGCGTTGACTTGCCCGAGCCGGAAAGACCGACCAGCGCCACCAGACTGCCCGCGGCGATATCCAGCGATACCGCATCCACCGCACGAACCGTACCGTAATGACGGCTAACATTCTGCAGACGGATAGATGGACCGGAGACTGGCATTGGCCATCATTGTGACGCGCTTTCCACGACATGTCCAACATCACTTGACGTTTACGTCAAAAACCGCTCGAATGAACATCAATGTCAATAATCAGGCGGGAGCGGAACCATGGGCTATCAAAGCGGGCAGAAGGCTATTTTCATCACGGGCGCGGCTTCCGGTCTCGGCCGCGAAGTCGGTCGCTATTTTGCCGAGAAGGGCTGGTTCGTCGGGATCGCCGACGTGAACGAAGCCGGCATGACCGAAACGGCGGCGATGCTGCCCGAAGGCCAGAGTTCGATTCACCGGCTCGATGTGACCGACCGGGCGCAGTGGAAACAGGCGGTCGCCGATTTCGGCGCGATCACCGGTGGCACGATGCATGTCTTGTTCAACAATGCCGGGATCGGGGAAGGCGGTCCGATCCAGGAGATGGAAGATGAAGCCATCGATCTGATGATCGCAATCAACCTTACCGGTGTGATCAGCGGGACGCGCGCCTGCTTTGAAATGCTCAATAATACGCCCGACAGCTGCGTCCTCTATACCGCATCGGCCGCAGGTATTTACGGGGTTGCCGATCTCAGCGTCTACAGCGCGACCAAATTTGCGGTGCGCGGCCTTGCCGAATCGCATGACATCGAGTTCCGCAAATTTGGCATCAAGTCACGATCGCTGATGCCGGGTTTTGTCGACACCAACATCATTTCCGATGTTGCAGAAGGCACGAATCAGACAGGCAAGGAACGCCTCGAAGAAGCCGGTGTGCTCGTTAGCCCAGTGACCATCATTGGTCCGGCGGCCTGGGAAGCTGTGCATGGTGAAAAAATTCACACGCCGGTCAACAAAATGGCCAAGCAACTTGCCTTTGCCGCCCGCTGGATGCCGGGCCGGCTGCGCAAACAGCAAGCCCGGCTTGCCGATATGGGAGATATTCTGGCCGGATCGGATCCGAAATAGGATCTACGCGCAGGCCTCGATCACATTTGCCAGATCCACGTCCCGTCGCGACAATCCACCGTTTTCACCGGCATCGTGGGTGGTGAGCGTGATATCCACCCGATTGTACACATTGAACCATTCGGGATGGTGATCGGCCTTTTCCGCGTGCAGCGCGATACGGGTCATGAAGGCAAAGGCCTCGGTGAAATCAATAAATTTGAACGAGCGGCTGATCGCATCGCGTTCCGGGTCATGTTGCCAGTCCGAAAGCTCTGCCAGAGCCGCCTTGCGCTCGTCATCGGTCAGTTGCGCTACCATATTTCTTGCTCCTTGCTTGGCTTTCGCGCCAATTCGTGCCTTAAGTCTGTGCGATGAATGAGGGACAGTCAACCGGAAGCAGCGATCGGCTCTTGGCCGAGGCAATAAGCTGCGTGCGCGGCGGGCGGATATTGTTCCGCAGCCTGACATTTTCGCTTGAACCTGGCCATGCAGGATTGCTCACCGGCCCCAATGGCGTCGGCAAATCCAGCCTGCTGCGCCTGCTGGCCGGGCTGCTGCAGCCTTCAGCGGGTTCGTGCAAGGTGCCCGAGCGCATCGCCTTGTGCGACGACCAGCTTGCGCTGGATGAGCATTTGCCGCTCAAGGAGGCACTGCGCTTCTGGGCCAAGCTGGATGGCAAGGGCACAGCCGCCGTCGCATCTGCGATGGCGCACGCCGGCCTGGATCATCTCGCAGAAGTGCCGGTGCGCTATTTTTCGACCGGACAGAGACAACGGGCGCGGCTCGCGCGAACCTATCTCTCGGGTGTCAGGTTATGGCTGCTCGACGAGCCAGCCAATGGCCTCGATTCGGCATCGGTCGAACAGCTCGGGATAGCGCTGCAAAAGCATCTCGACGATGGCGGGATCATTCTCGCGGCGAGCCATATCCCGCTGCCGATCGCCTTCGATTTCACCCTGAAGCTCGCGCCATTGGAAGAAATGGAAGCATGTTTGTAATGGGCAGCATCGCCCCGATCATCTGGCGCGACGTGCGGCAAAGCTACGCCAGCGGCGGGACCTGGCTGCCGGTGATTTTCTATCTCTCGGCGGCAACGCTGTTCCCCTTTGCCGTAGGACCAGACCCTGCCTTGCTGCTCCAGACCGGCGGCGGGATATTGTGGATCGCAGCCCTGCTGGCCACCCTGCTCCCGCTCGACCGGCTGATCCAGCCCGACCTTGAAAACGGCGTCTATGACCAGCTGCTCGTGCGCGGCCTGTCGGACGAGATGATCGCGGCGGCCCGGCTGGTTTCGCACTGGCTCGCCTTCGGACCGCCACTGCTGCTCGCGGCCTTTCTGGCCAGCGGTCTGATGGGACTGGAGGGCGCGGCCCTCGCCACGCTGCTGGCAAGTCTGGCGATTGCGACACCGGCGCTGGCCGGTCTGGCTGTGATGATCGCGACGTTGACCGCCGGCCTCAAGGGAGCGGGCGCGCTCGGCGGCTTGCTGCTGGTTCCGCTGGCAATTCCGCTATTGATATTCGGCGCCGGCAGCCTCTCTGCGCAAGGCGGCAGTGCGTTGCTGTTTTTGGCCGCGATTTCCCTGCTGCTCGTCGCCATCACCCCCTTTGCAGCCGGTGCGGCGCTGAGCGCGGTCAGGGAGTAGCGCCGGTCAAGCGGCGTCTCCGGCTGAATGCGAGAAGAAATCCCATTCACGGACATAACCGAGGAACTGGTCGACATGCTCGTTCAGCCTGGCGGCCTGTTTTTCGAGATCCGAGGCAGATCCCAGAACCTGTGTGGCTGACGTTCCCGTCGCCTGTGACGTTTCCCGCACCTGGGCGATATTGTTTGAAACTTCCTCGGCACCCTGCGCGGTGGCATCGATGCTGCGCGCCAGATCCTGTCCGGCGACTGCCTGTTGATCAACCGCGGCAGCGATCGAAACAGCGGTGGTCTCGAGTTTCTGGATTTGCGAGCCGATGGAGCGGAGCGCGTCCACGCTGGCCATGGTCGAGTCCTGCATGTTACCAATCTGATTGGCGACATCCTGAGTGGCCTTGCTCGTCTGGGAAGCCAGTTCCTTTACCTCGGAGGCGACAACCGCAAATCCGCGTCCTGCTTCCCCACCGCGCGCCGCTTCGATCGAAGCGTTGAGTGCCAGGAGATTGGTGCGGTGGGCAATTCTCTGGATGAGCTCGACGATTTTGCCCACCTGTTCTGCCGAATCGGAAAGAGCAGACATGGTTGTATCGGCGTCATCGGCTGCATCTGCCGCCTTGCGCGCCAGTTCTGCGGAACTGGAAGCCTGACGACTAATCTCGCCGATTGACATGGCAAATTCATCGCTGGCGGCGGCGGCGGCGGTGACGCCTTTGGAGGCATCTTCCATTGCCCTCGCAACATTGCCGGTCTGGGTAGAAGACTGTTCCGCAGAAGAAGCCATGGACGTCGCCGTCGATCGAAGCTGGGCCGAAGCGGCCGCTACGCTGCTGACAACGTCACTGATCGTGCTTTCGAATCGGTCGGCCATCATCTGTATTTTTTTGGTTTGCTCATCGCGCAGACGGCTCTGCTTCGCTTCGTTTGCCTTTTCCCGTTCATGCGCTTCTTCGCGCTCGCTGCGAACCTTTTGAAGTTTTATCGAAGCGCGACGGAAAACCTCTATTGATCGCGCCATATCCCCCATCTCGTCCTTGCGGCCAAGGTAGGGGATATCCATTTCCATTCTGCCTTCGATCACATCCCACAACATCGGTACGAGCTTCTTGATGCCGCCGGATATATCCTGGCTGACGCGATAGATTGCGACGAAAGCCCATGCGATAGTGAGGATCATGATCATGATGAATATCATTTCCGCTCGGTCAGTAATTTCCCTGACCGCTGGAGAATTGATCCCCTCTTCCAGCAGGACGGCTTCAATAGCATTCAGCGAAATCCAGCCAACCGCAAGCAATGCAATGCCAAAAAGCGAGTTTACCGCATGATAGAAATTGAGTTTGGCGCCGATCGAACAATCAAGATATTTTTTCCAGAGGATATTACCCCCTTCACCGGACTGGTTCAGCAGCATTTCCACGGTTTCGGCGTGAGCCGCATGAAGGTCGCTCGTATGGGTCGAAGCTATAGTCATGACATCTGATCCTAACTGACTGACGTTATTTTATGATTTTGCAAATTCTGCTGATTAAGGTGATAGGTGATCTCATCTGGCGGCAGTGCCTTGAAATACAGCCAGCCCTGAATCTGGTCACAGCCGGCAGACCTTGCCAAATCCGCTTGTTGCTGGGTTTCAACGCCTTCAGCGGTGACCGCCATGTTAAGGGCGCGCGCGACGCTGATGCTTGAAATCATCATCGCGCGGGAACCTTCATCGGCTCCCGCGTCGACCACCAGCGAACGATCGAGTTTCAGTTTCTCAAAACGGAACATCCTCAGAAAACCGATCGAAGCATAGCCGGTGCCAAAATCATCCAGCGAGATATTGACGCCAAACCCCCGGATCATGTCGAGGGTACGCTCGGCAAGTATTGGATCCAGCACAAGACAGGTTTCAGTTATTTCCAGTTCCAGCCGTTCAGCCGGAAATCCGGTTTCTTCCAGTATCTGTCCAAGCTGGATGGGAAATTCAACATCCCGCAACTGCGCGGGAGAGATGTTCACCGAGAGCGTGATATCGTTCCACAATAGTGCGTCATGGCAGGCCTGGCGCAATACCTTCAGTCCCATCGGATTGATCAACCCGGATTCTTCGGAAATGGGGATAAAGACATCGGGACCGATTGACTCACCGTCCGGTCGCGCCCAGCGCAGCAAGGATTCCACCGCGACTATTTTGCCGGTCCGGGCGCATACCAAAGGTTGGTAAAGCACGTAAAACTCGTCATTGACCAGCCCCTGTCGCATCTCGCTATCAATTTTTTGGGAGGCCTCGCGGCTGCGATCGAATTCGGGTTGATACCAGGTGCACCGCATCTTGCCGTTGCGCTTGGACGCGTACATCGCGACATCTGATCGCCGTAGCAACTCGGAGGAGCTTTGCCTGTCTGAACCTTTGCTGCTCGAAATGCCGATGCTGGCCCCCAGCACGATGCGGCGATCGTCGATCATGATCGGTTTTTTGAACAGCTCGATAAAGCTGCGGGATATGCCTTCCACGATAGTACCGGAAAGCGATCCCGTCATGGAAATCGCAAACTCGTCTCCACCCAGACGATAGCAACGCGCATCCTGACCACATAAATCCGCGAGCATGGTCGCGCAATTCTTGATCACCTGGTCGCCAACATTGTGACCATATTGGTCGTTGACCAGTTTGAACCCGTCGAGATCAATCAGTGCGATGGCCGCTTCCGAATCTTTTGTGTCATAGTGTTGGACGTCGACATGTAATGCACGGCGGTTGGGCAACAAGCTTAGACTGTCTGTCATCCCGAGGCTTTCGAGATGATTGATGTAGGAAACGCCAAGGCGCGCAAAAACCATGGCTGCAGCAACATATACCGCTATTCCGCCCAGAATAAGCGGTGACGTCAGTGGTATCGAGATCGCATTGTTTATCACGAGCAGCATAGCCACAACACCACAGATCACGGTAAGTACAATCAGTGGCGTAAAGACCAGGCTTTGTGCGCTACCACCCCATTTTTGCAGATATTCCCTCACTCGATTATCCTCTAAAAGGGATAGTTTGCATCGTTTTACGTTTCTACACCTAAGGAATGGTTAACGGTGTTTTACGATATGGTAAAAATGACAAACCGGTCCGCCAGAATCATGAAAGCTGCAAATTTGGGATTTCCAGCCTGGACGCGGTTGGGCGATAGAGTCCTATCCCTCCTTTGACCGGTGCCAGCCGATCGGTATGACCGACAATCGTTTCCCCCGCGCCGAGCATCACCCAACCGTCAGGATGCAAACTCTCCATCAACCGCGCAAAGGCACGCTGACGGGTTTGGGAATCGAAATAGAGTAAAACATTCCGGCATAGAATAAGGTCAAAGGATCCCATTGCCGGCATCGGGTCAAGCAGGTTATGAACCCTGAATCGCATCAGTCCCCTCAGATCTTCGTTGGCTTCCCAGCCCATCGGCGTTTCGTTGAAATAGGTCAGCATTTGAGCAACCGGCAGGCCACGTTGTATCTCGAACTGCGAATATGTGCTTGCGCGCGCGTTCGCGATGGCACCGTGGGATATATCCGTCCCGGTGATTTCAACCTTCCATTCCGCCCAGCGCTGCTTTTGTTCGAGCAGAATCATGCCTAGCGACAGCGCCTCCTGCCCGGTCGAGCAGCCGACGCACAGTATCGACAAGCTTCTTTCTTTTTGGCGCTGATGGGCAATTTGCGGCAGCACGTGATCGGATAGCTGGTCAAACATCGCACGGTCGCGAAAGAAGTAGGTTTCGTTGTTAAGCAAAGCTTCCACCACCTGTTGAGACAGGGTTGAATGGCCCGGTTGGTCGAGCAGACAAACAAGCTGATCAACATTGGATATGCCCAATTGCCGGAAGATACCTGAAAGCGCGGTACCAATTCGCCAGCTGCGGTCTTCCGTGAGCTGTTGGCCAGTACGGGCCGCCAGCAAATCGGCAATGATCTTTTTCGATCCCAGATTCATGTCCATCTGGTCACCACCTTGCTGGACAAAAGATGTATCCCGAGATCTTCCGGGGAAAGTATAGCCGAGGCCAGCCCCGCTTCAGCCACGGCGCGTGGCATGCCCCAAACGGCTGACGTTTCGCGGTTTTGAACCAAAATCGTCCCTCCTGCATCGACAACGCACCGAGCACCGAGCACGCCATCATTTCCCATTCCCGACAGGATAATGCCGAGCACGGCCCCTTCGAAACTCTTGACCAGTGATTCCAACATCGGATCAACCGACGGACAACAGCCATTGGGCACCTGGTGTCGGGCAATCCGCGCGATGGGTTGCCCCTCGTTCGGTGCAAATATCAGATGCCCATCGCCGGGCGCGATCATGATCTCCCCGGGCGTCAAGACCATGCCGTCTTCTGCAATTCTGGCCTTGCGAGACGAAGCGATTTCAAGCTGCCGGGCGAATACAGGCATGAAACTGCCGGGCAAATGCTGGGAGATCACTATCGGTTGATCTATGAATTCCGGCAGATCGCTCAACATCTGGCACATGGAATGGATGCCGCCGGTAGACGCACCGATGGCAATCACTCGTGCCGGCTGGGACAGCGCGTTCGTTTTCCCGGACGTCCTGCCGCGATGAACCAAATCCGGCTTCTTTGTCTCGGTCGATGAAAGGCCGATCGCGCGGATGCGCGCGGCAAGATCGCTACGATAATCGGAGGTAAATTCGCTGGGTCGCGGCTTGAGAATAGTGTCTGCAGCGCCCATCGAAAGAGCAGCCACGGTGGCTTCAGCGCCGTCTGCCATGAGCGACGAAATAACGACGACCTGCGCTGCGCCAGCGCGCGCCAGTATCTCCGGCAACGCGGCCAGCCCGCCGATCCCGGGCATTTCCAGATCAAGCAGGATGATATCGACCTCGACTTGCGACAGTTTTTCTATCGCATCCTCGGCGCAATTCGCCATGGCCGAAAGGGAAAGATCGGCTGTCTGCTCGATCATCTTTCGCAGCACCGTGCGGGCAATCAGCGAATCATCGACAATCATGACGCGTACGGTACCCGTTGGATTGCGAGCACCGGGGCTTTGACCAGTTTGATTGATATCGGCCCCTGTCATGCCGGTGGCTTCAGTCAAATCCGACAATTTGAAGCTTTATTTGCAACGTCTCATGATCAAAGGGTTTCATGACATATTCATCCGCGCCAGCATTCATCGCTTCGCGAATGTGGCTGACATCGCTTTCGGTCGTGCAGAAAACAATCTTGGGAATCCGCCCATTCGGCCGGGCGCGGAGTTCCTGGATGAATTCAATGCCATTCATGACCGGCATGTTCCAGTCCAGCAGGATCAGATCAAATATATTTTCATCGCATTTTTCAAGTCCGACAAGACCATTTTCGGCGTCGCTCACCTCGAAATCCAGGGACTCCAGAATATGCCGCGAGACCTTTCGGATCACGGTGGCATCATCTACGATTAAACAGGTTTTACTCATTTCGATTCTCTCACTTACCGACCCTCGATATCCGCCAAGCCTGACCAAAGCCTTAATATGTTCTTCAGTTTAAATTATTGATGAACTTATCCGTCTTGATCAGCATCGCAGGACCGACATGCGTCTCGATCAAGCCATCCGAAATGTTCGACCATATTTCCCCTGCTCCGCCAGGAACCGGAACGGGATCGGTCAGCGCCTCGACGACATCCTCCACCGCATCAACCAGCAGCGCATAATCATGTTCTTCAAAACTGAAAACCACTCCCTGCTGACCATCGTCGCGCTCATATTCGTTCAGCCCGAGCATTTTGGCGCAATCGATTACGGTCAACGCCCGACTGCGTAGCGACGTAATTCCGATGATATGGGACGGCGCCCGCGGAACTGGCGATATCGTGTCCAGATCGATAACCGAGTCTATTGCGAGCGCGGGCAAAGCGATGCGTTGCCCCGCAAGCCGGACCAGCAAAACCGACAGATTCACGAGGCCGTCCTCCGCTTTTCAGACAAGGATGCCAACAACGCCGCCCGATCATAGCGATAGATGACGCCGGCTTCATGATCGGCTGTATCAGGATCGTTGGTAAGGGTAATGACTTGACCGACATGCGCGGGTGCGGAGTCCTGCGGGCTCATGGCAATGGCGATATCGACCGTTTCGTCGGTGCCAGCGCCGACTATCTTGTAACCTGCGGCCTCGATCATCGGGCGAAGGATCGAACGCACCCAGGGATCATCTTCATCTATTTGACAGGTTTTTGCTGCCGGGGCGTGACTGCCGCTATCGTGCTGTGTGAACAGCCAATGGCAATCCAGCACTTCTACCGCCTCTCCCCCGAACAGGGTAACGCCTTCGATTTCGCCTTTTTGCGCTTCCGGCAAGACCGCGCTGGAGATGTGTATTGTATCCACAACTTTCTGGATGACATAGGCAATTTGTTTTGCCCCATCACTGAATATGAGAAGGGTTGTCTCGCCCTCGCCCAGCGTTCCATGGCTTGCACCGGCGAGCGGATAGATTTCTCCATCAATCACGACCTGGGCGCCGTGATCCGTGATTCGAACCGCGGCACTGTCGACCCTTTCTATCCGGCTTACCGGATCCATCCGGACAATACGGCGCTTGCCATCCAACCCGAGAATCAGCAGCGCTGCGATATCGTCTGCTTCGACGGTCGTTTGCCGCTCTGCCACCGCTGACCTTCGGCTGGCTTTGTCGACGTCACCGACCAGACCCTCCCTTTCGGCAATGGCACCCATGTAGAGCATCAGCACCAGGCTTCCATCATCCAGCAACGAACTGCCGGTATAAAGCTTTGTCGCCGTGATCGATGGCGGCAACGGCTTGATGACCAATTCCTGATGATCAATCACTTCATCAACGGCCACTCCGAAGAGATCACCGCCCGCCAGCCTGATCATCAACAGCGCTGCATTTTGAGGGTCATCAATTGCTTCAATATCGAGAATCCTGGCCAGCGAGCAGCAGCGCAAACGCTCTCCGCGGAATTTCACCAGCAGCGTTTCGCCGGCTTGATCAAATTCCAGCGCGCGGGATTTGATGCTGACAATTTCTTCAACATAGGAACGCGGAATGCCAAAACTTTGCTTGCCTACCTTCACGGTCAGGGCCGGAATGATGCTGCGCGTCGCCGGCAGGGTAATTTCCTGCCGCGTCCCGTCCCCGGCTTTGCTGGTCACGCAAATATGGCCACCCAGGCTTTCAATATTGGCCCGCACGACGTCCATGCCCACGCCCCGCCCAGAGACCGCGGTCACTTCCCTTGCCGTCGAAACGCCAGGCTGGAACACCAGCGCAATACGTTCCTCTTCCGACATATCCGCGGAGCGCTCTGCAGTGGTTATACCGGCAGAGACAGCGCGATCGACCAGTTTTTGCGTATCAATGCCGAAGCCATCATCGGTGATGGAAATAACGATACTGTTGCCAGTCTGCCGTGCAGACACACGGATCAGTCCGAATTCGCGTTTGCCCGCGGCAAGCCGTTCAGCGGGCGTTTCGACACCATGATCGATCGCATTGCGTAAAATATGCATCAACGGGTCGCGCAGCAGCTCGATCAATTCGCGGTCCAGTTCCACCTGCCCGCCCTCGATGTCGATCATCACCTGTTTGTCCAGTTCGCCCGAAAGGTCGCGGACGAGGCGAGGCAGGGTCGAGAAAAGATGTTCCAGGCGCTGCATCCGCATGCGCGATATATCCTCGCGCGCATCATCGATTATTGTCGAGAGTCGCTCGAATGTGGAACTTACCGCCGGATCGACATCGGCTTCCCGGATAGAGCGAGCCAGTTCATTACGGACAAGGACGATGTCCGATACCCCCGCCATCACCCGATCAAGCAGGGGCACGGGCAAGCGGATGGAGCGGGCAGGCCTGCTCACCCTTTTCATCTTGTCGTCGGTCGGTTGCACGGCAACCAAGCCATCCAGGTCGCCACCGTTTTCGGGATCGGGCTGCAGTGCGAGGATCAATTCATCATCGCCGCCGGCCGGGAAATCTTCGCCAGCGTCGATGGCATCGACCATAGCGACAATCCGGTCGATAGTTGCCAGGACACCATTGATCAGACGGTCGTCGGGAGCGCGCTTGCCCGCGCGGACCTGCGCCAGTGCCCCTTCAGCGGCGTGGCCCAGTTTTTCGATACGCGGCAGGTCAAAAAAGCCGCTGCTCCCCTTGACGGTATGGACAAAGCGGAAAATAGTGTCCAACCGGGCGCGGTCTGTAGGATCGGCTTCCCAGGTCACCAGTTCGCTTTGCATGGCTTCCAGCATTTCGCGCGTTTCGGCTATGAATTCTGCCAGCAGATCGTCCATATTTCCCCACCTCAAGGATATGCATTCCATCCCTTGCACAATGATGGTTGATGAAAGGTTAAAATAGGCGGTGGTGCGCGCGTGGCTGTCGGCTGCCGTGGTGGGCAAAAAGTGGATCAAATTCCCCGCGTGCGGCCGAGATTGCTATCGCTTTTGCGATATCGGTCTGGGTTTTGCGGAGTTGGATTAAGCCGGGATCTGCGTTATCCGGGACGCCGCCCGTCCATCCATCCAGTGAGAAAGACATTTCCCAATGACGCTAAATATCTCCCGGCAAGACCATATTGCGATCGTCGAAATCAACCGGCCCGAACGGCGCAATGCGGTTGATGGGGATACCGCCAAAGCACTGTACCGGGCATTTCAGGAGATCGATGCGGATGAAAACGTCCACATCGCCATTTTAACCGGTGCCGGTGGCAATTTTTGCGCTGGCGCCGACCTGAAAGCTGTCGCCGACGGCCGGGGAAACCGCGTGCAGGAGGACGGCGACGAAGGGCCGATGGGGATCAGCCGGCTGCGCATGTCCAAACCGGTCATCGCAGCGATCGAGGGCTATGCCGTAGCCGGCGGACTCGAGCTCGCTCTGTGGTGTGATCTGCGGGTGATGTCCGATGCCGGCGTCTTCGGTGTATTTTGCCGGCGCTGGGGTGTGCCGCTGATTGACATGGGTACCATCCGTTTGCCGCGCCTGATCGGCCAATCGCGCGCCGCCGACATGATCCTGACCGGACGGGAGGTGCGGGCCGATGAAGCCCTGTCCTTCGGCCTCGCCAACCGCGTCGTTCCTGCCGGCACCGCGCTGGACGCGGCAAAGTTGCTGGCGCGCGATATCGCCGCCTTCCCCCAGCGCTGCCTGCGCAGCGACCGCAAATCAATGTATGAACAATGGGATCATGACGAGGCCGAAGCGATCCGCAACGAAGTCCGGCTTGGCCTCGAAACCATCCGCTCGGGTGAAACACGCGAAGGTGCCACTGCATTCAGTCGCGGGAAAGGACGCCACGGGAAATTTGGTGACTATGCCTGAATGAACCGAACCCCACCCTGCCGTCATCGCGACAAGATCGGAGCAGGATAGCAAGCCTGGCCACCGATGACCGTCGCGCCATGTCATCAACCGGCGAGCCAGTTCTTGATCAGGCCGCCGGGTTGGCAAGGAGCGGTCCGGTATATCCGGACCGCTCCTCTCATTCAAAACCGGAAGCCTATACCGGTGAGTATCTCGTCCCGGGATATGTCATCCTCGTAGATCGAATGGCGATATTCGCTTTTGAGATAGGTCGATGGTGTCAAGGCGACTTCCAAACCGCCACCAAGCCGCAATCCGTCCAGATTTATCGTTCGGGTGGTCGATACACCGCCAATCTCGACGGATTCGTCCGTACGGTAGTTGGTGTAACCGGCCGTAAGATAGCCGAGAGCGTTACCACCAATCCGGGTACCGAGGCGTCCCATGAGCGAAATGTCTCTTGTTCCATCGTAAGAACGGGTGCTTGATCCGTCGACGAAACTGAACTCGTCATCCGCGAAACTAATGCCTGCTTCGAAACCCGCTATGAGCTTCGTTCCCAGCGGAACATCGTAGCCGGCGGCAAAACCCCAACCCAGTTCCGAATTGGTCTCGTTCCCGGATACCTGTGGATCTCGCAAGTCGTAATTGAGCTGGTTCCAACCGATGGTGGCTTCAACGCGAGGGCCGACAAATTCCTCTGCATGGGCGGACGTCGTGCCGAGCACCGCTGCCAGAATGGTAACTGCGGTGGCTGCAAGATAAGATTTCATGTTATTTTCCTTCATTGACTGAAACGCGGGAAATTTCCTGCGTCGGACCATATGTGAAGGAAGTTGTTTTCAGGACGATCTCACCCTGTGTCTGCATTGATCCAATGCCGACACAAAGCTGAAACATTCACTGGATCGGGAGAGATACACGCGCGCACAATCCACCCGGGGACAGATTTATCAGATCTACCGTGCCGCCGTGCGCATGAACGGCACTGTACACGATCGCCAAGCCAAGACCCATGCCGCCGGTCGCGCGGTTCCTTGAACTTTCGGTCCGGTAGAATGGTTCGAATGCCCGGACGAGATCCGCCTCGGACATACCAGGTCCATCGTCGACTATTTCCACGATGGCCAAACCCGCATCGACACGGACACTTGCCCGGGCGCGGGTGCCATAGCTGACCGCATTTTGAATGAGATTCACGAACACGCGTCTGAGAAGAACCGGGTCGCCCTCAACGGTCACGGATGCCGATGCCGTCATTCGGACCTCCTTGCCAAGGTCCGCCAGATCATCCACGACACCTTCGACGAGCAATCCGAGTTCGACCTGCTCAGACACCTGCGCGCGGGTTTCATTCTGGACGAAATCGAGCGTTACCGCTATCATTTGCTCCATCTCCGCGATTTCGGCCTCGACATGCTGCCGAACCGGCAAGGGTGCCGGAAGCAGATGGAAATGAATGCGCGACAGCGGTGTTCGCAGATCATGGGCGATCGCTCCCACCATCGACGTCCGTTCCCTGACATATTTCTGCAGCCGCGCCTGCATGTCGTTTAGCGCCTTCGCCGCCTGCTGGATCTCGGCCGGACCGCTGACTTCGACCCGCTCCAGGTCGTGGCGGGTGCCAAGAAGCTCTGCCGCGATCCCGAACGCCCGGATCGGACGCGCAATCCGCTTGCTGAACCACCACGCTATCGGCAGGACGAGCAGGACCGAAAGGAGAATCCAGAGGACCATTCTTGACCGCCATTTCTGGACGATTTGGTCGCTCCCGCCCGACACCGTTCTCCAGCTGCCGTCAGGTTGCTCCAGGGCGATCGTGAAGGATCCGAAAATCACCGGATCAAAATCCTCGGTGTGGGCGACCGCAGATCGTTCTTCCTGTGAGGACCCGGTCCCGGGCGCTGTCTGTGTACCGGTCGAACTTCCCTGATCGTCCAACTGCACGATCCGGCCGATGGCACGCCGCAATTGGCCCCGAGGCGAGTTGTCGTCCAGCAAGGGTAATGCGTCGGTATTTTCCACCTGAAGGTTATTTTGTGTCGGGGCGGACTTTTCGCCTTTCAGCAATTCGGTGATCTCGTGCGCCGTCACCGGATCGCCTGCCGGTGGCGGATGCAGCAGAATGATCGCCACGTTGACCAGCGTAACCGCGACCACGACCCCGACCACCAGGATCAGCGTATGCGAAAAAATCGAACCCGTTTTGCGATCATGCCTCATGTCCGGGACACTTTCGGAAGAAACATATAGCCTTCGTTGCGAACGGTATGGATAAGCTCGTCCGTTACCCGGCTGGAGAGTTTGTGACGCAAACGACTGATCTGGGTATCGATCGCCCGGTCGAACGCATCGCTGTCGGGGCCGCGTGTATATTCGAGCAGCTGATCGCGCGTGAGCACCCGCTGCGGCCGCTCGACGAATGTTCTCAAAAGCGAAAACTCGCCTTCCGAAAGGGTGATGATGATATTCTCCGGATCGTAAAGTACGCGGCGAACCAGATCGAACCGCCAGCCTCCAAAGTGATAATAGTTGTAGCCGTCGTCATCTTCATCCTGCGGCTGCTGTCGGCGCAATACGGCACGAATGCGCGCGAGCAGTTCACGCGGCGAAACCGGCTTTGGCAGATAGTCGTCCGCACCGACTTCAAGGCCGATAATCCGGTCCGTCTCGCTACCGAGAGCGGACACCATGATGATGGACAGATCGCGACGCCCTGCCAGTGATCGGGCCAGCGAGAGTCCGTCTTCTCCGGGCATCATCACATCCAGGATCACGACATCGATCTTGTGACTTTCGAGATACTCGCGCATTTGCACGCCTCCGTCCGCCTCGAGTACGGTAAAGCCCTGGGTGCCGAGAAATTCACCGATAAGGCTACGCAGCGAGGGATCATCATCGACGATAAGTATCTTGATGTCCCTGCTCATTTCATTTTCTGCGATTTTGTACATGCGGTACGTATAGTCCGCGAATTATTGCATCAATATGTCGCAAGTGACAAAAAACCGACATATTCCGGTCGCGGGGCGGGAAAAAACCGCCTCGCCAAGGCTTTGGCAGACAGTGTCTCCGGTCGGTCTCGATCAGGGCGCAGGATCCAGCGCCCTCCTGCACCGTCCCGCGGGCCGTGATTTTCACAAGCCGCCCCGCTCGCCGGTCTTCCAAACAAACCGGTACGCGATCAACGCGATGACGATCCACACCGCGCTGCGCAGGCTCATCGCGATGACGGTGCGCAGTTCGTACCCACCGCCGCTCGCCAGATGCACACCGAACGCGACGAAGACACCGAGCGTCGCGATCGCGATCGCAAATCCAAGCCCGGCCGCCCAGCGCTTCCGGAACCAAAGTCCAACGCCGGCAATAGAATAGGCAAATCCCGCCAGAAAATTGAACCAGACGACGAAGGGAACATATTGCCCCGCCGCGCTCCGCGCCGCCTCGCTCCAGAATAGAACGGAACCGCCCTCACGGATTGATAGCAGTCCGAACAGCACGGCGACGATGCTCGCCGACCGGATCCAGAATTTTCCGTCCGTGTGTGCAGCCATTATCGTGACTCCTCTGTTTTCGGGTTGACTATATTCAGTGCAAAAACGCTCACTTCGGAGGGTATCCACCATACAAATCGTGGGTGAATCAATACGTGATTCCCCTAGAGGCGTACTCGAGGCTAATTTCCGGGTATGTGCCGGTCGCAAGCTACTTGCCAAATCCATGAATCCGGTACCACGACCATGCCGGGCGCTTTTCGGCCGTCCTAACAATTGGTTAACAAGGCATAAAGCAGCTTACCGCGATGCTAATTTAATCTCTTAAATTCAGTTACTTGCAGGTAGTTAATTTACCGTTAGAGTATCATTCGCCGGGCCCAACGACATTTCGACTGTTTCCTTGCAAAACAGTTTGGCCACCAAGTCGTGAAGGAATCCACCTGAGGTGCATGACTGCATGATTAACATCTTTTAAACTTTGAAGCGATATTCCGGTCAATATCATTTCACAACGAAGGCGGGTGGGTGGAGCACGTATCTTTTATCTCCACCCGCCAACTACGGATCTTGCATGGCCTTGACGGCAGCAAACTGAACGCAGTTGAGGTAGCAGATTATGCATCGGATTCAATTACGCACAAACCTGCCAGCATCAGAATACAAGCATCCGAACGGATACGCGAATATTGCCAAATTCACTATAGTCGACGGGGTAACCGTATTGAGTGGTCAAACCGCTGAAAACCGCGCTTTTCCATCCAGTACAGAATGAGGATCAACTGAATGATAAACAATATTCAAAACGCCGAGTTCGGGACCTCCACTGACAAGCAAGAGGAAGCCGATTTCGACCGGCGCACGAGCGATCGTCAGATTACGATATTCCGTCTGGCAAAAATCAAATCCGGCATGGCGGAGGGATGGGGTTTCATCAAAAATATTTCGGGCAACGGTGTCATGGTTGAAGTACATCCCAGCTTTGAACTAGGCCGCACCGCCGCGGTCGCTTTGACCGATGACGTGGAACTCACGGGTAGCATCCGTTGGCGCAAAGGCGCAGCGGTGGGCATTCAATTCGACAAAGAGATCAACGTAACCGAATTACTAGCCAATTTAACAA
This sequence comes from Parasphingorhabdus sp., assembly GCA_048270065.1. Classification (GTDB taxonomy): domain Bacteria; phylum Pseudomonadota; class Alphaproteobacteria; order Sphingomonadales; family Sphingomonadaceae; genus Parasphingorhabdus. The sequence goes on along the minus strand of JBLWTQ010000007.1, from coordinate 9,648 downwards.
TCCAGAAAAAAGACCGGCCTGCCCGGTTGCCCCGTGTTCGCATGCAGCAACCCATAAATCTGAGGATTGGATTCAAATTGGTGAAAGCTGAAATCGGGGACATTTCGCCCGCCGGTATTCGTATAAAAACCCGCCATTTGTTTGAGATCGGAAGCAAACTGACTCTCTCGGTTCCGGAATTGGGAGATATAATCGGCAGGGTCATATGGCAAAAAGACTCGGACATCGGGATCAAATTTCAGGAGCGCATCTCTGTTCCTCAGTTAACCGTCTGGCTATCTGCATATTTTGCCAAGGCCCAAACAACCGACAATGATGGCTTGAAGACGGAACGGTCTGTGTCGTCACGGGAATAATATGGTGTGGGTTTGACGATTTGGACAACCTTGCAACGGTTTCGGTACGCCAGCCTGCAACCGACGCCTTGCACCATTTCCACTCCGCCACGAACGAATTCCGTCAAGTGCGGGTGCGTGATGGCGACGGTGTCGAAGTGCTTTCAAGCGATCTGGCGCGACAAGCATTTCGTGGACGTGTTGAACTCAGCCGCAATGTCTAGTCCATCAAAAGTGGTGCCCGAGGGCGGATTCGAACCACCGACACAGCGATTTTCAGTCGCTTGCTCTACCAACTGAGCTACTCGGGCATCTGGGCCCGCGCGATGCGCTAGCCCGGTTAGGAAGCGACGCTATAGGCGGGAGGATTGCCGCTTGTCCAGCCTAAAAATGGCGGTTTTATCGCGGCTGCTCAGCCCTCCTGCTCGTCGGCGGAATCACCGGCGAAATGATCGGCGAGCTGGTCGGGAGAAACCGCTGGTCCGGGTATTTTATAGCCATCGCCCAGCCATCGCAGCAGATCGCGATCCTTGCACCCGGCGCTGCAAAAAGGGGCCCATTGTTCGGAAGCCGCATTGCGGCAAACCGGGCATTTCGGGCTTTTTGTACCGGCCATCTGCTATCCCTGTCCCAAAAGTTTCGGAAACAGGCCGGACAACAGGATCGCGGATATGACCAGCGGGCAAACCCAGCGGACCAGGAAAAGCCACATGCGCTGTAGGCCGCCGTCCAGTCCGTTTTCGCTGTCGATCAACCGCCGGTCCGCTACCCAGCCTATAAAAATCGAGACGAGTAGCGCCGACAAGGGCAGCAGTATTTTCGCGGTGAACTCGTCGATGATACCGAAAACCGGCTGCCCGGAAAAGATCATGAAATCAAAAGGCTGGAAATCCGCCTGGCTGTTGAAGGAAAAGCTTGCCCAAGCCCCGATCAGGAAGGCAAGCCCGCCCAAGATCGTCGTAACCAGCCACCGCGGCTTGTTGAAACGACCGATTGCCCAGCTGACCGAAGCCTCGAGCAGCGCAACCGAACTGGTCAGCGCGGCAAAAAACACCATGATGAAAAACAGCAAGCCGATCAGAGACCCCGCCGGCATGGCCTGAAAGGCGACCGGCAGATTGACAAACAACAGCCCCAGACCGCCCTGCACCTGTTCCTGGCCATCAAGTATCGCGTTCAGACTGGCGGGAGCGAGCACGGCAAAGGTGATCGGAAATATCGCCAGTCCTGCGATTATCGCGACCGAGGTGTCTGCCGTGGCGATCTGAACGGATGTTTTCGCGAGATTGATATCCCGCGCGGCATAGGCACCATAGGTGATCATCAGCGCCGATCCGAGGGACAGCGAGAACAGAGCCTGGCCGAGCGCCGACAACTGCACCGACGGATCGAGCAGACGTGCCGGTTCAAAATCGAACAGGAAGGCCAGCGCTGCACCGAAGGATCCGGTAAAAGCGCCGTAGACCGTGATCGCGATCAGCAGGACAAAGAAGATCGGCATCAACCAGACGGCCACCTTCTCGATGCCACTGCTGACGCCGCGACCGACGGCAAATACCGTCAGGGCCATGAAGATGGCGTGCATCGCCAGCATCTCGCTGCTGTTGGCCTGCAAAGCCGGCAACAAAGCCTGAACCTGGTCGACCGAGCGATCCTGCAATGCACCCTGGGTCAAGCCGCCTGTAGCGAATGCATTGGCAACGTCTCCAGCGAAAATGCCGATAAAATGCACGATCCAGCCGGCCAGCACGCTGTAGTAGGTCAGAATGAAGAACGCGCCGACCATCCCGATACCGGCACCGATCGACCACCAGCCCGATGCGCGCGACTCAATCGCCACCCTCTTCATGCTTTCAACCGCAGAACCCTTGCCGTGGCGACCAATGAGGGTTTCGGAAAGCAAAATCGGCAGGCCGATCAACAGCACGCAAAAAATATAGAATATGACAAAAGCGCCGCCCCCGTTTGCGCCCGCTTCAGCGGGAAACCGAACCAGATTGCCCAGGCCGACGGCAGACCCGATTGCTGCCAAAACAAATGCCGTTCGCGAGGACCAACCGTCGCCTCCCGGTGCTGCTGCTCCTGCCATATATCATACTCCCCAATATCTCGGACCGGTTCCGGCCTTGTTGCATCTGTTACTAGCTGCGCATCAGCATCGGGCCAAGCGGTTTTCCGGCAAAAATATGGACGTGGAGATGGGCGACTTCCTGATGGCCGTGCTTGCCGATATTGGCGAGCAGCCGATAGCCGGGTTCGACCAACCCGGCTTCGCGGGCAACATGGCCCACGGCGCGGACAAATCCGGCAATTTCCGCCTCGCTGGCGCGCGCCGAAAAATCATCCCAGCTGACGTAACGGCCTTTCGGAATCACCAGGATATGTTCGGGTGCCTGGGGATTGATATCGTGAAACGCGAGCGCCCATTCGTCCTCGTAAACCGTCTTGTTGGGTATCTCGCCGCGCAGGATTTTTGCAAAAATATTGTCGTCATCATAGGCTTGGGTCGGGTCGATCGCCATCAACTTGCTCCTCTTGCCGCTTTTTCCTGCAGTCCGGACAGCCCCTCCCGGCGGGCCAGTTCTGCGGTGACGTCATCGAGCGACAGGTCCATGTCGGCGAGCAGGACCATCAGGTGAAAGAGCAGGTCGGCTGCTTCCCCGGTCATCGCCACCTTGTCATCCCGGACGGCAGCGATCACCGTTTCGATCGCTTCTTCTCCAAGTTTTTCGGCCATTTTGGCCCGGCCCTTGGCGCGCAGACTGGCGACATAGCTTTTGGCCGGTTCCGCTTCGCGTCGCGCCACAATCGTGCGTTCGAGAGATTTGAGAATATCGGTCATCAGCGGCGGTTTGCGCGACAGATTGCCTGTTCGTCAAGTCCTGACGGCACAAGTTCGCTCGCCCCATATAAAAGGGACCGCCAGATCCCCCCCTGACGGCCCCCCTCCGGCCACACCGCAATTGAGTTACGGGTGGCTCCGGAAACGCGAGAATTAGAGCTTTTTACGCCGGCGGGCAGCCATGCGGCCCGCAATCAGCCCCATCACGCCCAGCCCGAGCATCAGCAGGTTGGACGGTTCGGGAACCGCGGTCCCTCCGTTTGGTGACCCGCCCGAAGCGTTTTTTGCGCCGCTGGAACTTTTCGCTGCCGCAAGCGTGCTGGCGGCGCTGCCATAGCCGGATGAACCCCAGCCGGAGCTACTCCACCCTTCGGCGGTTTCGCGATTATCGGCAGGCTGTCCGGCTGCGGCGGGCGCGCCGGTCGCGATCGTCATCGCTGCGGCACCTGCCAGAATTGCACATTGCATGCGTTTCACGATCAAATTCCCGTTCCGTGGTAAAAAAACCTGTGGAATATGATTAAGCAAAATTCCTGCCAGATTGACAAAACCCGCAGTTTCACAGCAACAGTTTGGTTAACCGCCTTTCAGAAATTTTCGAGATGTAAGGTAAACCGACATTAACCATCGGCGCGGGAACCGGATTCTGAAAATTGCTGACGAAGGAACAGGTTTCAGGCGCGGGCTGGCAGCCTCGCAGCGCGCAGCGCGGCATGGGCATCGGCGATGCTATGCTCGCCGAAGTGGAAGATCGAGGCGGCGAGCACGGCATTGGCATGACCGATGGTCACACCCTCGACCAGATGATCGAGATTTCCGACGCCACCGCTGGCGACCACCGGTATCGATACGGCATCGGCAATTGTGCGGGTCAGTGCCAGATCATAGCCGTCGCGGGTGCCGTCGCGGTCCATCGAGGTCACCAGCAGCTCGCCCGCTCCCAGATCGGCCATGCGGACGGCATGTTCCAGCGCATCGATTCCGGTCGGCGTGCGGCCGCCGTGGGTGAATATTTCCCAGCGCCCATCGGCCACTTGCCTGGCATCGATCGACGCGACCATGCACTGGCTGCCGAAACGGATGGCGATGTCGCTGACCACATCGGGCCGGGCGACCGCGGCGCTGTTCACCGCGACCTTGTCCGCTCCGGCCATCAGCAGCGCGCGGGCATCATCGGCAGTCCGCACGCCGCCGCCAACGGTCACCGGCATGAAGCAGACCTCCGCGGTGCGCCGGACAACGTCGATGATGGTGTCGCGGTTTTCGTGGCTGGCGGTGATGTCGAGGAAGCAGAGTTCGTCGGCCCCGGCGGCATCATAGGCCTGCGCCTGTTCGACCGGGTCCCCGGCGTCCTGCAGGTCGACAAAATTGACACCCTTGACCACCCGGCCATTGGCGACATCGAGACAGGGAATGACGCGGATACGGACGGTCATCTTACATGCCTGTTAACGGCTGTGCTCCGGACTTGATCCGGAGCCCGGGAGACCAGGGCCTGCATACGCCAGGGCTCCGGCTCGGCGGCCGGAGCACAATATTTATCTGCTCGGAATTTCACCGGTTTGCCATCGCAATCGCGGTCGCCAGATCGAGGCGACCGTCATACAGCGCCCGCCCAGTGATCACGCCTTCGATCCCGTCCTTGGCGTGGAGGCTCAGAATATGGATATCGTCCAGTCCCTTGACCCCGCCGCTGGCGATCACCGGAATATCGACAGCCCGCGCGAGATCGACGGTGGCTTCGATATTGCAGCCGGTGAGCATCCCGTCGCGTCCGACATCGGTGAACAGGATCGCGGCGACCCCTGCATCCTCGAACCGCCGCGCCAGATCCCGCACGCCGACATCCGACACATCGGCCCAGCCTTCGGTGGCGACCATGCCGTCGCGCGCGTCCACCGCAACAACGATGCCGCCTTGATATTCTTTCGCCATGTCCCTGACAAAATCCGGGTCCTTGAGCGCTGCCGTGCCGATCACCAGCCGGGCAACGCCCAGTTCAAACCAGCGTTCCACCGTCTCGCGATGGCGGATGCCGCCACCCAGTTGGACATAGCCGGGAAAGCTGGCGACAATCGCTTCTACCGCTTCCGCGTTCCGGGGTGATCCGGCAAAAGCGCCGTCGAGATCGACGACATGGATATGTTCAGCACCAGCCGCCGCAAACAGACCGGCCTGTTCCGCCGGATTGTCACCATAAACCGTCGCCCGGTCCATATCGCCTTCGGCGAGACGCACAACTTCGCCCGATTTGAGGTCGATGGCAGGAAATACGATCATTGCAGAAAATCCGTTAGTGGTGAGCCCGTCGAACCACGCTTGCCGGACGGGAAAGGTCGTTCACCTGCGGTGGCCTGCGGCTCGACAGGCTCAGGACGAACGGCGTGCAACATGATCATGGTTTCCACTCCAGAAAACGGTTGAGAAAGGCCAGCCCGTAAGCCTGGCTTTTCTCCGGATGAAACTGGACGCCGACAATATTATCGCGACCGACCGCCGAGACCAGTGGTCCGCCATGATCGGTTGTCGCCAGTATGTCAGCTTCATCGGTGACGTCGAAATGATAGCCGTGCAGATAATAAGCCTCACCGGCTTCTAGCAGATCATGGCCTGCGGTCGGGATCACATCATTCCAGCCCATATGCGGGATCTTCACCGCGGCGTCAGCCGGTATGATTGCCTTCACCGTCCCCCCGATCCAGCCAAGACCGTTATGCTCGCCAAATTCTATGCCCCGATCAGCCAGCATTTGCATCCCGACACAGATACCGAGGAAAGGTATGCCATCTTCGCGAACCCGCCGCTCTAATGCGGTGACCATGCCTTCAATCGCGACCAAGGCATCGCGGCAGGCACCAAAAGCGCCAACGCCGGGCAATATGATACGATCCGCACGTGCTACCATAGCCGGATCCGCCGTCACCGCCACATTTCCGGCCCCTGCGGCCATCAACGCATTGTGGACACTGTGCAGATTGCCGGCACCAAAATCGATAAGAGCGATGGTTTCAGACATGGCGCCAGTCAACCGCCGAAGGCGCTCACATTGGAAAGCCCGCTATCGGTTTCACGCGAAGCCGCGAAGTCGCAAAGAAAGTACGGCTCGCGGATAATCTTCGCGACTTCGCGGCTTCGCGTGATAAAATCATCGAAAAAAGCCCTCTGCCGCAGGATATGCAACTCAGCCACCCAATTGTCCCTTGGTCGAGGGAATGGCATCGCCCTTGCGCGGGTCCCGCTCTACCGCCTGGCGCATTGCGCGGGCAAAGCCCTTGAAGATGCTTTCCGCAATATGGTGGTTATTCTCGCCGTAGAGCAGTTCGATATGGAGGGTGATACCGGCGGCGTCGGCGACGCTGTGGAACCAGTGCTTGAACATTTCCGTATCCATCTCGCCCAGCCGTTCCTGCGTGAACGCGGCGTTCCAGACCAGATAGGGCCGCCCGGAGATATCGAGCGCGACCCGGCTCAATGTCTCGTCCATCGGCGAATAGGCGCTGCCGTAGCGCACGATACCCGCCTTGTCGCCAAGCGCCTGGCCGATCGCCTGCCCCACAGCGATTGCGCTGTCTTCGGTTGTGTGGTGCTGATCGACGTGAAGATCGCCCTGGACCCGCAATGTCAGGTCAATCAGCGAATGACGCGAGAATTGTTCGATCATGTGATCGAGAAAACCGATGCCGGTAGACACGTCATATTGGCCGGTCCCGTCGAGGTTCAGCTCGACAAAAATCTCGGTTTCCTTGGTGTTTCGTTCGATTGTCGCGGTTCTCATGCTACCGGCCTATAAAGGCTTGATGAAATCAGGCAAGAATTTCGCGGTCCCCGAACGATGCAAAATTCGTTTTACGCTCTTGACCCGCTGCCCGCTTCGCGCCACCTAGTGCAAATGAGCGAAGATGCCCCCGATAGCCTGATTCCTTACGATGAGATCGTGCAGGAAGCTTTGCGCGCGGTGGTGAGCCGGGTGCTGGGAGAAGTCGTGAAAGACGGCCTGCCCGGCGCGCATCATTTTTACATCACTTTCAAGACCCGTGCGCCTGGCGTCGATATCCCCGATCATCTGATCGCAAAATTCCCGGACGAGATGACGATTGTCATTCAGAATCGCTATTGGGATCTGAAGGTCGATGATGACCGGTTCGAAGTGGGCTTGAGCTTCAACCAGATCAGCTCGATGCTGCATATTCCGTTTGCCGCGATCACCTCCTTCGTCGATCCGGCGGTCGATTTTGCGCTGCAGTTTCACGTCGACGAGGTCGAAGGCGGCATGGACGGTCATGACCCGGCGGAGAATGACGGCGAGACGGAAGAAGTCGAACCGGTTGATGATGGCTCCAACGTGGTGACGGTGGACTTCGGCAAGAAAAAGTGAGCGGGACCCGCACCGAAACCGACTCCCTTGGCGAAATCGAAGTGCCAGCCGATGCCTATTGGGGCGCGCAGACACAGCGCAGTCTCGAGAATTTTCCCTTTCCCCGCCAGGAGCGCATGCCGATCCGGCTGATTCATGCCCTGGCCACGGTCAAACAGGCGGCGGCGCGGGTCAACGGCATCCATGGTCTCGAACCGGAAATTTCGGCGGCGATAGAAAAAGCGGCCAATGCGGTGCGAACCGGTGAATATGACAATCAATTTCCACTGACGATCTGGCAGACCGGCTCCGGGACCCAGTCGAACATGAACGTCAATGAAGTGATCGCCGGCGTCGCCAATGAGGCGATCTACGGCACCCGCGGCGGCAAATATCCGGTCCACCCGAACGATCATGTCAATCGCGGGCAATCGTCCAACGACAGTTTCCCTACCGCCATGCATGTAGCGGCAGCGCGGGCGCTGGAGGTCGAGCTGTTCCCGGCACTGGAACAATTACACGATGCCCTCGCCGAAAAGGCGCAGCAGTGGAAGGGAATCGTCAAGATCGGTCGCACCCATCTGCAGGACGCCACACCGCTCACCCTCGGACAGGAATTTTCGGGCTATGCAGCGCAACTGGTCGCGGCGCGCGATCGGGTCGAGACGGTCCTGCCCCGCTTGCTGCAACTGGCGCAAGGCGGGACAGCGGTGGGAACCGGTCTCAACGCACCGGAAAATTTCGGCGAGAATATCGCCAAGGAAATTTCCAAGATCACCGGCCTGAAATTTACCTCCGCCGAGAATAAATTCGCCGAACTGGCAGCGCATGACACAATGGTGGAATTGTCCGGCTCGCTCAACACCCTCGCGGTTTCGCTGACCAAGATCGCCAATGATATCCGGCTGCTCGGGTCCGGGCCGCGTTCCGGTCTCGGCGAACTCGACCTGCCAGCCAACGAACCGGGCAGCTCGATCATGCCGGGCAAGGTCAATCCGACCCAGTGCGAAATGCTGACCATGGTCGCCGCTCAGGTCATCGGCAATCATCAGGCGGTGACCGTCGGCGGGCTGCAGGGGCATCTGGAACTCAATGTGTTCAAGCCGCTGATCGCCGCCAATGTGCTGCGCTCGATCGAAATCGTCTCGATCGGCATGTCCAGTTTTTCGGAGCGGTGCGTAGAGGGTCTGGAAGCCAATGAAGCGCGGATCAGGGAACTGGTCGACAATAGTTTGATGCTGGTGACCGCGCTGGCCCCGGTGATCGGCTATGACAAGGCAGCGGCGATCGCCAAACACGCCCACGCCACCGGCCAGACGCTGCGCGCGGCGGCGCTGGATATGGGGCTGGTTGACGCGGAAACCTACGACACCCATGTTAAACCAGAGAATATGGTCGGGAATAAGTCCTGATCCGGGAACAAGAGCATGTCGCTAATCAGAAATATATTCACCACCGCAGTGGGTTACGAAGCGCGCAAGCACACCCAGGGCCATGGCCTGCGCAACTTCGGCCTCGGCATGCTCGCCGCCCGTCTGGCCACCCGGTCAATCCCCGGCGCGCTTTTGGTCGGCGGGGCGTTGATTGCGAAAAAACTCTATGATGATTCGAAAGAGGCGGAATTGCTTCCAGCATCTGAGGCAGTGATTGATATAGAGGGCCGGCCGGTTCCGGAGGAACGGGGGCCTAAGAAAAACGTCTCCTCTGTGGCTGATTAGTGTATTTAGTAAATTGTCACCTTAATCCCTTGCCGGTTACGGACACAGATCGGGGATTGTTGCAACTGTTGTCTAATTGATTTCTCCATCACCCCATTTTGCTTTTGCTCCCAGCCCGATCACCAAGGGTTGTCTTCGAGGTCAACGGACGCTTTTGGAGCTGTCATGTCCGAGCCTTCATGATTGCGGTCAGGCGGATGGCGTTGGGCGTCTCTGTGTCACCGACGAGGTAGAACCATCAACAGTACAAACGAGATCGCCCGGTTTTGGCATATCGGTCCTTAGCCTGGCGGTTCAGTTCCAGCTAAACTCGGTTTCCGATTGCCAAAGCGTGTGGAGCAAGGCTGCCAGCTTGCGGGCCACGGCAACCCGTGCGCGCTTGTGGCCTTTGGTCTCGGC
>JBLWTQ010000006.1:0-167005 GCA_048270065.1 Parasphingorhabdus sp. | reverse complement strand
TTTATTTTTTTGATCCCTTTTTCTTGCCGTGTCCGATTGCTTTGGCAAGCTGACGGCGCTTTTCTGCATAATTGGGTGCTACCATCGGATAATCGTTGGGCAGACCCCACTTGGCGCGATAATCGTCCGGAGTCATGCCATAATGAGTCATCAGATGGCGTTTGAGCATCTTGAGCTTCTTGCCATCTTCCAGACAGACGACATAATCTGGCTTGATCGATGACTTGATCGGAACGGCAGGATCGGGACGCGCCTGCTCAGCGGCTTTGCCTGAAAGACCCGCGAGTGCTTCGTGAACACTGGAAATGATAAGCGGTAAATCTGATACTGCGACGCTGTTATTGCTGACATGTGCAGCAACGATTTCTGAAGTGAGCGTGATTAGCGTCTCATTCAGAGCGACTTCTTCCTCTGTCATATTATTGTACCTTTGTGCGACCATTATTATTATAGTGCAATTTTTTGCGCGTCATTATTTACACGATCCAACGCAAGCTGCAATAGTCAAACTACCGGGGGGTCCCGGGCTGGGCGCCTAGTCGGTGAATTTTGCCTTGTAAGTAATGGCGTCGTACTTTTCGCTATTCGGACCGGTATAATAGGCCTCGCGCAATCCGATCTCGCGGAAACCAAATTTAGCATAGAGTCTTGCCGCTGGATTGTCGGCTCTCATTTCCAGAAAAACCGCGGAAACCTGATCTGCACGAGCATTCAACAACATATGTTCGAGGAGCAGATATCCAACGCCCTGGCTTCGGCATTCCGGGGAAACCGCAATCATGAGAAGCTCTTCCTCGTCGGCTGCCTGACGGCTGATCACGAAGCCGCAGACTGTGTCTTCTCGCCGTGCAATCAGCAGCTTTGCGCTGGGCATGGAAAGCATCGATCGGCACTGATGTTGGTTCCATCCTTCTCCGTAGGTCTTGGGAAAGGCGCTTTCCATGACCCGCATCACGTCGCTCAGATTGCCGAGATTACCCGGTTGAACGTCGATCGGGGCTTGGTCGTGGTCGCTCCACGACCGGTGGCGACTGGCCATTGCTCAGGTGGCTTTCACAGGCTCGGCGTCCGGATTGCGTCCATAGACCGGCTTGACTGACAGTGTTTTCATCTCGCTGGCCACTAAAGAGATTTGGGAGGCATTTGGCAATATTGTATAATAATTATCCACTCCGACTATCCCGGCAAGCTCTGCAGCGGCCGTTCCGGCGATGACCGCTGCCTGGACCTGGTTTGCCGCCCGATCCGGCGGGAGCGTGGCGAAGGGGTTCAGGGGCTCGCCGGTTCCGGAAAAATTCTGCACAAAATATTCACCATGCCCCGCAAGCATCGCTACGCAAACCGGCTGTGGTGCCTTGAACTGGCTCTGGGCTTGTGCCGCAACCAGGGTCAGGCAAGAGTATCCCTGGATTTCTGCGTCCCAGGCCAATGCCAAAGCCTTGGCGGCGGATATCCCGATGCGGACACCCGTGAAACTGCCGGGCCCACAATTGACCAGGATTTTGTCAGCTTTTCCTCGATCCGGAAGCTGCGCAATCGCCGGAATCAGTTTTTCTGCATGGCCTCGGCCAATTTCAGCATAGTCCGAGGCTATCAGCGCGCCATTTTCGAATAGCGCGACCGAGCATGCCACTGTGGCTGTATCAATCGCGAGAAGGCGCGCGCCCATCAGCGCGTCAGATCAGACTGTTGAATTTATCGAATTCCGGGCGCGGGCTGCGTTCAAAAATTGTCGACCGATCGCCATAGCCCAGAGTCGAGATGAAATTGGATTTGACCGATGGCTGATCGGCGAAGAATTCCTTGTCGACAGCCTCATTGTCGAAACCGGACATCGGGCCGGTGTCGAGACCCAGCGCACGGGCGGCGAGGATGAAATAGGCGCCCTGCAGCGAACTGTTGCGCATGGCGTGCACCTTGCGCGCCTCGGCATCCCCTTCGAACCAGCTTTTGGCATCGGCATGAGGAAAGAGTTCCGGCAAATATTCGTGGAAATCCTGATCCATGCCGATGATGACGGCTGCGGGTGCCTTGCGGATTTTGTCCTGATTGCCTTCCGACGACAGGTCAGCCAGCCGGTCTTTCGCCTGCTGGCTATGGCACCATATCAGTCGAGCCGGCAGCATGTTGGCGCTGGTGGGACCCATTTTCATCAGATTCCAGATGGCGTGCAACTGATCCACTGATACCGGCTTGTCATGATAGCCATTATAGGTGCGTGCTTCGAGAAACAGCTGATCGAGCGCTGCCTGATTCAGTGGGCTATTCATTGATTTACCTCTGTTCAATGCGGGATTTATGCGGCCCGGACTTCGGTGACCTCAGGTACATAATGTTTCAGCAACGATTCGATGCCATGTTTCAGGGTAGCTGTTGAGGATGGACATCCCGCGCAGGCACCCTGCATTTTCAGGAATACAGTGCCCCTGTTGAAACCCCGATAGATTATATCGCCGCCGTCATTGGCCACGGCCGGGCGGACACGGGTTTCGATCAATTCCTTGATTTGCGCTACGATATCCGCATCTTCAGGATCGTCGTGCACTTCCTCTTCCGGCGGAACGACAATTTCACCGGCACTGCCGGGTTTGAAAAGTGGCAGTCCGGCCGAAAAATGGTCGAGCAAAATACTCAGCACCTGGGGCTTTTGATCGCTCCAATCGGCTCCCGGACCGCAGGTGACCGAGATGAAATCCGAACCAAAGAAAACACCTGTAACATCGTCCAGGGTGAACAGCGCTTCTGCAAGCGGTGATACTTCGGCATCTTCCGGTGAAGCAAAATCGCGAGTTCCGTCAGACATGACCGTCTGCCCGAGCAGAAATTTCAGCGTCGCGGGGTTCGGTGTTTTTTCTGTTTCTATCAGCATGCTTGTTATCTGGCGATTATTAGCAGTACGATCAAGGGGAAAACACGGAAATTCGGTGGCCCGGACTATGAACGCGAAGAATATTCACTGGCCAGTAAGAATAGGCCTGCTTATATCCGCTGCATGAACGCAATATCCCCCCGTCTCACCCGATACATGTCTTTTTTCTGTCTCGTGTTCTGTTTGCTGGTGCTGCCTGGCTTGGCGCATGCACAGCAAGCCCAGGGCGATGATGCCTTGCCATGGCTCTATGAAAACAGCGATGTCCCGGTCGACAAAAGCTGGACCTTTGGCAAACTGGACAATGGATTGCGCTATGCGATCAAACGCAATGGTGTGCCGCCGGGACAGGTGTCGATCCGGTTGCGGATGGATGTTGGTTCGCTGATGGAAGCCGAACAGGAACAGGGATTTGCCCATTTCATGGAGCATTTGACCTTTCGCGGTTCGACCCACGTCCCCGATGGTGAAGCGAAGCGGGTTTGGCAGCGATTGGGTGCAACGTTCGGGAGCGACAGCAATGCCGAAACCACGCCGACGCAAACCGTGTACAAGCTGGATCTGCCCAATGCCAGTCGAACCAGTCTCGACGAGAGCCTCAAGATATTATCGGGCATGGTGAGTTCTCCCGGTCTGAGCATAACAGCGATCAATGCCGAGCGCCCGGTCGTGCTAGCTGAAATGCGCGAACGGGCCGGGCCCCAGTCCGACGTGCAGGATGCGACGCGGGAATTATTCTTTGCCGGGCAAAGGCTGGCGCGCCGCGCGCCGATCGGGACGCCGGAAACTCTGAGCGCTGCGACTCCGCAAATGCTGCAACTCTTCCATCAGCGCTGGTATCGCCCGGAGAATGCGGTGATTGTTATCGCGGGAGATGGCGAACCGGCGCTGTTCGAAGAACTGCTGAAGAAAAATTTTTCAGGATGGCGGGGCAAGGGAGCAGCGGGCAACATTCCGGACTTCGGACAGCCGCAGGATATAGCCGATATCAGCCGAATTGTCGTCGAACCCACTTTGCCCCGGTTCATTTCGATGGTCATCGCCCGGCCCTGGGAACAGGTCGAAGATACAATCGTCTATAACCAGCAGATTTTGATCGACCTGCTGGCATTGCAGCTTATCAATCGTCGTTTGGAAGCGCGGGCGAGAGCCGGTGGCAGTTATTTGCAGGCAAGCGTGGGGCAGGATGATGTCAGCCGCTCGATCGACGGGACATTTATCAGTATCATTCCGTTCGGTGATGACTGGGAAGCTGCGTTGCAGGATGTCCGGGGGGTTATCGCGGATGCCACAAGTATCGCTCCGTCAGAAGCGGATATCGCCCGCGAGATCGCGGAATTTGATGCCGCGCTCGCTATCGGTGTCGAGAGCTACCAGACCGAAGCGGCGCGGAAACAGGCCGACGACATCGTCAATGCCGTCGACATTCGCGAGACCGTCGCAACGCCTCAGGTCGCGCTGGATCTCTTTCGCGCGATGCGCGATCTGTACACGCCGGAAAGGTTACTCGATTCGACACGGAGTTTATTCACCGGCGTATCCACCCGGGCTTTGATGACCTCGCCCGATGTCATCGAAGGCGGCAGGACAAAACTGGCCGAAGCGCTGCGGCGCACCGTTGATGCGGGTACCGATGTTCGCGTTGCCCAATCGGATATCGGTTTTGAAGCGCTGAAAAAAATTGGGAAAAAGGGTAAAATAAAATCGAGTCGGAAAATAGCTCGTTTTGATCTCGAGCAATTGGAACTCGCCAATGGCGTGATGGTTCTGCTGTACCCGAACACCGCGGAACGCAACAAGATCATGGTCAATGCTCGATTCGGGAAAGGCTATAGCGGCCTGTCCCCGCATCAAGAATCTCTTGCATGGTCCGGCGCCATGGCCTTGATGGCCAGCGGCGTGGCCGATCTCGGACAGGAGGAACTCGACAAGATCACCACGGGTCGCCGAATCGGACTGGGGTTTGACATCGACAATGATGCGTTCGAAATTACTGCCGATACAAGACCGTCCGATCTCGAAGACCAGCTCCATCTGATCGCAGCGAAATTGGCTTTTCCACGATGGGATGCGGCCCCCGTCATTCGCAGCAAAGCCGCGTCGCTGATCAGTTATGACAGTTTTTCGGCATCTCCACAGGCGGTTCTGGAGCGGGATCTTGAATGGCTTGTCCGCGGCAAGGATCCGCGCTGGAAAACGCCGGACAAGGAGGATTTCAGTCAATTGACCGCCGAGAATTTTCGCCAGTTCTGGGAGCCGATACTCGCAAGCGGGCCGATCGAACTGATGCTGTTCGGCGACTTTGACCGGGATCAGGCAGTGGAATCCATCCTGAAAACATTTGGCGCCTTGAAAAAGCGCAAACCGCACGCGGTTCAGCCCGAGGCAATTTCTCCGCGTTTTCCGGTACCGACGACCGGTCCGGAAGTTCTGGTGCACAAGGGTGATCGGGACCGGGCTGCGGCGATGGTCGCCTGGCCGACGGGCGGTGGACTGGACGATGTGCGGGAAAGCCGCAAACTTGAAGTGCTGGTGGCGATTTTCAATGATCGCCTATTTGAAATTCTCCGTTCCCAGCAAGGTGCAAGCTATAGTCCGCAGGTTGTCAATGTCTGGCCGGTTGAGTTTGAATCGGGGGGGTATATCGGGGCGCAGAGCCAGTTGACTCCAGATAATATTGATCGGTTTTACAATGTCGTTGAACTGATTGCCAAGGATCTACGGGAAAAACCGGTGAGTGCTGATGAACTGCAGCGCGTGGTTGAGCCTTTGCGCCAGCTCATCGCCCGCGCCAGCAGCGGCAACAGTTTCTGGATGAGCCAGATGGAAGGGGCGAGTTTCAATCCGCAGAAATTCGTCGCCCTGCAAACGCTGCTCCGCGACTATACCGTGATAACGCCTGAAGAAGTGCAGTCTCTGGCCGTCAAATATCTTGATGAGGGAACGAAGTGGAAGCTGGTTGTCCTGCCAGAAGCCAATCAGCATGCGGCGAATGACAACGAACCGGTGGCACCCGAAATCGAAGCGGCTGTCAACAACTAGATCGAGTCAACCAGCGCCAGTATCTGATCGTTGGTAGGGCGTTTCCTGTAATCGCCGGATACCGTTTTCGCGGTAATCCTGCCGCTCTGGTCGATCAGGAAAACCGACGCATAAGGGACACCAACGGCGCGGCCTTCGGTATATTGCGGGTCCCGCAATCCAAAGCCATCGATCAGGGCGGATGGCTGGTCGGACAGCATATCATATTGCAGCATCTGGTTTTTGGAGAACCGGTCCTGCTGGTCCGGGCTGTCATAGGTGAGGCCATAGAGATTATAACCACGGTCTTTCAGATCACCCACGATCGAGTTGATCGATTTCAATTGAGTCTGGCAATAGGGACACCATTCAACTGAGCGCGTGAAGACAACGAGGGCAGGGCCGTTTTCCAGAATTTTGGCCAGGTTTGTTTTGCCTGCTTTGGACAACAGGCTCGTCGCCAACGGGACCTGATCACCAACCGCCAGACCGGCATCGATTGTCTCCGCGTCGCTGATCGGGGAAACTGCCGTTGGCGCCTTGTCCTCGGTTTGCCCAGTGGTTTCCTGATTACCGACAGTTGCCGGTTCGGAACAGGCTGACAGGGCAATTGCCGCAACGGATGCCATAGAAAATGCGGCTGGTTTCATGACCTACTCCATCTGATTATCCTTGCAGCCATTCGGGACTGCGAAACACGAGGTTACAATATCTCAAATGTCTTTCGGCAGGTCAACGCCCGGCCCTATAATCTCTGTAACCACAGGTTTGAAACAAGCTCAACTTCCAATACGCTGCGGGCCTCCAGATGTTGACATCACAATACATATTTGGACAGATCGGTATCCTTGGCCACATCCGACAGCTGTTTCTCGACATAGGCCTCGTCGACGCTAATCGTTTCGCCCGTCCGGTCTTCGGCCGTGAAGCTGATCTCTTCGAGCAGTTTTTCCATCACGGTCTGGAGCCGCCGCGCACCGATATTCTCGACCGACTCGTTCACGTTTGCCGCGATCTCGGCCAGTTTCCTGATCGCTCCATCGGTGATAGTGACAGTGACATCTTCCGTTCCCAGCAATGCCATATATTGTTCGGGCAGATTGGCCTTAGTCTCGGTTAATATCCGGACGAAATCCTCTTCGGTCAGCGCCCGCAATTCTACCCGGATCGGCAAGCGGCCCTGCAATTCGGGGAGCATGTCGCTGGGTTTTGATATGGAAAACGCCCCCGAGGCAATAAACAGGATATGATCGGTCTTCATTGGACCGTATTTGGTTGCTACCGTTGTCCCCTCGATCAGCGGCAGAAGATCGCGCTGGACGCCCTCCCGGCTGACTGATCCGCCGCGCACATCGCTCACCGCGATCTTGTCGATTTCATCGAGAAACACGATGCCATTCGACTCGGCGTCGGTGATGGCGGCTCGCGAAATATCATCGTCATCAAGGCGTTTGTCGGATTCTTCTTCGACCAGCTTGTCCCAGGCATCCGCGACGCGCATTTTCCGGCGTTTCAGACGGTTTTGATTGAACGCCTTGCCCATCATGTCGGACAGGTTGATCATGCCGACCTGACCACCCATGCCAGGAAGCTCCATCGGCATGTTCGGCGTGTCCTCCACTTCAATCTCGATTTCGGTGTCGTTCATATGATTGTCGATAACCCGCTGTCGAAAACTTTCGCGCGTGGCTTCGCTGGCGTTTTCCCCACAGAGCACGTCGAGCAGCCTTTTCATGGCGGCTTCAGCCGCCGCGTCGTGGACCGCCAGTCGCCGGCGTTCGCGTTCCAGCCGAACGGCCTCTTCGGCAAGGTCGCGGGCAATTTGTTCGACGTCACGGCCAACATAGCCGACTTCGGTAAACTTGGTTGCTTCCACCTTGATAAATGGTGCATCGGCAAGTTTGGCCAAGCGTCGCGAAATTTCTGTTTTGCCGCAACCCGTGGGTCCGATCATCAGGATGTTTTTGGGGGTCACTTCCTCGCGCAGTTCGGCGGGCAGCCTCTGTCTGCGCCAGCGGTTGCGCAATGCGACGGCCACCGCGCGTTTTGCGTCTTGCTGGCCGATAATATGTTCGTCCAAGGCCTTGACGATAGCTTTGGGAGTCAGGTTCGCCTGCATGCTATTTTTCTCTTCATTAACTAATTGTAACTGGTCCGACCAGAGCTAGGTGTCACTCGGGAGTGTTTCAATTGTGGTCTGATCATTGGTGTACACACAGATCTCCGCTGCAATCTCCATCGCTTTTCGCGCGAGCTTCTCGGCGCTTTTTTCATAGTCTTTCAAAGCACGAGCAGCGGCGAGCGCAAAATTGCCGCCGGAGCCGATCGCGGCAATGCCTTCGGTCGGTTCGAGTACATCGCCATTGCCGGTCAGAATCAGTGTAATATCCTTGTCTGCCACAATCATCAGGGCTTCGAGATTGCGCAGATACTTGTCGGTACGCCAATCCTTCGCCAGTTCGACAGCCGCGCGCATCAGCTGTCCGTTATGGCGCTCCAATTTCGCCTCAAGCCGCTCGAACAGGGTGAAGGCATCTGCGGTTGCACCCGCAAAGCCTCCGATCACCGATCCATCGTGCAATTGCCGTACCTTCCGGGCGTTCGGTTTCATCACCGTATTTCCCATGGATACCTGACCGTCGCCTACCACGACAACCTTGCCATTTTTCCGCACCGATAGGATTGTCGTGCCATGCCATTGCGGCAGGCCGTGTTGCTCATTCTGTGTCATGAAAACGGATATGGGTAATCGGGGCCGGATGTGCAACCAGAGGCTTGACCGCTTGCCGATATAGGATGGATCTGGCGATGGTGCTTGTGGTCTTCCGTCTTCAACGAGCAAAAAAAATGGCGACCAATCGGCCGCCATTTCTAAATTTCATGCCTGATATTATTCAGGGGGAGGTTGGCGTGTCGTCGCTGCCATCGGCTGCGATGATGATGCCGGCAATCACTGCTGCTGCAGCGAGAATAGCAATGATAATGCCCGAGCCACCTTCAAGATCATTTTCGTTTTCTACAGTTGCACTGGTACGTGCAACGGAAGAAACAGGCTGTACAGCCTGTGCCAAGACGGGTGCGCTTACAAGCGATGCGGCTGCTGCTGCAGCCATTCCAATTTTACCGAAACGCATAATTTGCTCCTTCAGGGTTTCGCATTTCACTCAATACGCGATAGCCATTGGCATAACAGGATACTGAAATCAACTATGATATTGTTCAATATGGCGTTTTGGAAAATCAGTTGCAAAGATCACACAGGTTGTAGTTTGTCATTACATTGATCGCAATTGGCAGAAGGAATTGCGATCGGTTAATTTCATCACCCGTAAGCGTCGGAAAACGCCTGATTTGTGCGGTTGTTCCAATATAAGACATTAACCATCGGAGCGAAATTCGTGCTGGATAATATAGCTAACAAATTGTTAACTGGCCGACATGGACAGAGACAAAATAAGCCCAATGGTGTCGTGCGATGAAAACATCGGTCATCCCTTTCGTCAACGGCTGCCGATCCCGACTGTACAAATCGCGAGCAATGAGCATGTCCTGGAAGCAGCCGCGCCACCCAACGGGAAACGGCTAGGTGAAGATGTCAGCTTGTTCTTACTGAGCTTTCTTGCCTTTTTCACTGCCTTTTATACGTTCATTTTCTGATCTGGAGAAAGACGCCCGTCAGTCGCAAGCCTGATGGAGTTGATGACCGAGCCACGCCGCCACCAGGCACATAGTTGCAACCAGCAATAGCTGTTCGGTCGTAGAAACACCCAGCATGCTGAGGCCGATTGCAGTCAGTGCACCCAAAACCATGCAGCCGGAGTTGACCACATTATTGGCGGCGATCGTGCGAGCGGTCTGGCTGATATCGACGGTCGTCGTCAGAAATGCATACAAGGGTACAACAAACATGCCGCCGAATATCGATACACCGCCGAGAGTCGCCAACAGAGACCAGGCGCCGTCGTGGACGATAAACGTCTCGAACGTGTAGAGATTGCCATTTGGCAAGCCATCCCAACCACGTGCAATGAAGTAGAGAATTACGACAAATACACCCATTAGAATGACGCTCACCGGTGCAAATCGTGCCGAGACTTCGCTTTTCAGCAACCGGTTGACCAGAACCGAGCCAATAGCGATGCCGATCGAAAATACTCCGAGGAAAAGGCTGGCCACCTGCGGCGCGGCCGTCAGCACATTCTCCACCAGTGGCGGGAACTGAATGATCAGGACCGATCCGATCGTCCAGAAAAAGCTGATCGCAATAATCGCCAGATATAGTTTGCGGACATGGAGGGTCGCCGAAATAAGGCGGATGGAAGAACGGATAAAATTAAAGTCGATTTTCTCGACCTCTTTTTGCGCCGGTGCCGGGGGCATGAACTGGGCCGCCACGCGGCCAATCAGCGCCACCATAAAAACCGCGATAATGGCAATTTCCACGCCATTGCCATCGCGGTCAATGATGATGCCGCCAAGGATCGTGCCGGCAAGAATTGCGATATAGGTGCCGGCTTCGACCAGCCCGGTCCCGCCGAGGACTTCGTCTGCTTGCAGATGCTGCGGGAGCACCGCATATTTGATCGGTCCAAAAAAGGTGGATTGGAGCCCAAGGAGAAACAGGGCGATCAGCATGACGGGAATGGAGTGCAGCCAAAGCCCGACCCCGCCGATGACTGCAATGAAAATCTCGAGCGTTTTCACCAACCGCGTGATCCGTGCCTTGTCGTAATTGTCTGCCAGCTGGCCAGCCAGCGACGAAAACAGGAAAAAGGGCAAGATGAAGAGGCCGGAGGCGAGGGCGTTGAAAGCGAAATCCTCGGATTCACTCTCGTAGATGCCGTAAGTCACCAGAATGACCATCGAAAATTTGAAAAGATTGTCGTTGAACGCTCCAAGCAGCTGCGTCAGGAACAGCGGCAAAAACCTTCTTGTCCGCAGCAAATGCGCAGTGTTTTGCATCAAATGAAAATCTCTTTTCGAGCGAAAAATGGAATGTGGCGATATCCTTAGCCCACTGAGCCTCGACGTCAAATCTAATGACGGGTGTGCATGCCATGAATTTGCGCATTAATAGCTGAATCAATTTTCATTTCGGGAGAATCTGTTTATGCGAAGGCCGCGATGCTGAATTTGCCGAACATATTGACACTTTCGCGAATATTTGCGGTTCCGATTCTGGTGTTCCTGCTCTGGCCGAATTTTGAGGTGCCGGGATCGCAGCCGCTGCCGATCGACTATTTGCTCGCCTTTGGACTCTATTGTCTGATGGCGGTCACCGATTATTTCGATGGCTATGTTGCCCGGTCGCAGGGCACCGTGTCCAAGCTCGGGATATTCCTCGATCCGATCGCCGACAAAATCATGGTCGCTGCAGTCGTGCTGATGCTGGTATTCACCCGGGACATCAACGGATGGCATACTATTGCCGCCCTTATCATTCTGTTGCGCGAGATCACCGTGTCCGGCTTGCGGGAATTTCTTGCCGGTTTGCAGGTCAGCGTTCCCGTTTCCCAACTGGCCAAATGGAAGACCGGATTTCAGATGATTTCACTCGGTGCCTTGATTCTGGCAGGCGGACTGCCGCAATTTCCAATCGTTCAAACCGTCGGATTGTGGACACTCTGGGCCGCTGCGATCCTGACCCTCGTGACCGGATGGGATTATCTTCGCGTCGGTCTGAAGCACATGGACTGATGGCCCGTTCGATCCATCTGGTCTATTTCGCCTGGGTACGCGAACGGCTCGGCCTTGACGGGGAACAGGTTTTGCTTGGGGAAGATGTCGAGACAATCGGCGATGTCCTGACCATGCTCATCGATCGGGGCGCGGCCTATGCAGAAATTCTGTCCGATGTCGAAAAATTGCGTTTTGCTCTTGATCAAGATTACGGGACCCTCGCATCACCTATCGGTACGGCTACGGAATTGGCCATTTTTCCTCCGGTGACCGGAGGATGATAAAGGTTGAAGTTGGCCCCGCCGATTTTGATGTCGGCTTGGAGACGTTAAAGGTTGCGGAATATGGTGGCGGTGCAATTGCCAATTTTGTGGGTCAGGTCCGGGATGATGGCAATCTTGAATCGCTCGAACTGGAGCATTACCCGGCAATGACGCGCAAGGCGCTGCGACAGATCGCGGAAACCGCACAGTCCGATTGGCCGCTGCACGCGGTGACGATTATTCATCGGACAGGAAAGCTGTCGGTCGGCGAGAATATCGTGCTGGTCGTGACCGGCTCCGATCACCGCAAGGCAGCAATGGAATCCTGTTCCTACATCATGGACAAGCTGAAAACCGTGGCGCCGTTCTGGAAGAAAGAAATCCGTGCTGATGGTGCCGTGAAATGGGTCGAAGAACGTGCATCCGATGTCAAAGCGTCGGAAGAATGGGACAAAGGGGATGGTGGTCTATGAACTGCGGTTTGAAACCCAGCACTGTGCACCCTTCATGATTTCCGCCAGCAGTTGAAACTCGCTGCGTCGTGGACTGTTGGTCCGCCATATCAACGCAATGTCCCGTGTGGCGCTATCTGATTTCAGCGGTCGTGCAGCGATGTTCGTATGATCCAATATGCCGCTGTCGATTGCCATCTTGGGAAGCATGGTCAGGCCGAGACCATTGTCTACCATCTGGACCAGCGTGTGCAGCGAGGTTCCCATCATCCGCGCCGAAGCTTTCAGCTCCGGTCGATTGCAGGCCGCCAGAGCATGGTCCTTGAGGCAATGGCCATCCTCAAGCAGCAGGAGACGGGTTTCATCCAGGGTCGCCGGATCAATGCGTGGCGGCGGATCGCGTGGATCGTCTTTGGGGAAGGCAACGAATATTTCATCACGGAACAGGACGTCGGTTTCTACATCGCCGCACGGGAATGGCAGTGCCAGCAAAACGCAATCGACGTGGCCATGATGCAGGGAGTCACAGGCGGCCTGACTGGTTTCTTCTTTCAGATAGAGTTTGAGTTCCGGTCGTTCTTCGCGCAGTCGCGGTAACAAGCGGGGCAAGAGAAAGGGGGCGATTGTCGGGATAACGCTCATCCGGACATCGCCGGCCAGCGGCTTGCCTGCGGAACGGGCCATTTCGGAAAGCTCTTCGGCCTCACGCAGGATACGATAAGCTTTTTCCGCCATCTGATTGCCCAGTTCGGTGAAGCGGACAACCCGGCGGGTGCGCTCCACCAGGACAATGTCGAGCAGCGCTTCCAGTTCCTTGATTCCTGCCGACAATGTGGATTGGGTGACAAAGCAGGATTCCGCAGCCTTGCCGAAATGCCCGTTTTCTTTCAGCGCCACCAGATACTGCAATTGCTTAAGGGTCGGAAGGTAGGTCGACATTATCGAAACTTTCGATCAGTGTTTAATCTTTGATCTGATATAGTGATTATTCGACGTTTGGAAAGCATCACCAGATTTGAGTTTCAAAAAAAGACTGGAAATACTGGATTGCTGTGGCTATTTTAATGGTCTTCGCAATATCCGGAGAATATATCATGTTTCGGGAACTCGGCGCTTATCTGGATTCCATCAAAGCCCGCGATCCAGCACCGCGATCACGCTGGGAAGTGCTGTTATATCCGGGTGTTCTGGCAATTGGCCTGCATCGTTTGGCGCACTGGCTGTTCAGGGGTGAACTCTATTTCTTCGCCCGGCTGATCAATCATATCTCGCGATTCCTGACCGCAATCGATATCCATCCCGGTGCGAAAATCGGTCGGCACCTGTTTATAGATCACGGGTTTACCGTGATCGGAGAGACCGCTGAAATTGGTGATAATGTTACGATCTATCAATGTGTGACACTGGGCGGAACCAACCCGGCCAACGGCGTTGGCGGCAAACGCCATCCAACCATTGAAGATGATGCCATATTGGGATCCGGTGCCCAGGTTCTCGGCCCGATCATCGTTGGCAAGCGGGCGCGGGTCGGCGCCAATGCGGTTGTAACCCAGGACGTGCCGGAAGGCGCCACCATGGTTGGTGTCCGCGCACGGCCGATATTGCTCGAAGCAAAGGATTATCAGAAAGATTTTGTTCCCTACGGGACACCCTGCAGCGAAGTTTTCGATCCATCGACGCAAAAGCTGGAAATCCTGCAATGTGAAATGGAGCAGTTGCAGAAGCGCATTGCGGCGTTTGCCGAAGAGCGGAACAACGATAATAAAAAGATAACGACAAAGGGTCGTGATCGCGCTTGATGCGTTATACAGGATCCAATGTCTCTGCCTTTCCGCAGCGAGGCAGCCCCACTCAGGTGGGTTTTGAGCGCCGGGAAATGGAACGGATTCTCGGCCTCTACGGACGCATGGTGGCGGCGGGCCATTGGAAAGACTATGCCATGGATATGCGGCGCGATGTTGCAATATTCGCGGCTTTCCGCCGTGCGTCGGAACGACCGCAAATACGGATTGAAAAACGGCCCGCTGACCGCAACCGTCAGGGCATGTGGTCACTCCATGGCGAACAGGGACAGATATTAAAGCGTGGTCATGATCTTGCGGGCGTGTTGGCGCCGGTCGAGCGCAAACTCCTGAAACTGGTGGCTGATTAGAAGCGCCGGTCCGGCCGCATGATCGGGGAAGACCAAAAGACTATTCCGCTGCAGCATCGGTGTCGAGCGCGTAGCCAGCCGATCGCACCGTCCTGATGATGTCTGTTCGGCCGTTGGCATTGAGCGCCTTGCGAAGCCGCCGGATATGGACATCGACGGTACGCAGTTCGATATCACTGTCCTGACCCCAGACGCTGTCGAGCAGCCGTTCGCGGGAAAAAACCCAGTTCGGATGTTCGAGGAAATGGCGGAGCAGACGAAATTCGGTCGGACCAAGGGCGATCGTATCGCCATCGCGTTTGACCTTATGCCCTACAGTATCCATTTCCAGATCACCAAAGGCGAGTTTTTCGCCGGCGAGGGCGGGACGAACGCGGCGCAACACCGCCTTGACCCGCGCGATCAGTTCCCGGGGGCTGAACGGCTTGGTGATATAGTCGTCCGCGCCGGTTTCCAGGCCACGGATCTTGTCCTCCTCTTCACCTCGCGCGGTTAGCATGATGATCGGGATATTGGCGGTTTCCGAAGATCGTCGCAGGCGCCGGCAAACTTCGATACCGGAAAGGCTTTCCAGCATCCAGTCGAGCAATATCACGTCCGGTCGATGTTCCTGCACCAACAGAAGGGCTTCCTCACCATCGCTCGTGTGGATGACATCATATTCTTCTTTTTTGAAGTTCCACGACAGCAGTTCCGCCAGCGCGGCATCGTCTTCTACCAGCAATAACTTGGCATTGGGCATCAGTCGGCGTCGTCACTCAGGGCATCATCAAGCGGGGTAGCCGGATCTTCGCCGCGGGTGCGTTCGGGCATCGGTTCACCGGTGGCTGCAAAATAGACCATCTCGGCAACGTTGGTGGCATGGTCACCGATACGTTCCAGGTTTTTGGCAATGAACAGCAGATGCGCTGCCTCGCCGATGTCCTTGGGATTCTCGACCATGTGGGTAATTACGGCGCGGAAGATACTGTTGTAAAAATCGTCGACGATCTGGTCGCGCCGGTTCACTTCCATTGCCAGATCAGCATCCCGCCGGGCAAAGGCATCCAGCGCGTCGCGGACCAGTTCGCTGGCAATTTTCGACATCGATGGAAGCAGTGAAACCGGGGCCATCCGGCGAGTCTGGGTGACGATCGGAACCCGTTTCGCAATATTTTTTGCATAGTCGCCAATGCGCTCGACCACTCCGGATATCTTGAACGTGGCGATCAATTCTCTCAGGTCGTCGGCCATCGGGGCGCGCAGTGCAATGGTCTGAAACGTCAGTTCGTCGATCCGCTTTTCCAGATCATCGATCAGCTGGTCTTCCCGGACCACTTCAGCGGCCAGATCCAGGTCGCTGTTTTCCAGTGCGCGCATCGCCTTGACGATCGCCTGTTCGCTGCGACCGCCGATTTCGGCAACCAATCCGCGCAACTGGTTGATGTCAGAATCGAAGGCTTTGACGGTATGCTCTGTCCCACTATTGGCCATGTCTTTTTCCTAGTCCTCTGCCGGTCAGCCGTAGCGACCGGTGATATAATCCCGCGTTTTTCCTTCGCGCGGATTGGTGAAAATATCTGTCGTATCGCCATATTCCACCAACGTGCCGAGATGGAAAAAGGCGGTTTTTTGCGAGACACGCGCCGCTTGCTGCATATTGTGCGTTACGATGACAATAGCATATTTCCCGCGCAATTCATGAATCAGTTCTTCGATCTTTGCCGTGGCGATAGGATCAAGCGCTGAGCACGGCTCGTCCATCAGGATTACCTCCGGATCCACCGCAATCGCGCGCGCAATACACAGGCGTTGCTGCTGGCCGCCCGACAATGCGGTGCCGCTGTCCTGCAGCCGGTCCTTCACTTCGCCCCACAGGCCTGCGCGCTGCAAGGAGGATTCGACAATATTGTCCAGCTCATCCTTGCCGGTCGCCAGCCCGTGGATGCGCGGACCATAGGCAATATTGTCATAGATCGACTTGGGAAAGGGATTGGGTTTCTGGAACACCATTCCAACTCTTGCGCGCAGCTGCACAACATCCATTTGCGGCGCATAAATGTCTTCGCCTTCGAGCATGATGTCGCCGGTAACCCGGGCGATCGGAATGGTATCGTTCATCCGGTTCATACAGCGTAAAAAGGTTGATTTACCGCAGCCGGACGGTCCGATGAAGGCAGTGACGCTGTCCATGTTCACGTCAATCGACACGTCGTTGATTGCCTGCTTGTCTCCGTAGAAAACATCAACATGGCGAGCGGTCATTTTCGGTGTGCCGGTGTCGTTTGTCGCGTCTGTTGTAGCCGGATCTGTCATATTTACGCTTTCGCTCGGTTCTTGTATTTTCTGATCATCATTCATCGGAACATCTACCAGCGGGTTTCAAAGCGGTTGCGCAGATAAATGGCCAGCGCGTTCATCGTCAGGAGGAACAGCAGTAGCACAATGATCGCCGCCGATGTTTTCTCGACAAACCCGCGATCGACCTCGTCGGACCAGAGGAATATCTGGACCGGCAACACGGTCGCCGGATCGGTGATCCCGCTTGGCGGCGTGGCGATAAAGGCACGCATGCCGATCATCAGCAAGGGAGCGGTTTCGCCCAGCGCCCGGGCCATTCCGATGATGGTTCCGGTCAATATACCGGGAAGCGCGAGCGGCAGGACATGGTGGAACACGACCTGCAATGGGCTTGCGCCGATACCCAGTGCTGCTTCACGGATCGAAGGGGGTACCGATTTCACGGCATTGCGTCCCGAAATGACAATCACCGGCATGGTCATCAGGGCGAGGGTCAGGCCGCCGACCAGCGCCCCGGAACGCGGCATGCCGAAAAAGTTCAGGAACACGGCGAGCCCCAGCAAGCCAAAAATGATCGACGGCACGGCCGCGAGATTGTTGATCGAAACCTCGATAAGATCGGTCAGACGATTTTTGGGTGCATATTCCTCGAGGTACAGCGCGGCCAGCACACCAACCGGGAAGGCGAGCAGCAGCGTCACGATCATGGTAATCAGCGACCCTTTGAACGCGCCCCAGATACCGACCTGCATCGGGTCCGTCGCATCCGAATTGCTCAGAAAATTCCAGTTGAAGCCGGTTGAGAGCTGATCGGAAAATTCCCTGACCTTCTGTTCGGCTTCCGCGTTGCCCGCGTCCTTGTAAGCAACATCAATGTCCGAACTGACCGGCAAATATATCGTCGCCCTTTGTTCGACTATTTTCGGGTTGGCCAGAATCCTGGCGCTGACCGTTGTCCAGCCGCCGGGCGAGAACAGTTCGCTGCCATCCTGGCCATACTGGATTTCGATGCTGCTATCGACGATTTCGCGCAAACCCATGGCCTGTATGTTTGCCGGTCCATTCGGACCTTCAAACTGGCTCGCGGAAACGCCGCCGGTGGCTGCAGGGAAATCGATCTCGAGCGGCAGTTCCGTCTGGGTGAAACCGCGGAAGCCGTTGCCCACCATTACCACCAGCAGAAATGCCAGAAAACCCGCTGACAGCAGGATTGCCCCCAGGCCGATCGCCTTGAACCGGCGTTCGGCCGCATAGCGCCGCGCGATGCGCTTTTGCATGTCAGCGCCCTGCCAGTCGGTTGGGCGACGCTTCGTTTCGGCCAGACTATTCATAAGCTTCCCGGTATTTTTTGACCACCCGCAAGGCGATGAGATTGAGCAGCAAGGTCACGATGAACAGGACGAGGCCCAGGGCAAAGGCAGCCAGTGTCTTGGGACTGTCGAACTCCTGATCACCGGTTAACAGTTGCACAATCTGCGTGGTGACGGTCGTGACGCTGGCAAAGGGATTGGCGGTCATATTGGCAGCAAGGCCGGCCGCCATCACAACGATCATGGTTTCGCCGATCGCCCGGCTAACGGCCAGCAGGACACCGCCAACGACGCCGGGCAAAGCCGCCGGAATCAGGACTTTCTTGATGGTTTCGCTATGCGTCGCTCCCATCGCCAGCGAACCGTCGCGCATCGCGCTGGGCACGGCAGCAATACTGTCATCCGCCATGGACGAAACAAATGGAATGATCATGATGCCCATCACCACGCCGGCAGCCAGAGCGGATTCCGAAGACGCGTTTGAAATGCCGATCGAGACGGCAAAATCGCGCAGCGCGGGCGCCACGGTCAGGGCAGCGAAATAGCCGTAGACCACCGTCGGTACGCCGGCGAGGACCTCGAGAATCGGCTTCATCCAGGACCGGAATTTCGCCGGTGCATATTGGGTGAGATAGATGGCGCTCATCAGGCCGAGCGGAATAGCCACGATCATTGCGATAATGGCGCCGATAAAAATCGTACCCCAAAAAAGCGGAATAGCCCCAAAACCGGTTTCGCCTCTTGGTCCGGCAACCGCTTTTGGATTCCATTCGGTGCCAAACAGAAAGTCGATCGGTGAGACCATCGAAAAGAACCGGGCCGCTTCGAACACGAGCGAGAGGAAAATACCGACGGTGGTGATAATCGCGATCAGTGATGCAAGCAACAGGACCAGCATCGTCACCCGCTCGATTTTTGTCCGCGCCCTGAGCTCCGGTTTGATTTGCAACCAGGCAAAAACACCGCAGGCGAAGACCATGAGGAGCGCTGCGACCGCCCCGATCATCTGGTAATAGGAGATGGCGTCCCGATAGGGTTCGACCATCGACTGGGACAGTGGATTAAACGCGTTGACCTGATTTCCGTAAGCAATGGCCCGTGCTTCGGACAGGATGGCCGCACGGGCAAAGCCGCCTTGCGGCAGTTGGGCCGCAGCGGGGCTGCTCAGCGCAGCGTCCGTTATCAGGGCGGGACTGACGAAGCTCCAGACAATCAGGAAAATGGCTGCCGGAACAATCGCCCATAGGGCAACATACCAGCCATGATAACCGGGCAGGGAATGGAGCGCTGATCGGGCCTTCGTGTCGTTCGTTTGCAGCCCAGCCGCCTTCAAGCGACCGAAAAGCCACGCAACGAAACCCAGACCAATGACGAGAAAAAAGAGCGCCCCACTTGTCACAATGTCTGTTTCCGCCCCTGCTTCAAAATTATCTGAAAAATACGCTCGGTCCGGAGCGCTATTTGAGTTCGTCTGTTGAAAGCGGTGTCATATTGGTGGCCACTTCCTTCATCTTTGTCTGGACCGCCTCGGGTGAAGCGATCAGACCAGTCTTTACCAGATAGCCGTCCCGGGTCCCCGCGTTGATGAATTCCAGCACATATTCCTTGAGTCCCGGTATCACACCGACATGCTGCTTTTTGACATAGACATAAAGCGGACGCGCTCCCGGATATTCTCCCGATGCAATCGCATCATAAGTCGGATTGACGCCCGATACCGGAATACCGCGCACGCTGTCGAGATTTTCTTCCAGAAAACTGTATCCGAAAATGCCCACGCTATTGGGATTGGCTTTCAGCTTCTGGACGATGAGATTGTCATTTTCACCCGCGTCGATATAGCCACCATCCGCTCTTACCTCATGGCAAATCGCCTCAAATTCCGCTTTATCGGTATCCTTGAGCGCCTTTGTGGCCGGATCCGTGACGCAGCCGACCTCCATGATCAACTCGGTCAGCGCGTCGCGCGTTCCGGAGGTTGAAGGCGGGCCATAAACGCTGATCGCAAAGTTGGGCAGCGATGGATCGATGTCCGACCAATTTTTTGCGGTATTTTCTTTTCCGAACGGGCGGGCCGCGATGGCCTTGTAAATCTGTAGCGGGGTCAGAGAAAATGGCGTCCCATTATTCGCTTGGGCGATCGCTATCCCGTCGATGCCGATTTGCACTTCAACGACATCGGTCACGCCATTCTTCTGGCACAATTCCAGTTCGGACACCTTGATCCGGCGAGATGCATTCTCGATATCGGGGGTATCGGCCCCGACGCCGGCGCAGAAAAGTTTCATGCCGCCGCCCGTGCCGGTGGATTCAAGAATGGGAGATGGATTTGCACCATTGATACTGAATTGCTCGGCCACTGCCTTGGCAAAGGGAAAAACGGTTGAAGACCCGACAATCCGGATCTCGTTCCGGGTGCCGCCCTGGCCGCCCGACGCCTGATCCTGACATGCGGATACCGCGAACGAGGCGACAGTCAGCAAAGCAAGTTTTTTAAACATCAGTAAATCTCCAATTCATTTGTGTTCGATCAACGGCTGAAACTGCCAGGGACCGGAATAACGGGCTTGTTGTGACGCCTTCTAGGAAGGAGTAATGTCGTGGGCATTACAGATATGTTACAAATATGTGACAGCGGGTCATCCCTCGCTATCCCAGGCAGATATAGCACTGAAATATCGGTTCACGAGGAAGTCCTTTCGATCTCTTTGCGGCCTGGTGCCTTGTTGGCGATCGGCAGCAACACGGATACCGTCGTGCCTGTGCCCACTTTACTGGTAATTTCCATCCTTCCGCCGTGTCGTTCCGAAATATGTTTGACAATGGCAAGCCCAAGACCGGTTCCACCGATTGATTTGCTGCGTCCCTTGTCGACGCGATAAAAGCGCTCCGAGAGACGCGGAATATGTTCCGGCGCAATGCCATCCCCTTCATCGCTTATCGAAAGAGACAGCATCGTTCCGGTTTTATTGGGTGCGACATTTATCCTGACCGGCGTTCCCTTTTTTCCATATTTGAAGGCATTGCTGAGCAGATTGTTCACCACCTGAGCCAATTGCGCCCGATCCCCGTAAATCAGGGGCATGTCGGCCGGAAGAGAAACCTGTATTTCCTTTTCTTGCTTGCCGCGACTGTTGATGTAAAAATCACGCACTTCTCCGATCAAGTCGCTGAGGTCAATCTGTTCGGAGGGCAGTTCGAATTTTTCCGCCTCGATGCGCGAAAGCGACATCAGGTCGTCGATCAGACGCTGCATCCGTTCGGCTTCGTCATACATTATTTTCAAGAATCGAGCGCGGGTGGCATCGTCCTTCCCGGCCTCTGGATTTTCGAGGGTTTCCAGAAACCCTTTTATCGCTGCCAGCGGCGTGCGCAGTTCGTGGCTGGCGTTGGCGACAAAATCCGTGCGCATTTTCTCGGCCGCATAATGGCTGCTGCGATCCGACAGCTGGACCAGTTTCAGGCCATCCTGCAGGGCATGAATACGCAATTCCCATCGTTGGTCCGCGCTGCCGACGCCCACCAGCAGAATCGGTTCTCCTGTATGCTTCGCATCCGGATTGGCGAGGCGATCGGCGGCAGCGGGATGACGGATGGCTATCCGCACGTCCTCGCCGACAATATGATCTCCCAGAAGTTTCGCCGCCGCTGGATTGGCCGCTGCCACCTTGGCATTGCGAATCAGCAATATCGGATTTGTAATCGGGTCAATAATATCCTGATAGGCTTGCGCCTGGGCTTGATAGAGGATGCGTTCGCGTTGCCGTTCCTGTGCGGCGGGGTCGGGAGCCGATGGAACCGGCGGACTCCGCAGAACTATAAATAGCGCAATCGCGCCGGAGCCGATGACGAAAATGATCTGCTCCCCGGATTCTGTCAATTGGCTCGCTAGGAGGGCGCCACCGACGATGAACGACAGAGCTACAAGCAGACGAATGGGGGAAACCGAGGTCATCGAGCGGATTCTGGCATTTTCATGTCGTCCATTTAAGCGGTGCAGCGCAGGCACGGCAATGGGAATGTTCGGAGGTCCACAGCCCGTCCGCCTCGATATTGAGGCCATATTAACGATTCCGGTGTCTATGTCCCGATTATAGACTCGGTTTGGGGCGGGGGACTGTTTACTCGCTTTTTACCCGATTTCTGCTTATGTGCGGAAATCTGCAGCAAGGGAAGCCAGGGATAGAAATTCGATGAATGAGGACCTTCCAACGGGATCGTCGGTCAATAATGACCCGAAAAACGGAATCGTGACCCGCCGTCGCGCCTTGATGATGGGTGCGGTGACGGCTTCGGCGGTCGTCAGCATCAAGCCCGCATTGGCGCAAACCGCCGGCTCGGCGCTCAATTGTGAAATTCCTGTACCTGGCAAACATGCAGCGGGCGGATATATCGCTGCGGATGGCAAGATTGTCACCTCCGACACACCGGGCGCATATCCGCCAGCGGGCCGCAATTTTACCGGCGAAGAAGTACGCCGCGCGATGAATGGACGGACCCTGCCCGGCACATCCCCTGACCAGTCGCAGGCTTATGTAAACTATATCCGTAGACTGCAATCCGGGCAGAGTGGATTTACATGCTATGCGTCGCTGCAGATGCCGCGCTGATACTGCCGATCAATTTTAACATTTTCCTGCTATCCAGGCGCGATGTCGTTTCAGAATCGCAGGTAATCCATCATGACCCAAAAATATCGGGCCGCCGCGAAAGATGATCTGATCTGGCATGATCTCGACAGCATGACGCTGTTGTTTCATCGAACTTCAGGGATTACCCACATGTTGGCCGATCCCGCCCCCGCGATATTGGAAGTCATGGAAGGACTTTCGCTGACCGCCGCCGAAGTCGCGTCGCGACTGATCGCGACATATGACATGGAATCGGTTATCGGTGCGGAAGACATTGTCCTCGCCCGTCTGGAAGAACTTTCCGGACTGGGGCTGGTATCACGGATCGAGGGCTGATGCGGGAGATGCACCAGATCCTGCTCAAGATAGGACCCGCGGCTTTCCGAATTGCTTCGGCATGGCGGCAACCGCTGGATCAATTGGCGGCTTTGTACGGTGACTATCCGGCACCGGTCGATCAAAGCGTTGATTTCACGGTTCGTCTGGAACCCGAAAAACCCTGGCGGCGCTTCGTCCGACCATCGGTTCATATTGGCGGCGACTTCTGGTTGCCCGATGCCGCACCCTTGCCGCTCAAACAGGGATTGCTGGCCGCGGAAATGGGCATGAACCTGCAAATGGCGCTTGGCTGGCGGCGGCATTTGCTGCTCCATGCCAGCAGTGTCGAAAAGGACGGCAAGACGCTGATCATGACCGGTCTTTCCGGCTCGGGAAAATCGACATTGTCGGCGATGCTGGCCGAAAGAGGCTGGCGTTTCATGGGTGATGAATTCGCTCTTTTGAGCCTCGATTCAGGCGAGATATTTCCGTTCCCGCGCCTGATCAGTCTGAAAAACGAGGCGATAGAAGCGATGCAGCGCGTTGCTTCAGCCAATCGGTTCGGTCCGGAAATGAGGGCCACGCCCAAAGGCGACCTTCGTCATCTGGTGCCTCCGCAAGAAGCGATTACACGGATGGATGAGTCGGCGAAGCCGGCATTGCTGATTTTTCCACGCTTTGGCCATGATCCGGAATTGCGGGATATGGGACAAGCGGAAGTCTTCGTTAGACTGACCCAGGCATCAACCAACTATGTCGCATTGGGAGAGGCCGGCTTTCATGCGCTCACCCGCTTCGTCGATCAGGTTCCGGTCAAGGCAATGGATTATCAGTCGGCAGATCAGGCGGAAGAATTGATCGACGATCTCTGGAGCAAACTGCCATGATCCGCGATGCCCGCCCCTTGGTCCGTGCGCTGCGCGAACCGGCGAGTGTCGAGGCGCTTGCCAGCGGCGAGTGGACGGAACTGATCAGCATAGCCCGCGCCGAATCGCTGATCGGTTCGCTTGCCCATCGGCTCAAGGATGTAAGCGTGCCCGATCGTGTGTGCGCTGTTCTGCAGGATGCCATTGAGGCGCATGATCTGGCGTGCAGGCAGGCTCTCTGGGAAGCCGACTGCGCCCGAAGAGCCTTGGCCGATTATCCCGGGACAATCGTCCTGATGAAAGGCACCGCCTATGTCGCAGCCAATCTCGATGCGGGCGTAGGCCGAAGCATCGGAGACCTCGATATCATGGTCGCCCGGGAGGATCTGCCGGTCGTCGAAACCGCCCTGCTCGACGCCGGGTGGGAGTGGGTGAAGCCGGATCCCTATGACGACCAGTATTACCGCGACCATATGCACGAACTGCCGCCGCTCATCCACCGCGAGCGCGACCGGATGATTGATGTCCATCACACCATATTACCGCTGACCGCCAGGCCAACGCCCGACGCCAAAGCGATTCTGCAGGATGCGGTTCGGCTGGACAGCGGACTCCATATCATGGCTCCTGCCGATATGGTGCTGCATTCCATTGCCCATTTGTTTGCCGATGGCGATCTGGCTGGCGGGCTGCGGAATTTGTGGGATATCAACTTGCTGATACGGCATTTTTCCGAGGCGGACGGGAACTTCTGGACGGAACTCCGTGGCCGCGCCAAAATCCACGGACTCGTTGATGAGTTGGCGAGGGCGGTGCGTCTTGCTGCTGACCTATATGCAACGCCGGCATGCGCAAATGATGCCAACCAGACGAAATTGACCGACCATCTCTACATCCGCCGTTTGCTCGCTCGCGACGGATACGGCCGTGAGACCCGCAAATTGATGCGCCTTGCTTTTTACGTCCGCTCCCACTGGCTCCGTATGCCCCCGCTCATGCTGGCCCGGCATCTATGGACCAAATGGCGCAAGGGCGGAAAGCTGGCAAAATAAACCCGTCAAAAATAGCGAAAAACGGGCTGGCTTAGGTCAGCTTTGCATGGCATTAGCCGCTGCAAACGGCCCGGATGCGGCCGCTGCTGAACCACTTGTGCCGGAGTAACCCGATGACAGACCGCCCGCTAGCCGCAATCATTCTGGCCGCCGGACAGGGCACCCGAATGAAATCGGAAACGCACAAGGTGCTTCACCCGATTGCCGGCAAGCCGATGCTCCATCATTTGCTCGATACCGTCGATTCCCTTGGCGTCGAGCGTACCGTGATCGTCGTCGGCGCGCGCCGGGAGCAGATTGAAGCAAGCGTCGAGGGTCGGAATGTCGCGATTGCGGTACAGGAAGACCAGCTGGGCACCGGCCATGCAGTGGCCCAGGCGCACGACGCGCTCAAAGGCTTCGCGGGCGATGTGCTGATTCTTTACGGCGATGTCCCGATGGTCAGCGCCGATACCATGCGCGAGATGATTTTTCGGCTGAACAACGGCACGGCCCCGCGGGCCGTGGTGCTGGGCTTTCGTCCCGATGACGCGGGTGCCTATGGCCGGATTATCGCCGATGATCAGGGCGAAATCGAGAAAATGGTCGAATATAAGGACGCCAACGAGCGGGAGCGCAGGGTAAACCTGTGCAACAGCGGCCTGATGGCGGCCCGCTCGACCGATTTGTTCATATTGCTCGACCAGATCAGCAATGACAATGCAGCGGGTGAATATTATCTGCCGGATATCGTTATGTTGCCGGGCCAGAATAGCGCGGTGATCGAAGTCGATGATCCGGCCGAGGTCGCTGGAGTCAACAGCCGCGCCGAACTCGCCGCGGTGGAACGCGAATGGCAGATCCGTCGCCGCGAACTGGCCATGGCCGAAGGCGTTAGTCTCATTGCGCCAGAAACCATTTGGTTTTCTCACGATACGGAGATTTCTTCAGATGTTGTGATAGAGCCCAATGTGATTTTTGGTCCGGGTGTTTCTGTCGCATCCGGTGCAAGAATATATGGCCATAGTCATATAGAAGGCGCGACCATCGGGCCGAATGCAAATGTCGGCCCTTTTGCCCGCCTGCGTCCCGGTGCGGTGATGGAAGAAGGCGCCAAGGTCGGGAATTTCGTGGAAATGAAAAAGGCTACGCTGGGCAAAGGCGCCAAGGCCAATCATCTGACCTATCTGGGAGACACCGAAGTGGGCGAGGGCGCCAATATCGGAGCCGGGACGATAACCTGCAATTATGACGGCTATTTCAAATATGGAACGGTGATCGGCAAGGGCGCGTTTATCGGGTCAAACAGCGCGCTGGTGGCGCCGGTGACCATTGGTGACGGGGCGATCGTCGGCGCAGGGGCGACGCTGACCCAGGATGTGGCTGCCGGTGATCTGGCGCTGGTGCGGGCGCAACAGACGGTGAAGGCGGGTTGGGCTGATCGGTTTAACAAGGCGAGCGCGAAGAAGAAGGCGGGGAAGAAGAGATAGAATCCCTGGCATGACCCTTCCAACGCTCTTTACCACTCGTCTCGTGCTGCGGCAGATTAAATTGGAGGATGCCGCCGCGCTGCATGTCATATTGTCTGATCGGCAGACGATGAAATGGTGGTCACGGCCACCGACAAACTCCGTTGAAGAAACACGCGACTATGTGAAATGGAACGCTAGCGTCGATCCCCAGCGTAGCTGTTGGGCGATCACCGGGACGAAAGATGGTCCAGCGTTGGGGTGGGTGGTGACTATCGGCAGACGGCAAAGAGTCAAGGAAATCGGCTATATCCTCTGTCGCGATCATTGGGGATCTGGCCTGATGAATGAAGCTGTTTCTGCTGTTGTCGCCTATGAATTTGACACGCAAAACGTACGTCGTCTTTTCGCAGACACCGATCCGGAGAATGCTGCCTCGATCAAATTATTACAATCACTGGGTTTCAAGCAGGAAGGCCATTTGCGTGCAGAATGGGAAACCCATATGGGAGTCAGAGATTCGTTAATCTTCGGACTGCTGGCAACCGACCCGCGAGGCGCCAAAAAGATTGACATGATATCATGATATGATATCAGTATATCATCATGACCCGTATCCTTGCTGATCTACCTGACGAAGATATTGATAAGCTTGATGCGCTCGGCATCAGGCAGAAACGGTCACGCGCTTCATTGTTGCGCGAAGCGATCAGGCTGTTTCTCGCCCAGAAGAGCGACGACCAGAGCTGGATCGATCGTGGATATGGTCTCTGGGCGGATCGCGACGATATTGCGGAGGGGGTCGAGTATCAGCGCGCTATGCGCGAAGATCGCACTTCCTATGAAGATATCTAGTTGATGTCGGATCCTTTTTTCGACACCAATATATTGATTGACTGGTTAACGCGTCAGCCGCTGGCGCGTGCAGAAATATCACGTTATCGTAGGCACAGAATCAGCAGGATAGTCTGGACTGAGGTTCTGGCGGGAGAGACTCTGGAGAATCGGAATATCGTCCAGCACGCAATATCACCATTCGAGGTCGTTGAAATCGATCAGCGTATCGCGAGCGCCGCAGCCGATATTCGGTGCCGGACCCGAATGAAGCTGCTGGACGCCTATATCCTTGCGACCGCGCAGGTGAACGGTGCTATCCTGATTACACGAAACACGAAGGATTTCCCTGCCAATATGCCGGGCATCCGGATTCCCTATAGTCTCTAGAAGAAAGCCCCAAAAACCATGTGCGGAATAATTGGAATTGTTGGCAAGGAAGCCGTCTCGGATCGTCTTGTGGATGGTCTGAAGCGTATGGAATATCGCGGTTATGACAGCGCCGGTGTCTGCACCGTGCATGACGGTCAGCTGATCCGCCGGCGCGCGGAGGGCAAGCTCGCCAATCTGGTGAATGTTCTGAAAACCGACGATGCCGCAGGCAATATCGGCATAGCGCACACCCGCTGGGCCACACACGGCGCACCGACCACCAACAATGCCCATCCTCATGCCACCGGCGAAGTGGCGCTTGTGCACAACGGCATTATCGAGAATTTCAAGAGCCTGCGCGAAGAACTCAGCGCGCGGGGGCGTCCGTTCGAGAGCGAGACCGACACCGAAGTGGTCGCCCATCTGGTGAGCGAGCAGGTTGAAGCCGGAAAGTCCCCCGAGGAAGCTGTGCAGGCCGTCCTGCCGCAATTGCGTGGTGCCTTTGCCCTGGCCATTGCATTCCGCTCGCAGCCGGACCTGCTGATCGGCGCGCGGCTCGGGTCGCCACTGGTGGTCGGCTATGGCGATGGCGAAACCTATCTCGGTTCCGACGCGCTTGCTCTTGCGCCCCTGACCCAGAAAATTGCCTATCTCGAAGAAGGCGACTGGGTCGTGATTACCCGTGAAGGCGCGGCGATTTACGACAAGGACAATGAGTCTGTAGAGCGCGAAGTCACGACCTCGGGTGTATCCGCCGCTGAAATTGAAAAAGGCAATTACCGCCACTTCATGCAGAAGGAAATTTTCGAGCAACCCACCGTGGTCGCGCAAACCCTGCAAAGCTATATTCGCCCGCTGGAAGAGCAAGTGGCGCTGCCGCAAATGGATTTCGATCTGCGCGATATCAAGCGGATTACCATCGTCGCTTGTGGAACCAGCTACTATGCGGGGATGGTTGCAAAATACTGGTTCGAGACCTTTGCCCGTGTGCCCGTCGATCTGGATTTCGCATCGGAGTTCCGCTATCGTGATCCGGTGCTGGAGCCGGGCGGTCTGGCGCTGTTTATCTCGCAATCGGGCGAAACGGCCGATACGCTGGCTGCGCTGCGCCACAGCAAGGATAACGGCCAGAAAATCGCGGTGGTGGTCAATGTCCCGACCAGTTCGATGGCGCGCGAGGCCGATTTGTTGCTGCCGACCCATGCCGGCCCCGAAATCGGTGTCGCCTCGACCAAGGCCTTTTCCTGCCAGCTTGCCGTGCTGGCTGCGCTTGCCGCGCATCTCGCGGTCGTGAAGGGGAAAATGACCCGCGACGAGGAGCGCGAGGTGGTCAAGCATTTGACCGAAGCACCCGCTGCCCTCAACGCCGCTTTGGCGCATGATGAAGATATCGCCGATATGGCGCATCATATCGCTCCGGCGCGTGACGTACTCTATCTCGGGCGCGGTCCCGATTACCCGCTGGCGCTGGAAGGCGCGCTCAAGCTCAAGGAAATCAGCTATATCCACGCCGAGGGCTATGCGTCCGGCGAGATGAAACACGGTCCCATTGCCTTGATTGACGAGGCGGTCCCGGTGATTGTCCTGGCCCCGTCCGGCCCGCTGTTTGAAAAAACCGTGTCCAATATGCAGGAAGTACGCGCTCGCGGCGGAAAAATTGTGTTGATCTCCGATGCCGAGGGGCTGGCGGAGGCCGGTGAAGGTTGCCTGGCGACAATCGAAATGCCGAAAGTCCATCCGCTGATCGCACCGCTCGTTTACGCCGTACCGGTCCAGCTGCTCGCCTATCACGTCGCGGTTGCCAAAGGCACGGATGTCGATCAACCTCGCAATCTTGCAAAATCAGTAACGGTAGAATGAACATGACCCAAGATCCCTCCCTCGTATCCGTCGAAACCGCCAGCAAGAAGTTTCAGCAGACCGTCAGGGCAGGAAAACATGTTTTTCTTGCCGACGAGCCTGAGTCATTCGGCGGCACCGACAGCGGACCATCACCCTATGATCTGCTGCTTGCGGCGCTGGGCAGCTGCACGTCGATGACCATGAAAATGTACGCGGATCGCAAGGGCATCCCTCTGGAATCCGTGCATATCGAACTGGAGCATAGCCGCGAACATGTCGACGACTGCAAAAGTTGCAACAATGAGGTCAACCGGATTGACGTAATCGACCGTTCCATCATTCTGCGTGGCAACCTGACTGACGAGCAGCGTCAAAAGCTGCTAGAAATCGCCGAAAAATGTCCTGTCCACAGAACATTGGAAAACAGAATTGATATTCATACTACCGAAGTCCGGGACTGATCCGGCAGGAGGGTATGGAAAACCGGCTCCGTGAGAGCCAAACTTGCCAATCCGGTCAGTCTCGCGTAACTTTCAGATGTTTCGGCAAGGATCAGTAGTTGTCTGAAAGACAAATAAACAATTGGCTGAATGCGGGTTTGATCGACGCCGATACCGCGCAGCGTATCCGAAAATTCGAAACCGACCGATCCCGGCCGCTGGGTCTTTGGTCGCTGATCGGATTGGGTGCTCTGGCTATCGGATTGGGTTTGATTTCCGTGGTTGCGGCAAATTGGGATGATATTCCCGGGATGATCCGTCTCACAATTCATGCACTGTTGATAGCCGGTATGTCGGCAGGAATTTACCGCCTCCAACCCCGCAACGGTTTTTTGGGGCTATATCTGAAAGATGTTCTGCTGTTCGTCCTCGCCGTTCTGGGTGCAACATTTTTCGGGCATTTGGGCCAAGTTTATCAGACCAGTTCGCCTCTATGGCAACCATTGGCCACCTGGCTATTGTTGTTTTCGCCCCTTTTGCTGCTAGCCGGTCGAGGCTGGCTGATTTCGCTGCTCTGGATGGTAGGCCTTCTGGGTACAGGGATCGCGCATTTCAGCTGGTATTGGGAAACAACCCGTCAGCCGCCATCAATTTATACAGCCGTCATGACCAGCTTGCCAATTTTTGCATTGCTCGTCGGAATCTTCGTCAGACGACTTAGCTCACGACAAGCATTCTGGATGCAAATCGGGCAATTTGCTTTCGCGGCATTCGTGGCCGGGGTCACCCTTAAATTGATAATCGACGGCGTTACCAAAGGTGGCTTTTTCGGAGCGGACGGCAATGCCGGTGAAATAGCCGTCATCCATTTGGTGCTGTGGAGCGCTGCTGCGCTGCTTATCTACGCTTTTAATCGCACCGGGTCCGGAATCGGCATTGCGGCAATTTTGATTGCTGCTGCAATGATCAACTTCATCAGCAGCATCTCACAATCGATCGATCCCCTGGCCAATGCGATATTGTTCATGGCATTGTGGGCCGTTATCGGCTGGAGCGCGATATTTTCAGGATGGCGAAATGTCTTTCAAGCGGCCGTCGCCATTGTCGCATTGCGCCTGATTGTGTTGAGTTTCGAACTCGCGTCGGATCTTTTGAGCAGTGGGCTGGGTCTGATCGTGGCGGGTGTGATCACCATCGCCATTGCGGTGTCGGCTTATCGTTTTTCCAAGGCATTTGCTCCAAACAAAACCCCGACTGCTGACATAAACAGCAATGGGGACGATCAATGAGCCGGTATCGCCGCTTCTACTTTCCCCTGGCCTTGCTTCTTCCGTTGGTCGGTCTCGGCCTGATTTGGGTGCTGACCGAAAGAGAGTCACATCGGGGGGCGGAGTGGTATGTTCCCGTCGCCGGCTATGATCCCCGCGATTTGCTGCGCGGACATTATGTGCAGTTTCGTTACGATTGGCCCGGCGTTCAAGCGGACGAGATTACAACTGGGTACGAAGGGCAAAAAATCCTGTGCATAAAGGGGGCCGCGCCAGCTATCGAGAGTGTGGAAGTGCTGGATATGGTTGGAACCGATCAATCATTGGCTTCCATCTGCGATTCAACGGCAAAAGCGAATCCACGGAGCGAAGAAGGCAATAATGGGCTGTTGCGCGATCGAATTTACGTTCCTCAGGAAGCCGCCCGCGATTATGAGAAAAAGCTCGCAAATCCCGAATTGCAAGGCATCGTTCGCATCCGGATAAACAGCAGCGGTTTCATCACCCCGCTATCACTCAGTTTTCAACAGCGGCCCGAAGCAAGTATCGAGCAGGATGAAGCCGGGTGAAGCTTATGGCAGTCGGCGTGGTCCCGGAGGTGCTGTCCGCTTCGAAAAGCCTGTCGGATGTGTAACGGGACTATTCGACTACCATTGCCAGATTTACCGGCGGACCGAAGTTTTTCTTCAAATACCATGGCAAAGTCGATCTAAGTTATATTCAGAAGTTAGAAACACATGTAAACGGGCCACTCCCTCACGAAGGCAACGTAGATGTTCAGTAATTTTAACACGAATTCGCTGGCGCGCATCAACAGGCTTGACCTCATTGATCTTACGCCGCGTTTTTCTCCGTTACTTGTGCAGGTTTTTGTTGCAGCCGCGTTTACCGGCATTGCTGTTGTCGCGCGAGAAATCATCGATAACTGGGCCGTTGGGGCCGGGCCTTTTGCCGTCAACGTCCCTTTTATATTGCTTGCGACGCTTTTCGGCAGGTTCCGCGCCGGGTTTTTGGCGTTGGTTCTTACGACAGCTTATTCCTGGTATTATGTGCTGCCTGCCATGGGCAGCTTTTCATTTGAAAAGCCCGGTGACGGAGCCAGAACCGTGGTGAATGCGGTAACCGGTTTGATCATCGTCGGTCTTGGCGATGCGGCGCGGACGACTGGCCGCTGGCTCGTGCTCGAAAAAGAGCAGCGTATTGCAGAACGGGACATGCTTCTTGTCGAAGTCGACCATCGGGTGAAAAACAATCTTGCGATCCTCTCGAGCTTGCTGGCACTGCAACAGCAAAAAAGCGAAGATAGTGAGGTAAAATCCGCGCTCGGCAAGGCAGCGGGACGCGTCCACAGTCTCTCGAAAGCCTATGAGAGTTTACGGTACGACAATCTCGATAATATTGCGGTGGTTGATATGCGGGACTTTTTGAACAGACTGTGTGCCTCGCTTAGAGAGGCTTTGGCACTTGATGGCCAAATAGATCTTATCCTTACAGCCGAACCATGCCAGCTTTCCCGTGATCGTGCGGGTGCGGTCGGGCTGTTAGTCAACGAATTGGTCACAAACGCTGTAAAACACGCGTTCGTTGATCGTGACAAGGGAACCATTAGAGTCGACTTGCGCACCGTATCAGACGGTGCAGTG
The DNA here is from genome assembly GCA_048270065.1 of Parasphingorhabdus sp. Taxonomy (GTDB): domain Bacteria; phylum Pseudomonadota; class Alphaproteobacteria; order Sphingomonadales; family Sphingomonadaceae; genus Parasphingorhabdus. Next base: position 134,265 of record JBLWTQ010000006.1, on the reverse strand, counting down.
CTGGAGGTTCGCGACGACGGCATCGGGCTGCCCGATAGTATCCGCGATGGAGCGCAGGGCACACAGTTTCTCAATGCTTTCGCTCAAATGGCAAAGGGTGAATTGGAATCGGAAACGAGCGAACAGGGAACGCGGCATATTTGCAAACTGGAGGAAACGCCATGATCGCGCGGAGCGTTCATGGCGGCTGTCATTGCGGCGCTGTCCGCTTTGAAGCAAATGTCGAATCCGCGCCAGAGCTGCTCGACTGCAATTGTTCGATTTGCGCGCGGACCGGGTTTCTGCATCTGATCGCAGCGCACGAAAATTTCACGTTGGTAAAGGGCGAAGACGACCTGACCAGTTACAAATTTGGTAGCAGGAAGGCGGATCATCTCTTCTGCAGGCATTGCGGCGTCAAAAGCTTCTATCAGCCGCGTTCGCATCCGGATTGCTGGAGTATCAACTTCCATTGTCTCGATGCAGATCACCGGCTGGAACCGCACGTCATAAAATTCGATGGGCAGAACTGGGAAAGGGCAAAGTCGGCGCTGAGGGCAAAGTCGGCGCTGTAGAAAGTGGCCAGCAGAATCTTTCCGGCGGACGCCGGATGGTTGCCACGGTGCACCACGATTGACCACTCCCGAGATGCGTCATATAAGGCCGCCTCATTTCGAGAGGCGACCAGTCGGGTCGCCTTTTCTGTTTTCCGCGAAAGGAAGCCGATCATGACGATTACCCCCCTAATGCCTGTATACCCACGTTGTGGTTTTCGTCCGGTTCGCGGGGAGGGGGCCTGGCTGATTTCCGAAGACGGCTCGCGGGCGCTGGACTTTGCCAGCGGCATTGCCGTCAATTTGCTCGGTCACGGCCATCCGCATCTCACCAAGGCCATCCAGGATCAAGCGGCGACCCTCATGCACGTCTCCAATCTCTATGGCAGTCCGCAGGGCGAGAAATTCGCACAGCGGCTGGTCGACACGACCTTCGCCGACACCGTATTCTTTACCAACAGCGGAGCGGAAGCGGTGGAATGCGCGATCAAGACCGCGCGGGCCTATCATCAATCGGCAGGCAGCGACCGGTTCGAGATCATCACCTTCAAGAACGCTTTTCATGGCCGAACGATGGCGACCATCTCGGCTTCCAACCAGGAAAAAATGCATCACGGCTTTTCGCCGCTGCTCGCCGGCTTCAAATACGTCGATTTTGATGATCTGGCTGGAGCGGAAGCCGCAATAACCGACAAAACCGCAGCGTTTCTGGTCGAACCGATTCAGGGCGAGGGCGGTGTCCGTCCGGCCTCGGACGAATTCATGCAGGGCTTGCGCGATCTCGCCGACAAGCATGGTATCTTGCTGGCTCTGGACGAGGTGCAATGCGGTGTCGCGCGCACCGGCGCGCTCTATGCTTATGAACTCTATGGCATCAAGCCGGACATTGTCGCGAGCGCCAAGGGCATCGGCGGCGGTTTCCCGCTGGGGGCCTGTATGGCGACCGAAGAGGCGGCGCGCGGCATGGTGATCGGGACGCATGGTTCTACCTATGGTGGCAATCCGCTGGCCATGGCTGCCGGAAATGCCGTGTGGGACGTGGTTGCCAATGATGAATTTCTCGCAAATGTCCGGTCGACCGGCGACAAGCTACGGGCGGCGATCGAACAGTTCATCGGCAATTATCCCGATCTTTTCCGTGGCGTGCGGGGCAAGGGCCTGATGCTCGGCATTATGATGACGCAGGAAGCGCGTTCCTTTGTCGCGCATCTTCGCGACAATCATGGCCTGCTGACCGTGGCCGCCGGCGACAATACACTACGCGTGTTGCCGCCGCTGAATATCGACGACAGCCATATCGCGACGTTTATCGAGAAACTGTCCGCCGGTGCGGCCGACTATGTGGCGCCCGAGTCATGACTCGGCATTTTCTAAATCTCGCGGATGCCGGCGGGGATGCCATCGCCGCGATGATCGCCGATGCGATCGACCGCAAAGCCGCTCGCACAGGCTGGACGAAGGGCAGGCCGGATGCGGACAAACCGCTTGCCGATCATGTGCTGGCGATGATCTTTGAAAAAAGCAGTACGCGGACCCGGGTCTCCTTCGATATCGCGATCCGCCAGCTTGGCGGATCCAGTATCGTGATGGATAGTGGGAGTATGCAGCTCGGTCGCGGGGAAACGGTAGCCGATACGGCGAGGGTCCTGTCCCGCATGTGCGACGCCATCATGATCCGCACCGACGACCATGCGAAAATCGAGGAAATGGTAGCCAATGCCAGCGTGCCGGTGATCAACGGCCTGACCGACCTGTCACATCCGTGCCAGATCATTGCCGATCTGCTGACCCTGGTCGAACATGGAAAAGCATTGCCGGGTCTTGAAATCGCCTGGCTGGGCGATGGCAATAATGTGCTCAACAGCATTGTCGAAGCTGCGGGCCTGATGAAATATAATGTCCGGATCGGCTGTCCGCAAGGCTATGACTCCGACCCGAGCTTTATCGAAAAGGCTCAGGCCGCAGGTGCCAATATCTCGATTCACCGGGATGAAAATGAAGCGGTCGCGGGAGCGGATGTTGTCGTGACCGATACCTGGGTTTCGATGGGGCAGGATCATGTGCACGACAAGCTGGCCGCGATGATGCCCTATCAGGTCAATGATGTGATGATGGAACAGGCCAAGCCGGATGCCCTGTTCCTCCACTGTCTTCCCGCGCATCGCGGTGAAGAAGTCATGCCGTCGGTCATCGACGGCCCTCAGTCGGTGGTCTGGGACGAAGCGGAAAACCGGATCCATGCACAGAAATCCGTGCTTCGCTGGTGTTTCGGCCAGATCTGATGGCGGGCATGGCACCGACCGACAGCATATTGTCATTCTCGATCCCGGGAAAGCATTGCCGCGGGCGTGTCGTTCGGCTTGGTCCCGCGCTTGATGATATTCTCTCCGCGCATGATTATCCGCCGGTGATCCGCGATATTCTGGCGGAAGCCGTTTGCCTGACCGCCATGCTGGGCGCGCTGTTGAAGGATGAAGACTCGCAATTGACCTTGCAGGCGCAAACAGAGGCCGGCGTAATCAACCTTCTCGCCTGTGACTATCAAGATGGCGCTCTGCGCGGCTATGTAGAATTTGACCGGGAACGGCTCGCTTCCCAGCCGGTAGAACCGAGTCTGCTGGCATTGTTCGGCAAGGGCTATCTTGCCATCACCTTTGACCAGCCGGCACCCCGTGGCCGCAACCAGGGCATCGTCCCTCTCGAAGGGGCAAGCCTCGCAGAAGCGGTGCAAAATTATTTCTTCCAGTCCGAGCAAATTCCGACGCTCATACGGGTGGCGATGGATGAAAATGGCGACAAGGTTGTGGCTGGCGGGCTGCTGGTACAGCATCTCCCTGATGGTGAGGAAGGCCGTGAACGGCTCCATGTGCGACTGGACCATCCGGAATGGGAGCATGTCGAGATCATGGCCGGCAGCGTTCGGGCAGCAGAACTCACCGAAGCGAAGCTGCCGCTCGAAGAGATTCTGTGGCGGCTGTTTAGCGAGAGCGACGAAGTGAGGCTTTTAAGCGGTAAACCGTGTGTTAAGGGATGCCGCTGTAATGAAGACCATATCAGGGACGTGATTGCGCGCTTCCCGAAAGAAGATAAGGAAGATATGGTTGACGAACAGGGTAATATAGCAATTGACTGCGCTTTTTGCAGCAAAACATTCACGATTACGGGTGCGAGCCTGAACAACTGAATGTAACCGCAGATGCGGCATATTACCGATATGTCGCAAATTTCCTATCGAATGCCCTATTTGGTAACAATAATGGCCGTAGTTCCGAATTAGAACCGGATGAACCACTGAGACGATCGACGCCCCAACCAACTTGACAGGAGAATATCAATGAAAGGCTTGAAACTGATTAAAATCATCAGCGTGTCAGCCGCCATCCTGTCTGGATTTGCAGTTACAGCCCCGGCGCAAACGCCAAGTTTGAAGGTGCTCGACGGGCTGATGCAAGGGGAATGGACACTGAAAGAGCGTGGTTCTCCGGATGCCGGGCAAAAAATCTGTTTGGGAAATCCTGAGGTGCTGCTGCAAATCCGGCACCGCAATTTATCCTGTAGGCGCTACGTAATTGAAAATGGCCCGAAGAAGCTTCGCGTAAGCTACAAATGCGGCACCGCCGGGCATGGTGTTACCGAGATCAAGCAGGAATCCAGCATCTTGGTGCAGATATTCTCGCAAGGCATCCGCAATAATGCGCCCTTTTCCATCAGTGTCGAAGGTCGTCGCACAGGCAGTTGCTAAACACAATTTGCGCACAAAACTTGCACCGCGTCGGCAAGGCGATTAGCGGAGCGCGTCATGACTTCCGATTCAAAAAGAGCGATCATATTACTGTCGGGCGGACTGGACTCGATGGTGTCCGCGGCGATTGCTGCGGAGCAGGGCTATCGGCTGATTGCGCTCACGGTCGACTATAACCAGCGGCACAAGATCGAACTGCAGTCCGCCCGGAATATTGCAGCCCATCTCGGGGTCGACGAGCACATCATCCTGCCGCTCGATCTGAGCCGCTTTGGCGGTTCGGCGCTGACCGCAGATATTGATGTACCGAAGTCCGGCGTGACCAATGATATTCCGGTGACTTACGTGCCCGCCCGCAATCTCATTTTTCTGTCGCTGACCTTGGGATTGGCGGAGGCTAGAGACGCACGGGACATTTTTATCGGTGTGAACGCGCTGGACTATTCCGGTTATCCGGACTGCAGGCCGGAGTTTATCACAGGGTTCGAGAGATTGGCCGATCTGGCGACCAGGGCCGGGGACCAGGGCAGTGGTTTTCATATCCGGACACCTCTGCAGCATATGACCAAGGCGGATATCGCTCGGGAAGCGATCCGGCTTGATCTTGATCCCGCCTGGAGTTGGTCCTGCTATGATCCGGCACCCGGGAATCTCCCCTGCGGCCTTTGCGACAGCTGCCGTTTGCGGCAAAAGGGTTTTGAAGAAGCCGGGATTGTCGATCCGACCCGATATGTGACGCTATGAGCTATGCGGTCAAAGAAATATTCCTGACCCTGCAGGGTGAAGGTGTGCACGCCGGACGGCGGGCGGTTTTTGTCCGGTTCGCCGGATGTAATCTATGGTCCGGGCTGGAGCGGGATCGTGCCACCGCGGTCTGCCAGTTTTGCGATACCGATTTTGTCGGATTGGACGGAGAGGGCGGTGGTCGCTTCGCCAGCGCGGATGAGCTTGCCAGCGCAGCGGCCGAGACCTGGGGTAGTGACCGGGACTCCCGATTCGTGGTTCTGACCGGCGGTGAACCGATGCTGCAGATCGACCAGCTCTTGATTGATGCCCTGCACGCCGAAGACTTTTTTATTGCCATCGAATCGAACGGAACGCTGCCGGTTCCCCGTGCAATTGACTGGATTTGTATCAGCCCGAAAGCCCAAAGCGAGACGATACAGCGTTCGGGTGATGAACTGAAACTGGTATGGCCGCAGGAAGACAGCGATTGGCAAGAGATGGAAGGCTGGGACTTCGCCAATTTGTTGCTGCAGCCGATGGATGCCCGCGGCGATGACCTTGCCAGCGAGGCCCATCTCGAACAGGCCATAGCCTTCGTCCAGGTCCACCCGAAATGGCGCCTGTCGTTACAGAACCACAAGATTCTCGGTCTGGCTTGAACGCTTATTCGGTAGGCGTTTCTTCCGAGGTTGAAACCGTTTCCGGTGGTTTCTGGCCATCGGGCAATTCGGCGGCGTTGTCGCCGGTGCTGTCTTCGGCTTTCATTGTGTCGACATCGACCATTTCGTCGCTGATCGTGCCATCAATCACGTCAACATCGTCCATCTGGGTTTCGGTGACTTCGTCGGCTTCCGGCGCTTCGTTGCCGGAACAGGCGGAGATGGTCAGTGCGACCGCTGCTGTGGCGGCAAGTCTCGTGAATTTGGTCATGATCGGTCCTCGCGTCGTTTAGGGGCTTACCAGGCCCATCATAGCCTCCGATCAGACCCGATCAATCGCTTTCAGAAAATCACCGACCGTTTTTTGCAACGCTTCGTCAAACTCCCGAAGCTCTATCGCGATGCCCAGTTGTGCAAGGCTGGTCACCGGAAACTCGCTGATACCGCAGGGCACAATTCCGCCGAAATGGCTGAGGTCAGGATCAATATTGACCGAAAAGCCATGCATCGTGACCCATTTGCGGATGCGGATACCGATCGCGCCGACCTTGGCTTCCTGTCCGTCCGGTGTGTCGGACCAGATGCCGACGCGGCCTTCCACGGCACGCGCTGCAACGCCAAATTCAGCAAGGGCCGCTATGATCCATGCTTCCATAGCATGGACAAAGCCGCGCACGTCCGCATTGCGCTGCTTCAGGTTCATGATGACATAGCCGACCCGCTGGCCCGGTCCATGGTAGGTATGCCGCCCGCCGCGGCCCGTGTCGTAGACCGGAAAGGACTGGCTGAGCAGCTCCGCCGGATCGGAACTGGTGCCGGCGGTATAGAGCGGCGGATGTTCCAGCAGCCAGATCAGGTCCCTGGCGTTACCCGACTGAACCGCAGCATTGCGATTTTCCATTTCGGCCAGTGCTTCCGGATATTCGACTTTTTCAGACGAAATGCGCCATTCGATATCATGGGGGTCGTTCATAATATTTTCGTGCACTTTTGATGGCCGGGTGGCAAGAGACTAGTAATTGAGACATGGATACGGGAATCAGAATGATGAAGCTGAACTATATGCAATGCTGGAATGGTGCGATGGCCCTGCTCGGTGCGCATAAAGAGGCTATTCTGGCAATTGCCGGTGTTTTTCTTTTCCTGCCGACTTTTCTGTTCGCCCAATTTATCGATCAACCCCTGTTGACCGGCGACGAAGATCTCAATGGCTTGTTGGCCGTTTATTCAGCATATTTCAGCGAGAATGCCGTTTCAGTCGTGGCATCCAACCTCGTGATCAGTTTCGGCGGTCTTGCGATCTATTTTACGATTGCGCCCTCGCGCAACCACACCGTTGCCGAGGACCTGATGGCAGCGCTCAAAGCCTTCCTGATCTATCTGTTGGCCAATCTTTTGACCGGTTTTCTGACGCTGATCGGCTTTCTCCTGTTCGTCCTCCCCGGTGCGTATATTGCTGCCCGGTTCATTCTGGTGCCTATCGTGATTGTCGATCAAGGAGAACGAAATCCGATCGAAGCGCTCAGGAAAGGCTGGTCCCTGACCCGGAATAATGGTTTTTCCATCCTGCTTTTCATCCTGATTATCGCGGTTGTGGGTACGATCGCTATTGGTGCCCTGCAGGCGATCACGGGTATTATTACCGGTCTGGCCACCGGGGGAGCCGGCTGGCCCTTTATCGAAAATCTGGTGGCATCGCTGACCGGGACGGCGTTCCAGCTTGTCCTCGGTCTCGTAATCATGTCGATCTATATTGAGCTAACGGGCAGGAAGACGGATGTCGGGGAAATGTTCAACTGAGTATCGGCACATGAGGGGCGGCGGTTTTCGGCAGATGACCGGATAGGCGCGGATCGATCATCATATCGATTTCCTGCTTGAAAATGCGGAAGCCGCATTGCTGGTAAAAGGGCAGGGCGCGCGGTGAATCCTGGGTACAAGTGTGCAACCAGACCCGTTTGATATCTTTCTGCCACGCCTTTTCCAACGCCTGGTTCATCATCCAGCGGCCATGGCCCTTGCCGTTCATCTCGGCAATCAGACCGAAGAAACCGATTTCACATTGTCCGGTTTCCCGAAAATCCAGTTCAATCAATCCGACAACGGCGTCATCATTGCGGACGATATGAATATCGGTTTCCGGGTGATGGATGATCTCCCGAAGCTCGTCTGCGTTCATCAACAGCCGCGATGTCCAGAGCCACGGTTCCCCGATGGCTCGAAACAGCGCCAGATAGTCCGCGACCGGTGGATTGACCCATTTTTCGGTCGAAAGGCGGGATTCGATCGCGGCCAGAGACGGTTTATCCAACATCTCGAGATGGGTGATGATGGTCGCGACGTGGCCCTTTGGAACATCCTGGGGCAGGTTTTTCGGGCTGTTTACACCCATTTTGCTTCTGGTGGCAGACTCATCAGAATCGCATCGACATTGCCGCCGGTCTTGAGTCCAAAGGTGGTGCCGCGGTCGTACACCAGATTGAATTCGGCGTATCGTCCGCGCCAGACGAGCTGCTGGTGCTTGTCTTCCTCGCTCCACTTCATCCCCATCCGCTTGCGAACCAGTTTTGGGAATATATCCAGAAAAGCCCGCCCGACGTCCTGCGTGAAGGCAAAATGGCGGTCGAAGTCGGTTTCTTTGTCCAGTTCGAGATGATCGTAGAATATCCCGCCCACACCGCGGTGGACCTGCCGATGCGGAATATAGAAATAATCATCCGCCCATTGCTTGAACCGGGGATAATATTCCGGATTGTGCGGCGCGCAGGCAGAGCGCAGGCGGGCATGGAATTCCTCGGTATCTTCATCATAGGCAATGGCCGGATTAAGGTCGGCACCACCGCCAAACCAGCGCTTTGTCGTGCACAGGAAACGGGTGTTCATATGCACGTTGGGAACATGCGGGTTGGTCATGTGAGCAACCAGGCTGACTCCGGTTGCAAAGAATCGCGGATCGTCTTTGGCGCCGTTGATTTGGCCAGCAAATTCTTCGCTGAACCGGCCGTCCACGGTGGAAATATTCACACCGACTTTTTCAAAGACCTTGCCCTTCATCAGTCCCTGCATACCGCCGCCGCCCGGGCTGCCATCGGGATTCTGGCGATCCCAGGGGATATAATCGAACGTCGCGTCGCTACCCGCTTCCTTCTCGATTGCCTCGAATTCAGCGCATATCTGGTCGCGCAGTTCCCTGAACCACGTCTGGGCCGTCTGTTGCTGGTTATCCAATTTTGTCGTCATTCCGGAAATTGTCCTGTCTGTCTAAGGGCCTCTCCCAAAGCCATGCCAGCCGCCACCGCAAGGTTCAAGCTGCGCATATCCGCTTTCATCGGAATCGTGATTCGACCATCGCATTGGTCGTGTATAGTCCGGGGAACTCCGGATCCTTCGGAACCGAAAAGCAATATATCGGATTTTCGATATGCGAATCCATGATGCGGCTGATCTGCCTTGCTGGAGAGCAGGATAATCCTTGCATCGCGAGTATGGACGGCGGCACGAAAAGCTTCCCAGTCAGCGTGGCGGGTGTATTGAACATGCTCGAAATAATCCATTCCGGCGCGCTTGAGACTGCGATCGCTGAACGGGAATCCACAGGGTTCTATTATATCAACCGGCACGTCAAGACATGCGCAAGTTCTTAATATTGTTCCTAAATTTCCCGCAATCTCGGGTTGATACAATGCTATCCTCATGAAGCAATCATCATGAGCGAGAAGGGAATGTTTGGTCAATCTAAAATTCCCTGTTGGCAAACCCTATCCTTCGCGGCTATCAGGCGCGCAATTCACTGCCTGTTCAAGCTGTTGTTTAGCAGTATCGAACATTCGGGCGGTCGGGGGTCATAATTTATCTATAGGGCTTGTTTGCATGGCAACGGTTGAAACAGCTGAAACGGCAGTCGCAGAAGAAGGCGGCGTTCGCCGCCGGGACTTTATCAATATCGCAGCAGTGAGCTTTGCTGGTGCCGGGGTGGTGGCTACCGTATTCCCGCTGGTCAATCAGATGAACCCGAGCGCGGACGTCCTCGCTCTGTCATCGATTGAAGTCGATATTTCCGCGATAGAAACGGGCCAGTCGATCAAGACCAGCTGGCGCAAGCAGCCTATTTTTATCCGCAATCTGACAGAGACCGAAATCGCCGAAGCGAATGCGGTGAACCTGTCAGACCTGCGCGATCCGGAGACGCTGGCTGAACGGACGATCGCGGGCAAGGAAAACTGGCTGATCACCCTGGGCGTATGCACCCATCTCGGTTGTGTGCCGCTGGGTGCCGCGCAAGGCGAAGTGAAGGGCGAATTCGGCGGTTATTTCTGCCCATGCCACGGTTCGCACTATGACACGGCTGCGCGCATCCGCAAAGGTCCGGCTCCAACGAACCTCGTCGTTCCAGAATATGAATTCCTATCAGATACTGTCGTGAAAATCGGCTAAGGGGCAGAAGAAAAATGAGCTTTCCTTGGGCAAAACAATATACACCAGCAACCGAATTCGGTCAGTGGATGGACAAGCAGCTTCCGCTGCCGCGTTTCGTCTATAACAGCGTTGGCGCGGGCTACCCTGCGCCGCGCAATCTGAACTATATGTGGAACTTCGGTTCCCTGGCTGGCCTGTTTCTGGTCATCCAGATCGTTACCGGCATCATATTGGCCATGCACTATGCGGCCAATTCCGAAATTGCCTTTGATTCTGTCGAACATATCATGCGCGACGTGAACAGTGGCTGGATGATCCGCTACGCCCATGCCAATGGCGCAAGCTTCTTCTTCATCGCCCTGTATATGCATATCGCCCGCGGCCTGTATTACGGGTCCTACAAGGCACCGCGCGAAATGCTCTGGCTGCTCGGCGTTGTGATTTATTTGCTCGCCATGGCCACGGGTTTTCTGGGCTACGTGCTTCCCTGGGGTCAAATGAGCTTCTGGGGTGCCAAGGTGATTACCGGCCTGTTTGAGGCTATTCCGCTGATCGGCAAGCCGATACAGGAGTTGCTGCTCGGTGGCTTCGCTCCCGACAATGCGGCTCTGAACCGCTTTTTCTCGCTGCATTATCTGCTACCGTTCGTAATCGTCGGCGTTGTCATCATGCATATCTGGGCGTTGCACATTCCGGGGTCGAACAATCCGACCGGGGTTGATGTGAAAGGGCCGCAGGATACGGTGCCATTCCATCCCTATTATACCGCGAAAGATGGCTGGACGGTTGGTCTCGCGCTGATTTTCTTCACCATCCTGATGTTCTTCCTGCCGAACGCGCTCGGCCACGCGGACAACTATATCCCGGCCAACCCGCTTTCCACTCCGGCCCACATCGTTCCGGAATGGTATTTCTGGCCCTGGTATGCGATTTTACGGGCCTTCACCTTCGACTTCCTCTTCATCCCGGCGAAACTGCTCGGTGTGCTGGCGATGTTCTCCGCCATCCTGGTCTGGTTTTTCCTGCCATGGCTGGACAAATCACCCGTGCGTTCGGGCAGCTTCCGTCCCAAGTTCAAGATGTTCTACATCATTCTCGTGATTGACGTCCTGGTATTGGGATATTGTGGCGGTGCACCGGCCGAGGAACCGTTTGTCATGATCAGCCAACTGGCCGCTGCCTACTATTTTGCGCATTTCCTCATTATTTTGCCGCTGTTGTCGAGGTTGGAACAGCCCGAACCGTTGCCGAACAGTATCACGGAATCGGTAACCGGCAAGCCACTCACAACTGCCAGCTAAGAATTAGGGACCTGTCGCAATGGTAAGAATTATCGGAATCTTGATTGGCCTGTTCTTTGCGGGCTGGCTCCTGGTCTCATTTGGAATGGGGGCAAAAGAATATATCACCAACCCACCAGCGGAAACCGCTGAGCAGGCTTTTCACAGAGAGGCAAAAGAAGTGTCCTTCTCCTCTGACGGGCCGCTCGGCAAATTTGATCGCCAGCAACTGCAGCGCGGTTTCCAGGTCTATAAGGAAGTCTGTGCCGCCTGCCACTCTCTCCGTCTGGTCGCGTTCCGCAATCTCGAAGAAATCGGCTATAATGAAGACGAAGTGAAGGCGATTGCAGCAAATTGGGCTATCCAGACTCCGGATATTGACCCTGCGACCGGAGAAATGTCCACCCGTCCGTCGCTGGCGGCTGACAAATTTCCCAAGCCTTTTGCCAATGATGTCGCTGCTGCCGCTGCGAACAATAACGCAATACCACCCGATTTGTCCCTGATCACCAAGGCGCGTGAAGGTGGCGCACCTTATGTCTACTCCTTGCTGACCGGTTATCAGGAACCACCAGCAAATCTGCCGGAGGCCAATCAGCCGGGACCGGGACTGCACTATAATCCCTATTTCGCCAACCTGAACCTGGCGATGGCACCACCGCTGGCGGCTGAAGATATGGTCAGCTATTCGGACGGAACCAAAGCGAGCATTGACCAGATGGCGAAGGATGTTTCCGCCTTCCTGATCTGGAGCGCGGAACCGAAGCTGGAAGAACGACATCAGGCGGGCTGGGCGGTTCTCGCTTTCCTGCTGATCGCCACGATCCTCGCCTATCTGTCCTACCGGACGATCTGGGCGGACGTAAAGGCCGAGAAGAAAAAGAAGATTACCGAAGCTTAGCTTCAATCGCCTTCAATGATAAATATAGCCCGCTTTTGCGGGCTTTATTTTAGGGGAAATACTAGGATTGGAGAACGGAGTTGATCGCCTGCTCCCATCCCGCAAGTCTTTCTGTTCTGGTTTCCGGATCAATATCCGGTTCGTGGACATCGAGCCGCGATATCATCACCGAAGCCTCTTCGAGGGATGGATAAATTTTACTCCCCACGGCTGCGAGCATGGCTGCGCCGAGGGCCGTGGTCTCGAAGAAGCCTGGCCGCTCAACTGTCATATCCAGTATATCTGCCAAATCCTGCACCATCCAGTCATTGGCAACCATGCCGCCATCGATCCGCAAGCTTTGCCAGTCGACACCATCGGCGGAAAATGCGGTCTTCAGGTCGTGACATTGATAGGCCATGGCCTCCAGCGCAGCGCGGGCAATATGAGCCTTCTTTGACGAGAAACTGAGACCGGAGATGGTCGCGGTTGCATCGGCCCGCCAATGGGGGGCGCCGAGGCCGGACAGCGCAGGCACCAGATAGACGCCGCCATTGTCATCGACCGAACGTGCCAGTTCCTCGCTCTCTCCGGAAAATGTCAGCAAGCCGATATCGTCGCGCAGCCACTGCATCAGGCTCCCGGCGACAAAAACCGAACCCTCCAGCGCGTATATGCGTTTGCCCTGATACTGATAGAGAATGGTCGACAACAATCTGTTCTCCGACCGTGGTGGCGTGTCTCCGCTATTGGTCAGAATGAAGGCGCCGGTCCCGAAAGTCGCTTTGGTCTGCCCCGCCTCGAGACAGCCTTGTCCGATGGTCGCTGCCTGTTGATCGCCGGCCGACCCACAAATGGCAATAGCGCCGCCGAACAAATCGACCGCCGTGGTTCCCAGTTCTCCAGCGCAGTCGACAATTTGCGGGAGAGCCTGTCTCGGGATATCGAAGAGCGCGAGCAGTTCATCATCCCAGTCACTGCCATCGAGCGCCAACAGCATCGTTCTGCTGGCATTGCTGGCATCGGTGACATGCTGACCGCCGGTCAGTCGGTAGATAAGATAGGATTCAATCGTTCCGAAAGCCAGATTGTCTCCCGCCCCCGGGACTTCAGGCCGGTTTTTCAGCATCCAGCCGATTTTGCTGCCCGAGAAATAGGGATCGAGCAGCAAGCCGGTTTTTGCCTGTATCATCGGTTCGAGACCGTCTGCTTTCATCTTCTCGCACATCTTGGCCGTTCGGCGGTCCTGCCACACAATTGCCCGGCCGAGCGGTTCGCCGGTTCTCTTGTCCCAGGCGACGACGGTTTCCCGCTGATTGGTGATACCAATCGCCGCGATTTTTTCGGCACCGCCGGCTTGTTCGATCATTTTTTGACAGCAACTCAGGGTTTTTTCCCAGATTTCTTCGGCATCATGCTCGACCAGGCCGGGGGCTGGATAATATTGCCGCAATGCCTCCTGTTGTGAACCGTGCAACTTGCCATCGGCACCGAATAGCATTGCCCGGGTCGATGTCGTACCTTCGTCGATGACCAATGTCTGCTGCGCTGTCATCCTTCGCTCCCTTTTCCTCGATCCACGCTATAAGCTGGCATCCAAAAGGCAAGCATTGATGGAGTATATTGCGATGCAACATTGCGCGAATCGCTGGTTTCTTTATGAATGCGGCGATGTATGATCTGGCCATCATTGGCGGCGGCATAAATGGCGTCGGGATTGCGTGCGATGCAGCGGGCAGGGGGTTAAAGGTCCTGCTGGTCGAGCGCGACGATCTGGCATCGCATACGTCGTCGGCGAGCACCAAATTGGTTCATGGCGGCCTGCGCTATCTCGAACATTATGAATTCAACCTCGTCCGCAAGGCTCTCAAGGAACGGGAAGTGCTGCTGCGTGCCGCGCCGCACATCATCTGGCCGATGCGCTTCGTGTTGCCGGTTGACAAGGGCATGCGACCGGCCTGGCTGCTCCGTCTCGGCCTGTTCCTGTATGATCATCTCGGCGGTCGCGAGATTCTGCCGGGAACCGACAGCGTGGACCTGCAAAAGGACCCTCGCGGTGACCCGCTGCAAAAGCGGCTCAGGAAGGGCTTCGCCTACTCCGATTGTTGGGTCGAGGATGCCCGGCTAGTGTCGCTCACCGCCCGCGATGCCGCCGAACGGGGTGCCGATATCCGGACCCGTGCGGAATGCGTGGGACTGGATCGCGGTGCGGATCACTGGAATCTGGAAATCCGGCAGGATGATGCAGTAAACACCGAGCAGGCCAGAGTTCTGGTGAATGCGGCAGGCCCCTGGGTTGACCCGGTTACGGCCATGTACGATCGCAGCAACCACGCTGCGAAACTGCGTCTGGTCAAGGGCAGCCATATCGTTGTGAAGCGCAAATATGAAGGCGACCACAGCTATATTTTCCAGAATCGGGATGGCCGCATCATTTTTGCCATTCCCTATGAAGGCGATTACACGCTTATCGGCACAACCGACGAGCCATGGCGCTATGCCGAAGGCCCGGCGAAGATCAGCGACGACGAAATCGACTATCTGTGCGATGCCGCCAGCGAATATTTCGCGATACCGGTAACCCGCGACGACATCGCATGGACCTATTCCGGCGTCCGCCCGCTGTTTGACGATCACAGCCGGACGGCAGCCACTGTCACCCGCGATTTTGTTTTCGACTATGACAATGAGAATGGCGCGCCGGTCCTGTCGATTTTTGGCGGCAAGATAACCACCTATCGGGTGCTGGCGCTGCAGGCGATCCGGACGCTGTCGGAAGCGCTCGATGTGAACGGTGACGACTGGACCAAGGATGCCCATCTGCCAGGGGGCGATTTCCCCCCGGACGGTTTTGGCTCGCTGGTTGATCGATATGCGAACCGGTGGCCCTTTATCGACCGGTCGATCGTGCGCCGACTGGTCCGGGCCTATGGCACCGATACCGCCCGTATCCTTGCAGACGTCAAAACATTGGCGGATCTGGGACAGGAATTCGCTGCGGGTCTGTACGAGATCGAGGTCCGCTGGCTAGTCGATCATGAATTTGCCAGCACGGCAGAGGATATTCTCTGGCGGCGATCGAAACTGGGTCTGCATATGAGCGACGCCGAGCAAAAGGCTGTGGCGCTATGGTTTGAACAACAGAACCGGCAGGCAAAGCCCAATCTTGCCCTTTCCTGATTGACGCACTGCAAAAGCGGTGGCAATAGCGGCGCATCCGGTCGAGCCGGACACGCGGGTGTAGCTCAATGGTAGAGCAGAAGCCTTCCAAGCTTACGACGAGGGTTCGATTCCCTTCACCCGCTCCATCCCTGATACTCGTTTCGATGCTTCAGCCCCAGTTGTCAGAGCAACGATTGTGTTCAACCCGCTCTTGGCCCCGGTCCAGGGGGACGATACCCGCCTTCCGCTTGAAATTTCGCGACTGGTGACTAGGTTGAGATTGTAACTAACGCGCAATTTTTGGAAATTCTTATGGCCGGTGGTTGGGCGCGCGATGGCGCTGTGCAGGATCAGATTGATGATACAATTGCCGACGCGGTGAAGCGTGCGCGGGCCGATATGCCGTCCGGAGAAGCCGCGAAATATTGCACAGAGTGCGGCGAAGAAATTCCCGAGGCGCGGCGCCGTGCCTTGCCCGGAACCCGCACTTGTGTTGTGTGCCAGTCGGCTCGCGACGCGGACCGGGCGAATGTCGGCATCAACCGGCGCGGGAGCAAGGACAGCCAGCTGCGCTAAGCTGGGTCGCGGGCGTTTCCTCAATCGTAACTGGTCTGGCGAATGTCGGACAGGGCCCGGAAACTCTCGGCCTGTGCGGCCGCCCAGAAACGCGCATAAGGCGTGGTTTCCGGTGTATCGACCAGCGCATTGGCCTTGAGAAACGGATAGATACCGTCGATCGAACTGGATTTTACCGCATTCAGGCGTTCATGCAAATGGTGCGGGCGGATTTGCGAGGGGTTTTCCAGCCCCATGGCAACAACGATATCCCGCAATGCCGCTGCAGTTTCCTTCTGGAACCGGTACACGCGCTCGGCCTTGTCTTCGACAACCAGGCCACGTTGTCGTGACTGGCTCTGGGTCGCGATGCCGGTCGGGCAATTGCCGGTATGGCATTGCAAGGACTGGACGCAGCCCAGCGAAAACATGAAGCCGCGTGCGGCGTTCGACCAATCCGCGCCGAGCGCGGCGTTCATCGCCAGGCTCGCCCCGCTGATAACCTTGCCCGCTGCCGCGAGCCGGATATCACCGCGCAGTCCGGATCCAATGAGCGCGTTATTGACGAGAATAAGCCCTTCCCGGAGAGGCATCCCGACCCGGTCCGACAACTCAACCGGGGCGGCGCCGGTTCCGCCTTCGCCGCCGTCCACAACGATGAAGTCCAGTTTGATGCCGGTTTGCAGCATCGCCTTCATCACCGCAAAAACTTCGTGCGGTTGTCCCACGCATAATTTTATCCCGACCGGTTTGCCGCCGGAGAGAGTTCGCAGTTGCCGGACAAAGTCGAGCAGTTCGAGCGGCGTTGTAAATGCTGAATGTGCCGCAGGTGAAATACAGTCCTTGCCCTCAGGGACGCCGCGTGTTTTTGCAATCTCTTCTGTGACCTTTGCACCCGGGAGCATGCCGCCTTTGCCAGGTTTGGCACCCTGGCTCAGTTTGATTTCGATCATTTTTATCTGGTCGAGAACAGCGGTCTCTGCAAATTTATCCGGATCGAAACTACCATCGTCGGTGCGGCATCCGAAATAGCCGCTTCCGATTTCCCAGACGATATCGCCGCCGTGTTTTGCGTGATAGGGACTGAACCCGCCTTCGCCGGTGTCGTGATAGAAGCCCCCTTGTTGCGCGCCCAAATTCAGCGTTTCGATTGCCCTTGCGCCGAGTGAACCAAAACTCATCGCGGAAACATTCAGGATTGCCGCCGAATAGGGCTTCTTGCATTGCGGCCCGCCTACATCGATTCGAAATTCCGGCGCAGCGCGTTCATTGGGCATCATCGAATGGCTGAGCCAGTCATATTCTTCGGAATAGACATTCAGTTCGGTGCCAAACGGGTGCGAGGAAATATCGCTCTTTGCGCGAGCATATACCAGCGCCCGGTCATTGTGATTGAACGGTCTGCCATCGAGGTCGCTTTCCACAATATAGGAGCGCAGATAGGGACGCAGATCTTCAAATATCCACCGGATGTGAGCGATCACCGGATAGTTACGGCGCAGCGTATGGCTGGTCTGTACAGAATCCCAGATGCCGACGCCGAGCAGCGCTGTCACGGGCGCCAAAAACCAGATCACCCAGGGGCTTGCCGGAAGCATAAGCCCCAGCAGGATTGCCGCCGCCGCGAGCAGTATCGGAACCACAAACCGTATCATTTTTTTCTCCGAATATTTCGATTTGAATATTTATCGCCAACTGAGGGGAAGCCATATACCGGATCAATCCCGCCGACGAACCAATTCGTTTGTATCGGTTCGAATCTAACTTGCGCAATGGATGATGGGTGGTTTCGGGGAGCCAAGCCCATGAGACCGATTATGACACCGGTAACTATAAACAAGCCTCCTGATATCCCGGCGACAATTAGTAAGGCAGCGACGCTCATCACATCCCGTGGTGGGAAAAAAGTCTGGTAGACAAATTGATGCGCTCGAGCGCCATTGCTGGTATTCTGTGGTCGAGATCGAAGCTGCCGATACCGCTCTATCGATCGATAGAAGAAACCGGGAACATTTTCTGATCTGTGCCGTCCAATGGCCAGAAGAGAGAAATTTTCGATGAAGAACACCACTATCAACTACGAAAGTCTGAGCGATCAGGAACTTGCGGGATATGCCCGTACCCGCGACAGATCGGCGATAAGACTGATCACCACGCGCAATAATCAGCGGCTTTTTCGGACCGCGTGGAGTGTGTTGCGCAATCATGCCGACGCAGAGGATGTTGTGCAGGAAGCCTACCTCAAAGCATTCGCTGCGATCGACGGATTTGCGGGGCAATCCACGCTGTCCACCTGGCTCACCCGCATTACCATGAATACGGCGATAGATCGCCAGCGCTCGATTGCGCGCCGCAAAATCGCGCTGGATAAACAGGATGTGGCCCTGATGGAGCATTATCGCTCCAACTATGCGTCGCTGGGCGGCAAGCGGAACCAGCCCAATAGCCAGCTCGTGAGGGCTGAACTTTCAAAATTCCTGAAACTGGCGATTGGTCGATTACCGGCCCCGTTTCGCACAGTTTTCATTCTGCGCGATGTCGAAACATTGTCGGTTGAAGAAACCGCTGAGGTGCTGGAGATAAAACCAGCGACCGTCCGGTCGCGGCTATTTCGTGCGCGCCGTCTGCTGCGTCAGGATCTCGAGACGGAATATGCCGACCTGTTTGACGATACGATCATGTTTGCAGGTGCTGACTGCGAGGCCATGACGAACCGGATTATCAACGCTTTATGCATCACACAAAACGGAGAATGAATTATGAGTGATCCGATATTACTTATGCCTTCACGTCGCGCAATCATCGGCGGCGCAGGCAAAACCCTTTCGGTTGCGGCTGTGGCAATGATCGTTGGTGGCTGTTCAAATGCAGCGACGTCAAAAGACAGCGGAAATACGGGGCAGGACATATCATTGCTCAATGCCGCCATCGCGCTCGAACATGAAGGCATTGCTGCATATCAGATCGCTGCCACCAGTGGATTGCTGCAGCCCGCTGTCGTCGAGATCGGGGTAACATTTCAGGGCCACCACAAGGGCCATCGCGACGAACTGGAAAAAGCGGTCAGGCAACTGGGCGGAGAACCAGTGGCAGCGAAAACGGATGCCGAATACGCAGAAGCGCTGAACGTTGCGTCGCTGAAAAACCAGGAAGATGTCCTGCGTCTCGCGCTTGGTCTGGAGCGCGGCGCGGCGAATGCCTATCTGGGCCTGATCCCCTCGTTGGGCGTCGACTTTCATCAAGTCGCCGCCCAGATGGCGGGTGACGAGGCGTTTCACGCCGCAATTCTGGGCAATGCCCTGGGCGAACCGATCCCGAAGGCAGCGTTAATCTTCGGATAAAATCCCTACTATTCAACCAGGTATCAGGAAATGAATATTCGACTGGGAATCGCGGTGGCGTTGATTGCGGGCATCGCAACCTTCATCTTCATGCAAACGCCCGAGCAGCATGCCGCGTCCTTGCAATCGCGGACTGCGGCTGTTTACGACAGCGCCCCGGTCGAAGCCGAATTAATCCCTGCGTCGGCTATGGCAGACACCCGTGCTGCTTTGTCCGGAAAGGAACTATATACCCGCCGGTGCGGGGCCTGTCACTCGGTCGACCAGAACCGCGTCGGACCCCGTCATCGTGGTGTATTCGGACGGAAAGCCGGAGCCGTTCCAGATTATCGTTATACGAAGGCGCTTAAAAAGCTCAATCTGACGTGGAATGAGAAAAATCTGGATCGCTGGCTCGCCAATCCCACCGCCGTTGCACCGGGAACCGCGATGGGATTTCGGCTGAATGATCCGGCTGAGCGCAAGGCGATCATCAAGTATCTCAAGTCGGTTTCCAAATAATCTGGCTTGGATCGACGTAGATCGGGTGCACCACTTTCATTAATACATGGCAGGATTTGCAATTTGACCTTGGGATCATCTGAAACGAAGATATCCACAGAGAATGGCTTTGATCATTCCGTCGATGATAATGTCAGTCAGGCACAAGCAGAGGACTCCGTTCGCAATCTTCTTCGATGGATAGGCGAGGACCCGGATCGAGAAGGGTTGGTCGAGACTCCGAAACGCGTCGTCAAAGCCTTTGCCGAATGGTTTTCGGGCTATGATCAGAATCCTGCAGCCGTCCTGTCAAAAAGTTTCGGTGAGGTAGAGGGCTACCAGGATATGGTGCTTCTGCGAGGGATAAGACTGGAAAGCTATTGCGAGCACCATCTGGCTCCCATCATCGGCACCGCACACATCGCATATCTGCCGAATGACCGGGTTGTCGGCATCTCGAAACTGGCCCGGTTGGTAGACCTATATGCCAAGCGACTTCAAATTCAGGAAAGACTGACTTCGCAGATCGCAAATTGTCTGAATGATCAGCTCGAACCTCGCGGTGTTGCCGTCATGATTTGCGCCGAGCACCAATGCATGTCCACAAGAGGTGTCCGCAAACATGGTGTCGATACGATAACAAGCGAGTTTATCGGATCATTCGAAACAGACAAATGCCTGCAATCTCGATTTTGGCAATCCGTGGAAGTATAGCCAGGATGCACGCCGGTAAATCCAGGATTGGGCAAACAGCTATAGACCGGCGGATTATGAAGCCGTCGAATAGTTTCACATGTAATTGAATTGCATGTTACCCTTATATGCAGCATCATGATTGAAAGAATTCTCGATACACTCCGGAGTAGAACGTGTCTGACTGTTATGTCCTGGAAGATGCACAAATCGCACCGATTTCCGGTTCCGATGGCTATGCGACTCAAGGCGTCATAGCGGTAGACGGATCGACAATCGGCTATGTCGGCAGTGCAGAGAAGCTCCCGGAAAAATACCACAATAGCACGGTGCACGGGTTGAACGGGCGACTGGTGACGCCGGGACTGGTCGATTGCCATACACATCTGGTGTATGCCGGCTCGCGCGCGCGGGAATTTGAAATGCGCCAGTCCGGAGCGAGTTACGAAGAGATCATGCAGACCGGTGGCGGTATATTTTCTACCGTTAAAGCGACGCGCGCTGCTTCTGATGAAGAGCTCCTGTCCGGTTCGCTCCAGCGACTGGATCGGCTGATCGCAGAAGGCGCCACAACCGTCGAGATCAAATCGGGCTACGGGCTGGATCGGGAAACCGAATTGCTGATGTTGCGGGTCGCGCGTGCGCTCGAAAACGAACGGCCGATCCGGATTCGCACAACCTTTTTGGGAGCCCATGCTTATCCCAAAGAGATCGGCGCGGATGACTATCTGACCAATGTCTGCCTGCCCACGCTCAAGGCAGCAGCATCGGAAGGCCTGGTGGATGCAGTCGACGCTTTTTGCGAGACGGTTGGTTTTACGCCAGCACAGACCGCGCGGGTTTTTGAGTGCGCAACCGAACTCGGACTTCCCGTAAAAATCCATGCCGAGCAATTGTCCGACCAGGGCGGCACCGCGCTGGCAGCTGAATATGGAGCGCTTTCTGCCGATCACCTCGAATATATCAGCGACGATGGTATCCGCAAAATGGCGGCAGCGAATATGATCGCCGTGCTTCTGCCGGGGGCCTTTTACGCGCTGCAGGAAACAAGCAAGCCGCCGGTGCAGAAACTGCGCGATGCCGGCGTTCCCATCGCTCTTGCGACCGACAGCAATCCGGGATCGTCACCAATGACGTCGCTGTTGCTGACGATGAATATGGGAGCGACCTTGTTCGGATTGACGCCGCAGGAGTGCCTCGAAGGGGTGACCGTCAACGCGGCCCGCGCCCTGGGACTTTCCGACTGCGGCAAGCCCGAAGCCGGTATGCGGGCCGATCTGGCGATCTGGGATTTTGATGATCCGGCAGAGTTGAGCTACCGGATCGGAGATGCGCCTTTGTACAAACGGATTTTTGATGGTGCGATATGCTGACCCTGTCCCCCGGTAACGTCGACCTCGCCGTTCTGGAACGCATCTGGCGCGAAGAGCTGTCGGCTGTTCTGGACGAGGCCGCACGCGAACGTATCTTATTGGCGGCGGCGCGGGTCGAGAAGGCCGCTGGCGGATCAGAGGCCGTTTATGGCGTGAATACCGGTTTCGGGAAGCTCGCGTCCATCCGCATCAAGGCGGAGGATACCGAGGCCCTTCAGCGCAATCTGATTCTGTCGCATTGTTCCGGTGTTGGCCCGGATACACCGCGCCCGGTCAAGCGGCTGATGATGGTATTAAAACTTGTCTCGCTCGGACGCGGCGCATCGGGCATCCGCCCCGAAACCGTCGGCCTGCTGGAGGCCATGCTCGCCAAGGGTGTGACACCGGTGGTTCCGGCCCAGGGGTCGGTGGGCGCTTCCGGCGATCTGGCACCGCTCGCCCATATGGCTGCGGTCATGATGGGCGAGGGCGAAGCGGAATATAAAGGCACCACAATGCCGGGCGGCGAAGCGCTTGAAAAAGCCGGACTGGAGCCAGTTATCCTGGGCCCCAAGGAAGGCCTTGCCCTGATCAATGGCACCCAATTCTCGACCGCCCATGCTCTCGCCGGCCTGTTCAACGCCTGGCATGCCGCGCAGATATCATTGCTGTCTTCCTCGATCTCGATCGATGCCGCGATGGCTTCCACAGCGCCGCTGATCGATGAAATCCATCGGTTGCGCGGCCATCCCGGACAGATATTGGCTGCCGCCACCATGCGCGATCTGCTCGAAGATAGTGAAATCCGCGAAGCGCACCGCGACGACGACCCGCGCGTGCAAGACCCCTATTGCATGCGCTGCCAGCCGCAGGTCGTTGGCGCGGTAATGGATATGCTGGTGCAGGCCGGCCAGACGCTGCGGCGCGAAGCCAATGCGGCGACCGACAATCCGTTGGTACTGACCAGCGAAGACCGGATTGTGTCCGGCGGCAATTTTCACGCCGAGCCCGTCGCTTTTGCCGCCGATATGATCGCGCTGGGGCTGGCCGAGATTGGTTCGATCGCGCAGCGCCGGATTGCCCTTCTGGTTGATCCGACACTCAGCTTTGACCTGCCGCCGTTCCTCGCCGCCGATCCCGGTCTCAATTCCGGTATGATGATCGCCGAGGTGACCAGCGCCGCATTGATGAGCGAGAACAAGCATCTCGCCAATCCCTGTTCAACCGACAGCACTCCTACCAGCGCCAATCAGGAGGACCATGTCAGCATGGCCGCCCATGGCGCGCGGCGACTGGGACCGATGGCCGAGAATCTGTTCCGGATATTGGGTATTGAAATATTCTGTGCGGTGGAAGGCGTCCGCTTCCGCGCTCCGCTCAAGACAAGCCCCGCATTGATCCGCGTTGCACAGCGCTTCCATCAGGATGTTGCCCCCCTGACCGAGGACCGTTTCCTCGCACCCGGCCTGGAATCGTCAGCCCGGCTGGCGGAAGGCAGCGCGCTTGTCGAAGCCACCCGTATCACTTTCCCTGCAATAGAGGATATGATCGATGATTGATCGCAGCCATAACAGCCGCACCGTCTACCCGCCGACCGGTAGCGAGATCACGGCCAAAAGCTGGCTCACCGAAGCCCCGATGCGGATGCTGATGAACAATCTGCATCCCGATGTCGCGGAGAATCCGGACGAGCTGGTTGTCTATGGCGGTATCGGCCGGGCTGCCCGCAACTGGAAGGCGTTTGACGATATTATCGCAAGCCTGAAAAATCTCGAGGACGATCAGACCCTGCTGGTGCAATCGGGAAAACCTGTAGGCGTATTTCGCACCCACAAGGATGCACCGCGCGTCCTTATCGCCAATAGCAATCTCGTGCCGCACTGGGCGACCTGGGACCATTTCAACGAGCTCGATAAAAAGGGTCTCGCGATGTACGGCCAGATGACGGCGGGTTCATGGATTTATATCGGAACCCAAGGCATCGTGCAGGGCACATACGAGACCTTTGTCGAGGCGGGACGCCAGCATTTTGGCGGTAAAATGGCGGGGCGCTGGATTCTTACCGCCGGTCTCGGCGGAATGGGAGGCGCACAGCCGCTCGCGGCGGTCATGGCCGGTGCCTGTTGCCTCGCGGTAGAATGCGATGAAACCCGCGCCGATTTTCGTCTGCGCACCGGCTATGTGGACGAGAAAACCCACGATCTGGACGAAGCGCTGGCAATGATCGAGCGCTGGACCGCTGCCGGCGAAGCCAAATCGGTCGCGCTGATCGGCAATGCGGCGGAAATCGTCCCGGAGCTGTTCAGGCGCGGCGTGAAACCGGATCTGGTTACCGACCAGACCAGCGCCCATGATCCGGTGCACGGTTATCTGCCGATCGGCTGGAGCGTCGCGGAATGGCGAGCGAAGCAGGAAAGCGAACCCAGGGCGGTTGAAAAAGCAGCGCGGGCAGCGATGCGAATCCATGTCGAGGCGATGGTCGACTATTTCAACGCCGGTGTGCCGACGGTCGATTATGGCAATAACATCCGTCAGGTTGCGTTCGAGGAAGGCTTTGCAGATGCGTTCGCCTTCCCCGGTTTCGTACCCGCCTATATCCGCCCGCTGTTTTGCCGGGGTATCGGCCCGTTCCGCTGGTGCGCGCTGTCGGGTGATCCGGAAGATATCTACAAGACCGACGCCAGGGTGAAGGAATTGATCCCGGATGATCCGCACCTCCACAAATGGCTCGATATGGCGCGCGAGCGGATCAGTTTTCAGGGTCTGCCTGCACGGATTTGCTGGGTCGGATTGGGCCAGCGCGACAAGCTCGGTCTCGCATTCAACGAGATGGTGCGAACCGGAGAACTCAGCGCCCCGGTCGTCATCGGTCGCGATCATCTCGACAGCGGTTCGGTCGCCTCTCCGAACCGCGAGACCGAATCGATGAAAGACGGTTCCGATGCGGTGTCCGACTGGCCTCTGCTGAACGCGTTGCTCAACACGGCGAGCGGCGCCACCTGGGTCAGCCTGCATCATGGCGGCGGCGTCGGCATGGGCTTCTCGCAGCATAGCGGCATGGTGATCTGCTGCGACGGCACGGAGGACGCCGACCGGCGGATTGCCAATGTGTTGTGGAATGATCCGGCGACCGGCGTGATGCGCCATGCCGATGCCGGCTATGAAGACGCGATTGCTTGCGCCCGCGAACATGGCCTCGACCTCCCCGGCATTCTGCCAAAAGGCTGAACGACTGTGCCGGTAAACATCATCCCGCCGGGACCATGGACCGGACGCTCCGATCCGGAGGATGGCGAGGGAGCGATCCGGCTCCACCATCTGGTGTCGGACGTTGCTTCGCGCGCCGTCATTGGTTTTGCCAGCGAGGCGGGTGTGATCCGCAATAAAGGGCGCCCCGGTGCAAAGGAAGGGCCGGCGGCACTGCGCAGGGCGCTCGCCAATCTTGCAGCACCGCCGAACCCGACGTCTTTTGCTGATCTGGGTGATATCGCCATCACCGGCGATGATCTGGAAGCCGGGCAGGCGGCTCTCGCGAACAAAGTCTGCGACGCTCTGGGGTTGTATAGTCGCGTGATTGTGCTCGGCGGCGGGCATGAAACCGCATTTGGCTGCTTTTGCGGGCTTAAAAAGACCTTCCCCGGGAAGCGCATCGGAATTATCAATCTTGATGCTCATCTCGATCTTCGCCTGCCGGGAGAAAACGGACCATCGTCAGGCACCCCGTTCGCGCAAATTCGCGCGCTTGACGAGGAAAATTTCGATTATCTGTGTCTCGGTGTGGCGGAAGAGTCGAACACAGTGGCGCTGATGAACAGGGCAGGGGACTGGGATGTTCGGATCGTCACCGATCATGCACTGATCGCCGACCCGCATGCTGCTGATGAGGCGATCAAAGCATTGGTTGGGCGGAACGAGGTCACTTATCTGACCATAGATCTCGACGTTCTGCCGCATTTTCAGGCACCCGGAGTCAGTGCGCCGGCAGCAAGGGGAGTGCCGCTGTCGACTATTGAATATCTGGTGCGCGAAGTTCTGCGCGCTTGCGAAAAAGCGGGAAGTGATATTCCGCTGGCCGATATCGTCGAAGCTTCTCCGCCCCATGATCAACAGAATATCACTGCGAGAACAGCGGCGCTTCTTGCACGGAACCTGTTGTTTTCCTAAGAGATTTGGGAGCTTTGACTATCCATTCGAGCCGACTGCAGCCAATGATTTCCTGACATTGCGTGAGTCGTAAGGATGCCGGAAAGCCGCAGACTATCGGCGGCCAACGCAACCTGGCGCAGTTCCCGGCAAG
Organism: Parasphingorhabdus sp.; assembly: GCA_048270065.1. Taxonomy (GTDB): domain Bacteria; phylum Pseudomonadota; class Alphaproteobacteria; order Sphingomonadales; family Sphingomonadaceae; genus Parasphingorhabdus. The sequence continues at coordinate 108,149 of JBLWTQ010000006.1, read as the reverse complement.
TATCGACAAAATGCCACTCGCTCACTGGCCAACCGCGCTTTCAATTCACGCCGTTTATCACATTGAGCGTACCGAGATCTCGAACTGGGACAAATTATTGCCACTAACAGCAATGTTACTGTTTGCAGCCTTCTACTGTCCATATCATAAAGGCTGAACGGTATCAGGTATCCACAATTGGAAGTTTCCCGTATGCAATATTCAAAATTCGGGGCCAATCACGTATGGCAATAGGAGCCGGGACAATAAGATTACATTCTGTTTGTCTTTTGGGCGTTGTCCTTTCGCCGGGATGATCCCCGGATAGCTACCACGTCGTCCAATACGCGGATATTTTCCTGATAATGAGCATCCTCTTGGCTAGGAGACCCCAGGATTTTTGCCAAATTCCGACGATTCATGGTTATTGTAAATATGACTTGCCCAGTGAAGACAATATTCTTGTTCGTTCGGTCGAAATGAGCCGTTTCCGGGTTATGTCTTGATACCTTCGCAGCCTGGACGGCCGATTTTTCCAGAAAGGGTTCGTCCGGCATCGTTTTCTTGCAGTGCAGATCAAGACGGACACAAAGGTTATTGTTCATCCGGGCTGAAACGTTCGTTGCCAGAAAAAACCGGCCCCGCAGAATATCGCACACGGCGAGCCAGAAACGTTCTGGCTCCGAACGTCTCCAATTTTTGTCGTACATGTTGCGCCCGGATGAACAGCACGCTCCGTTTGATACAATTTGCGACAATTTTTTGTCGTTCTGACAAAGTTCAGCGACAACTTGCTATTAGAACGACTTTCATGACGGAATGAAAAGGCCGTTTCCCTGAACTGGAATATGAGGAACAAGAATATGAAAAAGACAATATTGATTTCGAGCGCGACCGCACTGGTGTTGGCCGGCGGTATCGCCATTGCTGCTCCCGGTGACCGCGGCATGCGGGCCGATACCGATGGCGATGGAGCGATCAGCCGGGCCGAACTGACCCAGTCGCTCGATGCCCGCTTTGCCAGAATGGACGCGAACGGCGACGGCCAGCTGTCCAGCGAAGACCGCGAAGCACGGCGCACACAGCGCTTTGCCGAGATGGATGCCAATGGCGACGGCGAACTGACCCAGGCGGAAATGGAAGCCCACCGTGCTGCACGCAAGGCTGATCGCTTTGCGCGCGCCGATACCGACGGCGACGGAAAGCTGAGCCAGGAAGAGGCCCAGTCTATGCGCGGCAAGCGCGGTGGCAAGGGCATGCGCGGCGGCAAAGGCATGCGTGGACATGGTGGCGGCCGCGGCATGGCAATGATGGGCCAGGCCGATACCAATGGTGATCAGATGATCAGCAAGGCCGAATTTACCGCGGCAGCACTCGCCCGCTTCGAACAGGCCGATACCAACAATGATGGCAAGGTCACGCGCGAAGAGCGCAGGGCCGCGCACAAGGCCCATCGCGGCGAACGGAATAAAAGAGGCGGTTAATCCCTGAACCACTCTTTTTTGCGAACGGATCGTCAGCCATCCCCCCCTTCTCCCCCAAATTGGCTGGCGGTCCGTTCCTTTTTGTATATCCTGTGATAGGCTGATCCGATGGCGAACAAGATTCACATATTGCTGGTCGATGACGAAGCCTCGCTGCGGGAACCTTTGGCGGATTATCTTATAAAACAAGGCTATAAGGTGCAGCAAGCGAGCGATGCCAGCGTCGCCCGATCGCTGCTCAATGCCTATGATTTCGATATCGTATTGCTCGACATCATGATGCCCGGCGAAGATGGCCTCAGCCTCTGCCGCTTTGTTACCGAAAAGACCGATATCCCGGTCATCTTCATCAGCGCCAAGACAGAAGAAACCGAACGGATCATCGGGCTGGAACTGGGTGCCGACGATTATATTACCAAGCCTTTCAGCCCGCGGGAACTGGTCGCGCGGATCAAGGTTATTTTGCGCCGCGCAGAAAAGGGTGGCGCAAGACAGATTGCTACGACCGGAGGGGGCTATCAGTTTTCCGGCTGGACCCTCAAATGTGACAAACGGAGCCTGATCGATGCCGAAGGCGTGAATGTATCGCTGTCCACCGGAGAATATCAGATGTTGCTGGCACTGGTCTCGCGCGCTGGACAAGTGCTCAATCGGGATCAGTTGCTGGACATCACGCAGGGCCGGGAAGCCCACGCCTTTGACCGCGCCGTTGACAACCAGATCAGTCGGCTGCGCCGGAAAATCGAAACCGATCCCAAGAACCCGGAAATCATAAAGACGGTATGGGGCGGCGGATATGTGCTTGCGGGTGAGGTAAAGTCCCTGTGAAGCGTCTGTGGCCCCGAAGCCTGGTCGGGCAGCTGCTGCTCGTGGTCGCGTTCATTCTATTCTTGGCGCAAGGTATCAACAGCTTCCTGCTCTATCGTGGCGCGCAGACCCAGAATCTGGTTGAGGCTTCGACTTCTGCGGTGACCCGCATCGCATTCGGACTCGAGCGGCAAGCCATCGATCGTCCGGTATTTCACAACGGGATGATGCGACACCGGCGCTCGGGACAGCTGAAATACGACTCCGAGAGTGCGGTTACCGAACAGATGAACCGCCTGCCTGCGCTGGAGGCGCGCGCAGGTCAGGCACTGGCCAATATGGGTAGCGGATACTCCGATATTCGTGCTGCATCCGTCAAACTGCTGCCGCCCGATATGGCGGGCCACGTGATTGGATCAAATCGAGGCCGGTGGCGCAATAATCCGATCAACCGGTCTATGGGGGGCAGGCCACCGCCAGAAGAAACTAGGAGTTTTGTGATTGTTTCGGCTCAACAGGCCGACGGGCAGTGGGTCAGCATCGCATCTGCGGTTCGCGGGCGCACTCCTCTGCTTGTCAGAACCTTGCTGTTCCAGACGGTCACCATCTATCTTCTGATGCTGATACCGCTGATCATGCTGGGACGTTATATCTCGAGACCGCTAAAATCGCTCACGGCCACAGCACGCTCCTTCCAACCCGGTGAAACGAAAGTTCTGGCCGAACGGGGCCCACCCGATGTGCGCGAACTGATCCGGGCCTTCAACGACATGGGCGGCCGGGTCGGCAATATGCTCAACGAAAAGGATGTCATGCTCGGCGCGATCGGCCATGACCTGCGCACCCCTCTCGCGGCTTTGCGTGTTCGGGTCGAGAATGTCGAAGACGACGCCGAGCGCGAACGGATGATTGCCGGCATCGAAGATATGGATCATATGCTCGACGATATCCTGTCTCTGGCCAGGCTTGGTCGCTCGACAGAACCGTCACAACCGGTTGATATCCGCTCGCTGATTGAAACAATCGTCGATGAATTCACCGATCTGGGCCATGCCGTCCACTATCAACGTGGTGAGAAACAGATCGCTACTATCCGTGAAACGCTCATTCGGCGTGCCCTGCGGAATCTGGTCGGGAATGCCATTCTGTACGGAAAATCTGCGGATATATCTGTGGAAAAGTCTGGCGATAAGTTGATGATATATGTGGATGACCACGGTCTTGGCATCCCCGAAGATAAAATCGACACGATGTTCGAGCCATTCTTGCGGGGCGAAGCCTCGCGCAATCGTGCAACCGGCGGGTCCGGACTGGGCCTGACGCTCGCCCGCGCCATCGCCAGGGATCATGGGGGCGATATCATCCTGTCAAATCGCGAACAGGGTGGTTTGAGAGCCACGCTGTCCTTGCCGGTCTGATCGAGATCCCGCTCGACCACTGTCTGATCTATCGACCCGCTCGCTAGTTTTCGGAGCTGTCCGGCAATTGCATGGGCTCTGGACCGCCAATGCCTTCGGCGGCCAATTCCGCGTCAATATCCTCTTCCAGCGCCCTAACCGCTTCATCGGCGGCCTCTTCGAGCGATCGTGCGTCTTCCTCAATCTCGATTTCCCGTTCCGCAATCGCTTCTTCTCCCTGCTCCTCCACCGGGGTTTCGGAACAGGCTGCGACCACCAGCAGGGCGGGAACAAGGATGTTGCCTGTCTTCATTGCTTCACCGGCATCGTGAAGTCCGCCTCGCTGTTGGCGATGATAGCCAGCACCGCGCTCCAGGCGGCGACATTCTGGCGCAACTGTTCCGGGTCAATCTTGTCCAGGGTGTCATCCGGTGTGTGGTGCAGGTCGAAATAGCGGCTTCCGTCCTGCTGCAGATCGATGACCGCGAGATTACTGTCGGCAATGATCGGTCCGATATCCGCGCCGCCACCGGCCTGACCCGCAGAGCGACCAACGCCGAGATTCAACAGGCTGGCTGCGATTTCGTCCGCGACCGGCTTGGCGGCATCGGGCAGGGTGAATTCAACCCGCCAGACATTGTCCGCACCAAAGTCCGATTCCATCGCGATCGCGTGCTTCTTGTCACGATGGGCATCGCGATAGGCCTTGCCGCCCCACAGGCCGACTTCCTCGGCGCCCGCCCAGAGCAGTCTGATGGTGCGCAGCGGCTGGCCGTGATCCATGATATTTTTCGCTGCCGCCGTGATGATTCCGCAGCCCGCCGCATCGTCAAAGGCGCCGGTCGCCAGATCCCAGCTGTCGAGATGGCAGGCGATCAGGATCATCGGCAGGGCAGGGTCACGGCCGACAACCTCGGCGATGACATTGCCCGATTCCTGCTGGCCGATATTCTTGGGCGTCAGCACCAGTTTCATCGTCACCGGCTTGGCTGATTTCCGCGCCAGTTTGACCATCCGCTCGAGATTATCGGCGTCGGGGAGCGACAATGCGCCCGCCGGAATTGGTCTGGCATCCTCGCCAAAACCGGTGTTCCCGGTGTGGGGATTGCGGTGATAGTCGGTGCCGATCGACTTGATGACATAGGCCGCGGCACCCTTCTGCGAGGCGATCGTCGGGCCGAACCAGCGGATCGGACCAAAGGCGCTGTAGCTGGAGCCATCCTGGGTGCGGTGCATATTATGGGTAACGAAGGCGATCTTGCCGCTCAGGCTGCCGTCGGGGACCGCCTTCAGCGCATCGAGCGAATCGAAATAGGCGACTTCGGCGGTAATCCCCTTGGCCCCTGTGCTCGCGCTATTGCCCAAAGCGGTGACGTGCAGTTCTTGCGGGTAGGGCGCGACAACCGCTGCCGTCTCGTCGCCCCGCACCCAGGTCGGCATCATGAACGCTTCGCTGCGGACATTCTGGAAACCGAGTGATTTCAGCTTCTCCACCGACCAGACCCGCGCCCGGGCTTCCTGCTCGGTACCCGCCTGCCGCGGCCCGACCTCGGTGGTCAGGCCTTCGACAATATCATAAGCGACATCGTCCTGCAGCGCCTTGGCCTGCAGCGCCGCTGGTTCATGATCGCTGGCCAGAGCGGGGGTGGACAGGAACAGCGCGGTCGCGCCGGTGAGCAGGGTGGATATCATTCTCATCCGATGCTGACTAACCCGCCTTTTGCGCTTTGCCAATGGTCTCTTGCGAGCGGGAAGGGGAATAGCTACATAGGCCCTGAAATTAATCCGTCATCCCGGCGAAAGCCGGGGTCTCCTCAAACCGAGCGCCAAGCCGCCTGAGATTTCAGCTTTTGCTGGAATGACGCGCAACAACTGAAAGCGAAACAAATGGCCGTCCAATATAGCTATGTCATGAAAGGTCTGACCAAGACCTTCCCCGGAGCCCCCAAGCCGGTGCTCGACAATATCCACCTGCAGTTCCTGCCGGGCACGAAAATCGCCATCATCGGCAAAAACGGCGCCGGTAAATCGACACTGATGAAGATCATGGCGGGACAGGACGAGGAATTCCAGGGCGAGGCCTGGGCAGGCGAGGGCATCCGCGTCGGCTATCTCGCGCAGGAACCGCAGCTCGACGAGAGCAAGACGGTCAAGGAAAACGTCATGGACGGCGTCCGCGAAGTGGCGGATCTGGTCGCGCGCTTTAACGAGATTTCCACGATCATGGGCGATCCGCCGGAAGACGCCGATTTTGACGCACTGATGGAAGAAATGGGCGAGTTGCAGGAAAAAATCGACGCAGTCGATGGCTGGACCCTCGACAATCAGCTCGAAATCGCGATGGAAGCGCTGCGCTGCCCGCCCGGCGACAGCCCGGTGACCGATCTCTCCGGTGGTGAAAAGCGCCGGGTCGCCCTGTGCCGCCTGCTGCTCGATAAGCCCGAAATCCTGATGCTCGACGAGCCGACCAACCATCTCGATGCGGAAAGCGTCGCCTGGCTCGAAAAACACCTTATCGATTATGCCGGTAATGTCATTCTTGTCACCCATGACCGCTATTTTCTCGACAACGTCGTAAACTGGGTCCTGGAAATCGACCGCGGCAAGGGCATCCCGTTCGAAGGCAATTATTCGCACTGGCTGGACGCCAAGGCCAAGCGAATGGCGCAGGAAGAGCGCGAGGACAAGAGCCGCCAGAAGGCAATTGAGCACGAGCTCGAATGGATGCGGCAGAGCCCCAAGGCGCGGCAGACCAAGTCCAAGGCGCGAATCAAGTCGTTTGACGATCTCGTCGCCTCGCAGGAAAATCGCGTGATTGGCAAGGCGCAGATCCTGATCCAGACCCCCGAACGGCTGGGTTCGAAGGTGATCGAGGCCAAGGGACTGACCAAGGCCTATGGCGACAAGCTGTTGTTCGAGGACCTCGAATTTTCGCTGCCACCGGGCGGGATAGTCGGTATTATCGGCGCCAACGGGGCCGGCAAGACGACCCTGTTCCGGATCATCACCGGGCAGGAAACGCCCGATAACGGCTCGCTGGAACTCGGCGATACGGTCAAGCTCGGCTATGTCGACCAGAGCCGCGACACGCTCGATGCGTCGAAAAATATCTGGGAAGAAATTTCCGGCGGCCACGACTTTTTCACCTTTGGCAAGAATGAAGTCCAGACCCGCGCCTATGTCGGCGCGTTCAACTTCAAGGGCGTCGACCAGCAGAAGAAAGTCGGCCAGCTATCCGGCGGCGAACGCAACCGCGTCCATCTCGCCAAGATGCTCAAAGAAGGCGGCAATGTACTGCTACTCGATGAGCCGACCAACGATCTCGACGTCGAAACCCTCCGCGCGCTGGAAGACGCGCTGGAAAACTTCGCCGGCTGCGCCGTGGTCATCTCGCATGACCGCTTCTTTTTGGATAGGCTTGCGACGCATATTCTGGCGTTTGAGGGTGACAGCCATGTGGAATGGTTTGAAGGGAACTTTGAGAGCTATGAAGAGGATAAGCGGCGACGGCTGGGTGATGCTGCGGACCGGCCGACGCGGGTGGCGTATAAGAAGTTGACCAGGTGAGTTGCACCTTCTCCCTTCAGGGAGAAGGATATGCAGGCTTATGAGCGCAGCGAATTAGCCGGAGTTGGATGAGGGTGTTCTGACGGTGGTTTGGGTGCGCATGTCCGGCGGCAGTGAACCCTCACCCAGCTGCGACTAACGAACAAGTTCGCAAGTCTGCGCAACCCTCTCCCTTGAGGGAGAGGGGACTACCGGCCTCTGGCAATGTAAATCTCATTGACGATCGTTGCCAAAACACCTTCAAGATTTTCCATCACCTCGTTGTTCCAGAATCGGACGATGCGATAGCCATGGGCTTCTATGATCCGCGTCCGTTCCGCATCCTTGCCAGCGCTATGCTGGCCGCCATCGAGTTCAATGACGAGCCTGAGGCTCCTTGCCGCGAAGTCAGTGATATAAGGGCCGATCGGAGACTGTTTGACGAATTTGGTATTCTCGAGTTGTCGGTTTCGCAGGCGAGACCAGAGCTTTCGCTCAGCATCGGTCATATCGCGGCGCAGCTTGCGAGCGGCTCTGGTTAGCTTTCCCTCTCCCAATCCCTCCTCCTTCCCCTTCTCCCGTGAGGGAGAAGGATACAGAGCCTTATCGCTTCAGCGATTAGGCGGCGTTGGATGAGGGCGTTCTGTTCTTTGAAGTACTGAACACCCTCATCCAGCTACGACTAGCGAACAAGTTCGCAAGTCTTCGCATCCTTCTCCCTCACGGGAGAAGGCCTGTCGCGCAATAATCTCTCGGAAGAATGTCCGATGGTATCAAGCTTCGATCAGGTCGAATCCGCCTTTTCCCCGAGCAACGCCCTACCTATATCATCAGCATGAACAACCCGCCCACCATTACCGATTTCGAAACCATCGCCCGGCGCGTGTTTGAAACCATACCGCCGCCGTTCGCCGAACATCTCTCCGACATCGTGCTGCGCGTTGAGGACTGGCCGCCGCAGGACATCCTCGACCATTTCGGGATGACCAGCCCCTATCAATTATCCGGCCTGTATCAGGGCGTACCGATCGGTGAAAAATCGCAATGGGCACTGCCGAGCGGGGAGGGGGACCGGATATTTCTCTACCGCTGCCCGCTGCTCGCGGAAATGGCCCAGACCGGGGTCGCGCTCGAAAAGCTGATCCGTCATGTCGTTATCCACGAGGTCGGCCATCATTTTGGACTCAGTGATGCGGACATGCACGCGATTGAAGACAGCGCGGAAGATTGAGGCACCGCAATCACCCGTATTCGCCATGCTGAACTTGTTTCGGCATCTCCTGCGGAATCCACGGAGGTACTTTCCTGCAACAAGTTCAGGATGACGAGGTTACCGTGGCCGGTGCTCGTGCCGTCGCCTTGCTCACCAGCCAGATCGAAATCCACGCTGCAACAAACCCCGGAATAATCTCGTAAACCCCCGGCCCGCCCATGAACCCCGCATTCCATCCCAGCGAAATCCACGCGATCACCACGCCCGCACCAACCACCAGCCCCGAAACAGCGCCCGCGCCGGTCATCTGCTTCCAGGTCAGCGACAGCAGGATCAGCGGCCCGAAGGCTGCGCCAAAACCGGCCCATGCGTTGCTCACCAGCCCCAGCACCTTGCTGTCGGGATCGCGGGCGATGTAGATCGCGACCAGCGCGACCAGCGCGACAAACAGCCGCCCGACATTGACGGTTTCGCGCTCGCTGGCATTTTTGCGCAGGAACAGCCGGTAGAAATCCTCGGTCAGCGAGCTCGACGAGACCAGCAGCTGCGAACTAATCGTGCTCATGATCGCGGCGAGCAGGGCGGCGAGCAGGAAACCGGTGATCAGCGGGTGGAACAATGTGTTGGCGAGCAGAATGAAGATCGTCTCAGGATCGTCGAGCACCAGCCCGTTCATCTCGACATAGGCACGACCGGTGATGCCGACGCCGATCGCGCCGATCAGCGCCACGCCCATCCAGCTCATGCCGATGGTCCGCGCCTTGGCGACGTCCGGGATCGAGCGGATCGCCATGAACCGGACGATGATATGCGGCTGTCCGAAATAGCCGAGACCCCAGGTCACGGCGGAAAGAAAACCGATGAACGACAGGCCCGCGGTCAGGCTGAGAAAATCGGGATCGACGGCGCTTAGCTGCGCGGTAACCGCACCGACTCCGCCATCATTGCTCAATACGACAATCGGCATCAGCACCAGCGCCACGACCATGATACAGCCCTGGACAAAATCGGTCAGACTGACCGCGAGAAAACCGCCGACCATCGTGTAGGCCAGCACCACGCCCGCGGTCATCCAGATGCCGGTCATATAGTCGCTCATCCCGGTGTCGCCGAACAGCCCGGCAAAGCTGGTTTCGAACAATTTGCCGCCGCCGACCAGCCCGGCTGCGGTATAGACCGCGAAGAACAGGACAATGATGATCGCCGACGTCACCCGCAGGGCCAGCGCCTTGTCGGGGAAGCGATTGGCGAGAAATTCGGGGATGGTGAGGGCGTTGCCCATCCTTTCGGTCTGTTCGCGCAGGCGCGGCGCAACCACGATCCAGTTGACCAGCGCGCCGGCAAAAAGTCCGATGCCGATCCACACCTCGACCAGTCCCGCTGCATAAAGCGCGCCGGGCAGGCCGAGCAACAGCCAGCCCGACATGTCCGAAGCCCCGGCGGACAGCGCCGCAACCGCCGGACTGAGCTGTCGCCCGCCGAGCAGATAGCCCTCGCTGCTGTCGGTGGATTTGCGCCAGGCGTAAAAGCCGATGGCGAGCATGCCGATGAAATAGAGGGCGAGCGAAAAGAGGGTTCCTGTTTGCATCAGCACTGCATAACGATTTTGTCCCGCGAGTCACCCGTTGCGTTTGGGAGAGGGAGTTCGCGCCGATAAACACCTTCTCCCGTGAGGGAGAAGGATACGGAGCCTTATGACCCCGGACTTGTTCCGGGGGAATTAGGCGGCGTTGGATGAGGGTGTACTGCTTTCGAGATAGTACATCCTCTTCCAGCTCCGACTAGCAGCAAGCTGCCAAGTCTGCACATCCTTCTCCCTCACCGGAAAAGGAAGCGAACTACCGCAACCGTTTCACGAACAATTGCCCGTTCCCGTCGCGCTTGGTCTGGAAATTCGCGACCGATTCGAACATTTCCGACAGCCGGGAAAAACCGTAGTTGCGGACATCGAAACTCGACCGGTTGCCGGCAATCTTGCCGACTTCGCTCAGGCTCGCATAGCCTTCGGCATCGCGTTTGGTCGCCTGATACGCGTCAATCAGCAGGTTGAGCAGTTCTTCATCCACCTTGCCGTTGCTGTCGCCTGAATCTTTGGCAGTTTCCGTACTGGCTGCTGTCTTGACGCCACTCTTTGTACCAGCCCGGTTGCGCTGGTCGGCCTTGATCAGCGCATCGACGTCGATAAACCGGGTGCACGCCTGTTTGAACGCTTCCGGCGTCTTGGCGCTGCCGAAGCCATAGACGGGCAGACCGTCCTGCCGGATTCGCATCGCCAGCGGCATGAAGTCGCTGTCGCTGCTCATGATCCCGAAACCGGTTACATTGCCGCGAAACAGCAGGTCCATGGCGTCGATGGTCATTTTCATATCGGTGGCATTCTTGCCCTTGGTCATATCGAACTGCTGCTGCGGCTCGACGCCATATTTGTGGAGGATCTTCTCCCAGCCTTTCAGCGCGCTCTTGGTCCAGTTGCCATAAGCACGGCGGATATTGACCGTGCCCAGTTCGGCGAGCGCGGTCAGGACCGGGTCGAGACCATTGTGGCTGGCGTTATCTGAGTCGATCAGCAGGGCGATATTGTCATTATGTTGATTCATCGCGCCTAGATGGACTGACAGGGGAGGGCATTCAAGAGGAAAAACCGCTGTCCTACAGCATGCCGAATGGATTATGTTGCGGGCGGCTCTTTGACAATTGTCGGATTGGGATCGTGAGGTAACTGTCGTACATATTCTCGAGGAATCGTTGCATCATCGTCCTTCTCCCGTGAGGGAGAAGGATACAGAGCCTTATGAGCAAAGCGAATTAGGCGGCGTTGGATGAGGGTGTTCTGATCTCTGAAGCGAGAACACCCTCATCCAGCTCCGACTAGGCAGGCAAGCTGCCAAGTCTTCGCATCCTTCTCCCTGAAGGGAGAAGGCAAAGGAGCGAGCATAAGGAGAGAAGCTCGCGCGCGACGTCATGATATGACCGCGCCAGAAAGCAAGCTGTAGCCCGATTAGGGAAGAGGATTCCTTTTTTAGAACACTGTAAAGTTTGTAAAGATCGTCAGTGGAAGAACCGAAGGATCAAAATCTTCTGGTTTGTACCTCCTACATTCTCAGAGAAGGTTTGCACATAGAACTGGAATATATAAGTTCTTAGGCATTCAGTCCACTGCCGAGAATGTATCGGTTTCTTCGTCCAGCACATGCAACCTGCCTTCTGCAATCGCGAACCAGGCACCAATCAGGCGAATCGAGCCATCCGCCTCTTTCTCCTGAATGCAGGGAAAGGTACGCAAATTGGCGAGGCTGGTTCGGATGCCTTCATGTTCCATCGCCAGCTGCGCTGCAGCGCTGCTCAAATCGCCATGGTCATGGGCGACTTTGGCCCGGGCATCATCGAGCAAGGTGATCCAGTCGGCGATAAAACCGCCTTCCCCGGGGGGCATGTCCTTCATCTGCTCGGACAGCGCCGCTGCACAACCACCGCAACTACCATGACCCATGACCACCACTTCCTCGACTTTCAGAAACTGGACGGCGAATTCGAGAGCGGCGGACACGCCATGCTGACCCGGAGTGGTTTCAAAGGGAGGCACCAGCGCCGCTACGTTGCGTACGATGAATGTTTCGCCGGGATGGGTGTCGAAAATCTGGGTTGGATCGACACGGCTGTCGCTGCAGGCGATGATCATCACCTTGGGGCTCTGGCCATCCTTGAGTTCAGCCCACCGTTCCCGTTCCCGCTGCCAATGTTCGGAACGGAAGCGGCGGTAGCCGTCGAGCAGGTCTGAAAAATCTGTCATAATTCTGTCCTTATCACCGACTAAAGGGGTGGCAAGAGTGGTTTTCTTTCCCTATTTGATAGAAATGAACGAAATCACCAAGATATTGCCACCGGAACCGCGGCCCGAACGCGTGCGCAAACCGGACTGGATTCGGGTCAAGGCCCCGATGGGCGCGGAATTTGAAAAAACCCGTGCATTGATGCGCGAGCACAAGCTGAACACGGTGTGCGAAGAGGCCGCTTGCCCGAATATCGGCGAATGCTGGACCAAGAAGCATGCCACGGTGATGATCCTCGGCGATGTCTGCACCCGGGCCTGCGCCTTCTGCAATGTCAAGACTGGCATGCCGATGCCGGTCGATGCGCTCGAACCCCAGCACACCGCTGACGCCGCGGCCAAGCTCGGACTCGAGCATATTGTCGTGACCTCGGTCGACCGCGATGATCTTGCCGATGGCGGAGCGAGCCAGTTCGTAAAGGTGATCGAGGCGCTGCGCCGAACCACGCCAAAAACCACGATTGAGATTTTGACACCGGATTTCCGCAACAAGACCGAGGCAGCGGTCGAGGCGATTGTTGCAGCCCGTCCCGATGTCTACAACCACAATCTCGAAACGGTACCGCGGCTCTACCCGACCATCCGGCCCGGCGCGCGCTACTACGCTTCGCTGCGTCTGCTCGAACAGGTCAAGCGGCTCGATCCGTCGATTTTCACCAAGTCGGGAGTCATGCTCGGACTGAGCGAACAACGGCTCGAAGTGCACCAGGTGATGGACGACATGCGCAGCGCCGGTGTCGACTTCCTGACCATGGGACAATATCTGCAACCGACTGCCAAGCACGTCAAGGTGAGTGAATTCGTCACCCCACAGGCCTTTGACGCCTATGCTTCGGTTGCCCGTGCGAAAGGGTTTCTGCTGGTCGCCTCCAGCCCGCTGACCCGGTCCAGCTATCATGCCGGCGACGATTTTGCCAAGATGCGCCAGGCCCGCGAGGAAAAGCTGGCGCGGTCCGGTGTACTGAATGCCCGTCCATAGAGAAACGCGCGATCTGCCTTACAGCACCGGCCAGATGTACGCGCTGGTCGCTGATGTCGGGCGCTATCAGGAATTTCTGCCCTGGGTCGTGGGGACGCGGATCAGGTCGGACAGCGAAACCGAAATGCTGGCCGATGTTCTGGTCGGGTTCAAGGGACTACGCGAACAGTTCACGTCGCGGGTTATCAAATCGCCGAACCGGTCGATTGATGTCGATTATCTCGATGGTCCGCTGAAGCAGCTTCACAACGAATGGCGATTCCGGTCGCGTGATGAAGGCGGCTGCCATGTCGACTTTTACGTCGAATTCACGTTCAAAAACCGCATGTTCGAGAAACTGGCGGGTCAAATGTTTGCGAAGGCATTGCACAGGATGACCAGTGCCTTTGTCGACCGCGCTGGCGAAATATACGGAACCAGCTACTCGTTGTCTTCCGGCAGCAGCAATTCGAGCGCCACGAGTACGGCCTGAAACCGGATATCCGCACGGCTTTTGTCGTCACCAAATATCTTTCGGTCCGCGACTACATCATCCGTATCCTTGCCCTTTTCGGCCTTGGCAAACACCACGGTCCCGACCGGCTTTTTCTCCGTCCCACCGCCCGGACCCGCCACGCCGGTAATAGCCACCGCGACATCACAACCTGAATTTTCCAGTGCGCCTTTGGCCATTTCCCACGCCACCGCAATCGAAACCGCGCCGAACGTTTCGAGCAAGTCGTTGCTGACACCCAGCATTTTTTGTTTGGCGCTGTTGGAATAGGTGTTGAAGCCGCAATCGAAAACGTCGCTGCTTCCTGGCACTTCGGTCAGGGCTGCTGCCACCAGACCACCGGTACAGCTTTCCGCAACCGTTATCCTGCGACCGGCAGCACGATTTTTCTCAATGACCGTCGTCGCCAGTGCGACAAGTTCGCGGGGAAGCAGGTTTTCCATAGACCGGGGCCGTTAGACCATCATGCCGGTGCTTTGCAAATGGGAATATTCTGTTTTTTATCATCCTTTGTCGCAGCCTGGACGAGGGAAATCGCCAGGCTGGCAAGGTTCGAGGAGGGCATCGGCTCAAGATCATGATAAATTTTGGCGATCAGATTGCAGTCCCCAGGCTTGATTTCTTCACTGATCAGTTGGGTGAACATCGCATCTGCGATCGGTCGCAGGAGCGCGTCGTCAATTTGAGGGGGCAGCTTTTCGCCAGCCAATACCGCTACCGCGCTCTTGGCTCGCGGCCAAGCGCCTTCCGAGGCCGCGCGATATTTCGCGAGCTGTTCTGAATTTTCCTTCAACAAGGGTGTCGCCGCCGGCAGGCTTGCCGCGCATTTGGTACGACTGGCATGCACCGCTGATGGCAGAAGATAGGTTACCAGCGCTTCGGCCTGGGCCACACTCAAGCATTTTTCGACTTGGGTCGCTTGTGCTGTCGCAGAATGGGCGATACCCAGAATCATCAGGCCAGCGATCAATTTTTTGTTCATCAAACTTCCTCCAGTGAGATTGTGACGATGGCCTTTGCGGCAATCCCTTCCTCTCGTCCGGCAAAGCCGAGGCCCTCGGTAGTCGTTGCCTTGACACTGACCTGATCCAACCCGATCGACAAAATTTCTGCAATATTGCTTCGGATCGTCTCGCGGTGTGGTTTGATCTTGGGAGCTTCGCAAATGATCGTCATGTCTGCATTATGGATCACACCACCTTTCTCCCCGATGAGCGACGCGGCATATTGGACAAACTGGGCCGAAGCCGCACCGCGCCACTGCAGGTCCGTGGGTGGAAAATGGTCGCCAATGTCACCGGCTGCTATCGCACCCAGCAAGGCATCGGTCAGCGCGTGCAGCAGGACATCGGCATCGCTGTGCCCGGCAAGTCCCTTGTCATGGTCGATTTTCACGCCGCCAAGCCACAGGTCCTCACCGTCGGCCAGCCGGTGAACATCATAGCCCATACCGGTACGTATCTGGCGCATATCCTGTTTCCTCTCGCCGCCGAAGTCCGCGGGCAATGTATATTTCTTCAGCGCCTCGTCGCCATCGACAACCGTCACAACATGACCGGCCGCCTTGAACACTTGCGCATCATCACTTGCATTATGATCGGGGGGAAACTGCTGGTGAGCAGCTACGAGTTTGGAAAAGTCAAAGGCCTGGGGGGTTTGGACACGCCAAAGGCTATTCCGATCGACTGGCCGGTCCAGCTGTCCGTCGCGGAGTTGCACCATGGTATCGACACTGGGCAAAACCGGGATAGCCGCCGATGCAGTTTCTAGCCGGTCGAGCAGACGGTCAATCACCTTATGCGGAATAAAAGGCCGCGCCGCATCATGGACGAGAATATTCTTAGCGCCGCCATCATGCTGGATCGCGGCCAGACCGTTGGACACCGATTGCTGACGCGTCGCGCCGCCGATAACCAGCTTGGAGGAAGAAATGGGGCCAAGGGCTTCGCGCAGTTGCTCCTGCTGTCCATCGGCAATCACGATCCAGATGTGATCTATGGCGGGATGGGACAAGAAACTTTCCACGCTGTGACGAACCATCGGCTTCCCGAAAATCGGTTTGAACTGCTTGGGCACATGCAATCCGGCCCGTGAGCCGACGCCGGCGGCAACGATCAACGCGTGAGTTTTTTCGGAGGGATCGCCGGTTTCAAGCATGAATCGCGATCTACGCTCTGAACCCGCCTGAAGCAATTCTTGCTTCGAAATAGATTTGTCGATAAGGGGTGCTTAAATTTTAGGCAGTGCTGATGAAACTTTTCCCCATCTCGATTGGCGACATTGAAATTGAAAGTCCGGTATTGCTGGCGCCGATGACCGGCGTCACCGATTTGCCGTTTCGCAAATTGGTCCGGCGCTTTGGCTCCGGGCTCAATGTCACGGAAATGATCGCTAGCCAGGCGATGATCCGGGAAACGCGCCAATCCTTGCAAAAATGCGCATGGGATCCGAGCGAAGAGCCGGTCTCGATGCAGCTTGCTGGCTGTGACCCCGTTGCAATGGCCGAAGCCGCCAAGCTCAATGAGGATCGCGGCGCGCAGATTATCGACATCAATATGGGTTGTCCGGTGAAAAAGGTTGTGAATGGCGATGCGGGCTCGGCCTTAATGCGCGATCTTCCGCTGGCTGCCTCTCTGATCAAAGCCACGGTTGCGGCGGTCAAAGTGCCGGTTACGGTCAAAATGCGGATGGGCTGGGATCATCAAAGCCTGAACGCGCCGGAACTGGCCCATATCGCAGAAGACCTCGGTGCGAAAATGATCGTCGTGCATGGCCGAACCCGTTGTCAGATGTACAAGGGAAGCGCGGACTGGGCCTTTGTAGAAAAGGTCAAAAAGGCGGTTTCCGTGCCGGTTATCGTCAACGGCGATATTTGCACCATCGAGGATGGCAAAACCGCGCTGGAACAAAGCGGAGCGGACGGCGTGATGATTGGTCGCGGGGCCTATGGCAAGCCCTGGCTGCTGGGGCAGTTCATGCACTGGTTTCAAACCGGCGACAGTCTGCCGGATCCGGATATTCAGACGCAATATACAATTCTGGATGAGCATTATCGTGACATGCTGAAGCTGTATGGCGAGGATGTCGGCGTCAAAGTCGCTCGAAAACATATCGGCTGGTACACCAAGGGACTCCCCGGTTCGGCAGAGTTCCGGAATCGGGCGAACAGTGTGACCGACCCGCATATTGTCCTGAAAATGCTCGAGGATTTTTATACGCCTTGGCTGAACAAAGCGGCAGCTTGATGGACGGCAATCCGTCGGGCGAGCAAATTCTGGCCGGACTGAACCTCGCCCTGATGGTGGTGGATTCCCGACATATCGTAACGCGGGTCAATCCCGCCGGCGAAGCATTGTTCGGAACCAGTGCCAAACATTTGATCGGTCGCAAGATCAAACATGTCCTGCAATTTTCCGATCCCAGACTGAATGCGGCTTTGACCGGGCAGGAAATCAACCTTACCGCTCGCAGCGTGATGGTCTCCAGCGATGACCGCAAACTGGGAATTGTCGATTTTGACATTTATCCTCTGCCGTCCGATACCGATTGGCGGCTGGTATCCTTGTCGTTGGTGACCCAGGACGGTCCGATAATCGAGAATGAAAACACCGATACCTCCAATCTCGCGATTCGGGCACCGGATATCCTCAGTCATGAAATAAAAAATCCGCTCGCCGCCATAAAGGGGGCGGCGCAGTTGCTTGACCGGCAGCTCGATGAATCACAAAAACCGCTAACCCAGATGATCACCGCGGAAGTGGAGCGAGTGGTCAGCTTGCTGGACAGGATGCAGACCCTGTCATCCAATCAGCCGGCCCAGATCAAGGCCGTCAATATTCATACGTTGATAGATCGTTCGCGGAGATCGATTGAGGCGGCCACCGGTCAGGTCGTGAAAATCAACGACAAATTTGATCCGTCTCTCCCACATGCGCTGGTTGACCCGGATGCCATGATGCAGGTTTTGACGAATTTGTTTGCCAACGCGATCGACGCCACCAAACATCTGCCAAATCCGGAGATTCGGGTCGTCACGCGTTACAGTTTTGGCGCCTCCATGTCGGCACAGAGAGAGAAGCAGGCCATTCGATTACCCATTCAAGTCATGGTGTGCGACAACGGTCCCGGCGTTCCGCCGGATTTGGAGCGAGAAATATTCTCGCCCTTCGTCTCAACCAAGAAGGCGGGGCAGGGGCTGGGTCTCGCGCTTGTGGAGAAGCTCATGCGGGATATGAATGGACGCATCCGTTACGATCGGGAAAACCGGGAGGAAATGAGCAGATTCACTCTGTTTCTTCCCATCGCACCGACAAATTGACATCAGGACAATATTATGGCCAACGAAAAAATCATACTAGTCGAAGACGATTTGTCGGTCAGCCATGTCATTATCACCGCGTTGCGGGCCGACGGTTATGATGTTGAAAGCTGCAAGTCGATAGCGGAGCGGGATGCTCTGATGGCCAGCAGCACCTATGACTTGCTGCTGACCGATGTCGGATTGGGAGAGGGCGACGGCATTTCTTCGCTGGATAGCGTGAGGGCCACCCACCCCGATATTCCTATCATTATCATTTCGGCACAGAACACGCTCAATACCGCTGTGCGGGCTTCGGAGACCGGAGCTTTCGAATATCTACCCAAGCCATTCGATCTGGATGAATTGGTTGAGGTGGTCGGACAGGCGTTAAAACCGAAAACCGCAGAGCCAGTCAGCTCGTCGATGGACGAAGGAAGCCTGCCGCTCGTCGGCCGAAGCCCGGCGATGCAGGAAGTATATCGGATGATCGCCCGGCTCCTGAAAAATGATCTGTCGGTCCTCGTCCTGGGAGAATCCGGGACCGGAAAGGAACTGGTCGCCGAGGCTATTCATGGTCTGGGACACAGGAAATCCGGACCTTTTATTGCGGTGAATATGGCCGCGATTCCCTCGGAGCTGATTGAGGCCGAGCTTTTCGGGTATGAAAAGGGCGCCTTTACGGGCGCGGTGACAAGTGCCCCGGGCAAATTCGAACAGGCGCAGGGAGGGACCCTTTTCCTGGATGAGATCGGGGACATGCCGATGCATGCACAGACACGACTTTTGCGTGCACTTCAGTCGGGGGAAATCAGTCGTGTCGGTGGCAAGGGACTGGTCAAGGTTGACGTCCGGATCATTGCCGCCACCAACCATGACTTTCTGGCACTGATTGAACAGGGTAAATTTCGGGAAGACTTATATTATCGGATTAATGTTGTGCCGATCGAATTGCCCCCTCTCAGGGAGCGCGCAAGCGACATCCCGGCACTGGCCATTCATTTTCTCAAACTTGCGGTTACGGAAGGATTACCCCACAAGCAGATTTCCCAGGAAGGAATGAACTTGCTCTGCCATCACTATTGGCGTGGGAATGTTCGGGAACTCAAGAATGTAATCTATCGCCTTGTCGTGACCAGCAGGGAGGATACGCTTTCCGAAGACGCCATTCGTCGTATCCTTTCGGCAGAGCGCGGCGAGGATAGGGTTGAATCAGATGGTCTGGAGTTTGAAAGTCATATCAAATCCATTGTTCTCGACTTGATGGCCAATCCGGAGAAGGAAAATCTATATGCCAAGGCGCTGGAAAAATTTGAAAAGCCCCTGCTGGTCGAAATGATGCGTCACTCGCATGGCAATCAGATAAAAGCGGCAAAAATTCTTGGCATAAATCGCAACACGCTGCGAAAGAAACTCAAGGAATATCAAATTGATCCGGCCCAGTCCAAATAGACTCCTACGATGAAGTGAGGGTATCGCTCGCCGAATCGTGATATTTTTGCAATATTAGTGCTTTTCCTGCAACGAAACTGTTGTATTGAAATCACAATGACGGTTTCCAACCAGATCGCGAACCAACGTGTACCCAATTGGTTACGGCGTCTTTCGCTCATAGCCGAGCAAGATGCCGTGATCCGGCGTATCGAATGGGTTGTTTTGCTCCTGTTCGGAGCCATAATGGTTGGCACCTATTTTCTGCTGAGCAGTCAATCGGATCAGACCGATTTTATTTCACCGCCGTTGACGGCCGCCCTGCTGGTTGCAAACTTGATTCCCGCCATGACATTGCTTGTCCTCTTCGGTCGGCGGATCGCGAAGGGGAGGGCCGCCAAGTCTTCGATCGGCAGCAAGGGCCGGCTGCATGTCCGGCTGGTTGCCTTATTCTCTCTTGTGGCCAGCATTCCGATGTTGCTCGTGGTTATTTTTGCCTCATTGCTCTTCCAGTATGGCGTGGAATTCTGGTTTTCCGATCGCGCCCGGGGCATGCTCGAAAATGCCAATGATCTGGCGCGCGGATATTACGAGCAGAATCAGCGCGAAGTCGGTGAGGAAACGATCACCATGGCCAATGATTTGCGCAATTATTTGCAACAGGCCAATCTGGAAAGCCCTGAATTCGCCGAAGGCTATGTCTTTCAAGTGCTGTCTCGAAAGCTCAATGAATCCGCTATTATCGAAATCGGGCCTGATGGTGTGGCACGAACGGCGGCAGCGGTTGATCCGGATGACGGAGACTCCCACCCCAAGATAACCGATGCGGTCCTGAAGCAACTCGAGCAGGGGAAAGACTATGTGGTAACCGCCAGGCCGAACAAGATCGAGGCGGTGACCCCGCTTGATCTGGAATCACGCATATTCCTGTACGCAGCGCGGGATTCCGATATGCTGGCATTGAGTCAGTGGGAAAGAGCGCAATCTGTCCTGGCCGATTATGAAGAGTTATTTTCTCGATCCAGAAGCCTGCAATTACAATTCAACATTGCCTTGTTTGTTATCTCGCTGCTCATCGTCGGTCTGGTATTGTGGATTGCATTGGTGGTTGCAGACCGGATGGTCAAGCCGGTCAGCGACTTGGTTCACGCGGCTAAGCGGGTCACCGAAGGGGACCTTGCTACGCGGGTTCCGGGGACGTTTGAAAATGACGAGATCGGGACGTTGGGGCGGGCATTTAACCGTATGACCGAACGGCTCGAAACCCAAACATCGGCCTTGATCACCGCGAATGAACAATTGGGTAGCAGGCGGGCATTCATCGAGGCCGTGCTGGAATCGGTCACGGCCGGTATAATCAGCCTGGACGAAAAAGGTGAGATCAAGCTTGTCAATTCGCAGGCCCAGTCGCTGCTTTCAAAATCGGTAGATGAACTGCTCGATGTCGAAATAGGGAAGGCTGCACCGCAATTTGCTGAACTGATCCATGACGGTGTGGAAAACAGTATCATCGAATTTGCTTCCGATTCCGACGTGAGAACATTGGCGGTAAAAATTGTCGGCGGTCCTACCGGACACGTTATCACCTTTGAAGATATAACGCAGCAACTGCTCGATCAACGGCGGGCCGCATGGTCCGATGTCGCGCGACGCATTGCCCATGAAATCAAGAATCCTTTAACACCGATTCAACTGGCTGCGGAGCGGCTTAAACGCAGATTCGGGAAGCATATCAAGGACGATGCTGCCGTGTTCGACAATCTGACAAACACGATAGTCCGGCAGGTCGGAGATCTAAGAAATATTGTCGATGAGTTTTCTTCCTTTGCGCGCATGCCCAAGCCCGTTTTCCGCGAGGAAAGTCTCGTCGATATCCTGAAGCAGGCCTTGTTCATGCAGGACGTTGCCTATCCGGCCATCGCGTTTAATTTTGTTTCTGATGATCAACCGATATCGCTTGTTTGCGACCGCCGGCAGTTGGGGCAGGCGTTGACCAATATCATAAAAAATGCCGCGGAAGCCATTCAGCAAAAAGCCGAAACCAGTGCAGATTTTCAGGTTTCCGACGGTGAAATAGAGCTTGCGGTTCGAACGGAGAAGCAACTCATTGTGATCGAATTGACGGACAATGGCATCGGCCTGCCGATCGAACGGGACCGGATTGTTGAACCCTATATGACGACACGTGCCAGCGGTACGGGACTGGGCTTGGCGATCGTTAAGAAAATAGTCGAGGAGCATTTTGGCGAAATGAAATTCGGCGATGCTCCAGATGGTGGCACGAAAGTGACAATCATGTTCAGCCCGTCGAAATTGGCGAGATTGTCTCATGGGGCCGCTGCGAGTTCTGGAACGAGCCGGATCGAAACCGCCGAGAATGACGGTCTGATAGCAGAAACTGAGAAATAGGGATTAGAGGTTCAGCATGGCGTTAGATATTTTGGTTGTCGACGACGAACCCGATATTCGTGATTTGATATCCGGTGTTTTGGAAGACGAGGGATACAGTACCCGGGTAGCCGCTGACAGCGACTCGGCCATGGCTGCGGTCAACGAGCGTCGACCTTCTCTGGTCCTGCTCGATGTGTGGCTGAGAGGCTCGCGACTGGATGGCTTGGAGTTGCTGAGTGAAATGAAGCAACTCGATGCAAAATTGCCGATCATCGTGATCTCTGGTCACGGTAATATCGACACCGCTGTCGCCGCCATTTCGCAAGGCGCTGTCGATTTCATCGAAAAACCTTTCGAAGCCGAACATCTATTGCATCTGGTGGCGAGAGCGACCGAGACAGAACGGCTCCGCCGGGAGAATGAAATTCTCAAGGCACGGGTTGGGTATGCGGATGAACTGACCGGAAACTCGACCGCGGTCAACAATGTGAGAGCCACTTTGAAGCGTGTGGCGGGCACTGGCAGCCGCCTACTCATCTCCGGTCCGGCAGGAGTTGGCAAGGAAGTTGCCGCCCGGTTGATGCATAACTGGAGCTCTCGTTCCGATGCTGCCTTTGTCACAATCAGCGCAGCGAGGCTTTCTCCGGAAAGCGTAGAGGAGGAACTTTTCGGAACCGAACGCAACGGAAAAATAGAGAAGACCGGCTTGATGGAAGAGGCCCATGGAGGAACCTTGTTCATCGATGAAGTCGCCGACATGCCGCTCGACACTCAGGGTAAGATATTGCGGGTTTTGACAGAGCAAAGTTTCAACCGGCTGGGCGGCTCCCAAAAGGTGAATGTCGATGTCCGCGTGGTATCGGCGACGTCACGCGACCTTGAAATCGAGATACGTGAAAAAAGGTTTCGGGAAGACCTGTTCTACCGTCTCAATGTCGTGCCGGTAATATTGCCGCCGCTGAACCAGAGGCGTGAAGATATTCCGGTTCTGGTGGAACATTATGCCGCACGGTTTGCGGCCGAACAACGCTTGCATCCTCCCGAAGTCTCCGATGAAGCGATGGCCGCACTCCAGGCTTGCGACTGGCCGGGCAATGTCAGGCAATTGCGCAATGTTATCGAGCGGACGATAATTTTGGCACCCAAAGACAAATTTGCAAAAATCGAAGTCGAAATGCTCCCATCTGAAATTTTGGGCAATGATGACGATCTCGACCAGGGCGTGGCTTCGCTCATGGGATCGCCGTTGCGAGAGGCGAGGGAGAGTTTTGAAAGGGAATATCTGAAAGTACAGATCAGGCGCTTTTCCGGCAATATTTCCAAAACCGCAAATTTTATCGGCATGGAGCGATCTGCGCTGCACCGAAAGTTGAAGATATTGGGCCTCGCCTCGCGAAAGAAATCGGAAGTCGAGTGAATCGGGTGGTTAAGCGGTTGTCGTAACCACGCTAATCACATATATATATAAATCGGCGATCCCCCGAAATACGGAACAGATCGTCGTACAAAACATAAAATGCCATCGTAAAGATGGCCAATAATTGGAGTCAAAAATGACCGACAAGTCGAATAATTTACAGGATTTGTTTCTCAACTCCCTACGAAAGTCAAAAACGCCGGTGACCATGTTCCTGGTCAAAGGCGTCAAACTCCAGGGCATTGTGACCTGGTTCGACAATTTTTCGGTGCTGCTCCGTCGCGATGGGCAATCCCAGCTGGTATATAAACATGCCATTTCAACGATTATGCCTTCCGAAGCAATTGATACAAAGCCATTTTCTGAACTGATGGACAATGCCAAAAGCAGAGCAGGGGTGCTGCAGGAAGTGTTCCTCACAGCCGTCCGGGACAGCAAGGATCCGGTAACGATGTTTCTGGTCAACGGCGTGATGTTGCAAGGCGAAGTTTCGGCTTATGATCTGTTTTGCATTCTGCTCGAGCGGGAAGGATTGTCACAACTGGTATACAAACATGCCATATCGACAGTGCAACCGGGCGGACCGCTCAATCTGGCAGACTATAACCAAGCAGCCGATGGTGCGCATTGATACCATTTGAAAAGGAAAGCCTCGACAGCAAAAGCCGTCGGGCACTTATCGTGCATCCCGACATGGTCTCTCTCAGCGAGGCCGCGCTTGAGTATCGGCTAGATGAAGCCGTTGGCCTGGCTTCGGCAATTGGATTGGTCGTAACCGCTGCCCATTATTTTTCGGTTCGTAAACCCAAGCCCGCTACCTTGTTCGGATCGGGCCAGGTTGACCAAATTCGATCGATGATGACCGAACATGAGGCTACAATATTGATTGTGGACGGCAGTTTGAGCGCTATTCAACAGCGAAATCTTGAAGAAAAGCTTGAGGTCAAGGTTATAGATCGCACCGGATTGATTCTGGAAATATTCGGTGCCCGAGCGGCCACGGCAGAAGGCCGTTTGCAGGTTGAGCTGGCGCACCTCGATTATCAGGCGGGCCGCCTGGTTCGCAGTTGGACCCACCTTGAACGGCAACGCGGCGGTTTCGGCTTTCTCGGTGGGCCGGGCGAAACCCAGATCGAATCCGATCGCCGGATGATCCGTGACCGGATGGCCAAGCTGCGGAAGGATCTGGCGCATTTGCGCAAGACTCGCGCTTTGCACCGCGACCGCCGTCAGCGCGCTCCTTGGCCGGTTATCGCGCTGGTGGGATATACAAATGCCGGAAAATCCACCTTGTTCAATCGGCTTACCGGAGCGGATGTCTTTGCCGAGGATTTGCTGTTCGCAACCCTGGACCCGACGATGCGAGAATTTCCCTTGCCCGGCTATGACAAGGCCATATTGTCGGACACGGTTGGATTTGTATCCGACTTGCCGACGCAATTGATCGCGGCCTTCCGTGCCACGCTCGAAGAGGTAAGTGCCGCCGACATCGTCGTCCATGTGCGTGACATTTCGCACGAGGCTAGCGATGCACAGGCCCGGGATGTCAGACAGATACTGGCGGATCTTGGTGTGTCTGCGGAAGCAGGCGAGGGGCCTCCTGTAATCGAAGCATGGAACAAAATTGACAAGATCGGTCCCGAGGACCCGCAATATGCGCGTATCGCGTCGCCCTTGCCGGAAAATGTCTGCGCGATATCGGCCGAGACCGGAGCGGGTCTCGAGGCTCTGGTCGATCTGATAGCGAAGACATTGTCGGAAGGCTATAAATCCGAACAGATAGTGATCGCAGCGTCAGACGGAAAACGCATAGCGTGGCTACACGAAAATGGACGTGTGCTGAGCAGCGAACAGCAGTCAGACAATCTCGTTTTATCGGTGGAAATGTCTCCGCGAAACTGGGGCCGCTATTACGCGCTGCATTAGATGTTCAGGATGTGGCCAGGTCAACCTTGGCTTTTTGCCATTCCCCTTCCAGTTCTTCGATCGTCATTTCTTGCATATCTTTGGTCAGGCCGGACTCCAGCTGATTGAATCTTTTGCTGAATTTGGCCGTAGCATCAGCCAGAGCGCGCTCGGCATCGACCTTGTAATGACGGGCAAGATTCACCGCGGAAAAGAGCAAATCTCCGATCTCCTCGTGGATTTCCTCGTCGCTGATCGCGGCCGTCACCTCGTCCAGTTCTTCGAGAAGCTTTGCTCTCACCGGTGCCTTGTCCGGCCAGTCAAATCCGACGCGCGCCGCGCGCTTCTGGATTTTCTGCGCCCGCAACAAGGCGGGAAGGGCGAGAGCGACGCCGTCCAGCGCGCTCGACTGACCGGTTCCGGCTCGTTCGTTGGCCTTGATCTGCTCCCATCCGGGGCTTGCGTCAGCTTCGCCAAAAATATGCGGATGCCGACGGGTCATTTTGTCACAGATGGTCTGCACCACATCCTGAAAATCGAATTTTTCGGTGTCAGCGGCTATTTGGCTGTGAAAGACCACCTGAAGCAGCAAATCGCCAAGCTCGTCTTTGAGTGCAACCATATCATCGCGTTCGATGGCATCGGCGACCTCATAAGCTTCCTCGATAGTATATGGCGCGATGGTCTTGAACGTCTGCACTTTGTCCCAATCGCAACCGCTCACCGGATCGCGCAAACGCCGCATGATTTCAAGCAGGGGACTGATCAACTGGGCATCCATTCTTATCCATCATTAAGGTTGATAATATATATTATGTTAAATAAAAATATCATTTAACCGGAGAAGGTGGCGGTTCCAACACCATTTCCCGCCCTTCTACGCGCCAACTTCGCAACTTTGATAAAAAATTCATGCCAATCACGTTGGAATCGCCAAATTCTTCCGCCACGACAACCGGTAGATCCTGCGCCACTATCGGACCGATCTGTAGCGATTGAATGGTTCCTCGTTGCGCCTCAAGCGATCCGTTGGCCGTTGTCAGAATGACCGGGAACGGACTTTCGCTGATTTCGATGCCGGCGCTCTGCGCTGTTCGCAACGTCATGGCGGTGGTTGTTGCGCCGCTGTCGATCAGAAACCGGACCGGCAGTTCATTGACCAATGTGCTTACCCAGAAATGACCGTCTGCTGATTGCCTTATCCTCAATGTATCGCCGACCACCAGCTGTTCATTCGCGCCGGTGACTTCACCGGAAACCCGGTTCCAGACCGCCAATATTTCGCTTTGATAGGAAAAGCCGACGATGAACACCGCGAATATGGCAATCCACACGAGTGCGACGCGAATAATCTCCGCAAAGCCCATCCGCCGCGAGAATAATGCACTCGCTACCAGCACGAGCGCGCCGATTGCAAAAACAAGGTTGATATTTTGGTCTTCGGTCAACGGTCAGATTTCTTTCACATAGCCATCATAAGCGGGCCGGACGTGATCCGGCAATATGGTAACAAGATGGTTATAGTCCATCGAGTTGTCCATATGCGTCAACAAACTCAACCCCGGCTGCAGAGTGTCAATGAAATCCAAAGTCATATCCAGATGAGCATGCGTGGGATGCGGTTTGGCGCGTAGCGCATCGACAACAAACACGTCGCAAAAGCGATATAAGTCCAGCATTTCCGCGGTCACTTCACCAAAATCAGTCGCGTAGCAGATGGACTTGCCTCGATGCTCGAACCGCAACCCCGCCGATGTTATGCCGCCATGCGGTTGATCGACATAGCGGACCGAAATATCCCCAATTTTGACATCATCGTCCAGAGTAATGCCATCACAAATGGACGGATAATATTTGTGCCCTTCAAACGCATAGGCAAAACGCTGCTTCAGCTTTTGAAGAGCAAATGGCCGAGCGTAGCCGGGTATGGGTTCGCGCGTCTGCTGAAACACAGCCCGTAAATCATCGATGCCGTGGCAATGATCGGCGTGATCATGTGTCCAGATCACCGCGTCAATCTGATCTACGGCATTATCGAGAAACTGGTTACGCAAATCGGGGGATGTATCGACCAATATCCTGGTGGTCGGGCTTTCCACTATTATCGAAACCCGGCTTCTCCGGTTTTTCGGTTCATTTGGGTCACAATCGCCCCAGTCATTACCGATACGGGGTACGCCCGAAGATGTCCCGCAGCCCAATATCGTTAGTTTTAAAACCACGTTCAGGATCGCGCTTTTGAGAACAACTCATAGAAGTTTCGGCTGGTCATTTCACATAGCTCGTCATATTTTTCGTTTCGTAAATCGGCGAGAAAGCGAGCCGTGTCGGCAACGAATGCAGGTTCTCCGGTTTTCCCCCGATGTGGCACAGGAGCAAGGAAGGGGGCGTCGGTCTCGACCAGAAGACGGTTTGCCGGCAGTTTTGCCGCCGTTTCCTGGAGATCTTTGGCATTTTTGAAAGTCACGATACCGGAAATGGAAATATAGAGCCCGAGGGCCAATGCCTTTTGTGCAAAATCTTCGCTCGCAGTGAAACAGTGGATAACCCCGGAATAGGCGCCCTGCTCCATTTCTTCGGCCAGAATATCGGCCGTATCTGCTTCGGCATCACGGGTGTGGACGATGATCGGCAAGCCGGTTTCGCGCGCCGCATGAATATGGGTACGAAAACTCTGTCTCTGGCGTTCCCGGTCACTGTGATCATAATAATAGTCCAGCCCGGTCTCGCCAATCGCGATAACCCGCGGATGAGCAGCCTCATCGACCAGCTTGGCAAGATCGACATCGGGGTGGGCATCGGCTTCGTGCGGGTGGATACCGATACTGGCCCAAACATCCTTTTCCCGTTCGGCGGTTTTCACGATGTCGCGCCATTCACTTTCGCGGGTTGAGATATTGAGCATGGCGGTTACACCGCTTTCCCGGGCGCGCTCGAGCACTGCGGCCTGCTCCTCGACCAGGCCTTTGTAATTCAGATGGCAGTGGCTATCGATCAGCATATCAAGCCTCTGCTTCCTTGATCGGCAGTTCAAGCCGGGGGAAAATTCCCCGGGGCGGGGGTAAGGCAATTCCCGGCTCGATAGCTGTGGCCAAATGTTCAAAATCGCGTGCATCCGCTGGTTGCGCCAACAGATCAAGCATCCGGTCGCAACTGTCCGGTATTGCCCAGCGCAACATGATCGCCAGTTGCCGGATCGCTTCTGCGGTATAGTAGAGCACCGTATCGGCCCTTGCAGGATCGGTCTTGCGCAAGGCCCATGGCGCCTGATCAGCGAAATATGTATTGGTTGCGCTGAGCCGTTCACGAATGGCATCAAGCGCAGTGTCGATCTTGAACAAGCCACCGGTCATTGCCGCCTTCACTTCATTGAAGCATTGATCAAGTTGGCTCAGCAATTGCTTTTCGGCCTCTGCTTGCTCTCCAGCGATCGGGACCTGACCATCGCAATTTTTCGCGATCATCGACAGGCTGCGCTGCGCCAAATTGCCGAAATTATTGGCAAGATCGGCATTGGTCTTGGTGACAATTGCCTCGGCCGAATAGGTACCATCCTTGCCGAAAACGACGTCGGAAAGAAGAAAATAGCGCAACTGGTCAACGCCGAATATGTCCGCCAGCGCCATCGGGTCCACGACATTGCCGACAGATTTCGACATTTTCTCGCCCCGGTTCAGCAAAAAACCGTGTCCGAACACCTGTTTCGGCAGAGGCAGGCCTGCGCTCATCAGGAACGCCGGCCAGTACACGGCGTGAAAGCGAACAATATCCTTGCCAATCAGGTGCAGATCCGCAGGCCAGTATTTGGCGAACGTGCCGCTTGTATCGGGATAGCCGACGCCGGTCATATAGGTGGTCAACGCATCAACCCACACATACATTACGTGGCCGGGGGATCCTGGCACGGGAACACCCCAGTCAAAACTGGTCCGTGAAACGCTGAGATCCCTCAAGCCGCTTTCGACAAAGCGCATGACTTCGTTACGGCGGCTTTCAGGCTGGATGAATTCGGGATGCTCGTTGTAGAGTTTTAGCAACTTATCCTGATATTTCGACAGCTTGAAGAACCATGTCTCCTCTGCCGTCCATTCAACCGGCGTACCTTGCGGCGAGCGCTTCTCGCCGCCCTCGCCTGTTTCAATTTCATCTTCGGCGTAAAAGGCCTCGTCACGCA
Organism: Parasphingorhabdus sp.; assembly: GCA_048270065.1. Classification (GTDB taxonomy): domain Bacteria; phylum Pseudomonadota; class Alphaproteobacteria; order Sphingomonadales; family Sphingomonadaceae; genus Parasphingorhabdus. Next base: position 78,807 of record JBLWTQ010000006.1, on the reverse strand, counting down.
CCGAATACCAGCCTTCATAACGGTCGAGATAGAGATCGCCATTGGCTTCCATTGCTTTCCACAACGCAGTGCTGGCGTCATGATGTGCGGGTTCGCTGGTGCGGCGAAATCCATCATATTTAATGTTAAGCCTATCGCACATCTCTATGAAATACGAGGACATCTCGTCCGCAAGTTTGATTGTATCAACGTCGGCTTCGCGCGCCGTCTGGACCATTTTCAAGCCATGCTCATCGGTTCCGGTGATCAGCCGAACGTCACGGCCGCTCAGTCGATAGAATCGTGCAATGGCATCCGCGGCTATCGCTTCATAGGCATGGCCGATGTGCGGACGGCCATTGGGATAGCTGATTGCGGTGGTAATATAGAAGGGTTCAGACATGGCCATCTCTCTTGATGGATTGGCGTCAGTTGTAAACAGCCAAAATCTCTATTTTGCTTGGCCAAACGGCGCGATATCTGCCATCAAGCTTCCAAGCCGGAAGATTACGGCCTGATTATCCAGCGCTTTCGGGACTGCTATCGAAGCGAGATCGCTGGCTTCCCGCCATTTTTCGATAGTTTCCACTGAACAGGGGGTTTCTACAGACTTTATCTGTTCAGCGATCAAGCTTGGTGCCCGTTCAAGAAAGGCACGATAACGGGGTGTCGCCGCCTTCAGCGCCAGTTTCCTGGCCAATTCGCTCTTCAGTCTATTATCCCTGTCGCCGGTCTTGATGATTTCGCGAGCCATGCCTTCCAGCTCGGCAAGGCCCACTTCGATATATTGCAGGGCGCGGCCCGGCGAGCCTTCACCGGCCAGAACAAGCGCTTCCAGATCTGCCTCTGCCAGTTTTGGTGAGGCTTTTTTCAGCAGAACTCGCATATCATTATCGTTCAGCGGCTCGAAGCGTAGCATCTGGCATCGCGAACGGATCGTGGGCAACAGCCGGTCCGGCATATGACTGATCAGAAAGAAAATGGTATTTTTGGGCGGTTCTTCAAGATTTTTCAAAATGGCGTTGGCACCGGCACGTTCCAGATCATCGGCCGCGTCGATAACGACAACCCGATATTCGGAAATGGAAGCCTGGTTTTGAAACAGGGGCTGCAACGCGCGCATCTGATCGACCTTTATATTGCGGGCCAGTTCATGCTCGTCCAGCGAATCCAGACCATTGTCTCGCGCCTTTTTTTCTTCCTTGTCGCCCTTTGGCCCGCGGCGGAGCAGTCGAAAGTCCGGGTGCGAGCCGGCGGCGAGAAGATGGCCCGCTTCGTCATCTTGCCGTTCGGAAAAGCCGGCAGGCCGGTCGCGCGAACTGAGCAGAAAATGAGCGGCTTGCTGCGCAAAAGCCGCTTTGCCCAGCCCTTTGTCACCCGCCAGAATCCAAGCATGATGCAGCATATCTTTGGCGAGGGACTGGCAGAATATCTGCTGCTGCTTGTCGTGGCCCAGATATGACGTCATGGAATCATTCCAGCAAGTCGCATAGGCTTCCCATAAGCGCTTCGGTGACGATATTGGGCGCCTGAGATGCATCGATCAATCGGATGCGTTTGGGATCGTCCGCCGCGAATTTACGGAATTTTGCCATTACCGTTTGATGATATGTGGTGCTCCTGCGTCCGATTCTGTCACTGTCGCCCCGATCTCTCGCCGCTGCTCTTTTTGTCGATACTTCTTCGGGAACGTCCAACACAAAAGTCCGGTCGGGAAGAAGATTGTCGCTTCCGACACGATGCAGATCCAGTATGTCATCGTCGGTGAGTTCACCGTTCACACTCTGATATGCCCGGTTGCTGTCAATGAAGCGATCGCTGATAACCCACTCTCCCCGCGCCAGCGCGGGACGGATTAATTTTGCGCAGTGTTCGGCTCTCGATGCGGCAAACAACAATGCTTCGGTGCGGATGTGCCATTTTTCTTCTGCGCCGTTCAGCAACAGTCCGCGAATAATCTCGGCGCTTGCGGTGCCGCCGGGCTCCCGCGTCATGGTGACGGTATAGCCTTTTGCTTCAAGCGCAAAGGCGAGTTCCCTTGCCTGAGTAGACTTTCCGGCCCCCTCCCCGCCTTCTAGGCTGATGAAACGACCGATTTTCTTGTTCATGCCAATCCCAATAAAGATTTCAGGCCGGCCCAGACACGATCGAAAAAACCGGCTTCCCCCACGTCCTCGCCTGCGACCAGTGGCACGGCCTGTTGTCCGGCATCCGCTATGGTGACAATCAATTTTGCGATAGGCTGACCCTTGGCAATCGGTGCCTTGATCGGACCATTATAGGTCACCTTCATGGACAAATCGCCGTCTGATCCTTTCGGCAGGGTGGCAAAAAGATCCTTGGCAGCAACCAGCGATACGGTTGAACTGTCGCCCAATTGCACTTCGGCATTCTGGATCCGGACGCCTTTTTCGAACAGCTTCTTCGGCTCCCAGGCATTGAACCCCCAGTTCATAAATTTGACTGACTCTTCGGTGCGGCCGCTATAGCTGTCAAGCCCGGCGAGCACCGATACCAGTCGCCGACCCTTTTGTTCGGCCGAACCGGTAAAACCATAGCCTGCTTCTTCGGTATGGCCGGTCTTCAGCCCGTCAGATCCAGCCACCTTCCCGATCAGTGGATTGCGGTTCGGTTGCTTGATGCCATTCCAGGCAAATTCTTTCTGACCGTAAAAATCATCATATAATTTCGGAAAATTGTTCGCGGTTGCTGCACCCAGGGTGGCCAGATCCCGTGCGGTAACCATGGTCCGCCCTTCATCCGGCCAGCCGTTGCTGTTCCCGAAGCGGCTGTTCGACATTCCCAACTCTTTGGCGCGCTTGTTCATCAGTCCGACAAAGGCTTCTTCGGTGCCGGCAATGCCTTCTGCCAGCACCACACAGGCGTCATTGCCCGACAAGGTCACGACACCGTGCAGCAAATCTCTCACGCTGACCTGATCGCCCACACCCAGGAACATTGTGGAGCCCTGATTGTTCCACTTCTTCCAGGTTTCTTCATTGACGCGAAACTTGTCATCCAGCTTGAGCTTGTCTTTCTTCAACAAATCGAATGCCACATACACGGTCATCATCTTTGCCATCGAAGCCGGGGGTATCTGTTTGTCCGCATTTTTTTCGAACAATACCGCGCCGGAGGACAAGTCGGTCATATAGGCGATGGGTGCATCGGTTTCAAAACTGGGTGCCGCAAAAACAACGGACGATACAGCAATGAAAGGCAGTGACGCCAAAAGATATTTTTTCATTAAGACCAGAATTCCCGATTAATAATTAGTGACATAACATTATTTGTCGGCCCGCAAGATTCGTGCTCCGCTATAGCCGTGCTGCTGGGCCTGTGCCAGCCCTGCCTGTGCATCTTTTTCGTTCAGATAGGGCCCGTATCGCACGCGCCAAATAGATCGCGTTCCGTCGGGCATCACCTTGGCGCCGATCTTTCTGGCGAGCCTGTCTGCCCGTGATTTGTTGCTGAATGCCGCGACCTGTACCACATAGGATCCGGGCAGACCGCCGACATAATTATTGCCGATGCTATTCTCGACAGTGATCGGGCGTTCGCTGCCCTCGACGATGAAGCGCCCATCCCGGGTCCCTCCGCCTTGGGCAACGCCTGGACGATTGGATGATGCTCCGGTGATCGTGCCGGATGCCAGAGGAGGAGAAGCTGGCGCAGCAGCCCGCTGAACCGCTGCAGCGGGCCGCGGAAGCTTCGCCAGATTTTTTCGCAATATTGATAAAAGCGAATCCGGTGTAGCAATGCGTTCGGTAACCGACGCCCCCGATCGGAGCATCGCACGCTCCTGTTCGTTGGGATTGACCTTGCGAACCCGGACCCCCGTGACACCATCCTGATCAATGCCCAACTGCTTTGCTGCTCCGTGAGACAGGTCGATTAGCCGATCGTTGGAAAAGGGACCCCGGTCATTGACCCGAACCAGAATTGTCCGCCCCGTATCCAGAGCCGTAACTTCGACATAGGTAGGAAGCGGCAATGTCTTGTGCGCGGCAGAGATCCCCTGTGCATTGAACGCTTCACCATTAGCCGTCTGATTGCCCGACAATTCGTCGCCATACCAGCTCGCGTAGCCCACTTCATCGTAACTCTGCACATCCTCGGGTGTGTAGGTACTGTCACCCACTTTATAGGGATCGCCAATTTTCTGCGGATAGTCGGACACCATTGCTGATCCGGCTGCCAGGCCGGTACTGCGGGGAGCAGGTGTACTGTCGGGGAAACTACCAAAATCACGCGAACCGCTGCAACCAGCCAAAGCGAGAGTTGCGATAGAAGATATTCCAAGTTTAACTGCGTATTTCATCCGCCAATAACCCCACTGCTAGCCCGTAAAAATTCGAACAATTATAATCCAGAATGACGCGATAATTGCCGGTCAATAAATATGCCCTGTTCCCGATTCCGTCGGGTTCGAGCAGAGTTGCCATCATATTCTCATCGAGACTCTTTCCGGTCGCGGGCAGGACACCGAGCGTCCGCCATTCCGCCATGCTTTTCCACTGGCTATGGCGATTAAACACCCGCGGACAGCGAGTGGGCGTTATTTTGCTTCGTATCGCAGAACGATCAAGGGAAGATGGGACGTTGACCGCGATCCCCCAAGGCTCTCCCCTGCGCCATCCCGAGTTCACGAAATAATTGGCGATCGACGCGACCGCGTCATATTCGTTATTCCAGATATCCGCATATCCGTCGCCGCTGCCATCTTTGGCCAGCCGCAAGTAAACCGATGGCAGAAATTGAGGCTTGCCCATCGCCCCTGCCCAGCTGCCCTTGAGCGCCGACTGAGGAACGCCTTGGTCGATGAGTTTCAATACAGCAAGCAATTCAGGTTCAAACAGCGCCCGGCGCCTGCCCTCATAGGCCAGGGTTGCCAGAGAACGGGGAATATCGAAATTGCCGGTATAGGAACCGTAGTTGGTTTCCTTACCGTAGATTGCCATGATGATCGGCCCCGGTACACCCGTCTCGCGTTCCACATCGACAAGCTTTGCAATCAGGCGCCGGTAGGCAGCCTTGCCGTTCGCGATCCGTTCTTCTGTAATATGCCGCCTCTGATAGGGAGCAAAGGGTGGAATCGCGCTGTCGGGGCTACCACCAGGTTGGGATTGGTCCAGTTCGATAACCCGCGGATTATAGGTCAAACCTGGAAGAACCTGGTCAAGAGTCTGCGCACGCACACCGTCCCGCAAGGCTTTTTGACGCACTTGCTGGAGATAGGAGTCAAAACTGGTACTGCTGCTTTGTGCTTCGGCATATTCCATCGGTGTTGCAATGCTGGTGCTCAAAATTGCAATTGCGCTGCAAGCGATAGCGGTCATGATACGCATGAATACTTCCCTTTCGTCGTCCCGTTGTCGCACAAAGCTTCTGTCAGGGGAATCCCTAAATAACCTACAGATGCAACCATTCGCCCCGAAAGCGGCGCTAGACCAGAATTGCGTTTCCGAATTACGAGAGCCTGCAAAATGTTTTGCGCTTTCAAATCGGGAACGCTAGGACGCGAGCGACCCCGCTTTAGCGGCTATGCGGACAGGTGGCAGAGTGGTCGAATGCAGCGGTCTTGAAAACCGCCGAGGGTGCAAGCTCTCCGTGGGTTCGAATCCCACCCTGTCCGCCACCGGCTTAACCAGTCCAGTCCTCTGCCGTCCAGAAATGCTTGAAAGCCTTGACTTTTACAGCAAATTCTTATCAATTCCGTCCAATCCAATCCAACCTCGTCCAGAATAAAGTCGGGGTATATTGAGGATGCGGTTATCCCAAAATTGGGAGTGCCGAGATGTTGACGGACAACGCCATCAGAGAAGCTCCTTGTCTTGGGAACCTACCGCAACATATCGCTGGCCGACGCTCGAGAACGGCGGAACGGCCTACGACAGGTTCTCACCAATCAAAACCTGTCCAAAAATTGCTTCGATTATCGGCGGTCCCTGCTCGGCTTGCGGTACCTAGACTTGCGCCGAAGGACGGGCCAAGGCTGCTACTTCCCAGATTCCGATCAGGATGGAAAAACAGTCGCGCCAACCAATCGCGTACAAACGCAGCAGCTCTTCCCTTAATTCCCCTTACGCAGGCGAGCGGTCAAATTCACCCTGCAGTATCAGGTTGTCCATGGAATTAGTGCGACGATATCAAAATTTGATCTGACAACGCCTTCAAAAGCAGCTATTCGTTCGGAAATTTGCCGACAGGCATACCCCTTTTTGCAAACAGGCCCCAAACCATGTCGTGATGCCAATGAAGTCTTCCGCCTTTCCTTTACAGACCAGGTACGGCGTTGCCGACCTGACAGGCTATGATATCGGCGAGCTATTCGCTCGGCTAACGGACGAGGAGATTAGGTGCGCGCTGTATAAAAATTGCAATGCGATCCAGACCGCGCTGGCCGGCTCTACCGATCTCGATCTTCTGGCATCAGAAGAGAATTTACCGGATTTGCGCGGTGTTCTGACCGATGCAGGCGGCATTCGTGGATATCCATGCCGATATTACGACAATGCAATTCCGGAGAGGGAGGACTGGTTCGTTCCGACAGGCGACGGACGAGTACTGCATCTCGATCTCGCCCATGCGGTAATGACCGGACCCAAATTTCACAAGCGCTATCGGGCGCTGGAATTCGGTGACTTGTTGCCGACCCAAGTTGAAAAGGCAGGACCTGAAGGCCTATTGCGTGTCACGCCCGCAGTGGAATTACAGATAGCACTCTTGCGTGCTGCTTTTCGAATTAATGGCTGGACGCCAAGCCGCTGGCTTCGCGCTGACGGGGACCTCGGCCGCATGATCGCTGAAGCCTTTCCCCCAGGGACCTGCGATCATGAGTTCACCGTTGATCTGGGGATGTGGAACATCCGCTGCGCTGCACGGCGGGACGGATCACGGTTTTTTCTCGATCGGCGAGCCATGCGCGATATCCGTCAGGCAGTCCGGCGGCGGCACAATATCGGGCCGCTGGTTGCGTGGAGAGACCGGGCTATTCACTGGATGCGCCGTGCATCCTTTTCGGTCATGCGGAGAATTACCCGACACGTGCGGGGACGAGAAGCCCACAAGCGCAGATTGTGCCCGGGCTGCGTCGTGGCGCTGGTTGGGCCGGACGGAGTCGGCAAGTCCACGCAATCAGTGCGATTGAGGGAAATCTTCGGGCGGAAATTCCGTTCCACCACGGTCTATCTCGGTTCGAATGACGGCAGCTGGATGAGGTTTCGCAGCAAGCTGCGTCTCGCACGCACACCGGAGTCAACAGCTGCCGCTGGCGTCCTTAACTCGGCACCCTCCGGCAAGAAGCGTAATAAGGTGGAGCGCGGAGTATTTCATTCGGTCGGTTCCGCGATCTGGCGTTTAGCGGTAGCCGGCAATCGATATCTCGGTATTAGACGGGCCTCGCGGTTGGCCAAATCAGGAACACTTGTGATCACTGACCGCTGGCCGCAGAATTTCGTGGAAGGTATCCTTGACGGGCCGTCTGAAGCGCCAGCGAGCAGATATCGGTTGGCACTAATGCTGTGGCAACTAGAGAAACGACTGTACCGAGCGATGGCGCGCCGTGCACCAGATTTCACCATTCATCTGGAATGCGATTATGCATCTTCGCACGCGCGCAAGCCCGGGGATATCGATCCTGCCAATTTCGACCGGCGCATCGCGCTCATGCACCTAATGCAAGAGCGTGATTACAATATCGCGGTGATTGATGCGAGAGGAGATACCGACACTGTTACCGCGCAGCTGTTTGCGCTTATTTGGCAGCAACTCCGCCGCATGGCCTGATACCGGACCCCGGGCGCTTCACGTCGGCCTGTCCTTTCTGCGTATCGATTATCGCCTGCAATTTGGCCACGACCTCGCCGGGTGAAGCAGAGCCGTCCAGCGTAATGACCGACAGTCCGGCCTCACGCGCCGCTGTCAAGAGCGCCCCTGGCAAACCGGCGGTATTCCTCAATTTAGTCAACACCTCATCCGCGGGCAACGGGTCGAGGCGGCTGTTACCGATGCTGCGTTCGTAAACCCGCTGGGAGGCAAGTTCCGGCGATACCTCGATCACCACGATCTGCACATCAAACTCTGCATAATATTGCTTCAGGAGCCGCGTCAGCACGGACAGTGGGGGAACGGTCACACCCTCGGTGTAGAAGATCGACCAAAGGCGCTGCAGCATGCCCTGGTCAAACAGAAGGTTTCCCTCCAGTGACCGAATCCAGGGCTTCGTCGCGGCCAGTCGCGACAGACGGAGAAGGCTCTCACCTCGCGTCAATGGAGTGCGACAGACCAGAGAAACGATTGAATGCATCCACGCAAAATCACGCAAGATTCGCGCAAGAACCGAGGCACGGGTCAAATAAGACTGGTCGTGCCAAGCGGCGGACGCCTCTTCGCGCGAAATCATCTTTCCACTGAATTGCAAGCCCTTGATGACAGTCGTCTTGCCTGCCCCGGGAAACCCGAACAATTCAATGATCCGGTGCTCCGGACTATAGGCCGGTCCCTTTAGAAACAATCTGAAAGCCAACTTACCTGCTCACCCCCGATATGCTATCATGAACGAATTCGCCGTACACAAGATTAAAGCGCACGCATAGCATTGGCAGTCTTTGCCGCCAAGGGAAAGTGCCGCACCCAAGCCAAGCGCCACAGGCTGCAGAACGGGAGGCCCTTTCGCCCGCTATTGTCACCATTAATACACTGTTCTATCCTGCTACCCGATATTGATACCGCGAAGCAAAGGAGTTGGAAGGATTGATGGAGCGGAAGGCTAGCATCTCGTACCCTCAACGCATCTCTGTCGTCGGCAGCACTGGCAGCGGCAAGACATATCTGGCGCGCGACCTTTCCGAACGTCTCGACCTTCCCTTTTATGAACTGGACCAAATACGCCAAAAATTTGCTCAGAAATCGCTTGATCGTAACGGATTCGGCGGCGCGGTCGCCGAGCTGGTCGCGAACGATCACTGGGTCATCGATGGTCATTACCGCGATGTCCGCCATCTGGTCTGGAAGCGCTCCGACCTAGTGGTTTACCTGGACTATTCGCCGATACTCATCTTGACGCGATTACTGGTTCGCTTCATCAGCAAGCGACGCGATAAACTGCGTACCGGTAAAAGTGCTGCGCTCGCAAAAGCCTCAGAACGCGACTTCGCCTATTCGGCGTCCAGCGCCACTTGGACTCGGCGCATCTCACGACTTGTCAAAACGATTCGCGAGCGGCAGGAATATGCAAGGATATTGGCGGGGCCAGACTTTCGCGATCTTGTGGTCATCAAACTGCAATCCCCCCTCGCCGCCCGGGAATGGCTCGAAAGTGGGGAATATGCAGGCAGCGAGCGCGATACGCCAATTGCCGGTGAAGTTGCCAGCCATGGCTTCGATGGAGGTCAATCCTGAGGTCAATCCAATGCCAAACACCTTGTTCTGCTTGACGTTCTACCTCGCAATATTTGCGGCCACAATATCCTGCCATGAACCTAACCGGGCCAGTGACATTCGGGCTTGCGCCGCCAGCAGGCAAGCCGCAGCCCCTTATGGATCTACTTTGCGCAATGGGCTGACTCCCTCGCCGATCGAATGGGCCGGCAGAATTTGGCGGGTCAACGCCGGTTCGACGATCCATCACGGCATGGATCATTCAGTGCGGATCAGCCCCGACGGCGGCAGGGCTCGTTTCGAGCTGCGCGATTTTCCCGAAGACAATTCCGCATCTGATTCCGACAAGGTGAGACGGGCCGAGCTGAGCGGTAGCTTATATGGCAATTCCACCCGCTTGCCGAATGGCGAATCGCTTTGGGGGGCATTCTCCTTCGTGCATCATGGTTGGAATGATTCGGTGGGTATGCGCGAGTTACAGGGCGGCGTTTACGGCCAAGTCCATATCGGCTCGACGTTTGGCGGCTCGCCGGCTCTCGCCTTTCGGCGACGAGCCGATGGCGGTTTCCTAATCACGACGCGGGGAGAATATGACACCGGAGGGACCACACATTACGAAGGTGATCTTAGCTTCGACGAATTGCATGATTTGGTTTACGAGGTAAATCTTCACCCGACCCAGGGTAGTTTGCGCGTCTGGATTGACGGCCAGCAAATAGTCGCTGCCCGCGACCTATCGATCGGGCATTCCAATGCCGAAAGCTATTGGAATTTAGGGATGTATTTCTCGGGCGGTATTAGCGGCACCATAGTCGCTGAATATGCAAACCACGTCTATCCAGCGCCTTTAGAATTGGGCGATCGTGTCAATACGCGCCCGTGCTGGCCAGCTTACTAACGCGAGAAGCGATTGGTACCTTGCTCCGCGTGAGACTGAGTCCCAGCAGCGCTTTTATCCGATTCGGCGCGTTTCCGTATAGTAACCTTCAGAAAAATTAAGAATTATTTCAAGGTACGTTAAAAATTACCAATGTCCAGCAGGCACTAATTGGTTACTAATTAGTTAGTAGTGATTAAGGCGGCCCTTCGGACAATTTCCTTCGGTGAACAGGACCACTGAGCCAATAGGTCGAGGATCGGGCGGGCGACTTTCGAAGGAGCGAATTAGGTCCCATGTCGGATAACATCAGCCACCCTGTCCCAGACCAAGATTGGCAATCCGATACCGACGGTGCAGAACAATCTTTTCTGCTTCACGATGCCGTTCCCAGCCAAGCAGAAGAACCACATCTGTTCGACGAATTCAACAATGCTGATTGCCCATTGAAGCGGTCCATTTTCACCGCCAGTATTGTCAATCCCCCGGAAACCGAGATTACCCTTCAAACGCCGCGTGTAGAATTGCGCGAACTGGCCAGAAGCCAAGCTATAGTGAAGCGAGCTTTCGATATCTCAGCAAGTATCTTGGCTATTTTCCTCCTGGCACCAATCTGGCTGGCGATCATCTTGATCTTGGCTCTTCAAAAAGGCCCTATTCTGTTTGTACAGGACAGGATCGGCATGGGTGGCCAGATATTCCGTTGCTATAAATTTCGTACGATGATCGTCGGTGCGGACGCGATGTTGGCCAAGGTCCTTGCCTGCGATCCGGGCAAGCGTACGGAATGGAACGCACACTTCAAGCTTGCCCGCGATCCCCGGATTACAGCGCTCGGCAAGGTTCTGCGCATGACAAGTCTTGATGAACTCCCCCAGCTGCTGAATGTACTCAAGGGTGATATGAGCTTCGTCGGCCCCCGTCCGATCGTGCGCAGTGAGTTATACAAATACCGCGGATTTTACATCTATTACCTTTCGGTCAAGCCCGGCTTGACAGGCTTGTGGCAGGTCAATGGCCGCAACAGTACAACCTATCACCGACGCGTCGCGCTTGATGTCGCGTACGTGAATAAATTCTCGCTTGCCCTAGATGCGAAAATAATCGCGTTGACGCTACCTGCTCTGTTCCGCACGGACGAAATATCATGATGCTCCGGGCGCCCCAAACCTTCTTGTTCTCTCGGCCGCGGCTGATTTTCCCTATTGCGGCTTGCATGGTTACTGCGGCTTGCAGCGTAAACAGCCAGCTTCCCGCCGGGCCGGCGGCATACGCGATCATCCCTTACGAGACGGCAGCGCTGTATCCGGAGAGCTACCAGTTGCGCTCGGGCGACATTATCGGTGTGTCGGTGCTTCTCGAGCCGGAGTTGAGCGTTGAAAGCTCACAGATCGATCCCGCGGGCAATATCGATCTTCCGCTGGTTGGCGCCGTGCGAGCCGAAGGAAAGTCGCCGGAGGAGTTCTCTCGAATGATCGAAAACGTACTGACGCGCTACATCAGAAATCCGAGAGTCGCGGTCACGGTCACGCCGATCCAGAGGACCGTCGCTGTAGAGGGCGCGGTCAACCGGCCCGGCATCTATCCCATAGTCGGAAAATCTACCCTGATTGAGGCGCTAGCGCTGGGGGGCAGTCCTTCGCAATATGCCAATAACGACCAGATATTCGTGTTGCGCAATGTCAATGGCCAGCAGGCGGGGGCACGGTTCGATATCGCGCGCATCCGCGCCGGAATAGATCCCGATCCCGTGATTCTGCCGGGCGATCGCGTAGTGGTCAGTGCATCCGTATTGAAAGAGGCTGTGCGAGATTATCTTTCCGTCCCGATTTTCAATGTTTTTCGGCTATTTTAATGATTATGTGCGGCCTATTAAACATTTCGTCCTGTTGGACACAGTCGCAAACTCGCGGTTGCCATGCAGCATTTTTCGCAAAACCGGTTTGATTCAGTGGAGCGGGACAAAGCGATAGCGGTAGGACCTATACGCCGCGATTTGCTAATTCACGGACACAAGGCTGCGCACACCACGCCCCTGCAACGGTTTTGGAGTGCTGTTTACCGTCAGCGCTACCCACTAACCCTTTCGCTCGTGGCGGCATTGGTACTTGGCGCGCTGGCGATCGCGCTGTTGCCCAAAAAATATACCGCGAGTTCGTCCGTTCAGATCGAACAGCAGGTACCACAAGTGATTGCTGTGTCCGATCTTGATCCCGAACCCGAGGATGCCAATCGATTTCTCCAAACCCAGCTTGACAGGCTGCGTAGCCGTACACTTGCGATTGACGTGGCCCGCAGGAGCAATATTTCTACTTCGCCGAAGATCCGCTCGGCGCTGGGAATCAACGACAATACGGTCAACAATATTGTACAGGCATTGCAGGAGAATGTCGCAGCGGAACTGGGTCTTGACACCCGGCTTGCCAGGATCTCTTTCACATCGGGCGATCCCGTCGTCTCGGCAACCCTAGCCAATGCTTATGCCAGAACGCTGGTGGCGGACAATCTCGATGGCAAGATTGAGACGACTACCCGTGCGCAGAAATATCTGCTTGATCGGCTCGACGAAACCAAGCGCAAGCTGGAAACATCGGAACGGGGCCTGCTGGCCTATGCCCGCCGAGCTGATCTGACGGGAACGACCCTGCCCGAAGCTGTGGCGCAAGGTTCCGAACCCGCGCAACAGGTGGTGCATCTTGCCAATTTGCTCGCAGCCGCTACCGCCCGGCGAATCGATGCCGAGCAGGAATGGCGGCAAGTCAAAGGCACCTCCGCCCCTGCGTTGAGTCAAGTACAGGACAACCGCGCGTATCAGCAGCTGCTGGCGGAAAAAGCACAATTGCAAGCGGAGCTTGCCCAAGATCGTGGGCGGCATACGGATGAATATCCCACGGTCGCCGCGAAACTGTCTCAAGTTAGAGAGATGAATAGTGAGATCGGGGCGTTGGCTGGGAACATCCAGCAGGCCATCTTCCAGCGCTACAGTGCGGCGGCGCGGCAGGAAGCTCAATTGAAAGCAACGATAGATAGACTGCGGAGATCCGCGATGGCGGAACAGGAAAGAAGCGTGGGCTATAATTCGCTGGCACGCGACGTGGAGACCAATCGCGTCGCTTATGATGGGTTATTGCAGCGATACAAGGAGGTTTCGGCCGCTGCTGGAGCACCGGCAGCGAATATTTCTCTAGTGGACCTGGCCGAACCTCCGCTTGATCCTGCTTCGCCTAAGCCGTTATGGATAATGTCATTCGCCGGTCTGTTCGGCTTGATCACCGGCATGTCCATTGCGCTGCTGAGAGAGCAGCTGCACAGCGTATTGCGGACAGCAGAGGATATTGAAAACTGCGGCAAAATTTCGGTGCTGGGTGTAATTCCAATATTGGGTCGGCGCGAGAAAATGATGGAGGCCTTACGCAACCGGCATTCGGCGCAATCCGAAGCGTACAGTTCGCTTGCCACTGCCGTACAGCAGGCGCGGCCAGATCATCTGCCACAGACAATGCTATTGACGAGCACCCAAGCCAATGAGGGCAAATCGACCTCCGCCTTAGGTCTGGCGCTTGGTCTGCGCACGCTTGGTTACCGAGTCCTTGTGGTCAATGGTGATCTACGTAATCCGTCTGGCGATCAGGGATTTTCAGAAATGCTGGAAGGCACGCTTGATCCTCAGGAACTTGCCTGCCTCCAAGGAAACAAGGGCTTCGCGTTTATTGATACCGGGATGGTCAAGGCCAATCCCGTAAGCCTGCTATCACCCGCACGCGTTCGTTCGGTGCTATCAAAACTGGCCGTCTTTGCGGATATCATTCTTGTCGACGGCCCGCCGATCCTCGGCCTGGCGGATGCCGTTCTGATCGCCGACTCGGTCGAAACCGTGCTGATCGTGGTCGAGGCTAACCGCACCACGACGGATGAGTTCGATGCAGCGCTTTCGCGTCTGCCGACCAAGGTGCCGATAGCCGGACTGCTGACAAAGTTTGATGCCCGCAAGGCCGGGGTGAAGTATGGTGGTCACGATTATTACAGCTATGGCGAGACGGTCGTCCGAACGCACCCGGTATGACGGAGTTCAGGCAACAAACCGAGGAATTCGCAGCAGTTGTCGCCGGGAAATATACGCCAGATCCGCTATCGTGGCTGGCGGCGGGAGCCATCGCTTTTCTGGTTCTGTTCAACATCGCGTTAATCTCGCTGGCCGTGGCCTCGATTCCGCTGCGCAGCATATTGTCGGTCTTGCTGCTCGGGTTCTTCGCAATATTGAGACCGCAAGTTCTGCAAAGGGCAATCTCCAGGCATTCACTGATTTTCCTGCTAGCCGGCATATTGGCCGCTGTGGGTTGTTTCTCCAGTTTCGTAAATGGTGCCAATTTCGCAGTTGTTTTTCGCGCCCTGTTGGAAGTGCATGTCCAGGCTATCATCACGCTGTTGTTCGCAACCGTCGCCTCTGAACTGGCCGGTCCGCGCGCTGCGGTTGCGGCCTTTGTCGGGGCTGTCGGCGTTTCCGCTGGCGTCGCATTCATGCAAATAGGTGGACTGGACTTTGCCTGGAGCCTCCGCGAGACCTTGGGCGGATTGCAGGGTCACGATCTTCATGAAAACAGCTCGTTCCTCAACCGGCGACCGATGGGTCTGTCCTTTTCTCCGATCCATCTGGCAACCCAGGCCTGCCTAGCCTTTGCCGCCTATGCAGGGTTGAAATACTGGGAGCAGAAAACAGCGGCAGCATCAATTATAGATTGGCGGATTTTGCTGGCCGTGGGGGCACTTGTTGCCGTCTCGATTACCTGTGCTACGCGCTCACCCATTCTGGGCTCCGCCATATTTCTAACTGTCTATCTTGCCATGAAAGGCGAGAAAAGCGCAGCAATGCTGCTGTTGGCGAGCGGCGGCGCTCTCTATTTGGCCGCCCCGATCATCCTCGACGCTATGCAAGGATCAGAGATACGCGCCTTCCGGGTGGGTGACAATTCATCGACCGGCCGCCTACCGCTGGTAACTTTCGGAGTACTCCTGTTTCTCGACAATCCGTTAGGCTACGGGTTCGATTTCGCTTCGCAAGACCACTGGAACAAATTTTGGCCGGCAATATACTCCATGCCATCGGCGGGAGTCATACGTGTTGCTGAACTGCACAATTATTTCCTCAACATGTTGACCACGTACGGTATCGGCTTGTTACTGACTACTCCGCTAGTAGCTCTTCTGCTATGGCGCGGAAGGGTGTTCATTCCCGTCTTTATCCCGTACATCGCGCATATAACGTTCCATAATTCCGGGCCGTTCTGGAACGACACGCTGTTCTGGTTCGTCATTGGGAGCTTGTGTGCGATGCGGACCGAAGGAGCAGACGGCGACCCGCTGCATTCGCTGGAACATGCCAGCCGGTTGCCACCGGCATTTCGGGCACGGGCCGGAGCTTGATCAATCGGGAGAATTCGCCGGAGTTCCGGTTGCGATTCGATCAATCCGCCGCTGTGCAAGTTCCTGCAGCCACTGACCCTCCGGTCCAAAAAGTGGGCGGAACTTTACCCAAGCAATAATCGCGACCGAAAGCCCGACCAATCCCGCCAGACCAATTACCGCAAGATCGGTTTGGCCGAAGCTTCGCGCCAATATTGCTGTGCCCCACAAAGGAGCGACCAAAACTGCCGCCATCGCAAACTGGCGCGTCTGAACAGCGAGTATGGGCCTGAGCGCTTGCCCGGTTATTTCACGGGCTAGGTTCAGCATCATCGCATAATTCAGCACCACGGCCCCGCTCACTCCAATCGCAACACCGGCCAAACCGAATTCCAGGCCGACAAATGCTCCTCCGGCGACCGCGGCCGCATACACGAACTGTCGTAAGGCTCGACGATACATAGACCCCATTGCCAGCGTCACAGCGTCACTGATCTTATAGCTGGTTCGAAAAATAAGCGTGAGAACGAGGATCTGAAACGGCACAACCATAGCCGACCAATTGGGCCCGAGCAGAAACCCCACAAGTTCTGGAGCAAGAATAGCCAAAGCCCCGCTCGTCGGCAAAGTCAGCATGGCGATGAGCCCCAGTGCTCGTAGATAGGCGCGCGCCACACGTTCGGGCTGATGCTGAATCGAGGCGATAGTAGGAAACAGTACTGACGATGTTACCGTCCCCAACAACTGTGCGGGCAAAAGGAGAAACTGGTATGCGCGGTTGTAAATCCCTAACGCCTCGGCCCCTAGATAACGTCCGACGACCAAATAGTCGACCTGCGTCGCAATATAATTCCCGATCTGTCCAGCGGAAAATCCTAGCCCGGTCCGCAGCAATTCCTTGCTCTCCTTTAGACGCGGGACCAGAGCAAATGGAGGGCGTCGCAACGCAAACAGCGCAAGCGTGCGTGATACCACTTGCGTCATTTGTCCAAAGGCCAGCGCCCAAGCGCCATAGTCCAGAATCGCCATCGGCAGTGCAACCAGTCCGAAACCAAGCAGATAGCTTCCAAAATCTACCAATCCGAGCGCACGAAATCGTCGTTCGCGCTGGAGAAGCGAGGAAGACACGGCTGCAATTCCGGTGAACAACAGTGTCACAGCCAGAAACCGGATAAACTGTTCCGACTGATCCATGCGAAAAATATTCGCGAGAAGCGGCGCTGCCAGACCGACACTGATCGCAGCCAAGGTGCCGGTCAGTAAGGAGATCGCAAAAGCACTTCTAATGTGACTTGTCAGCAACGACAGTCTCTGCACCAAGGCGCGGTGCACGCCCATCTGACTAAAATCGGTCGCAAGGCTGGTGATCACGGTCGCGGCAGCAATCAAGCCGAATTGCGCGGGTGGAATGTTCCGTGCCAGCAGGATAAGGATAACGGCCTTGAGGATCAGGCTTGATCCTGTTGCTGCGGCTTGCCAGGCAACATTGTTAACCGCCTCGTCCGTCAGTGGTTTGTCAGTCAAAGTTTGCTAGCCTCTGACCCGAATGCTCGGTTCCGCGATTTAGTGCCTCTGATTTTCTTACGGCAGGACATGGCTGCGTCTCGGAGCTTTGCACGTGTTGGACCCATGTCGATGCATATTTTCGCATATTCTTCGTTGCACAGAAACTTTCCTTTATCAGCTTCCTAGCTGCGGCCCTCCGTGCTGCATCCTCCGACCGGTCTCGCTGTACAATGCCGCGAACGGCCTGATTTACCGCATCCTCGTCATCCGGATCGACGACGAAACCGAAACGGTCATCGTTTAAGATTTCGCGAATACCGATGGAATTAGAAGAAATGACCGAACAGCCTGCCCATAACGCTTCCTTTATCACATTCGGCAAACGCTCAGATGGTTTCTTGGACAGCAGCAGAAACGCGTCAGCCTGCGCCATGTGCCGCTGCAATTCGTCACGCGATGCATGCCCCTGGAACGTCACTGATCCGGCACAGTTATTCGCACAGCACCAACGTTCGAGCCGGGCACGGTCCGGCCCTTCCCCATAAACGGATAGCCGCAATCCCGGTATCTCGGTTCGGGTTAGCACGAACGCACGCAACACAGCCTCGACATTCTTCTCGGGCAAGAGAGCTGAAGCCGTGATCCATAAATGGGAGTCGCGCTCTGTCTGGAAATCGATTTCGGGGAGCGGAATGCCCCGGTGAACAATTTGCACGTGCGTGCCAAAGGCGACCTTGCTTTCTAAATAAGCCCGGTTCGCCTCAGAGTGGGAAAAGGCGACATCCGCCGAGCGCAAGGACAGGTCAACCAGAAAATCGTCTGCGACCAAATCATATGCCCCGGCAAAGGCACTGCGTATGCCGGAAAATTCGCACGCCTTGAGTAATGCGAGCACCAGACCAGGATGGCGAGCCCAGAAAAGATGCACTACATCAGGCTTTCTGACCATGATATCGGTGGCGATTTCTGCAGCACGTGGGAGGCAAAGCAATGCGAATATCGCTGTCCGCGGTGCCACATCAAGTTCACGCATGATCTTCCATGCCAGAGGCAACAACGGACCGCGCATCCGCCACAGCACGTGCGGCCACCGCACTATGCCGCGCAGCGTGGTCCTTGATACCGGAACGTCGGATAGGTTTGCAGCACCTCCTCGCGTCTTCATCGTATACACTCGAACGTCATGCCCCTCGGCCTGCAAAGCTGCGATGTCGGAAGTCGCGAAAGTCTGGGTTGCTACCGGAAATTGAGGCAGCAGATAGGCGATCTTCAGGCTGGGAATCACCGATGGGATATTCTGGCGCTCTGTCGTCATCGTGAACTCGCAGGCGACCATGTTACGACAGTATACCCGCGCATACCCTGCAATACACCGATCAGAGTGGCCATCATTGCCAGCAATATTTCACCCGCCTTCGCGAGACGACCGCTTTTCATGCGCAGAATTGCTACAAGACCTATCCCGGCTCCCAGCAGCGAGAGGATTGAGACCGGTAGCGAAAAAAGTGTCAATGCCAAGAAGGCGGTAACCGTGCCGATCATCAGGAACGCACCGCCAAACCAGCGGAGCATCTTGCGCGAAGTGTATTTGAACCGGTCGAGCCCCGTCATTTCGCGCAGTTGTGGCCGCATCCATGCATGGGTGTGATAGGCACGCGCTCCGATCCGCATCTTTCGCCGAAATTCCTCGCTCCGGCACGATACGCTGTTCTCATAGGCGATGACATCGGGGGCCTTAATCAGCCGTTTGCCAGCGAAGATGACGCTCATGGATACGGTAAAATCATCAAGAACCGTGTTCGGAAACTGCGGATATAGCGCCCGCTTGATGCTGAATATGGAGCCGTCGGCTCCCATGACATTACCTGTTTCAGATTCGAGCGTTCGCAAGCGTTCGTCGAGGCTCCAATAATCCGCACCGATTTCTGCCGTCGGACTCGAGTCCCCTTTTTCATAGCGAAGCGTGCCGCATACGCCGCCGATCTCAGGATCGGCATAGTAGGGCAGCAACCGGTCAATCGCATCGGGCGCGCACAAAACATTTGCATCCGTGAAAACCAGGATTTCCCCGTGGGCTAGAGCTGCAAGACGCTTCATCCCTGCAGCCTTTCCGCTTCGCTCCTCTCCGCGAACAAGTGCAAGAAGCTCCGGGCGCTCTGCCAACTTGTTCGCCGTATCGTCATCCGAGACATCGTCATAGACTAGAATTTCCAGTTCAGGATGCGCAGCCTTGAGGCTCTCCAGATTTGCAAGCTTGCTATTGAGTGACCTGCTCTCGTTGAACGCGCAGAAGAGCAAGGAAACGGTTGTATTCAATTCTCCGGACACAATCGGCTGCTTGGGCACACGCGCGAGAAGTGCTGGATAGACAATATAGGGATAGAGCAGCAGAAAAAAACAAACCGCAGAAATCAGCATCAATATGATTGCAAGCCCCTCAATCATTTATCGCCTTTCGAAAGCCCAAAGAGTATGAAAAATTGCAGTCATCCGGACCAGAGCTTATATGAACTGCGATATTTTGCAATTTATACCACGCCTGCTCCTGCCTTAGCAGGCAACCACCGCGCAGGCCATCTGATGTGGATGCACTCCCGTAAACGTGCGTATCAACGATTGCTGTCATCATAGTCGCAGTTTTCTGAACTCTCTCACGAGGCGTGCGGACCCAATTTACCTACTCTGATGAACGACACGGCTATCAACAAAATAGACCCGACATAGACCCGACGGCTCTTCACCGCTCGAATCTCTCCTTTTTGCTATTTGCCCGATTATTATGTTCTAGCGTGCGGCTTCAACCGGAAGCGATCCGATTGCGTGATCCGCAATTCTATTTTCGCACGCTTTTACCAAATGGCGCTATGGTTTCCCGGTAGGCCGCCTCGGGTGCCCCATAGGAATCACCGGCGGTTTCCTCGAGCATGCCGCGGTTCGTGATCGTGACTTTGCCGCGGCTGGATTTTATAGCTCCGTAGCCCTCCAGCACGTGGAGAGCCAAAGTCACGCCCGACCGCTGTGCGGCGATCATCATTGCCATGAACTCGTGGGTCAGAAGAATGTCATCGCCGTCAGCCCGGTCGTGGCACATCAGCAGCCAGCGCGCGAGACGGGTCTCGATGCTGTGATGAGCGTTCGACACGACGCTCGAAGCCGTCTGGATCATGAACGTGTTGATATAGCGCAGCAGCAGGTCACGCAGGGTCTTGCTCGCGTCCGCCGCCAATCGTAGTTGCGGGGCGCCAATCTTCAAGGCGGTACTGCCATCGACCTGCATGAAGGTTTCATGAGGGGTCTGCGTATTGCCCAGCAAAATCGGCGCAGCAGAAAATCCTTCCCGGCCTAATATGCCCACTTCTGTCTGTTCGCCATTTCGGTTGCGCGCTACGATTGAAGCAATGCCGCCTTCGGGAAAATATATCGTATGGATCGGCGAATCGGCTGCCACAAGCAGATGCCGTTGTTCCAGTTCGACGCGGCTGACAAAAGGTGCCAGTCTAGACCGATCATCATCGGACATCGTCTGGATTAGAATATTGGTGCTCTCCGGTATCGGCAAGAAACCTCGCTTTCACTCGTCTGGGTGAAGTGAAAACCGTTCGCTCCGCCGCTCCGATACCCTAGTTCTTGATAGCGATATCGATGATATTGATCCTATAACCGGCCAATGCCACACAAAAACTGTACGATATCAGACAAATGAGAACAACCAGACTCTCTTTACCACAAACCCGGCCAAATGGATTGCCAAAACCGCCCGAGCGAAACACGTGGCTTCTGGCAGGTGATTCCGATCAGAATTCCTCCGCTGGGCGCGGTCGGATGATCCTATCGCGGAAGGGTGATTCAGCCTGACCATCGACGTCGGGAAGCGGGATCTCCAGCTTACGCGATCCGTCCCGGTAACAAGTGGAGAATCAAAATGAATCTCGGCCGAAAAGTCACTGGGATATCTTTGGAATTTCGCGATACCAATATCTGTCGTAAATCCGGAGTCCAGCTTCTCGGCAGCAGCCTAGGGGCAAACAGGTTCGGTCGCGATTGCTCATTCTCTCCGCGGCGAATCGTAGAATCCTGGATATCAGTCGTGCATTTTTGTGCGATATCACACAGTTTTGTGATTTCGCAAGTTTTTGTAATCGGAAAACGCTCGGTGCCGCCTGCAAATTTTCCAAGAAATACTCAAGCGATTCTTAAAGAAGTTTAATCAATAAATGACAGCAATCAGAATAATTTAATTAATCAAGTTTATACCCAGAAATTTAATAACCTCGATCAAATCTTCGTTCGAGTGTATAGATTGTACGACGACGTTTTTCGGTGCGTACGCAGTTTTGCAATTATTGACATATAGCCAAAGACATAGCTAGGTATACCCAATATGCAGATGCAAGAGTGTCGGCTAACCAAGTTGGGTCGCAACCATAATTCTAGAGTCGGGCAATCTTGTTCGACACACAAGGGAGTTGCGAAACAATGCGCCAGCAGGACTTTATTGCCAGACCGGCAAATCTCACCAGCCAGCCAGGTATCCACCAACTCGATTTTTCCAGTTCACTGGATATCGGTTCCCTGAAGAAGATCATTCGCGATGAAGGCTTGCCGAGCTTTGTCGAGCGCGGGAAGTTTGCGTTTCGGCAGGGTGAGGCTGTGGACAAGATTTACTTGATCAGCTCCGGCTGCGTCGCTTTGACCAGGCATTGTGCGGAAGGCCATCGACAGATCCTCGACTTTTTTTTCAGTGAGTCGGTCTTTTCGGATTTGCAGGAAGATTCCTCTCCGGCTACATTGTCGGCCCAGTGCCTGTTGGATACCCAGATGCACGTTTTGTCCAGAGCCAGTCTCCGGCGCATCGCGACAATAACTCCCGAAATCTACCATGCGGAAAACATATTAATGCTCCGGCTGTTGGAACAGGCTTATGACAATCTGCATAACATCGGGTGCCGTCACGGAATGGAACGCGTTGCCTTCATCTTGTGCAGAATATATGATGGCTTCAAAACCGGCATGGACAATGGCTCTACCCATTTTGATCACCATATTCCCCTTCGGCAGATTGATATTGCCGACGCGATCGGTGTGACGCCCGTCTATTTAAACCAGATTTTAAAATCTTTGAAGGAGAACGGCGCGATTGATATCGATAAAGGAACCATAATTATCGATAATATTAAAATATTGAAAGCTATTTGCAATTATGAAGAATTTTCTTCAATTCACAGCTTATTATAGTTGAATCAAATATTCTCCGTCGTCAGAACATTTTCCACAGATGGCTGTGTAAGTTAGCGGAGCATCGGACTCGTCTTGTCGGTTGATATTAGGCGACCGGCTTGTGGTGTAACAAGCGCCGATGTCCAATGGTCTTTCGTTTTATCCTTTCTACGTTTTTGATGGCTTCTCATCGGTGAACGGTACAGCCTGTTCGCGCGGGCTGGGTTCGGATTGTTCCAGCGCCAGTTCGATAATCTGGTCATGGATATGGGCCGGGATTCTATTCCATACACTGCTCGACGATCCCGATCTCCAGCTTTTCGGATGCAGGATATCTCATCCTTGCCTCCCCCCTGCCCGCTGATGCCTTTTTTTAGCAGACTGTTCTCTAGCGTCAGCCACAGGTGCTGACGGGGAACAATGCCAACTTGATTTTTCCAGGTCATGGCAGGCCCATTCTCTAAAGCAAATAATGGTCGAGAAAGGCTTACACAGTTCTATCCAGCGCGAAAAAATTCGTTTTTCGGCAGATTCTGGATTTCTTTTATCCTGGGTCAGTTTTTTCTGATCTCCAGGAAGATTCTCAAGCGACCACATTTCCCGCTCAATGTTTTTTGAACACTCAAATCTATGCACTTTCCAAGGCTAGTCTCTGGTGAATAGCGACCATAACACCCGAAATTTATCAAGCAGTGAATTTATTGGTGCTCGGGCTGTTGAGTCAGGCCTATGACAATCTTGACAATATCGGATGCCGGCACGGCGTGGAGCGTGTCGCTCTCACGCTATGCACAATATTTGATGGCTTCAATTCTGGTATCAATGTCAAATCAGCCCGATTTGATTGTCATATACCGATCCGTCAGATTGATATCGCCGATGCGATTGGCGTCACCCCTGATTACCTCAACCAGATTCTAAAATCTCTAAAAGAGGACGGGGTGATAGATATCAATAAAGAAACCATAAATATCGACAATATTAAAATATTGAAAGATATCTAAAACTATGACGAATTTGCTTCAATACAGAGATTCATATAATTGAATCAAATATATGAAATTAAAATCATATAGCTCTTAATCTGTTGTTATTGATTGATTTTCATCACACAGCTATACCTGACTCCTCAATAAGTAGTTTGGCTTAATCCAAAGCGAGGCTCTAATAATATCGATATTGTACTATTTAAGTGCATTCGGTATATGAGAGGAAGTATTAAATATTGATGACAGTCAATATATAGGCAAATAGTATTAAATTATTAACTCTGAAATATGTTACTTTCCTATATATTTTATACAATTAAGAACATGTATTTTTAGTGATTATTAAGCGACGCTGTCACTTAAAAATGTAGGTAAATATTATGAAAAAACTACATTTCAGAAAAATTGCGCAGGCCTTGTCTTGCTGTTCAGCAGTCACAATCATGGCTGGGATAGCTGTGCCTCACTCGGCCTCAGCGCAGGAAACAACTGCAACACCCGCTAAGACCGTTTCCGAATCTCGAGCCGACCGCCGATTTACCTATTCGCGCGATGTCTCCTATGGCCACGCAATTGGCCCTCGCACGCCAGGTCGGACGCATTCGGTGGAGACCGGACCAACAGAATTGATATTGTCCGCTCTGACAAACGGGCTCCAACCGATCAGCGATACCGAAAGTGCCAGCATCGTTGCGGGCTCTTCTCGGCAAATAGGACTCATTGGCAGCGACGTTTCGCTGGGACTTAATGCGCTAACCGGAGCGCCGGGCACAGACAGTTCCACTGCAGCGCTTGGCAATATGCAGGGATCCGTCGTGAACGGTGCCGTCGGTCAGGCGACCGGTGCAATTCGCGACGCTCTTGGAAGCGTTCGCGGAATATTAGGTGGTGGGCAGTGATATCGAAGTTTACCATTCGCAGCGCCGCTATCGCCGCACTCACTCTTGTCGGGACTCCAGCATTGGCAGCTCAGGATGCGCCGCAATCCACCAATGAGATAGTGGTGCCAGCGAACACTGCCGCCGCCAGCAGTGGCCGTATCGCGGTCAACATCGCGGCGGGCGACAACAATCAGCAATTGGGGGATGCGGTTATCGCGATCGGCGACATCGCAATCGTGAACGAGACCGTTATCCAGCGGTTGAGCGGTCCCATGCCGACCGACCATATTACCAATATTACTATAGAGGATAGTGCCTTCGCTGGCACCAACGGCCTCACCAGCATCAACATAACCGCCGGATCACAGAACCAGATGGCAAATCTGGCTGTGCTGGCGATTGGAAATAACGGCGCCATGTCTGACCAGCTCCTGGAGCAGACACGGGCGCCCATCGAACCGAAAGGGGGCAGCCCGGAAGGAGCCCTGCCATCAAATGACCGCATCGCTATCAGTGACACGGCCTTTGGCAACGGCAACGGCCTGATCCAGGTAAACCTCATCGGCGGCGAAGGTAATTCCTCCGCCAACACCTTCGCTCTCTCAATCGTGAGCGATGGATCACCATGAAGTAAACTTAAACTCAAGGAGAAGTAAGATGAAAAGTATTCTTTTGGCCACAGCTGCCGGAGTAGCAATGATTGCTACACCCGCACTGGCCCAAGCAGACGGTAATAGTTCGCTTGAACTTGATCTGCGCTATGCCAATAACATCGACACCAGCGTCACCACTGACGTCACCTACACCAAGAACGTCGCCCTTGCTGGCAATGTTCGCTTGCTTGGGACAATCAATGTTGACAGTTCGGCGGTAGCCGTGACCGACGTCAAGCAATTGCAGCAAGGCGTTGCGGTGAAATATCGCGAGGAAAACGAGCTGAACGGTGAAAACGGCTATGTCGCCTCCGTTTTTGGCCCGGGATGGAGTGAGCCAGGTTACAACGGTCCTGACGAAGATAATGGTGTTAAGGAAACTCAGATCCGCGCCGGTTACTTCGCCCCGATCATCAACACGCTCAATACCTTCGATGTGGCAGGTTCGGGCAATATCGGCGTCAACCTGGCTGCCGGTTACTTCAACGAGCAGATGAACGCTGCGTCGATTGCGGTTTCCAGCAATACAGATGCCGAGGCTAATGGCGGCTGGGCAGAAGCCTCGACCACATCGCTGCAATCGCTGCTTGCTGTGGGGCAATTTGCCACTCCAGGAGTTGCCCTTGATGAGGATGATCCAACATTGGGTGGCGGCGGAAACAACTTCCGTGACCGTAATACCATCTTGGGCGGCACCATTACCGGTTCGGGCAACATTGGTGTCAATGCGGCTGCTGGTAGCTTGAACCAGCAGGCAAACCTGATGACGTTGGCCGTCGCCAACGACACCACGCTTGCTGAAGCGAATTCGGGCCTGATCCAGGCTGCGACGCTTTCGTTCGTCGAACAGCAGGACAGCATCAACAGGGTTAGCGGTCTGTCGATTACCGGAGCATCCGGTAATGTCGGCGTCAACTTCGCTGCCGGTGTTGGCAACCAACAGCTGAACTCGCTGACGATCGCTGCATCGCAAGGCAGAGCGGCGGATCCGGCTGGCGACGACGCCAGCTGATCCAGCCGTCCGTTAGGGCGGTAGTGCTATCGACCCCAGTTGATCCAACCGCCCCTTCGGGGGGAGGGCAATTGCCTGACCCGCAATGCCCTCCCTTCATCGGCTAATTTCCCGGCTATACCTGTCAATCGTAAAGTAAAGAGCTATCCACTATGTTCCGTTTCCCACCTATCCTGCATCAGGCATTGAGTCCCGCCTTCGCGATTGCGCCCGTTCTCGCGTTGGGGCTATCCGGCTGCATGACAGCGCCGGCCCAGCAGTCGCCGCTATGGCTCGGGCAAACGTCGGATGGTGCCCGGATCACACCGGTGAGGCTCACCAGTTGGAAAGATCGCCAATTTATCGGCCTCGTCCGCCAGCAGACTGATTTCAGCTGCGGAGCGGCGGTCATGGCCACATTATTCAATGAGGCATTCGGCCGCAGCACGACCGAGCAGCAAGTTCTGGTCAACATGCTCAAGATCGCCGACCCCGACATCGTACGGGACAAGGGCTTTTCCCTGCTCGACATGAAGAATTATGCGCGCTCGATCGGGATGGAAGCCGAAGGTTACCGGCTGGAGTATGACAAGCTCACACAGCTTGACCTGCCATCGATCGCGCTGCTGGATATCAAGGGATACAAACACTTCGTCATCATCCGCAAGGCATTTGCTGATCGGGTAGCCGTTGGCGACCCGGCATTGGGCAATCGCACAATGAGCCGGAAGGAATTTGAAAAATCCTGGAACGACGTTGCCTTCGTCGTCGCGGGTGAAGGATACGATCCCGACAATGCTTTGATCGATCCGCCTTCGCCACTTTCGGCCAAGCGCCTGCTTGCCCTGCATGCAGCCCTTCCCGCTGCCGAAACTGCCGAGTTTGGCAGTACTGCAGCTTTCAGGTTCTCATTTTGATGGAGAGTTAAAATGCGTACGTCGACCAAATCTTGCTCATCCGTGACGCTGGGCCTCGTTGGCGCAGCATGCTTATCATTCGCAAGTCCCACCGCAGCTCAGAACAGTTTGACGCAAATGGCGGCACTGGGCGAAGCTTTGCCCGATTCTGAGCTGGCAGACATGCACGGCAAATTCGTGCGCCAGGACAATGTGTCTTTTTTTGGCATCACCCTGCTCACCAGTTGGCAGGACGTGCAGGGCATCACTACCAATGCGCGCCTCGTCTTCAATGTCGATTTTCTGAATCTTGGCAGTGACGGAAAGCCAACCCCGGCCCTGATGATCGGTTGGCAGCGCGACGGTGATCCGGCGATGGATGTTACCGATACCCATTCTGGCTATGTCCCCTATTCAACGACCGCTAATGTTCATTCGGTTGGCGGGATCGGCACGCATCAGGGCGCGGCGCAGGCCAATGTGATTGCCGGTGCCAACAATTTCTCGCGCAACAATATGGGGATCGCGATCGTACCGGCATCAGCGATGCCGGAACTATCAATGTCCGGCTTGCAAGCCGCCGATGGCACTACCAATCTCGGTTTTGCCGATGGCGATCAATTGCAGTTCTTGCTGGGAAACAACCAGATCGGCATTGTCATGACCGGCGGTCAAGGACTCGACAGTTCGCTTCAGTCATTGGGCGGCAACGTCGGCCAGATGCTGCAGCAGACCATGCTCAACACAGACGGTAATTCCATTTTTAATTCGGCGTCGATCATTCTGGCGGCGGATAATTTCGGTCCACAGAAGGGGGTCAACATCGATAACGCGCTGAGTGCGATGAAAGGTCATGGTTATTGATTCTGCTGCGTTTCTCATCTAATCCGGCCGAAAGGCCCTCTGGGGAGGATAGTATGAAAAAGTGGATCTTGGCAGCATTTGCGGCGGCGGCCGTGGGAACGGTTTCCCAAGCTGCAGAACCGAGCGAAAATGCGTTCGCCGTGGAAGGAGCCGGCAGGCTGGATTGTGCGGCCTTCATGGCGGCGCGGGAAAAGAAGTCTTCGGCCGAATACCAACGCATGATAGGCTTCGTCGAGGGCTATCTCAGCGCTGCGAACCGTTATGAACCAAACACTTTCGATTTGACCCCTTGGCACAATGCCGCAGCGTTTGACATCATTCTAAAATCCCATTGCGCAGAGCATAAAGAAGACACCTTGGTGAGCGTGGTGCAACGGATGGTTCCTGGCCTCAGGCCGGTCCGCATCGCGCAATTTTCGCCGATGATTGAGGTGGGCGATGGTGTCCACCGCGCATTTGTTTACGAAGCCATTCTGCGCAGATCGCAAGCCGCGCTGAAAACCCGCGGCCTCTACAAGGGCGATGAGAACGGCAAGTTTTCACCTGAAATGCGCGATGCGCTGATGGCATTCCAACGACAGAGCTCCCTGACCGCCACCGGCGTGCCCGATCCCGCCACATTGTGGACCCTCCTCAATCCCTGATCATAGCTAGCGTCGTCCGGCGCCAAAAACTGGAGCATGTAAAATGCGTAATTGTCTCTCCTCACACGTTTCCATCATCGCCATCGGAGTCGCCGCTGCCGGGCTAGCTATCAGCTGGCCGACCGTCGCATCAGCACAGGATGTCGCAGCACGCGATCCAGCCGCCGCTGCAGAAATAGCTTCGCTGCGGCGTCAGGTGGCTGACCTGGAGGCGCGGCTCTCGCGGCTCGAGGGAATCGATTCCGCATCGATTTCGCTTGATGAGGCTGCCAGCATGCGCGGAAGGTTTGCCGTTTCGGAAGCCAGAGCAAGCCCATCTGATCCCTCATTTCCTGATTTGGCAGGCCGGACGCGTTACGCAGCGATCGATGTATTTCAGGATCAACCCCCGGGCACAACAGAACCGACTGATCGCAAAGCACCTGCGCCCACTGCCGCCCAGGAAGATGTAACCGAACAACAGCAAGGCACATTCGGACGCAGCTTCGGTATCGAGCTGGGAATGTCATACACCCATTTCAGCAACGCCCGGATCAATCTGGATGGTTTTCTCGCGCTTGATGCGATCTTCCTAGGTTCGATCAGCATCGACCAGATCAATGCCGACATTTTCACGCTCGAACCGTCGATTGATCTTGGGCTGAGTGACCGGCTGTTCGTCGATGCTACCTTGCCGGTCTTGTCACGTATATCGAACTACCAGTCGGGCGGGGCCGGCGGATCCGCCGCCGGACTTGTCGAGCGCACCGTACGCGGGACCGGCATTGGCGATGCCAGTATCGGACTCAGCTATCGGCTGCTGCCGGAAAGCACGAGCGCGCCTGATGTTGTGCTCAGTACGCGTGTCAAATTCCCCACCGGACGCCATCCTTTTGGGATCGAATTTGTCGAAGTGGAAGGAAGTGAAGGCAATCTGTCGATCCCGGGACGGCTTTCCTTCGGCACCGGTGTCTACGGCGCCTCGGTGGGCGTGTCTGTGCTTAAGACCCTCGATCCAATGATTGTCTTCGGAAGCTTGACCTATTTCCACAATTTCGCGGATCATTTCGACGATATAGACGAGGTTCCGGGTAACCAGCCCGGCAAGGTCAAACTGGGCGACGCTTATCAGGTTGGAGGCGGACTTGCCTTCGCGCTCAACGATAAATCGAGCATCTCAATGTCCTACACGCAGCGTATTGTCGAACGCACCCGGCTGACGCCCGACGATCAGAGTGCACGGGTTGTTGTCGGCAGCCAGGCGAACGTCGCGCTGGCCAATCTGGGCGCGACTTTTTCGCTTGGCGAGAACATCGCTCTGGTTACTAATGTTGGCATTGGTCTGACCGATGATAGTCCCGACATGGCGATAAGCGTGCGGATACCGTACCGCTTCTAGGCAGGGGGTACACTGCAACTATGCAGCGAAATGGGCGTCGCAATCATCCGCGGGGCTCGGCCGCGCCACTGCAGTCCGGCAATTGACCAATCGCATTCACCAATGCTTGGCTCACACGTGCAAACTTTTGCGCCCCGCAATTCTCCCGCGCCCGCGCATCGTACGCTTTTTAAGTATGATGAAATCTGCTGTTGAGATTCTTCAAGGCTGTCTCGTCAGCGGAGAATGCCGCATATTCCGCCTGTAATTGCTCGACGGTTTGCGGGGCGGCTATCGCGTTTTTCGAACTGCACCCAGCAAATAAGGTAAAGGCAATTGCACTTTCCCGAAGATTAGGTGGTTGGACGGCTTAAACATCGATCATCTCCGCAGCAGGGTTTGACTGACGCACCATAAAAAACAGGGCTGCCATACCTCCCAAAACAACAACCCAGCCACCGAGACCGAAAGAGAATTGCGAGCTGATGGCCGCGTTTGCCATAGGGTCGCCGGGTATCACGTCCGACAGGCCGCTCATGAAGGCTAGATACCAGATTCCGACCAGCAGTAGTGGGTAAGATCATAAGCCTCTGAAACAGCTTCCAGTGTCCGCGCCCAATGACCTGCCTTGCGCCAGCGGTTGAATCGGTTCACGCAGGTCGTATACGGCCCATACCGCGCCGGGATATCCGCCCAGGGTGCCCCGGTGCGCAGCCGCCAGAATATCCCGTTCAATACCCGTCGGTCATCTACACGAGGAACCCCTCGCGGCTTGTTGGGCAGCAACGGCTCAATCACTCCCCACTCAAAATCCGATAAATCAAAACGTGCCATTACCCAGTCTCCTTTCGCAAAAGACTGAATCAGATATTACACAATCTGGAAATCCCTTTTATGGGTATGTGACCTAAAGTGACACTTTACAGAATTTTACCCAGAACACAAATAGTCGCAAATTTTTAGACCGGCTTTCCATCAACCCTAGGCAATACAAGCTTCGGTCCGTAAAGTGCAATAAACAATCCGAACGCGGTAACCCACAAGGCGCCTGAAAGCTGAACCATAAGCATCGTATCCACTGGACCCAAGCCAGCTAAGACTCGCAGGCCAGCAGCGGTAAGGATGGCTGCATAAATTAGGTGAGTTCCCGTATCCGCGCGGAGCGTACGACCGGTAAGCCTCAATATTGATCGGGTCATCACCGCAAGGATCATCGTGGCCATCGCTCCGGCGGTAAGCGCATGCAGGCCAGAAGTAGGCGGTATCGGTACACCTAGTTGCGTTGCGCCAAGCAGACCAAGGCCGATTGGTATCCACAGATAACCGAGATGGAGGATCAGGACCAGCCGGTCGGAAACGCACCTCCAGCCCTGCCAGCGCGCCAAGCGCAGAGTTTGGAAGAGTGCTGCCATGACCAGTACAATGCCGACCAGTTGGCCCGGCGGTGCAAATGTCCACAGGAGCATGGCGATTGCGGTAACGGCCATCACCAACATGTCGAAGCGCGCAGGTTGAACAGGCAAGTGATGTTTTGCGCCATTCTTCTGCAGCCAATTGCGTGTGAAAGACGGTACGATCCGGCCGCCGATAATCGAGATCATCATCACTATCAGGCCAATTCCCAGCCTGCTGCCGAGCGACCGGCCGATCGCGCCTGCCGCTCCGCCAAGATCCAAGACATTTGCAACCCCAAGAAGGGCAATCAAGATCACCGCTGGCAGATTACGGTTGCCTGCCTGGATAATTTCGCGCGCAGCAATCGCCGCGAACCCGAAATAGAACGACGCATCGATCAGAGCGAATGTACTCCAATGCGTGCCGAGCGGTATGAAATGAATTGCCCGTCCGAGCATCCACCACGCCACAAGCGCGGCAAGAGGCATTCCGGCTACCGGAAGCCTGCCAGTCCAGTTCGGGATCGCGGTAAGGATGAAGCCTGCGATGATCGCCCCAATGAAGCCGAACAGCATCTCGTGCCGATGCCAGGCCAGTGCATCAAGTTGGCCGATCTGTGCCGGACCCCCGGCAAGTGACCAGATCCATATCAGCAAAGCGCCAATCGCCCAGCATGGGCCTACCAGGAAAAAGGGACGAAAACCGCCTCTTAGGAGCGGCGGTGAAGCGGCGTTGCGCTTGTGCCGCAGGGCGAGTCGTTCGGTATTGTCCATACACCAATGTCTCCGCGCTGACCAAATTGGACGTGGCAATTGCCCTAACGGATAGGCTCATCGGCAAATGCGTCGTTGATTCACATCAATCATTGCACCATCGGTTGCCGCTTGCGATGTATAGCGCAAATGATGGCGGCGGTGCCAACCGATCTCGCGGTGGAG
This sequence comes from Parasphingorhabdus sp., assembly GCA_048270065.1. Classification (GTDB taxonomy): domain Bacteria; phylum Pseudomonadota; class Alphaproteobacteria; order Sphingomonadales; family Sphingomonadaceae; genus Parasphingorhabdus. Next base: position 46,839 of record JBLWTQ010000006.1, on the reverse strand, counting down.
AGCGAGGTGTCGACAGTGCTGTCGTTGCGGCTGACGGCGGCGTTTGACGCCAAAGAACCGCTTGCGCGGCTGCTCACGCCAATCGCCAAATATGGGGCCTGCAAACGCCCACCCGGTATGGTTTATGAAGCGATGGAATGGCTGGCCGACGAAGGTCATTTGGAGAGCGATCCGATGCCGCGGGGACGTGACGACCCTGCCGCGCCTACGATGTGCCTGCCGATCGACATGGCTCGGCTAAAGCGTCTGTATTTCAGGTACTCGCACGCATCAGTGATTGCGCATGAAAGCAAACCCGCGTCAGCAAGCACGCCCCACCCTCACGTCCTATTCGTTCTCCATGGCGGAAATTTTGCGGAGCGCTTGGGCGAACCGCTCCAATGAACCGGATGTCTTGCCGCGTGGCAGCATCGCCTCAATTAAATGGAAACAGCTGTTGTCCGCCATCGCCAGATCAAGCGCTCCCTTCAACTCCGCGCAGGTTTGAACCCGAGTGCCTCGTCCGCCAAGAGACGGCGCGATATCGGCATAATGCCAGTCGTCCAGATCATGATATTTCTGACCGGGCTGAAAGCTGCGCAACATTTCCCAACTTTGATTGTTCAATACGACAACGATCGGCGCCCAGCCATATTTCTGGCAGTTCCCCAGTTCCCACCCGGTCATCTGGAACGCGCCATCCCCTGCGAGTACGATTGGGCGACGGTCGGTCACCGCCGTCAATGCAAGGCCCGCCGGCACGCCCATCCCCATGGAAGCATAGTAACCGGGCGCAACAAATTCCGTATCCGAAATTTCCAGTCCGATGAACAGGCAATCGCCGACGTCAGCCGCGATCGGTATTGGCCCGTGCTCGTCGAACAAATCATTGATGGCGATCGCGATGTGTGACGGCTCCAGCGGCGTATCGTCGTCCGGCAAACCGGTTGCGTAGACCGTCTGAATTCGCGGCGCGGCCGTGCCGATCGAACAGGCTATCTCGGTCAGCGCATCGATAAGTGCTTCGAGAGAAACTTCGGGATAGATGTGATGACCAAAGGCAACCGTGCGATCCAGAGCACGGATCGAGGTTCGTATGTCAATGTTGCGCCCGGACACTCCAAAATTTGTATCGCTGACGATAACTCCCAGCATTAATAGACAGTCCGCGCCCTCAATGGCTCGAGCAACACTGTTTTCGCCAGCCGATCCAAGATACGTTCCCACAAGTGGCAGATCCGTACCCGCGAAAAGTCCGCGTCCCATAAAGCTGGTCGCGACCGGGACGCCCAGGATCCTGCACAGGCCGGCGATCTTGCCTTCCAGCCCGTAGCGGCGCGCCTCGACTCCGACCAAAACCGCTGGCGACTTCGCCGCGCGCAATTTGTCAATAATTTCCCGTGCGCAGGCCCTTGCGGCCTCGCGGTCTGGTTTCGTCAGCGACATCGCAGGCACCGGCGCGCAGGGCATGTCGACCAGATCGCGGGGGATCTCAATATATACCGGACGGGACAGACTCAGCGCCGCATCCAATATCCGTGCGATTTCGGCCGGTGCACCGGCAGGTTCGTTCAAAATACCTTGCGCACAGGTCAGTTCGCCAAAGATTTCAAATTGCGAATTAAGCGTCTTGACCTGATGGTGTAGGCCAAGGCCAAGCCTTCCTTCCTTGGCCCCCGGCCCGCCCGAGATCACCACAAGCGGCGATTTTTCCGCATAGGCCTGTGCCACCGCGTTCACCATGTTCAAGGCGCCTGCACCGTACGTCACCACCGCCACCCCCAGGGTACTGCCAATCCGCCCGGCTGCATCCGCAGCATAACCGACGGAAGGTTCATGACTAAGCGTGTGTAATGGCAAGATGCCGCTGCCAGCAATCACTCTGAAGAACGGCAGAACGAAGTCGCCAGGTATGCCGAAGATTCGGTCGGCACCCCGTTCCTTTAACGCGTGGAGCAGAGCGGTAGCGAGTGTTTCAGACATCGCGCTTGCCATTGCGAGGATGTAGAGAGGCGCCCATCCTGACGGTTTTGTAACGCGAGCGTAAAAATGCAACAAACGTCACCAGCCACACAACCATCGCCACATAAGAAAACACTTGCGGCAGCAGCGCGAGGAATTCGAACCGTAACGCTGCAGCCATCTCGTGGGTCGCGACCGCATACATGCCGATCGGAAACACAGCTCCCCAATAGAGAGGATCATAAGTCAGTGGAAACCGCATATAGACGTGACGCCATATCCCGAGGATGACCAACATCGGAATCCACCACGTGCCGGTGGCCCAGTAAAAGATGGTGAACCCTTTTATGAAAGGAGCGATCGAATTCAGGAACCAGGCATCGGCGGCGTTTACGATCAATAGCGATCCCGCCAGGGTGGATATCGCCATCGCCCCCATATTGATCCAATAGGGTGGCGACAGGTCCCCCGGCTCAAAGCGAAAGAACGTGTAGCGGTAGAAGATCAGGGACATCATCCAGATGTACAGCATGCCACCCCAAAGCCACATAGACAGTGCCAGAAAATTTAGATCCAGACGATGTGGTTGCGGCGTATACGCAGCTAACAAGGCAGCCAGGACGGCGATAGATTGTGTGGCGACAACGGCCAGCAGCCAGGCGCCATTGATGCCCTTGTCGAGAGAGGGCTTCTCCTCCTTTACCGTAAAAGCGGTGAAGATCGTGTAGGTCAGTATGATCCATAGGAGCACTGCAACGAACCAGAATACTAATCCTGCAGTTATCGTTTCGGCCATGATCACGCATTCGCTGCCAATAACACCCGAGGCCGCCACCATGGTGAAGAAACCCGGACCGCGCAGATGGTCGATCAGATCGTTAAAGACCACGCGAGGGTAGCGAATGATCCTGATAATGGTAAGCCACCAGAGCACCAGATAGGTCATGCCAGCGATCGCGAACAGGACCCATGCCACTACCCCAAGCCCGACCTGATTGGCCGCCAGCGACACAATGCCAGTGGCCATGACCATACCGAAATATGCCGGCGACAGGGACCGCAACTGCGACGCAAGCAGTATCGCCTCGGGCGTCCGGAGGGATTTCTGTGACCACAGATTCAGCAAACCCCATCTCCTTCCCAGGTCTCGGCGACCGCCTGTCCAAGCCGCAGCATATCCACGGCGCGGGCGGCGATCTGCTGCACGATATCGTCGGCAATCCGGGGATTTAGGTAAAAGGCCGGCACCGGAGGCATTACGATACCACCCATTTCCGTCACTGCCGTCATATTACGCAGATGCGCCAGCGTCAGCGGCGACTCGCGTGCCAGCAGCACCAGCCTGCGCCGCTCTTTCAATTGTACGCCAGCGGCACGGGTCAACAGGTTATCATCAAGTCCCAGCGCAATCGCGCCAAGGCTGCGCATCGAACAGGGGGCCACCAGCATCCCCGCGACCGGGTAGGACCCCGAGGCAATGCTGGCCCCCACGTTGCGCAGATCGTGGTGGCGGTCGCAAAGGCTCGTCAACTGGGCCAATGCCTCAGCGCCGCATTCCGTAGCAAGCGTCCGTTCGGCGGCGGCACTAACCACAAGATCAATGACGACCCCCAACGCACGCAAATGCCTGGCAGTTGCCAGTGCTAGCGCGGCACCAGATGCACCGGCAACTCCAAGAACGACCCTCATTTTGTCGCCCCTATCTCTGCCATCAACCGCTCTGCAAAATCGGTATCTTCGGGGGCTGTGGACATAACATGGCCCCACTCGCGCATGGTCTCCGCGCCAATCTTGGTGGTGGCGTCGATCCCCATCTTGCCTGCCAGACCCTCGGCGGGTGAGGCGAAATCAAGATAGTCCATCGGTGTACGTTCCAACACCACGACATCCCGGCCCGGATCCATCCGGGTGGACATGGCCCAGGCGATATCATTCCAGTTGCGCACGTCGATATCAGGATCCACAACGATCACTATCTTGGTATAGCTGAACTGTGGCAGCATCCCCCAAAGTGCCATCATCACCCGACGCGCCTGCCCCGGATAGCGCTTGTCGATACTTACCACTGCGATCCGGTAGGAACAGGCCGCAGGCGGCAGCCACAAGTCGCACACCTCGGGAATCTGCTGACGGATCACCGGCAGCGCCAGATCGTTGAATACTTCGCCAATCACCGAGGGCTCGTCCGGCGGACGCCCGGTCGAGGTGGAGAGGTAAAGCGGATCCTGTCGATGCGTCAGAGCAGTAACCTGCATCACCGGAAACGGTTCGACCGCATTGTAATATCCCGTATGATCGCCAAACGGCCCCTCGGGTGCAGTCTGGGTCGGGGAGACCCACCCTTCCAACACCATTTCAGCATGTGCAGGCACCAACAGCGGCACGGTGCGAGCCGGGATGAGTTCGGTGCGCGCGCCGCGCAGCACGCCGGAAAACGCCAATTCCGATACTGTTTCGGGCAGCGGTAAAGCTGCGGCCAGCAGGGTTGCAGGATCAGCACCCAAAACTACTGCCACCGGCATCGCGTTTCCCGCCCGCGCCCAGCTGCGATGATGTGCCGCACCTCCGCGATGTGCCAGCCAGCGCAGGATTAGCCGGTCGCGGCTCAGCACCTGCGCCCTATAAACGCCCGCGTTATAGCGCGTCACCGCTTGCGTATCGGAACCATGCGGACGGGTCAGAACCACCGGCCAAGTGATCAGCGGTGCGGCATCGCCGGGCCAACAGGTTTGCACCGGCAGGTCTGTCAAATCCGGTGTTTTGGTCATGATCTGCTGTACGGGTGCGCGGCGCATGACCTTCGGCCGCGTATTGAACGCAGCTTTCAGCATCGGCCTGCGCGACCAGGCATCACGCATCCCGTCAACCGGAGCCGGGGTGCGCAATGCAGCTAGAAATTCGCCAAATTTAGTGACTTGCTCAGGTAGCAGGCCTAATCCGGCTGCGACCCGCCGCGTGGTGCCAAACAAATTTGTCACTACTGGTATCGCCGCCGTGCGGCCATCAGGCAGCACAGGCTGATCGAAGCGAAGCGCCTGCCCTCCGGCTCGCAACACCCTCATCTGAACCGCCGTCATCTGATGCCGGGTCGCCACGGGCTGGGCGATCCGCACCAGATCGCCTTGCGCCTCGACCCAGCCGATGAAGGCGCGGAGATCCGGAAAAACCGGTAGGTGGCGATCGATTTCGTTCAAATTGATTCCGATGTTTGAGTCATACCGCTGGTAGCAGGCGTACCCACAGATTGACTTGATATAGATCAAGGCATCTTCCGTGCTATTGACTAAACTCCAAATGGTAGTCGACCATTCCAACCGCGCGAGGTTCCTTTGTTAGATGCTCAAGCACCGTTCCCGATAATACCATCATCCTTGGCTCTCGGCCTTTGGGTTCTGCCGTTGGCACCATGGGCTCAGACGCTGACTCTGCTGGCGCGGCGACTTGTCGTCCATCATCCTGGTCTAATTAACCGGCTGGGTGCCTACACCGATTGCCGGTTCGCGATCGATCCCACTGATTTACCGATCACCTTGCTCCTGCACCCCGGCCTGACCGCCACGCGCATCACTCTGCACCGCCGCCGGCCCGTGGCGGACGTCCGCATCGCCGGACCGCTAGCGGCCCTGCTGGGGCTGGTACACGGGACCTGGGATGGCGACGCGCTTTTTTTTTCGCGCGATCTGGTGATCGAGGGCGATACCGCGGCGGCGCTGGCGCTGCGCAACGCCATCGACGATACCGAGCTTGATCTGGGTGCCGAGATCGCGGGTCTTACCGGACCGCTTGCCCGGTTTCTGACGTCGCTGATCGGTTTTGCCCAACGCCACACCGGTATGCCACTGCGTCGCGCCGGGGCGTCGGTTCAATGATGGAATTGGTCTGCCCTGCTGGCACCCCCGCCGCCCTCCGCGCAGCCGTCGATGCAGGGGCCCATACGGTCTATTGCGGCTTTGCCGATGAAACAAACGCTCGCAACTTTCCCGGCCTGAATTTCAGCCGCGACGAACTGGCCGCCGGGGTCGCCTATGCGCATGCCCGCGGCGCGAAAGTGCTGGTGGCAATCAACACCTTCCCCCGTGCCAGCGCCGAACCGATCTGGCACCGCGCTCTGGCCGACGCCGAAACTGCGGGAGCGGATGCGGTGATTCTGGCCGATCTGGGCCTGTTGGCGCATGCCGCTGAACGCTACCCGAATCTGCGCCGCCACCTATCGGTACAGGCCGCCGCCGCCAACCCGGACGCGATCAATTTTTACGCATCGGCTTTTGGGGTGCGGCGCGTGGTGCTGCCGCGCGTGTTGACGGTGGCAGAGATCACCGCAATCAATCGGGAGATCGACGTTGAAACCGAGGTTTTTGTGTTCGGCGGGCTCTGCGTGATGGCCGAAGGCCGGTGCTCGCTGTCCTCTTACATCACCGGCAAGTCGCCCAATATGAACGGTGTCTGCTCGCCACCTTCGCATGTGCAATACGTTGAAACCGATGGCGAACTGGCTGCCAAACTTGGCGACTACACCATCCACAGCAACTCCAGGGACGCTCCTGCCCCTTACCCGACGCTTTGCAAGGGTTGTTTCACCAGCGGGGACAAGACAGGTTATGTGTTCGAAGACCCAAGCAGCCTCGATGCCAAAGATCTGATCCCTGAGCTGGCCACCGCTGGAGTGTCGGCGCTCAAGATTGAGGGGCGGCAGCGCTCGCGTGCCTATGTCGCCCAAGTGGTGCGCAGTTTTCGCGCCGCGGTCGAGGCGGTGGCGGCAGGTCAGCCGGTGCCGCCGGGAACGCTTGCCAGTCTCACCGAAGGCCAGGCCGCCACCACCGGTGCCTACCACAAGACCTGGAGATAGGGCATGGAGTTGACCGTCGGGCCGAACCAGTTCTTCTGGGATGCCGCCATTTGGCGCGATTTTTACCTACGGCTGGCCGATGAGGGTCCGGTCGAGCGTGTGGTTCTGGGCGAACTGGTGTGTTCCAAGCGCCTGCCGTTCTACCAGACGCATTTCCCCGAGGTGATCGAGCGGCTACAGGCCGCAGGCAAGACCGTGGTGATGACCAGCCTCGCGCTGATCACGCTCAAACGCGAGCGCAAGTTGACCGCCGAATTGGTTGATATGGGACTGGAAATTGAGATCAATGACCTGTCGGCGATGCCGTATCTGCCCGAGGGTGCGGCCTTTTCGGTCGGCGCGCTGGTCAATGTCTATAACGAAGGGACGCTGCGCTGGCTGACCGGGCGCGGGGCAATGCGTATCTGCCTGCCCCCCGAATTGCCCCTGACCTCGATCACGGCGCTCGCCAGGGCAGCGCCGATACCGGTCGAGGTTTGGGGCTGGGGCCGACTACCCTTGGCGATTTCGGCCCGCTGCTATCACGCGCGTCTGCACGATCGCGCCAAGGACAATTGTCAGTTTGTCTGCGGCGTGAATCCGGACGGGCGTGACGTAGACACGCTGGACGGACAAGAGTTTCTGTCTGTCAACGGCGTCCAAACTCTTTCGGCAAGCTGTGCCAATGCCGCGCATCAACTGCCCAGAATACGTGAGGCCGGTGTTGCAAGCCTGCGCTTGTCTCCACAATCTGAAGGCTTCTTCGAGGTCTGCCACCTGTTCCGCGAGTTGATCAAGGGAAGGATAGATGCTGAAACATTGTGTGCAAGTACTCTTGCGCAAGCGCCGGGCGGTCAGTTCGCGGACGGTTTCCTGACTGGTGCTGCCGGAGTTGCATGGTCGGACGGTGCGCGATGACTAAAGGTTCATCACCTGAGAGAGCCGATGTTCAACAGATCAGCTGCTTCTGTCCCTCCGCATTTCAGCCAAGATTTCTAGTTCAATTATATTGTCGTAAAATCTGGAGGTTGGGTTCTGTCGCCAAAAGAGATTTCCAAGGTGGTAGTTTAAACCGTTCTTTGCGAAGAGCGGATATGTAAAAGGCAACTGTGGTTATCCTGGAATCAATATAGAGTGATTTGGTTAGTCATATCTGAATTGGCGCGAGTCGTTTGTCCGACCAATAGGCAAAGGAGGAATAATCCATGAACGGTGCAGAGGCATTAATTCAAACATTGAAAGATTGCGGTGTGGACGTTTGTTTCGCCAATCCGGGGACCTCCGAAATGCAATTGGTCGCCGCGATTGACAAACAACCGGGAATGCGGGCGATACTCGGTTTATTCGAAGGTGTAGTCACGGGCGCCGCCGACGGGTACGCGCGGATGGCTGAAAAACCGGCTGCAACATTGCTCCACCTTGGACCAGGACTGGGTAACGGACTAGCGAATATTCATAATGCCAAGCGCGCCTATACACCGATGATCAATGTCGTTGGCGATCACGCAGTCGATCATTTGCAATATGATGCGCCGCTGACTTCGGATGTTGTCGGCGTGGCCAAACCCATGTCCGATTGGGTGAGGGTGTCGTCATCGGCCTCTGACCTGGCTCTGGCCGGTGCCGAAGCGTTTGCGGAGTCTATGGTTTATCCGGGGAAGATCGCCACAGTGATTGCCCCTGCCGATCATGCATGGACCGATGGCGCCGAACCAGCGTCGAAGAAAAATCTGCCGGAAACTCCAAAGGTCGAAGAGGCAGAAATCGAGAAAGCAGCAGCTGCCTTGAAGAAAGGTGGAAAACCAGTGCTGTTCCTGGGTGGACCGGCGCTCCGCGAGGATGCGCTGTGGCAGGCCGGGCGAATTGCGACGGCAACCGGCGCGCGTCTGGTTTGTGAAACTTTTGCCGCCCGCTTGGAACGCGGCGCAGGCCGCGTGGCCGTAGAACGGCTTCCCTATTTTGGCGAAATGGCGGCAGAGTTTATACAGGAGTCGACATCAGTCGTTTTCGTTGGAACCAAGCCGCCGGTTTCCTTCTTTGCCTATCCGGGTAAGCCGAGCTGGCTCTCGCCCGAAGAGGCCGAATTGGTTGAAATGTCTGGACCGCGTATTGATGCGCTGGACAGTCTGACGCGTCTCGCCAATGCTTTGGCCGCCCCCGAACAACCGACTAATGTACAACCAGCCGGTATCCCCCCGCTGGGAGAAGGACCACTCAATCCGATGACAGCGGGCACTGTTATTGCCAACAATATTGCTGAAGATATGATCGTTATGGATGAAGCGGCCACTGCGGGCCTCGCCTTTTTCCCGATGACACAGGGAGCACCCAAACATGATTGGCTGATGCTGACCGGCGGTTCTATCGGCTATGGTTTGCCTGCAGCGCTGGGCGCTTCCATAGCCTGTCCTGATCGTAAAGTGCTGGCGTTGCAGGCCGACGGGTCGGCCATGTATACCGTGCAGGCGTTATGGACGATGGCGCGCGAGAATACGGATGTCACGACCGTCATCCTGAACAATGGCAGCTACGCTATTCTGAATATCGAACTGGCGCGTGTTGGCGTAGCCAATCCGGGACCCAAGGCACTATCGCTGCTGGACCTCGGCAATCCGCCAATACAATGGGTGCAGATTTCAGAGGGAATGGGCGTTCCGGCCGTACGCGTGGATACAACTGAGGCATTCCATGCAGAACTGCAAAAAGCACTGTCCGAAAAAGGACCGCGCCTGATCGAAGCAATGATCACCCAATAGTTGGAGGGGTGAAAAATGGGTTCATTAAATCTGGTTCCAGCCAATACCGAAGATTACCGCAAAATTGCGGAGAAACGCCTGCCACGCTTCCTATTCGATTATCTTGATGGCGGTGCCTATCAGGAGCTGACCCTGCGCGACAATATCCGGGACTTCGAGCAGCTCCAGCTACGCCAGCGCGTGATGGTCGATGTTTCGAACATAGATACGTCGGTTTCATTATTTGGAGAAACTTACGGGATGCCGCTTGGATTGGCACCTGTGGGTCTGGGCGGAATGATGGCGCGGCGCGCAGAGTTACAGGCCAAGCGCGCTGCAGATGCCATCAACATTCCTTTCTGTCTTTCGACAGTTGGTATCTGTTCGCTGGAAGAAGTCGCGACGGTATCGAACAGACCATTCTGGTTCCAACTCTACATGCTCAAGGACCGTGAAGTGGTGAAGGAGATTTTGCAGCGGGCGAAAAACGTTAGCGTAAAAACTCTTGTGTTCACCGTCGATCTGCCAGTAGTCGGCGCGCGCTATCGCGATATCCGCAACGGAATGGATGGTGGAACCGGGACGTTCGGCAAATTGCGTTCTGGTTTATTAGATTATTTGATCCATCCCAGATGGCTTTTGGATGTCGGCCTAAGAGGCGGCCCGCATGTTTTTGGAAATCTTGCAGATTATGTGGCTGGAGCGAAATCGCCGGAAGATTTCAAAGCCTGGATTGGCAAAAATATAGATGCCTCCGTTACCTGGAAAGATATTGAATGGCTGCGTTCAATCTGGGGCGGTAATTTGATTATCAAGGGCGTGCTTAATCCAGAAGATGCGCTGGCAGCAGCCCATGCAGGTGCCGATGGTGTCGTGGTGTCCAATCATGGAGGCAGGCAACTGGACGGCGTTTCTTCTTCCATCGCCATGTTGCCCGAGATTGCCGATGCGGCGGGCGACAAGGTCGAAATCATCATGGATGGCGGCGTACGAAGTGGGCAGGATGTGGTGAAGGCGGTGGCGTCGGGTGCAAAAATGACGCTCATTGGCCGCCCGTGGGTTTATTCGGTAGCCGCAAAGGGCGAAGCGGGACTGAACTCGCTTCTCAATACCTTCAGGGGCGAGATGAATGTGTCCATGGCGCTGACCGGTGCGCCAGCACTAGATGATTTATCTCCCGAGATAATTGGGCGAGAGACTCGCTAGTTCGAGGAAAATCGGAGGGGATAAGTCAGATAAGGAATATACTATGGTAGACATAATTTCCCAAATTTCCAAAATCGTCGACAAGGAAAGCCTGTTGATCGGGAATGATGTCACATCTCGGCCCGCAGACTGGCTGGGCAAGACCAACTGCATGGCCAAGGCGATTGTGCGACCGAGAAGCACTGAACAACTATCCGCCGTGATGAAAGCTTGCCACGCGGCCGGGCAAAGCGTTGTTCCCGCCGGTGGACTGACAGGACTGGTGCGTGGAACCGTTGTAACCGGCAATGATATCATGATCTCGTTTGAAAGGATGACCGAGATTGAAGCCATTGACCCTGTAGGACGAACAGTAACGGTTCAATGCGGAGCGCCCATGCAAAAGGTGCAGGAAAGGGTCGAAGCAGAGAGTTTGCTCTTTGCCGTTGATCTTGGAGCTCGTGGCTCGGCGACCATTGGCGGTAATATCTCGACCAATGCGGGCGGGAATCAAGTTGTGCGCTATGGGATGATGCGCGAGCAGGTTCTGGGGCTGGAGGCTGTGCTAGCTGATGGCACGATCATATCGTCGATGAACAGCTTGTTGAAAAACAATAGCGGCTATGACCTCAAACAGTTGTTCATTGGAACTGAGGGCACTCTTGGGCTGGTCACGCGTGCGGTGTTGCGGCTACATCCGTTACAAACCAGTGCCAATACCGCGCTTGTCGCTGTGCCGGATTTCAGTACGTTAATCCGGCTATTTGCCATGGTTGGGAAAGAGCTTGGCGGGATGCTAACGGCTTTCGAAGTCATGTGGGCAGACCATTATCAAATGATCGCGGTCGATTCCGGACGACACAATCCACCTTTGCCGGGTGGAAGTCCCTATTATGCGATCATCGAAAGCAACGGCACTCATCCTGAAAACGACGAAGAACAATTTGGGAATGTGCTGGGCAATGCGCTGGAATCGGAAATCATAAGCGATGCTGTGATTGCGGCCTCCCAATCGCAACGACAATCCATTTGGGATATCAGGGAAGATATTGTGGGATTGGCCGAGGCAATCTTTCCAGCTGCAATTTTTGATATCAGTCTGCCGATTATCACGATGGAAGCATATATTTCGGGCATCCGCTCCTCTCTGGAAAAACAATGGGGGGATCAGGTTCAATTGATCGTCTTCGGACATCTGGGGGACGGCAATTTGCATATTGCGGTATCTCCCCGGCCATGGAACGAGGAGAACCGCGAGATCGCCGAAAGAATCGTCTATGAACCACTAGCCCACATTGGCGGCGCGATTTCCGCAGAACATGGCGTTGGTCTGGAAAAACGCCCTTGGTTATATCTTTCCCGTAACGAAAATGAACTCGCATTGATGCGGACGTTGAAACGGGCGTTGGATCCGAAAAATATCCTCAATCCGGGCAAGGTGCTGAGCGATGATGGACGGTGAAGATAGGGTAGTCTGAAGCGTGCCAACCCATACCGGCATCGCCAGAACATGGGTGTCAGCGACGCAATCACTGATGCGCTTCGCAATGAAATACCGCTACCCGATGCAAAACTCGAAGCCTTGCGCGACTTTACCCTGAGTGTGGTTCGTGATCGCGGCAATGGTGATGATGAAAAAGTGCAGGCCTTTCTGGATGCTGGTTTCTCCAAGCGAAATATCCTGGAGGTCGTGCTCGGCTATTCGCAGAACATCTTGTCGAACTATACCAATCATATGGCTGACACGCCTGTAGACAAAGTCTTCGAAAAATTCGCGCGCGCACGATCAGGGACTCTACCTAGCGAAATCCATCCGGTCCCGGTTTAGAGTTCGAGTCGGATTTACATATATTGAAGCGCAAGGATTATCTCATGAGCCATGCATTGATAATTGAACAAAATATGGCTGTTGGCAGTGAACTTTCCAAACGCCTGTCCGATCTTGGTTTCGATAGTTTTGATCACGTCTGGACAGAAGATGATGCGGTAGCGATTGCGAAAATGCGTCGACCGGATTTGATCCTTGTCGGAGACAATCTGGAAACCGGCGATGCGGTTGGAGCGGCTCGCCGGATATGCGAAAAACATGAAGCCCCCGTGTTGATGGTTACAGCCGATTCTGTCCGAGCGAAACGGCGGTTGATGGATGGCGCGGTAATCGACGGACCCTTTGCGTTTAGTAAATTTCCGGAAGCTATCGAGGCAGCGAAAGGGCAGTCCCCACAAGTGGCAAATGCATGGTAATCCGGTAGAAAGTGAACTTGTCTAAAACAGGTTCTTTGAACTGGAACCCGCAATGCCGGAAATCAGCTTGGCAGACATTACAGCGTTGTTGCCCTATCTTTTGATCGGTTTTCTGGCGCAGGCAGTGGACGGAGCCCTTGGCATGGCTTTCGGGGTTATCGTCAATACCATCCTCGTCGGTTTCATGGGCGTACCGCCTGCACTGGCATCCACCCATGTCCATGTCGTCAAATGCTTCACTTCAGCCGCGTCAGGCCTCAGTCACCACGTCGTCGGCAATATCGACTTCCAGCTATTCCTTCGGCTGCTCATTCCCGGTGTCATCGGCGGGATATTGGGGGCATTTCTGCTGAGCTACGTCGAAGGCGAATTCGTCCAGTCATTCGTGCTCGGATATCTATTGCTGATCGGCATCTGGCTGCTGATCAAGGGTCTTAGATCCTCTCCCAAAATCCGCACGCCAAAGCTTGTGTCGGTCGTCGGCGGCGTCGGCGGATTTCTCGATGCGATTGGCGGAGGCGGCTGGGGACCCGTGGTCACGTCAAACCTGCTGGTTCAAGGAGCGGAGCCGCGCAAAGTGATCGGCACTGTCAACAGCGTAGAGTTTTTCATCACGGTCGTGATCTCGGTCGCATTTATCGTCAATCTCGGCTTCGAGAATTTTGTCGGCCCGGTAATAGGCTTGCTCATCGGCGGGATGATCGCCGCGCCCATCGGTGCGGTCGTGGCAAAATATTTTCCGCCAAGACTCATGCTGATTCTGGTGGGAATTATGCTGACTATTACGAGCGCATTTGCAATAGTGAAGGGAATATTATGACCGAGATTGTGAGGCTCGGTTGATTAGCAGCGCCCGTACCGTGTCGGCCACCTCGTCCGCATCATCGCTGCTGTCCACCGTCACCCAGTCATCGAGATCACCGATCTGGTAATCCTGCTGACGGCCCACCACATTGCTGTCCGCATCCGAAGCATCGCCAACCCGCCGGTCAACGCGCTCAAGGAGTTTTTCGAGCGGAGCCTCCAGCCAGATTCCGGTAAAGGGTATACCGTTTTTTTCTGCAACACCCGCAATTTGCTGGCGTTCGGCTTCTGCCGCGAAAACGCCGTCGGCGATGACGGTCCAGCCGGATTTCAGCGCCGTTTCAACCTCCCCGCCGAGCAGCGCATAGACACGCTTGCCTTGTTCCGAGCTATAGGCCTGCTCGTCAAGATGGGTTTCCGGTGAAACTCCGAACAGGCGTTTGCGCAAAACATCTGTCCGCAACAGCCTGGCTCCGATTGGAGTCCCAAAATCAGTCGCAATCGCACGGGCCACAGTGGATTTGCCCGTGCCGCTGAGTCCGCCGACTGCGATAAGTTGTGGCCGCGATGGTTGTAGAAATTGCGAAGCCGTCGCGGCATAGGCTTTCGCTTTTCCGATCAGCGCTACCCGCTTTCGCTTGCTGGTTTGAAGCCTTGCCTGATTGGCGGTAACATGCGCCCTGATCGCGGCGCGCATCGACAGGAACAGAGGTAAGGCGGCAATGCCTTCGGCCTGATCGCTCATATAGAGATAACGATTGAAAAGTTCATTGGCCTGAATATGCAAGCTCCGGTGCCAGAGATCCATCAGCAGGAAGGCGAGGTCGTAGAGGGTGTCAATGGTTGCCAGTTCCTCGTTGAATTCGAGACAATCGAACAGCGTGGGCACTCCTTTCCACAGGCAGATATTGGCAAGATGCAAATCCCCGTGGCAATGGCGGATGTGACCTTGCTGAGCCCGGCGATCGAGCAGTGGTGCGCATTCAGACAGTTGCTGTTTGCTGCGCTTATGTAATTGCTCAACCTCCTGCTCTGTGAAAATTTCTGGCACGTGATCAATCATACAACGCCGATTTTCGTTAATCACGTCATCGATTTTCAGTTGTCCATTTTGAACCGGAAGCGGCTTCAGTTTGCTGTGAAAATAAGCGATTATATCCGCTAGCTGATTGACCATGGGGACGGTCAATTCGCCACGCTCTGCCACCGTTTCGAGTAGCCCATTCGCATCAAACCGCCGCATGACCACCAGCCAGTCAACCGGCTCACCCTCTGAAAATCCGATACGTCTATTGCCAGTGCGATTGATACTGCGGACATCGAGATAGATTTCGGGCGCGGTCCGGCGATTGAGTCGCAACTCTGTCCAGCAAGCTTCCCGGCGCTTTTCGAGCGTTGAAAAATCAACATAATCGAGCTTAACTGCGCGCTTCAACTTGACCGCCTGTTCGCCAGCCAGAAAAACATGCGAGATATGCGTGTCGATCCGCACTACCTTTCCCGTTTCACCAAAATTCCGGGCGTCGGAAAGGTAAGCAATGACCTCCAGCTGATCCTCTGCTCCTTGATGATACAGTTTGTAAGGTTTGTCCGTCATTCGCTTAGTTCTACTTCCCGCCGCCCATATGATTGGTGCCGGGATATTACTAATGATCGGGTGATATATTTGTTGTGGAGAGATGCGGATTGTCGGCTACCATCGGTCCGTCCATGCCCGGTTTCTGCTTCTCGACAAGCCGCTGCATCACCCCGAGCACGCTGTCCGGACTGAGGCTAATGCTGTCGATTTTTCGGGCAACCAGCCAATCACCAAAACCTGGACGATCGGAGGGGGCCTGCCCGCAAATGCCGCATTTCCGGTTATTGCGATGCGCGCCTGCAATGGCCTGCTCTATCATGGCCAAAACTGCGGGGTCTTCCTCGTCAAAATCGGCTGCAAGGATATCTGAATCCCGGTCCACACCCAGTACGAGCTGGGTCAGGTCATTCGAGCCAATCGAAAAGCCATCAAACAGCGATGCAAACTCGTCGATCAAAATGACATTACTGGGAATTTCACACATGATATAAATTTCAAGGCCATTCCGCCCACGTTCAAGACCGTTATCCGCCATCACTGCCAGAACCCGCTTCGCCTCATCAATCCTCCGGCAAAATGGAACCATCGCAATGACGTTCGTCAACCCCATGTCATCCCTCACCCGTTTCAGGGCTTCACATTCCAATGCAAAGGCGGGCTGATAGGCGGGGTGGATATAGCGGGAGGCACCGCGAAAGCCGATCATCGGATTATTTTCCGGTTCTTCAAAATCCTGTCCGCCGAGCAGGGAGGCATATTCATTCGATTTGAAATCCGACGTCCGGACGATGACCGGGCGGGGATAGAAAGCTGCTGCGATGGTCGCTATCCCCTCGGCAAGACGTGATACAAAATAGTCCGCCCCGCTGGCATAGCCCGAGATGAGCGTCTCGATCTGTCTGCGGTCCCGCCGGCTGCCCACCCGGTCCGGAGCCAGCAAGGCCATCGGGTGCGCGGCGATTTCATTGGCGATGATAAACTCAAGGCGCGCAAGGCCGACGCCTGCCACCGGCAAGGCGGCGACCCGGAACGCCGCGCCCGGATTGGCAATATTGACCATCAGATCGGTTTCGGGGCGCTCGAGCTTGCCAATATCAACGGTGTGAACGGAAAAGGGAATGATCCCGTCCAACACTCTTCCGGTCATCCCTTGGGAACAGTCGACCGTGACTTCCTGACCGGTCCTTAACAGCTGCCGAGCGTTCGTGGCGCCGACTATTACCGGAATGCCCAGTTCGCGGGCGACAATAGCTGCATGGCAGGTGCGCCCTCCATGTTCGGTGATGATCGCCGATGCCCTTTTCATCGCCGGTTCCCAATCGGGGGTGGTCGCGGTTGCCACCAATATATCTCCCGACTGGACGGTTTCCAATTCATCGCTGCCCTTCACCAGCCGCACCGGTCCGCTGCCGATACGGTCGCCGACAGCCTGCCCCTCGATGATCACCTTGCCGTCACCGGTCATTTGATATTGTGTCAAAAGGCCAGCATCGGCTGAAGCGTGAATGGTTTCTGGCCGGGCCTGCAAAATATACAGCGCACCGTCGGGTCCATCCTTGGCCCATTCGATATCCATCGGGGTCGCGCGCCCGTGTCTCTCGCTGTAATGTGCTTCAATACCCACGGACTGCTTTGCGAGTTCGATGATTTCAGGGTCCGTCAGACAAGGCTTTACCTGATCCGAACGACTGACATTGCGCCAGACAGTTGGTTCGTCAGCCTTGGCTGCGGCATAGACGAGCTTGGCTTTCTTGCTACCGATTCTGCGCCGTAATACATATTCGTAGCCGAGTTTCAGGGTCGGTTTGTGGACAAGAAACTCGTCTGGATCGGCGACACCCTGCACGATCGCTTCACCCAGTCCCCAAAGACCCGTTATCATCACAACGTCACGATTTCCACTCTCCGTATCCAGCGTGAAGATCACGCCAGATGATGCCTTGTCGGCTCGGATCATCCGCTGAATGCCGACCGATAATGCCACGTCCCGGTGATCAAATCCCTTGTTTGTCCGGTAGGAAATCGCGCGCTGGGTGAACAGCGATGCAAAACACTGGCGGACCGCATCGACCAGATTCTCGGCACCACGAATATTCAGATATGTCTCGTGCTGGCCAGCAAAGGACGCGCCGGGTAAATCCTCGGCGGTGGCGCTGCTGCGCACTGCAACAGCAACATTGCGGCCGTGATCATGGCTGAGCTTTCGGTATGCTCGCCGGATTTCTGCATCGAGGCTCGGCGGCAGTTCTGCGGTTGCGACGATTTCGCGCAGCTGGGCAGACATTCGGACTCCGGTCTTCAGGTCAGACCAGTCCGTCTTTTTCAGTATTTGGTCCATCTTGGGCCATAGCTGATTGCTCTCCAGAAGATCGCGATAGGCCACAGCAGTGACTGCGAAACCTTCAGGCACCTTGATCTCGGTCGGCAAAACTCCAGCCAGTTCACCCAGTGAAGCATTCTTGCCACCAACAAGAGGCAGGTCGTCAAGAGTCAAGGTTTCGAGCCAGCGAACATAATTATTTTCGGTCATATGAATCTCCAGAACAAGCTCCCCGGCACCCACGATCGCCACGAAAATGATTGCGCAAGCTGACCATGGTCAACGTTTTATACTCTGGCACCGAACAGGAAGCGGTGTCTTTACGTAATGTTTCGGAGCGGCGGGCAAAATGGGACCACAATACGGACCATTACGGGTTTTCAGCCAGGACGAATCCAAGCAGCATGGTGGCATCAACGCAGATTGAGCAATCGGATCAGGAACATGATAGCGAAACCCGGCAAATACCATGCCATGCAGCTGGATGGTCCCGGTCGGACGCTTCTTTCCGTAGAGCGCGATATGCCCGTGCTGGGTACTGATGAAATGCTGATCAAGATTCTCGCCTGCGGGGTTTGTCGCACCGATCTGCATATCGTTGACGGTGAAATTCCGGATGCCAATTATCCGATCGTTCCGGGCCACGAAATTGTCGGCCGGATCGTGCGAATTGGTGGCAGTGTGAATGGATTCGCTATAGGCGATCGGGTTGGCGTTCCTTGGCTGGGTTCAAGCTGTGGCCGTTGCAGTTATTGTCTGACCGATCACGAAAATCTCTGCGACGAGCCCGAGTTTACCGGCTGTACGCGTGATGGTGGATATGCCAGTCATGTAGTTGCAAGTGCTCAATATTGCTTCGCTATTCCGGAACGTTTTTCCCATGCCGAAGCGGCACCGTTGCTTTGTGCCGGACTGATCGGTTGGCGCTCCTTAAGAATGACGGACGGGGCGAAGAATATAGGCTTTTACGGCTTCGGTGCCGCCGCGCATATTCTCGCGCAGATAGCTGTCTGGCAAGGACGCAACATCTATGCCTTTACAAAACCAGGCGATCTGCCTGGTCAGAAATTTGCACGAAAACTCGGCTGCATGTGGGTCGGTGGTTCTGACGAATTACCGCCAGTCGAGCTGGATGCCGCCATCATTTTCGCGCCGGTCGGTCCCCTCGTTCCGGCGGCACTCCGCGCGATTCACAAGGGTGGCAGGGTGATCTGCGCAGGCATCCACATGAGCGATATCCCCAGTTTTCCCTATGCTGACCTCTGGGGTGAAAGAACGATCATGTCTGTCGCCAATTTGACCCGGACGGATGGTACCGAGTTTCTTGCCGCCGCTGATAGTTCGGGCATCACGCCAACGGTCGAGAGATTTCCTCTGACCGAGGCGAATAAAGTACTGGGAAAACTCCGCGATGGTACAATTATCGGGGCCGCTGTTCTGATACCAGATTACAAGATCGTCCGGCCTAGTTGGAACTGATATACATGATATAGACGTTCACAAGATAGATGGTGAACAGGGCGATACTTATCCATCCCACAGTGCGAAACAGTCTCGTTTGCGGACGGTATAGCAATCCAATGATGACAACACCGCTCATCACCATCGCCGCCATGGCAGTCGCTCCGTGTATCGGCGAGGCCGAATCCAGAAGCGGGCCATCAAAATATAGTCCGTCTTCAATGGCGAGTATCAATATGTTGAACAGGTTGCTGCCGAGAAGGTTGGCAATCGCCATATTCACCGATCCTTGCCGAAGCGCCGCCATTGACACCGCCAGTTCCGGCAAGGACGTTGCGGCCGCAACCAGCACTGTTCCGACAAAACCCCGACCAATTCCCATCTGGTCCGCAATATTGGCTCCGATAATAGGGAGCAGCACGCCTCCGATCAAGATGGCGACAGCCGCCCCCAATACCCACATCTGCGCCTGCGAGAGTGAAATTGCCGACGGAGCCTTTACTGCCGCCTGTGCAGCACTTTCCCGTATCTTGGCTTCGTAATTAAAGATAGCACGGGTCGCAATCACATAGAGTAGCACGATCACGAGTGAGGCTGCGCTGAAATGACGGAACGTCGGACTAATGCCGAGGCCACCAACCATGATTGTCAGACCGGCAAGGCCGATCAGCATGATACCGAATCCGGCGGACAAAATATGAGCCTGTCGCGCCCGGCGGTAAACCGATTCACCGCGTACCGCAAAATCGAGGACCACCAGCATCACCAGATTGAATACGCAGCTACCAAATACCGCCCCGACGGCTATTTCGGGCGCATTTGCAATACTGACCGACGATATGCCGGCAGCAAGTTCCGGCATCGACGTGATCGAAGCCAGCAGGATGAGACCGATCCAGTCGTCGGACAGCCCCCGTTTGGCAGCGATGATTTCGGCATTTTGGGTAAGCTTTGGGCCAGCGGCCAGAATCAGCAGCGCGCAGGCCCCAAATAAAACCCACTGCGTGATCAGGCCGATCACGCTTTACCGCCCGAGCATATGATCAATGCCTGTCCGATTATCCGGCCTCCTGCAAAACGCGATTGACGTGCGGCTTCAAAATTTGCAGCACGGAGAGCAGAATGAAACCGTAGCCTATGACGCCGACAATTTCGAAAACGGAAAGCTTTGCAAAACCCAGAATGGAGCGGGCTGGTTCAAACAGATAGATGACGATCATGACAGCTATCACCGCGCCAAATATCGTCAGCAACGCTTTGTTGTGATAATCGAATAACGACCGAAGCGACGCATTGCTGCTACGGTTGGCCAGAATCAGCGCCATAAGACTGGCAATGAGGGCTGAGAATGCCAGCGCACGGAGTTCTGTTGCCGGGAGGTCATGCTGAACTGCAATGACGATACCCAGCACCAATGCACCTAGCGCGAGCGCTCCCTGAAATATGCTCCATATGACCATCGGCAGGGAAAATAGTCGTGCTTCGGGATCGCGCGGCAGACGCTCCATGATTTCTTCATCTTCCTCTTCGGCTTCAAACACCAAGGCACAGGCTGGATCGATCACCATCTCAAGCAACGCAATATGGATTGGACCAAGCAGCATCGGTAATCCGAACATCAGCGGCAGGAGCGCCAACCCGGCAATTGGCACATGTGCAGCAAAAATAAATTCCATCGCTTTGCGGATATTGTCATAAATACGGCGTCCAAGCCTGATCGCACTCACAATGGCATCAAACTTGTCATCCAGCAGCACGAGCGAAGATGCCTCTCTGGCGACATCGGTCCCGCGTCGGCCCATGGCGATACCGACATGCGCGGCCTTAAGCGAGGGTGCGTCGTTCACTCCGTCGCCTGTCATCGCAACAACCTCGCCGTCGCTCTTCAATGCCCGCACCAGACGCAGTTTTTGCTCGGGCATGATGCGAGCAAATATATTTGTCGATCTTAGCTTTTTCCCCAGTTCAACGTCGTCCAGTCGAACAAGTTCATCACCAGTTATTAGATTATCGCTATCTATCCCCGCATCGGCAGCTACCGACCTGGCCGTTGCGGCGTGATCACCCGTGATCATCAATACACGGATTCCGGCACTATGACATTGGCTGATCGCGTCCGGAACGCTGGCACGCAGCGGGTCTGCAAGACCGATCAGTCCGACAAATACAAACCGACAGTCATGCAAATCAGCCGGTTCCTCCACTGTTTTCCTCCGGGCGGTTGCGACACCCAGCACCCGGATACCTTTTGCTGCCATCTCTTCTACAGCTTGCAACATTTCCTGCCGTTCTGAATCGGACAGACGGCATAACCGGGCAATGGTTTCCGGTGCGCCCTTGGTGGCTAGAAGCCTGCTCTCGTGCGACGGCCCATCTCGCCAGACATTGGTCACGGCCAGCAATTCCGGGCGGATGCCGAAATGTCGGTCCAGTTCCCAATCATGGTCTACGGATTTGTCTTGTTCCGGTAGTAAAATGGACGCAGCCGAGTGAATCGCCACATCCATCGGGTCCGACGGCTCGACCTCGCTGGCCCAAAGACTTGCGTTGAGCAAAGGCCGGAACGATTCGGGGAGAGTACGGTTTCTATCGACCATCAGATGTTGACCATCCGGCAACCACATCGAGGCTACCGCCATATGGTTTTCAGTCAAAGTGCCCGTTTTGTCCGTGCACAACACCGTAATGGAGCCAAGGGTTTCAATCGCGGCGGACCGCCGGGTCAGCACGTTGGCCTTGGATATCCGCCATGCCCCCATCGCCATGAATGTAACCAGCACTACCGGGAATTCTTCGGGCAGCATCGTCATCCCGATGGCAATGCCCGCCAGCACGGCATCGAGCCATCCTCCGCGAAAGAAGCCATAGAGCAGTGTAACCGAAACTGCGATGAGGATACCGCCAATGCCTGCCAATTTTACGATCAGACCAGTCTCGCGGCGCAATCGCGGTGCATCAGGCTTGATGTTGGCCAGATGTCCGCCGATCTGGCCGATCTGAGTTTGCCCGCCAATCGCAAAAACGCGCCCAACTCCTGACCCCCGAACGACCAAAGTACCCGAGAAAATCTTCGTCTGCACCTCTTTGTGAACCGCTAGGGATTCTCCTGTCAGCAGCGATTCGTCGATTTCCAGCTCTGTGGCTGATACCAACTCGGCATCGGCGGCTACGCGGTCTCCCTGTTCCAGAATAATGATATCGCCCACCACCACCTCGCGCCCCGGGATACGTAATCTTTTACCATCACGAATGACCAGTGCACGCGGACTCGACAAGTCCCGCAGAGCTGCCAGAACACGTTCACTGCGCGTTTCCTGGATGACTGATATCGCGACCGAAAATGTCGCAAAGCAGAGCAGGAGGATAGCTTCGATCCGGTCTCCGAGCAGCAAATAGGCAAAGCCGGCCGCGAGCAACAATGCCAGCATCGGTTCACGCAGAACTTCGCCGATTATCCGTAACGTCGAACGCTCGTCAAGATGCGGCAGTTCATTGGGGCCATCGCGCAATTGCCGCTCACGCGCCTGCTCGCTGGTAAGCCCCATATGCACGTCGTCAATTGGCGTAGGAATTACGTGCATCTATGACTTCCCGAAATGACTGTGTTCTCGTCCACTAATCCTATTCCCAAGGATCGCTCCAATTTCGCAACACCATAGCTCTTCGTCTTCCAGCTACACCCTTCCGGGATAACCGGGCATACGTAGTCTCCCTGATATTCGTGCATGGACAACATCGGCTTCTAAACAAATGCACAGATGGATATCTTGCAAAGGGAGAACCTGCGCCCGGAAAAGGCGACACTTCCGCGAACTTGATATTGCTACGTAGAATCCACGAATGCGACCACGTCGGAAGTCGGGTAATGCAATAGCCACGGAGTGATTTTAGCCGTTTTACCGGCACCGCTCGAGACTACGTCGGCCTGAGTTTGGCGTGCGTACCCGCGCCTGCAACATAAAGGATGATGAACATGACCGGTTTGGGATTACCAATATTCGACAAGGCCATACAAGATGCCAATAGCTGGGTGAACGATGTCATGTATGAACTGGACTGGGAGGATAAGCATCGCGCCTTCACGCTGCTGCGTTCCACCCTTCACACCCTCCGTGACCGCCTGCATGTTAATGAAAACGCGCATTTTGCGGCGCAGTTGCCGACGCTGATCCGTGGCATATTCTATGAAGGATATCAGCCTTCACGATATTCCGCCGATATCCGGCACAAGGACCAGTTTGTGAATGCTGTGATGGCGGCCTTCAGCGATGATCCGAAAGACGATCCGGTCGCTACCGTCAGCGCGGCTCTCAATGTTATCGCCGATCATATTTCCGACGGTGAAATGGATGACATAAAGGCTACCCTACCGGAGGATATCCGGCAATTGTGGTATTGAAAGCCGATGAACAAACCTATCCAATGGAACAAACAGCCTCGCTCCCCCTCAAAAGAGCTGGTTGCCGCATTGCGGGACCACGCCGAACTGCTTCCCCGACCGGAAAGCCAGGAAGATTTTGGCAAGTTCTTTGATCGATACGGTGATGCCCAAGTGGTGCTTCTCGGTGAAGCAACGCATGGCACATCCGAATTTTACAATGCACGGGCGGCGATCACACGACGGCTCATCGAAGAACATGGCTTTACTGTCGTCGCGGTGGAGGCTGACTGGCCCGATGCTGCCCGGATAGACGGCTATGTCCGCCATCATGATCCACGTCCCAAACGCGGTGACAGCTTTGTCCGGTTTCCGACCTGGATGTGGCGCAATCATGAAGTACTAGCCTTCGCCGACTGGTTAAGGGATCACAACGAGCAAAAATCAGAGGAACGTCAGGTCAGTTTTCACGGGCTGGATGTCTACAGCTTGAGCGAGTCCATTGCTGCGGTCCTGGAGTATCTTGATTCGGTTGATCCCGATGAAGCCGCCAAGGCCCGCTGGCGCTATGGCTGCCTGACACCATGGCAGGAGCATCCGACCGCTTATGGCAAGGCGGTGGTGCATGAAGGGCTTGGTGACTGTGAGGAAGCGGTGCTCGATCAGCTCCGCCGCCTGTTCGAAAACCGGCTCGACTATTTGAATGAAGATGGTGAAAAATGGTTCGATGCGGCCCAGAATGCGAAGATCGTTGCTGCGGCAGAGCGCTATTATCGTTCCATTTACGAAGGCGGGGCAGCCACCTGGAATCTGCGTGATCGCCACATGTTTGATACGCTGCAAGCGCTGATCTCGCACCGCGGAGTGGGAACCAAGACAGTGGTCTGGGCGCACAACTCGCATATCGGCGACGCGTCCGCGACGGCGATGGGCTGGCGCGGCGAATTCAATATCGGTCAACTGTGCCGCATCGCTTACGGCGACGATGCGGTCAGCATCGGCTTTGGCACCGACAATGGCACGGTGGCCGCAGCGAGCGACTGGGGAGCGGACATGCAGATCAAGACCGTTCGGCCCGCTCGCCCCGATAGCTATGAAGCCGCCTTTCGCCTGACCGGCTATGCCCGGTCGCTGACCGACTGGCGAGGCCGCGAGCGCCAGAAGCTCGCCCATATTCTGCGGGAACCATTGCTGGAGCGCGCCATTGGCGTGGTTTACCGCCCCGAAACCGAACTGCTCAGCCATTATTTCGAGGCGCTATTGGCCGATCAGTTTGATGCCTATGTCTGGTTCGAAACCACAAAAGCAATCACCCCGCTGGGACATGAGAAACCGCGCGGTGCACCGGAAACCTATCCCTTCGGTTTGTAAGGAAAAGCAATGGCCGATGATATTTCTAAAGAGGTTCGCGCAAGGGAAGTCGAGGTTGAGCCAGCGGGGCTAAGGGCGATCCTTTCCGTACCGGAAAACGCGATAGCAATGATAATTTTCGCGCATGGGAGCGGCAGTGGACGGCTGAGTCCGCGCAACAATTATGTCGCGGCGGCGCTCCGCGAAGACGGATTCGCGACGCTGCTGCTCGACCTGCTCACGCCCGAGGAAGAACAGGATCGGGCCAATGTTTTTGACATCGAACTGTTGGCAGAGCGCCTGTCGATGGCAGCGCGCTGGGTCCGGGAGCAGCCGACTTTTTCTGAAATTCCCATTTGCTATTTTGGTGCCAGCACCGGTGCCGGAGCAGCGCTTGTGGCGGCCGCTCGTGATGATCCGCACGTCGCTGCAATTGTGTCGCGGGGCGGACGACCCGATCTGGCCGGACACTGGCTGGAACAGGTACAGGCGCCGACCTTGCTGATTGTGGGTAGTCTCGACGGGCCGGTGATCGATCTCAACACCCAGGCTTATGAGGCGCTGCAGTGTCCGAAGCGAATGACCATCATCAAAGGTGCCAGACATTTGTTCGAAGAACCAGGGACTCTGGAAGAAGTGATTGTGCACGCCAGCGCCTGGTTCAGCGCGCACAGCGACTAGTCCGAAGAGAAGAAAGCATGTGGATGGAATGACATTTCCTTTTAAAAACAGACAGGATGCCGGCCGGCAGCTTGCAGAAAGATTGCGTGAAAGAAATTTTGAAAACCCTCTGGTACTGGCTTTGCCCCGGGGCGGTGTGCCGGTCGCCTACGAAGTCGCCCATGCGCTCGGAGCGCAGATGGACTTGCTGTTTGTCAAGAAAATTGGAGCCCCCGGCTGGCCCGAATATGGCATGGGTGCTGTTGTTGATGGCGCCAACCCGCAAATGGTGCTCACGGAGGAGATCGTCCGCCAGCTCCGACCCAGCGCGGACTATATTGAGACCGAGATGCAGCGCCAACTGCAGGAAATTGCCCGGCGGCGGTCAGCCTATCTGGGAGATCGACAGCCGATCAGCCTGAAGGACAGGACGGTAATCATTGTGGACGACGGCATCGCAACAGGAGGAACCGTCAAGGCCGCATTGAAGGGTGTAGGCAAAAATCAGCCGCGGGAGATCATCCTGGCGGTGCCGGTTGCCCCGCGAGACACGCTGGAAGAATTGAGCGACCAATGTGACGAAATTATCTGCCTCCACACACCCACTCCATTTGGTGCGGTTGGGTCCTTCTACCGTGATTTTGGTCAGACCAGCGACAGCGAAGTTATCTCGTTGATGTCCAAGGTGCAAAGTTAATGACGGTTTTCTTAATCCCCAATCCTGAATCTATTTCATGGTAGAATCAACCGGTAAATGGCAATAGCGGTGCTCCAAAACAGCCATCTCCGTTAAAAAAGCGCAGGCGATCCAGGGAATCCCAAAGTCCCTGCTCCTGGCGGGATTTTCGCTCCAGGCCGGGATCTCGGTGATCGCCGAATAGCTGGGCGTAAGGGACATTGCGTATCTTGGTTTTGTCTGAACAGGCTCATGATGAGACACTGTAATGTCGAAGCGATGCCGATTTGGCTTTCAACCCAATTACCAGGAGTGACGATCATCTGCTTTTCTGCAAATGCGAGCATTTTGGCCGGTATCGGTTTGTTTGCGACCGGCATTGTCACCATTCGCCGTGCGGATAAATTGGTGCAGCTGCCATATGCGGCAATACCTTTTGCTTTTGGGATCCAGCAGCTGGTTGAAGGATATTTGTGGAAAACCCTGCCGGCGCAGTCCCAGGCAACCGCCACGGTGGCGACAATATATTTATCGTTTTCTCACGTGCTTTGGCCGATCTTTGTACCGTTGGCGGTGTTGTTGATTGAGTCGAATAAAGTGCGTCAAAAGCTGCTGTTGCCCCCCACTGCAGCGGGTGCCGTGGCGAGTATTTATTTTCTGTTCGCACTTCTTACAGAGCCGGTCTCAGCTCTGATCGAAGGGAAACATATTGTCTATCATCTGCCGCATCGTCACGATGCCTCCATTTTGACGCTATATATTCTCGGTACGTGCCTCACACCCTTGCTATCCAGCTATAGAACCATCCGGCTATTCGGGGTTGTCATCGTCATAGCCCTGATCGTGACCCGAATAGCCTATATGCAGTGGTTTGCTTCGGTGTGGTGCTTTTTCGCGGCGCTGATGAGCGCTGTGGTGTTTCTGCATTTCTCACGGCGACTTTCGCGCAATGTTCGGCAGTATTCCCAAAGATTGTGACCAGTGATTCCGCGGTCCATATTGAGTTGCCCAATCTGACATCACTGCCATCCCGTCGAGATTTCACCGATCACCGCTTCACCCTTGAATGCTTTCACCGGCATATAAAGCACCAAAAAGATTGAACGTCGGAATAGATAAGTAACTTCCCTTAATGACTGACTTTTGCGCTTAGCCCTATCCGGATTGGGCTTGGGTTCAAAAAACACGGTGAGGTTCACCAGTCTTTGTGCCTGTTTACGATGAAAGAATGACTGATGTCTTACTATATTGCCAAACTGGTCGACGGAAAATTCCACAAGGTTGTTGATGCCGTAAAATTGACACTCAAAGATGAAGGCCTTGGCGTTCTGACCGAGTTTGATATCGCAAAAACTTTGGACGAGAAGCTGCGGGAAACTTTCCGTCCCTATGTCAACACTGAGCTCATGACTACTGCCAGGGAAGTGAAAGACCGGTTGGAGCGCGTCGTTGCGGCTGTCGCCGTTCGATGAAGCGCGAATATAGAATAGCGGCGATAGCTGCTGCGGTCTTGCTGGTCGTTGGCGGGGGATATTATCTCTTTTCGGGAAGCACTGCTGAGCAGGACCCAGCGGCGATATCGGAAGATTCCGGATCGAGGCTCGGCCAGATGACCGCTGAACAGATCAAGCGACTGGGCATCAAAACTGTCTCCGCCGAAGAAGTTGGCGCCATTCCGCTGGGAACCGTCCCAGCAATGGTTAGCTTGCCTCCGGAAGCGCGTGTAGCGGTCACCGCTCCGTTTAACGGCGCGGTGATTCGACTCTTTGTTATTGAAGGACAGGCGGTCGCGCGAGGTACTCCGCTGGCATCGGTAAAGACGCGCGAATCGATTCAGATTGGTGCCGATCTGGCAAGGGCGCGTGCCGAGGCGGGTCTGGCACAAGCTAATGCTGCGCGGATCAACCAACTGGCAGAGGAAGGGATTGTCGCCGGAGCGCGGGCCGATGAAGCCAATGCTGCGCTCCGTCAGGCGCAGGTCAGCGCTGCAGAGAACCAGCGTATATTGTCGCAGGCTGGCGCTGGCCCCAGTGGTATAATGACGCTGCGAGCGCCCATTGACGGGCGCGTTTCCGCTGTAAATGTGCAGACCGGAGGCCCGGTAGACGGCATGACCGCACCTTTCGTCATCGACAACACATCATCCTACACGCTCGATATTCAGCTGCCCGAACGGCTTGCAAGAGATGTGCGTCCGGGAATGGCTGTTGATGTCAAGATGCCTGGCGGTTCGGAAGGCACGGAAGCTGTCCCGGTCGTTGGAACCATAGTATCGGTAGCGCCCGGCCTTGATCCTATGACGCGGTCGGTAATGACCAAGGCCCGGATCGGCGGAGCACCCGGCATGGTTGCCGGAAAAAGCGTGATGGTAACGATCCGGGGCACTGGCAACCGCACCGGCGTTGCCGTTCCCGTTGCTGCAGTCACACGCATTGGCGACAAGGACTTTGTATTCATTCAAACCGGGCATAGATTTGAGCGCCGCGAAGTCGCCCGTGTGGCTGAAGCTGACGGCAAGGTGATATTGAGCAGCGGCCTGAATACCGGAGATCGCGTCGCCACTTCGGGCATAGCGGAACTCAAAGTAATATTGGCCGGAGAATAGCACATGCTACGTAATCTGGTTGAAAAGGCGCTCGCCTTTCGCATGGCGGTTGTAGCAATTGCGCTCGGTCTTGCCGGATTCGGAGCCTATTCGTTCATCAACCTGCCGATTGATGCCTTTCCCGACATAAGTTCTACCCAAGTCAAGATTATATTGAAGGCACCCGGCATGACGCCGGAGGAAGTAGAAAGCCGGGTAATTACCCCAATTGAAATGGAGATGCTCGGCATCCCCGATCAGGCGGTGCTGCGCTCGGTTGCCAAATATGCAATTGCTGACATCACCATAGACTTCGAAGATGGTACCGATATTTACTGGGCGCGGAGTCAGGTCGGCGAACGACTCAATGGCGTGATGGGTGATCTGCCCGCGACCGTATCCGGCGGAATGGCACCGATATCGACGCCGCTGTCGGACATGTACATGTTCACACTGGAAGGGCCGCAGACTCTCGCAGAAAAGCGAAGTGCACTTGACTGGATTATCCGCCCTGCCCTGCGCACCGTGCCGGGCGTCGCAGACGTAAATGCATTGGGCGGATTCGTCGAAACCTTTGAAGTCGTACCGGATAATGCAGCTCTGGCGGCCGCCGACCTGACCATCACCGATTTGCGTGCTGCAATTGAAAGCAGCAACCGCAATAACGGCGCGGGTCGGCTGACAACAGGCGATGAATCCCTGATTGTGCGGGCGGTTGGTGCGGTCACGAATGTCGAAGATTTATCGTCTATAATCGTCAGGTCACAAAATAGTTCTATCATCCGGATCAGAGATGTTGCGCAAGTTCGGATTGGCAGCCTTACTCGCTATGGTGCCGTCACCAAAAACGGTGAGGGCGAGGCTGTCCAGGGACTGGTAATCGGTTTGCGCGGCGCCGATGCCAGCAAGGTTGTCGATGGCGTCAGGCAGCGTCTGGAAGAAATCCAGCCCAGCCTGCCGTCCGGTATGACAGTTGACGTCTTTTATGACCGGTCTGATTTGATCGAACGCGCTGTCGGGACAGTAGAGGCAGCATTGCTCGAAGCTACCGTTCTGGTTGTGATATTGCTGCTGCTTTTTCTCGGAGAATTTCGCGCTTCGGTAATCGTTGCCGTCGCGCTTCCTATGGCAGCGTTACTAACCTTTATATGGATGCGTGCCATTGGCTTGACTGCTAATCTTATGAGCCTGGGGGGGCTTGCCATCGCAGTGGGAATACTCGTGGATGGCGCAGTGGTAGTTGTCGAGAATGTCGTAGAGCGGTTGTCTGATGAAAAGCATCGTCATCAGTCCAAGTTGCATAACGTGTTCATCGCAACGGCCGAAGTTGCCAAACCGGTTGCGTCAGGACTGGCCATTATTGCCCTCGTATTCATGCCTTTGCTGACGCTAGAGGGACTTGAGGGGAAGCTGTTCGCGCCGGTCGCCCTGACTATCGTACTGGCGTTGCTCTCCGCTCTTTTGTTGTCGCTTACGCTTATTCCGGTCCTGTCCTATTTCGGCCTGAAAATGTCTGATGGTCATCATGAACCCTGGTTGATGCGGAAAATCTCCCCTGCCTATGAGCGGCTGCTTGCGGGAGCCTTTAACCGGTCACCGCTGGTCGCTGCTGTTGCCGGGATTTCGCTGCTGATTGCCGGTTTTGCTTTTATCACGACCGGAAAGACCTTCCTGCCAACGATGGATGAGGGCTCGATTATCGTTCAGCTCACAAAGCTGCCCAGCATCTCTCTGCCGCATAGTGTCGAAGGAGACATGAAGGTGCAGAAAGCTATTCTCGCCGACGTACCGGAAGTCACCGATATAATCGCGCGTGTCGGGAGTGATGAACTGGGCCTTGACCCGATGAGTCCCAATGAAACCGATGGTTTTCTCCGGCTCAAACCGCGCACTGAATGGCAGGTTGAGGACAAGGCTGCGCTCATCGAAAAAATTCGCAATGTGTTCAAGGATCTGCCCGGAATTGAACCGAGCTTTACCCAACCGATTGATATGCGCATCTCCGAAATGCTCACCGGTGCTCGTGGCGATCTGGCGATCAAGCTGTTCGGCCCTGATCTTGATGAGCTGTCGCGGATTGCCGGTGAAATTCAAAACCGTTTGCAGAGCATTGACGGCACGACAGAGGCGATGACCGTGGCCAATGATACCGTCGACTATCTGCAACTGGACATCGACCGCATGGCCGCAGGCCGTGCCGGTATGCCGGTTGACGAACTGCAGGACATGATGCGAGCACAGATTGAAGGCGTTCGCGCGGGCGTTGTCGCCGATGGCAATCGCCGCATTCCTATCCTGATAAAAGGCGATGGTGGAAAAGGCATGAGTCCGCAAATCTTTGCCGACCAGACATATCGTTCGCCGACATCGCAGTTGGTACGCGCCAGCGATGTCGCAACAGTAAGCCAGGTCGCTGGACCGGTGAAGCTGGAACATGAAAACGGTTCGCGATTTGCAATGGTGCAAGCCTTTGTATCTGGCCGTGATCTGGTCGGATATGTCGAGGAAGCCAAAGCTGACGTCGGTGCGAATGTGAAGCTGCCACCGGGATACCGGATCGTGTGGGGTGGACAGTTTGAAAACCAGCAACGAGCCTCCGCCCGATTGATGGTGGTGCTGCCCATCTCGCTCATTCTTATTTTTGCGGTGCTTTATGCCACGCTCAATTCGGTCCGCGCATCGTTGCTGATCCTTGTGAATATTCCGTTCGCCATGGTTGGTGGCATAATCGCCCTGGCAATGTCGGGTGAATATCTGTCGGTTCCGGCATCCGTGGGATTTATCGCGCTCTTGGGCATAGCCGTACTGAATGGTCTGGTACTGGTCAGTTATTTCCGCCAATTGCGCCAAGATGGCGTGCCGATGGCACAGGCAGTTCGTCTGGGTTCGATGCGGCGGCTGCGTCCCGTGCTGATGACGGCCAGTATTGCGGCATTTGGCCTGGTTCCATTGTTGTTTGCGTCCGGACCAGGTTCCGAAATTCAAAAACCGTTAGCCATTGTCGTCATCGGCGGGCTGGTGACGGCAACCATGCTGACCCTGATCCTGCTACCGATGCTCTATGAGCGCTTTGGTGAAAGCAAGGCAGAACGTGAAGAGGGACTTGATTATATTCCCGGGGAGCAAACCGCATGATTATCCGGCATCCGTTTCATTTTGCGCTGCTCGCGGTTTCCATTGCCACGCCGGCTTATGCGCAGCCGGCGCAGGGCTTGCCCGATGCCGCAGCCGTGCAGGGCGCGCTTGACAATCACCCCAGCGTCCAAGCCGCACGGGCACGAGTAGAGGCAGCGAGAGCCGAAGCGCAAGCGCTGAGCATCGGCGCTCACGAAGTAACGGTGTCCGGCTCTTACAGCCGACGCGATATCGACCGCGAAGGTAGCTATGACGAGTTTGATGCGACTGTGATGCGGCCCTTCCGTCTGCCGGGAAAGAAAGCTATTGACCGCCAGACCGGAAAATACGGGATCATTGCTGCCGAAAACCGCGCTGAGGATGCAAAGCATCAAGCAGCGACGCTTCTGGCGGCGCTGTGGTGGGACTGGCTTGGCGCGGGCGAACAAACGCGCGTCGATGCGCAGGCGGTAGAAAATTACGAACGGACACTAAAAGCGACCAGACGGCGTGTCGAATTGCGCGATGCCGCACAGATGGAAGCCGATCAGGCCGAAGCCGCATTGGGCGCGGCACGGCTTGCGGCTGCGCAATCCGGTGGCAGAGCGGCGCTTGCCCGTGCGCGTCTGGCATCCCAGTTTCCAGGCCTTCCGCTGCCGGCAGAAGCCCCTCACTTGCCGTTACCGCAGATTCCGGAAGCTGGTTTTGCGACGATGCGCGATCTGGTGATTGCCCGCAGTCATGAAATTGCCGCCGCCGATGCGGAGGCCAATCGTCTTACCTCGGCAGCTGAACGAGCAAGACGCGAAAGGTTTGCCGACCCGTCATTCGGTTTTCGGGTTTTCAGCGAAAGAAGCGGCTTGGAGCAAGGCGCGGGTCTGGTGGCGTCTATTCCGCTTGGCGGCGGTCACAGACGCGCCGTCGCGGACCGCGCCGGGAGCGAAGCGCTGGCAGCACAAGCAGAAGCCGGAGCCGTGCGCTTTGACCTGCAGGAAATGGCTGATACGGGTTTTGCGGCTGCCGAATCCGGTTGGCAGGCGTGGAAGCGCAGTCGCGAAGGCTTGAACGCACAAGTTGCCAGCCTCATGAAAATGCGGCGCGGTTATGAACTTGGCGCGATGGATTTGTCAGACTTGCTATTGTCCGAACGGATGGCTCATGATGCCTTCCGCGCAGAGGCGTCGGCCCGCATCGAAGCTCTAAGGGCTATCACCAAATTGCGCATCGATAGTCACAGTCTCTGGATCGGTGATGATGAGCATGACCATATCGAGAATCATTGAGCTTCCGTCAAAAAGCCACACTGTAATTCATGCTTTCGTTTTAGCTTTAACTGCGTCCCGTATAATAAGAACCCGCTTATCCCCGTCGTGGGCATGACGAGGGCCTTTCAAAGGCTGGTGCCTTCATTTCCACAACTCTCCGAACGTCAATCAAGAGGCGGAATCCAAAATTGCGAGCAATTTGTTTACGGCTTTCTGATCTCGGGAAGCGCCTTCCTGTTTGTACAAGCTGATAACATCTTCTCGTCGACATAATTGGGTGCCGGCTGTCATGACCGCAGCAGACCCCGCCGCGATTCCGAGATGGAATGCTTCTTCAATTGCGACCCCATTTGCCAATGCAAAGGCCATGGCGGCAACAAAACTGTCACCAGCGCCAACAGCGGACGCTGGGGTCACGCTCGGTGCTGACACAAAGCGCACTCCCGATGCCGTAGCCAGCAGAGCGCCTCGCGCGCCCATCGAGACGGCAATGTTTTCCGCGCTGCCCCGACGAACGATCTTCAAGGCTTCTTCCCCCGCCTGTTCCCGACCAAGTGATTTTCCGGTAAGCTGTTCCATTTCTTCCAGACTGGGTTTGGCCAGAAACACCGATGCCCGCTCCAGCGTTTCGCTGAGCGCTCTTCCGGAACTATCCAGTATCACCCGCGCGCCCTTGCGGGCAGCGATTTGCGCTATCTGCGCATAGGCATTTTGCGGCGCATTTTGCGGCAAGCTGCCGGTAGCGACAACATAATCAAAATCCAGTTGCTCGATGATATCCAGTACTTGCTGAAATTCATGCTGATTAATCGCCGGACCCTCGGGAATGAAACGATATTCCAGCCCCTGTTCCAAATCCCGAACCGTATAGGCGATCCTTGTCGAAGCGGATGAGACTATGCGGTGCTGCTCGATAGGAAGAGATCCCAGAATTTCCCGCAACAATCCGCCTGTCGCGCCTCCCGCCAAATATAAAAGCTCCGGTCTGCCGCCAAGCGTCGCAATGACGCGGGCGACGTTGATCCCGCAACCGCCGGGGTCTTCAACCTGAGCGCTGGTGCGGACCTTGATCGTCGGCTTAACGGCTTCCGCGGTGCAGGAAATATCTACCGCCGGATTGAGCGAAATGGAAAGAATTGTATCCATCAGAGGCTGATCTCCACCTTGCGTTCCGAACCGTCACGAGGAAAATCGAACACCGTTCCGGAATATGCTTTGCCGTCCACAAGAATTTCGGGTTGTTCGGCTCCAACCTCCGTTCTTTGAACTGTCAGGGAAATCAAGCCTTCTGCCCCCCGAATTTTGGCGGTATATCCGGGCCATCCGGTCGGCAATGCGGGATTCACGTGCAGTTTTCCGTTTTTCTGTTTCAAACCCAGTATCTCTTCGACCGCCAGTCGCCAAGTCCACGCCGCCGCTCCGGTATACCATGTCCATCCGCCGCGACCGCCATGCGCTTTTCCACCGGAAATATCCGCCGCGCTCGCGTATGGCTCGACCAGATATTTTTCCGCCTGGTCGCGATTTTCCGAACGCCTGACCGGACTAAGCATATTGAAAATATCGATCGCCCTGTCGGTTTCGCCCGACCGCGCAAAGGCCATGCCCAGCCATGCGGCAGCATGGGAATATTGACCACCATTTTCTCGGATGCCGGGTGGATAGGCTTTGATGTAGCCAGGATCGCGCGGTGTTTTGTCAAAGGGAGGCGTAAGCAGGAGAGCGACTTGATTGTCGTCGTCGACAAGTTCGCGCCAGGCAGCGGCCAATGCCGTTTTCGTGCGTTCGGAATCAGCTCCGGCAAACAACGCCCATGACTGGGATATGGAGTCGATCCGGCATTCCAGGTTTTCGGATGACCCCCAAGACTGGCCGTCGTCATCAAATGCACGCCGGTACCAGCTTCCGTCCCATCCTGCCTTTTCCGCGGCCTCGAGCAAATCATCTGCTCTTCGCGACCAGTTTTCGGCAATCCGGTCCTGCCCGACCCGTCGGTTTAGATCAGCAAATGCATTGGCGGTGACGATCAGGAACCATGCGAGCCAGATGCTTTCTCCGCGCCCCTCGTCGCCGATGCGATCCATGCCATCATTCCAGTCCCCCGCACCCATTAGCGGAAGTCCATGTCGTCCATGGGTAAATCCCTGTTCCAGCGCCTTCTGGCAATGGGCGTGCAATCGATATTTTGCGAATGACTTTTCGAAAGCAGCATAGCGATCATTCTCATCTGGCGATAATGGCGGCGCGCGCAGATAGGGCACTTCCTCGTCCAATATACCGAAATCGCCGGTCGCCTCGACATATTCGCACACCACATAGGGTAGCCATAGCAGGTCATCGGAAAATCGCGTTCTTACGCCTTTATCAGACGGCGGATGCCACCAGTGGAGTACATCACCCTGCTCAAACTGGTGTGCTGCACAGTCCAGTATGTGCGCCCGGGCGCGGGCAGGATCATTATGCAGAAATGCCATGACATCCTGGAGTTGATCACGGTAACCGATCGCGCCGCTAGCCTGATAAAAACCAGCACGGGCAAGCAGCCGGGAACTCATTGATTGATAGAGGAACCAGCGATTGACCATGACATCGAACGCGGGATCAGGAGTTTGCACTTCGACTGCGCCGAGCAGGCCATCCCAGTGTCCTGCGAGTTCTTCGAAGGCCGCGCTGGCCTTGCCGGCTGTTTTCCATCGGGAAATAAGAGACTGAGTTTTTGCTTCATTCTCGCCCTGCCCGAGAATGAAAATAACCTCTGCATGTTCTCCGGCTTCCAGCTCAAGATGGACCTGATAGGCAGCACATGGATCCGCGCAGGCTCTTGTGGCTCCCTCCATTCCCCAGCGACGCAGACCTTCGGGACGTTCCAGCAAACCCTCTCGGCCCAGGAATTCCTTTCGGTCGATGGATAGGCCATGCGCCGGATGATCGGCCGTCAGAAATGCCGTTCGTTCGGCAAAGTCCGGGTTCCACCTGTTTCGGGCGACAATAGCCTGATTGTCCGGATCGTAATGGCTATCAACGCTCTCGCCAGACACGCTGCGCAGAGCGCCTAGCAACCAGTCGACATAATATGTTGCAGTGATCCGGCGATGGCGGTCGGTGAAATTGGTGAGACGCAACCGGATGATCTTGACCGGATCCTCGGCAGGCACAAATATACGTAAATTTTGCTCCAGGCCATGCGACTTTTTGAGCCATTCCGTATAACCCGCGCCGTGACGAATCTGGCAAGCGGCTTCGCGTCCGTTTGGTCCTGGAGTCGGGTTCCAGATTTCGGCAGTCTCTTCATCACGCAGATATAAAATTTCAACCGGGTCATCCGTTACGGGATCGTTGGTCCAAGGGGTGAGCCGATTTTCTCCGCTATTGATCGCCCAACTAAACCCGCCACCAGACTCGGTCACCAATGTTCCGAAGACATCATTGGCAAGAATGTTTACCCACGGCGCCGGCGTGGTGTCCTCTGGTTCAAGATGGATGAGATATTCACGGCCATCCGGTGTGAAGCCGCCGATCCCATTATCTAAAAGCAGATTATCGGGACGGACGAGTTCGGGAATATCCTTTTCCTGCCGCGCAGGGTTGATACCCTCAAAATGCGGCAGCAGCAGTGGCATTTGAAAGGCTCTCGCCAGCTGCTCTTTCAATGGTCCGTGGCTGTCGTCGATTACAACCCGCGCTACGGCCTCAAGCAGCCGTGCCTGATCTGGTCCGATCTGATCTAGGAAAAGCAGATGAACCCCACCGTTTCTGCCCAGCATCCATTGGGCGCCAATATCTTGCAGCAGTTCCAGAAGATCATCCCGGACTGGCTCGATATAGCCCGATGCCGCCGACTGCATGATGACCAAGTCAACCTCCAGTCCCTGCCGCCGCCACAATTGGTGTGCGCGGATCAGCTTCGGTAGAAGCGGGTCCGGAACCTGACCCGCCTTGTGCAACAGGATCGGATAATCGCCGGAAATCGCCATTCCCCAGAGACTAGGCTGGCCGAGTCGATTCTCGCGCAATTTGGCCGGATCACCGCACAAATTGCCACAAGGATAAACAAGCAAGGAGCCCAGTGCCTGAAATTCGGCTATATCATCAGATGCGATTCCAATTCGTCGTCTTTCCTGTTCGGCAGCAGACGCTGCATCATTGATAGCCCAGTCAAGCGACGGCAATGTAGCGTAACGTTCCGCCACCTCCAGAGCAGCTTCACGAGAGGCTGCCGCGATGGTAACAAAACATATCTCGCGGCTTTCATATGCGGCCAGTTCGCAATCCAATTGCAACGCCATGACCGGATCGAGGGTCCAGCCAGCGCTTCCAGACAGATCGGAATGACATCCTATTGGCTGTCTCAAAGTCTGGTTTCGGCCAATAAATTTACGCCGATCAGTCTCGAAGCCCGCAAGCATTGAGTGTCTATCGGCACAAACCGCCAAATGCAGGAGTACCGGTGGAGAATCCAGCGGACGACGAGGCCGGCGCGTGAACAGCAGTCCGCCAACTTCCGGAATATATTCGCTACCGACAAATAATTTGCTGAAAGCCGGATGTCTTTCGTCGTCGAGAACGGGAGCGAGAACCGGTTCGCCATAGCTGGTCATCTTGAGCGAGCGCGGACGGTCGCTTAGATTGGTTATCGATAAACGGCGAATTTCAAGATCATCACCTTCCGCAACACACACCTCCATGCCGATGCTTATATCATGATCGCGGCGGTGGAACTCGGCGATATGGGAGTGAAACTTCACCTCATATCGATCCGGCTTCCGGTCGGTCGGCTGGCGCGTTGTTGACCAGATATCGCCCGTCTCGTTGTCGTGCAGATATATCCAGAGGCCGTCGCCATCTAGAGTGCTATCGGGAAGGAACCGCGTCAGCGCATTGTGCCGCCAGCGCAGTCCACCACCGCCGCCGGTTGAAATCCAACTCGACAGGCTGCCGTTACCCATCAAATGCGTTTGCGGGGAACTGGTTTCCAGTGGCGGAATCCATGTCTGTGGAGCCAGTCCCGGGCCAGCGGTGCGGCTCGCCAGATCAACGCTCTCGATCCGCTCAACCTCGGAAGGCAATTCCTGCGGAACGCGCTCATGGAGAAGTAGTGACACGGCACTCATCCGCAGATCTTTTTCAAACCTCCGGGCAAGTATATCCGCGCACAGACTGTTGCCAATCGCGGATAGTATCATACCCTGATGATGCGCCATATAGGCGTGAACAACATTGACTGTCTGAGCATTTTCAAGGCGTTCATCGGTATAATCGGCGGATTCAAACAGGCCGTACAGACCCGAAAACCCCAACGCCACCATATCGCGTATATTACGTACCGCTTCCGCCGGGAATATTTGCAGCGCAAGGGCCGATGCATAGGGCGCTATAACAATATCCTTGGCGAGACCCCGGCGGAGACCAAGGCCAGGGACTCCGAATGCCTGATATTGATAGCGGTGTTCAGGATCCCGCGCGGAATAAGCCGATTCCGAAACACCCCAGGGCGTTCCCGTTTTTGCACCATAAGCCTGCTGAGCCTGGATGGCGACCTTCTCGCTTTCGTAAAGCAGGGTTTCCGGACCACTACGCATCAAAAGGCGTGGCATCAGATATTCGAACATCGATCCGTTCCACGATATCAGGGCCAGCCCTTTTCCGCTCCGCATCACCGGACGCCCGAGGTGAAACCAATGTTCGACCGGGACCTGCTGTTTGGCGATGGCAAAATAGCTCGCCAGCCGCGCTTCGCTGGCCAATAAATCGTAATGGTTCGGATCCAGCCTGTCAGCGCTCGCATTATAGCCGATGTGGAAAAGTCGGCGTTCACGGTCGTAAAAGGGCGCAAAATCCATATTATCTACAAATCTGGCCGTCCGCTGTGACAGTCTTCGCAGGCTTGAAACCAGAACGAGGCCATGCTTTTGACCATCTTCGACTGCTTCCCGGAGTGATTGGAGCCAATTCTGTTCGGCATTTCCGCGCGGTTCCATTTGATCAATTTTCGACAAGGCCTGTTTCTGACTCGCCTCATTTATTCCTTTGCCCAGTATCCGGACGATCTCATCGAAACCCGCTTCCAGACCTTGCGGCGGATCGGCCAGCGTCAACCAGGGCGCCAGTTTCTTCAGGTCATTGGATATCGTCTCAGACTGATGCCTAAACCGGTCAAGCCACGTATGTATTTCCCGCAAGGTACTCGTTGAAACTGCGTCCGGTTGCGCAATTGCCCTGGCGATCAACTTTTCGATGGCGGGAATTTCATCCTGGCAAATTGAGGCAAGCTGCGAATGCCAGCGGCGTGGCTGGCTGGCCAGTCCGGAAATTTCTTCACGCAACTGCTTGATGCGCGTGACAAGTTCTTCCGGATTATTTTCGAAGTTTTCTGTAGCCAAAAGAAACAATCGCAGGACATCATCAAGACCTTCCCATCGTTGCGGCTCGATGGTCTGCAAATCTGCCATTTCATCCAGAAGCGAAATTATGGCGATCATGCATCCTGCCAGATTTCCGCTGTCCACGACCGAAACATAGCGCGGTTCCAAGGGCTGCAGACTCAGCGTGTCATACCAGTTCAGCAAATGGCCACGGAGAGTTTCCAGC
The DNA here is from genome assembly GCA_048270065.1 of Parasphingorhabdus sp. Taxonomy (GTDB): domain Bacteria; phylum Pseudomonadota; class Alphaproteobacteria; order Sphingomonadales; family Sphingomonadaceae; genus Parasphingorhabdus. Next base: position 7,130 of record JBLWTQ010000006.1, on the reverse strand, counting down.
CGGTCGAGCGTATCGTAGCAATTTTCCGTCCGGGCGATTAGCTCTTCGGCTCCAATATACCCGAGATCCCGTGCAGTGGCACTGGAGAGCAGCATCATCCCGATATTCGTTGGCGACGTGCGGTGCGCCGTTTCCGGATGCGGTTCGCCCTGATAATTATCCGGCGGCAACCAATTATCCTGCGGCCCGGCGAATGTTTCAAAATAAAGCCATGTCCGCCTGGCGATTTCACGGAGGAAAAGCCGGTCCGGTCTGTCCAGAGGTCGAACCGGTTCGTGCCGCGGACGATTCAATAGCACGGTAATTTCAGGCGCTAAAAACCAAAGCAGTAGAAGCGGCACAGCAGCTGGTAACGACGCCGGATTCAGAAGTGTGATCGCAAGCCCGAGACCTATTGCTGTTACCGGTCCCGATGCCATCTGGAACCATATCGCTGGGCGTGAGTTTCTCCGTGCTTGAAGAGCGGATTCATGTGCGGCTGACGTCCACTGAAGCATGAGACGCTGGGATATGTATCGCCGCCATAGCGCCACTGCTATAGCGTGCATTGCAACGTAGCTCTCGAACGGGAGATAGGCGATGGCAAGAAACCAGCGCCCGCTTTGATCGGCAAGCTGGGCAAACAAGCCACGCACCGCACCTCGTCTGCGTCCCTGCGCCAGACCGGTGACCAGGTCAGTGAATATCTGGCCGCCATGGGCAAAAACGGCGAGAAAAGTCCAAAACCAGGGATTGCCGGGCAGAAGCAGCCAGCCGACCGCGACCATCAGAAGCAGCGAAGGCGCAATCAAGCTACGCCGCAGATTATCGATTATTTTCCAGCGGTCCAGAGCGGAAAGTGTGTTGCGTATCTTTTGCCCCCCGCTCGCCGGCACGAAACGGCCGAGCCAGGGCAGCAGTTGCCAATCACCTCGAATCCAGCGGTGCGAGCGTTTTGCATATTCGAGATATGTTGCCGGGAAACCCTCATATAATACAATATCTGAAGCAAGTCCCGCCCTGCCCATCGCACCTTCAATAAGGTCATGGCTCAAAATGGCATTTTCCGGAATGCGACCGTCAACGCTGCGATGGAATGCTACTACGTCATATATGCCTTTGCCGACAAATATGCCGGACCCGAACAAATCCTGATACACGTTCGATACAGCAAGGCTGTAGATGTCTATCGCGGTGTCACCGGCGAAAAACCGGGTAAACAGGGTTCTGCTGACACTTTGCGGAGCCATTTCCACGCGTGGTTGAAGTATCGAATATCCCGAAACAAGCCTCCCTGTCTGCGGATCAAAACGAGCAGAATTTTCGGGATGGGCAAGCGTAGCTGCCAGCCTTGCTACGGATCCGGTCGGCAAAATTGTATCGACATCGACAGTTACGACAAAGCGGATGCCATTTAGTTGCTCGTCGTGGCCTTCATGGACGGAAAATCCGCTGCCCTCCCCCTCGACCAGCAAACGATTGAACTGTTCCAGCTTGCCGCGCTTTCTTTCCCATGCCATCCAGCAACCTTCGCGGTCATTATATTGCCTGGGCCGCATCAGAAGGTGAAATGGGCCACGGTTTTCATTGCTATGTTTTTCATTGAGGCGGCGAAATTCGTTTGTCAGTTGCTGAATAATCTCGGCGTCGCCCTCAGCATGCTCGTCCGGAGCGTCGGCGAGGTCGGCGAGCAACGCAACCTGGAGATTATTGTCACTGTTCGAGAGCCAATGTCCTTCGACCTGCTCAATCAGGTTCGGCACTTCCGATGGTTTTCCAACCAGAGCGGGAATAACCACAATAGTGGAACTGTCCGAGGGCAGACCTTCTTCGAAATCCAGTTTTGGCAGTGATTTGGGCGGAACAATCAAGGTTGCCAGCCGCTGAACAAATGAGGTCGTGAGTACCGATGCGGGAAACAGCATCACCAGCAGCGATCCGGCAAATTCGAGCGGGGATGCTTCAATATAATAGAGATAGATGGCCGGGATGATGAACGCCCCCAGCCAGAACAGAAGCAAGGCTGATGCATAAAGCAGCCCGGCATGGTCAAAAGCCGCACGCTTTATCCGCAAGGAAAGGGGCGGAGATGCCCCAATCTCTTCCTCGAATCTTCTGCGTCCTTCGCCAATCAACCAGTAACCGACGTGATGTTCAGGTTTCCCGACTTCCGCCAATTTGGCACGCTCAAAAACCTCGGTCGCAACGGATGGCTCGTCATGGTCACAATATGTCGCCAGATTTTCAACTGCGCGCCGGTACCGGTTGCGGGTTTCAAAATCCATCCGGGCATAATATTCTGACGGATCACCGGATAATATATGTTCGACCAGACTTGTCTGGTCAAAAAAGTCTTTCCATGAAATTGATGCGATGAGGGAAAGATTAGCGATCGACCTCGCCACACGTTCCGTGTCATCGAGCGAATAAAGCGCTTTCGCTGCCTCGGTAGGTTCGAACGGTTTTTCTATCTGATTATTCAGGACGCGGGTTAGCGAGCCGACCAGTATCTCGAGACAGGCGATGCGCAACATCGATGGGAATGCCCAAAGTTCACCGATGCTCAATGGATGAGTGCGCTGATAGGCGCGGATAAATTGAACGGCAGCAGGCAAAGTTACTTGCAGATGCGTCGCTCGGAGCAGCAAATGCGCCAATCCATAAACACGCGGAAAGCCGAGTTCCTCTTCACTTTCGAGGGCGGGTAATTGTGTGTAATATTCGGAAGGCAAGTCCTCCTTGATCTGACGGATAGCCCGGTAGACCTGATAATCATTATCGAGCAACCATTCGGCCGCCTTGCTGGCTTCGCTGGGCGCTACGGCACAAGCCTCGCGTACTTGATTGAGCCAGTCGTCGGCTTTCCCGATTGCCTTCCAGGCGGGGATAGCGCGAGGAGCAGCGGTCGACAATATGTGCGGAACACGAAGATGGGTAGCCACCCAGTCCAGCGAACCGGGAGTATTTCCGTCTGCAGGGCTGGACGGCATCCAGTCTGGATCATCCGTGTCTATATTGACGTTATCCTGATCGGGGTTTTCCAGAGCGGCATCATTCTCAAACGTGCTGGTCACTACTTAATGCGCCGACTCCCAGAATATCCTGCGATCGGATCCATATTCCGATACTTCCGGATGATTCGATAGGGAACCGGCCTGTTGACGGACCATCAGCAAGGGGACCCGCGCGTGCGCCGCCAAATGTCTGGCGATGCTTCCACAGGAAGTGCCAGTCATGCCGGTGCGCCCGTGCGCGGACATCACGATCAGATCGGCTTGCTGACGGGACGAAAGTGCGACCAGACGCTCACGCGGATCGCCATCACTTTCCAGAAGTGTACGCACCGGGAGAGAATTGGAATTAAAACGAGCCTGCAAGCGACCTAGATAAGCACGGGCATTCTGTTCGTTGTAACGCAGCATATGCTCCATGAGGTCGTGAGCCTCTCTGTCATGAGGTCCAGTTTCGACAATTTCCGGTTCGGGCACGACATGAGCAAGGATCAATTCTGCACCATGTTTTCGCGCTATCCGCATGGCGAGCGGCAGAACGCTCTCGGCCCGCTGAGAACCGTCCAAGGGCACAAGTAGCCGTTTGTAGCCTACAACGGTCATCTCCGGAGCGTCAGGCGGAACGAGCAGCAAGGACGCATTACTGTCTTCAAGCAGCTTTTGCGCGGCATCGCCAAGACAACCGTACTGCCTGAAATTTAAGCCAGCCGTTTCAGGCAGTCCGCGCCGACTCGTTACCACGATCAGGCTGCCATGATGATCGTTCGCCCAGCGGGTTAGCTCATCCCCGGCGATACCATTCAGCAGAATATGGTCTTGGTGGGCAGAATCCTGATGTTCATCTTTCAGAATCCGACGCAAATAGTCCTTCGCCTCCTGATATTTGATCTGCCACTGGATGGGGTCACTGGGTCCACGCTCAGGATTCGTACCTTCCAGGACATGAATAATATTAAGCGGAATGTCGAGTCCGTCGGCAATTGCCCTGGTATGCCGCATTATAATCTGTCCCTGTGTGGAATTATCCAGACAGGCAAATGCACCATCGATTCCGACTTCCCGCTTCGGTTCACCTCCTGAAAACAGAGGTTTTCCCCGTCTCAATTGTTTGAATTTTGAACGGGTGCTGGTGAAAGGCGGTTCAGTTATCGGTGGCTTGGAATGCATCTTACGGATCCTTCAACAAAATGAGTGACCCCCCAGTAAAAATCTATAGCGATTCGATGACGCTGGCGCATTGACCATCGTCAATGAAGAGGGGAATAATTCACCCAAAATCGGCAAGTTATGATTCATGCCCACAACATTCAGATTTCGCCTCCATTGGCTATCTCATCGAGGCGACCCAAGTGCGAAATTTCAACGTTGTGACCGCTATCCCAAGCCGTTCTTCCTCCAATTATTTTGCTCTCTCGAAACTGGCGCATAACCCGGCTGTAGGTTTCAGGTGCAACGGCAAGATAATGAGAAATATCACGCTGGGTCATCGGCAGGTGAATTTGTACCGTTTCTTTTCGTTTACCTTCCAATTGCCGCCGCGCGATCTTCAATAGAAACCCAGCGACACGCGAAGCCGGGCGATGCATGGACAATAATGCGACATGATCCCTCCTTTGGTCTTCATACCGGTTGAACCAGCCCAGCAGTTTTTCACCAGCGCGGGGGCCTTCTGTGAGCTCTTGGAAGAATTGAGCGCGTGGAATAGGCAACACTCGAGCCGGCGTTATAGTCTCGACGGTCTCTGTATATTCGTTAAGCCCGGCAATCCCGATAATATCGCCAGAAGTTGGAAAACCGAAAATGAGTTGTCGTCCGTCTTCGCTGACTTTCGATGTCTTTAACGTGCCGCTCAATATCTTGAAAGCAAAGTCCGGTCTGCTTCCTTCATGAAATAACACCTGCCCTGCTGTGATGGTTAGGATTCCATCCAGTCCATGCCGTTGCAACCGGTGAGAAAGGCCAACCTTTCGCCTTTTCGTATCGCCTAAGAGTCGCGCTGACTCCATCAGGTCAATTCCTCCTTCTCTCGCATTGATGCCGGTTCTCTCCGATCTTGCCGGACATGTGGCATATTCGAAAATTGCTTCAATCCAACTGGAACTCTGTTCAGACTTAGGCTGATACTTTCGATATGCCGCTCAATGAAACCGTTGGCAATAGCCGGACGAGCGGCCAGGTCCTGCGCGCAAATTCCGCATTTCAATTCGTTGTGCTGTACCACGGGAAACGCCTGCTTGACCGGCGCTGCGACCGCAAAAGTTTCGGGAACCAATATCTTGTCAGCAGGCGCGTTCGACTGTTTGTCCCGCGACGCATGCTTCCCGCCGATCTCTGCATTACCATTCGGGTGGCACTCGCTCGACCAGTGGATATATGCATCATTGCCTGAAATAACGTTGGTCATAATTTTAACGTCTTGTTTCAGAAACCCCGTTGTCCTGTCGCAGTTCACGGTGGCTGTATAATGAGCGGCTTTCATCAGCGTTCGGGCAGTTTGATTGTGGGTCCCAGATCGTTCATCACTCTGCGGGCATCAAATGCGCGTCCGTCATTTGCAGGCCCGCGCCCTCGATGCATGGTAATTTCCGCTTCCGCTTCAAACCGCTCTACGGTCCGGACATCGACGTCATAGGCCCAGAACGGGTCGAGGCCATAGGGATGCCAAATGTTCCAGTATCCACCGCGATAATAGCGCCAGTGGGGTCGCCAGTAATAATAGCCTGATCCGTACCATGGGTCATATCTCGGGCCACGCTCAATATAGGTCCGGCGATCACGCTCGGTCGTGTGATCGGTTATCTGGAACCAGTCATAGCCGTTCTGCACCGTTAGCTCTGCGGCACGATACAGGAGATAGCCCTCAACCGTATCACGCGATGTCAGCGTATTCCCGGCAAACCAAACCTTGTACCGGTTCTGCCCGAGATATTCTTCGGAATAACCGCCGGACACTTTCTGGCCCGGAAGGTTTGGCTGATAGGGCGTTGCAGTGGCACACGCGGCAAGCAACAGCGGAAGCAAAAGGACTAGCCTCTTGGAAATAAAATTCATGAAAGCTCTTAGATCGACCATATCTTGTCCTTCTCGAATAATTTGACAACAACTCCACCAAGGAAATGGTTGCACGACAATTTCAATGGGCTGCTCTTACGTCTGTAACCGCAAGGCCGACATGCGCCAGCACTCATGTTCACGCTTGTTCTCGCGGTGCATCAGGATTCCGGTCGGTCCGCCGTCAGGTCAAATTCCAGCAGCATCAACGTTGAATCTCCGGGACAGGTCCTGGCGGTAAAGCCCATTTCCTTTTCCAGTTCGATCGCCGCATGATTTTCCCGACTCTCGAGTGATTGCAATTTCTGGATGCCGCGACGCCGCGCTTCTTCAATGACATATTTTAGGAAGGTCCAGCTCATCCCGCGATGTTTGTAATCACTGCGCACGACAATCGCGACTTCGGCTTCCGATTTATCGTCTTTTGCACCGATCATCGCGCTGGCAATTATCGTCTTGTCATCAATGTCAAAGGCGAGATAGTCTTCCCTACTGTCATGGTCTACGTTGATCAAAGACTGCAGAAGCGATCCGGGTACTTCCTGAAAAGCGGAGAGAAACCGGAACCGCAGGTCTTCCTTGGAGACATGGGTAAAAAATTCTGCCAGCGCTTCCTCGTCAGAAGGTTCCACTGGGCGAACATGAAATTCAAACCCCGAACGTGTGGTTAAGGGAATGCTGTCACTAACGATAACCGCGTGCTTCGGTTTTACAGTTTGGGTTTCTCCAGCGCGCATAACAGTTCCCTTCAAAAAAAGATTTGTTCAGTTTTTTTCTTGATACTCAATCCGATTCATAAGGTGCTATCCGTAAAGGCCCTTATGGAGTGCTGCGTAGGCGGTGATATCGAAGATATATTTTTCAGATTTCCGACGGCCAACGACCGGCCAATGCACAAGCAACAGCGTTGGAGACAGGCAATCAATAATGGTAGGTTTCAATCCGGCTCTCCACTGGACGCCAGTATTGCGAGCAGAAAGCGGCCCGCTGCAATTATGTCATCAAACTGGATTAGGGTCAGGACTCATTAATTGATCCAGAAGATAACAGTCGCCGCGATTGTGATAGCTGACAAGAAGGTGTGAGCAC
>JBLWTQ010000005.1:0-203392 GCA_048270065.1 Parasphingorhabdus sp. | reverse complement strand
TGTTCGGCAAACTTAAAGACTGGAGGCGGGTACATACGCGCTACGACAGATGTGCTCACACCTTCTTGTCAGCTATCACAATCGCGGCGACTGTTATCTTCTGGATCAATTAATGAGTCCTGACCCTAGTCATTCTGCCCTTGCCAGCAATACAATAGGCCAGAAAACCTGGCGAGACAGGAGGTCCTTTTGAACGTTGGGTACGCAAGAGTTAAGTTGGTCAGGCATTAGAAATTTAAACAGATTTGCCCAAACAGCATGGCTGTGAATAAATATTCTCCAAGAAAATATCTAAAACGGCGATAAACCATCAAAATACTCACCTATTCCTTGGGGTCAATATTCCCATAGAATCCTAAGGAGGTACACTTATTTCAATGCAGCTAAAAATAATTTTGGTGTGTTGTTTTGGTAAAATTAAAGTCCGTCCTACAAGGAAATAATCTAAATTTGAAATGGAGATTATTTTACCATGTCCTATGCTAATCGTTTTGGAATTACACTCCCTATCGGACGAATCAACATCATAGATCCGGAAGCTGCAAGAGCAGAGATACAATCAGTGAAAGAACACTATGTCGTCGCATTTGATCGGTTTGTCGCCGACGTTGGACTTCAATCACTAATAAAGGTTGGATATACAGACGGCCCTGCTTTTGCAAATGTTGAGCTATCCGTTTTTGAAACAAACGGTTCACATCTATCGGTACCGCATCTCCTGTTTCCAATCGACCCGACTCTAACTGTCCCCGACTTCGTCGCAATAGAAGCTGCTCTTTTGCGTTCTGTCAGTCAGATGGTTTCAAAGAAAGCAGAAATGATGAAAATCTGGAATGCTGCTATCATACAGCTTCAAAAACTTTTCAAAAACCGGCCGGAAGCAACCTTAGAACGGATCGATTTTTTGATCGACAGCGACGGTTCTTTAGCACTGCACGTAGCATTTTTTGTAATTCAACATGATTTAAACACAGTAAGATTAAGACGAGTGAGCAAAAAAATAGACAAGCTCGTCCGGGTGATTTCTGATATCCTCATCGACCACGATTTAAATGTTGCTGCATCGACCGTGAATGGCAAGGTAACGTATCCACGTTACATGACTTCGCTTGCCTCCAAAGTTTTCGAGATTATCGAAATAGAACCATTTGATCTTTTTATGTTTCTAGACGGAGAACTGCAACTTAACTTTCAGAGTTTCGGCGATACGCTACCATTTAGTTCTGGGTCTTTTCATTGGTCGCGAGCAACGTTGAACTGTTCGCTTGCAATGAAAAAAGGGAACTGTTGGATTGACGGTGAACGCATCTCGCTTGTCGGCTTCAATCAATTTCCCGCGACTTCTAAGACGAGCTATATTGGACAGCCACTTGCGAAGCTAGTCGATTTCGAGGGTCTCGAGTTCGAAGCAACTGTCACACAAATTGTGCAAAAAGATAAATTTACGACGATCGATATCGACATTCCTACTACACAATTTATTTGATCGCCTTATTTCTCTATGAAAACAGCAAGCAAAGCTATTATCTATTAATCTCGATTAATACCCTCAGTGAAAAGCCCGATGGGATTGCAAGTGATCGTCTAAGATGGCGAAGATTTTCAGCGCGCCAGCCACATCGGATGCTTCCTCGAAGGGAAGCAATGGCATTCGGAACAGCTGTCCATGCCATGGATGACCACAGGTGATCCTATGTGCAAGAGCATGTCTATCGTTGACGGCGCTCGTGGTGACGGCACACATGCACCGGATGGATCGACACCAGTGTCCAAAGATGAGCGGTTAGCCGAACCAGAACCAAAGTTATCCAATATCATTGCCTTGGTAACGGGCATTGGGATCGGATAAAATGCGCAACGCGAGCAGTCCTTTCATTATTTCAAACCTTGATATCTGAAATCGAAACCGAAAGCTTGTATCCTGATATTCCGCCAACAAGATTAACCACTGGACTTATACCGACCAGAATATCGCGCTCCAAAAGGGCGAGAGATGGGACGATTTCTGCTCGGCTCGACGGTAGTCATGCTGTTCCGGCGGCACAGCATCGCTTTTTCAGACGACTGGGCGTCGAAGAGATCAGTGCATCTCGGCGAAACGATGGGTCACCGGCCCGGTTTTTGAGGTTTCATCGACTAGCATGCGTGTAAGCGACGAATGGGCAACTTTATTGTTCGGGCGAATGCAATATTCTTCTCGGCTTGGCGAAGCCACTTCGTGGTGGGGCCGCTCCGGTATCTTCCGGTCCGCTGCCGACAGGTCGTATTTCACGACGCCATTGTCGTGGCCCTGTCTTTCGTTGCATTTCAGCGCTTCGTAAACCTTTTTAAATCCCAAACGTTTTGGGAAATGTAGCCCTGTCACCTACATTCATTCAGGCGCCAGCTAAATGGATCACGACGCAACCGCCGGATCGCTTTCGTCGAGATCGACATAGAATTGCCGCATATATTTGCGCCACAGCATGATTGGGCCGTCGCCGTCGCAGAGCAGCGGTTTCGGGCGATATTTCTTGTTGTCCCAGACAATCAGATCAACCGATTCAAAGCCCTTTGACTCCTCGCCTTCAGCTTCCCCGATCGAGTGGTGATAGAGATGGGTTGCGGTGGCCATATCCTCGGATTCTTCGGGGTATTTCTTCCACGTGAAGGCCATTCTGGTGTGGGTCATTTCCGTGTCCGCCGGGGTAGACAGGGCAAACATCAGCATCTTCACATCGCCGCGACAATGGCGCGTGGCATTGATGCCCGGTCCGTAGCCGGTACCGTAAATATAGCCGTCCATGATATCGTAATTCCAGACCGGCCCATCGGCAGACGCCTCGACCGACGGGATCATCGGAGCGCCGTGGAGGAACTTGAGGTGCGGCGTATCAACCGAATTTTCGCCGATTTCCTGAATGCAGGTGCCGATTTTCCACATATGATATTTGACCTCGACATGGCCGTCGGGATCTTCGAATTCGGGAATGACCGGCAGCTCCCACATCGGCGCTTCGTCCTTGGGATGGTACCAGACAAAAATCATTCCGTATTTTTCAACGATCGGCAGCGCTTTCAGGATCGGCTTCTTGCGCGCGACGCCCGGCATGACTTTCCCGTAGGGAATTTTCTTGCACCAGCCCTCGTTGTCAAATTCCCAGTTGTGGAACGGACACTGGATATTATTTCCCTGCATCTTGCCGCCATGGCCCAGATGCGCGCCGAGATGCGGACAGAACGGGTCGGTCATGCCAACCGCGCCATCTTCGCCACGGAACAGCACCCATTCCTTGCCAAAGGCTTTTTCAATCTTGATTTCACCCGGCTGGATCTCGTGGGAGAATTGGACGCAAAACCAGCCATAGGGGATCGGGAACGGGCATCTTTCTAGCTCATCGCCCGTCTGAATATTTTCAACCTTGGTCATCTTGTTCATGCTGCTTCTCCTAAATCTTCTGCGGTCAGCGACTTTGCCGGATTTCTTTCCCCGTCCACCCTGATCTGAAAACTCATCGCAGGTCCCGGCGTCGGTGCGGTTTTGGTTTTTAGTATATAATCGGGTGATTCCAGGCTGATGTTCAGGCGATGGAACAGGCGCGCCACACAAATCCCCATCAACACTTCCGCGAGACTCTGGCCCAGACAGCTGTGCGTGCCCCTGCCAAACGGCGCATAGGCGCCGGGCTGTAGATGTTCACGCCGGTCATAGCGGTCCGGATCGAACTTCATCGGATCGGGAAAAAATTCCTCCATGAAATGCGGCACACTGGTGCCGATAAAGATCGTCTCGTCCTTCGGAACAACATAGCCCTCAAATTCCAGATCATGATTGGTGGTTCGCATCTGCGCCACCGCGATAGGCCAGAGGCGCATAGCTTCTTTCAGGCAATTTTGAATATAGCTCAGCCCCAAGACATCGCGCTCGGTAACAACATCCCTGGCAAAAAGCGCATCCGCCTCGGCCTGTACCTTCTCCAGCACGCCAGGGGTTTTCAAAATGCCGTAGACGGCTGCCGCCAGACTATTGGCAACCGTATCAAGGCCCGCGACATACGGTCCCGTCAAAAGCAGTTTCAGGTCGCGCTTCTGGATCAGTTCGGGATCATTGAGATGACCGCGCATAACGTCGCCGAGCAGGTTCTTAGGCAGCGTCCCGGCTTCGGCATGGGCGAAAAATTCATCGACCATTTCCTGGCCCAGCTCGTCGACCCGCGCGCTGGCTCGCTTGAACTCGGGCATGTGGATCATGAAACCAGGCCGTTGTTTGGTAACGAGCACGTTGAGGATATAGAGGATATTCACCCTTATATCCCGCACATATTCCAACGGGGCATTGCCGGTCATGACTTCACCGAGCATGTGCACAATCATATATTGAAAGGCTTCCACGACCGGCACTTCACCATCAGCCCAGTCTCGCTCAAGCGCAATATCGATGATATCCGTCAATTCGTGATAGCGCCCGGCCATGGCGCCACGGGAAAAGCCGTCGCGCATAATCGCGCGCATTTTCTGGTGGTCCTCGCCGTCGATACCGGTCAGGGTTTTCGAAGCGCCATGATGGTCGACAAGTCCTTGCCAGAATTCCTTCGACCGCAATCCCAGCCTCGCGACCTTGCTGTTCATGAACTTGCCCGCTTCGGGCCCGGCAATCACTATTCGTTTCTGGCCGAAAACATTGACCCGGTAAACCGGCCCATAATCCCGATAGCATCGGACGAAAAAAGCCGCAGGATCCTTTGCCATTTCGAGCGTGTTGCCGACGAGAGGGAGGCCAGCGACAGTCGGGATGACCTTTGGCGGCATGGCTTTTGGAGATGCTGCCATGAGTGGGCTGCTTTGCTGCGTCTGTGTAGCCATTATCGATCCTCTCGCGGAACCACTTTTCGAACAACGTTCGGTTATTCCCCCAATGCTCGTAATATGTCAACCAAGAATCTCTCAGAACAGCCTATTTCTAGGAGTTTCTGCCTTGGAAGATCGCTTGACTCCTGCAGAAGTTCCTCTATTTCTGAACGCCGTTCGGAAATAGATATTTGTGGGAAGATAAACATGGCACAGAAAACGGCCTTCATCACCGGCGCGGCGATGGGAATGGGTGCGCTCAAGGCACGAACACTGGCCGGCCGCGGCTGGAAGGTTTTTGCCGGTGTTCTTCCCGGAGCAGACACGTCCGAACTGGGCGAGCACGAGAATATCGTCGCGGTGGAGCAGGATGTGTCTTCGGATGCATCGGTTGCCGCCAGCGCCGAGATTGTCGAGAAAGCACTGGGCGGCGCGCCGCTCGATCTTCTGATCAACAATGCCGGTATCGCCAACGGAGCGGTCGGAGTTATCGAGGGCGTTTCGATCGACGCGGCCAAGAAACTGTTTGAAATCAACACCTGGGGCACATTGCGAGTGTGTCAGGCGTTCCTGCCGGCGATCCGTCGCGGCGCGCCCCATAGCCGGATCATCAATTTCGCATCCGGAGCGGTGAAGGCCAATCCCGCCGCATCCGGCATCTATAATATGTCCAAACATGCGGTGGTCGGATTGACCCGGACTTTGCGCAACGAGCTGGCGCCCTTCGGCATCGAAGTCACCGCCGTCGAACCCGGAGCGGTCAAGACCCATATGACCGCCAACGCCGGAGAAACCACCAAGGATATCTGGACCAGCGTCTCTCAGGAAATGAACGATATTTACGGGCCGCACCTGAAGCACACGACTACCGAGAAAATGGTCGAGATGATTGAAAAGGGCAATGAGCCGCAAGTGGTTGTCGACCAGGTGCTGGCGCTGCTGGACAAGAAAAACTGGAAGCCGTCCTATCTGGTCGGCAATGATGTCAAGGCGCTCGGGCCGATGTACAAGCTTCTGCCCGAGCGGACGTTTGAAAAAATGCTCCAGAAAGCCGTTGAAATTCCGCAATATAAAGGCTGAGCCATGTCCGATATCCAAGCACAGTTCGAGAAACTGCAGTCCTCCCGATTGAAACTCCGCAACAGCAGCGCCGCCGAACGGATCGGCAAGTTGAAGGCGATCTGGGATGGCGTGGTCGAACGCAAGGACGACATATTTGCGGCCGGTCACAAGGAGCGCGGTACCCACGATCTCGACATCGCCGCCGAACTGGTGATGATCAAGGGCGAGATTGATTTTGCGATCAAGAATGTCGCCAAATGGATGAAGCCGGAAAGAATCAAAAACTCGCTCAACACGATGGGCAAGCGCTGCGAAATCCGCCGGCAATCAAAGGGCGTGATACTCAATCTGTCGGCCTATAACGCACCGACAGCGGAATGTCTTGTTCCGGCGATACCGGCAATCGCGGCGGGCAATGCGGTGGCGATCAAGCCCTCCGAACATGCGCCCTATAGCGCCCAGATTGTGCAGGAGATCATCAACAAGGCCATCCCGTCGGATGAGGCGGAAGTGTTTCAGGGCGGCGTCGAGGTTTCGCAGGAACTGCTCGGCCTGCCCTTCGACCATATCTATTATACCGGCGGCATGAGCGTCGGCAAAATCGTGATGAAGGCGGCGGCCGACCATTTCGCGTCGATCACGCTGGAAATGGGCGGCAAGTCCCCGGTCATTATCGACGAAAGCGCCAATCTGGAAAATGCGGCGAAGAAACTGGCCTGGGGCCGGGTGATGAACGCTGGGCAGGTCTGCATCGCTCCGGAATATGTGATCATCCACGAAAGCCGGAAGGATGAGTTCCTTTCGCTGATCGAGGAACAGATCAACGCGCTCTATAATTCTGACGGAGCGGGACTCGATAAATCGGCCTATGTCCCGCGGATCATCAACGAACGCCACGCCACCAGGATCAAGGCCCTGGTCGACGACGCAACGGGAAAGGGAGCCACGGTCGTTTGCGGCGGCGGCGCCAATGTAGCGGGACGCTATATCGAACCGACGGTGCTCGCCGATATGTCCGAAGATATGGCCATCATGCAGGAAGAAGTGTTCGGACCGGTCCTTTCGGTCCTGACCTATAGCAGCCGTGAAGAAGTGCTCGACATCATCAGCCGCCGCGCGAGCCCGCTGGCGCTCTATGTCTATTCAACCAATGACGAGGCGATCGAATTTTTCCTCACCAACACCAGCAGCGGTTCGGCTGTCGTCAACAGCAACTGCATCCAGTCGGGCACCAACCCCCGCCTGCCCTTTGGCGGCGTGGGATCGTCGGGAATGGGCCGGATCGGCGGGTTTGAAGGATTCAGGTCGATGTCAAACGAACGTTCGGTGGTCCACCAGCCTCTCGACCGGTTCCGGGACCTGCTGATCATGCTGCCGCCCTATTCGGACCGGTATAACGGCCTGATCATGAAGGCGCTAAAATAGCGTCTTCCGGTTCGCCGCGCTCGCGCGCGATGGTTTTGAACGCAGCACGCAGCAGGTTTTTGATGCGTTCATCCGGAGGGCTTGTAAGCCCCTCAATGGCCTGGCTGAATAGCGGATAGTCATTCTTGTCCAGCCGCCCAAATTGCCGCAGCGCCACTTCGGTCGCGGTTTCCTTCTGCGTTTCAAACTCACGGTTGCGTATTTCCTCGACCGCGCCGGCAAAGGCAGCCGAGCCGACCATGGTGAAGATATGCATGCCCTCTTTTGGCTCAAAGCCGCGTTCGTAAAGGACCTCCAGAAACTGCTCGGCCAGCTTGAACTGCACTTCGAATCCATATTCGCGCACATGATTGGCCAGCACCAGGGATGGGCTGGCCGCCAGATGGCCTTGGATACAAAGGGCAAATTCATAGGCATATTGCGACCAATGCTGGCCGGTGTCGCGGGGGAGCGCGAGACCAGACAACGCATGTACCGCCGCCGCATGCATCAATTCCTTGCGGCCACCCCAATATTGATAGAGGGTAGCGGTACCCACATTGAGATGGGTGGCGAGCGTTTTCATCGTCAGGCCTTCCAGCCCCAACTCCAGCGCCCCCTCGATAATTTCATCATGCGTCAGCAGCCGCGGTCGCCCATAGACCACGTCCTTCTTCGCTTTTTTCACTGCGCTGTTTGTCATGTCACCATTTTCCGAATGTCGTTCTGTTAATCGGGTTGGCGTTTCGATATGTCAATTGAAAAGCCCGAAAATCCTTGCAAATCTTGCCTTTGTTGCGTTTGAATGTAGCGATGCATGATCTTGTGGACAAAGATACGCTCGATAAACTGATCGGCTCCCGGGAGTCGCGAGAGAATTTTGGTCCCGGCACCGAGCGGCCCTGCCTGACGGTTGATCTCGCTGGCTCCGATAGCGGCCATGGAGCGTGGCTACAAGACCTTCCCTGTCCCGTTATCGGCATCGGTGCCGGCACCCTGGCCGAGGCGTGCGATGTCGTTCTTCCCGACCAGCCCGGCCTCGACCGGATTGTGACAAATGTCGCAAATGCGCCCATCGCCGCGATGATATTGGTGCAGCATTTGCGGGCCAGCGAAACGCTCGATCTGCCGGATGCGCTGACCGCCGAGAGTTTCGCTTATGCGGCCGCGCAACGGGGACCGGAATTTCTTGACTGGCTCAAGGAATACTCAAGAAACAAGGGAACGGGGAAGATCAGCGATGACCTGTTGCTCGTCAATATGGAAGACGGACAATTGCACCTGACATTTAATGATCCGGCAAACCGCAATGCCATTGGCGTGACCATGCGCGATGCGCTTTGCGAGGCTCTGGATCTGGCACTCGCGGACGAAAGTTTTACGCGAGTCACGCTTGCCGGTGCAGGCCGCTTTTTTTCGACCGGCGGAGCGGTGGATGAATTTGGCGAGATTTCCGATCCCGCGACGGCCCATTGGGTGCGCAGCCTGCGATTACCGGCATGGCGTCTGGCGCGGCTGGGAGACCGGCTGCACGTCCATGTCGATGGCGCTGCGGTCGGGGCGGGAGCGGAAATCGCGGCCTTCGGCAGTCGGGTCACCGCTACCCAAAATGCCTGGTTCCAGTTGCCCGAACTCAAATATGGTTTGATCCCCGGCGCGGGCGGCACCGCCAGCCTTCCCCGGCGGATCGGAAGACAGCGAACCGCTTATCTGGCCCTGTCGATGAAAAAACTGAATGCTCAGACGGCGCTGGAATGGGGACTGGTCGACGAAATATTGCCGTAGACCATCTCTCCCGCAATCCAGGTCGCACGGACCGACACTTCGGCCAGATCCTCTAGCGCATCGGACCAGCTGCGGTCGAGCAGACAAAGGTCCGCCGCGGCCCCCTTCGCAACGGTTCGCGCCTTCCCGCCCGCATATTCCACCGGTTTTGTATATAGTTCCAGGGCCTGCTCGGCGGTGACAGCTTCATCGGGACCGAGACCATCCGGTCTGTTCACGGCGCTGGCCATCACCTTCCACGGATTGAAACCGCCGAACGGCGCATCGCTGCCCGCTGCCAGTTTGACTCCTGCGTCGAGAAAGGACTTGAGCGGCCAGAGGTGGGGCAGATCATCGCTGTCGACATCACGAAGATAGGCGGCACCCCGTTCCGCGACAAAATGCGGTTGGGTGACGACGGTCAGATCCAGCCGCCTGATCCATTCGATCGCCATTGCATCGGCAATCGCGCCATGCTCGATCCGGTCACCATGTCGAACGCCCGCTTCCTCGATCGCTGCCAGACTGAGCATGAGCTCGGCACGGGTGACGCAATGGACGGCCACCGACCGCCCATGGCCATGGGCGCGTTTAATCGCATCGGCCAAATCCGACAGAGGCGGCAGTTCATGGTCATGATTGTGAATTTTCAGCGGCCCGATATTTGCCGCTTTGTCTCCGTCAAGTCGGTGCAGGCCCTCTCCGCCCATGATCGATAGCCGCAACGGTCTCGCGGCCCGCAGATAATGGTCAAGGTCGAGCCGGTCATTGCCTGGCGTCACTTCGGTCACGCCGGTAATTCCGTAGGACAGCAGCCTCTCGACCAGTGGCCCCAGATCCGGCCTTTGGCTTCCCAGCGCCTGCCGTACCAGCGCATCGCCATCGACCAACCGGCCATCCTCGGGAATATTGGCGTCCAGCAGAGCGATGGCGCGGCTGTTGAAAATCCACATCCGCCCGCTGCGGTGCTGGATGCGGACGGGTCGCCCGGGGCCGTTCTTGTCAAGCCAGCCGCGGTCGATTTCGCCGGCTACGGATGGATGATACCCGATCCCGCGCAGCCAGTCGCTACCCGAATCCCGGTGCAATGCGGCGATCAGTTGCTGCTCGTTCCCGACGTTGGGCGGGCCGCAGCGGACCGACTGCAGGGCAGCAGCGGTAGCATTGAGATGAATATGATGATCGTGCAGGCCCGGCAGCAGCGCGCCGCCCTTTCCCGCCACCACCGGTTCGTGATCCCACGCGGGCAGATGATCGGCAATGCTTTCGATCAGGCTGTTTCCGATGCGCACATCGGCACGCCTGCCGCCCATATCGACATTGCGGATCAGCATAAGCCGTCCATGACCTGTTGCGTATTCGCACCCGTCTCCTCAATCGGCGCTGATGGTCGGCGCCTCGGGTAAAACTCTGAGTCATCGTCCTCGGCCAGCGCCTGCCATTCCGATACGATAGCCGGCCAGTCGTTCGTTGTCCCGTTCCAAAGCATGGCGCGTCCCACCGCGTCGCGCATCGAAAAGCGGATCAGGCTTCCTCCCCCCGCCTGCCATTTCGTCCAAGCGGCGAGCGCCGCCAAGATACCGGAGACGGGATCGGCAATCGCATCGCCGGCTAAAAAAGGTTCACCCCATGCCTGTTCCATGATCGTAGCCGTTCCGGCGGCAACGCCGATATCCTCGCCAAAGCCGATCCGGCTTTCGTCATCGCCATAGGCGGCCAGTCGAAGCCAGAGCTTGCCGGGTTCTTGCGCGAGCAGTTGCTCCGCAACTATGCCCAATTGCTGCAAGGCACGTGGTCGCGATCCCTCGATGACAATATCGGCAGCCGCCAGCAGTTTTTGCAAATCGCGGCGACCGTCAGGCGCGGCAAAATCAAAAGCGGCGCATCGCTTGCCCCCGTTCAGCAAATGATAGAATTCCGCGTTGCCGCGCCGCGCTCCGTCGGGCCGCGAAATACTCTCGACCTTAACCACCTGCGCGCCCATGTGTTGGAGCAGGTTGCCGGCCAGCGGTCCCGCCCACAGGCTCGACAGATCGACAACAAGAGGTCGGTTGCGCCCGGCTCGAACCGCCGGAAAGGACGTTTCGGCAAACCACGGCTGACGCTCGGGAAGCTGGTCGAGGGAAATTGCCAGGCCCATTTCAGCGCCCCTTTGCACCAGTGCTGCAGCATCTCGCCCCGTCGCAATTCTGCCAATATCCTCCCAGCTTGCCGCCGGTTCTTTGAGCCATGCCTCAAGCAACCCCCAATCGTCATCACGCGCGAGATTGAGCGCAAATCGGCCCTGCCTTGCATCAATGAGACGGCAATGGCCGCTCGGAGAGGCGCGCCCGTTGCGGAACAGATCCAGCATCCGCGCCCGCTCGCCCAGCAGCAGCGATCCGTTGACGGGCAATTTTTCAGGTTCGCCGGATAGCGATTTGAGCGCCAATAGTGCGCCATCAACAAAAGTCGCGAGCGGCAGCGGCACCATCCGCGCGGGACCGTTTTTGTCTCCGCTCAGATCAAACAAGCCGGCGCGCCGCCAGGCCAGTGCCGGATGGTCATTTTGCCCGGACAGCGAAGCGCGGCAGCCCAGTTCCGCCAACAGCTCCTCGCCAATCCGCGAGGCCGGCTTAAGCTTTTGCAAGATGGTCGCGGACGACACGGCGGAGCAGCTTGCCGGTTTCGCTATAGGGCAATGCATCAATGAACATGATCCGGGACGGGACCCGGCTGGAGCGCAATTTCGCGCGCACCAGTGCGCAAAGCTCGTCCTCATCCGGCGCGGGGCCGTTGCAGACAATCGCTGCCCCGACCGCTTCGCCCCATTCCTCGCTCGGTATCGCGACCACGGCAACGTCCTTCACGCTGCCATGTCCCCGCAGCACGTCTTCCACTTCACCGGGAGAAATATTCTCTCCACCGCGCACAATTACATCATCGGCGCGCCCGTCGAGAAACAGATAGCCTTCGCGATCGACAAAGCCGACATCCCTGGTCGGGAACCAGCCATCATCGTCAAGCTGCGAGCCTGCGCCCTCATATTCACCGCTGACCTGTTCGCCGCGCACATAGACCAGCCCCACTTGATCGGCCTTGCAGGCGGTTCCTTCCTCGGTTTGTATCCGTAATTCTATCGTTGGCAGGGCCTGCCCGACCGAACCCAGCCGCCGCCGGACCAGCGGATCATCGGACGCGATCGCATCGCGATGCGCCTGCGGTCCGAGGAGGCAGATGGTCGAGCTGGTTTCCGTCAGGCCATAGGCATTGGTGAAATCGACATGGGGCAACAGAGCCATCGCCTTTTCGATCACCGGCAGAGGCATTTTGCCGCCGCCGTAGGAAAGTGCGCGCAGTTTTGGCAGCTCCAGCGTTCCGCCGTTCCGGCCGACATGCTCGACAATATGCTGCAGCATCGTCGGCACCACAAAGGCGTGGGTGACGGCTTCCTTTTGCGCCAGATCAATCCAGCCCTGCGGGGTAAAATTGGGCAGTTGCACCATCCTGCGCCCGACATAGGTTGAACTCAGTACCGCAGAGATTCCGGCGATATGATAGGGCGGAACGGTGATCAGGCTGGCCTCTTCCTCGCTGGCGTTCATGAATTCCACGCTGCCGAGAATATAGGCCATCAGATTGCTGTGGCGCAGGATCGCCGACTTTGGTTCGCCGGTGGTGCCGCTGGTGAACAATTCTATCGCCACCGCGCCATCGCCGTCGGGCGCCTCTCCTTCCATCGCATCGCCGGTCATTGCATCCGCGCGGCTGATCCGGTCGATCTGCGGATAGTGCTGCTCGCTTTCGGTGATCAGAAGCGCAGGCGTGACCCGCTTCGTCAAAGCGGCGATCTGATCGTCCGCCAGCCGGTAGCTGATCGGGACAAAGGACGTCCCGGCCAGCGCGGCACCGAATATCCCGGCCGCCATGGCAGGGTGATTTTCCGCCAGATAGACCAGTCTTTGGCCCGGCTTCAGTTTCGCCCCCACTCGCCGCGCCGCCATTGCCAGATCTGCATAGGTCAGCCGCTGATCCCCGGCGGTAATCGCTTCACGCTCGCCCATGGCTTCGGCTGCCATCTGCAGGATCAGATGAATGTTCATCAGTCGGAAGACGGCAATTGCTTGGCCTGTTTGATATCCAGCGACACGCCGTTCACCTGAACCGTGCCCTCACCGGCCCTGGTGCACAGAAACTCCATGGTCTCGGCTTCGTCAACATAGCGTTTGCCGACCAGAGTTCCCCCGGCAAGATCGCTATCCATCTCCCTCGTCTCGCTGACTTCAACCGCCATCGGCGCACCGCCGCAGGTGATGTCCAGTTCTTCGCCGGGGACCCGCAGCGCCATGATCTGCGTCTGGCAGACGGCGCTGCTGAGCTTGGTTCCCGCCTTGATTACATCACCCATATTCCGCTCCTGAAATCACTTGCCTATTATCGCACCGGCGACGCCCGATGCCAAGAATACTGTTTCGACGTCCTTCACCTGATTGGCTGCGGTCCCGCGCACCTGCCTTACACCTTCGGTGATATTGTTCATGCCGTGGATATAGCCCTCGCCCATCAACCCGCCATTGGGGCTGAGCGGTGATCGGCCGTCCAGCTCCATATGACCGTCCTTGATATAATCCTTTGCCTCGCCAATCCCGCAGTAGCCGAAGCCTTCCAGCTGGCGCAGGATTTGCGGCGTGAAATTGTCGTAGATCATCGCGACATTGGTATCCTTCGGCGCGATGCCGCTCGATGCGATGAGCTTTTCCGTCACCCGCTCGCTGATGTCGGAATGGATCAAATCGCCTGCGTAAAAATCGGAGATGATCTCGTGGTTGAACAGGAAGCTATATTCCGCGCCCAATATGCGGGCCGGCTTCTGCTTCAGATCGGCCGCCCTGTCCATCCGCGTGATCACCAGTGCCACGCCGCCGTCCGATTCCTGGCAGCAATCGAGCAGGTGCAGCCACGGTTCGATGATCCAGCGGCTGGCCTGATGAACTTCCAGCGTTATCGGTTTTTCATAGAACCATGCAGCGGGATTGGTCGCCGCATGCTTGCGCATCAACACCGCAATCCGGCCCAGATCTTCCGAGGTTACGCCAAACCGGTCGAGGTAAGGCCCACAAGATAGCGCCTCCCACGCGGCGGGCGTCTGCGCCCCGAACGGAAAACACCATTCGAGAAAGGTCGAGCTGTGCGCGTCGGGGCTGATCGTCATCGCCGGCTGGCCAAAACGATATTGCGACCGCTCGTTCATCGCGCGCCAGATGACGAACACATCGCACATGCCCGATTCAACCGCATTTTTCGCATGGACGATGGTAGCAACCGACGATGCGCCGCCCTGCGGCAGACGCGTGGTATAATTGATCTCCCTGCAGCCCAGCGAGCGCATCACGTCCACTTCATCGCTATTGTCGAGGCTGAACGTGGTCATGCCGTCGATATCCGCCGGATCAATCCCGGCGTCCTGACAGGCCAGCAATATGGCTTCCGCCGCCAGCTGTTGCTCCGAACGCCCGCTATTCTTCGAAAATTCGGTCTGGCCGATGCCGACGATGGCGGCCTGGTTTGAACTGCCCACCATCACTTTTCCTTCGCCACACGGAATATCGGAACCGCCTTGCCGCCCGATGTCTCGGCGAAATCGACCGTCACAGCCATCCCGATCACGATATCCTCAACCGCGACGCCCTCGAGACTGCTGACCAGCCGGATGCCTTCCTCGAGTTCGACCAGCACCGCGACCGGCGATTCGGGGAAACCAAAGGCAGCGGGGGTTACCTGCCGCACCCAGCTGAGCAACCTGCCCTTGCCGGACAGCCTCTGTGTGGTTTTTTCGGTCGAATGGCAGGTCGGACAAATCGGCCGCGGCGGATGCCACAACACATCACATTTCTCGCATTTCTGCGTGACTAATTCGCCGCGTCTACAAGCTTCCCAAAAGAAGGCCGTGTCGATACGCTGGATCGGGTCCGGACGCATGGTCATATCCCCCACGGGCTTTTCATCGCCTCCTGCCCCTCGCGGGGCGGTTCGCAAAGAATCGCAAAATCCTTGGCCATTGCATCTATATCCTCCTCGCTATAGCCGATTTCAGCCAACAGAGAGGCGCTGTTGTCGCCGACGATCAGCGGCGGTGTCTGTTCCACCGTCGGCGTGTCCGACAGGGAATAGGTTGTGCCGATCTGCTCGAGCCTGCCGACATAGGGATGTTGATATTCCACCGTCCAGCCCCGCTCCTTCATCGACGCGTCATCGAACATGGTCAGCGAGGCCTTGGCATCGGATATCGTAGCGGGAACGCCGGCCTCGGTCAGTCTCGCGAGCCATTCTGCAGCGGTGGTACTCTGGAAATCGCCGCCCTTGGCAACGGCATCAAACGCCGCTTTTTGCGTGTCGTTGAACGCCGCCACCTGTATCCAGACGCCATCCGAACAGCGATAGAGCCGGTAATGATCACTATAACCGGTCTGGTCCTTGTCGAGCCGGGGACGATCCACCGCACTGCCGTCGGGCTTTGCCACGGCATAGCTCGTGTTGAGCAATCCGGCGTTGACGATAGAAGTATCGACAAATTGCCCCCTGCCGGTTTTTTCGCGCTCCATCAGCGCGTTGCAAATCGCTGATGCCGAGAGGAAACCGTTGCCGGTGTCACCAAGCGAAGTAAGCGACCAGAGCGGAAACCCCTCACCGGTATGCAGCGCGCCATCCTCGTGTTGGATCCCGGAAAGACAGGCGCCGGTCTGGTCATTGCCGGGCAGGTTCATCCGCGGCCCTTTCTCAAACCCGCGACTGTGGCAATAGATCATCTGCGGGAATTCTTCTTTCAGACTGTCATAATCGAGCCCCAGCCGCTCGACCGCCGGATAGCGCATGTTGTGCTGGATGACATCACAGGTCGCGATCAGTTTTTTCAGCGCCTCCATACCCTTGGGATGTTTGAGCATCAGCGCTATCGAGCGTTTGCCGCGATTGGCCATATAGGCGATGTGCGTGCGGTGCCAGTAGCCGTCCCACAGCGTGTTTATCTTAATCACTTCCGCACCCATGGCCGATAGCAACTGGCACCCGAACGGACCGGCAATGGCGAGACCGAGGTCGAGCACGCGAATGCCTTTCAGGGGACCATCCCCCGTCGGCTGGGCCGGGAGCGGATGTTCCTCCGGGTCGGGAAGAGCGGCGGCATGGGCCTTTACCGGCTCAGTATCCGATCCGGTCGGCCGGGCCGGGCCCTGTATGGCGCCCGGATTCTTCTCAAGCGAATACGTCAGACCGACCTGGTTGATTGGCCCCAGTTCGGGATCGTCGACCGTGGCTACACAGCCATCGTCGATCAGTAACGGATCGGTCAGCGATTCTTCCAGTGTGCGCGCTTCCTGCATCGTCACGCTGCCAACGGCAGCAGCCTCCACCCACTCGTCAGCGTTGAATTTCCTGATCGCCTCGGCGAGGATCGGTTGGTAGTGCGCCATCACCAGTATTTCTTCGGGACCGATGCCGAAACGATCGGGGTCATTCTGCACAGTCAGATCGGGCGTGGCGTTCAGACTATCGCCTTTGGACGCCTCGAGTATGAAGCGCGGATTGGGCACCCAGTTGTGAATCCACTTGCCATCCTTGCACTGGAAATGCCCCTTGGGGCTCGCACTGCCCATGATCCAGGTATTATAGCCTTCGGCATCGGGGTCTTCCGCCCGCTGCCAGACGCCGCTGGCGCAAGCCATCGCCCCCTGGTGCAGCGAGGTCGAAACCTTCTGCCCACGTCCGGTTCTCTCCCGCGCAAACAGCGCCGCCGAAATGCCGGTTATTGCCGAGAAAAACGCACCGAGACTGGGCCATGGCGACGCCACGAACAGCGGCCCGTCACGATTGGCGCCCTGTACCCAGTCCGCATCGATATCGATCGCCCCCGCAAAGGGATCCTCCTTGCCCGCCATATGATAGAGCGCACCTTCCGGCCAGCCGCGCTGTTCATATTGCAGCCCGGTCTTGGCGGCGACCAATGCGTCGTAACCGGGAAGATCGCGATTTTCGCCTACCTCCCCGTAGCCGGTGATCGAGCAATAGACGAGCTTCGGGTTCAGTTTCGCCAATGCTTCATAAGCGATGCCAAGGCGATCCGTGACCCCGGGCGAGAAGCTTTCGATGACGACATCGGCATCCGCTGCAAGTTTCAGGAACAGGGCGTTGTCCGCATCGTCCTTCAGGTTGAAAACCGCATTTTTTTTGCCGCGATGCCAGACCTTGTAGCCCAGCAGATTGCCGAAAGGATCGCCTTCGGGCCGTTCGATGCGGGTGACATCCGCGCCATGATCCCCCAGCAGCATCCCGGTCATCGGCCCGGCGATTCCCCAGCTCAGGTCGAGCACTTTCAATCCATCCAATACGCCAGCCATCATCCATCCCTCTGTTGCCGTTTAATGTCCATCTTGCCATATTATTGCATAACAGCTAGGACTTTCCGAACGTTGTTCTGAAATACGTCATACAGCCAATGAGTCAATCACTATCGACGCGCTTCCGAGGAAATTTTATGCCCAAAATCACGGTTTTTGATCAGGACGGGACAGAGCATATTCTCTCGGCAGATGCGAACAATGCGCTGATGGAGCCGCTGCGCGACGCGGGGTTGGTGGATGCGACCTGTGGCGGTGCGGCGTCGTGCGGCACGTGTCATATCTATCTGCGCGAAGACTGGTTCGGCAAATGCGGCGAACGCACAGAGGACGAGGGCTATATGCTCGAAGGGCTGGAAGAGCATGTCGAGGTCAGGGACGTCTCCCGCCTGGCTTGCCAGATCATCGTCACCGACGAGCTCGACGGGATCAGCATGGATATCGCGCCGCAGATATGAGGGCGGAGCAGCTTGAAACCCTGATCGAGACGGTTAACGGGAAATCGTGCACCTTGAGCGCCACTGCTTTTCGTTCCGGGAACCCCTCTTCCGGCACAACATTCTTCTGCCTCCCCGGCGGCGGCACGTCGCGCGACTTTTTTGATCTCGGCCGGTTCGACGGCGTCGATTACAGCTTCGCTTCGCGGATGACGGCTTTGGGACACAGGGTCATTGCGATGGACCATCCCGGAACCGGGAGCAATCCGTTGCCCGCGGATCACCCGTTTCTGACACCGCGGCAGTCCAGCGACTATATCGCGCAAGCCTGTTCCGATTTCATCGGCAAAGATGCTTCCAATTCTTCCAATGTCATCGGACTAGGCCATTCGATGGGCGGCATGATCACCGTGCTGACTCAGGCCCGCCACCGCCCCTTTGCCGGCGTCGCATTGCTCGGCAGCAGCGCGAGCGGGCTCGACTGGGGCCTCGATGATCACGAGAAGACCTATATCGGTAAACCGGATGCGGTTGAGCAGGCGCTGGAAGAGCTGGTGATGCGCAAATTTGGATCACCATTCCCCCGGGTTTCCGGAGGCCCCAGCGGCAAATCGATCACATTTGGCGGAGCCACCGAAAAACTGACCGGGCGCCTGCGCGAAATTTCCATTCCGCTTTACGCGGCGGGCGGAATGACGAGCATGATCCGGGGCAGCTTTCTTGACGAAGTCGAGGCCATTGATGGGCCGCTGTTTTTTGCCTTCGGGGATCATGACATCGGCGTCCCGCCGGAAGAGGCGCCCGGACCGTTTACGGGAACCGGCGACGTCGAGCTTCATGTACTGGAAAATTGCGGACACAACAGCCTGGCGTTTCCCGTGATCGAAAAACTTTGCGCCGAACTCGATCGATGGGCACGAGAAATCTAGCGCGGCGCTTTACCGGTTGTGGTCCAGTCAATCCCGACCCGACCCGACGGCAAAGAGGTGAGCGACCGCATGACCACTCGCCTCTCAGGTGACGAACCCATGTGTCGTTATTAAAACTCGATGCCGGCCGTCACACCATAGGTGGCGGGCTGGCCGAAAACCTGCGTACGAAACGCGAAGGTTTCGAACGGCAGGGAGTCGATGGTGTACTTGTCATCAAATATATTCTGGCCCCAAACGGCGAGCGTGACAATATTGCCGTTCGCCTGTTCCCAGTTAATCCCGATCCGGCCACTGACCAGATTCTGGTTGGTCAATCGCAGGTTGTTTTGCGGGACGGCCAGCACATCATCCTTGTAGCTGTAGCTGACATTCCCAAACAGTTCGATGCTGTCCGTTATCTGACTGTTATAATTTGCGCCCACAAGGAAACTGTTCTTCGGTGTGCCTTGTATTTCAGTCCGGACTTCCAGAAGTCCGGTCAACGGATTGATTACGTCACCCGCATTGCCGTTGATGTAGCTGTAAGACCCCGAAAGCGAGAGTTCATTGGTAACGGAAAACAGTATATCGACTTCCGCCCCCCAAAGTGTTTCATCGGTATTCACAATCGCGCGTGCAGTCGCGACAATCGGATCGGTGGCGACCGTGGTTTGCTGGTTCTTGAAATCATAATAAAAACCGGCGGCATTGATGCGGAGACGATTGTCAAAGATATCGGCCTTCATACCAAATTCGTAGGCGTTGATATCTTCCCTTCCGAACACGAAGTCCGGTCCGAATGTCTCGCCCGGCAAACGAGGTGCAACGCCGCCCTGATTGAAACCGCCCGAACGGAAGGACTGCTTGAAGCTGGCGTAGTACATGATGTTTTCATGGATATCGAACTCGACCACAACCGACGGGTTCAGCTTGCTGAAGCTGAAGGACCCGATATTCGGCTGGATAGGATTGCCAAGCAAATCGGTATCGTCGAGGAAGAAAGGCGATTTTGCCTGGCCAAAACCGTCCTTGCTTTCGTCCGACCAACGCAAGCCGCCGGTAACGCGCAGCATGTCGGTTACATGCCATGTCGCTTCGCCGTAAATGGCAAAGGCATCGGTATCGATCGTGAGTTCGTTTGCTGCCGATTGACGCGCACCGCCGTAGATCGCAGTCAGCGTATTGACTGAAGGCAGCAACTGGGTCTGGATGAGGAAATCCTTTGTTGCCTGCGGTACAAACGGATTGTTCAGCGTGGGAGCCAGTCCCTGCGCCGCCAATGCGGAGGTGATGATCGGTGATCCCAGAGCGGGGCTCAATCCTGCCAGAACGAACAAATAGCTGTTGGCATCGTTGCGGTTGCCGGCAAAGCCGGTACCCGTTCCGGTGGTTTCGTTAAAATAGAAAGCACCAAGTGTATATTCGAGCGCACCGTCCGCGACTTCGCCATTATAGGTTAGCTCGAAGCTATACTGCTCATGCCCGGACAATGATGGAGAACCTCCTGGAGGAGAGATAAACAAGCCGTCTTTTGGCGATCCGGGGCCTACGAACGGCGTGGTAAAATCAGCCCGAATGGGCCGTCCGGCGAGCTGGAAAGCCAATGCCGATCCCGCTATCAAATTGTTGATCGACTGCACCCCGGGAATGCCGCCGGGTGCTGGCGGATCAGGAATAATATCACTGTTCAATATGCCGTTGATGATTGCCGGATTGGCCGTCGGTATCAAATTCACAAACCGCTCGCTCTCGGTCTCGCGATAGGACGCGATGAACTTGAGATTATGGTCATCGGCCACTTCCCACTGGGCGGTTATGGACCCCCCAAGTGTTTCGAGCTTGCCCTTTTCATTGGTGATTGCAGTCGTCACTCGGTTCTGCCGTCCGGGCGATGTTCCGACGGCCGCTGCAAACAGCGAGCCGGGATCAGCAAAGCCGGGAATGGATTGATAGAACAGCGGCTCGGTTCTGACCTTGTTGTAGTCAAAGGCTGCGACCACATTCAGCTCGGGTGTCAGGTCCACGCCATAGGCGACGCGGAAGCCATACTGGGTT
The DNA here is from genome assembly GCA_048270065.1 of Parasphingorhabdus sp. Taxonomy (GTDB): domain Bacteria; phylum Pseudomonadota; class Alphaproteobacteria; order Sphingomonadales; family Sphingomonadaceae; genus Parasphingorhabdus. Next base: position 182,560 of record JBLWTQ010000005.1, on the reverse strand, counting down.
CCGCCACCGAAATCGACACCTGGCCCGTCATTCTTGACCCAGCCGTCCTGATCCTTGAACATGCCCGATAGCCGCAATGCCCCGTCTTCCCCTACCGGAGCATTGACGGCACCGCTAAATTTCATGTGGTTGAACCGTCCATATTCTGCCGTCAGATTCCCGGACCACTCGCCCGGTTCCGGTAGCGCGGAAATCAGATTCACCGCACCGGCGACCGAGTTCCGCCCGTAGAGAGTGCCTTGAGGACCTTTCAGTATTTCAACCCGTTCCAGATCAGGGGAGTCGAAGGCGAGGCCCTGGGACTTGCCGAGATACACGCCATCAACATAGACCGCGATACGGCTATCCTGTCCGACTTGCGGGTCGAAGGTACCGATACCGCGAATATTGATCCTGACACCGGTTGGATCGGCCGGGTTTGGCGTGACGTACAAACCGGGCGTCAATCGTCCGATATCTTCGACGCTTTCCAGCCGTTGCGCTTCGAGCGCTTCGGAATCAAACGCAGTGATGCTGATCGGCACATCCTGCAGATTTTCGGATTTTTTCTGCGCCGTCACAACGATGATTGTATTTCCGGAACGGCTGTCTGTCTGCTCGCCGGCTTCCTGAGCCAAGGCGGGTACCGATATAGCCAATAGCGACGTCGTGGATGCGAGCGCGATTACCCGTGAATTTCGAACAAATGACATAATATTGCCTCCCCCATAGAATTCATGACCAGATTTTCTCCGGTTTTATCGCAATGCCAATATCACGGAATTTTCAACGCGACAATTGATTTACGTAATTTTATCGCACAAAACCGTCTGATATCACTGATTGTGGCGATATTTTAGCACCTATGCGTAACTGTGTTGTATAAATGCTACGCGAATGCCTATGATGAGCCTTTATTCCGGTTTTGCGTAATTTCAGAACTTATGAATTACGAATATGGAATCCGCCTTCTGGCAACCGAGAGGACATGAATTGACAAAAACAGCAATTATTTCTGGCACCGCATCCGGGATCGGCGCCTGCGTCAAAACGCGCCTGGAAAATCTTGGTTATCGCGTCATCGGCATTGACCTCAAGGACGCCGATATTGCCGCCGACCTTTCGACCAATGACGGGCGAACGACAGCGACAGCACAGGCAGTGGAACTGTCCGGCGGATCGATTGATATTCTGGTGCTCGCCGCCGGGCTCGGTGGCCATCTGGAAGACGGACAGCTTGTTGCCCGGGTTAATTATTATGGCGCGGTGACCTTGCTGGATGGCTTCCGGGATGCATTGGCCAAGGCGAAAGGCCGCACCGTCGTGATTTCGTCCAATAGCGCGCAAATGCATATGGACCCGAATAACGATCTGGCAAAAGCACTGCTCGATGGCACGGAAGAAGAAGCAATGAGCGCCATAGGCAGCAACCACGGAGCATTGACCTATGCTATTTCCAAACACGCTCTGGCGCGCGCCTGTCGGCGGCGGGCGGCGGAATGGGGGCAGCTTGGCATAAGACTCAACGCGATTGCTCCGGGCATGACCGAAACACCGATGTTTCGCGGGGCAGCCGATCACCCGGAAATTGGCAAGAGCGTCGAGGCCATCCCGATTCCGCAAAACCGTTATGCGAGCCCAGATGAGATCGCCGGTGTTATCGAATTCATGCTGAGCGATGCCGCGGCCTATATGCAGGGCAGCATTGTCTATGTTGATGGCGGCACCGATGCGCAATTGCGACCCGACGCTTTCTAGCGCGCCCGTCACAAATCATGCGCTCATGGGCTCATGGGCTCAGGCCATGGTCGGATAGTCCGTATATCCCGCCGCTTCGCCAACATAGAGCTTTGTATAATCCGGCGTTGCCAGTTCGGAACCGTTACGGATACGCGCTACGAAGTCGGGGTTGGCGATATAGGCACGACCGAAGGACACTGCATCCGCGCGGCCAGCATCCAATATTTCTGCCGCCGAACTCGCCTTCAAGCCGTTGTTTGCAATGATTTTGCCGGACCAGTTTGCGCGTATCATCGCCAGGCTGTCCAATTCTTGCAGCCCCATGTCCACGACATGCACATAAGCAAGATCGAGATCGTTCGCTGCTTTTAGAAAGGGTATGAATGTTTCTTCCGGAGCGGTGACGTCCATCGCATTATAGGGATTGCCGGGAGATATCCGGTAGCCGACGCGGTCCGCGCCGACCCTATCCGCCATCGCACGAAGCACCTCAATCGGAAAACGAATGCGGTTCTCCGGCACCCCTCCCCATTGATCCTCGCGGTGATTGCTTGCGGGATTGAGGAACTGGTTGATCAGATAGCCACTGGCACAATGCAGTTCGACGCCATCCAGACCAGCTTTCAGCGCGTTTTTTGCCGCCTGCGCAAATTCTTCTGCCAGCGAGGACAATTCATCCGCTTCCAATACTCTGGGCATCGCGGTAGCGGCAGGAACACCATCCGGCCCCGGCACATCATCGGAACATGCTATTGCAGACGGCGCGATGATATCCGCTTCATAGCCACGGTTCGCGGGCACCACGACGCGACCGCAATGCATCAGCTGCATGACGATCCTGCCGCCCTCCCCGTGTACCGCTTCTGCGACCCTGGCCCAGCCCTCTATCTGTTCTTGGGAATAGATGCCGGGCGTACGCCAATAGCCTTTCCCCGCACGGCTGGGCTGGGTTCCCTCGGTGACGATCATCCCGGCGGAAGCACGTTGACGATAATATTCCACCATCAAGTCGGTTGGCACATCGCCCGGTCCTGCGCGATCACGGGTCATAGGGGCCATGACGAACCGGTTTTGAAGCGCCAGTGCGCCCAATCGAACCGGCTCGAACAATATATCGATCATAGAAACTCCAAAGTAAAAAGGGTCGGAGAGGAGTTATCTTCCCGGACCCTTATCGTGGCCGATCCCCCACCCGGCCCGTTGGTCGAATCCTGTACTATCTCAAGCAACCTCGTCCCATGGGTCGTTTTGGGTTCCGCGAGATACATATTTGCCATTGGCGCGCTTCTGGAATTCTCCTGCGCGCGCGCGGGGATTGAAAAATTGTTTGTACCAGATCCGCATCTTATCAAACGGGCCGTCGCCCTTGACCATCATCGGGTTGATACAGGCACGCTTGTTTCCCCAAATTTCGAAATCTTGCGAGAAAGCCGCAAGACTGGCGGCCTGATAGCCGCGGGCCATGGCTACATCTTCGTCGGTAGGGGTTTCATTGGCAACCTTTACCATCAGGCCATGCCAGACTTTCACCTTGCCATCATCGACCGGCGTATGCGCAATGAGCATATGAGAAGGATATTCCCCAACCATGACGGATTGCAAAATGCCCGGTCCGGTATACCAAGTATCGTTAGTCATCGGTTCGCCGCCCGCCCCAGCGAGCGTTTTATGGCCGGCGGTCAAAACCTGGCGGATAGTATGGCCGTCAAATACATTCTCGAACAATATCATGTCCATCGAACCGTGCACTGGTCCCAAATGACCCTTGTCGACCATATTGTCGACGATTTCCTGCGGATGGGATTCAAGCTCGCCCAGAATATCGATCTTCCAGTTCACCCAATGCGGTTGATCCCACATGTCAAATGCCGGCAGATCATATTCCGGCTCGCCGCCTTCTTCATCATGCCACATCCATATGCATCCCGCCCGCTCCTCGACGTTCCAGCTTTTCAGACAAGCCCTCTTGGGCGGCGGGGCTGGTGAATAGGGAATGTCATTGCATTGGCCATCGGGGCCAAAACGCCAGCCGTGATAGGGGCAGCGAATATTGTCGCCCTCGACATGTTCGCCGTCCTTCACCACGTACGAGGTCGAGTTCTTGGCAAGATGAGTGCCCATGTGCGGACAATAGGCCTCGACCATAAAGACCCGCCCCGACTCCCCGCGATAGAGCACCATATCTTCGCCAAAATATCGGACCGCCGCAGGGCTCGTGGTCGCCTCGTCCGAAGCAGCGACCATGAACCATCCGCGAGGAAAGACATGTTCACCCAATCCATATTCAGCAGAAGTAGCCATAGTTCGAATCCTCTCAAAAACGATCTCGGCAATATACAGAATATCTAAGCCAAATTGCAATGCAATTTATAGATGTACGACGAAATGATTGATGCTATGCGTATTTTTGCGCGATATTCGTTACGCAAACCCGCAATAGTGCACTGTCTATCCATCGCTCGCATTGAGTTTATCGTCTTTGGTGATTTTCACGATCCGCGAATTATATTTCACTGTCTTTACCGCGATTGACGTCTCGACGTGATGGACGCCCTTGATCGCCAATATCTGGTCGGAGGCCACCGTGTGCAGTTTATCCAGTTCGCTGAACAGGCAAAAGGTCAAAATGTTGAACCGTCCCATCGTGATCATTACTGCATTGACCAGCGGCAGTTTGGCGATTTCGGCTGCGATTTGCTTCACCTGATCAACGTCGGTTTGCACGCCGATAAAAGCCAGCTTGGCGCTGTTCGCCAAACCAAAGCTGGTGATCGCGGTAAAGGCGATCATGCCCTCCTGCTGCAAGCGCTTGATCCGGCCGCGTACCGTGCCCTCCGTAACGCCAAGATCGGCTGCAATCTTGCGATTGGAAATGCGTGCGTCTTTGGAGAGGATCTCGATCAGCTGATGGTCGAGCTCGTCAATGAGTGGTGCGCTCATGCCTTCATCCTCGCATCGATAGGAGCAACGTCGAATTTATATTTTATCACGTCCACCGCGATTGCCGGAACCATCGAACGGATCCCGCGAACTTGAGAAAACTTGGAGAGGAGCAAGTCGGGCAGATCATCAAAATCATGCAGCGCGATCAGCAGATCGATATCATATCGCCCGGTCACCAGATGAGCGGCGAAAACTTCGGGAAATTCGGACAGCTCATCCACCACTTCCGAAGCCGGGCGTCCGTCCACTTCGATCGCCACTTCCATCAGTACGTTGAAACCATGCGCCGCAAAATCGGAAACTGCGACAACCCGCAACTTGTCCGCTTTTTCCATACGCCTGATACGCGCGGAAACGGTAGCGGCAGTCAGTTCGAGCTTGTCTGCAATCTGTTGGTTGGTCGCACGACCGTTGATCCGCAATTGCTCGACAATCGCAAGATCCATTTCATCAACCGGAAAATCATCACTCATTCAAATCTCTCACAATCCAAAACCACCGGAAACGTTGACCTGCTGGCCGGTCACATAAGCGGCCCTGCTCGATGCCAGCCAGCTTACCGCATAGCCGATTTCCTCCGGGCGTCCCCAGCGCTTGATACTGAGCATCTTCTTCGTTTCTTCTTCCCAACCTTCGGGGAATGCGCCCTTTGTCATCAATTCATGGAACATGCCAGCATCTATTACGCCGACCAACACACTGTTTGCGCGAATGCCATGCTGACCTTCTTCCCGCGCGATGCCCCTGATCAGACTTTCATTCGCTGCCTTGGGAACCACCGACAAACCGTCACGCGGCGGCCAGCGCAAATGACCGGCAGAACCGAGGTGAACGATCGAACCCCCTTCATTCTCGCGCATATGGGGCAAAATCGCCTTCACTGCAGAGAACAGCCCGAAGGCCTCGACGGCAAAGGCGCGCTGCCAGTCGGCGTCGGGGGTATCGGCGAGCGCATATTGATCAACCAACGGACCTGCGGCCCAGACCAATGTGTGAATACGCTGGTGCTCGGCGACGACCTGCTCGACCAGGCGGTCGATAGATTTTACATCTGTGACATCGGCCTGGTGGCAGGTTGCCTTTGTCGGCGTGAGGCGAGCGATGGATTCCGCCTTTTCCCCGTTGCGATTATAGGCCAGAGCCAGATCGGAACGATCCTGCGCCAACATTTCGGCAACCTTGCCCCCGATACCACCGCTGGCGCCGATGACCAATGCACAGCCATTTTCAAAAAGTGCGTTATCTGCTGCCATCGAAATTCCGCATTTTGTTAAATATTCTTCTTCCACACCTATGATTGCGTATTATACGGTGAAAATCCAGTTAAATTTGCTGGGCAAATATGGAGTGATTGATGGACAGACTGACGGGCAAAACAGCATTGGTAACCGGGGGCGCGCGCGGCATTGGCGAAGGCATTGTCAGACGATTCGTCGCGGAAGGCGCGAACGTGATGATTACCGATGTGCTCGCAGAGGAAGGGCAACAGCTAGCCGCAGAGTTAGGCGATTCCGTCGTGTTTACAACGCTCGATGTCACCTCTTCCAGCGACTGGGACCGGGCATTTTCGCTCGCCGAAGAAAAGTTCGGGCGGCTGGATACGCTGGTTAACAATGCCGGAATTTTGAAATTTGCACGTCTTGACGATCTGGCTGAAGAGGATATCCGGCAGATTATCAACGTCAATCTGATCGGCACCATGATCGGTGCACAGGCGGCGATCCCGTTTATCGAGCGCGCCGGTGGCGGCTCGATCGTCAATATGAGCTCGGCGGATGGCATTTCAGGTGCCAACGGACTGACCGCCTATTGCGCATCAAAATTCGGTGTCCGCGGATTCACCAAGGCGCTCGCGCTGGAACTGGGTCCTAGAGGCATAAGAGTGAACTCGATCCATCCCGGGGGGATTTTGACGCCGATGGCCAATCCCACCAATGTTCCGCGCGAGACCTATGACAAGCGCTACTGGATCTATCCGGCGCAGCGGTCGGGTGAAGCTGCCGATATTGGTGCGGCGGCCGCCTATCTAGCGTCCGACGACGCGAAATATTGCATCGGTACCGAACTGTCGGTCGATGGGGGTCTCAATGCAGGCCATTATTATATGGGAATGCCGGGCGCGCCGCAGCCGCCGGAAGCTTAGGGTCAGGGTCTAGTCAGATTCTCGGTCGGCCAGCGCCTGTCGATCCTGCTCCAGCGATTTTCCACCGAGCCAGATCAAAAGCGCGCCGACAATTCCGACAGGTACGATGAACGTCAGCCCTTGGCGAATGCCGTTCGCGTCGGCTCCGAACAAATCGCTTATGCCCCCAGCGAGCCAAGGGCCAGCGACATAGCCCAGCATATTGACCACCAGCATGGCCAAGGCGGTTCCGGTTGCGCGCATCTTGTCGGGTAAAACATATTGAAGGCTGGCGTAAAGGCCTACTGACCACCCGCCACCCAACAGACCCGCCGGGATCGCCCAGACAAGCGCATTGTCAATAGACAGCGCCCAGATAGCACCCAGGATCGATATCGTGGCTAGAGTAAGGGCCACGGCGGACAGTTGTAACGCACGCCCATAGCCCTTCTTGGTCAGATGATCGACAAGCGCGCCAAATCCGAGCACGCCAATAAACGCCGGTATCGAAAATGCCGAACCAAATGAAGCGCCTGCATCAATCAGTGTCATATCGTATGAGCGGGCAAACAGCGTCGGTCCCCACGCGCCAAATGCAACCCCCGACATCACGCCCAGTCCCATGCCGAGCATCATGAAAGAATAGCTGTTTGCCTTTACGAGTTTCAGAAATATTCCACGCAATTCTGCGAGAAATTTTATAGATTTCTGCAATTTCGTGTCGCCCGACGTGCTGGAGGAAACGATTCGTTTCTGCACGGGCTCCCTGATGAACAACCAAGCCAGGACAACGACGACAAAGCCGCTGGCGCCCATGACCTTGAAGGCTAGACGCCAATCATCATAGGCCGCGATTTTCGGGCCCGCAGTATAACCGAGAATTTGCCCCAGATAGACGGACAGCGCCATAATCGCGAACGCCTTGCCGCGTTGATGCGGCGCAAAATATGCCGCGATCAGCGAAAAGGCGGGTGCTTGAAATGCCGCTTCCCCCACGCCAACACCCACACGCGCCGCTGCCAGACTGGTCGCGCTGTCGGCATAGCCTGACAGAACCGTAAAGAGGCTCCAGATGACGCAACCGGCACAGATGATGTTGATTCGCGAATAGCGGTCGGCGAATATAGCGATCGGGACGGCAATGATCGAATATAAGACCGCGAACGCTGGCCCCAACAACAAGCCCATAAATCCATCGGAGACTCCAAATTCCGCCTTTATTGGCCCGACCAGTCCTGACAGCAGATAGCGGTCCCCGTAATTGAAAACCGAGATACCCAGTAATAAAAGCAGCACGATCCATTTATTGGACAGTTTGGGCTGTGAGATATTTTCCATCAATCGCGCATCTGCATGCCGCCGTTGACGTGCCAGACCTGACCATTGACCCACGCACCGTCTTCGGACGCGAGAAAGGCGATGGCGGCAGCAATGTCATCGGGATCCCCGAGGCGTATATGCGGCATGCGTTTCAATGCACTCTCGACCTGTTCATCGGTCATGTGGATTTTCACCGCTTCGGTCAGTACTACGCCCGGGCAAATGACATTGGCGCGAATGCCCTTCTTACCCCATTTGCTCGCGACATGACGTGCCAGCGCGTGGATCGCGTTCTTGGTCATTGGATAGGCAACCTGCCAGGGGCTTCCGCCCGATGCGGCTCCCGACGACGTGTAGATCATCGCGCCCGACCCGCGTTCCAGCATCACCGGAAGCGCGGCCTGCGTCGCAATGAAATGGCTTTTCGCATTGATCGCAAAACTCTTGTCGAGGGTTTCCAGCGAGCAGTTCAGCGCATCGATATCGCCCTCGGTCCCGCCAGCGAGATTGCTGTGATAGAAATCCAGCCCGCCAAATTCGGAAATCGCTGCATCGACAATCGCCTTCTGTGACTCTTCCGAAGTACCGTCGAGATCGACCCCGATCGCCTTGCCACCATCTTCCTTGATAGCATCGGCGACCTCGCACGCCCAATCGCCCATGATATCGCCGATCACTACACTCGCACCCTCGCTGGCCAGGCGCTTGGCCGTCGCCGCGCCGATGCCGCGGCCACCGCCAGCAACGATGCCAATCTTGTCCGACAATCCTCTCATTCCATTATTTCCTTTTTCACAAAGCCCTGTTCCGTGAGGAACTTTGTCATGATCGCCTTGGCCTTTTTATCCGCCACCGGATCGTTGCCCATCAAATATCCTTCATGAATACATTGCGGTGCTTCGATGCTGATCGACGTCCTGATAAAGGCCCGTTCCCCGCGTGTGGCATCGACCGGTGATGCCGTTACCGGTTTGCCGTCAACCAGCGGATTGCCCGTATCCGGATCGAATGAAAAGGAGCAGCCCCTGACATAGGGATTGTCATAGACTTTCTTCGGCCTGTCCGACTCCCAGGCATGGCCCGCGCCCGCCAGCATGTGGCTTTCGACCGATGCACCATTAGCTTTTAGAATGTTCTGAACTGCCTTGCAGGCAACGGGATCAACGCTGTTATCACTATCGCCCAAAATAGCCAGATAAGCGCCCCCGGTCGTCGCATCTTCGCCAAGAGTCTGATGGCAGGGTCCATAAAAATCCATATGCACCGCAAAGGGCGGCGCATCGGGCGCGACAATTTTCTTGAGACGGGGATCGAGCAGAAAGCGCGTGACCATACCGCCATAGCTATAACCGGTAACGCCGATTTTCTGGGCGTTGATTGCAGGGTGGGAAGCCAGTAATTCCAGTGCGGAAAACCCGTCAACGATGATGTCCGACTCCGTGGTCGAGAGCATCTTGCGGATATAATGTTGTTCGTCGGCATTCCCGCGCGGTGTGTAATAATCGACGACGAATGCGGCAATCCCCATTTGGTTGAACAGCTTCGCGTAGACCGGTTCGCGCGCCGCATTGATACCGCCACTGCCGGGCAGAATGATGATTGCCGGTACCGGGCTTTCTGCGCTGGCGCCTACCGGCATATGTAATTCCCCGACACCGCTGTGCGTTGGCAGCTTTTCAAATCCGTTTAGCAAGCGTGAGAAATCATAGGGGCTTTTGGTAGGGAAATAGATCTTCCCCTTGCTGTCAGCGGTCAGTTCCATCGCCGGTTCGGGCAGGTCGGGCATTTCCGCCAGCGCAATCGAACTGTTCCAGGGCAGGCCGATGCCCAGATATTTGGTCTCGACATAGTAAATGCCCACCCCCGCAGCGATGACGATTAGCGCCATCATGGTCAGTAGAAATTTTTTCATGAATCAGGTGCCAGCTCGCCAAAGACGGCTTGACCATCCTTGATCGTCGCAACGACCTTGATCTTGTCGATCTCCGCTGGAATGACGGTGAGCGGGTTGCGATCCAATATCACCAGATCGGCGCGCTTGCCCACCGCTATGCTGCCCTTGCTGTCATCCTCGTGGATTTGCCACGCGGCATTGATCGTTACCTGCTGCAGAGCGCGATACGGCGATATCCGTTCCAGCGGCCCCAATATATCGCCGCTGCGGGTCCGCCGGTTTACCGATGACCAGACCAGCCGCATCATGTCGGTCGGCACCACCGGCGAGTCATTATGTGCGGTCGGGCGCAGGCCTATCGCCCAGGCACTGGCCTGCGGCGAAATGAAATCGGCGCGTTTCTCGCCAATCGAAACCTCGCGGTGCCAGTCGCCCCAGAAAAATGTGTGATTGGCAAAGAAACTAGGATGAATGTCGAGTTCCAGCATGTCCGGCATCTGGTCTGCGCCGACCACCTGATTGTGGATGGCAATCGTGCGCTTGCCGGAAAGACCGCTGTCCCGCACGCCGTCGATCAGCGCCTGCGCCGCCGCATCGCCATTGACATGGGCGAATAGCTGCCAGTCATTGTCAGCGACCCATCTCAATTTGGCGGTCAGGGTTTCGGGGCTCATCAGGCCATAGCCATGATAATCCGCGCCCTGTCCTTCGGGCGGCACCGGTACCGGATCGCGCAGCCATGCCGTGCGCCCCTGCGGGCTGCCGTCGAGAACCAGCTTGATACCGCCGATGCGGATACGGCCCCTGGAAGGCTTTCCCACCAATGCCAGAACTTCTTCCGGCCAATCGGCTTCACCGGCAATCAGCGCGACAATATCAATCGGCAGCTCGTTCCGGTCATTTGCCATCGCAAGCGTGGCCCATGCCTCCGGCATCACCCGGCCGCCCTGCGCGGTGGTAATGCCGCTGGCCGCGTAAATTTTCGCTCCCGCCATCAGTCCGGGGAGACTGGCCTCGGGTGATCTTGGTGCCAGCATCTTGAGATTGTCGAACCAGGCGGTTTCTTCAAGAACGCCATTGGGCGTTTTGCCATCAGCCTCCCGGCGGATGATGCCGCCAACCGGATCGGGAGTGTCGGCATCAATACCAACCATCCTGAGCATCGCGCTGTTCATCACGCCGAGATGTCCGCTGGCATGGGTGATCAGGATCGGGGTGGTGGCGGATACCGCATCCAGTTCATGCCGGGTCGGATGCCGGTGCTCGTCCATCAGCGAATCATCATAACCCCAGCCGATGATGAGCGGCATCCCCTCAGGCCGTTTGTAGTTTCTCAGCTTGTCCTGAAGCGCCGCGATATTGCTTACGCCCCCGACCGGTGGCGGCGACAGATTGGCAAGACCCGCCGTCATCCCCACGCCAGAAATATGGCCATGCGCGTCTATAAAGCCGGGCAACATAGTCCGCCCTGCCAGATCAACCTGCCTGGATTTCTTGCCAGCTTTCCTATCGACGGCCGCCGTCGTACCGACGGCGATGATCCTGCCTTCATCAACCGCAACAGCTTCGACCATCTGCGGCTCATCACCGGCCATCGTGATGATCGTCCCGCCCTTGTAGACAGTAACTTCAGCAGAGCCGGCGGAGGTGAACAGAAAGGCCACGAGCAGAAAAGCGAATTGCTTCATACATCGGGCTCCACGTAAAATTGCGCATAATGTTTGCGGAATTTGGCAATCGGTCCGTCACCGGCGCAGATCAGCGCATCGGGCATATATTTCTGCCGGTCCCAGACCACTTTGTCCTGATCAAACTGCTTGCAGATATCCTTGATAATAGCGCGCGCTATTCCGGCCATTGGCCCCTCGGTCTGTTTCTTCGGCTGGGAAAAACAGAAACGCGCATGCACATGGTCTTTTTCGATCGGCGTGATGCAGGCGATCAGCAGTGTTTCGGAAATGCCGGTAAAGCGGGTCCAGCTTTGCCCGGGGCCGATATTCTTGAACGCGATCCCGCCGTCCACTTCGCCTCTCGGTGTGCCCATTTTCATCTTCAGGCTGGCGGCGCGCCAGTGGTCGCCCCACTCGAACTCATAGTCAGGCATCGAAGCCGCGCCGTGAATATATTTGAAATGCGCGGCATCGACACCGTTCTCGGCCATGTTCTGGAGGCTGCCGTAGACATTCCATTCGGTGATATCATAATCCGTCCAGTCCTCGCTGGTGGCTTCGGGCACATGCTCCACTTCCCATTCGGGCGCAGCGCCACCGGGATGATACCAGAACCAGATCCAGCGATTGGCCTCGGTGACCGGCCACTGTTTTTCGCACGGGCGTTTCACCTGAGGCGGGATGGCTTTGGAATAGGGAATGCTTTCGACCACGCCTTCGCCATTATAGCTCCAGGCATGGAACGGGCATTCAAGATTATTGCCCTCGACCCGGCCGCCATAGCCCATATGCGCGCCGAGATGGCGGCAATAGGCATCTAGCATCCGGACATTGCCGTCTTCGCCGCGCCAGATCACAAGATCGGTCGAAAAATAGCGCAAGGGCTTGACCTCGCCGACGGCCAGATCGGACGAAAGCATCGCCGGATACCAGCCATAGGCAAAGGGCATATCAAGATTGCGATCGGCGATGGGCGCGCGATTGGTCACCTCGGCCATGCGCCATTCGAGCAATTCTTCCTTGCTCATTTTTTCCAGTACCTGCCAGACAGCGACCGGCGCGGTGCGCGCATCGCCTGCCGGACCATGATCAGAACCAGCCATATTTCATCTCCTTCAAATTTCATCCACCTGAGGGTGGCTTCCGGCTGCTGGGGTTGTCTCAGCGACCGGTTGATGGTCAGATAAGGAGCAGACTTCCCGGCCCCCGTTTAAACTAAAGCCCGAAAACCTTTATCGCATTCTCGCGCAGGAATTTCGGCCAGACTTCGTCCTTGAAAGGCACGTTCGGCATATCTCCGAAAATCCGGTCGAGGCTGAGCCCCATCGGGAAATAGCCGGCGTAGATAATCTTGTCGCTGCCCCGCGTGTTCGCGTAATCGATGATCGCCTTGGGATAATGTTTCGGGGCAAAGGCGCTGGTCGAATAATAGAGGTTCGGCCATTTCAGCATCAACTTGACCGCCAGCGCCTCCCACGGTTCGGCACCGTGGCGCATGACGACTTTCAGATCGGGGAAGAACCAGCAGACCTCGTCGAGATGTTCGACCTTTTGAGTTTCCATCGGGATCCGCGGTCCGGGAATACCGGCATTGATACAGATCGGAATGTCGAGCTCCGCCGCCGCCGTGTAAAGCGGGAACATATATTTGTGATTGATCGCGACCTGCGGATTGGTGCCGGCGGGAAAACAACTGATCGCCTTGAGTTCCACTTCGGAGTGGATGCGCTTGATGCGCTTGACTTCGTCGACGCCCCTGTTCGGGTCGCAGGGAAGCTCGAACGCAAAACGGTCCGGGAATTTTGCAAGCGCGCGCCGCGATGTTTCGTTCTCGTTCCAGCCGACCAGTGCCTTTTCGATGTTGAACCGGTCCATCTGGTCCACGGTCCAGCTGACATAGTCATCGGCCTTGCCGGTTTGCGGGACATCCTTGAACATATATTGCGCCGGCATGCTGAACTGCTGGCGGCTCTCTTCATCCTTGAGCAAAGGCTTGAAACTCTCAAACCAGTCCGAACGGTCTTCCGCCTCCGGAATGCCGAGCATGCAATCGATAATTCCAATATCAGTCGGCATCGCCATCAGGCTTTTTCCTCCACCATTTCGGGCCACATCGCCCGCAGTTTCACTTTATCAACCTTGCCGACGGCGTTGCGCGGCAAGGGTTTGTCCGAAAACACCACCTTGCCGGGTGCCTTGTATCTCGCAAGTTTCTCGCCGACCGTGTCGATGATCGCCTGTTCGCCGATATCGTCGGCCACCGCAACGGCCACCAGCAATTCACCGAGCCGGTCGTCGGCAATGCCGAAAGCGGCGCATTCGGTCACCGCGGATATCTCGCTCATCACCCGCTCAACCTCCGCGCAGTAGATATTCTCGCCGCCAGAGATGACCATGTCCTTCTTGCGGTCCACGATAAAGACATAGTCCTCGTCGTCGAGATAACCGATATCACCGGTCTTGAGCCAGCCATCGTCACCCAATACTTCGGCCGTTGCTTCCGGATTGTTCCAGTAGCCCTGCATCACCATCGCACCACGGACAACTATCTCGCCGGCCTCGCCCCTTGGCAAATCGTTGCCATCCGGATCGACGATTTTCATATCGACCAGATTGAGCACCCGACCGGCAGAAGAACGATTGCGGACAAAATCCTCGCCCACCGCCATCGCCACGCTGCCCGAGCATTCGGTCATGCCATAGCCCGTGCCCATTACCGCCTGCGGGCAAATCTCCCGGACGGCATCTAGAAGATTGACCGGCAGCGCCTGCCCGCCGGTACCGATGTTGCGCAGCGAAGACAGGTCCGCATTTTCATCACTGGCCGCGCTGACCATATCCCAGAGCATCGTCGGGACCGCGGTAAACTGTGTGATTTGCTCTTCCTTGATCACCTTCATCGCGTCTACCGCATCCCAGCGGGGCAGGATCACAATCTTGGTTCCGGAGAATAGTGGCGAGAGAAACGCGGCACCAAGGCCCGAAATATGAAACAGGGGATAGACCTGGAGCACCGCCTGTTGCGGCAGGTTGGAGAGGATTGTGTCCACCGCGACGCCCATCTGCTTGGCCATATTGTGCAGCACCATCAGCCCCGACAGCTGCATCGACATGATGCCGGTCGTCAGGTTTTTGTGCGACAGTACCGCGCCCTTGACCCGTCCCGTGGTTCCCGAAGTAAAAAGTATGGCGCAGGGGTCTTCTGTTTTGGCCGGCAATTTTTCTTTCAGCGGCTTTGCACTCGCCGGAAAGTCATCCGCCTCGATGATACGCCCTGCATAGCCGCCTTCACGGAGGAGCGCCGCGCGCCGGGCATCGGCCAGCACCAGCCGCGCATCGACATCCTGCACCGCTGACGCGAGTTCGGCGGAAGAACCACGACTGTTGACCAGAGCGGCCACGCCACCGGCCCGGATGACCGCCAGAAACGCGACCATCCATTCCGCCCGGTTGCGCATGCAGATTGCGACATGGTCGCCGGTATGAATGACCAGCTCGGCAACGAGAGCATCGCGCAGCTGGAACACGTCTTCGAAAGTCAGCCGCCGGTTGCCTTCGACAATGAAAGTCTTATCGCCATGGGCCCGGGCACCCTCGATCAGCATGTTGAGATCGGGCGGCGCACTGACAAACTCAAGCACTCCGCTCCGCTCGCCGATTTCAAAGGGGCTGCCCGGAGCGGTTACCGCAGCAAATATCGGATCAATATTTTTCAAAGCCGAACCTCAATATACTGCAGCAGGGTTTTTGTCGGACGGGCTGCCCAGCATATCGCGGTAGCTCGGACGCTCGGTTCCGCGGTCGGTCACGCCCAGTTCCTTGGCAATCTCCGCGCCGATCAGCGTCTGTCCCGACAGCGTATCGCGATCGGGGGCCTTGTCAATCGCATCGATGATATGGGCGGTGAATTCCGGATTTTCTGCGGTTTCAATGAAACCCTCATATTGCTCGGGATTGGTTTTCTGCGCGATCAGCGACCGTTCGGTTATTAAAGGCCCCATCCAGATCGACACCGTGATGACCCCAGTACCGCGCAGATCGTGTTCCATATCATGGGCAAATTTATCGAGGCCCGCTTTTTGCGCGCCATAGGCGGGGCCGTGCATGTAACAGCTCGCCCCGAACGAGGATCCGAAGGCTATCACGCCGCTACCCTGCTCGACCATCAGTTTGGCCGCGTGCCAGCTCGCGACATAGGCCGACCGCAGTCCGACATCAAGAATCCCGGCGGCCTCCAGTTCCTTTTCCCAGAACGGTTTTTTCTCGATCAACTGATGATGGATATGCGCGGCATTGTTGACCAGCACATCCAGCCGCCCCTGCTCCTTTTCGATTTGCTTGAAAAGCGCCGCGACCTGCTCGTCATCGCCATGATCGCACATAACGGGAATGCCGTTGCCGCCAAGTTCTGTAATTTTCGCCGCCGTTTCCGCGACAGTACCGGGAAGGATCGTGCCATCCCAGCCTTTGGCATCACCGGGTGTGACCGTGCGCCCCGTGACATAGACGGTGTAGCCCAGCTCGCCAAAGCCGCGCGCAATACCCGCACCCGCACCCCGGCTTGCTCCGGTTACCAGCGCTACTTTGGTATCAGCCATGAACTCACTCTCCCGATTCGACGCATTTTTACGATCACATATACGAATAACCTAGATTTGCGGAATTGAAAGTGATTTTTTTTACGCAAATCGTTAATTCATTCACGCGGCTCGTCGGCTATGCGAAATCATACTGGCTCGTCGGAAACACATCAATGCTCCCCGGTGCTATGAAGCGTGCGCAGCTTTCCATCATCGCCGCCAGATTCCGGTCGAATTTGCCCTGATCCCCGACCGCATCGAAAAATACCAGCGGATCGGTCAGCGCTTCGATCGGGAAACATTCCTCGACGATCGCAACATAAGGCGGCGCGCCATCGGTCAGCGGTTCCACGACCAGATTCTGCAAATATTCGAAATTCGATTGCGTATCGATCGCGACCCGGGTGTGGCCGTCGCGCCAGACCTTTCGCCAGGCCTGCCAGTCGCTATTGGGCGGAAGCGTCAGGAAAGCGAGCTGGGCGAAACCGTCGGTGCGCTGGCTGGCGACCGGCGGTTGTTTTTCATTCGGGATTATCTGCGACTCCGCCACCAGCCAGCTGTGGAAATGGTCGCAATATTGATCGATGATCGCGTCAAAAGAGCGTCGAAAAATCTGGTTGGACGATGGCACCCAAAATTGCACGACCGCGTCGGGCAAGGGCTCGTCCCGGCTTTGGACCAGGCCGGATCCCGCAGCCACGGCTTCATCGCGGAGGTTGATGCGGATATGGATTGCCCCGGCGTGGGCGAGCTCTTTAGCAGCCCCTGTCAGCGGTCTTCCCGACTCCGTTCCCCACAATGCACAAATTGTCTTTTCCATGATATCGCCTAGTCGAAATTGGCCTGCCCGCCGTCGAGCGGGATGGTTGCGCCGGTCAGATACGCCATGTCCGGCGAGCAGAGACCGACAACCGCGCGGCCGATATCTTCCTCGCATTCGCCGACGCGGCCCAGCGGAATGGTCTTGAAGAACGCCTTTGCCTCGTCGGGATTATTCTCGATCCAGAATTTCAGCCCCGGCGAAGCCGCATGCGGCGCTATCGAAAGGACGCGGATATTGTCCCCGCCCCATTCCGACGCTGCGGCCCGGGTCAGCGGGCGGATCGCCTGTTTCACGGATCCGTAAGCGCCATAGCCGGCCATATCCCAGCGGATACCGGCCGAAGAGACGAGATTGATGATCACGCCCCCTCCGCGTTCGGCCATATGAGGATGCGCAAGCTTCATCAGCCGCAGTGTCGCCAGCGGTCCCGATTCAAAACCGGCGGTAAACGCCTCGTCCGACACCTTTTCGAGCGGGCCGAGCGGGACCTCCTGCGCGTTGTTCACTAGGACATCCAGTCCCCCCAGTTCCGACACGGTCGCCGCGACAATCCGCGATAGATCGGCCGCGTCCTTGACGTTGGCCGCCAGCGCGATGGCCGTACCGCCGCGCTCCCTGACAAGAGCACAAGTCGTTTCAAGCTTTGTCAGGGTGCGCCCGGTGACGGCTATTTTTGCACCCTCTGCGGCCATGGCGAGCGCAATCCCCTGCCCCACACCCTGTCCTGCGCCGGTTATCAATGCTACCTTATCCGCTAAATGACCCAAATCGCCCTCCGTTCATCATTTTCGTAATTTATCTTATATATTTTTACGCATTCTGTTGACTTAATGCCAGTAAAAACGGCAAATGCGTCAAGATTGACAGATTTTCCGAGGATTCGAATATGACATCAGCTTTTAGTCCCGTCCAGATCGGCCCGCTCAAGCTGCGCAACCGCTTTATCAAGGCGGCCACCAACGAGGGCATGGCCAAGGGCGGGATCGTCACCAAGGGGCTCGCGCGCTTTCACGAGCGGATTGCCGAGGGCGGGGCGTCCCTGTCGACCGTAGCCTATTGCGCGACCTCGCTCGACGGACGCACCTTTGTCGACCAGGCGGTGCTCAACGATGCCTCGATTCCCGACTTTCGGGCGCTGACCGACGCGGTGCACAAACATGGCGCGGCAGCGAGCGCGCAGATCACCCATGCCGGCAGCTTCACCTTTCTCGACAAGGACACACTGAAAACCAATCGCCCGCTGTCATCCAGCGGCGGTTTTAACAAGGTCGGCGTGATGTCGGGGCGCTACTTCAAAAAGAAAATGAACCGCGATGAACTCGACGCAATGGCGGATGAATTTGTC
Source organism: Parasphingorhabdus sp. (assembly GCA_048270065.1). Classification (GTDB taxonomy): domain Bacteria; phylum Pseudomonadota; class Alphaproteobacteria; order Sphingomonadales; family Sphingomonadaceae; genus Parasphingorhabdus. The sequence goes on along the minus strand of JBLWTQ010000005.1, from coordinate 164,144 downwards.
GCGGCGGCGAAACGGGCCAGAGAAGCAGGCTTCGATGCCGTTGAGCTGCATATGGGTCACGGCTACTTGCTCTCCCAATTTATCTCGAAAATCTATAACAAGCGGCGCGATGATTTTGGCGGGACGATCGAGAAGCGGATGAATTTTCCTTCGCAAGTCTTGAAGAGAGTGCTCGATGCGGTCGGCAAGGATCTTGCCGTTATCGTCAAATATTCGATGACCGACGGGCCCAAGGGCAATGATATTTCGGACGGGATTGCGGTTGCCAAAAGGCTAGAAGCCGATGGCGCGCATATGGCGGTGCTGTCCAATGGCCTGAATGTGGAATCGATCACCGCGATGTTCGGGTCTCCCCTTCCCACGGCGGCGCGGGGAGGAAATGCAATTGTCGCAATCGGCAGCTGGATTCAATCGCTGACCGCGCCAAAGGACGTAGTCTTTCGGGAGAATTATTTGCGCGGGCTGGCGCAACAGGTGCGCGCCCATGTCGACATGCCGCTCGCTTATCTTGGCGGCGTGCAGTCGCTCGAAGGCGTCCAGAACGCGATGGATGACGGGTTCGATGCGATCGCAATGGGTCGCGCGCTAGTATTCGATCCGAATTTTGTCAACGATCTGCAATCGGGTGCGATAACCCAATCGGGCTGTACCGCCTGCAACCGTTGTGTCACGATGATGTATACGCCGGGCGGGACGAGCTGTATTGAATCGCCTTACAAACCCGACCCCAAATTGAATAAAGTCGGAGCGGCATCATGAGTCAGGATTTTTCGGGGCAGGTCGCCTTTATAACCGGCGGCAGCGACGGCATCGGTCGAGCGACGGCGCAATTGCTCGCCGAGCGCGGAGCGACCGTGATCGTCTGTGCGCGGGGTGAGGAAAAACTGGAAGCGACACGAACGGCGATTGAAAATGCGGGCGGCAACGTCGAGGCCCATCAGCTTGATGTCACCGACAGCGATGCATTCACCGCGCTGATCGAGGACGTTGCCAAACGTCATGGCCGGCTCGACATGATGGTCAACAATGCGATGGCGGTGCATTATGCGCCGATCTCGAAACTCAAGCTGGAACATTGGCGCAAGGATTTTGCGGTCAATGCCGATGCCGTATTTGTCGGCACCAAGGCGGCTCTGGATATCATGACGGCTGCCGGCAAAGGCTCGATCGTCAACATCAGCTCGACCACAGCCATCCGCGCAGCGCCGATGATGTCGAGCTATTCGGCATCCAAGGCCGCGCTTATCCAGTTTACTGCGGTCGCAGCTATGGAGGCTGCGCGGTCTGGTGTCCGAGTCAATGCAATTGTGCCGGGACAGGTGCAGACCGCGGCCAACGAAGATTTCGCAGCCAAAATTCCAGAAGTGGCGGCGAAAACCACCGAAGCCATCCCGATGGGACGTGGCGGCGAACCCTCCGAGCTCGCGGAATCGATAGTGTTCATGCTCTCCGATGCCGCAAGCTATATAACCGGCGTCGCCCTGCCCGTCGATGGCGGAAAGTCGGCCCAGCTCTATCTGCCGTCGTGAATGATGAGGTAAAAATTGACGGCGGGGTCGCCGTCATTACCGGCGCTGCCAGTGGTATCGGCGCGGGTCTCGCCCGCCATGCCGCATCGCGAAATATGAAGCTGGTGCTTGCCGATCGGGATGAAGAGCGGTTGCATGAACTCGCATCGGATTTGCCCGGTGAAACACTGGCGATCTTAACCGATGTCAGCGACGAGAGCAGCGTGAACGCCTTTGCCGACGCGGCCTTTGATCGTTTTGGCGCTGTGGACCTGTTGTTCAACAATGCCGGTGTGATGACAGCGGGCCGGAGCTGGGAAATCGATGCCGCGACATGGCAACGCTCGCTTGGTGTCAATATCGGCGGGGTCGTCAACGGCATGCGCGCTTTCGTGCCGCGAATGTTAGCAGCAGAGCGACCGTCCCATATTATCAATACCGCGTCGGTGGGCGGCTTTTATTCGGTGCCCTTGTTGGCCCCCTATATGGCCAGCAAGGCGGCGGTGGTTGCGATTACCGAAGCTTTCGCGGGCGAGCTGGCCGCGATGGACGCCAAGATCGCCGTATCCTTGCTCGCTCCCGGCCCGGTAAAAACCGATCTGATGCGGGATGAGGTTTCCAAGGAATCTAATGAGTTTTGGAACGCGTTGCGCGGCGTCGCGGACCGCAAGGGCAAGACCCCAGACGAATTTGCACCGCTTGTCTTTGCCGCGATAGAACGCGGCGATTTCTGGATCATACCGCAACCGGAATCGCTCGACGACCGGTTGCGCGCGCGAACGACGATGATATTGGAGCGGCGACATCCGGCCGCCGGGGAAGGAATCGAGAAATGAGCAATTGGGACAAGGAAGTCGACATATTGGTCGTCGGCTCCGGCGGGGGAGGGTTGCTCTCCGCGCTGGTCGCGGCAAAGAATAACGCCGAAGTGCTGATCGTCGAAAAGGAAAGCCTGTGGGGCGGCACTTCTGCCACTTCGGGTGCCGGCATCTGGATTCCGGACAGCGACAACGCTAGGGAAGCCGGCTTCGAGGACGATACCGGGGAGGCGTTCAAATATGTCCGCGCGCTGGCCGCAGACAATGTACCGGACGAGAATATCCGCGCCTATGTCGAGAATGGCGCGGAAATGCTGCGCTGGATGCAGGCCAACGCACCGGTGCAGTATGTCTCCTTCCCCTATCCCGACTATCACGCCGAAAATCCCGGCGGCAGCCCGACCGGATACCGCACCCATTTGCCGCTGCCGATGGCGAAGAAATATACCGATCCATCGATCCGCACCCTGCGCCACCCGTCGCCGGCGGCCAGCCTGTTCGGCACGATCAACTGGGATATAAACGAGGCTTATACCTTTCTCTACCGTCCCAAATTCTGGTGGCTGACGCTGGCCAAAATGCTGAAAAACTACTGGCTCGACCTGCCGTTCCGCTTCACCTCGGACAAGGACCGCCGCCTGACCCAGGGCAATGCGCTGGTCGGCGGCCTGCGTCTGGCGCTCAACGAGAAAAACGTGCCACTGTGGCTGAACAGCCCGATGCAGCAACTGATCGAGTCGAAAGGCAAGGTCGAAGGCGCAGTTATCAACCATCAGGGCCGAGATATCCGGGTCAGGGCGCGCAAGGGTGTGATCCTCGCGGCTGGCGGTTTCGACAAGAATCAGAAAATGCGGGAGGAAAACGCCCCGCTCTACAAGAATGCGCTCCATTCGGGCGGCACATCGGGCAATACCGGAGACTCGATTGTCGCCGGACAGGCGATTGGCGCCGGGACGATGAACATGCAGTCCGCATGGGCCGCGCCGGTCTGGTATGTGCCCGGCGAAGACCGCGGCAGGCTGTGCACGATGGAACGTGCCCTTCCCGGCGGGATCATGGTCAACCAGAAGGGCGAGCGCTATCTCAACGAGGCGGCGTCCTATCATGTCACCGGTCAGAAAATGGCGCAGCGTGAGGCCGAGCATGGTGATGCGAGCCCAACCTGGTTCGTGTTCGACGCCGACTATCGCCGTAAATATCCAGCCGGCCCGCTGCTCCCCGTGATTCCCGACTGGTTTCAGGAAGGCGCGGTACAGGCGATCATGAAAAAGGCCAAAAGCATCGGCGCGCTGGCGGAACAAATCGGCGTCGATCCGGCAGTGCTGGAGGCCACCATATCGCGCTTCAACACCCATGCGGCCAAGGGCGAGGACCCCGATTTCCAGCGCGGTCAGGCGGCCTATGACAAGATGTACGGCGACCCCAGCGTTACCCCCAATCCCTGCCTGGCCCCGATCGACAAGGGACCCTATTACGCGATGCCGATCTATCCCGGCGATATCGGCACCAATGGCGGATTGCGGACCGATGCGAAAGCGCGGGTACTCAATGAAAAGGGCAAGCCGATCGGCGGGCTTTATGCGGTGGGGAACAACGCTGCTTCAGCGATGGGGGAAAGCTATCCCGGTGCGGGCGTGACGATCGGACCAGCGCTTACGTTCGGCTATATCGCGGCAAAGGATGCGCTGGGGGTAAACGATTGATCTATGACATCAATGGCTGTGTAGACGGCGACTTGTACCCACGTCGGCATCACGGAGTTTCATAAAGAGGCTGACTGCCGCGTTGCCCTAGAGAATTACATCACCGATTGATAGGCCTTGCCTGCTCTATCGCACCTGTGCACCCCTCACCAGCCGACCCGGCCTTGCGCCGGTGCTCTTGTCAAATCGCCGGATCACTTCGCCCGACACTATGGTCGCGTCGAAACCCGATGCGCGCTGATGCAGTCGTCGCCCGCCCGCAGGAAGGTCGCGGACAATTTCCGGCAAATGCAATTTGAGCTTCGCAAGATCGATCACATTGACATCGGCTTTCGCACCGACCGTCAATATGCCGCGATCGTTCAGGCCGACAGCCCGTGCTGCTTTGGCAGACAACATGTGAACCGCCTGGGCCAGATCAAAGGCCAGGTCATTGTCGTCACGCACGTAGTGGGTGAGCAGGTAGGTCGAATAGCTTGCATCACAAATCGCGCCGTAATGTGCCCCGCCGTCGCCCAGAGCCGGCACGCATTGCGGGTGGCTCAACATTTCGTGGGCGCTGGCCAGGCTGCCATTTTCATAGTTGCCGAGCGCTGCCAGAAAAAGCCCCTTGCCATCCGTATCGATGATCCGGTCATAGGCGATTTCTTGCGGCGAACAACCGCGCTCAGCGGCCTGCCCGGCCATGCTCATTTCCTTTGGCGGGGCATAATCCGGGGGGTCATCCAGCGGGAACATCCAGTCCCAATTTCTGGCCAGAGCATTGAACGGATGACCCGCTTCGAAATCTTCGCTGAGCAAGGCAGCGCGCAGGTCCGGATCACGCATCGCTTCAACCTGTTCGGCTATCGACAGGTCGGTAATCTTCTTCCAGCTCGGGCACAGCACGAAGGGGTGTACGGTCAGCTCCAGTCCGGCGATCAGTCCGATCGGCCGCGGCATCACCTGTCCGGTAACCTGGTGTCCGGCGTTTCTGGACCGCTCGATCAAATCGAGGACAATGCGCCAGCGCGGCGGACCGTCATTGCCCGATGCGAGGGTGAAGGTCGCCGGTCGACCGGTAGCCGACATGACCTCTTCAATTACCCGATATTCTTCATCCCATCCGACAAAGGCATCGAGCACGATCTGAAACGTGCCCGATCCAGCGTCGCTCATGCCGGCACAAATCTCGCTAAGCTCCTTCACGTCGGCATCAAAGGTCGGGATGCTGCCGCCATCGGCGGTCTTGTGGATCGAGAGCCGCGAGGTCGCAAAGCCGAGCGCGCCGGCCTCGACCGCCTCCCTTGCCAGAGCGCGCATTTGTTCGAGGTCCTCCGGGGTAGCAGCCTCTTGCGCCGCACCCCTCTCGCCCATGACAAATACCCGCAATGGTGAATGCGGCAGATAGGCCGCGACGTCGATATCACGCCGCCCTGCGTCCACCCGGTCAAGATATTCGGGAAAACTCTCCCAGTCCCACGGCAGGCCCTCAGCCATCACCACGCCGGGAATATCCTCAACGCCCTCCATGACGTTGATCAGCATCTCCTGGTCCCCGCCACGGCATGGCGCAAAACCGACGCCGCAATTGCCCATCACTACGGTGGTGACCCCGTGCGAGGACGAGGGGCTGAGCTCTTCTGCCCAGATGCACTGGCCGTCATAGTGCGTGTGGACGTCGACAAACCCGGGAGTCACGATACGTTCCGTCGCATCGATTTCTTCTGCGCCGTTGCCTGCCACCTGACCGATAGCAGCGATCCTGCCGTTTGAAATAGCCAGGTCGCCGGTGATCAACGGGCCGCCGCTACCGTCGGCAATCGTGCCTCCACGAATGACCAGATCATAATCTCTCATATGCTTTTCACTCCTGACCAGATATCGCCCTCGGCCCGGGTGTCCAAATCCACCGCACCCCGAACGCCCAGTTGTTCCCGTGCCTGTTCGAGCGGCACATTCCAGAAATCTTCCATCCTGGCCATCCAGAACGGATCGGAATTGCGTCCGATGGATATGCCTTGCTGGATACATTTTAGCGCCGTGCCCCAAGTCTCGGGATAGTGCAGCACGGTGCGGATCACATAGCGCATCGTGCCCAATATCCCCATGGCGTTCATCTCGCCGGCCAGTTCCTTGTTCTGAATATGGGTGTCGATGGTCGCGAGGCGGAACCAGTAGGGGATGAGCTCGCCCATATAGTTAAAGCCGGCGCCGGTCAGGATATGTTCGTAATCATGCGTCTGGCCGGCGCGCAGCGAATAGTACTGCCACTGGTTTTGTGGTTTGAAATTGGGAACAATCTGTATTTCATAACTGCCTTCGGTTGCAGCCTGATAGTAAATACCGCCGACGGTTCCCGCGGGGCAATCTTTCAGGTCATCGATCGAATATTCGGAGCAATGCCATTGCTCGAACCATCTATCCAGTGCGGGATTATTCTTTCGTTCTTGGGTGAACAGCGCCTCCAGCCGGTCATAGTCGCGCAGATCGCCGAGAATATTGATCAGCTCATGCATCTCGGCGGCAGGGGGATAGTCCGGTCCATTTTTCTTGAGCGCTATTGTGGCGATCCATTCGCGCAGCCGCGGATCATTGAGATATTTCGACGATGAAATCAGAACGGAAGAATCGGTTCCAAGCAGTTCTACGCCGCGAGCGAGATAGGGTGTGTCGTCCATTTTATTCTCCGATGGCCCGCCGGTATGAAAAGCGAGCGTGCTGTTTCTGCAAATCCAGATCGATCTTGGCAAAGATTAGTCGACCAGACACGTTTGGCAAGATCGAAAGACTGGCTAAGTTGCGGATTTATGTGATATTCATGTTACGCACTTACATCATATATTCACAATATCCTAATGGAATGCGGAATTCATATTGACTTTCATTACGAATTTTGGGACGGGAACTGCGACAGTTAAGAATAATATGCAGTTTCGAAAATCTGGGAGGATCATTTCAATGGCAAAATATCGGATTACCAACACGCTTATGGCAGGGGCGGCGCTGGGGGCATTATACTCGCCTGCTTATGCTCAAGACGATGACGGTGTGAACGACAGCGTCATCATCGTGACCGCCAACAAACGCGAACAAAACCTTCAGGAAATACCGGTCGCGATATCCGCACTTTCTAGCGAGCAGGTCGAATTGCAGGGCATCAGCGAGACTCAGGACCTGAGTGGCCTGGCCCCGAATGTTTCCGTCAACGGCGGCACGACCAATGCCACCGCAGCGGTAATCACGATTCGCGGTATCCCGACCAGCGCCGATGAGACACAGGGCTACGACTCGCCGATCGGTCTTTATCTTGATGGTGTCTATCTGGCGCGGTCGTCAGCCTCTTCCTTTGAAGTGGCCGACATTGAGCGGATCGAAGTGCTTCGTGGCCCACAAGGAACCCTCTTTGGACGGAACACCACCGGTGGTGCGATCAACTTCATCACCAAAGCGCCGAGCGAAGAAGCCAGCGCAAAAGTGAAACTGGGCTACGGCAATTATAACCAGAAGCAAGCCCGTGTCATTGTGAACAGCGGTACAATTTTTGACTCAGGTCGTATCTCCCTGGGCTATCTATATAAGAAGCGGAATGGCGTCGTTGACAACATCTTGCAGCCCGACAAAAGCCTTGATCCGGGTGGGAACGAAACGCACGGGGCGCGGCTGGCCTTCGAACTCGACGTTACCGACAATTTGAAGCTCACCAACATTACCGACTGGACTAAGATAAAAGGTGTACCGCATGTCGCCCAGCTATCCGAAGTGGGGGATGGGGTTTTCCGGCCCAATGTCACGATCGGCGGGAATATATTTGCGCAGGTACAGCCGGCAAATGTTGGCGGTTATCTCGCCAATGCGACCGCGCTGGAACCACAATGCGGTGCGCCGCTGGCGAGTGTCCAACGCGCTCGACTCGATTCAATCTGTCTGGAAAGCGCTGGCCTATCCACCGACACGATTCGCGGCAACATGACGCGACTGGAGCTCGATCTTGATACCGTCACTGTTCGTTCCACCACCGCCTTCCGCGGATGGAAAAATACTAGTACAGATGACCTCGACGGCCTCGGAACAATTCGCGGTCCGGTTTTTGGACAGGCAAGCACGTTTAACGGCCTGCCCGCCTCGATCACAGGCTTCCTGGTTCCGCCATTCAGCGGTCCGACCAACCCGACCGCCCTGTTTTTACAGAGTTTGCCAGTTCCCACTACAACGCAGCCGCTGTTTCAGGCGCAAAACGACCGGGGGCAAACCCAGTTCAGCCAGGAAATCGAAATTGTTGGTGGCTCGGGTACGAATTTTGAATGGGTTCTGGGCGGCTTCTATTTCAGCGAGAAAGGTCGGGAGTTTAACCCGCAAAGCTTTGCTTTCATTCTCGATACCAACCAGGCGGTATTCAGCGATGCCAACTTCGGTCCGGTGTTCGGCCCCGGCCTGAGAGCGGCAAATACCGCGAACGGAACCCAGTTCCGTGCGGTGGTCCAGAACTCGACATTGGCGTATAATGTAAAGGGTGAATCCTATGCAATCTACGGCCAGGGGACTTTCCGCCCGGGCGGAGTCGATGGGCCTCTGGGTATCACTCTTGGCCTTCGTTATACTTGGGACAAGAAAGAGATCGACCGGTCTCAAAATGGCGCAACAGCATTTGCGACGCCCGCAGATATTGCGCTGAATCAGCAATCTGCAAAATTCTCCGAACCCACCGGTCATGTGACGGTCGACTACCGAGCAAGTGATGATGTCAATCTGTATGCGAGATCGGCTCGTGGCTACCGTTCCGGCGGATTCAACGCGCGGCAGTCAACCAGCGTAGCCAATAATATTGCTCTGATCCCGTTCAACGAGGAAAAGATCACATCCTATGAATTTGGTGCAAAAACGCAGTTGATCGATGGCCTCACCCTTAATGGCGCGATATTCTATAACATCTATGAAGATCAACAAGCCACTATCCCCATTCCGATTCAGGGTGGAGGGAGCTTCGGAACGCAGGTCGTGAATGCCGGCAAGACCAAATATCTTGGTGGGGAAGTGGAAGCGCGCTGGCGGATCACGGACGCGTTCACGATCGATGGGTCATTTGGGCATGTCGATCAAAAGGTCAAACAATTCCCAGGCACTGATATCAACGGGGTGCAGCAAAATATCGGATCCGCCTACATACCGGGCAACGCCCCATCAACCACGGCAAGTGCCGGCATCACCTATAGTGCGCCTGTCGGGAACGGTGACACGCGCCTGACCGCCCGCGTGGGTGCCAGCCATGTTTCATCAGTCATATTTTTCGGCAATCCCCTGACCGCTCCATTTGCGCAGGCAACCAAGGGCGACGCCCGCACATTGGTCGATGCGCAGCTCAGGCTGGATGACATCAGTCTGGGCGGCGCCGAGTTTTCCTTGCAACTGTGGGGCAAGAATATTCTTGATAAGGAATATGTGTCTCGCGGGATCGACTTTGGCCAATTGGGCTTTGGTTCGGTCATTTACGGCGAACCGGCAACCTATGGTCTCAGTCTGGAATTCGAATTTTGATCAGCCTCCCATTGATCAAAGGAAAAGGCCGGAGAGTGAAAACTCTCCGGCCTTTTTTAATCAACTACTCTAAACAGCCGTCGCGCCGCCATCGATCACCATCGGATGGCCGGTAACAAAACTGGCCTCATCTGAGCAGAGCCAGACGATCGCACTGGCGATTTCCCCGGGCTGGCCCAGACGCTTCATCGGCGTCATGGATTCCATCGTCTTCTTGATCTCAGGGTTCTGGGAAATTACGTCAGTCATCGGCGTTTCGATCACGCCCGGACAGACGCAGTTGACGCGAATTCCAGCTTCTGCCCAGCGCAGCGCACCATGGCGGGTCAATCCGACAACACCATGTTTACCTGCAGTATAGGCGGCCTGCATCGGATTACCGACTAGGCCGTTGATCGATGATGTATTGACTATCGCACCGCCACCATTGGCTAGCATCGCTTCAGCTTCCGCTTTCATGCACAGCATTACCCCCGTCAGATTAACACTGAGGCTTTGCTCCCAGACATCCAGATCATATTCATCTTTCTGGATATTGTTGATACCGGCATTGTTGCAGGCATAATCCAGCCGGCCATATTCTGAGACAGCCCTGTTGATCAGTGCCTTTACATCGGCCTCGTCCGCGACATTGCATCGCTGGAAAACGGCCTTGCCGCCCTGATCGATGATCAGCCGGACGGTCTCGTCGCCCTTGTCGTCCTGTACGTCGGAAACGACAACCGATGCCCCCGATTCCGCAAAAGCCAGCGCAGTTGCTCGACCAATACCGCCGCTTGCGCCGGTGACGATTGCGACCTTTCCATCCATTTCATAGTTCATGATATTTCTCCCAAATTTCTGTTCACTTGCGTTCCTGTAGCTTGCCAGCTGGCGTTAATCGGCAAACACTTTGCGTAGCGCGGCCGCTGCTGTTGAAACCGCCTCATCGGCCAGCGGCACCATGCCGAAAAGACTGGCAAAGCCGTGGATCGCGCCGGGATAGTCATGCAGTGCAACGGACACGCCGGCGGCCTGCAAGGCAGCGGCATAGGCAACCCCCTCGTCGTGCAGCGGATCGTTGCCGGCTACCAGAATTGTCGCCGGCACCGTGCCGCGCACGACCGATGCCGTTGCCGGGGCCGCTCGCGGATCAGTGCGGAAATCGCCCGGCGCATATTGATCCCAATACCACCGCATCTGCGCGGCAGACAGGAAGCCGGGATGATCTTTGGCAAAGGATGGGGTTGCGCAGCGCCCGTTGAGCGCGGGATAGAAGAGCAGCTGATGAACAATCGCCGGATCACCCGCCACCGCCAGTGCCAATGCTGCGGCCAGATTGCCGCCGGCGCTGTCGCCGGAAAGCGCGATACGACTCGCGTCGACACCGAGCTCACTGTGATGATCCTTCACCCAATCGAGCGACGACCGGGCATCCTCCCACGCTGCCGGAAACGGGTGTTCGGGGGCCAGCCGGTAGGCGACCGAAACCACCGCGCACCGCGCCTGGACGGCCAGAATAGCGGCCAGCCGATCATGGGTATCAAGCGTACCGTGCACCCATCCTCCACCATGAAAGAACAGCACCGCCGGTAATATCTCGCCGGGCACCGGATGGTAGAGCCGCGCCGGCAGTGAAACGCCGTCCGCCTCGATGGAAATGTCGCGCCGCTCGGCTATTTCAACCGGTGGCGCCGGAATCGGGGCATCCAGCATGGCGCGCAGCGATGCCGCATCGAGCGGGTCCGGCAGCTGAAAACCGCTTTCCGCCATTGCGTTCAACAATCCTTGAATATGCGGATCGATCATGAGTTGCGGTGCTCCAATGTTGGGTAGAGACCAGAATGGTCAGCTTCTCACAAAACCTTCGTAATCGTTGCGGACCGCCGTTTCGCTGAGGTCGCGATATCTCGGAAAACCGCCGACATAGATCATGAAGCCGCCTTTCTTTCCCTCGATATTTTTCCCGTTGTACCAGGAATCGGCAAGATTATGGACGGTGTGGGCTGCGGCACCATCGACCTCCGCCGCCCAGGACCGCTCCGCTTCCTCGGTCGTGTCGATCCGCGAATAACCGTCCTTTTCCAGATCATCGACAACTCCCGCCACAAAATCGACCTGCCATTCGCCCGTCGTGATCATCTGCGAAAGCGCGCCCGGCGAAAGTGGCCCGTGGATCATCAAAAGATTTGGAAATCCCGCCACCATGAAACCGAACGCGCTGGTCGGTCCCTCACGCCACTTGTCTTTGAGTTTGATCCCGTCCACGCCTTCGACATCGATCCGGGTGAGCGCACCCGTGACCGCATCAAATCCGGTGGCCGTGACGATGACGTCCAGATCATAGGTTGAATCGCTCGTCTTTAGCCCGGTTTCCGTAAACCCGGTGATCGGAGCGTTCTTCACATCCACCAGTGACACATTGTCACGATTATACATGTCGTAATAACCGTTATCGATGCACAGTCGCTTGGCGCCTATCGGATAGTTTTTCGGGCAAAGCTTTTCGGCCGTTTCTGGATCATCTACGATATCGCGTATTTTGTTCCTGACAAATTCGCTGACCACTTCATTGGCCTGGCGGTCGGTCATCACGTCGGTGAAGGCGACCATCATCTGGAAAGCGCTCTTGGAAGCCCATCCTTCCTCGAGGATCTTTTCCTGTTCTTCGGGCGTACATTCGTGAGCGGATTTGGTGGGATATTGAATGAGCGACACCCCGTAAGTGTCGAGCATCTGGGCGCGCCGTTCGCTGTAATTGTCTTTCCACGATCGCTCATGTTCCTCGTCCAGTGGTCGGTTGCCGGAAGGCATGCTGAACGCGGGCGTACGCTGGAAGACCGTAAGATGTTTGCTGCGTTCGGCCAGGATCGGTGCCGCCTGAATGGCGGTCGAGCCGGTCCCGATGATGCCGACGCGCTTGTCTTTCAGATCCAGCGGTTCATCCGGCCATTGGGTGGTATGGTAAATCTCGCCGCGATATTTTTCGCGGCCCGGCCAATCCGGCATGTTCGGCGCCGAAAGCGCTCCCGTCGCGGCAATGACATATTTGCATATGACGTAATCGCCATTTGCCGAATGCACGTGCCAGCGATTGTTTTCCCTGTCGAAGCGAAGGGACTGCACCGGATTGGACAGTCGGATGTTCTCCCGCAGACCGAAACGGTCCGCGACGTGGTTCGCGTAGCGCTCCAGATCGGGCTGGGCGGAAAAATATTCCGGCCATTTCCATTCCTGCTGAAGTTCCTCGTCAAAGCCGTATGAATATTCGACGCTCTCGATGTCGACGCGCGCGCCGGGATAGCGATTCCAGTACCATGTTCCGCCAACGCCGTCGCCGGCTTCAAAGCACACTACCTTATATTTGTCTCGAAATTTGTGAACCGCGTAGAGTCCGGAAAACCCGGCTCCGATGATCGCGATATCGAGATGTTCCGGAGATTTTGCCATTCTATTCTCCATCGCCGCTGGTGAAATCAAAACTTGTCGGTGGCCTCCGTTCGAGAATCATGTCCGTGCGATCTCGAAGCGCCGAATCCAGAATTTCCGGCTGTGGAATGATCCAGTAGTCACCGCGATTGATGGCCTCGAAAACCAGCAAGGCGAACGCATCGGGCGTCATGCCGTGCTCGTCGTTCATGCCGCGCATCACGGTCATGAATTCGGCGGTTTCCGTTGGAGCCTGCTCATCCATAATCGCGCTCTGTACCGGGCCTGGCGCCAGCAGCGAAACCTGGACTTTGCTTCCCAGCGCCGCCAGTTCGCCCGCCATTGCCTCGGTAATGGCAACAATCGCAAATTTGGTCGCTGAATAGGGTGCCATATACGGTGAGGTCAGGAATCCCCCGACGGAAGATGTGTTGATAATCCGCGCCGGACGATCCGCAGCGATTAGGCGCGGGACAAAAGACCGCATGACATTGACTATGCCGCCAATATTGATGTCGACCGAGCGTTGCCAGGCAATGCTGTCAATTTCCCAGCTCAGACCGCTGGAGAGCACGCCGGCATTGTTGAACAACAGATCGATTTCGCCAAAACGGTCATATGCGGCATCGGCAAGCGACCGGACGGCCACTTCATCGCGGACGTCGGTGGGAACCGCAAGGACTTCGCACGACAGGCTTTCCCCAACCTCTTTCAACGCTGCCTCGTCCCAGTCCGCCAGCACCAGTTTCATGCCCAGCGATGCGGCATGACGGGCCAATCCCGCCCCAATGCCGCTTGCCGCGCCCGTGATCACCGCGACGCTCATATTTGACGCAACAAGAAACAGGCCATAATCATAATTTCCATTTCATTACTTAACGCAATCCTCGTATCTTATACCGTTTACGCACCAGATTGCGTAAAAATCAAGCTTATATATTACGAATAAGCCCGTTGCAGGAAGAGCCGTGCTGCACATTTTGATTCCGCTCTACCTTACGCGAGACACACCATCCGAAGCTCCGCCCTCGCCCAGCACCTTCGGATCGAGGCGGATTTCGCGCCGCGCCATTGCTTCCCAGAGAAAGGGGAAACCCAGGTCGTCCGACATTTGCGCAATGCGCAAGGTTTCGGGGTCGGTGATTGGCTGTCCTTCGCCCAGTGTTTCGACCTGCCACGCCAGACGGCAGCGATGTTCCAGCGTGATCGCACGCAAATGCGCCTGGCGAACATCCCTGGCGACGACAAAGACACCGTGATTTTTCAGAATGGCCCATTTTGCCTCCCCCAGGGCGTCAGCCGCTGCCTCGGCCTCCGAGGCCCCGTCGACCGTCCCGGCATATTCGTCGTAGAAAACCGGATCGCCCTCGACCTGACCCGATGTCTGGTCATAGACCGGCGGCACGCGCCCCGAAGCCGACCACACCAGCCCCCAGCGCGAATGGTTGTGAATGACCACCTTCAGATCGTGGCGACGCTTGTGTACCGCGAGATGCAGCCCAATCGCCGGCGTGACGTTCCACGCACCCTCGACCACCGCCCCTTCGGAATCCACCCGGATGATGTCGTCGGCGGTCAGTTCGTCCCATGCGAGCTCCCACGGGTTGACCAGAAAAGTGCCATCCGGCTGAGCGGCGGTGATGTGGCCGGCAACATGATCGTCATAACCTTCACGGTGCAGCGCCCGACACAATAAGGCCACTTCCTGCTGCGCGGTCAATTCGGGTAGCAGCGCATGGCGACCGGGCCGCGGCGCCAGCTTTTCGAGCATGGGGTTGCTTCTTTTCGGAGCGTTCATCTCGCTATTCCTTGTTTCAGTTCCATTCAGCCGAGGCAGCGGCGGTATCCACCATTTCGACGCCTTTGATCCCGAGGGTCTCGCGGGCATCATCAAGTGTCATCGCGAAGACGTCCTCGAATCGCATCATGTAAAGGGGCGCCGATTCCCGGCCGACCCTGGCACCGCGCTCCATCGCATTCTGGGTGATCAGCCAAGTTTGCGGATAGTGCAGCACCGCACGGGTGATGATGCGGGTCGATCCGAAGATCGAGAAAGCGGACAGTTCGCCTGCCAGTT
Source organism: Parasphingorhabdus sp. (assembly GCA_048270065.1). Classification (GTDB taxonomy): domain Bacteria; phylum Pseudomonadota; class Alphaproteobacteria; order Sphingomonadales; family Sphingomonadaceae; genus Parasphingorhabdus. The sequence continues at coordinate 149,116 of JBLWTQ010000005.1, read as the reverse complement.
CCGGGCTCATATGGACGAACAAATTGGTCAGTCGCATATAATAAGGCACCAGTTCGCCGATAAAATCAAAACCGCCGCCGCCGAGAATATGTTCGAGATCGTGTGTCTGCCCGGCGCGTAACTGGAAATATTCATAGTCATTGCGCGGCGTGAAGGGCGGGACAATATTCACATCGAGGGCATTGTTACTCAGCTGGGTATGGAAAATTCCGCCAACCGTATCCGGTTTATATTCCCTCAGGTCTTCCAGGGTGAAGGTCGAGGAAAAACCTTCGGCAAACCACGCATCGAGTTCCGGATTGTTCTCGCGTTCGGCAGCGATCAGCGCATTGATATGGTCGATATCCTGCACTTCGCGCAGAATCTGCACGAGCTGAATCGAATCCGAAGGCGTCGGCACATCCGATCCGTTGCGCCGCAGAAGATGCGTCGCCACCCAGTCGCGAACCCTTGGATCGTTGAGATATTTGGACGAGCTGACGAGAACGCTGCTCTCGGTCGGAATCTTCTCGATTCCCTGCATGAGATAGGAATAGTCGGGCGCTTCATTGTTCATGAGACTTGGGTGCTTTCCGTAAGTTCCGCTGCCAGCGCGGATGGAACCGGGATTGGAAAACGGAGCAGCATTTGCGCCATCCCCTTGGCAGCGGGATCGAGCTGGGTACTCGCGTTGATCCCGCCCTTGAGCGCGTCGTGGATCACGAAATTCAGCGCGTGAAGCCCGGGAACATGATAGCTGTCAACGCGCGGCGCCCTTCCCTCCGGCCCCAGATGACGATACCATTCACCCACGGCAACAGGTGTCAGTGCGGCCTGCAGATAAGGCAGGAATTCAGGCTTCCGTGCAATCACCGCGACGTTAAACAGATGGCCCTTGTCGCCGCTGCGCGCCCATGCGAGTCGGACCAGATCAACCGGTATGTCGCCGTCTTGCGGAGTCTCGGACGCCCGCGCTACGATCGGCGGAGCGCTGTCCGATGCCGACACCCCTTCAGCCACCGGTAAATCGTGCATGATGCCATCAATGGTCATCCTGGGCGTTATGCCCTGCTTGTCGAGCAGGAACAGGAACACGCCGGTCATGGGTATGACATGTGTCGCCAGATTGATGGAAGTGCCTACCGACATCCCCGAAATGCCCGCCCATTGCTCGCGCGCAAATATACCCGCGCCTTCCTGATCGGGATGATCGACGACCAGCTTGCTGATCACTTCCCGCGACTCCCGATGGTTTGCGTGCGCGCCAAAACTGGCTTCGCCGCCGATCAGCACATTCTCGGTCAGGGTAAAGTCCGGCAAATTGCGCGCCCGCAGCAACGCCCGCCCGCGACCAAACAGGGCTTCCGCCTGACGGCTCGCCTTTTCCGCTGCGTCTTCGCCAATGATCGGCTGATAGGCGATCGTGCGCCAGCCGCCGTCAAAGGTGATGCACGCTTTATAGGTGTCGGTTGCCGTGCGGCCCTTTGCACCGCTGACGCGCACCCTGTTGTCTGAGATCTGATCCAATCGAACATCGCTGAAATCGCATCGCACATCGGCAACGATATAGTCAGCCGGGTCGCTCACTTCGTAAAGGATCTGTTCGGCCACCGTGCCGATCGATACTAGTCCGCCGGTTCCTTCCGGCTTGGTAATCACCACGCTGCCATCGGCATGGCACTCGCCGATGGGATAACCGATATTCGCCCAGTCGGGCACATCGCGCCAATCGGTAAAGGTTCCGCCAGAAACCTGCGCTCCGCATTCCAGTAGATGCCCCGCCAGCGTTCCCGCCGCGAGCAAATCGAGATCTTGGGTGCCCCATCCGAATTCGTGGATCAGCGGCCCCAGCACTACCGCGCTGTCGACAACGCGCCCGGTAATGACGATATCGGCGCCCTTGGCCAGAGCGGCGGCAATCGGGAATGCACCGAGATAGGCGTTGGCGCTCAGTACATTCTCAGGAAATTCCGTACCGACGAACATATCGCGGTGCCCGGCCGCGCGCAGCTCAGTGACCTGATCCCGCAGATCGTCACCTTCTATAAAGGCGACGCGGAGCGCCAGCCCCTTTTCTTCGATCATCTGTTCGAGTGCGGCGGCCAGGCCGGCCGGATTGACTCCGCCGGCGTTGGCCACGACCTTCAAACCTTGCGCCGCGATCTCGTGAAGATGCGGGCCGACATGTACGGTCAGAAAGTCCGTGCCGTACCCGGCATCGGGATCGGCTGCCTGCATGCGGCCGAATATCCCCATGGATCCTTCCGCCAGATAATCGAAGACCAGATAATCGAGCTGCCCGCCCGCGAGCAATTGGGGCACGGAGAGCGCGGTGTCGGAAAAAGACGCTGTCGCACCCCCGATGCGTATCACCCGTTCATCGCCTGCGATCGCAGCCATGGCATATCCTCTCTGTTGTCTTGTCCGCTATGACTACCGTATATGCTTGCAACAAACTGTCACCATAGTTACAGTTTAGGGATGAAAAGGGATGAGACAAAACTGGCGCTGGCGGTGTTGAAAGAGACCGAATGGCTGAAAGATTATTCGCCTGAACTGGCAGAAAGACTGATAAACGAGGGGCGGTTGGTGCACCTGAATATCGGCGAATGGGCGCAGGCTGAAGGCGACGATCGCAGTGGTCTTTTCATCGTGATCGATGGCCTGCTCCACTCCTATTGCGCTGCTCTGGATGATCATCTGGTATTGATCGGTTTTGCCGAACCCGGCTCGGTGCTTGGTCATTCCACGCGCTACAGTGGCGGGCCGCGGCTGGTGACCGCGGTCTGCGCGGAACCGAGCGTTCTTCTGGAACTTTCCGAAAGCGCGTTGGATCGGGTGGCGATCAATTCGCCCGAAATCTGGCGTGCCATTGCCGGTTTCGCCTATGCCCATATGCGCAGCGCGTTGCGCATGGCGGCAGAACTCATCACCCTGCGTCCCCGCGAACGCATCGCCGCCCGTCTGCTGGCGACCGCCAGATCCGAACATATCGATGACGCCCCGGTCATCAAGCTCAGCCAGGAACTGCTGGGAGAAATGATGGGCGTCACGCGCAAGACCATCAATTCCCACCTCTCCGCGTTCGAGCGGGACGGTCTTGTCCATATAGGATACGGCCGGATCGAGCTTTGCGACATTGATGGATTGCGAACGGTGGCAAACGGCTAGAAAATATTGCTTCGCCTGATTGTGCTGAGCGAAAGATATGAATCCGCTTGAGACTGAATAGGAAAAACGAATCTTTCTCAATTCCCATGTTCTTCGACGCCGCCAACCACCAACGGTGCCATATAGCCTGGTGTGAACCAGATTGGGGAGGCCCAGGCCATTTCGACGATGCGTTTCGGCATTTTGTTCTTGCATCCTTCCGGACGCCGGTTCGCTGGCAGGGCGGCGCACTGGGCTTCGCTCCAGCGCAAGGTCGGAGCCTCGACCGCGCGCATATAATAATAGGTTGAAACGCCTGCATCATAATCCGGGTCATCATAGACCGCGCACAGACTGTCGCCGCTCCCCTTGGCATCAAGATCGATCACTTTGGCATGCTTCTGCCCCTCACGGTCGATCCAGCCCTTGACCAGCTGCAGCTTTTCCAGCGGATCGGACAGCGGATCGCGCTTCGCCTGGACGAGCAGCTGAAAAGGTTTCATCTGAGCGGCCAGCTTTGACCCCATCGGCGTGCCGCGCGCATAGGCCAGCGCCAGCCAGTTTGCGCGGGAACAGAGATTCCCGGGATAATGGCCGGCGAAAAAACGCGGTTCGATTCGGGGTCCGGTGGTGGCAAAGGCCTCGCGCCGTTTCATCGACTGGAAAATCGCGTCGCGGGAATTTTCCACCGCATAGACTCCGGCGAGACCGCCGGGATTGCTGACCAGCCGGTTGAACCGCCCGAGACCCGCTACGCCTAGCCGCCCCTTCAGATTGGTTTCATAGGCGATATGCCCGCCCCAGTCCGCCTCGCCGACCCCGCCGGCGGCGCTGATATGGGTGTCGGTGCTGCCGATAAAGCCGAATTCAAACGGGTTGGGCCCGCCTTTCTGCTCCTCCGCCATGCCGTAGAGCAAAGCACCACGCGCGAAGTCGCGGGACGACAGGCAGAAGCCCTTGTAGAGATTATCCTTCTTGTCGAAATATTGATCAGTGCACAACGGGCTGTCCGAGTCCTTGAGCGCCGGAAGCCAGGTCGATATTTCGGGGGCCTGTTCGGCCTGTCCGAATTGCCGCAATTGCTCGACATCGCACAATTCGTCATTGTCGCCCAGGATATCGGACACACCGTTGAGACATTCGGAAGTCCCCTTGTGCTGGGTGATTTCCATCAGCCGGTCATAGGCGTTGCGGAGCAGCCAATAGGCATTTTGCGAGCCTTCCGAAAAGCCGTCCATATATTTGGGGTTGAAGGCATTGCCGCCGGAGATGTTCGAATTATGCGGGATCGAGATGACGTCGCAGGCATCGATCCCGATCCGGCATTCCTTCTCGAAACTGGTGAGCAGTTCGTAATTGCTCGGGTGGGAAAAGAAGGTTGCGGGTAGCTCCGGCACGCTGGCATTAAGGAATATCGTATTGCGGTGCATATGCTGGGCGTTGGGTGCACGGGTATATTCATAGCCGACAAAGCTGGTGAACCTGCAAGCGGGGGATCGGTCATAAGCGGTTTCTGCCGAGCGCTGCATCTCCTGCCAGACGATCCTGTCCGCGGCTTCGCAATCCCTGTTGTCCTTCCCGCAAACGGCCTCGTCTCTCGTCGGGCGGGGTTCGCCATTTTGCCGCATGAACACGCGAACACCCTCTTCACTGCCCGCGCGGAAAGTCTGGCAGGCCTCGCTGTCATAGCCGGAAAACGCGCCCCTGGTCCGGCAGATATAGCCTTCACCGAAGGTTTCGGCATGGTCGGTCACCGCCGCGAAATCGAGCGGGCGGGCCAGCTGCATAGTGCGTTTCGCAGATTCGCTTGCCGGCACATCAATCGCCTGCCCCTGTGCGAAACGATAGACATCGTCAGGAAAAGTCCGTGTGCCATCGGGAAAAGCGTCCGCAGAAATAGCGGTGTGGATATGCAGATCGCCAAACATGGCCTTTTTGGTGGGATAGCGTTCACTGCACTGGTCGCGCGCTTCGGAATAGCTAAGTTCCGGCTGGTAGCCGAATGCATAATAGGCCGGCACCGATTTGTGTGAGCTGGGTGGTTCGACCACCACTGTCTTGTCGATCGAATAGCGCGTGACCGACGACAGCAATTTATAGCCGCCCCAGAGCAGGGTCAGCAGGATTACAAGGGCAATCGCCGTCTTTTTCAACACGGCGACCACGATTCAGTCTGCCCTGACCTTGACCTTGGGCGCAGCCTGCCCCCGTCGCATGACATTGATAAAACCCTCCAGCGGAGCGGGTTCCGGCACCGGCCCGTCATGATCGCCATCGCGCTCCCAATATTCGGCAAAGCTGGGGAACAGCTTATGGAAATTGCCCTCGCTCCAGTCCTGGTCGGGCCAGCGCATTTTCCTGCCGCCCACCGGCGGCTTGTTGAGATCGGTCGCGTACCAGTAAAGCGGCAGGCGTCGGGCAAAATGCCAGCGGCCGTCCTGACGGACATAGTCATCGGCGTACATCATCTGCATGATCACCCATTCGTCGCCGGTCTCATGTTCGTTTTTGGAATAGACGATCCCGTGCGCATGATCGGGATCATCAAATTCGATGATATGCCCGCCGATATGATGCGACGTTTCGGTAAAGGGCGAGCGCAGCGTCCGGTCCATATAGGCGCGCAAAGCCTTTCGGCCCGATCCCGCCTTGCCCACCTTCACATCCTCCGGGAACAGCGTCACCATCATGTCGATATCGCGCATGTCGAGGGTCAGGGCATATTTGGCCGCCAATTGCCGGATCGCATCGAGCGATTCCAGCCGGTCGATACGGGTTTCCAGATCACTCATGATTTGCCATTCCCCCAAGACCGGCGATATTGCTGACGGTCTATAATTTTGAATTCCTCCGAACCAATGCAATATTCCGCATATCGCGGCTAGATTCAAGCCTTTCCTTGTTATTGCGTAATTTTATAATATTCTAATTACGTTTTAAGCCCCTCTGGGGCAAAAGGAGATTGATTTGCGTAATTTTATATGTGACATATAGACCAAGCACGGGCAACAGAACCCCGCTTGCAAACAAAGCCCAGGAGGTCACGATGTCCATTCACCTTGTTTCCCGCCTTTCTTGTCTGCCGCTGGTAGCACTGATGCTTCCGGCCTCCGCATATGCGCAGTCCGAAAGTCAGGCAGGCGAACGCGCAGACAGCAATATCATCATTGTGACCGCGCAAAAACGCGAAGAAAATATCCAGGAAGTGCCGATTGCGATTTCCGCCATCGGCAAGGATTATCTCGACTCGCGCGACATCACCTCGATAGACAGCCTCGGCGCGCTTGCCCCCAATGTGAAATTCGAGCGGGCTCCGTCGAACAAGACAATCTCTCAAATCGCCATTCGCGGGTCGGTGACGATCAACCCCGCGGTGACATGGGAACCTGCCGTCGGCCTCTATCTCGACGGCGTCTATATCGCCAAGGCGCAGGGTTCAATTTTCGACATCGCCGATCTCGATCGGGTCGAAATTTTGCGCGGCCCGCAAGGAACACTATACGGCCGCAACAGCCTCGCCGGGGCGGTCAATCTGGTGACTCGTAAGCCGAGCGGCGAGCTGCGGGTATCGGCGGAAGCGAGCTACGGCAATTTTGATTACTGGCGGGCAAAAAGCACGGTTGATCTTCCCGCACTGGGGCCGCTGAAAATCAAGGTATCCGGCCAGATTGAAAAGCGTGATGGTTTCGTCGATGTCGCGCCCGATGCGTTCGGCATATTGCCGAACCCTCCGGTCAACGACACCAACGATCTCGACGGCAAGAGCGTCATGGTTCAGGTCCGCTTTGAACCGACCGACAATCTGGTCGTCGATTATGCCTATGATTATTCGAAGCATGACCAGCGGCCAAATGCCAGCCAGCTGCTGTCGATCAACCGCAACGGCGACCCGCGCGATATATTTGATCCCGCAAACCCCAATTTTGTCGGTATACCGCTTGGCCTGTTCGCCAGTCGGGAACGGCTCGACACGATGACCATCGACGGCAGCCCGCTGTTCGAAACATCGCGAACCTACGGTCATTCTCTCACTGCGACGCTTGATCTTGGCGATGCCCAGATCAAATCGATCACCGCCTATCGTGACCTTCGCTGGACCGATAGCACCGATCTCGACGGTTCCCCGTTCGATATTGCTTTCACGGCGCGGTTTACGGACATGGACAGTTTCAGCCAGGAACTGCAACTCACCGGAACCGCGTTCGACGATCGGCTCAACTATGTACTTGGCGGTTTCTATTATGACGAGACCGCCGGGACGGTAAACCCGCAGACATTTTTCGGTATCTTCGGACCCTTCGGGAACCAGTTTGATTCGCGCTATGCCTCAAACACCGAGGCATGGGCAGCCTATGCACAGGCGGATATCAAATCACCGAGGCGCTGAAGCTTACCGTGGGCGCGCGGTACACCGAGGAAACCAAGGACATCAGTCGCTTCCTTCAGGTGATCCGCGATCCGATGATACCGGCGGTCGCCCTGCCCTTCACGGTTGCGGACATCGGTTTCGGTGATCTGCCGGACGCAAAGTTTGACGATTTCAGTCCGTCGGCAACCCTGAGCTATCAGATCAATCCAGATGTGAACGTCTATGCGCGTTTCGCCAAGGGTTTCAAATCTGGCGGTTTCAACGGCGAGACCAATGCCTTCGGGCCCCCGACACCGGGCTGTCCGACCGGTACGCCCGAACTCTGTAATCCCTACCGACCCGAAAAGGTAGACAGCTATGAACTCGGCTTGAAGAGCGTATTTGCCAATGGCGCGGTGATTCTGAATGTCGCCGGCTTTTATGACAAGCATAAGGATATTCAACTGTCGGTCTTCGAAGCCACTGGCGCGGCATCATCCACCGTGCTCAATGCCGCCAAATCGACGATTTGGGGTCTGGAACTGGAAACCGTCATCCGCCCGGCCGATTGGCTTAAGATCAACGGCTCGCTTGCCTATCTTAATGCGGAGTATGACAGCTTTATCGAGCGCGGCGTCAACGTTACCGACAACCGCGCCTTCCCGCATACGCCAAAATATACGGCAGCCGTGGGCGTCGACTGGCGTGCGGCGGAAGGGAACTGGGGCCAGTTCAATATAATCGGTGACCTCAGCATGGTCTCGAAATATCATACTTTCCCTTATGCTCTGCGAGCACCCAACCCGTCAGATCAGGTCGCTGGCACCACCGAATCTCCGGGACGAACGATGGTGAATATATCGGCGAATGTAACCAAAATCCCATTGGGCAGCGGCGCGTTGAAAATATCTGGCTGGATCCGCAATTTGACCAATGAGAATGCGCCGACCAACTTCATCGACTTTGGTCCGGGATTTGGCGGGTTGCTGTTGGGATATTTCCCGGATCCGCGCACGTACGGACTGACCGTCGGCGTCGACTTTTAGGCCGTTGAGATATTGAAACAGAGAATTTTGCCGATGGCACTAGCTGACGGATGATCATATCTGGGAAGAGCGAGCCCCCGGAACAGATCGGGCTGTTTCGCGGCTGGCATGTCGTGGGCGGTGGTTTTCTCAATTCGATGCTGCTGATTGGCGCCACGATCTATTCGTTCGGGCTGTTCGTCAATCCGGTGGAACAGCAATTCGGATTGAGCCGGGAACAGGCCAATCTGGGATATATTGCCTTGCTGGTCGGCTTCGCCCTGTGGGCCCCCGTGGTTGGCAAATTGCTGATCCGCTTTGACGTCCGGGCCGTTTCATGCATTGGCGCGGCAAGTTTTGCTGCCGGCATGGTTTCTCTTTCGCTGGTGCAGACACCCTGGCTGCTCGGCCTGCTGATGTTGATCCCGGTTTCCTTTGGCGTGGTTGCGGCCGGCGCATTTACCGCGAACACCGTCGTAACCCGCTGGTTCCTGCAGATGCGGGGCCGGGCTTTGGGCATAGTGGCGATTGCAACCTCGGTCGGCGGCTTCCTGATCCCGCCCATATTTGCCGCGTTGATGACCGAATTCGGCTGGCGGCTCGCGCTGGCCATCATGGGACTCGCCGTCGGATTGCTCGCAAGCCTGACTGCGCTTGTGCTGCTGCGGAACAAGCCCTCGGATATTGGCAGCGTTCCCGACGGCATAGCGGTGGAAACCGAAAGCGTTCGGGCAACTGACGAGCCTCCGCTCACGGCTGCCCGGATTCTTCGATCCCGCAATTTCTGGCTCGTTGCGGTCGGCGTCGGGTTGCTGCTGGGCAGCGACCAGGCCGTGTTGACTTCGCTGGTGCCTTACGGAATCGAACGGGGCTTTACGCTCGCCGAAGCAACCTTCCTCATTTCGGCGCTGACCGGTTCAGCCATCATCGGCAAGCTGATCCTGGGCTGGCTGTGTGACCGGATCGACAAAAGATATCTTTTTCTGGTGGTGGTTGCTTGCAATCTGGCGTTTCTCGCAGTGCTCCTGATGCAGTCCGGCTATGTCCAGATTCTCGTTGCCGCTACCATCATCGGCCTCGCGGTCGGCGGTGTCTATCCGGTCTGGACGTCCCTGACCGCGGATTGCTTCGGCAGCGGATCATTTGGTATCGCCTATGGACTGATGAATATTGTCGCCATGCCCTGTGCCCTGATTTCGGTCATGCTTGCCGGGCGCAGCTTCGACCAGACCGGTAGTTACAGCTTTGCCTTCGCGGTGTTTATCGCTCTCGACATATTGGCCGCCCTGCTGGTTTTTGCGGTCCGCGGCGCAGCGTCAACGAAGCGGTCGGTAGAGCGTGAAATAGCCTAGCGGCATTTCAGCCGAATGACTCCGGCGGCTCGCCCATCACCTGCACCGTCGACCTGCCCTCGTCATCGACGGAATGGATAAGACAGCTTTTGCGGGATGAACGTGTCTCGGCAATCCACCAGCGGCCGTCCTGATTCACATAAATATCCTGATATTCCACCCCCATCTGGGTGAGCGTCCGCTGCTCGAGATTGATATTGTGAAAGAAGAGCGGCCACCAGCCGGTCGCTCTCGCCCCGCTTTCAAATTCGACGATACCGGTACCGCCCTGATGGATATCGAAAATATGCGCGCCGCATCCCATCTGCCGATAGATTTCGATAAACGGATCACGCGCATCAAAAGGCGGAAAGCCGTCGAACAATATTTTGGCATCCGGCAGGAAACAATCGCGCATAGTCTCCGGATCCTTGGCATCCGACGCGCGGAGATAGCGCATTTTGAGATCCCTGATCGCGCGATCATCCTCGATCCGCTGGAGGCGTTTTTCCAGATCCATGTACTTTCTCCTTTGCGTAATCACTGCGCTACGATATTACGCAAATCAAGGTTCAAGGGAGTATATTATGCGATTTTCAGGAAAAAATGTGGTTGTCACCGGCGCGGCGTCGGGCATCGGCCGGGCCACGGCAATATTGATGGCAAAAGAAGGCGCACATGTCACCATTGCTGATATCAACGCCGACGGTCTGGCCGAAACCGCCGGAATGATGGAGGGCAGCGCGCAAATAGTGCCCTATGATGCAACCGATGATGACAGTTGCAAGGCGCTCATTGCAAAGGCTACCGAGAATCGCGGCCTTGATATACTCTGCAATATCGCCGGGCTGCTCGACTGGGGCGCGGTGGATCAGTTTGACTCAACACGCTTTGCCCGGGTTCTGGCGATCAACCTCACCAGCGTTTATACGCTTTGCCGGGCAGCGCTGCCGCATCTGGTAACAAGCAAGGGCACTATCATCAACACCGCCTCTACTGCCGGACTGGCGGGAGTCGCCTATTCCAGCGCCTATTCCGCATCGAAACACGGCGTGATCGGATTGACCAAATCGCTGGCGATCGAATTTGCAGCGCGGGGCGTGCGCGTGAACGCGATCTGCCCCGGCCATGTCGAAACCCCGATGAGCAACCAGAACCCGCCCGAAGGCGACATCGACTGGGCTTTGGTGATGCGCAATGTCAACAAACTCGAAGGCGGGGCTTGTGCGCCGGAAGATATCGCCAATGCCTTCGCCTATCTGGCCAGCGAGGATGCGCGAAAGGTCAGCGGAACGACATTGTCTGTCGATGGTGCCATGCAGGCGGGTTAGCGCAATATTTCCGGCGGTGACCCGTCAACCGGCCGGTTGATCCGCAAATCCACCAGCCAGCTTCCATCGGGTTGCCGCGCCAGTTGCCAGCGATTGGCGGATACACGCCACGCTTCATAGACTTCGCCCTTTTTGCGGAACACGGTGCTGTATCCGGTAGCGACCGCCTTGCTTCCGTCGAGCCTGACATGATGCGGCGACAGCACATGCGCGCACCCCTTTGCCATCAGGGCTTTGTGTGTATCACCGGCTATCAGCGCGGCTATCGCCTGCCGCCCGGTCGATACCCCGAAACCCCCGACGTCATAGCTTCCGTTTTCGGACCATAATGCTGCTACCCCCTCTGCATCGCCGCTATCCGCCAGAGGCCCGTAGCTTGCGATCAGATTGCGGATCGCCTCGATATCCTCAAGGCGCCGGATTCGACTTTCGCCGTCAACCATCGCTGCCGGAGTGCAACGCTTCCGCGCGTGCCTTCAAAGCCCACGCTGTATCGGTAAAGGCGCGCCTGACCCATGGTCCGCAAAACACCATCACATGCCCGCCATGTTCACCCAAAAAGGCATCGGAAGAAACATAGGTGCAGCTATCGGGACCGGTCTCCTCGATAATCTGGTCGCGCCTTGCCGGATAGGGAAATTCCTCCACCCACCGCGCACCCCAGGACAGCAGGTGCGGCTCCTCGATTTCGCAGACATATTCGACGTTTGGCTGGAGCTGGCCGGGCATGGTGGAGCTGACCAGCTGCATCAGGACCGGGGCACCCATTTCGAGGGTCGATTCCGCGCGGACGCAGAACGGGTTCCAGGCATTGTAATTTTCCAGATCGGTCAGGATGCCCCACACGACACTGGCCGGTGCATCGATCGCGACCTTCTCCGAAACCACCATCCAGTCCTTGTTGAAGCCGTCAATCGGGTCTTCCTCGACATTCTTGGCCGTTTCCATCCACGGCATGTTCCAGGGATCCATCATGCTATTTCCTCCAGTTTGACTACCCGCGCCGTTGGCATGGGATTGTCTTGCGCATCCTGCCAGCGCAGCAATGCGGTTCCTTCGCGATGCCCGCAGCTATCGATCCAGTTGCCGATGCCGGGATCGCGCGCGGCCACGACAATGCGCAAGCTGCCGTCGGCTTCAAGACGCGCTGAGTACTTGTTGACCGTCACCGGCGCAAAACGATAGTCGAGGCTTTCCATCCACCAGTTGTTGAGCTGAAAATTCCAATAGGGACATTCCGGCGGCATCACCTCGATGAGCCAGGCCTCGTCCGGCGCGAGCTTCCAATAGGCATGGGCGTAGAACAGATCTTTGGCACCACCGGCCTTTTGGTAGATCTGCTGGTCGAACGGGTGAAATATATTGGGATATTCGGCAAACATTCGCGTCCAGTCGGCGAAGGTATTGGTCACCCCTTTTACAAACTGGGCGGTGGTAGCGAGGCCGCGTTCAAGCGTTTCCGCCGCGATCGGTGCCGGGCTGTCCGGACCATCAATCCGCTCTATGCGGAACTGGCCAGCCTCTTCATTGACGCGATCCAGTGAATTCTGTCGGACAATGATTATATTCGCATCCGGTGTCAGCTTCAGCCAGTTGCCGTCCTGCTCTTCGCAACTGGCAATAATCTCCAGCTCTCCGTCCGGACCCCAGTTGATTTCATCATCCATCAACGACCCGGTGGCCTGCGCCGTACCGTCGCTGTCATATCGCATCGCATTGGCGACGATCGAGAAATATTTCATCGATCCGCGCTTCCCGGTGATGCGGTAAGTTTTCGATCCGTCAATCTGCGCGTTGAGATAGGCGCTGTCGGGATTGTCCGCACCGATCTTGGCGGTCTCGTGGCTCAGCCTGTAGAAGAAAGGAAAATCGGTGTCGGTCGCCTCGACATATTGTTCGAGCGCGAGTTTGGTGAGCCGCGACAGATAGCGAAAACCCTCCGTCCGGATCAACGGATCATCGGGGGCGTTGTCGGCCAGAATGATGTCACCCGCCGACTTCAGCTGATCGCAGAAATCAGCCCAGGCCTTTCCGCTGACGACATTGTCGCTCATGGCGCGACCCAGTCGCCGCCGTTGACATCGAGCGCTGCGCCGGTGACTTCGCTGGCGTAGTCGGAGAGCAGAAAATAGACCGCCTTCGCGCAATCCGCATCGGGCGGAATATGGCCAACCGGTATCTCGCTGGCGCGCTGTTTTCTGAACGCCGCGCCTTTGTCACCCATGCTGGCAAAAAACCCGTCGAGCGGCACGCCGTCCATCCAGCCCATCAGCGCGGTATTGGCGCGGATACCCGTCCCTGCCAGTTCAATCGCGAGCTGCCGACTCAACTGGTTGAGCGCCGCCTTGCACATCGCATAGCCGCCCTCGCCCGGCATCGGCTTGCGCGAGGCGAGCGTGGAAATATTGACGATTGATCCCGCTTTCTGCTGTTTCATGGTCGGGATCACGGCTTGTGCCATGCGAAGGCCGCCGAGCGCGATTACATCAAACGCCTGCGCCAGTTGATCCACTGAAGCCGCCTCCAGATTGGCCCAGTCGGGATGATAATAGGCGGAGTGCACCAGCCCGTCGATCCGGCCCCATTTGTTCAGCGTTGCCTTGGCCAGATTCTGGCATTGCGCATTGTTGCTGACATCGGTGGGCACCGCAATTACATCGCCGCCCGCCGCCGTGATTTCATCGCGCAGCTTTTCGATAAACTCGGTCGAGCGCGCCGATATCGCGACCTTGGCACCTTCCGCTGCCGCGCCCTTGCACATCGCCTGCCCCATGCCCGGGCCGGCGCCAGTGATGATGATAACCTTGTCCTTGAGTATCATTTGTCCTTCTCCTCCTCGCCAAGATATCGATTATGATAAGCGGCGAAATCTTTTGCAATCTGCTCCCGGGTCAGACCAAATTGCTCCGCGCTATATTTATGCTTGGGACGCGTTTCGCGGACATTGGCCGCCATGCAATCCTTCATTGCCTGATGATCCACCCCATCATAATCCAGACCGATCGCCCGCATGACCTTTTCCGCGGTTCGGATCGGCTCGGCTACCGTGTCCTTATAGCGGACATCAATGACCTGCCCGGCCGGCAAGGTCGCGCGCAATTGCTCAAATCGCTCGAGACCATTGCGAAACCGCTGCGTCCAGTAGTCTCCCTGCTTCATCGGATCATAAGTTGTCGACGCCCCCACGCTGAGCGACGCACACATGCTGCAATAGCTGGGCAGGACATCACCGACATCACGGTGCGTCATCACCAGCGGGATATCCGGGAATACCGCCAGCAGTCCGTTCATCCCGCCAAGCAGATGATGCGGTGTCTTCAGCACCCATTTTTTGCGCGCTCCGCCGCGCTGATGCTGGATCGCCTGCATGAATTTCAGCAGATCGCGATAGGCCGGTTCATGATCCTGCCCGGCCTGCCAATAGCCATAGCCGGGGATGGGCATCATCGAATCAAAAGTCGTGGAAAGAAACGTCCGGTCGAGCAGGATGACTTCCTCGGCTACCGCTTCCGCCTCGATCGGATCGATGCTTTCGAAATCCGGCCATTCGGTGAGCAGTTGATCGACAATCTGGTGCGCCATCGAGATACGCGGCGCTGGATCACCGGGGCTTTCGTCCGGAAACGGCAGCGGAAAACAGGTTTCCCACCAGTATAGCGATGTTAGTTCCGGCGCGCTGGCAAGCAGCCGGTGCATGACCGTCGAACCGGTACGGGGAAGGCCGATAATCGCGCAGGCGGGTTCGATCCTCTCGTCAGCTGCCCCGGGATAGTCCTTGAAATATTGCACCAGTCCCAGCCGGTCCATCAGGGCACCCTGAATGCGCTGCCCTGCTCCCGCATCGGGCGCGATCAGCCCCGCGTCGGCATTGGTTTCGTCGACCAGCCGGGCCAGCGGCTCGAGAAACCAGTCGTCACCGAAATCATCAAGTCCGGTCGCCGCCCGGGCATTGGCAAGCAGTGCATCGACCGACAGAGCCGCGCCGCTCATTTGCCGAGCCCTACCAGCAATTCAAACTCCCAGGACGGATCGTTCATGTCATCTGTACCCCAGACCGGATCCGGATTGGCTGCCGCCAGGCCCTGCTCGTCCACCGGACGTGTGTAGCCATGATCGAATATGATCCGCCGAAAGCTGAATTTCCAGACATTGTCGCGCTTCTCGTAACGGTCGAGATAGCGTCCGTGGATGATCATTTCCTGCCGGTCCGGTGCCCGCGAGCGGTGGAAGGCGGTGACCTGATGCTCGCCCTCGGCCCGGTCCCCGTCGATTACAAGCAGCGAATTGTGGATTGCATGGATGGTGCTGTCGAGGTCCGCCATCGCGGCGGGGAGCCATGCCACATAGTCATCCGGCGAACCGCGGAAATAATGGCCGTGATCGTCGATCGCGTCATCATGATAGAGCGAGCGGACCAGATCGAAATCGCGCCGGTCGATGCCGCGACAGTAGCGCATCACCAGATCGGTGATTTCCATCCGGTCTATGACTTCACGCTCGGTCAAGATGCTGCCGCCCTGCGCCCGGCCCGACGTCCGAAAAAGGTACAGTCGGCGAGACTCATGCCAGACGAATATCCATGGCCCCAGGCCGGCAATCCGCTGGTACAGCGACCGGCGGCGTACAGGCCGTCGATGGGCGCACCCGTCCGGTCCAGCACTTCGCCGTCGGTCGATGTCCAGAGCCCGCCCAGGGTGAAGAAACTGAAATAGCTGCTGCTGAAATTCAGTTCGAGAGCCACAAACGGTCCCTGATCGAGCGGCGTCAAGATCGGCGCGCGCTTGTTGAAGAGCGGATCGCGCCCCTCTTTCGCATGTCTGTTGTAGAAGGCCATCGTCGCGGACAGCGTGCCTTCGGGCATCTCCAATTCTGTTTCGACTTCCTCCCAGGTCTCGCCCGTACCCACGATATCCGTACGCGCCAGTTCGAGCGGCTCAGAAAAATGCGCACTGTCGAGCAGCAGATAGACCTTGCCGCCCGGCTGATCGATCATCGTGCGCGACACCCGGCCGTGATAACAATCCTCGTTGATAAACCGCTGTCCCCCGACATTGACGAACACCCCGTTCGCCTGCGGTTCGGGGATCGTCCACGGACAGGTCGTGAAAAACTGGTCCATATGGATCGCGTCTCCGCCGGCACCGACGCCGAGATTGATGCCGGACCCGTCATCCTGATCGCCGATCGGGTCACTGACCCTGAAGGTTTCGGGACAATATTTGCGGCGCATGTCCTCGTTCATGACAAAGCCGCCGGTCGCGAGCACAACGCCTTTTTCGGCTTTCACGAAATGCGGTTTGTTGTCGATATTCAGCACCGCACCGACAATGCGGGCGCCATCCTGCACCAGCGCCAGAGCGCGTGCGTCGGTCACGACCTCCACGCCCAATTCGCGCGCGCGCTTTTCCAGTATATCCATCAGCGGACGACCGCCGCCCCAGCCCATATGCTGGATCACATGGCCGCGCGGAGCGGGCCTGGCATGTTCGCAAAACGGTGCCGCCGCCTCGCTACCGGACCAGATCAAGGTGCTGTCATCCATCGGTTCGATCTGCTTGCCAGGCAGATAATTGCCGCGATAAGGAATGCCCTGGGCTTTCAGCCAGGCGAAATGGTCGAGAGCCTCCGCCGCATAAAGATCGCATTTGGCTTCGTCGGCGCAGGGCCCGCCCGCCATTTTGAGATAGGTTGCAAAATCCTCGGTTGCGTCCTCAAAGCCGGCTTCGCGCTGCGCCTCGGTCCCGCCATTCCCGCCGATATAGATTTCGCCGCCGGAAAGACCGGACGCGCCGCCGCTGCCCGAGCCGCGCTCGAACAGCATCACTGTCGCGCCGGCCTCTTTGGCTTCAATCGCTGCGCATGCGCCGGCAGAACCGAAGCCGATGATCACTACATCGGTTTCAGAATCCCATTTTTTGACCTGCGACGCGGGATAGGGCCTGTGCAAAGAGATCTCGGTCAATTTTAATCCCTGATTTTACATAACAACTTGCGGATGGATGGCGCATTCAGATTCACACTTCCCGCCCCCCTCTCATAAGCGCACGGACGCGGGCGGATTCCGCGACTTCCTTGCCCATGTCCCGGAGCATGGAAGCAATTTTTTCGTCCAGGCATTTGCCTTCGGCATCAAATACCGGCGCGGCCGTGTTTATCGCCACACCCATGGGCGTGTTCCAGCCGCGCAAGGCGTGGACGATCCCGCGCAATGCCGTCAAAGTCGTGACCGCGCCCTGCCAGCCAGCCCCTGTGGTAATTGCTCCCACTGGCCGTCCATGAAAATAGGGCCATTCGTCTTCGGCCATGTCCTGGGTGTAATCGAGCGCGTTCTTTATCAGACCGGAAATACTGCCATGATATCCAGGAGAACCGATGATGATCCCGTCTGCCCGGCGCAAGGATTCGATGAGATGCACCGCAGCCGAGCCGCGCTCCTTTCGTTCCCATGCATAGATCGGCAGTTCCAGCTCCGCGCCCGAAATGAACAGGGTTTCCGCGCCCCCCTCGCTTGCCCCGGCGAGCGAAGCTCTTATCGCTTTTTCCGTTGTGCTGTTGGGGGCCAATGTCCCCCCAAGACCCACTACAAGGCTGGGAGTTTCAGGAAGCTCTCCTTTTTCGGCAAGCTTTATCGCTATGTCCAATGTGGTCATCGTTTCACGCTGTCCCTTCCCGCGCTTTCAACAGGTCCAGCGCGACATCGACAATCATGTCTTCCTGCCCGCCAACCATCTTCCGGCGACCAAGCTCGACCAGAATTGTGCGCGTATCAAGACCATAATCTTCTGCGGCCTTTTCGGCATGGCGAAGAAAGCTGGAATAGACCCCGGCATAGCCAAGGGCCAGGGTTTCACGGTCCACACGCACCGGGCGATCCTGCAACGGACGCACCAGATCCTCGGCCGCATCCATCAGCATCATGACATCACAGCCATGGTTCCAGCCCTTGCGGTCTGCGGCCGCGATGAAAACCTCGAGCGGCGCGTTGCCCGCACCAGCCCCCATTCCGGCGAGGCTTGCATCGATGCGAACCGCGCCTTCCTGCGCAGCGACGATCGAATTCGCAACGCCGAGTGAAAGGTTATGATGCGCGTGCATCCCGCGCTGGGTATCAGGTTTCAGCACCTTGTCATAGGCCCGGAAACGATCCCGCACGCCATCCATATCGAGCGCGCCGCCGCTGTCGGTGACATAGACACAATGGGCTCCGTAGCTCTCCATCAGCAAAGCCTGCTGCGCGAGATCATCGGCCTCGATCATGTGGCTCATCATCAGGAAGCCGGAAACATCCATGCCGAGATCACGGGCAATGCCGATATGCTGTTTCGAGACATCGGCCTCGGTGCAATGGGTCGCGACCCGGACCGAGCGTACGCCGAGGTCATAGGCGCGCCTGAGCTCCTCAACCGTCCCCAAACCCGGCAGGATGAGCGTTGTCAGAATGCATCTGTCCAGCACTTCGGCTACCGCTTCAAGCCATTCCCAATCGGTATGCGCGCCAAACCCGTAGTTGAAACTGGTTCCGGAAAGCCCGTCACCATGCGCCACTTCAATCGCGTCCACCCCCGACGCCTCGATAACCTTGGCAATGTCGCGGACATGATCGAGGCCATACATATGGCGGATCGCGTGCATCCCGTCGCGCAGGGTGACGTCCTGGATGTAGAGCTTGTCCTTTTCGACATCGAAGCTCATGGCGCCATTCTCCTCTGCGCCAGCAATTCGCCGGTCGCCTTGGCGGCGGCTGTCATGATGTCGAGGTTGCCCGAATAAGGCGGCAGATAATCCCCGGCCCCTTCGACCTCGAGAAATACGCTTGTCTTGACGCCCGTAAACTCGCCCAATCCGGGGATCTTCAGAGGATTATTATCGCCGAACCGCTCGAATTGGACTTCCTGTTTGAGCCGATAGCCGGGCACATATTTTTGCACTTCCCTGACCATTGCTTCGATCGATTGACGGATATCCTCTTCTTCCGCACCTTCCGACAGGGTGAATACCGTGTCGCGCATGATCATTGGCGGTTCGGCCGGATTGAGGATGATGATTGCTTTGCCCTTGGCCGCGCCGCCGACTTCTTCGATGGCGCGTGCGGTGGTGCGGGTGAATTCGTCAATATTGGCGCGCGTTCCGGGGCCGGCCGAGCGCGAGGACACCGAAGCAACGATCTCGGCATAATGGACTGTTCCGACCTGGGAGACCGCGGCTACCATCGGGATGGTCGCCTGGCCGCCGCAGGTCACCATGTTGACATTGGGCGCGTCGAGATTGGCCTGCATATTGACCGTCGGAATTGTAAATGGCCCAATCGCGGCGGGCGTCAGGTCCACTACCTGAATGCCGTCGGCGCGCAACGCCTCATCATGAATTTTATGCGCGTACGCCGAAGTGGCATCAAACGCGATGCCGATATCCTTGTAACAATCGAGTTTCTTCAGGCCCTCGATGCCGTCGTGGGTCGTGGCCACTCCGCGTTCGCGCGCCATGGCGAGGCCTTCGCTATCGGGATCGATTCCGACCACTGCGACCAGCTCCATATTCTCGGGATATTTGATCATCTTGATCATCAGATCGGTGCCGATATTGCCCGATCCTATGATCGCTGCTTTGACTTTGTTCATCTTGGTCCTTCAAACAAATTTCGCGGTGCAGTTCCCGATGCCGTGCAAGGTCATCTCGAAAATATCGCCTTTGGCGGCAGGTTCCAGCGGCACAACGGACCCCGACAATATAATATCCCCGGCATCCAGCGTCACCCCATATTGCCCCAGAGTATTGGCCAGCCACGCCACCGCCTGCGCCGGATTGCCCTGCACCGCCGAGCCGAGACCCTCGGACAACGGTTCTCCGTTCTTCGTGACAGTGACTCTCAGGTCAGGCAGATCGTGATCTTTCGCATCCGCGCGATCCTCGCCGAGAACAAACACGCCGCAGGAGGCGTTGTCGGCCACCGTGTCAACGATTCCGATCTTCCAGTCCCTGATCCTGCTGTCGACGATCTCGAAACAGGGGGCGATGCTCTCCGTCGCTGCCATCACATCCGCGACGGTCACGCCGGGGCCATTGAGGCTGTCTTTCAGAATGAAGGCAATTTCCGCTTCCGCCCGGGGCGCGATCAGTCCCTTGGCCTCAACGTCAATATCACCGGTCACGTGCATCCAGTCGGTCAGGAAGCCAAAATCTGGCTGGTGGACGCCGAGCATGTCCTGCACGGCTTTTGACGTAACGCCGATTTTCTTGCCGACCACGCGCTCACCCTGCTTGCGGCGGTGGGCAAGAAAATCGAGCGAGATCGCGTAGGCATCGTCAATCGTCAGCGAAGGATCGCGGCCAATCAGAGGTTCCAGCGTGTTCCGGTTGCGGAGCGCATCGAACAACTCCTCACCATATTTTTCGGCCCGGTTTCTATCTGTGCTCATTGAGAAATTCTATGGAATAGCGGTTGAACTCGGCGGCTCGTTCGACCTGTACCCAGTGGCCGACATGGTTGAAGGTCATGCAGCGCGCATCGTCGCACCGGTCAAGGAACAACCGCGCGCCGCTTTCGGGACAGAATTCATCGTTCAGGCCCCACATCACGAAAATCGGCAACTTCAATTTACCCAGATCCGGGCCCAAATTGGGGGTTATCATGCGCGCCAGCACATCCTTCGGCTGTTCTTTGGCCACCGCATAGCGTTCCTCGACAAGCTGGTCGGTGATCTTGGACACCGAGTCGGGATGGACCAGATTGCTGACCAGCCGGCGCTGGTCTTCCTTGCTGAAATCATCGCTGCCAAAACTGCTCTTCATCTTGGCGATGCCGGGCATGGTGAAATAGCTGGCCTGCTCCTGGATGCAGCCGGGTGCCATTAGAATGAAGGCGGTCCCCATTTCGGGATGATCCAGCGTCATCTGAATCGCGATTCCGCCGCCCAGCGAATTGCCGACCATTGCGGCCTGCCTGATACCGTGCTGCTGCAAGGCATCGTAAAGCGTATCAGTGAAAAGCTGCAGCGTATAGTCGATGCCCTCGGGCTTGGACGACGCGCCATAACCGATCAGGTCTGGCAAGATAACGCGATATCCAGCCTCGACAAAGGCATCGATATTGTCACGGAAATTGGACGATCCCGATGCGCCCGGCCCACTGCCGTGGATGAACACGACTGCCGGCCCATCACCTGCTTCCTTGATATGAATGTCATAGCCGCCCGCGACGGCATATGTTGCTTCCGATAAATTTACCAACGCGCAGTCCTTTACATGAAAGTGAAGACGGGCGGCTGACCGAGCATCGTACCGACGACATCGGCGGTGCGGTTGTTCGGATCATTGGCAACATGCGCGCGCGCTGCGTTCAGGTCCAGCCAGGGCTGGATGATATCGCTCGACATATAGATTGCCCGACCGCCCAGCAATTGCACCATGTCATCCACCAGACGTGCAAGCCGCCGCACCACCGTCGAGGATTGATAGGCGAATAACGCCCGCTTCTCCATCGGAATCGGCTCGCCACTTTCGGCGATCTCGATCAACTCGTCGAAGGTCTTGTCAAGCGTCAGTTCCATTTCCAGCGCCTGTGCATGCGCCGCCGCGATCGCCCCGTGCAACATCGGATCAGCTTTTGAGGCCTTGCCCGTGTTTGTAGAAACGCGACTTTCCATGATCGCCATCGCCGCGTTTATCGCAGCTCGCGCACCGCCGAAGGCGGCGGTCGAAACCGAGCGGATAAACACCTGCGCCCAGGGGAGCGAATAGAGCGGGCCATCATTGACCTTCTGCCCCGGATTTTCACAAAGAAACCCTTCAACCGCGCGGTGCGTACGATATTCGGGAACAAAAACCCGGTCCACAATGATGTCGTGACTACCGGTGCCCTGCAGGCCGAATACCTGCCAGCTTTCCGGATCAATCTCGTAATCTTCCCGCGGCAAGAGGAAGGTCCGCATATCCGGCGGTCCCTCGCCGTCCTCGGGAAAGACCAGCGCGCCAAGCAACACCCAGCCGCAATGGAGCGAGCCGGATGAAAAACCCCAATGGCCGCTCAGGTAGAACCCCCCATCGGCATGCTCGACCTTGCCAACCGGCTGATAGGTCGAGGATACCAGCATGGACGGATCATCGCCCCATACTTCCTGCTGCGCCTTGTCATCGAACAGGGCCAGTTCATAGGGGTGGCATCCAAGCACGCCGTAAACCCAACCGGTAGACATGCAGCCCTCGGCAAGAAGTTTCTGCACCGCAAAGAACACATTGGGATGCATTTCGTAACCGCCCAGCCGTTTGGGCTGCAAAACCCGAAAGAACCCCGCCGCCTGCATCTCGGCTATGGTTTCTGCCGGGACATTGCGATCAGCAGTACATTGTCTCGCACGTTCTTTCAGCGCCGGAATCATCGCCCGCGCACGGTCGACCAGCTCTTCTTTCGTCGGGATTTCGTCAGACGGATTTTTAATATTTGCAACCGTTGCCATAAACTTTGTCTCCGTGGCGTGTTCCGACTCAAAGAGCCGATTAGCTGAATTCGTAATTATTTTTGTCATAAAATACGCAAATCGTCAATTGAAAAGCTATTTCGCTTCCGTTATTGCTATTTTTAGGCGTATTGATCATCTGATTCTATCAATTCATGCCTTTCGAGATTTTGAGGAGCGGCTGTGCAGTTCGATTTAACAGGAAAAGTGGCATTGATTACCGGCGGGACGCGTGGCCTTGGCCGGGTGATTGCGGCGACCCTGGTCGAGCAGGGTTGCAAGGTGATGGTCACGGCGCGCAACGAGCCGGATGACCTGGATGACCGCGTTTCCTTTCACCAGTCCGACGTCCGCGATCCCGATGCCGTGGATCATCTCGTTGAAGAGACGGTCGACCATTTCGGCGGCATCGATATATTGGTCAACAACGCAGGCGGGTCTCCGGCGGCGGATGCGGCAGCCGCCAGCCCACGTTTTGCCGATGCGATCATCGGCCTCAACCTGATGGCGCCCTATTATCTGTCCCGCGCCTGTTATCCCCATCTGGTGAAATCGGATGGCGGCAGCATTATAAATATCGGCAGCGTTGCCGGCATAAGACCTGCCCCGGGCACCGCGATTTATGGCGCAGCCAAGGCTGGACTGATGAGCCTGACCCAAAGCCTCGCGCAGGAATGGGGCAAGGACGGGATTCGCGTCAATGCGATCATCGTCGGCCTCGCAGAAACCGAAAATGCGGAAGCGACCTATGGAGATGCTGCCGCCCAGGCAAAGGTCGCCGCCTCCCTGCCGCTGGGGCGCATGTGCCGCGGCGAGGATGTCGCCAATGCAATTTGTTATCTGGCCTCGCCGGCCGCCGAATATGTTTCGGGCGCGCGGCTCAACGTCGATGGTGGCGGCGAGAAGCCGCATTTTCTGGATCTGGTGAAAGGGGATTGAAGTGACGAAAGTACAATCACTTGGCTATGTCGTGATAGAAACGACGGACATGGCGAAATGGGACACCTATCTCACCGAAATCATTGGCGCCATGCCGGGCGGAACCGGAGATGATGGTGCCGCACTTTACCGTCTGGACGAGCGGGCCGCCCGGTTCCGGATCATCAAGAGTGATGCCGACCGCTTCTCTGTTGCCGGTTGGGAGCTGGCAGATGCCGATGCATTTGACCGGATGATCGAGGATCTGCGCGCTGCAGGCCGCGAAGTGACAATTGGCGACCCGGGCTCGCGGGGTGTCGTCGCCATCGCCGAAAGTAGCGATCCGGCCGGAAACCGTTTCGAGATTTTCCACGGTGCCGCAAATGCCGACACAGATTTCGAATCTCCTGCGGGAATCACCGGATTTATAACCGGAAAGCTGGGCATGGGCCATGTCGTCTATGGCTCGCTGAAGTTTCACGAAGCACACGAGTTTTACCTCGATGTCATGGGTTTTGGAGATACGGACATACCCGAAATTGAAGTCGGGCCGCCGGGAACACCAAAAATGGGTGTCGCCTTCATGCACGCGGCGACCGGCAGACATCATAGTGTGGCGGTTATTCAGATGCCGGAACCGGAAGCGGGCTGTGTCCACATCATGATAGAAGCCAGAACGCGCGCCGATGTTGATGCTGCCTACGAACGGATGCAGAATGCGGGCGTACCAGTGTCGGCAACATTGGGTCAGCACACCAATGACCAGGTGATCAGCTTTTACATGCAGTCGCCCGGTGGCTTCGATGTGGAATTCGGCTGGGACGGACTGATCGTGGATCCGGCGACGTGGAAACCGACCGCGCATACGACACCAAGCCAATGGGGTCATGAATGGGCCTGGCAAAAAGCGGCTGCCGAAGCGGCTGCCAAGGAGGCAAAGACATGATGCTCGACAAGAGAATGACACCCGCCGAGATCGTAGGCGCGCTGAGCGATGGCATGACAATCGGCATCGGCGGCTGGGGACCGCGCCGCAAACCGATGGCGCTGGTGCGGGAAATTATCCGCAGCGACCTCAAGGACCTGACCATCGTCGCCTATGGCGGCGCGGACGTCGGGATGCTGTGTGCTGCGGGCAAGGTGAAGAAACTGGTCTTTGCCTTTGTCTCGCTGGATGCGATTCCTCTCGAGCCATGGTTTCGCAAGGCGCGCGAAGGGGGGCAGATTGAAGTGCTGGAACTCGATGAAGGCATGCTCCAGTGGGGACTGAAAGCAGCCGCATTCGGGCTTCCATTTCTTCCGACGCGCGTTGGTCTCGGTACCGATCTCGCCGAACTGGGCGGCCTGAAAACCGTCCAGTCGCCTTATCACGATGGCGAGACGCTGATCGCCATGCCCGCACTGAAACTCGACGCGGCCCTGCTCCACGTCAATCGCTGCGACCATCGCGGCAATGTGCAGTTGCTCGGACCCGATGCCTATTATGATGAATGGTACGCCAAGGCAGCGGCAAAAACCTACCTGTCTTGCGAAAAGCTGGTCGATAAGATGGAAGATCATCATCATGATGACGCCGAAGCCAATATATTCGAACGCTGCTTCGTAACCGGGGTCACGGAAATAGCTGGCGGAGCGCATCCTGCATCGATGCCGCCGCTTTATGGTCCTGACATGAAGGCCTTCAAAGCCTATGCCGGCGCTGCCAAAGACCCTGGTGACTGGAGCGCGGTAGCGAACCGGTTTGTCGGGCCGGACGAAGCGACTTACCTTGACTCTGTGGGCGGAAAGGAAGCGGTCATGAATGTTCCGCTGGCAATATACTGATGAACGATATCACTCTTGCAGAGCTGTGCATTTTTGCCTGCTCGGAAACCTTCCGCACCGACCGCGAGATCATCGCGACCGGTATTGGCCCTATTCCGCGTGTCGGCGCTGGCCTTGCCAAGCTGACCCACTCCCCGGGCCTGATGATGACCGATGGCGAAGCCTATCTGGTCGAGCAGCCGGTCCCGATGGGTTCCCGCGGCGATTATCACGTGAAGCGGTCCGGGCACCTGCCCTTCTCGCGTTTCTTTGACAGCGCGGTGTGGACCGGACGCCGCCATGCGATGGTAACCCCGACGCAGATTGACCGTTTCGGCCAGACCAATCTGTCGCAACTCGGCGGAACCCACAAACAGCCCAAGGTACAAATGCTCGGTGTGAGGGGATTTCCTGGCAACAGCATTTATCACGCCAATTCAATGTTCATTCCCTTTCATTCGACTCGTACCTTCGTCGAGGGCGAGGTCGATATGGTGTCCAGTGCGGGCTACAATCCGGCCAAGCGGGTTGCCGGTGGCAATTATGATCATATCGATCTGCAGCAGATCGTCACCAACCTGTGCGTGATGGATTTTGGCGGGCCGGACAATGCCGTCCGCGTCGTCTCTCTTCATCCGGACGTGACCTTCGATGAGGTGCAGGATGCAACGGGATTTGAACTGATCGATGCGGTCGCTGGCGAGACTGCCCTGCCCAGCGCAGAATCTCTGGCGATCATCAGCCAGCTTGATCCGCACAATTACCGCGCGAATGTTATCCGTGACAATCCGCCAGCCAAAAGGACAGCAGCATGAGCGACGATCTTGTACCACTTGAGGAAGTAACGCCGGAATATGAGACTGACACGCCGATCCTCTATGAAGCCAGCGATGGCATCGCTTGGATCACATTGAACCGCCCCGATTTCCACAACGTCCAGAACAGCCAGATGACCTACGCGCTGGACGATGCGTTCATGCGCGCGGTGAATGATGACAGCGTCAAATGTATCGTTCTCAAATCGGATGCCAAGCATTTCAGTGCGGGACACGATATCGGTTCACCGGGGCGAGATTTTCATTCCAGCTTTGATCGCCGCCTGATGTGGTATGATCATGCCAACAAGCCCGGCGCGGAGAAAGCCTACATCCGCGAGCAAGAAGTCTATCTCGGCATGTGCAAGCGCTGGCGGAACATTCCCAAGCCAACCATTGCGCAGGTGCACAAAGGTTGCATCGCCGGTGGCCTGATGCTCGCGTGGGTCTGCGATTTAATCATTGCTTCGGATGATGCGTTTTTTCAGGACCCCGTCCTCCAGATGGGCTTTCCCGGACTTGAGTATTTTGCTCATTGTCATGAACTAAATCCCCGAATAGCCAAGGAATTTCTGTTTCTCGGCGAACGGATGTCCGCGCAGCGTGCCTATGAAATGGGAATGCTCAACAGAGTTGTCGCGCGCGAACAGCTGGCTGACGAGGTTCTGAGAATTGCTCGACGAATTGTCGAGCAGCCGCGGCTTGCGCTGCAACTGGCAAAGCAGGCCTGCAACCATATGGAGACCTTGTCGGGCAAGGAAGCCGGCATCGACGCTGCCTTCGGCTATCATCATTTCGCCCACGCCAACAACCAGCTGGTCAAGGGCGATTATATCGCCGGATTTGACGGCAAGAAAATGGCCGAGAAGAACAAAGCGCAGGAAGCGAAAGGGTAAGAATTGGCCGACCCACTCGCCACTCCCCTCACCCAAATGCTGGGCTGCCGGCTTCCGGTCGTGCAGACCGCCATGGGCTGGATTGCGACCCCGCAGCTTGTAGCTGCAAGCAGCAATGCGGGCGCCTTTGGTTTTCTGGCAGGGGCGGTGATGAAACCGGCCGAACTGGCGAGCGAGATTACCCGGCTGAAGGACATGATGCCGCATAATTTCGGCGTGAATTTCCACAGCTTCCAGCCGGGCGCCAAAGAGATTGTCGCGGTCATTCTCGCCAACGCTGACCGGGTGCGGGCGGTGAGTTTCGGACGCGGTCCCGATGCCGAGATGATCGGCAAGTTCCGCGATGCCGGAATCATCTGCATGCCGACGGTTGGCGCGCAGAAACATGCTGAAAAGATGGTCGCACTGGGTTGCCAGGCTATCACCATCCAAGGTGGCGAAGGCGGTGGTCATACCGGATCGGTGGCTACCACCGTGCTGCTGCCCCAGGTGCTCGACGCCGTCGAAGTTCCCGTGATCGCGGCGGGCGGATTTGCTGATGGACGCGGACTGGCCGCCGCCTTGGCTTATGGTGCGGCGGGCATAGCAATGGGAACCCGCTTCATGATGACCAGCGACAGCCCCGTTCCCCAAGGCCCGAAATCGGCCTATACCGGCGCGACGACAAATGACATTACCGTCACCACCAAGGTCGACGGCATTCCGCAGAGAATGATCATCAATTCGATGCTGCGCAAAATCGAAAGATCCGGCGCACTTGCCAAATGGCAACGCGGGTTGATGGCGGGACTTGCGATGAAGAAACAGACCGGTGCCAGCTGGGGCGATCTGATCCGGACCGCTCGCGGGATGACGGCGCATGGCGCCATGTCGCTCCCCGAAGCGATGATGGCCGCCGCAGCCCCGATATTGCTCCAGAAAGCGGTCGTTGAAGGCGACGCCGAAAACGGTTTGATGGCCACCGGAATGGTTGCCGGCCGTCTCGACAATCTACCGAGTTGCGCAGAGTTGCTCGCAGATATGGAAAAAGACGCACGGAACCGCATCGCTTCATTTGCGACACCAACACAGACAATCAAGGGAGCCGCCTGATGCCGATCACCACCACAATCAAGGACAAGATCGCCGAGATCGTTTTCGACGTTCCGCCGGTCAACGCCTTTGACAGCGAAACCTGGATGTCGATCCCCGATATCATCACCGAAGCGGCGCGCAATCCGGATGTGAACTGCGTGCTCATTCGCGCCGAGGGCAAGGGTTTTTGTGGTGGTGTCGATATCAAGGAAATGCAAGCGCATCCCGAACGCATCACTCTGCTCAATCGTGGTAATTATCTTACGTTCAAGGCGGTCCGCGATGCAGAGGTTCCGGTGGTTAGCGCCGTGCATAAATTTGTCATCGGCGGCGGCATCGGCGTATGCGGTGCCAGCGATGTCATCATCGCTGCAGAAGATGCCTATTTCTCACTCCCCGAGGTCGATCGCGGCGCGATGGGCGGCGCCTCGCACCTTTCCCGTATGTTGCCCTTGCACAAGGTACGCGCCGCCTTTTTCACCGGCGGCACGGTTCCGGCCGAGGAGGCCTATCGGTTAGGGGCAGTCGAGCAAGTGGTGCCGCGCGCCGATCTGGAGAAAGAAGCTCGCGACTTTTGCGCCATCATCGCATCGAAATCCCGCAAGGCTCTGGTCATCGCCAAGGAAGCGCTCAACGGCCTGGAAGAGCGGGACGTCGATCGCGGCTATCGCTGGGAACAGGGATTTACGCTCGAAATGTATATGCATGAAGACAGCCAGAAATCGCGCGACGAATTTGTGGAAACCGGCAAAGCGGCGAAATTCTGATGGACCTGAGCTATACTCCCGAACAACAGGCTTTTCGAAAAGAAATCCGCGAATGGCTCGCTGCCAACGTGCCGGATAAGCCGTTTCTGACGCTCGAGGGCGAAGAGGGTTTTCATCAGCATGTCGAGTGGGAACGTAAGCTGGCCAGCGGCAACTGGGGCATGGTTACCTGGCCGGAACAATATGGCGGGCGCGGACTGGATCTGATCCAGTGGCTGATTTTCGAGGAAGAATATTGGGCCGCTGGCGCACCATTGCGGGCCAACCAAAACGGGATATTCCTGCTCGGTCCAACGGTCATGGAATATGGTACCGACGAGCAGAAAGCGCGTTTCCTGACCCCGATGGCCAATGGCGAAGTGATGTGGGCTCAGGCATGGTCCGAACCGAATGCAGGCAGCGACATGGCCGCGATTACAACCAAGGCCATACGAGACGGCGATCACTATGTGATCACCGGACAGAAAACATGGTCAAGCCGTGCAAGTTTTGCGGATTGGGGGTTTGGGCTGTTCCGGACCGAAGAAGGCAGCAAGCGCCACAAGGGCCTGAGCTTCATTCTGTTCGACCTCAACAGCCCGGGCATCACCCGACGACCGGTTCGGCAATTACATGGTGAGCCGGGATTTGCGGAACTGTTCTTCGACGAGGTACGCGTGCCGGCAGAGAATATGCTGGCGGGCGAAGGTGAAGGCTGGAACGTCGCTATGGCGACCGCCGGTTTCGAGCGCGGGTTGATGCTGCGCTCGCCAGGACGTTTCCAGGCAACGGCCAGGCGTCTGATCGATCTCTATCGCGCCAATGAAGCCAATGCTTCACCAGCAACCCGAGAGGCGGTTACGCAGGCATGGATGGGAACGCAGGCCTATGCCTATAACACCTATTCGGTAGCGGCCAAAATCTTGGCGGGCGGGAAAATTGGCGCGGAGGCCAGTCTCAACAAGATATTCTGGTCCGAGCTCGACCGATCGATGAACCGGTCGGCCATGCAGCTGATGGGCGCAGCGGCAGAGCTCGCCAAATTTGCAGACGGTTCGGTTAATCAGTGGCTCGATGGATATATTTTTTCGTTATCCGGTCCGATCTATGCCGGTTCCAACGAGATTCAGCGCAACATCATCGCGGAACGCTTTCTCGGGCTGCCAAGACAGGGAGCCGGCTGATGGAATTTCTATTGTCAGAAGACCAGTTGACACTTGCGGAGGGCGTGAAGGATTACTTAGCGGGAACCCATGGTCCCGAAGTGCTGCGCCGCCTCGACGAAGGCAGCAATCGCGATCCCGCCATCTGGAAGGGGCTGGTGGAAATGGGTCTGCCGGGCTTGCTGGTGCCTGAAGATCAGGGCGGCCTCGGTCTCAAGCTGCTGGATGCGGCGTTGATTGCCGCCGAATGCGGCCGTGCCTGTCTGGCTGAACCTCTGGTCGACAACGGTTTTGTTGCGGTGCCGTGGTTGATGGCAAAGGGCGATACTGGCGATCTGGCTGCGATTGCATCAGGCGAAAAGACCGTGCCGCTCGCCCATAAAATCAATGGCTGGGTAGCCGACGGCGATGGCGATTCGCTGCAAAGCGTCGACCCGCTGCGCAATCTTCGCGCTGCACCCAAAAATGCAACCGACGATCCGCATTTGCTCAGTCTGGGCGCGCTTATGTCCGCCGCGCAGCTGGTTGGCATTGCCGATGCCATGCTTGAGCAGGCCGTCGAATATGCCAAGATACGCAAACAATTCGGCCAGCCGATTGGTGCATTCCAGGCTGTGAAACACCATCTGGCCACCGCGACGGTTGCGCTGGAATTTGCCAAACCCGTGGTCTGGCGCGCAGCGCAAGCGATGGACGATGGCATCGACAGCGCGCCTGTCCACGTCAGCCACGCCAAGCTGGCAGCCGGCGATGCCGCGCTGCAAATGGCAGAAACGGCGATCCAGATTCATGGCGCCATGGGCTATACTTACGAGGTCGACCTCCATTTCTGGATGAAGCGAAGCTGGGCGTTGATCGGGGCCTGGGGCAGTCGCGCCTTCCACATGAAACGGGTTGATGATGCGGTGATCGGTGGATCGCTGGACATCGGTCCGGCACATACATTTGCATAAGGAAATCTGATGGCAGAAGCCTATATTATTGACGCAGTACGCACGCCGATCGGGCGCAAAAAGGGTTCGCTGGCGGGGGTTCACCCGGCCGACCTGGGTGCCCATCCGATCAAAGTCTTGACTGAACGGACGGATTTTGATGCAGGCGCGGTCGACGATGTCGTCTGGGGATGCTGCGACACCATCGGCCCGCAAGCGGGAGATATCGGCCGGTCCGTCTGGCTGGTCGCGGGCCTGCCACAGCATGTTCCAGGAACAACCATCGACCGTCAATGCGGGTCATCGCAGCAGGCGTTGCACTTTGCCGCGCAAGGGGTGATGTCAGGCACGCAGGATCTGGTGGTCGCCGGGGGGTCGCAGGCGATGAATGCCATTCCCATCAGCGCCGCGATGTACGCGGGTCAGCCTTATGGTTTTGACAATCCGTTCAACACCTCTCCCGGCTGGGTTGCTCGTTACGGCGATGGCCTGCTCAACCAGATCAATTCGGCGGAAATGATCGCTGACAAATGGGACATCAGCCGCGAGCAGATGGAAGAGTTCGCTCTCGCCTCTCATCAGCGCGCAGAGGCGGCTACCGACAATGGCTGGTTCAGAAACGAGATTGCTCCCCTCGAAGGACTGGAGGTGGATGAGACCATAAGGCCCGGCACGACATTGGAAGGCCTGTCACAACTGAAAGTCATTCAGGAAGGCGGCAAGGTCACCGCTGGCGTATCCAGCCAGAATTGTGATGGTGCAGCAGCGATGCTTGTGGCGTCCGAACAGGCGGTCAAAGACCATGGCCTGAAGCCGCGTGCTCGTATCCACCATATCTCTGTGCGCGCCGATGATCCGGTCTGGATGCTGACGGCGCCGATCCCGGCGACCGAATATGCGCTCAGGAAAGCGGGCATGACGGTGGATGATATCGATCTGTTCGAATGCAACGAGGCCTTTGCGAGCGTGCCGATGGCGTGGATGAAGGAGCTCGGCATCACCCACAGTAAAGTGAATGTGCAGGGCGGTGCAATCGCTCTTGGTCATCCGCTCGGCGCCACTGGCGCGCGACTTATGACGACGCTGTTGAACGCGCTGGAACGCACGGGCGGGCGCTATGGCCTTCAGACAATGTGCGAAGGTGGCGGGCAGGCCAACGTAACGATAATCGAGAGGCTCTGATGGCGAACGCTGCAATCGACATACCCAATTTATTATATCGTTATGCCAATGCGATCGATGCCGCCGAATTTGACACAGCGGCGGAATTGTTCGCCCATGGCTGTGTTGTCGTCGGAAGACACGAAATAAGGGGTGGCGAGAATATTTCCGCCATGTGGCGCAGCTGGATACGCTTATACGCCGACGGCACACCCCGCACCCGGCACCTCATCACCAATCCGGTCATTGAGCTTGCGGATGATGAAAGGACAGCGAACTGCACATCACAATGGACGGTCTTGCAGGCAACGGACGAACTGCCACTCCAGCCGATTGCAACGGGTCGCTATCATGACAGCTTTGCACTCATCGACGGCAAATGGCAGTTTACCAGGAAAAATTACGCACAGACTGACCTTGTTGGAAATACCGGCGGACATCTGTTGCAGGAACTAGCAGAAGAGGGTTCATAGATGGGAATTTGTGACAACAGAACGGTTATCATAACCGGCGCTGCCGGGGGCCTGGGCAAGAGCTATGCGCTCGCCTTTGCGGTCGAAGGCGCAAATGTAGTGGTCAATGATATTGGTACCTCTCTAGGTGGCGAAGGCCGCGATACCAGCGCGGCGGACGCAGTGGTTGCAGAAATAAGGGCAGCGGGCGGCAACGCCATCGCCAATTACGAAGACGTGACCGACTGGGACGCCGGCAAGCGCATCGTCGATGCGGCAGTGGAGGCTTTCGGTGATCTCCATGTCGTCGTCAACAATGCCGGAATTGTGCGCGACCGGATGTTTGTGTCGGCCACGCTCGATGAATGGGACGCGACCATGCATGTCCATCTGCGCGGCCATTTCTGTATCGCGAGGCACGCCGTTGATTACTGGCGCACGCGTTCGAAAGAAGGCCATGAGATTGATGCGCGGATCATCAACACGACGTCGGGAGCGGGCCTGCAAGGGTCGATTGCCCAGGCGGCCTATTCGACGGCAAAGGGCGGCATCGCCTCGTTGACATTGGTGCAGGCGGCAGAACTCGGTCGCTACGGGATCACAGCCAACGCGCTCGCGCCGTCCGCCCGGACCCGCATGACCGAACAGGCCTTTGCCGACAAGATGGCAACCGAGGGAGACGCGTTCGACGTTATGGACCCGGACAATATCGCGCCGACCGTCGTGTGGCTGGGCTCGACCCTATCAAAGGATGTGACTGGTTGCGTTTTTGAACTGGAAGGCGGCAAGATCATGCTGGAAGATGGCTGGCGCGAAGGGCCTTATGTCGACAAGGGCAAAAGATGGCAGCCCGTCGATGTTGGCGGAGCGGTCAAGGAACTGCTCGAAAAACGCGTGGAGCCGCGAAAGGTCTGGGGGACCGCCTGATGGATTTTTCTTTCACCGACGAGCAACGGATGATTGCGGAAACGACGCAAAGCTTCTTCGCTGAAAACGCGACCAGCAAACGCACGCGCGAAGCTATGGCCTCAGATGGTTTCGACCGTGAAACTTGGCAATCATTCTGCCAGGAACTGGGACTGGGCGGAATCATTGTTCCGGAAGAATACGGTGGTGCCGGTCTTGGTCATGTCGAGCTGGCGATTGTTGCGGAAGCGGCGGGAGCGCAGGTTGCCGCTCTGCCCCTGCTCAATCAGGCGATCAGTTTGGCGATGATTGCGGCGGGCGGGAGCGAGGAACAGAAGCAGAAATGGCTGCATCAACTGATTTCCGGCGAGGTCATTGGTGCCGCAGCGGGCAATGACAGCGTTAAATATGATGGCAACAAATTAAACGGCAGTTTCGAGTTTGTCCCGCATGCCGGTGTGGCCGATATTTTTATTCTGGCCCACCCCGATCAGTCATGGATCGTCGAAAAGAATGCTTCCGGCCTATCGGTCGAGACATTCACGACAATGGATCAGACAAGGCCGCTTTCGACCGTCACTCTGGACAATGTGGAAGGCGAACCATTTGCTGATTTTCCGCCAGCCATGCATGCTTCTCAGGCCGCTGCCTGGCTTTGTCTGGCCGCCGAAGCGCTGGGCGGCGCGCAAGCCTGTCTCGACCGGACGGTCGCATATTCGAAAGAGCGTGTACAGTTCGGGCGCGCCATTGGCAGCTTCCAGGCCTATAAACACCGCGCGGCCGACATGATGATCGAGATCGAGCAAGCGCGGTCTGCGGTTTACTGGGCGGCTTGCGCGATCGATGAAGGATCGGAGGACGCGAAACTTGCCTTGCACGCAGCCAAGGCATTTTGTGCCGATACATTTTTCAAATGCGCCGGTGACATGATTCAACTGCACGGCGGGATCGGCTTCACCTGGGAGCATGACGCGCATCTTTTTTTCAAGCGCGCGCGATCGATCCAGACATTGCTTCTGGACGGCAACTGGCACCGCGAGCAAGTCGCCACAATGATATTGGGAGAAGCGGCATGAAGCTGGGATTCTCGAAGGCCGAAGAAGATTTCCGCGCCGAATGCGCCGAATGGCTCAATGCCCAGATGGCGGGTGAGTTTGCAGATATAAAGGGCATCACCACCCTCACCGCCAAGGCGGAGCGGCGCAAGGAATGGGAGCAGCAGCTGGCGGCGCACAAGTGGTCGTGCATCGGCTGGCCGACCGAGTGGGGCGGACGCGGCGCCACTCTCGCCGAACAGGTGATTTTCGCTGAGGAATATGCCCGTGCGGGCGTTCCGGGCCGGGTCAATCATATCGGCATCGAGCTCGCCGGACCGACCATCCTGACATTCGGGACTGAAGAACAGAAGCAGCGCTTTCTTCCCGATATTGCCGCCGGCAAGACCATCTTCTGCCAGGGATTTTCTGAACCCAATGCCGGTTCCGACCTTGCCAGCGTGCGGACCAAGGCAAGGCTGGAAGACGGCAAGTGGGTGGTCAATGGCCAGAAGATCTGGACCAGCCTGGCCCATATTTCCGACTGGATTTTCGTGATCGCGCGCAGCGAGGAAGGCACCAGAGGACCAAAGGGCCTGACCTTCCTGATGATGCCGATCGACCAGCCCGGGATCGAAATCCGCGGGATCAAGCAAATCAACGGTGACGCGGAATTCAACGAAACCTTCTTCACCGATGCCACCTGCGCCGAAGACAGCCTGATCGGAGCACCGGGGGAAGGCTGGCGGATCGCAATGGGACTATTGGCCTTTGAACGCGGCGTGTCGACGCTGGGCCAGCAGATGGGTTTCCGCAACGAGCTGGATGAAATCATCGCCGCTGCCAAAGCCAATGGATCCGCCAATGATCCGCTGATCCGGCAACGGATTGCCAAAGCGGAGATCGGGTTGCACCTGATGCGCTATGGTGCGCTGCGGATGCTTTCCAACACCGACCACAGCAAGGTCGATGGCGCTGCGCTCACCTATAAGATCCAGTGGGCGAGCTGGCGACGATCCCTCGGTGAACTGGGCATGGATGTACTGGGCCAGGCCGGAGAGGTCACGGACGATTCAGACTATGAGTGGAGCACATTACCCAATCTGTTCCTCTATTCGCGTTCGGACACGATCTACGGCGGTACCAACCAGATCCAGCGCAACCTGATTGCCGAACGCGCTCTCGGCATGCCGCGCGAACCCAGAGGTGATACATGATGGTACCGGCTTATCCAGAACCGCGCGATTTGCTCAGGGGCAAAACGGTGGTGGTTACCGCGGCGGCAGGAACCGGCATCGGTTTTTCCACAGCACAACGTGCCGTCGAGGAAGGCGCAACAGTGTTGATCAGCGACTTCCACGAGCGGCGGCTGGGCGAAGCAGCGGACTCTATCGCCGAGGCGACGGGCACACGCCCGGCGACTTGCGTGTGCGATGTAACCAGTCAGGAACATGTCGAAAATCTTCGCGAAACTGCGGTTGCGACACTCGGCCATGTCGATGTGCTGATCAACAATGCGGGCCTTGGCGGGGAAGTGGCAGTGGTCGACATGACGGACGAGCAATGGGAGCGTGTTCTCGATGTCACGCTCAACAGCGTATTCCGGATGACCCGTTCCTTCCTTCCCCATATGCAGAAGCGCAATACCGGAGCCATCGTCAACAACGCCTCCGTGCTGGGCTGGCGCGCGCAAAAGGGGCAGGCCCATTACGCAGCAGCCAAGGCCGGCGTGATGGCGTTTACACGCTGCTCGGCGGTTGAAGCGGCGGAGTTTGGCGTGCGGATCAATGCGGTGGCGCCCAGTATCGCGATGCATGCCTTCCTGGCAAAAGTCACAAGCGAAGATCTGCTGGAGGAACTTGCGGCCAGGGAAGCCTTTGGCCGGCCGGCAGAAGTCTGGGAAGTGGCCAATGTCATGCTCTTCCTCGCCAGTGATCTTTCCTCCTATATGACCGGAGAGATCGTCTCCGTGTCCAGCCAAAGAGCCTGAATATGGTGAAAATATACGAAAACCCGCGCGATCTGATGGGACAGGAGGGCACCATTCTCGGTCCCAGTGACTGGCTGCTTATTGATCAGAAACGGGTCAACGGATTTGCCGATGTCACCGGCGATCACCAATGGATTCATGTCGACGAGGAGCGCGCCAAAGACGGACCCTTTGGCGGCACGATTGCCCACGGATATCTGACGATGAGCCTCGTCAACCTGTTCCTGCCCACTTTGGTGGAGGTTCGCGGCTTCTCCCATGCGGTCAACATCGGTGCCGATCGCCTCCGCTTTATCGCGCCGGTTCTGGTCGGCAGCAATATTCGCGCGGTGGGAGAGATCGTCAAGGTCGAGGAAATCAAGGGCGCGATCCAGCAGGTTATCCGCGTCACCATCGAGATTAAAGGCAGCGACAATCCTGCCTGCATCATTGATACCGTTAGCCGCTATTATCCGGAGGATTGAAAATGCCTGTTACAAATGACGACAAGATCAAGGCCGTCCATGCCTATGTCGATGGATTTTCAAGGGGTGACGCCAACGCGATTGCCGCGCTCTATGCCGATGATGCAACCGTAGAAGACCCAGTGGGTACTCCGGTAAAAGAGGGTATCGGCGCGATTCGTGAATTTTACACCGGTGCGATGACCAGCGGCGCACAGCTGGAACTCAGGGGAACTCCCCGCTGCGCCGGTGACTACGTCGCCTTCCCGTTCGCGGTAAAGATGAAGATGAACGGAGAGGATACGCAAATCGAGATCATTGATACCTTCCGGTTCAATGAGGAGGGCAAGGTCATTGAAATGCGTGCCTTCTGGGGCCCGGAAAATTTCGTGTCCGGTTGAGTATATGACGGAGAAGCCGCAGCCATCTACCATCCCGCATGTTGCCGAAGACGCCGCTCGGCGCTGGGGAGATGCGCTTGCCTTGCTCGAAAATGGCGAAGAGTGGAGCTTTAATCAGCTTTGGCAGCGGGCACGGGAAAGTGCATCAGCCTTTCTCGCCCAAGGTATCGGCAAGGGTGACCGCATTGCAATTTGGGCGCCCAATTGCCGAGAGTGGATAGTTATTGCCCTGGGTGCGATGACGGCGGGTGCGGCCGTGGTCCCCCTCAACACGAGGCTGAAGGGGCGCGAGGCCGGTGATATATTGCGCCGGACGCAGGCAATGCTGCTGTTCACCGTCGATGATTTTCTCGACACCGATTATCCGGCGCTGATCGCAGAGGAAAATCTCCCCGACCTCCAAAAGACGTTGGTAATAAGCCATGATCTGAGTGCCTTTCTCTCCGGCGGCAAGGGCACAGATGACCCCGCGGTTGATGCAGCGCTGGCTGACCTCTCCCCCGATGATATTTCCGACATCATGTTCACCAGTGGCACCACCGGAATGCCAAAGGGCGTGTTGACGACACACAGCCGCATCGTTCCGATGTTCCGTCATTGGGTCGAGGTGATGGGGCTTGAAGAAGGCGAACGCTATCTGATCATCAACCCCTTCTTCCACAGCTTTGGCTTCAAGGCCGGCTGGGTCGCTTCCCTGATCGCGGGTGCCGTTACCATCCCGATGCCCAGTTTTGATATCGCTGCAGTGATCGAGCGGATTGAGCAGGACCGGGTCAATTTCCTGCCCGGACCACCGACGATCTACCAGGCGCTGCTGGCAGCAAAGGCCAAAAAGGATTTTGACACGAGCTCGCTCCGCGGCGCGGCCACCGGTGCGGCGACCGTGCCCCCGGAACTGATCCGGCGGATGCGCGAGGAACTGAACCTGACCGATACGGTTACCGCCTATGGGATGACCGAATGCTCGACGATCACGGCCTGCCGCCGCGGTGACCCTGTGGATCTGATTGCGATGAGCTGCGGCAAGGCAATCCCGGGACTGGAAATCATGATCGCGGGAACGGATGGCGCAGAGGTCGCGCGATGCAATACAGGCGAAATATGGGTGCGTGGCTATGCTGTGATGCTGGGTTATCTGGATGATCCGAAAGCGACGGCGCAAACCATTGACACCGATGGCTGGCTACACACCGGTGATGTCGGGGAAATGGACGAAAATGACTATGTGCGCATAACCGACCGCAAGAAGGATATGTATATATCCGGCGGTTTTAATTGTTATCCGGCAGAGATTGAGAAACTATTGTCTGAACATCCTGCAGTTGGCATGGTCGCGGTAATCGGCATTGCCGATGAGCGAATGGGAGAGGTAGGCAAAGCGTTTGTTGTAACGCGTCCGGGAGCTGAAATTGATGAGACAAGCTTGCAACAATGGGCTCTCAAAAATATGGCCAATTACAAAGTTCCAAAGATAATCCAATTCTGCAAAGCCCTCCCGCTTAATGCATCGGGCAAAGTGCTGAAAACGGAACTGCGGTCTTTTAATCAGTAGGTCGATGGTTCGAATCCAGCAGAACCTAGCCATAAACGCTACACCCTGTGACCAAGATGGGCGGCCCGCCGCAGAGGAAATCCCCGAAGCACGGGGTCAAGCTTTGCCCGGCACACGAACATATGCTGCGTGCCAGTCGGCCCGTGATGCGGACCGGACGAATGTGGGCATCAACCGGCGCGGGAGCAAGGACAGCCAATTGCGTTAGCCGACGGCCAATGGTTCTCCCTTAGTTGTAACTCGTCTGGCGAATGTCGGGTAGGGCTCGAAAGCTCTCCGCTTGTGCCGCCGCCCAGAAACGCGAATAGGGCGTATCTTCCGGTGTATCGATCAGTACATTGGCTTTGAGGAATGGATAAATGCCGTCGATCGAACTGGATTTGGCCGCATTCAGGCGTTCGTGCAAATGGTGCGGACGGATTTGCGAGGGATTTTCCAGACCCATTGCGACTGTCCGTCGTCAGATAATTTGAGACTGATGGCGGTTTAAAATAGGCGAGTATTTGGTTCCATCTGGTTGGTTGATATTAGGCGGCGATCTTGCGGTATTGCAAGCGCCGATGTTCGATGGTTTTTCGTTTGATCCTTTCTCGCTGTTTGATGATGGATTCCGCTCTGTCAAAGTAGGCATCGGCGGGTGTGACGTTTTTCAGGCTCTCGTGATAACGCTGGTGATTATAGTGCTCGACGAACGCCTCGACCTGCGCTTCGAGATCACCGGGCAGATAATAATTTTCGAGCAGGATGCGGTTTTTGAGGGTCTGGTGCCAACGCTCGATCTTGCCCTGGGTTTGCGGATGGAACGGTGCACCGCGAACGTGGCGCATCTTCTTGTCGGCCAGATAATCCGCAAGTTCGTCCGCAACATAACTTGGCCCGTTGTCGCTGAGCAGGCGCGGTTTGTGCAGCACATGTGCCGACGCACAGCCTGATGCCTCAAGAGCCAGTTCCAGCGTATCAGTGACATCTTCTGCACACATGGTCGTGCACAGCTTCCAGGCAATGATGTAGCGCGAGTAATCATCAAGAATGGTCGACAGGTAATACCAGCCCCAACCGATGATCTTCAGATAGGTAAAGTCGGTCTGCCACAGTTGGTTGGGCGGTGTGGTCTTGTCCTTGAACTCGCTGGCGGCTTTCATGACGATGAAGTTCGGGCTGGTGATCAGGTCATATGCCTTGAGCAGGCGATAAACACTGGCCTCGGACACGAAGTAGCGCTGTTCATCGGTAAACGTCACCGCCAGCTCGCGGGGCGATAGCTCGCAGCGTTCCAGCGCCATTTCGAGTATCTGGCCCTGCACATCATCCGGGATCCGATTCCATGCCCGGCGCGGTCCTGGACGCCGATCTTCCAGCGCATCCTCGCCGAACCGCTGATACAGATCATACCAGCGGTAGAAGGTAGGCCGGGCAATACCCAGCCTGTCCAGTGTCTGCTTGGCAGGTAGATGACTTTTCTCGACCAGCCTGATGATCTCGAGCTTTTCTGAGGCAGGATATCTCATTCTTCGCCGCCCCCATCCCCGATCATGCTTTTTTTCAGCAGGCGCATTTCGAGCATCTGTTCGGCAACCACTTCTTTCAGATCAGGGGCTTCCTTTCGAAGATCACGGACCTCATCGCTATTGGCAGCGCGCGCCGTATCGCCAGCGAGCCTGCGCTTGCCAGCCTCCATGAAATCCTTCGACCATTTGTAATATACGCCCTGCGCGATACCCTCACGGCGGCATAGCTCGGCAATGCTATCTTCGCCGCGCAGGCCCTCCAACACGATCCGGATTTTCTCTTCCGCGCTATACTGTTTGCGCGTTGCTCTGCGGATGTCTTTCACCACCCGCTCCGCGGGGGCTTTTGAGTGTTTTGCTTTCATTTCCGTTCATTACAGTCACTGCAATGAAACCAAAACACTCACTTATTTCATGCAGCCAATCTGTCTATTGAATGCTGACGGGGGACAGTTGATGGATCCTGACTGCTTCGCAAAGCCATGCGCAACTGTAGCCTATTTCTACACTTATCTGCGCTGGCTTCCCATTGAGACTATCGGACGGAAGCCCCTAATCTCGGTTGGATTGCCGGGCAGCAGTGGTCCAAAGTCGATAACCTTGTTCATGATCAGACAAATTTAAACAAATGGGTTCGAAATTGTTGCTAATATACCGACGGCGGTGTCCATAGTATTTTGCTGAGCACCCGAAGGTCATCGGGAAGAATCGGATCATAAGGCGCATCGTATCGAAACGATGCGTTTTCTTCTGTCCACTGGTTGACATGCTTGCCCCCGACGAACCGCATTAGAGACACGCTACCCCAGCGTGCGCCAAAGGGTCCGTGCGCAATTCCGGGTGGCCGCCAGAAATAGGCGCCAGGATACATGGTGCCTTGGGGGCCGGTAAGAGAACCCGAAATGACATAGGCTTCTTCCACAACCGGATGGATTTCCTGCGGCCCCTCGCCTCCCCGGGGTGATGCTTGCGGCA
Organism: Parasphingorhabdus sp.; assembly: GCA_048270065.1. GTDB lineage: Bacteria > Pseudomonadota > Alphaproteobacteria > Sphingomonadales > Sphingomonadaceae > Parasphingorhabdus. Next base: position 107,730 of record JBLWTQ010000005.1, on the reverse strand, counting down.
ATATCAGCGAGAGAAAGGTCCGTTCACCGGTATCGGGGTCCGTACGAAGATCCTTGCGTGAGATGCCAAGATGTTTGAGGTTCGGATCATTGAGCGTCATATCCCATGTCATCGCCGCCACATCCAAATGGCGAATGGCGCGATTGGCTGTCTCCGCCGAGCCGTCTCCTGCTCGTCCGATCAATGTCGGTTCGCGGTTGTAGAATGCGAGCAAGACACAACCCTGCGGCGCGCTCATCTCATTCCGCGTCCACCCTGCTGGTAGAAAGGCGTAGCTGTCGGCCGGATAGACATGGCCATCCACTTCCAGGGAGCCATCGAGCACATAAAATTCTTCATCCGCCAGAATATGTTCAGGACCACTACGCGACCAGCCAGCGGGATAGCGCATCAGAGTTGAACACGCCCCATCCGACGGATCGCGGCTTAACAGTTTGATTTCGGCGTCCGGCCTGGCGAGACCGGGACCAATGCGTCGCCAAGGTATGACCTGTGACTGAATAAATTCGATATGGCCGCGTTCGAGCATCAATGTTCCTGTCTCTGTTGAAATAAACGACGGGAGCAACATTGCATCGCCGGGCTCGGCGCGCATTGATCCCGATCAAACAGATCGCCAGAATTCAATAACCTGTCCGGACAACTTCTGTCTGGACATATGACCGATTATTGTGAGATCAGATAAATGCTAAATCTGGCTGAAAGAGAAATTGAATGAGAAATGTGATCGTCGCCGCTTTGAAACTCAATTGGGGAAAATGATATGACGGGCCTATGGGCTTTGCCAATATTGGCCGCAGCCGGTGCACCGGAAATTGCGACTATTCCGCAAATGCTTGTTGGTACATATAGCAATGTAGAGCAGGTGTATTTTAAAAGCGATGCCGGAAAAACGCCGCCACCGTGGCTGTCACTCAAGATCGTCGAACAAGACGGTCAGTTGCTGCTTCATGAAATCAACGCCTATGGCGAGGACGCCGGACCGCCCAAACCGGTGTCCCTTACCGAAGACGGCAATGATGCAATGTTGAAAGTCGGAGATTGTTCGCGATTTTTCGAAAAGAAAGCACAAGGATGGGCAATAAGCGCCCGCCAAAATCGCCTGCGCTGCCAGCAAGAATATCAAATTACCAAGGTCGATGACGACGGAATTTCGCTGGAATTTGCCGATGGCACCGAAACGTTTTTAAAACGCGCTCGCGCCGTACAATGCTGGGCAGCCATTCCCAAAAAAACCGCGAAGGAAGATGGCAGCGCGGACTGGCTTTTTGCACAGAAACTTGAACTGCACGATCAGGGTGGGCGGGTGAAAGTCGGCGGCGGTGAAACCGGGGCAGACGAAATCATCCTGCGGATGCGCGCCGTGCATTGGCCCCCGCCAAGCACCAATCGTCCCAGCATGGTTTTATATGTCCACAAGCCTGACAGTCCGGATAGCGCGGTCAGCTACAGCTGGGCGGATATCGACGCCAGCCGGGTCGGACTGAACCTGCGCTGGATGCAGGCGAGCTGCACCATCGAGGGTGCCGAGAAAGCTTCGGAAGTATCGAAGACTAATTTTCGCGGCTAGCTTGCACAGTCAGTCTTTGGGCGGCGTAAATAGCTTGCCATCTATCGGCTGATCGACTTTGGTTTCTGTCCAGAATACCTCGTTCGATTTACGGTCATCATAATAGAGCGTAACGTGTCGTGCCTGCAACCAGCGCGGATCTTTCAACATCACAAAATCCCGATAGGTGCGGCGGTGCCAGCCTCTGGGTGTGGAAAAGCCCAGGGTGCGGATCGCGTAAAATTCCTGGTCGATACCGAATAGCGTCCGCGCGCCTTGCGGGTCTTTTAACTCGACCATATAGATTTTATGTCCGTCGAACCGGTCATCGGCGAGCCGGGTTGCAACGAAGCCCGGTTTGTCGGCGTGCCGAATAATCCCGAACCCGAAGTTGGTGGCCCAATATTTATCGGCCTGCCTTTTCGGCATTATGCCCTTCTCGGTCCAGGTGGACTCTCCATCATATCCGACTTCGAACAGGGTTTTCTCCCCGGACTTGGCGACAATTCTTACCTTGCCTTCCGCCCCGTGTGCTGATTTGCGATTTCGATCATATTCCCGCCACATCCGGTAGTCGTCAGCAACGGCTTTGGGTTCATGCCCCTCGTTGTCATAGAAAACAGCATGGCCGGAAAGCGTTAGCGTTTTGGCATTGGCCCAGCCATCACCGCCAGCCGCTTCCCGCGCCAACGCCAGTATCTTCGAGCCGTTCAGTTCTCGTTCGGCTGCTGCAAGAGGCGACCCTATCAATGCGACCATGATCAATATCAAAAATCGGATCATCTAGCTTCACTCTCTAATACAATTGTCCGGACAAATTATTCTTGCCTTGTTGCGCGGTTTATTGTCAAACATAATCATGACATTCATTCACCAAAAGACCATTAGTCGCCGCACCCTGTTGAGCGGCATTGCCGCCACCACGATATTATCGGCTTGCTCCATAAAAGATAAAAAGCACGATGCGGAGATCATTGTTATCGGCGCAGGCCTGTCCGGTCTCTATGCCGCAACTCTGCTGGCAGAGGCGGGCAAGGATGTGCTGGTCCTGGAAGGCAGCGACCGTATCGGCGGCCGACTCTATACCGTTGAAAGCGCTCATGGCCAGACCGAAGGGGGCGGTGAGCAAGTCGGGGGGGGCTATGCGCGCATCCGTTATATGGCAGAAAAACTGGGCGTTCCGATCGCGCCCTATCGCTTTCCGCCTCTGGCGACAGCGCTGCATAAGGATGGAAAGTTGCTGGCGCAGAAAGACTGGCCCACCTTCAAAGGCAATCCGTTTGAAGGCCGAATGAAGGAATTGACACCGGACAGTGCTTTTCCTGTCCTTGCCGGTGCCGCCAATCCCCTGCCGGATGTTTCAAGCTGGAGCAAACCGGAGTTTGCCAAATATGATATTTCGGCAAGAAATTTTTTGGAATCCAAAAGAATTAATGAAGCGGGGATTGCCGCTATTGACCAGGCATTCAATGCCAACAGCGTGGACAGCTATTCCATGCTCAATGCGTACCGGACGGGCGTAGCGTTTAAACAGGAAGCCGCCTTTGGAAAAACCGGCTATTTCGTAAATGGTGCGCAATCCTTGCCGGAGGCTATGGCAAGAGCTTTGCCGCGCGCATTGGAAACCGGCCAGGAAATCATTCGCATCGATGTGGGCGCGAACGGTGTCGAGATGGAAAGCAAAAATGGGAAAACCTGGCGGGCAGCACAGGTTGTGTGTGCCGTTCCCCTGCCCGTTATGGAAAAAATGACCGTCAACGCTCCGCTGTCAGAAGTGCAGAAACAGGCGTTCAAGGAACTTCCCTATACGCAGATCATTCAAGTCCATTTTCGTGCCAAGCGTCCGTTTTGGAAAGAAGACGGATTTGGAGCATCGATGTGGACCGATGGTCCGCTTGAGCGCCTGCTTGCCCGGCCCGGCGACGATGGCTTGCCCGATGGTATATTAAGAGCCTGGATAAACGGTACCGGAGCAACAACACTAAACGCCAAGTCGGACGAAGAGCTGGCGGCGCTATGCTCCAGCGAACTGAAACGACTGCGTCCTGCCAGCGATGGCCAGGTTGATATATTCAAAGTCGTGCGTTGGACGGAAAGCAATCCGCTGGCGGGCGGGGCATATCTGCACTATGCGCCTGGACAAGTCAGCTGGGCCGCAGGCAATGTCGGCACTTCCGCCGGACGACTGCATTTTGCCGGTGAGCATCTGTCCAATTTGCATCTGGGTATGGAAGGCGCGATGGAAAGTGGTGAACAGACCGCGATGAAATTACTGAACAGCAAACCGGGTTAAGCGGCGCTACCGATCGTACCGGCTCACACTCTCCATCAACTCTTTCATCTTCTGTCCTGTTTCCGGTAACTGGTCGCGCGGTATATCGAGATGGTTCAAGGGAAATTCCTGAACATATTGTTCGAACACCGGCTTCACCATATCCAGTGCATAGCTCGGTATCTTCCGCCCTTCGCGGAATTTTGCGATGGGGAATTCGGCTTCGATAATCCCGTCCTGATCAACAGTGGAATCTTTCGCGAGTATCGTGCCGTTCGGGCCCACAATGATTGACTCACCCGCCCTGTAGTTGGCGGTGGCGGGAAACGCGAAATTCGTCATCGTCGAATAGAAATTATTGATACGCGCCATCGAGGTGACATCATCCTCGGCAAAAAGCGGGGCCGTTCGGATCATGATTTCCGTACCGCGCATGGCAAATGCGGCAAAGATGAACGGATCCATCTGGACGGTGCTGACCGCAATATTTCCATATTCGGTTTGCAGCACCGGAAACTCTTCTTCCGGCCCGTACATCGCCCGATATTTATCGCGCACATGCTCGATCGTTGTCGTCGTGATTTCCCGATCAGGATAGATGCGCTTGATATTGCGCGATTTCCAGAACGCCTTTGCGAGCTTCCCGTCGCGCCCAATCACGGCATTGATACTCAATATATGTCCCGGCCAATCATCGTCAGTGGCATAGGTGCCGAATATAAGATAAGCATCGCACTCCTTTGCGATCTTGCCCAGCCTTTCGGTTTCTCGGCCCGGGACTTTGACTGTATATTTTAGTTTTTCGGTACGTGTACCACCCGAATTACCGGTAAGCGGAAATTCATGATATAGCAGAAAGTCCGGTTTCTTTCCGGTTGTACAAGCCCTGCGCGCGATCTCTTCCATATGCGTGAGATTGTGATCCAACCCCGCTTCGATGGTCGGAAAATCGGACAGAGAATCTACGGTGGTTTGTAGCACTTTCAGAACAATTTTGTCCTTGGCCAACGACTTCGTCGGATAACTACCATCTCCGCGAACAAGAACAGGCTTTTCCGAAGAAACGTCCGCAGCACGAACCATTTCAGCAAAACCGGAGATGCCCCAGATGGATGCAGACGCGGCGAGTGCAATCATCAGATGGTTTAGTTTCATATCCGATTACTTTTGATCGCTTGACTACATTCCACCGATCAAGTCAGATCATGGGAGTTTGAGACGAAATACCAAATTCTACTTGGGAGTTGGTGGAGTCTTTTTCTTTATGGCGGTACTGCTCTGCGCGGCCATTACCCAATGGTGACCGTCTTTGCGCCATACTTGCATGACGAGAAACTCGGCCGGTTCCATACCAGCGCGCGTCCGGTTATTGACAAAGGTGACAATTGCGTTGTCGCCCTATTCACGCACAACAAGCTCGCTATTATCCCACGCGGTAAATGGATTACCCAGATCGAATAGCGCCGCTTCCTTGCCGTAAAGCTTTCCGGATTGCGAAATCAACGCCAGATCTTCGGCAAATAGTGAAGCGGCCAATTCCGGTTTACTGGCGATAGCCGCATCACGAATTTGCAAAAGCGCCGCTTGAATATCACTCGACATTTCTGTTTCGCTAGCAAGAGCAAGCGAGGAAGCGCCAAGCAGAGCGGCCATGATTGTCAATTTCCCCAACGAAATAGTCATGGCCGCTCGCCCTTGTTTAGAACGAACCGCTTAGCGTCAGACCAAACTGGCGACGTTCCGGCGGTGTGATGGCAAATGCACGCTGGGACAGCCCGTTGAGACTTGGTGCAGAGAAATCAACATAGCGCAAAATACCGCGGGGCGTGTCGTCCTGGAATGCATTTTTAACCCAGAAGCGGATGATCAAATTGTCGTTCCGGAAGCCTGCTGCAAAATTGACCTTGGTTGAATCACCGGTTTCAGCCAGATTATGCAATTGCGCGAAAAAAGACGAGCGATAAATGACATCGCCGCGCGCGAATATATCCCAACCACTGTCGCCGAGTGGCACGTCGATAGCGGTAGTGAAAGAAGCCTGATGCTTGGAAACCAGGGGCGGTCTCTTGCCTGAAATATCAGCAAATGGCGCACATGGGGTAGGCCCCGTGGTCAACGTGCCATCACCCAGCCGCTGACCAGCATTCAGGGTCGTATTCGGGTTAGCGCAACCCCCCGTAGTAGGCAGAAAGGCTCCGGGAACAGCCGGATTTGGCACCGTGCCAAGACCCGTCGAACCGCCCAATAGCACTGCTTGATCCGCACTGGATCCGTTTACAATTTCCGCATCAACATAAGCATATGTTCCCGAGAAGGTGAGGAAGTCGGTCACCCGCCAGGAAGCATCAAATTCCAGACCCCAGATTTCGGTATCACCAACATTGTCGCTGAACGAATTCACGCCGCCTGCGGGTGTTGTGAACGTGCTTGTGAGGACTTGGTCCGAATAGTCATTGAAAAAACCGGCGACGTTGACACGCAGGCCATCGATTGGCTGTGCCTTAACGCCCACTTCGTAGTTTTTCAGTCGTTCTTCACCATAAGTAGCGTTGGGAGCGCCGATAGCATTAAAGCCGCCGGGCGAATTACCTTCCGAATATACCGCGTAAACCAGCACGTCATCAGTCGCCTGATAATCAACTGTTACGCGCGGTAATATGGAATTGAATACTGCATTGCGGACAGCGCCTTCACCGGCAATGGTTCTGTCCGGCATTGTAGCACCCGGAAAAAGATCACCCAACCGGTAAGAAGCGCCGGGCCGCGTTCCGATCTCGTCTCTGCCTACACGCAATTCACCGCCAATTGTAAGACGATCCGTCACATCAAATTCTACCGCACCAAAAGCAGCAAGGTTGGTAGCAACCTCGGTCTCTCCGATTCTGTCATAACCAAATTCGGTTTGTTTTCGGCCATAGCTTGTCCGTTTCGTGCTATCGTCGAAGAAAAAACCGCCGACTTCAACCCGAACAGGCTTGTCTTGCGGCGAAGCAAAACGCAGTTCAGCGGATGTTGCCGTTCGTTTGGTTTCAGTATCAGTGTTAAATGGCGAAACTCCAAAGGCACAATCAGGGATGAAAACCGCACAGACAAAAGGTGACGTGATGAACAATGCCGTCTTAGCGTCAAAAGTCTGGTCGGTACCAGCCTGTTCGGAAATTTGTGTATGACCAAATAGTGCCGTCGCAGTAAATCCGGAATCACCCAAATCCGCAGTAGCTTTGGCGAGGAAACGGTCGGCCTTCCGATTAAGTCCTGGGCCGATTAACTGGTCTGTGTTCAGACCGATCGGCTCACGCAGAGACACTACGCCTTGATAGTAACCCCGACTTCCTTCCTTATATATGTTGTTGAATGAAGAGTTCTGAAGCCCGATTGTAAAATGATCGTCATCATCTTCCGTATGAAGATACATCACGCTCGCCTCGAAGTCATCGCTCTGGTAATTTAATCCGCCAGAAACGCTCAACGTTTCCTGTCCCAAACGCTTGCCTGTCACGGAATTCGTATAGAATCCTGCAAAGTCGCTATATTTTCCTGATACGAAAACACTCAAACCATCCGCGACCGGTACCGCAACGCGACCGAAAACTTCGTATTTATCATGAGTTGCCGCTGTCAGCTCAAAATCTGCAGACAATTCGTTTGCGGGACCTCTCGAGACATAGTTTACTGCACCTGACAGCGTTCCGCGCCCGAAGACAGCGCTCTGTGGTCCCTTGATAATTTCTACCCGACCAAAATTTTCCAGATCAAGCGCAGTTGAGGCGCCAACAAATGGGATTCCATCAATAAAAAAGCCAACCTTGCCTTCGGAAATCAATATGTTCGAAGCGCCGCGAATAACCGGGCGGTCACCATCACGGCCGAAGGCGGATTGCAACTGGAAGCCGGGCGTAAAGTCAGACAAATCTTCAAGTCCGGCGATATTCGCATCGTCAATCATCTGCTCGCCAAACACATTCACGGTCACCGGCACGGTTTGAAGATTCTCTTCTTTTTTCCGAGCGGTCACGATGATTATATTGGAGTCAGCTCTTTCTTCAGCCCCTGCCTCGCCACTCTGTGCATAGGCGGGCGTAACTGCCAAAGCAGTTGCTGCCAGTAGCGCGGACTTTATCGTTCTGTTTGCAAATCTGGTCATATTACTATCTCCCCGCGCCGGATCAGCGCCCTCTCGTTTCCTCGCATGCAAATTCCATTGTCTGGATAATTTGTCCAGACAAATTTCAATTTCATGCGATTTAGCGGCTTACACTGTTACAAAAATACAACTTTTCCATCCGATGCAGATTCATGTTCTAATCTGCTTGCAATAATTTGTCCGGACAAATATCGTGCCTTTTCGCTATTGGCTAAAATAAAGGCCGTCTTGAAAGGGAGAGACACAATGACAGATTCGAATGGATTCAGCAGAAGGGCATTGTTCGGCGCTGGGGCAGGAATCGCAGCCGGCGCCACATTGGGCTGGACAAATTTTGCGCAAGCTACCGTAAAAGGCGGCCCCGATGAGTTGAGTTTCACCCCGGACGGCCGCTACGCAACCGTTCCGCTTGCCAAAACGCATGTCACGCTCGGTGTAGTCCAATCCCGCGTGGTGCCTGTGGAACTTTCAAATCTCAAGCAGACGCGCCGGTCCAACGTCCAGCATATGATGGATTTGATTGATGCATCCGGCTCGCTGACGGGAAAAAAGGACATTCTCTTCTTTCACGAATTCCCGATTACCGGCTATTACCAACAATGGAACCTCGCCGATGCACGCAAGGTAGCGATCGAAGTGCCCGGCGAAGAAACCGAGATGCTGGCCAAGAAAGCACGCGAACATGGTTGCTGGCTGGTGTTCGGTTCCTATGTCCGCGATCCGGACTGGCCCGAAGCCCTGCTGTCCATCACCACGATCATGAACGACAAGGGGGAAATCGTCGACAAGCATTGGAAGGCCCGTAACATCAAGGGCGTATTCGGCGAGAATTTCGAATTGTTCACCACATCGATCTATGACGTGCTGGATCGCTATGTCGAAATGTATGGTGCTGACGCTGTTGTTCCGGTCACGCGGACGCCGCTGGGCAACCTTGCCACAACATCTACCCAGCGCGAACCGGAACTGATGCGGGCGATGGCGATGAAGGGCGCAGAGATCATGCTGCGCACCGCGACTGGCGGTTTTCACCCGATCGATATGCAGGCGACATCCCTTTACAATGGCGTCTATACCGCAGTTGCAAACAATGCTGCTTCGCCAGAGAATAAATACTATTTTGCAGACGCAGGCGGTGGCGGCACGGCAATCTATGGTCCGGATGGCGAGCAGATGAATATCGCGAAAACCGCGTTTGAAACGCTCGTCCATGCGCGCATACCAATCGCCGACTTTCGCGCGCGGCATCGTCAACCGGTTGTCCATAGTGAAATATTCATGCCGGTTTACGAACAATATCGGTCCAAATATGGACCCAATCTGTTCAGCAATTACCAGCCGAAAGATGCAAAAGATGCCAGCCGTTATCTGAGCGACAAAGCGCGATGGCCAAAATAGCTGTTGCGCTACAGTCCGATCCACACTGATTTGTCCCGGAAAATAGAAAAGGGAACTTGCCGATGCCTGCTTATATGATTGTGACTGCCAGCATAAAGGATCGCGATAAATTCATCTCCGGCTACGGTGCCACAGCCGGTGCTCTGGTCGAGAAATTTGGCGGTCGCTATATATTGCGCGGCCCCGGAGCGGAATTGCTCGAAGGAGAATTTGGTGATGGCGCCTCGATGGTAATATCGGAATGGCCGGACAAGGAGGCGGCGAAAATATTCTGGAACAGTCCGGAATATGCGAAAGCCAAAAAGCTTCGCGCAGACATTGCCGACTGTCAGGTACTCCTCATCGAAAGCCCGAAGATCGCATGACCGATATTATCAAGCGCATCACCGTAATGGTGCGCGACGCCGAGCTTGCGGCGCGCTGGTATGAACTGGTTTTCGGCATGACCCGTTGGATGGATACGCCCTTCACATTGTCCGGCAATCAACTGGCCGCTGGCAAGAAAGGCGACAAGACCCGACTGATTATCTTGAAATGTAAAGACGATCTGATCGGCATGATCGGCTTGCTCGAATGGCTCGATCCAAAGCAGGACGCGCCCTCTGAACTCCCGACTGAAATCGCGTTCGGAACCCCGGTATTTGTCGTGGCATCGGAAGATGCGAAACAGGCGGTTGAGCGTGCCCGCACGCTCGGCTCGCGCATCCATTGCGAGCCGCACGACTGGCAGGTCACCGGCGCCGACGGTAAACAAAAGGATATGATCGGTTGCTCCTTCTGGGATCTCGACGGATATTTTTACGAGGTGAACCAGCTAGTAAAGGTTCACAATTAAGTGGACGCGGAGCCGGAAGAATGGAGTTGAAGAGAGCGATATGACCGGCAAACCGCAAACGAGATTTCAGCGCGCCAATTTTGTCGTCACGGATATCGACAAGGCGCTGACCTTCTACCAAGATGTACTCGGCTTCGAAGTCACCTATCGCAAGGGTCATAATCCGGATAGCTACTCCATCCCGGTCTTTGAAATCCCGGATGGCGCGGTATTGGATTTCGTCATCCTTTCGTTGCCGGGACAACCTCGCGTGATGGCACTGTCGGGCATAAAAAACGTCCCGATGCCTCCAGTTCCGTACCCGCGGCGCAGCGCCATCGTGCTGGATGTAGCCGACCCCGACAAGGTGATGGCTGAGAGCGCGGCGCTTGGCCTCCAGGTATACGAGGAGGGCCGACTGGAAACCCATGACGGCCGCGTCGGACGGGAAATCGGTATCGTTGATTTTGATGACAATCTGGTGGTAATTTATCTTATTCCGGATGCGCAAACATGAATACCGATCCGTTAGCGGGTGCCCCGCCGGGCAGACCTTATCCCGCGGCTGCAACCGGCTGGTTCATCGTGGTCATGCTGACCATTGCCTATATTTTCAGCTTCGTTGACCGCTATATTCTTGGTCTGCTGATTGAACCGATCAAGGCCGAATTTGATCTGTCCGACCGATCGATAGGCTGGCTGCTCAGCGCGTTTACGCTGATCTACGGCTTTGTCGGAATTTTCATGGGCTGGCTGATCGATCGCGGCAAGCGCGTCTGGATCGTCTCCATTGGCGTTGCCTTATGGTCTGTAGCGACCATCGCAACCGGCACGGCAAAAAACTTCGTCCAGCTTTTTGCCGCCCGCATGGGAGTCGGCGTAGGCGAAGCAACGCTCAGTCCTGCGGCTTTCTCGATCATCGGCGACAGTTTCCCGACCGAACGGCGCGGCAAGCCGGTCGCCTTCTACTCTGCCGCGCTCCCAGTGGGGGCCGGCATCGCGTCGCTGCTGAGCGGCGCGATCATCGCCTGGACCGTCGCGAGTGGCAACCAGAGCCTGCCGCTGTTCGGCGAACTGTCCCCTTGGCGCTACACAATGATCATTGTCGGTCTGCCCGGGCTACTGCTGGCGTTGTTCTTCATCTTCATCAAGGAACCGGCGCGCCGCCCGGTCGCGGCCTCTGCCGATGTCATCAGCGGCAGCGGCTTTCGCGATGCAATGAAATATATCTGGGATAATAGACTCCTGTATCTGGGCTTTCTGTCGATCGTCGGCACGATGACGGCAATTGCCTATAGCCAGGGCTTTCTTGCCCCCACGTTTGAACGCACATGGGGCTGGTCACCGCAAAAATATGCTTTTGTGAACGGGATTGCGCTGTTGATCCTTGGCCCGGCGAATATGCTGATCATGGGCGCTCTTTCCGACTGGTGGACCAAGAAGGGCGTCAAGGATGCCTCGCTTCGCCTGCTCTTTATCGGCTTTTTCATCCTCGTGCCGACCGGTGCGCTGCCGCTGTTCATGCCAACTGGCGAACTGGCCTTTGCGATATTATGCCTGAACATCGTCGGCATTGGGATTGTGACCGCTATGGGCGTTGTGTCATTGCTGGTCATAACGCCCGCGCAGATACGCGGCCAGATTGTGGCCTTATATTATCTGGCGATCAGCTGGTTCGGATCACTGGGCCCCATCGCCGTGGGCGAGCTATCGAGCGGCGTTTTCGGCGAAGAAAATCTGCGCTACGCAGTTGCCAGCGTACCGATCCTGTTCGCGATTATCCCGCTGCTGATGATGCCGCTCACGCGCCGCCTTTATCTCGCGCAGATGGCAAGACTCGGCGAAACGACCGAATGATACGAAAAGGATATAGCGACGGTCCGTTCGGACAGGTTCATTGGCGGATTCAGGATCCTGAAACCACGGCATCCCGGCCGGACCTTTATTGCCTGCACCCGGCACCTTTTAGCGGTCTCGCGTTCACATCCATCATGCCGCATCTCGCCAAAGATCGCCGCGTCATCTCGCCGGATTATCCGGGCCATGGCGGATCGGATGCATTCAAGCCAAATCCCTCTATCGAAGAATTTGCCGAAGCCATGCTCGCGGTAGCTGACGATCTTTCCGGTGAGGAGCCAGTGGACCTGATCGGTTTCCACACCGGCAATCTGGTTGCGGTTGAAATGGCGCTTTGCGCAACCACTCAAATTCGGAAACTGGCGCTCGTCGATGTCCCGGCGTTCGACGCAGCAGACCGTGAACAATATAAAGCTGCAACCGCCAAGCCATTCGAGATCACAGCGGATATCGACTGTCTGGAACAACCCTGGAATCGCGGAATGACCAAGCGGCTGGATAGCCAGGGACTAGACCGCAGTTTCGAAATGTTCGTGGAGCAGCTACGCCACGGTTGCAATATGAACGCCGCTTTCCATGCCGGTTTCAGCTATAACGTTGAAGGCAAGCTGCCTAAGGTTCGCCAGCCTGCGCTGGTGTTGGCTTCCCAATCGGCCTTGCTCGACGCATCCAGGCGGGCTGCCAAATTGATACCAAGTGCCAGACTGGTCGAACGGCTCGACATCAAACGCGCGGTTCTGGATGAAGCAGCGGAACTGACGGCGCACGAAATCATCCTGTTTTTTGACGGGGCCGACGCATGAAGACCTACGCGATTTACTGCACCGACAGACCGGAAACGGCTCAAGCACGTCTCGATGCCCGCGATGCACATTTCACCCATATCGAGAAAGTGCTGGATGAAATTCTCATCGCCGGACCGCTTGTTGGACCGGACGGCATGACGGTGGGATCATTGCTGGTTGTAAAAGCCGAGGACGCAATCAGTGCGCGTACGCTGCTGGAACGGGACCCCTATTTCAAGGCAGATATCTGGGCCGATATCCGGATCACCGAATTTGTCCCGGCAGCGGGAGAGTGGATTGGCGGCAAGATATGGTAACAGTTTCGGCGTGCCCTCATCATGCTGATCATTCAAGGAACATTATATGACCCGCATCAAGCCACTGACCGTGGACGAATTGCCAGACGAAACGCAGGCGGCGCTCCGGTTTTCACAAAATCTGATGGGCTATGTTCCCAATTCGGTGATGACCATGGCGCATTGGCCGGAACTGCTCGGTGCCTTCCGCGGCCTGGTATCGGTAATCTATGGCGAGAGCGAAATCGAAAATGGCCTCAAGCGCCTGATTGGCGCCGTGGTCAGCGCGGCGGCAGGTTGCCAATATTGCAAGGCGCATACGACGCTGGGCGCTCGCGACGCCGGCGTTGATGAGGCCAAGGTCAGGGCGGTGTGGGAATATCAGACCAGCGATCTTTTCACGGAAGCAGAACGTGCAGCGCTGGATGTCGCGTTTGCGGCGGGCCAGGTTCCCAATGCCGCGACCGATGAGCATTTTGCGGCCCTCGACGCACATTATTCGGAACGCCAGAAGACCGAAATCATGGCGGTGATCGGCATGTTCGGCTTTCTCAATCGCTGGAACGATACGCTGGCGACCGAGCTGGAAGACAAGCCTTTCCAGTCCGCCAGCGCACTCTATTCACCGGAACAATGGACGCCAGGCCAGCACCGCCGATAGTTACCGGCCAATTTCGATCAACTCCAGCAACTCACTGGCAGGCCCTTTGACCGTGGCTGATCGACGACCATTATAGGGCATTTCTTTCCGCTTCTCCGGCGGTGTAATCCAAGGCATGTCGATTTTTCGAAAATCATCCACCGCTAAACTTACCAGAGCATTGCCCGGTGGCAACATCCCGTCATGGCGGGCACGGATTGTAGCGATTCCCGGATAGTCATCAACCTCGACAATGGGCAGGCGTCCACTTTGCACCATCGTCAGATCGGACCGGGTGTCCGCCGGCAAGCCGAAGGCATTGTTGATCATCGAATAAGCGAGCGAGAAAGTATCGCCCGCATCGAAACCCAGTTTTTCCTCATACCATCGGACGGTTTCCGCACGATCCGGCGACGCCAGTATCACGATGAAAATCTGGTCCGTCAGTGATTGTGCTTTCGGCAAATCGGTGGACGGCATATTTTCACGCACTTCATTGAGATAGATCATCTCGCGACCGGTCCCCAGAACCTGCATCGGCACAAAAAAGGGCATCCCCTCCAGTTCCTTGGGCGGCCCGACAATATCAAAACCGCTGCCCTGCAAACGGTCCGGCCAGCCAAAAACATCCTGGACGCTCAGCTCATAAGCCGCCCAGCCATAAGTCGTTGTCGGCTTGAATTCCGGATGGTCCGGCTGTTCGACAAGACGGATGAAACAATCTGCGCCGCTTGCGGGTTGCAGGATGACCATGCATGTCCCGGCACTGTTCGGACAGCCCCAACTGCCTGCCAGATCGCTCGACATAATTCCGTTTTCAACGACCTGCATTCCCAGCACATCGCGATAGTCTTTGATCGCCGCGTCCAGATCAGGAACGGTCGCGACACCGCCCAATATGGAACCATGTTTCACAGTATGAGCCATATCAGAATTCCGGTTTGCGTTTGTCGAGGAAAGCGCTCACGCCTTCCTTGAAATCATCGCTTTCGAAGGCGGAGTCGAACAAGGCCCTCGAGTCCGCGTCATCATCCGCCTGCCCGTCCAGTATGCGTTTTATGATCGCCTTGCTCATCCGCTGGCTATGAGAAGATACCGATGCCATCGTATCGGCCAGTGCCATGGCTTCGACATAGGGTTCGTCAGCAAAAATGGTGATCAGACCGATACGCAGCGCTTCTTCCGCGGACAGAATCTGGCCCGTAAACAATACCCGTTTCGCCTGTGACGGGCCAACCGCGTCGACAAGCAACTTCGTATCGTGCAGCGGGTAGACGAGTCCGAGTTTTGCCGGCGTAATGCCAAATCGCGCCTTGGGTCCGGCGATCCTCAAGTCGCACGCCAGCGCGATACCGCAACCGCCGCCAACGCAATCGCCATCTATCACCGCGATGGTCGGCTTGGGCGCTTGCGCC
Source organism: Parasphingorhabdus sp. (assembly GCA_048270065.1). Classification (GTDB taxonomy): domain Bacteria; phylum Pseudomonadota; class Alphaproteobacteria; order Sphingomonadales; family Sphingomonadaceae; genus Parasphingorhabdus. The sequence continues at coordinate 92,560 of JBLWTQ010000005.1, read as the reverse complement.
AGTTCGTGCTGGACCTTGCCGATCGCGGCCTGGTTCTTCGCCCGCCATTTGGGATCCGTCGAACCTGCGCCAAATTCGCCAATATCGGCGCCGGCGCAAAAGGCGCTGTCCTTCTTGCTCGCGTTTACGGTCAATACCCGCACTACATCGTCCGCCATCGCTTCCGCCAGCAATTCCGGAAACAGCTCCCACATTTCCTGCGTAAAGGCGTTGCGCTTGTCCGGGCGATCAATAATCAGATGCGCGATCTTGTCATTTTTTTCCAGCCGCAGGGTCATGCAGGATCAACTTTTGCCAGATGTTGTGCAATCTGATGCCGGGATGTCACCCAGACGTCATTTTTCGACCGCACATGCTTCAGGAATTCTTCCAGGGCCCAGATCCGCCCGGGACGACCGATAATCCGCAAATGTAAGCCAAGCGACATCATTTTAGGATTGCCCTCTGCGCCTTCGCGGTAGATTTGGTTGAAATTATTCTTGGCATATTCAAGCCAGCTGGTCGGCGTCATCGCCGGATCGGTCCACATTTTCATATCGTTGGAATCGAGCTGGTAAGGCACGATGGCAATGGGTTTATCCGGCACCGTGTCCCGGTCCCAGAACGGCACATCACCGGAATAGTCGTCCATATGGTAATCGAAACCTTCTTCGATCAACAGCCGGCGGGTGTTATCCGTATGGAAATAGCGCGACAGCCAGCCATAGGGGCGAGTGCCGGTCGTCTTTTCAATCGACGTGACCGCCTTGCGGATAAAATCACGTTCCTGATCCTCGTCCATCTTGAACTGATGAACCCAGCGATATCCATGGCTCACCGGCTCGTGCCCCATTTCGGCAATCGCGCCCGCAATCTCTGGATAGTTTTCGAGGCTCATCGCCGCGACGGTCCAGCTTGCCATGATGTCGAACTGCTTGAGGAGTTTCACAATCCGCGGCGCACCGGCCTTCAGCCCGAACAGATAGTTGCTCTCGTTGCCATAGTTGCGGATCGGCGACTTGATATGGATACCGAGTTCGTCAACCGGCTCCATCCCGCGATCTCCGCGCGCCACCGTCATCTCGCTGCCTTCCTCGACATTGACGACAATGCTCAGCGCCATTTTCGCGCCGTCCGGCCAATTCATGCGTTCTTCCTGCATCAGTGCATTTCCTCCCCGCCCGTAATATTCAGCGCTTCGCCGGTCATGTAGAATGCGTCATCGCTGGCCAGCCATGCGCAAAGCGCAGCCGTATCGGTCGGCAATCCCGGTCGTCCCATCGGGTTTTTGGCGCTCATGTTGGCCATATAATCTTCTACCTTGTCGAAGCCGAGCAGCTTTGAAAAATATTCATTCTGCTGGGCGCCCAAACCGGTTGTCACATGGTTGGGGCAGACAGCGTTGACGGTGATCCCATATGTGCCGAGTTCCAGCGCGCTCGCACGCGTCAGGCCCACCATACCATGTTTTGAAGACACGTAGGCCGGTAGATGCGGAAAGCCTGTTTTCGCAGCCTGCGAGGCGATGTTGATGATCCGTCCGCCATTGCCGGCTTTCACCATCGCCTTTGCTGCGGCCTGTGTGCAATAGAATGCGCCGGAGAGATTTACGCCAATCACCTGATCCCACTCCTTCGCCGTATCCACCTCGAGCAGCGGCTTCATCATGAAACCGATCCCGGCGTTGTTGACGAAAATATCAACCGCGCCGAACGCTTCAACGGCTTGATCGACCAGCGCCTGACACTGGGCGGCATCGCTGACATCACAGGCGATAGTCGCAACCTTTGCACCGCGGCTCCGCAATTCGTCCGCGACTCCTTCTTCCTCGTTACCGATCGTCAAATCTGAAACAACGCAATTGGCCCCTTCGTCGGCAAAGCGCTGCAATATACCCTGCCCCAGCCCCTTCTTCTTGCCGGAGCCGGTCACGACGACGGTTTTTCCTTCAAACCGCTTGGACATCAGATGTCCTCGGTCAGAATGAACTGCGGGTTATCGGCAAAGTCCTGAAACGGAGCCGCCATGGCCTGAAATTCCTCGGTGGAAATATCGGCTACAAACGGATCCATGCCATTGATGTCCAGTATCTCGATATATTGATAGGGCGCGGCATCGTCAGAACCGAAAAGGCCGGTCGCCTTGTGCACTGTGAACTTTTCAACCGAACCGAGCCGATTTACGCCGGGAATATCGTCTTTCCTCGCCCAAGCTTCATAGTCAGCGGCGCTGACGCCTTCTTTCAGGTTGAATATAACAATGATGCGCATGTGTTGTCTCCTTAGAATATTTCCAAAAATGTTTCTGGTCGGCGATATGCGTCCAATTTTTCATCGAGCTTTCGCGCCAGTTCAAACAATCCGGCTTCATTACCGGCTGCGCCGATCAACTGCACGCCAACCGGAAGTCCGTCTTCGTTCCAACCCGCCGGGATGGAAATCGCCGGCAATCCCGCGACACTGGCGAGGCAGGTAAAATCTGCCTGATTGACAGGGGGTTTTTCATCATGACTGAATGCAGCCTGCGGTGTGGTCGGAAGCAAGATTGCACCGTTTGGACCAACAGCGGCCACCAGCGCATCCTTGGTCTGCTCAAGAATTTTACGATCTTTGGCCAAGAAATCGGCGGTGCGCTTTCGACCGTATGTCAGCAGATGCTTCAGGTGATCGGACAAACCATCCGGGTTATTTTTGACAATGTCGGACAGGCTTTCCGCCAGCGCAAGCGATGCCAGGATAAATCCGGAAAACCGCACTTGCGTAAGCGGACATGGCAGCGAAAATATGGTCTGCGCGCCCAGAATCTCCTTGGCCTTGTCATAGGCTTCCAGCACCGCCGGTTCACATTCCACTTTGCCAAGATTTTCCAACAATACAATATTATTAATGGCTTGCGGAGAATTGAAGTCCATCATGAGCCGCGAACATGCCTCCAATTCTTCCAATGACCGCGCGAGTGGTCCTATCGTATCGAGCATCGGCTCGCACAATTCCAGGCCATCCTGACTGATCGATCCGCGCGAGGGTTTCAGACCATATACCCCGCAATATGCCGCCGGAACGCGCACCGAACCCATCGTATCGGTGCCTAGCGCGACGTCGCACAAACCCGCCGCCACCGCCGCGCCACTGCCCCCAGACGAACCGCCGGGCGTATAACCGATCTTGTGCGGATTCTGCGTCGCTCCGAAGAACGGATTATCCGTTTTGGCACCCAGCGCCGCCTCTTCCATATTGAGAGTACCGACAATTGCCGCGCCGGCATCACGCAGCCGCCTCACAACCTCCGCATCCTTGCGGGCAATACGATCCCGATAGGCTTGCATGCCGCCTGTCCAGGGCAAACCTGCAACAGCTATATTGGCCTTCACGCCAATCGCCATGTTCTTTAACGGCCCCTCGCCAAAACGGACCTCCCTGTCAAAGTCCGTAAAGGCATTGAGAGGAGCATTTGCCGCTTCAAGATCATCCCAGTTGATCATGGTCAGATCATAACCCCCGTTCGTCTATCAGGCGTATCGGCTTCTGCCGCGTATCAATCTGCGTATCACCTGCGGTGTCACCCGTTCCGACCAGCGCGACGCCCACTTCAATACCTAATCCCTTGCGAAGCAGGGCGGCGATTTCATTGTTGTCAGTATCACCGCGGCTTTCCAGCGTCACATGCATATCATCGCGCCCCGTTTCGTCGCGCGTCACGCGGCAGACATATTCCCCGGTCAAGTCACTGCGCCCCTCGATGATGGCCCCAATCGCATGGGGGAAGATATTGATTCCGCGCAGCTTGACCATATTGTCGCTGCGGCCCTTGAAACCGGTAATCCGCTTGAACACCATGCCGGTGGAATTTACATCCGTCCGTTCTTCGGTAATGTCATGGGTGTTGAACCGGATGCACGGCGCGATATCGTCCTTGAACAGGCAGGTGACAACCATATCGCCTGTCTCGCCGGGTGCTATCGGTACACCCGTATCGACATCGAGCAATTCGAGATATTGGGCATCTTCCCACACATACATGCCATCGCGATCCGGACCTTCTCCGGCAATCGTACCGGTATCCCCCACTCCGTACCAGTCATAGGCTTTTGCACCATGCCAGGCTGCCTCGGTCGAAGCGCGATCTTCGGTCCCCAAATGGCCGATGATCATTTTGAGGTTGATCTGGTCAAACAGTTTTTCCGCCTCTGCGACATCGGCCAGTTTCCGAATATAATCGACAAAGCCGACCATGCAGGTGACATTGAAATCAGCCAACAGATTAACCTGATTTATCGATCGCGTTTCAATCCCGGTGCCTGCGCTGAGGAACAGCGAATTGGTAAAATGCGTGACAGCCTCGCGAATATAATGGCCCCCATTGATCATCCCGTGACCATATACGGACTGCACGACATCATCGCGCCCCAGCCCCATCCAGCGGTACATCCGTCCGACCATAAGATTGGTGATTTCGCGGCCCTTGGGACCGAACATCAACGGCTGCGGACGGCCTGTTGTGCCAGAAGTGGTATGGAAAACGACAGGACTATCGCCCCGCCCGTCAAAATCCCCGTAGGGCGGATACTCGTTGACCGAGGCCATCAGATCGGTCTTGTCATAGACGGGCAGCTTTGTGATGTCCGCCAGGCTTTTGATATCACCCGCTTCTATGCCCTGATCACCCCACAGCCGCTGATAGAATGGAATTTCCCAGCCGCGTTTCATCAGTATCTTGAACTGCTTGTCCTGAATGGCAAAAAGCTCGTCGCGCGACATTTTGGTATAGCAATCAACAAAAGCATCCCCGACCGGATATTGTTCAAGCATCTGCTTGGCATCGAAGGATTCAAAATAGGTAGGAAAGTTCATTGGGGCTCCGTTGCATAGGCTAGAGGATTTTCGAAAATACGCGGGTCGCAGTCATCACTGGCGAGAGCCCGTGCCAGATCACGTTTGGATTGGGTTTGGACGTCGGACATTGGCGCAGAGGGACTACCGAGATTATCGGTGATTATATGTTCGATGACATTGTTATCTGACATAGTGATAGCCAGTTTTTGCGGGGCTAACGCGTTGTGATCGGGGTTATCATCTATCCGTACGGTGACTTTCCCGCCGAGCTTTACAATATCCGGATTGGCGAATTCTTCTGCCGTAAAACAACGCGGATCAATGATCCGGTCGCGTAGCATCAGCGGGACCAGAAACGGCAGGCACAATCGCGCATAGGCAGGCGTCATGTCTATTTTATAAGGTCGCCCGACAAGCCGGTGGATGAGCGGCGGTGCGGAAACATCGACTGACGCCACATGCATTGGATCAAGCGAACCATCCCGCAACAAATCATCAATCGCACCCAATATGCCGTGGCTGGCGCGGCCGGACGGGAAGGGCTTGATACTGACATCTTCGATCAGCCAGCGCTGACCGATGCTCTCGGTATAGCGAGTCAGATCACCCGGTTCGAAGAGCTTAAAATATCCAAATGGCCCTTCGAGCGCATCATGTGGGCCATCCATTCCGGCCTTTGCCAGATCAACCGCTGTAATCGCCGCGCGGGAAGCATTGGCAATCTGCAACGGCAACGCAATCGACGCCTCGACATGCGCCTGCATCGTGCCTGCCGCTTGGGAATAGGCAAGGCCCATTACATTGGCATATTTTTCGGACGGGAGTTTGTCTAACCGTGCTACGGCAAGAGCTGCACCGATCACACCCGCCGTTGCTGGCCGGAAAAACTGCATCGCGCCGGTTGCAGCCACGCCAAGTCCGCTGGCAATATCAACACCGACACAGAGCGCGGTCAGAAATTCATCGGCATCACAGCCATCTTGCCGATCAACCGCCGCCAGCAATGCTGCCGTAACCACCGACATCGCATGCACCACTGCCGGCTCATGCACCGCGTCCCATTCCAGACAGTGAACAGCAAAACCGTTAAACCACGCCGCAGATGGACCTGGCAAGCGTTTGCTCAGTCCAAGCAAACGCGCGTCGTCACCATCGCCCCAACCCCGGACCGCGGATAGCATGGCCTGCGCTTCACCCGACACGGCTCCCGCCGCGCCGCCTGCCAGAGTGTCACCGAGTAAATGAAGGGCAGCTGCTTTGGTACTTTCAGGCAGAATATGGTTTGCCGCTGCGAAATCTAAAATGGCTGTGGTCGCATTCATGACAGCCAGTCCTCCAGCATTTTATGGATGGCTTGCGGGTCGTCACCATTGAGTGCCAGATCAATAGCACGGTCCGCTTCTTTTTCGGACAGACCACCCCAGGCAATCAGCGCTCTGGCTTTGTCAATGATGCCGTCTTTGATCAGAGGCCGTTCCGGATCACCCAGCGTATCGACCAGCTCGACTCTCTCGCCATCGCATGTCACCCGCGCGCCATAATGTTCCGGATAGCGCGCAGTTATATCGGGATTTTCGGATATCATCACCCGGCTCCGCGCATCGGCAAGCGCCTCAATTGCATCAGGCGCAAAATCGGCAAGCTGTGGAACCCCGCGTTCCGCGACCACGGCAACCGAATGTTGAATCGAGAATTTGGCATCGTTCACGGTTACCGGATCGGGGCGATCGCAAAAGGTGATCGCATCGGCATAGGTTTCCACTTGAATATCGCCATGCAGCTTACCCAGCTTCGCTTTCAACGCCAGCGCCGCATCAATCGCCGGATGCGCATGACGACAAGCACCCCATGGCTTGAAGCTGACTTCATGGATCCGCCATTGGTCGGGGAAGGTCATCGGTTTGGGGTTTTTGCAGGTGGCGGCGTGAAGACCCTGCGGGCCTTCCAGTATAAAGCACGGACCCGTCAGACCATCCATCGCCGATTGCGCGGCGTTGATCCCGGTTCGGGCGGCATGAAGAATATGCCATTGTTTGGTCATGACATTCTCGTTTCTCAAGTTCCAAAGGCCGCCGGCCACAGAACCAGCGTTACCAAACGCCCAAACGACTTGTGTTTCAGACATCGAGAAATGCGTGGCCATCACGCCTACCGCACCAAAGAAGCCGGCTGTCGTGGTGGGATGCCAAAGCGAATAATGATGTGGATCCAGTGTTTGCCCGACAGCCACCATGGCTTCATAGCCGCGAACCGCGCCATCCAGAAATGACTCCATTGCTTCGGGATATTGCATCATCGCACTAGCCCAGACAACAGGACCGGGATGGAGAATTGCCGCACGGTGGACATCGTCCATCTCCATCACATTACCCAGAAGGGCGGCTTGTCTAGCCGATCCCGGTAATCCATTGGATGCAATGTGAACCTCACTCCGACGAGCGCCAGCAACACACCCCAACCAGTCCAGCAAATGTAATCTTGCCCTTTGCCGCGTCGCCTCGTCCACCGGTCGCATCAAATGCGTTGCAAGTTTCTCTGTCAGGCTCTCTTGCGTCATTTCCCCGCCCGCCCTATGATAAGTCCATGTCCGGAAAAGCAAAATTGGCGTCGAAAAAGAAACCCCGTTATCTGGAACTGGCTGATAAACTGCGTCAGGAAGTATTGCGCGGCGACTATTCCGATCCCGGAGATTTTCCGACCGAATCCGTTCTCTGCAAGAAATATGATGTCAGCCGCTTTACCGTGCGGGAAGCTTTGCGGCAGCTGACGGGAGAGGGCCTGATTTCCCGAAAACGCGGTTCGGGGACCATTGTCCAGCCAGCCACTGCCCGGGCCGGCGCCTTGCACCAACCGCTCAGCAATGTCGGCGAAATATTGCAATATGCGCTCGATACCAAGATCAGCTTTGAAAAAAGGCCGCCGCAGGAAATTCCGGCTGGCATTGCCGAACAGATCGGGATCAAGCCGCACGGCGAATGGTTTGTGATCCATGGCAAAAGACAGAAGGCCGGGCGCAAACGTCCGGTTGCCCTCACTATTGCCTGGATCAATCCCGAACTTGCCGATTCCGTCCAAAAAATTGATCTTAACGGTGCGACTTTGTTCGGGCAGATTGAACTTTACGAAAATATCACCGTAACCCGCGTCACGCAGGATATTCAAGCCATTCCGGCGTCCAAAGACACTGCCGCCGGCCTCGGTATTGAGGAAGGCGATCCGGTGCTGCGCATCCTGCGCTGCTATTTTGACGAAAACGACCGGATGTTCGAGATTTCGGAAAATTACCATCCCGGTGAACGCTTCGCCTATTCGATGCATATCGAGGTGAACTAAGTCGCTCATTTCTGCAGTTCCGGCGCGTCGGAGGGCTGCCATTTCTCTTCCGACCGAAACCGGAACGTCGGCGCGATCTGGTGCGATCCGTCGACTTCGACCAGCAGGCCGCGTTCCTTTAAGAAACCTTGGTTCAAAACTTCGACAAAATCGAGCACCGGTGAAAAAGCGACATCCTTATCGGCAAACCATTTCACCCAATCGTCGCGGGTTTTGGTCACGAACGTGTCTCGCAGAAATCTGATCAGCGGCAGTTGCAATTTTCCGGCGTCTTCTTCCGCCAGCGGTAACAGGTCGAGGCGGTCCAGCGCGGTAAGCAGATTCTTGGCAAATTTCACTTCGCGAGCACCTAAAACGACATATTTATCATCTAGTGTTTGGTAAACATTATAGAAAGCAGCGCCGCCCAGCGAACGTTGCGTTTGTGATACCGGTGCATCGCCGCCGCGTATCGCATCACCGGCTATATGGGCACACCATGGCAACATCGAGTCGAACATGGCGATATCCACATAATCGCCCTTGCCGGTCTTTTCGCGTCCGATCAGCGCCATCAGCACAGCCGACAAACCGTTCAAACCGGCGGCCATATCCGCGGACGGAGCGCCCGGCACAACCGGCATTCCGTCTGCACCGTCATTCACCGACAAAAAGCCCGAAAGCGCCTGCACTGCCAGGTCGTGGGCAGGATGCTGAGCCATCTCGCCTTCCTGTCCGAAAGCCGAAATCGAGCAATAAACGATACGCGGATTTTTCGCAGCAACAGCTTCATAATTGAATCCCAGCCGCTTCATAACACCGGGCCGGAACCCCTCGATCATGACGTCTGCCTCGGCGAGCAATTCCCAAAGATGTTTGCGACCGCTCTCGCTTTTCAAATCGAGTGCCAGCGCCTGCTTGCCGCGATTAAGATTGCGGAACCAGACCGATTGGCCCGACTCCATCGGCTCCATTTGTCGTGCCGGATCGCCCGCGGGTGGCTCAACTTTGATCACCTCCGCCCCGTGATCCGCCATCATCATGGTGAGCATCGGTCCCGGCAGAAACAGCGAGAGATCGATGACTTTTATGCCCGCAAGTTTTGCCATTTTGTTCAGATTACACCCTTGGATCGCAAAGCGCCAATGGCTTCGGCGTCATAACCGATTTCAACCAATACCGTATCATTGTCCGCGCCGAGAAGTGGTCCGGCCTTGTTGGGAAGGCGCTTTCCGTTCAGCTTGATCGGGCTGGATAGCACATTCATTTCCGGGTTGTCCGGATGACTGACGGTATCGCGCATGCCAATGGTTTCAAGCCAGGGATTGTCCAGCGCCTGGTCAAGACTGTAAACCGGTGCAACCGGAACGCTGCCTTCCAGCAAGCCCTGCCAATGGGCAACATTATGTGCCCCAAAAATATCGTCCAAAATCCCTGTAAGAACATCACGGTTTTTCAGTCGATTGGCGGGCGTATCAAAACGCGGGTCGTTGATCAGTTCACTATGCCCGATATTCTCTGCCAGTATCGGCCAGAATTTCGGTATTTGCGCCATCACAAACATCCAGCCATCTGCGGCCTTGAACATCTGACTAGGAGTAGCGGAAGGATGCGCGCCGCGCTTCACCCGCGGGGTAATGTCCCCTTCATTCATATACCAGAGCGCTGGATAGCTGGTCTGGTGCACCGCCGCGGACAGCAGATCAACGTCCACGTCACAACCTTCCCCAGAGCGCTGGGCATCGAGAAGCGCGGCGAGCAAACCGACTGCCATTTGCGTCCCCGACATAAAGTCCACCATCGACAGGCCAAAACGAACCGGTGGCCCATCAGGCTCCCCGGTCAGAGCACAGAAACCGGCTTCGGCCTGCATCAGATAGTCAAATCCCGGCCATTTGGCACGCTCATTATCCCGGCCATAGGCGGAGCAATGCGCGCAGATGATAGCCGGATTGACGGCTTTGAGGCTGTCATAATCCAGACCGATTTTCGCAGGAACATCGCCGCGCAGATTATTGGCCATGACGTGCGAACTCTTGACCAGCTTGTGGAGAATTTCCACGCCTTCTTCGCTTCGCAAATCCAGAGTCAGCGAACGCTTGTTGAGATTGAAGCTTTGAAAATACAGGCTTTCCTCTTCGCGCAACCAATGCGGTCCAACGTGGCGGGCAGTATCACCGCCGCCCTTTCCGTTTTTAGATGGCGGTTCGATCTTGATCACATCCGCGCCCAACTGTGCGAGATACATGGTACCGTACGGGCCGGCGCCATATTGCTCGGCAGACAGAACACGAAAGCCTTTCAGGGGGAGTTTCATGCTCATGCCGGATTCTGCTTTACCCATTGCTTGGAGATAATCATTCGCTGCATCTCATTCGTGCCTTCACCGATGCACATCAGCAGCGCGTCGCGATAATAGCGCTCGATTTCATATTCCTTGGAATAAGCGTAGCCGCCGTAAATGCGCATCGCCTCTTCCGAATTGCGAACAGCCGATTCCGAGGAGAAATATTTCGCCATGCCCGCCTGCATGTCACAGCGTTCTCCGCGATCATAAGCTTCGGCCGCGTCCATTGTCAGCAATTCCGATGCGCGGGCACGGGTAACCATGTCGCCCAGTTTCAACTGGATAGCCTGATGCTCGCAGATCGGTTTGCCCATTGTTTCACGAAGCTGCGCATATTCGGTCGCCAGTCGCAAAGACCCTTTGGCCAGGCCAACGCCGCGTGCGGCTACATTGATACGACCAAGTTCCAGTCCGCCGGTGGCTTGGAAAAATCCCTGTCCTTCCACGCCGCCAATAAGGTTTTTGGCTGGTATGCGGTAATTGTCAAACATTAGCTCCGCACTATCAATGCCTTTGTAACCAAGCTTCTCGAACTTCTTGCCAACGGTAAAGCCTTCGCCCTTCGGCGCGATCATAAGACTCATGCCTTTGTAGCGCGGATCGGCCTTGGGATCGGTTTTGATGAGCAGCGCAAAACAGCTGCCCTTGATGCCATTCGAAATCCAGGTCTTCGTACCGTTGATGACATAATCATCCCCATCGCGGGTAGCCACGGTGCGAATGGCCTGCAGATCGGTGCCGGCATTGGGTTCGGTCAGCGCCAGACCGCCCCGGATTTCTCCGGAGGCGAATTTCGGCAGCCATTCCTGCTTCTGCTCTTCGGTGCCGAAACGCTCTACCGCTGCGGCCATGATCAGGTGAGAATTAAAGATGCCAGTAAGCGCCATCCAGTAAGAGGACACATAGGTCACGATTTTCGCGTAGGTTGTCGCTGGCAAGCCGAGGCCGCCATATTCTTCCCCAATAGTGGCCCCGAACAACCCCATTTCGGCCATTTGATCGACCAGTTTTTCAGGCCAGATATCACCATGGTCATGCTCCATGACCACAGGCCTCACTTCACCTTCTACCCATTTTTCAATGGCGTCCATAAAAGCCCGTTCATCATCGGGATCAATCGTTCGGGGGATAAAATCTTTTGCGGGATCCTGGGCTGCGCTAGCCATAGCCATACTCCTGAAATCGTCTTTTGCGGTAGTTTAGCGGGTATTCAATCTAATCGTCAGTGTTGCCGAAGCCACGCTTCCAGATCAGCATCGTGCGTTCGAACGTACAGACGATGTCATCGTGCTGGTTCTTGCCGATCGTCTTGATCGTGACAATGCCTTGTTCGGGGCGCGAGGAAGATTCCCGGGTTTCCAGCACTTCGCTTTCGGCATAAAGCGTGTCGCCGGGGAACATCGGCTTGGTCATTTTGATCTTGTCCCAGCCGAGATTGGCTACCGCCTTCTGGCTGGTATCGGAGACGCTCATGCCCACCATCAGAGCGATCGTAAGTGGCGAACAGATGAGCGGTTTTTTGAACTCGGTCTTTTTCGCGAATTCATAATCGAAATGTGCCGGATGCGTGTTCATTGTCAGCAGAGTGAAATGGACATTGTCCGTATCCGTAATCGTCCGGCCGGGGCGATGCTCGTAGATGTGCCCCACAACAAAATCCTCGAAATAGCGCCCGAACGTTTCGCGGAACCGTCCTGGGCTGACTTCTATAACTCCATCACGCATGTTTCAGTCCTTCTATCATTAAATTTTTGTCGCCTGTGCCGCCGCTAGCATCCGACGGTATCGCTCCATGATTGGCGCTTCCAGCAACCGTCCGCTGTGGCTGATCGCTCTGCCACCTGCTGCATCGTAGGCGGCAATAGCCTCTTTCGCTTCGGCAATTTCCGCTTCGCTTGGGCGCATGGCGCTCTGAATGACCGGTAGCTGTTTGGGGTGAATGGCAGCCTTGGCATGAAAACCCATTGCCTTGATGCGGGCACATTCATCGGCAAGCCCCTCCTCATTACCCATATCGATGTAGGGCACATCAATCGCCATCACCTGCGCCGAGGCACAGCACATAATGAAGGCCCCGCGGGCAGCCAACAGCGGCTCCCACTCCAGCTTCGTTCCCAGTTCGGCAGAAAAATCACCGCCTCCGAACATCATCCCGGTGACGCCGTCACATGCGGCTATGTCATCGCCAGCACGCAAACCCTTTACCGTTTCGATCAGCGGAACGAGACCTTCGACCCGTTCTCCCAATATGCTGTGCGCGATTTCAACTTCGGTCGCACTTTCGACCATCGGAAGGAAAACCAGTGCCGGAAGATGCTCGGCGGCGGCTAGCGCCAGCAAGTCCGCAAGACCCGCTTTGGTTTTTAGTCCATTGATCCGGACAGCGGTCTTTTTGCGTTCGAGGCCGGCAAGCGCGGTCAAGACAGACTCGCGCGCGCTATCCTTTTGATCGGCAGGAACCGAATCTTCCAGATCTATGCAGATCAGGTCCGCACCGCTGGATGCCGCCTTTTCAAAGCGCTCCGGGCGATTGGCTGGTACAAAAAGAAAGTTGGTGAAACTGGTCATATTGCTCGTTTTGTTAGATTCCTTAAAATATCTCTTCACAATTTGTCCGGACAAATCTAATAGTCAACCGAAAAATAAAATCAATCGCGTATTTGAAACACAGGAGAGATGCACAATGAAACGATATCTGAAGCATGGCGCCGCAACAGCGATCATTGCATCGATGGCGTTCGGCACATCATTATCGGCGAGAACACTGGATCCCAACAAGGCCGAAGATGCTCTCGAAATTTCAAAGCGCGTCCAATGCGGTGAAGCAGATGGTGTTCCCGCTGTCTATCACTGGTCGGGCAAAGTTTATTCACGCGTTCAGGGCGAGCCCGACCGGCATTTGTTCAATGGCGAAGGCATGAACATCCGGCAGTGCGTTAAAATCACGGACCCAAAACGTGGCACAGGCTATCAGCAAGTCAGTCGCGAGGTCATGTTTTACCTCGATCCCGAAACGAATGAAATTCTTCGGAAATGGGAAAATCCGTGGAGCGGCGAAACGGTCAACGTGATGCAAATTGCCAATGATCCGGTAAACAGCCGTCCCAGTTTTCCATATTCCGCCGACGGCAAGCCTTTCAAAATGACCACGTTGCGCCGTCAAGGAAAATGGATGTTCATGCCGATCGAAGTCCCCCTTTTCTATCACAATGTTCTGGCTGGTGATTATCAGGATTATGTTGGTAATAAATATCACGCGATGGAGATATTCGACTTTGCGTTTCTTGCAGATGAAATTTTGGATACGAGAAACCCAACCGCTTATCCTACTGTCAGTTGGGTACGGATTTCAGACTGGATGCCGTGGATGAAAATGCGCGGGCGACAAGGACAGATGGTGTTCAATGCGATGGGCGCAAAACTAAAAAAATATGACGATTTGCCTCGCATAATCAAGGACGAGATTGCGCTCAACCACCCCGAATATACTGTCCCGCCACCAGGAGATGATCCGCGACAAAACGAAACGACATGGACTGTTTTCAAGGCGATGATCGACGCTGATCGGGCAGAGAAAAAGGACGACAAATAGCGCTTCCACAGCAAAAGGTTTCTCCCTAGGAGGTCGGTCTTGGGACCGGCCTCCCTTTTTATCTGAAACGGCTGGTTTCCAATTCTGCTGATCAATGCCCTTCTCCCATTTTTTATCAAAAGCCGTTTGAGTTTTGATTGGCAGGATTTGACCGATCTTATCGCTAGAACCTCTGTCGGTTTCCGAAGGAAACTCGTTGTTTCCCGCTAGGCAGGCGAGATAAATAGCTGCGTGCTCGACTTTTTGTAGCATGATAGTAAAATTGCGGTATAGTTGTCCGGACAAATTAAGAATTTTAAGGTTTATATGGCTGATAGCATGGAAACCCGGAATGAATTCTCCAGAGGCTGGACCATCTTGTTTGCGGGGGTGTTGGGGGTTGCCTGCGGAGCATCTCCACTACCGTTTAATGTTATTGGCTTCACGGTCGAGCCGATGATTGCGGAATTCGGATGGAGCCGAACACAAATTCTCTTTCCGATCACCATTTTCGGCGTCATTGCAGCGTTGCTCGCTCCATTTTTTGGATCCCTGGCCGATAGATATGGCGTTCGCAAAGTCGCGCTTTACTCCCTGCTTGCCTTTGGATTTTCATTTGCATCCATTTCGCTGACACCGACGGCCAAAGCCAGTTCCACGCTCTATATCTATTACGCGCTGTGGGTGCTGGTTGGCCTGATCGGTATCGGCTCAACGCCGGTCAGCTGGAGTCGCGCGATCAATTTGTGGTTCTACAAACATCGCGGTTTGGCTCTAGGCATCTTGTTATTGGGCACGAGCTTTGCCGCGATTGTGGTACCCAAGCTCGCGGTATGGGCGATTGAAAATTACGGCTGGCGCGAAATGTTTGCAATCGTCGCGATATTGCCTTTGGCGATTGCCTTGCCGATAGGTTATTTTTTGTTCCGCGAGCCACGACCTGAAGAACGTCCCAAGGCTATATTAAGCGAAAGCGGAAATCTTACCGGCGTCACTCTCGGCGTAGCAATGAGAGATTACCGGTTCTGGCTGATCTGGCTATCGATTGCGTTGATATCCACAGCCTTTGGCGGTGCGTTTATCAATATGCCAGCCATGCTGTCCGACCGGGGGCTAGATGCACAAACGGCTGCCTCGGTCATGGGCGTTCTCGGCTTGGGAATATTCGCCGGCCGCCTTATCACTGGCGCGCTGCTCGACCGTTTCTGGCAGGGGTTCGTCGCATTTCCGCTCCTGTGCCTGCCGGCCTTGTCCTGTTATTTGTTGCTGGGCGACACTATTGTTTTTCCTGCCGCAGCACTGGCCGGATTTCTGCTCGGCTTCGCAGCAGGGGCGGAGAGTGACTTGATCGCGTATCTCACCGGTCGCTATTTCGGTATGGCGCATTACGGCAAAATCTACGGCATGCTCTACATGCCGTTCGGCCTTTTCTCTGCCCTTTCCCCGATTATCTATGCCAGCGTACGCGACAATACTGGTAGCTATGATCCAATTCTGACGGTGGCAATTTTCGGTTTTATCATAGGCGGCGGCGTGCTGCTGCTGCTCGGTCGCTATCCTGACAGTTTTCCGGATAGCGATCCCACAATTGCTGATGATGTAGAAGGAGTGCCAACCTGATGGCTACCAAAGCGAATACCAACGCAACCGACTTGATTGCCGAATCCGGCGCCGAGATTCTGACCGACGACGCCACATTAAATTTCTATGCCCATGACGTATATGAACGCGGCGCAGATTTGCTGGCTGTGGTGCGTCCGAAGAACAAGGAAGAGCTTGCGGCAGCGGTTGCAGCAGCCACGTCTCAAAATGTCCCGGTAATCCCTCGTGGTGGAGGGATGAGCTATACGGGAGGTTATACCAGTAACCAGCCCGGCGCTGTCTTGTTTGATCTGGCCGCAATGGATCGGATCCTCGATATCAACGAAACCGACATGACCGTGACGGTAGAGGCGGGATGCACTTGGGCACAACTCTACAAGGCACTGCAACCCAAGGGTTTGCGGACGCCTTTCTGGGGTACGCTATCCGGCCTGATAGCCAATATTGGCGGCGGTATGAGCCAGAACTGCCTGTTCTGGGGATCGGGGCGCTACGGGACGGCGGCGCAAAGCTGCATCGCGATGGACGTGGTTCTGGCCGATGGCACGATCCTGAAAACCGGAAGCGAGTTTACGCGGCCTTACGGCCCGGATCTGACCGGATTGTTTCTCGCCGACACCGGCGCGCTGGGGATCAAGGCGACAATAACCATGCGTCTGATCCCGGAGGCGGAAGCTCATGGTTATGCCAGCTTCTCCTTTGAAACCCACGAAGACACTTTGACAGCGGCAGCCGAGATCGAACGTTCTGGCGTCGCGACCGAATGTTTCGGCTTTGACCCCAGCCTGAACGCCATTCGAATGAAACGTGATAGCCTCGGAAGCGATGCCAAAGCGCTTGGCAATATGATGAAGAAACAGGGGTCGGTCTGGGGCGCGATCAAGGAAGGCGCGAAGGTGGTGACCGCCGGTCGCAATTTCATGGATGAAGCGAAATTCTCGCTGCACGTCCTGACCGAAGGACGCATTCAGGCGGCTGCCGATGATGATCTGGCGCGCGCGCGTAAAATGGCGTTGGCCAATGGAGCGACCGAAACCGAGAACACAATACCGAAAATCATTCGCGCCAATCCGTTCGGGCCGCTCAACTCGATGCTCGGTCCCGAGGGACAGCGCTGGGCACCCATTCACGGTTTATTGCCGCATTCCAAAGCGGTCGCCTGTTATACGGCGATCGAAGCATTGTTCGAAAAACATCGCGCTGAAATGGATGCGCTCGATATATTTACCGGCACGCTGGTTTCTGCTGTCGCGGGGTCGGGCATGATCATCGAACCCTGTCTCTACTGGCCCGATGCCGCGAATCCCTTGCACGAAGATACGGTAGAGAAAGCCCATCTGGCGAAACTTCCCAAGCTGGCTGCCAATCCGGAAGCCTGGGCAATGACCCAGAAAATGAAGCAGGCGCTGGTTGATCTATTTTATGAACAGGGCGCGGTGCACTTCCAGATCGGAAGAACCTATCACTATCGCGACAGCCTCGATCCGGCGGCAGATGCGTTGCTACTGGATTTGAAGAAATCACTGGATCCCAGGGGACTGATGAATCCGGGATCACTGGGTTTGTAGAAGTGGGTATCGAAACAGCTATGAATTTTGATCGCAGGCAGATCATGGCAGCGGCGATATGTGTCTCCGCATCCTCAGGCGCTTTGGCGGCAACACGAAAAAATGGTAAAGCGAGTAATATGACAGATACAAAAACCTATGCCGCCGTCGCGATGCAGCTGGCCGCGCGTTCGATAGAGAAAACGCCGGACAAAGCGGCTGCGCGCAGGCAAATGCTGGACATGATAGGCAGTTTGGAAAGCAAAATTCGTTCCGCCTCTATCTTCATCCAGCAATATGCTGGCAATCCGGTCAAATTGGCCGTGCTGCCGGAATATCTGCTGACCAGCTATCCGGGCCGGATTTCCATTCCTGATTTTGCCGACAAGGCGGCACTGGAAGTGGACGGGCCGGAATATGAGGCGCTCGGCGCCATGGCGCAGCGACTCAAAATGTTCATCGCCGGAAATGCTTATGAGGCAGACAAGAATTTTCCGGGACTATATTTCCAAGCCAGTTTCATCGTTGCGCCGTCGGGTGACGTCGTCCTGCGCTATCGACGGCTGAACAGCATGTTCGCGCCAACGCCGCACGATGTCTGGTCAAAATATTTGGATATTTATGGGCTGGATGGTGTGTTTCCGGTCGCGAAAACCGAGATTGGCAATCTTGCGGCCATCGCATCGGAAGAGATACTCTATCCGGAGATCGCAAGGGCACTGGCGCTCCGGGGTGCTGAAGTGTTTGCGCATTGCAGTTCGGAAATCGGATCGCCGCTGGACACGCCAAAGGATATTGGAAAGCGCGCCCGCGCGCAGGAAAATATGGCTTATGTTGTCTCGGCCAACACAGCCGGTATCGAACAATCCACCATGCCTCTCGCCTCTGCGGACGGCAACAGTATGGTGGTCGATTACAAGGGCCGGGTACTGTCCGAATCGAACACCGGTGAAACCTTCACTGCCTTTGCCGATATCGATCTCGGCGCTCTACGGGCTGCAAGGCGCAAACCGGCTATGACAAACTTCCTCGCGCGGCAGCGACTGGAGTTGTTCGCCGCAACTTATTCCGGAAACTCGCCGCAAAAAGCCGATGGTTTGATCCAGAACAACGAAATTGTGACCCCGGACCGTAATTATTTCCTCCGTACCCAAGAAGAAACGATCGAACGCATGATCAAGGATGGCCTGATATGAATGATGAACAGAAGCTCGATGTGGCTCCCCCCTATAACGCGGTTGCGCGGCACGGCGTATCGCCGGTTCCAACCCATGACGAAATTGCGCGGTTTGACTTTCTCGCCAATTTCAACAAATTCCTCGCCGGCCCGCTCGGTGCGGGCAATAAGCTGACATATGAAAGACGCGTACTTCCCGCCTTTCAAAAAGAACATGGCCGCGATCCCAAGGACCGGTTTGAAATTCGTCATGCGATGAATAAAGACCATTTCCACACTTTCTGGTCGGCGGTCAAACGCAACTCGATGGAAATGCGTCAGCAAAACGGACGCGCGATAACCCTACGCCAGATTGACGAATTGAACGCCAAAGCGCGTCAATTCAACGAGGGACGCGATACACTCGAACTTAATCCTGAGATAGAAATTCCGCGCTACCAGAACGCTGTGGATATTCACTGCATGCCCGGCAGCTACCATGGCGAAGAGATGCCCGGCGATGTTTCTGCTGGCGTCAATTATGATTGCGGTATTTTTGCCACCACAGGCGGCGGTCTTGGCGCTCTAAACGATGGTGGCGGACAGGCGCTGGTTGAATGGATCAAAAAGGAACGGCCCGGTTGGGAGCCACGCCGGATTCTGGATGTCGGCTGTACCACGGGTCATAATATCGTACCCTTGGCACTCGCCTTTCCCGATTGTGAAGTGATAGCGATTGATACAGCAGGACCGATATTGCGTTTTGCGCACGCCCGCGCCCAATCGCTCGGCGCGACCAATCTCAAATTCATTCAGGCCAATGCGGAAGATCTCTCGCGCTGGGATGATGGCACTTTTGACTGGGTCCAAACCACGATGTTCCTGCACGAAACCAGTGGCAAAGCACTGCCGAAGATATTGTCGGAATGCTACCGGGTGCTGGCAGATGACGGGTTGATGCTGCATCTTGAACAACCGGAATATTCGGACGATATGCCGTTGTTTGAACAGTTCCTGCGCGATTGGGATGCGTTCAATAATAATGAACCGTTTTGGTCCTCTATGCACTCGATGGACATGAAGGATGAGATGGTTTCGGCCGGTTTTGATCGGTCAGAGCTTTTTGAAACCGGCGTTCGCGCGGTGGTTGACCGGGAAATTTTCCCCGAAGCCCCGATCGGCGACACCGAGGATCATGGCCGCGCCGCTTATTGGCATGCTTATGGTGCCTGGAAAAATTCCAAAGAGATGATGGAGGCCGCAGAATGACCGATACAGCTTTTGACTGGATGGCAGCAGCCAACAAGCGCGCTAAAGGCAAGCGCCCGGAGTTTTTTGACGACCCGCAAGACGAGCGGTTGCTGTCTATTCTGATGGCAGTCGTCGGTGAGGTATCCGTGCTGCGCGAAAGATTGGATACCGTTGAACGGCTTCTGGAGGCCAAAGGTACGGTCACCCGCAAGGATATCGACGGTTACACGCCGGACAAGCAGGCCGCCTATGAACGCGGCCTGATGATCCGCGAGTATATTTACCGCGTGATGCGCGGTCCGCATCAGATGCTGCAAGAATTGGAAAACCCCGACCAGCCGGTTGAGGAAATCAGCCGGGAGATGATGGAGATTTGACACTCATGATCCGGTGATTGCCGGTTAATTCCGTTTGTACTGAGCCTGTCGAAGGACGTCTGTCGTGCAACGGAAAGTCGCCGGCGATAGAGGTACTTTGACAGGCTCAGACCTTTTGGTTGCAATACTCGGATCAAAACGGTTTGACGGCTCCGAGGAAACAAACGCCTGCGATCGTAATCCAGTAAATATAAGCAGAGATTCGCGCCTGCCCGATCTCCCGTTCCAGTGCGGCCTCTTCTGCCGCATTTGGCCCCTGTGCCAGGATTTGAAACCGCGTTGTCCAGCGCCGCATCACCAGACGCAGAAACAGGCCGATGCACAGCGCGAAAGCATAAAGCGCTATTTTTGCGGGATACCAGTGGTTCCCCTCCCCAGCGACAATTGGGCCACTCCCGCCAAATGCCATGAACGAAATAATGAACAGCGCCGCTATAAGCGGATAGCGCAATTTTTCTTCCAGCATGGTCACCTTGATGCCTAGTGCTGTTTCGCGCTTGATGAATGCCAGCCACGTCATTGCCAGCCAGACCGCAAAAAACAGCCACATCCACCAGATTCCGGTTCCTTCAAGAAATGGCACAAAGCCATATATCTTGCCCATGTGGAGTCCGAGCGGTAGCAACAGCACAATCCCTGTGCGCGCCAATATGTCGATACGATAGGCAGTCTCCATATGACGCTTGCGTTCTTCCAGCGAAAGTTCTCGGTTGGTTACGTTATAACTCGTCTGGAACACGCCCCACTCGCCGCCGAGCCAGTAAACCATCGCCAATATATGTACCCAGCGCAAAATGCTGAGCTCGTTCGTCATCAGAAATTCCATGATGTTTCCCCACCTGATCCAGCTTAACTTATTCAGCCTTAATTTGTCCGGACAAATTGGACTTGGCAAGAGAAAAATGCAATGGCATGACAAAGATCAGGAGAATCAACGCATGAAACACCGCATTATTGAAGGACGCCTCGAATATACCTCCCGCAAGCCGGAGATGGAGGGGCAAAATCGCGGCTTTGAAACCTTCATGTTCACGCACCATAGTGACGGCAGTGTAATCATGCGCGCCCATTGCGAGATCGAAGAACCCGAACCGACCGTTATGCGCGACATAGTCTATGCGATGGACGGGAATAAACAGCCGACCAACCTTCATGTCCATCTGACCGTGGGTGATGCTTTCATGGGTGCCGGCTGGATGCGTTTTGACGGCAAACATATTGAAATGGAAAGCTTTGGACCGTCAATTGGTCGGCTCTCGCAAAAAGTGGAAGCCGAACTGCCACTGACTGGCTTTGGCACGCATCCGATTGTTTCCGACGGCTATATGCTCTCGACAATGGAATGGGCGGAAGGCCAGTCACGTTTGCTCAATTGCTATCTCCCCTCACCCGACCATCGCGGCGCAACCCCGCCGCAAATCGCACAGGTCAAGATCGGTGCCCTCTATATAGGCAAGGAAGAAGTGACGGTGCCTGCGGGTACATTCCAGTGCAAGCATCTGCAATTTGTCGATGATGCCAGCATCGTTCCGGGTACCGGCGGCATGGCTGGGGAACACCCGCCTTATGATGTCTGGATCACCGATGATGAGGACGGCATCTTCGTGCAGGGCGGCGTTGGTGGCTATATGATGACCTGGTACGAACTGGCCGAACTCAAAAGGTAATCATCACCTTGCCCATGTGGTCGCCGCTTTCCAGATAGGCAAAGGCTGCAGGGGCGTCATCGAAGGTGAATTTTGTGTCGATTAGCGGCTCAATATTTTCGCGTGATATCAGATCAACAACATCACAAAGCATGGCCCGGCTGCCCGCCGTAATGCCCTTCATGGTCAGGTTCTTGCCAATGACACCGCCCAATTGGGGCGCTCGTTCCGGCTCACCCGACAATCCGCCAATCAAGGCGATACGCCCGTTGGGAGCACAAGCGGCAATGCTCTGTTCGATGGAGTTCAATCCAGCGGTATCAACGACGATATCCGCCTCTCGTCCGCCGGTCTCGGTCATCAAGCTCGTCGCCCAGTCCGCATGTTCACGATAGTTGACGCAATAGTCCGCCCCCATGGCCTTACAGCGTTCAAGCTTGTCATTGCTGGAGGAAGTGATCGCGACCTCCGCGCCAAGCGCCTTTGCAATCTGAAGCGTCAAAATAGATACCCCGCCCGTGCCCAGGGTGAGCACCAGATCGCCTTTTTGCAGGCCTCCAAATGTAACGATACAATGCCAGATCGTGCTACCGGCGGCCGCGAGGTTTGCGGCAACATCATCGCTCACATCATCCGGCACTGCGATAAGCGCGTCGGCCGGCAAAATTATCGTTTCTGCTAGCCAGCCATCCCGACTGATCCCAAGATCTTGCGCAAAAATGGCTGGTGTAAATTTGCCGCCGAGCCAGGTAACGAAATTGGGAGCGATGACCCTCTCACCGATCGCAATATTGGTCACATTCTCACCTAGCGCAATCACGCTGCCGACACCGTCCGACAACGGAATACGGTCTTCCGCTTTCATCGGACCATATTGTCCTTTCAGCGTCAGAAGATCGCGATGGTTCAGGCAGGCGGCATCGACCTTGATAGCAACCTCGTATGGGCCGGGCACTGGCGCATCACGTTCGACAAGGCGTAGGCTATCCAGCCCGGTTTGCGGACCGATTTCATAGGCTTTCATGCAAAATTCTCCTCGGCAAATGCCGTAATCTGCGACGCGTCGCCGGACTGACGAATGAGCACACGTTTTCGAAAAAAACGCGTCAGACCGCTCGAACCCATCCGCGATGCGCCAAGGCCGGAATAGCCGAAACTCGATTTCTCCGCTTCCCAGATCATTGAGGTAAGCGAACCATCATTGATCGAAACCGCCCCGGCGTTGAGCCGCGAGGCTATTTTCTCGGCTGCTTCAATCGAGCCACTGACAACCGCCGCCGACAGTCCGAACTTGCTGTCATTGGCTTGCGCGATCGCGTCCTCGATATCGTCAAAAACCGTTACAGGAATAACCGGCCCGAAATTTTCTTCGCTGATTATATCCATATCGGGCGTAACGTCCGTCAGAACTGTAGGCTTCAGATACAGTCCGCCACCAAGTTGCTCTACCGCCCCGCCAGCCAACAGTTTTGCACCCTTGGCCATTGCGTCATCAAGCTGGTTCTGTGCGATTTCGGCCTGTTTTGCGAAGATAAATGGACCGATATGACCGCGGGTAATATCAGGATAGTTGAGTTCCACCGCTTCGGCTTGCCGAACCAGACTTTCGAGAAACGGATCCGCAATCGCCTTGGCAATATAGATGCGTTCGATAGACTGGCAAGCTTGACCGCTATTCACGATGCTCGAACGGAGCGCGATTGCCGCTGCTTTTTCCGGATCTGCATCAGCGAGAATGATCATTGGATCCTTGCCGCCCAGCTCCAGACTGGCGGGGATAAATGCAGCTGCGGCAGCTTCTCCCACTTTGCGGCCGGTCGCGACCGATCCGGTGAAGCAGACATAATCGACATGCTCGATCATCGCCGCGCCCGTAGCCCCGTCACCTTCTATGAGGGAAAGCACGCCTGCCAGTTCCGGAATTGATCTCACGATTTCCATCAGCGGCCTGATGAAACGCGGCGTAACTTCCGATGGTTTGACCAGCACCGCACAACCTGCCATCAGCGCCGGAATCGCGTCAATCAGCGCCAGGATCAGCGGAAAATTCCAGGGACTGATCACGCCGATTAGCTGGTATGGCACCAGTTGGATTGATGTCGTAATATCGGGCTGCGAGGTCGGCTGGCCGGTCGGCTGACCATCGGCAATAAGCTCAGGCGCCTGCTCTGCCCAGCGCCGGATTTGGCCAGCGACGCTAATGGCTTCGATTCTCGAGATTCCGGCGCGGCCCGTGTCTGCCGTCAGTGCCGGGACAATATCGCCCAGTTCAGCTTCAATCGCATCCGCCCAGCGATACAGCACCTCTCCGCGCTGCTTCGGTGTTTTTGCGGCCCAGTCAATCTGACCCCCTCGGAGCCTTTTTGCTTCAGCCGCAATCGCCCCATCATCCAGTTGGTCAATTTCGTAATCCGCTTCGCCGGTCCGGGGATTGCGTATTTTCATTGTTGCGCCTTCCAGCTGTCGACGATGGTAACACCCCGTGCAAAATCGACGCCGCCGCGTTGGGAGAGGTCTTCGACCAGTTTTTCAAAGACACCGATTCGGTAAGGCAGTCCCATGATATAGGGCGTCAAATGCATCGGAAGTATCCGGCCGCCATAGGTTTCTGCTTCGCTCAACAGCCAAGATGCCGCATCATTAATCGACTGCGCATAGCTGTCCACCGATTGCTGCTGCACATTGATTATCTGCCGGTCCGACAGTTCGTGGTTCAGCGGGATATTGGTGATTTCTCCCGCCTTTGTCTGAAACGCATAAGGCAGCTCATCATTCACCCAGTCGCACATATAATCGACGCCCGCCTCGGAAAGCAATCCAGCGGTGTTGAAACTCTGCGAGCGGGCGATTGACAGCCAGCCGCGCGGGCGGGTGCCGGTGCCTTTTTCAAGAACGTCGAGGGAGCGGTTTATCAGCGCTCGCTCATCCGCCTCTGCCATGCCGCTGGCGATGGTGCCGTTCATATCGGTGGTATGCGCGATAATCTCGTGACCGCCCGCCATGATGTCTTCGATGAGCTCAGGATAACGCTCTGCGATCACGCTGTTGGCGGCGACAGAAATCTTCGCGCCCACTTTCTCAAACGCGCCGAGCAAACGGTATATCCCGATCCGCGTGCCATATTCCCGCGCTGTATAATGGCGATAGTCAGGATAGGCTGTCTGCATATGCCCTGGCGCGCGGAACGGGTCATCGCTCGGCACCATCGGGAAATATTCCAGGCTGATGACCGGCCAGATCAGCAGCTTGTTGCCATCCGGCCAATTGACGGGCGGGCGCTGGTGCATGATCGAATAGGGATAATGGTCATGGTCCATTCCGCGCCGTCGTTTGGGATATTCGAGATAGCCAGGATCAAGACTCACGATGCGCCTCCCGTTTGCGCGCGAAAGGCGTCCACTATGTCACCAGCCTTGGTTATCCAGGCGCGGCCGTCGGCGGCAATATGTTCCAGCACCGCCTCGAACGGCCCTATCCGGTGCGGCTGGCCAATCAGGTAACTGTGGAGCGGAATGCACATGACCGTCCCCGACTGCGCGCCTTCCTCTGCCAGCCGGTCATATTGCCGGATCAGCGTATCGGCATATTCGCGGGGAGACATGTTGTAGATGAAGAAGCCATAATGATCGTTGACTTCAAGGCTGTAGGGGATGGCGGTCAGCTTCCCCGATTTGACGTTGATATTCGTGGGTTGATCGTCGTGATACAGGTCGCAGGTATAGTCGAGACCATATTCGGCAATCAGATCCAGCGTGTGCGGGGTGTGGGTCAGCGCGGGAGCGAGCCATCCACGAATGCGTTGACCGGTGGCGCGCTCCACTGTGGCAATGCTATCCTCGATAATCGCGCGTTCCTGCGCTTCGTCCATCCCGTAGGAATAGCGTGTGTTGTAAATGCCGTGGCTGAAAAACTCCCAGTCACGCTGGCGGGCGTCCTCGACGACTTCGGGAATATGATCGCAAAGCGCGACCGACAGGCTCACCGATCCCGGGAAGCCGTGCTTGGTCATCATATCTGCCATCCGCCAGTGCGAGACCCGGTTGGCATGATCGCGATGGGAATAGCCGACCACATCGGGATGCGGCCTGGGCCAACTCTTGCGGTGCGGATTGACCGCCGGATCAAGCTCGTAAAATTCCATATTAGGCGCGATCCAAACCGCGCAGGTTTTCCCGTCCGGCCATTCAATTTTCGGCCGGTTACGGTAAGGCAGATAATCGTAGAGCCCGGGATCTGACTTTTGCGCCTCGCTCACTATCTCGCCTCCAACCAGTCCATAACCGCCTGCACCGGTTCGACATCGGCATATTTGATCTGCAAATCAGTCAGATTCGCAAAATGATAGCTTTCATGCTTGTCGGCGCAGGTTTCGATCGGTACAATCGTGCGATAGCCGTGACTAAGCGCATCCACCGCCGTCGCCCGCACGCAGCCCGAGGTCGAGCCGCCGGTAACGACAACCGTATCCACTTTGTGCCACACCAGATAGCTGGCAAGTTGGGTTTCAAAAAAAGCGCTGGGCATACGTTTGGTATATTGAAGATCATCGGCGCCAATTTCACACCGCGGGTCGAGCTTGTGCCGCTCGGAATCATATTTGATATTCTGGAGTGAATCTTCGGTATCGGTCCGCGTCCCCCAAATGCCGGCGTCACCGGCATCATCCTTGTAAGCCACGCGCGACCAGATCACCGGCATATGCTTTGCTCGCGCCATTGCCGAAATCCGGTTGATGTAGTCAATCTGCTTCGGATCCGTCTCATAGGCAGTTTTGAACATATCGGTTCGCGTATAGGCTTGCTGCAGATCGACATTCACGATCGCCAGCTTCTCGCCAAAACCGAATTTCTTCCGTGCTGGATTGCCCATTACTTCTTCAAAAATTTCGCGTGAAGTGCGGCCATCTTCAACCATTTTCGTGCCGATCAACGTCATATTTCTATCTCCGGATTCGATAAATTTACACTAATCTGAAAAAAAGACTTGTCTAGACAAATTTGTCCGGACAAATTGGGCGACATGATCACACGCCATTTTATCGACGTCGTTAAGGACGCCAGCACACGCCGTATACACTATCGCAAGACAGGTAGTGGCCCGCCATTATTGATGGTGCACCAAAGCCCGCGTAGTTCAAAAGAATATGAAGCGCTAATGGAGAAATGGTCTGCGCATTTCACCTGCATCGCGCCGGATACCCCCGGTTTCGGGCAATCTGATCCTTTGGTCGGCCATCCCGAAATCAATGAATATGCCGATGCTATAATCGAGTTTCTGGACGCCATCGGCATCGAGAAATGTGCTGCTTACGGCTTTCACTCCGGCGGAATCATTCTCGTTACGGCGGTCAAGCGGCACCCGAATCGGGTCACCACGCTGGCAGTGGGTGGCTATGCGATCTGGTCGAAAGAGGAAATGGCGCTGTTTAGCGAAAAATATCTGCCGGAATTCCATCCTTCGGCCTATGGCGAACATCTGACGTGGTTATGGAACCGGATATTGGAACAGACCTGGTTCTTCCCCTGGTTTGCGACCGATAACGAACACCGGTTGTCGGTTGCGCATGATGACCCCCAACGCGTGGATGCTGTGGTACGCGAAATGCTGGATGCCGGGAATGCCTATCAGGCTGGCTATGGCGCAGTGCTAAGTGCGCCGCGCGATATTCCGGCAGCTGACGCGAAAGTGCCACCCTGCCTGATCAGCGCCTATGATGGAGATCCGCTACAGGAGCATATCGACCGGCTCGGCGAGATGCCCAAGTCATGGTCCGCGCAAAAGGTTTCAACCCCAGAAGACCATCAGGCGGTTAGTCTGGCGCACATGTTGGAGGCAGATAGGTCAGCTCGGCCAAGATTGAATGAAGCGCAAGATGAGGGATTTGTCCAAATCGAGACAGACCGTTTCGCAGGACTAATTCACTGGAAGGGCTCTCAGGATGCAGACGAGCTTATCCTCCATGCTCCTGCCTCCGCGATTGGCTCATCCATTCCTCGGGGCAGTATTGCAATAGATTTACCAGGACATGGCCTCTCCGATGACTGGATCGGAGAGCCGCCATCGACCTGGGATGAATGGCAGGCCGTGGTAGGTCAAGCGGCGCAAAAACTCGCGACTGAATCAATAGTTTTTGCGGATTTGCCGAAAGGCGATGCGGATCGCCTATACCCTGATCTTTCACCTGACCGCTTTGGCAATTACCTCACAAAAACGTGGCAGATCGTCAGAGCAGCAGAGATTTTTGAACCATGGTACAAAGCAGACAAAGACCATAGCAGAGCGTTCGACCCAACTGTTCTGCTACCCGAACAATTGGCAAGGAAGCATCTTGACCTGCTAAATGCCCGATCAGCCAAACAATATCATTTAGCTCTGAAATCACGATAAAGGCGCAATCATGGGAATTAAGGAAGAAATGCCGCTACTGGCGCGCCACGAAGGCGTCTGGGACGGTACATATACTTATTTCAATGCACAGAACGAAAAGATCGACGAACATGCCTCCCGCTTGCTGTGCCGTTTTCCCGACGAGGGCCCAGCACCCTATCATCAATCGAACTATTATACATGGGCCGATGGCAAGATCGATAACCGCGATTTTCCTGCCGAGTTCCGCGACAAACGTGTCTGGTGGGATAATGAGTTGATCATCGGGTGGGCTACAGAAGTGCCGCTCGACCAATATAACCGCACCGTGATGCTTTACTGGCAGCGCACTGGCGACCCGTCGCTCTACCTTTACGAGCAGATCCAGATTTCCGATGATGGTCAAAACCGTTGCCGGACATGGCATTGGATCCGGGATGGTTTGCTGGAAACCCGCACCGCCATTCAGGAAAAGTTCGTGACAAGGGACTGGCGTGCGGTGGACAAGAAAATGGGAAATAGCATCTGAACCAGCCGCAATCTCTATTTGACAAGCTGTGGGACAGTCACGTCATCGCTGATTTACCTGGCGGCGGCGCGCTGATCGCTATTGACCGCGTGTTTCTGCATGAGCGGACAGGCGCAGCAGCCTTAAATTCGTTGGCAGAAGCAGGCCGCAAGATTGCGGACTCCGCGCGTGTGTTTGCGGTCACAGACCATATTGTCGATACCCGGCCGGGTCGCACGGACCAGACGCTCATGCCCGGCGGTCAGGCGTTTATTACCGAGACCCGGGCCGCTGCAAAAGCTGCTGGAATCACGTTGTTTGATGTCAACGATCCAGACCAGGGTATTGTTCATGTGATTTCTCCGGAACTGGGGATCGTGCTGCCGGGCTGCACCCTGATCGCACCCGATAGCCATACCTGCACGCAAGGTGCTTTTGGGGCGTTGGCATGGGGTATCGGCTCGTCGGAAGCAGAACATGCGATGGCGACAGGCACGCTGCGGCTTGCGAAACCAAAATCCATGCGCGTGACTTTTACCGGCAAGCTTGCTGAAGGCACAACGGCAAAGGACATGATCCTGACGCTGCTCGCCAACCACGGTGCGGCTGGCGGGAAAGGGCACGCCGTTGAATTTGCCGGTGAAGCGATAACCGCGCTGGATATGGAAGGGCGGATGACGTTGTGCAACATGGCCACGGAATTTTCTGCCATGTCCGGGTTTATCGCGCCGGATGACAAGACATACACATATCTCAAGGGCCGCCGTTACGCGCCCGACGGCGCGCTGTGGGATGACGCTGTGGCAAGCTGGCAATCGCTCCGCAGCGACCGGCAAGCCAGTTTTGCTCAGGAAATCAACATTGATGCAAGCAAAGTCGCGCCTATGGTCAGTTGGGGCACTAATCCGGGGCAAACCATAGCCATTGACGCAGCCGTGCCGAGCGAGGCGGACGATCGATCCCTCGAATATATCGCTTTGAAAAAAGGCCAGCCGATCAAGGGCGTTCCGATTGACGCGGCGTTTATCGGCAGCTGCACCAATAGCCGCCTTAGCGACCTGCGCCGTGCATCGGCGTTGCTCAAAGGTAAAAAAATTGCAGATGGCATGAAGGCAATTTGCGTGCCTGGCTCCACACGCGTCAAACGCGAGGCCGAAGCGGAAGGTATCGACCAGATTTTCAAGAATGCCGGCTTCGAATGGCGGGAAAGTGGATGTTCCATGTGCTTTTACGCAGGCGGAGAGAGCTTTGCCGCCGGATCGCGGGTTATCTCAACCACCAACCGCAATTTCGAAAGCCGACAGGGGCCGAACGTCAAAACCCATATTGCCAGCCCTGAAACCGTTGTCGCCAGCGCTATCGCTGGAGCGATTGCGGATTCGCGGGAGATCGCCAATGGCTGACCCGTTTACCACACTAACCTCTTTGCCGATGCCGCTGATCCGCGACAATATTGATACGGACCAGATCATTCCGTCACGCGAAATGAAGAGCACGGGCAAGACAGGGCTAGCCGACGGGCTGTTCGCAGGATGGCGCTACACCGAAATTGGAGGACGCGATCCCGATCCGGATTTTGTTTTGAATGACCCGTGTTTTTCGGACAGCCGGATCATTCTCGGCGGCGAGAATTTTGGTTGTGGATCGAGCCGCGAACATGCGGTGTGGGCGCTGGTAGAATATGGATTCCGCGCAGTTATCACCCCGAGCTTTGCGCCCATTTTTGCAGGAAACTGTGTCCGCAACGGCATATTACCGGTGGTGCTGGACAGTGAAGCGATTGCGACCATCGAACAGGGCGGACTACCGGTGACAATCGATCTGCCTGAACAAAAGGTCAGCAACTATGAGGGGCAGAGCTGGACTTTCCCCATTGACGAGGCAGCCAAGGCTATGTTGCTTGACGGACTGGATGCGATCGACCTCAGTTTGAAAATGGCCGATGATATCGCTGCATGGCAAAAGGCGGACCAGACCAGAAGACCGTGGATATATTTAGGAGCAGAACAATGACTCGATCCGTTCAGATCAGCGAAGTAGGACCACGGGACGGCCTGCAAAGCGTTGACCGGGTTATGCCCACCGAAGCCAAGAAGGCGTGGATCAAAGCGGAAGCGGAAGCGGGTGTCAGCGAGATCGAAGTCGGCAGCTTTGTGCCGCCCAAGCTGCTGCCGCAAATGGCGGACACCGCAGAGATTGTTGCCTTTTCCAAAACCATTCCGAACCTCGATGTCGTCGCACTCATCCCCAATTTGCGAGGCGCGGAAAATGCTATCAAAGCGGGCGTTGATAAAATGTCTATCCCGTTTTCTATGTCGGAAACCCATTCCATCAACAATGTCCGCAAAGACCATCCGTCGATGATCGCGGAGATCAAGGCGATTGCCGATCTGGTGGCCCAACAACCCGAGGACCAGCGTCCGCATTTCGAGGTCGGGCTTTCGACGGCATTTGGCTGCACGATGGAGGGGCCGGTTTCCGATGATCAGATCGTCAGGCTCGCCGTAGCAGCGATGGAAGCAGGTGTCGCCGAAGTCGGGCTGTCCGATACCACCGGCTATGCCAATCCTGCGCAGGTCACGCGATTGGTGCGTAAAGTGAAGTCTGCGATCGGTAGTGACAAGCTCAATACCCTGCACCTTCACAACACGCGCGGCCTCGGTCTGGCCAATGTGATGGCGGGACTGGCGGAAGGCATCACCACTTTCGACAGCTCGCTTGGCGGGCTTGGCGGCTGCCCTTTTGCACCGGGAGCATCGGGCAATATCGTGACCGAAGATCTGGTGTTCATGCTGGAGGCAATGGGCATTGATACCGGCATTGATCTGGAAAAACTCTTGAAGGTTCGCGATATTGTCGCAGAAGCCTTGCCCGGCGAACCATTGTACGGATTCACCCCTGAAGCCGGATTGCCACTCGGATTTGAGAGGGCAGCGGCATGACTGGACCAACACCTCTTGCAGGCCTGAAGGTCGTCGAATTCACTCATATGGTGATGGGCCCAGCGGTAGGCTCGATCCTCGCCTCGCTGGGCGCAGAAGTCGTCCGTGTCGAGCCGATTGGCGGCGACCGGACGCGCAATCTGGTGGGCTCCGGATCCGGCTATTTCCCGATGTACAACCGGCACAAAAAGAGCATTTGCCTCAACCTGAAAAGCGAGAAGGGGCTGGAGATTGCAAGAAAGCTGGCGGATGGCGCAGATATACTCGTCGAGAATTTCAGGCCCGGTGCGCTGGAGCGGTTGGGGCTGGGTTATGACCAATTATCGGAGACCAACGAGAGACTGATCTACTGTTCGGAAAAAGGCTTTTTGCCGGGGCCGTACGAGAACCGGACGGCGCTTGATGAAGTCGCGCAGATGATGGGCGGCCTTGCCTATATGACCGGCCCTCCGGGTCAGCCTTTACGGGCCGGCTCCAGCGTAATCGACGTCACGGGCGGCATGTTCGGGGTGATCGCCATTCTCGCCGCGATTGAGGAACGTCACCGCACCGGCAAGGGTCAAATGGTTCAAAGCTCTCTCTTCGAAACCACAGTCTATCTGGTCGGTCAACATATGGCGCAAATGGCCGTCACCGGCAAAGCCGCCGACCCGATGCCCGCCCGCATATCTGCATGGGCAATTTACGATGTGTTCCAGACCAGGGATGATCCGATCTTCATCGGTGTCGTCACGGATGCGCTGTGGGAGAAATTCTGTAAACTCTTTGGTCTCGATGATCTTTGGGGAGACAAGAGCATTCGCGAAAATAACAACCGTGTCGCTGCGCGGGATCGCATCATGCCGCAAATTCGGGAATTGATAAGTGGCTTTACGCGAGATGAGTTGATAGAAAAACTCGAGGGCACTGGCCTCCCATTCGCGCCGATCGCCCGCCCCGAAGATATGTTTGATGACCCGCATCTCAACAGCGGCGATGGTCTGGAAGAAACAATATTGACTGATGGCACCAAAACAAAATTGCCCACACTGCCAATAGCCATGGGCGGAAAACGTCCGTCGAGTAGCTTTACCATGCCGGAGGCAGGCGCAGATGTGCAGGAAACACTTGCGGCATTAGGGTATAATGAAGCAGATATCGAAGAGTTCCTTTCCACTGACACTGTGGGATGATGCAGAGAGCAAATTTGGAAAAAGGGAAATAATAATGAAAGTGCTTTTACTATCCGCCACCCCTATGCTTTTGCTTTCTGCGTGTGGGTCCGAAACAGCCAGCACACCGGAACAACGTGATGCGGATGCTGCGCAAATCGAAAGCGCTGAAACCGGAAATGCTTCGGTCGAGGCAACAGAAACGGCAGCGACGCCGCCTGCCGGATTTGCACAATGCCGCACCTGCCACACTGTTGAAAAAGATGGTCGCAATGGCATAGGTCCCAATCTTTGGGGAGTCACTGGGAAACCGGCCGCGCAGCACGCTGGTTTTGCTTATTCGCCCGCGATGAAATCATCCGGACTGACTTGGGATAACGCGACCTTGGATATCTATCTGAAGGAACCGATGAAAACCGTCCCCGGCACAAAGATGGCTTATGCCGGACTGCGTAATGACGAACAAAGGGCGGAAGTGATTGCTTTCCTCGATAGCTTGAAAGATTGATCGGTCGACGAAAGCGGTCCGCTGTGTGAAATCCACCTGACCCAATCGAGGCACATTAGACCAAGTAGGGTTCAAAGACCGCCTCTGTAAGTCGATTCAGCAGATCAGCGGGACCGGATTCGGGGCTTCGTCGCCGCGGGCATTGGCCTGTGGTTTCACGCTAAAGAGGGGATCGCGTCCAATTTTGGTTCGGGGGCCGCATCAAAATTATCGGGGTAGCGCCCAAGCAAAAGCAGCAATGCCCCGCCGATGATAAATCCGAAGAAAGCGACAATTAATATGGCGTCGTAGCTTCCGGTGACATCGCGCACATAGGCGTAGAGGATCGAAGATAACGCTGATGCAATGCCGAAAGGCATATAGAGCGATCCGTATATTTTCCCATAATGCAACATACCGAAATATCGACCGGCAAGATAAGCGATAAGATCCGATTCGGCGCCGGCGGCAAAACCCAGGAAAAACGCTGCGACCGCTGCCATCATGAAACTGACATCATCGCCAAGCAGAATCACGCATGTAATCGCTGGTAAACACAGTAACGGGAAAGCGACGAATCCCTGCCAGAAACGATCGAGCAATAAGCCCGTCAGCAAACGCCCGACCAAAATTCCGATGCCAAGGACGCCCATCACGCTTGCCGCAGTTTGTGCGCTCAAACCCTTGTCGGCCAGGATTGACGGCATGTTGATAAATGCGCCAGCGTAACAGCCCGCCACAATAGCAATGGATACCCACATGATATGGAATCGGTACCCTCTGACCGTTCGGGACAGTGTCATGCCGGCTAATTTCCCGTCGGCATCGCCAATTGCACAGGGACGCTCTGCCGGAGTCGGATCACGAAAAAGAAAATAGGCGACTGGCAACGCGACCAGTAACGGAAGGAGCGCCATTATCGCGAACATATTGCGCCAGCCATATTCAGCGATTGCCCACACAGCGATCTTCGGGACAATGAGAGCAGCGATGCTCGTACCGAGCAGCAGGATGCCGAGAGCCAGGCCTCTATGCTTGAAAAACCATAGGTTTATTGCCCGGCTCCATGTCACGGGTGTCGAACCGATGCCAACAAGGCCAATAATGATCCAGAGGCCGTAATACGTGTATAAAGTCGTCTGATCATTGCTTGTGGGGGTCAGTGCAATAGCAGCCAGCGCGATACCAAATGCGAATAACGACCACAAGGCAACAGGTCTGACACCGTACCGATCGGCCATCCAGCCGAACAACGGGGCGAGAAAGGAAGCTATCAAACCATATATTGTCGCAGGGAATATGATCTCCGTGCGCGACCAGCCAAATTCGGCGCTCAGTGGCTCGACGGTAAAAGCTATGAGATTGAAAGGAATGGGAGAGGCCCCGCAAGTCACGCCCAACAAGGCGGCGAGCAAAACTGTCCATCCAAGCGAAAACTCTCCCGGGGCGCCGTCGGCGGATTGGTCTACGGGCGCCGTCATTTTCCTATCGTTTCCAATGTGACACTTAAAAGAAAGAAGCGGCCGAATATATATTGATCATCCACCCGCTCCATCTACTACTTCTAGAATTCAAACCTGCCCTTGACCAGCCATGTCCTTGGCGGATTGAGGTAGCTGTAGTTAGCGAGTGAAGACTCAATCGATTCTTCATCAAAACAGTTGCGGCATTCAGCCGTCAGCGACCATCCTGTATCACTACGCAACGTCAGTGTTCCATTCACGATCCAGCGGGAATCGCTAAAAGATCCACTGATGTAGTTGCCGGAAAACGGGTTGGCAGGGAAGGTGGTTCCAGTGGAACTGGTTACCGGGCCGGAGAAAATTGAGAAGTTGCTGGTTCCGACTTCGCTTTTGTCTCGCCAGTTGGCATTGATAGCGGGCGTTAGCGAGAGGCCGTTGCCGAGCTCTGCGTTATAACTGGCACCCATAGAGACATTGAATTTTGGCGAACGTACTGGCGTTGCCACGTTGCCATCCTCAGCGACGATCCCGACTCCGCAGCTACTCGCTTCGGCGCCGCCACCTCCGGGCACCAGCCCCGCTGCAAGCTGAGCCTGGCAAACCGCGAGCTGACTGACGACAGATTGGATGCCGAATTCGTCAAACATCGGTGAATTGGCGTCCAGTTTATACTTGTCATCCTGGTAACCGGCAGCGACGAAAATATTCAGACCTTCCACCGGAACCGCGTTTATCTCCAGTTCGATACCTTTGTTTTCATAGTCTGCAAAATTCCGTGTGATAAAGGCGATCGATCCGTTCGCGCGTGTAAAGGCAGACGGGGTCTGCAGATCACTTACGTCAAGCAGATAGGCAGACAGATTGACCCGCAGGCGACGATCCAGCAACTCGGATTTTATGCCTGCTTCGTAGCTCCAGGCTTTTTCCGCATCAAAGGGCAAAAGTTCGCTTGCCGTCGTGCCTCGCGCGTTCCAGCCACCTGATTTGAATCCGCGGGTAGCAGAGGCATAAAAGAGCAGATCGTCGTTTGCTTGATAATTTACTGCAAAACGCGGTGTCCAGATCTTGATCTGCTGCTGGCGCGGAATGACCATGCCGTTGGCAGCGACGAGATTGGGATCGCTCAGGCACGTCGCTTCAAGCGTTCCGTCATTGCAGCTTGCCCGATTGTCACGGATAGAAAACCGCTTGGTTTCATCAGTGTAACGAATACCTGCCGTCAGTTTTATCTGGTCGGTGACATTGATATCTCCCTGCAGAAACCCCGCATATGCCTTCGTCGAATTGCGCAAAGTGCGGTCGGCAAGAATAAGGGGAAATCCATTAGGCGGCGGCGCAAAGGGCAAGCTGATGGTAAATAAATCACCAAAGTCGCTGAAGTTATCTTCCTCGAAATAATAGACGCCGCCGACCAGATCGACCAGACCGTCGCCAAGTGAAGCGTTGAATTTCACTTCCTGCGAAAATTGCGAAAACTCGCCTTCATTCGCGATGGTAAAGCCGCCCAGCGTATAGCCGAGAACAGGAGGCACGGGGTTCGAGATACTTGGAAGCCCGCGCCCGTCGGCGAAATCAAGTGCGTAATCCTGGGTGGTATAGACATAGCCCGTAATGATATTGACCGTAAAATTATCACTGCCCAACTCTAGGTTCGATGCCAGAAAGTCCATCGACGTCTTGTTGCCGTAACCGAAACTATCCTTTTTGCCAGTGAAACGGCCTCCAAAGTTGCTATTCCGACGATGACCTGTGGTCACAAACCGCCCATCACAATTAGCGGTGTTCGCCGGGTCGCAATCGAAGTTCAGTATGTTGGCGCCCTCGGAAAGAGTGTGGATATAGGATCCCGTCCACCGCGCGTTTTCTGATAATTCTCCGCGTAAACCCAGACGCACTCCCCAGCCATCATTCTCATTGGCGCGTTCACCAGTGGTGGTATTGAACGCATAGCCCTTGTCATTCTGGTAATAGCCCGAAACCTTGACGGCAAAGCTATCGGCGAGCGGAATGTCGACCGAGGCACGACCGGTGTAAAGTCCATAGGACCCGTAACCTACTTCCGCACTGCCCCCGAATTCAAAGTCCGGTTCGGCAAGAAACACCGAAACCGCGCCGCCTGTCGTATTCCGCCCAAATAAAGTGCCCTGAGGTCCGCGTAACACCTCGATCCGCTCGACATCAAAAAAGGAGAGGTTGTTGGCGTTCTGGCGACTCAGGTAAATGTCATCAACATAGGTGCCAATAGGCGGGTCAAATGTCGGAATGGTCTCTGTGTTGCCAAGTCCGCGCAGATAATAAGCGTTGGCACTGCCCAGGCCGGTGTTGTTTATACCGACCAGATTGGGAACAAACTGGGTAACTTCGAGCGCGTTGGTTACGCCGCGACGTTGCAGTTCTCCCGAGTCGAATGCGCTAATTGAGATGGGTACGTCCTGAACGCTTTCCTGACGCCGCTGGGCCGTTACAACAATGACGTTCAGGCCTCCTTCTTGCGCGTCCTGCTGATCCGAACTCTGTTCTTGTGCCACATCCTCCGCTAATGTGTTTTCTGCCGCATATGCTGGATATGCAGCAGCAGTGAAGGCGAGCAATGCCGCCCCGCTTAACCAATCTTTCCGTTCCATAAATCCCACTCCCTGGTCAAATAGCTAAATAATTTGTCCGGACAACTTGCACATTCTTTTTTGTTATGCAAGACGGGAATTGAGTTTGAAGAAAAATAACCTGCGCAATGTTGCTTGCGTGCATCACAGGGAGGACGAACAATGATGGCAGAGGTTTCCGTCAGCTTTTACCAGATCCTGGTTTTTTTCCACTTGTTGCTTTTCGTTCTCTGGCTGGGTGCTGATGTCGGGGTTTTCATGCTCGGCCAGCATTTTCGCAAACGGGAAAAATGGAGTTTGCCGCAACGACTTGCCTTGCTGCAACTGCTGGTAAACGTCGACATGGTCCCGCGCTCTGCGTGGGCGCTGATGGTCCCGCTTACGTTAACGATGGTCGACGCTGGCGGCTGGTGGGACTTGCCAATCTGGGTGATTGGCTTGGCATGGATCATTGGCGGGTTTTGGCTGTGGCTGGTCTGGGACGCGCATATCCACGATCAAACGGAACGTGCGAAGCGCGACAATAAGATCGAATCAGTACTGAAAATTGGTTTGACGATTTTCTATCTGGGACTCGGGACCATTTCCTTGGTTGAAGGCGCGCCGCTGGCACCGGCATGGCTGGCTACAAAAGCGGTGATGTTCGGCCTGATCTTCGCTGCAGCCATCATGATCGACGTCGCGTTCAAGCCGGTTGGCCCGCTTCTCGGCAAGCTCATTAAGGAAGGATCTTCCGACGAGACGGAAATACCCTTACGGCGAACGATGGATCGAACCCGCGTTTGGGTATGGGTAGTTTACCTGCTTCTTTTGGGAACAGCATTCCTGGGCAACATCAAACCGTTTTGAATAGCCTGATCCTGTTCTGGCGACACTGGCTACATATCTGGCGAAATCTGCGTTGCGCGGATCGGGACCCACAAAAAAAAATATCCACATTATTCGAGGTTCTAGAAATGCATGACTTGAATGGATTATTACCGCCACCCCGATCAAATATCGCGGTCATAGGTGCATGCGGCGGTATTGGCAGCGATATCGTGAACAAACTGGTCGCTGCTGACTGCAACATCGTTGCGATCGATCTTGATAAATCCATTAGCGAGGCTCCCTCTGCCGCAGCTCACAGCATCGCCTTTGATGGGAAAGACGAAAATTCCATCGACCAAATGGCGCAGCAGCTAAAAAAGGTGATGCCGCAAATTGACGGTCTTGTCATTGCTTCGGGCTTTGCCGGACAAAGAATGCCGATTACAGATTGGACGGTTCAAGCGATCGACGAGATTATCTCGGGCAACCTGCGCCTCATGACCTTATGCCTACGCGCCCTCGTTCCGCTCCTGCAACATGGCGGGCCGGCGAGCGTGGTTCTGATAACCAGCGACATGGCTTATATTCCACAGCCCGGCTATGCGCCTTATGTTGCAGCAAAAGCTGGACTGGTGGCAATGGGACAAAGCGTAGCGAGGGAAGTCGCGCCGAATGTGCGGATAAATTTTGTATCCCCCGGCGCCGTTGATACGCCATTCCTTCGCGGTGGACGCGGGCGGACAGTGGACCCCGACGCGCCTCTGCGATTTGATATGGACGAATATCTGGCAAAAATTCCGCTTGCGCGATTGGCCGTCGCGGAAGACGTGACCGGTCCTGTATTGTTCCTGCTCGGTCCCGGTTCATCTTATATGACCGGAAATATCCTGCACATAAGCGGCGGCGCCTATATGGGTTAATGGTAAGAATGGTGCAAAAGGAGCCGTTCAAACGGTGACTTAATCAACCTCCAACGTAACATCCGGCGCGCTATTGTCCATGTCCCGCCAGACACGCCACATTCCATCATTGCCCCGGCGATAGACCAGAAACGTGCGCCCCTTATGGTCGGTCAACTTGCCGTCCGATGATCTGATCCGCATTGAGTACTGGGTTACCAGATAGGCGCGATCGCCTTCTATCACGAGATTTTCAGGCTCGGACCGGAACGTCACTTGGTTGCCCGATCGACGGTTGCGGGCGAAGAAGGCGACGGTCTCGTCTGAACCCCGGAGCAGTGGGGACCCGTTTGGCATAACCCAGGCATCATCCTCGTAGAGATCCCGCATCTTTTCGATCTCTCCCGCTTGATAGTAGGTAATCCAGCGCTCTCCATTGGAGAGAATAGCGGCGCGATCTGCATCCTGTGCTTGGGGCACTATATTGCTTCGTGCGAGAGGGGCGACAGCACAGGCGCTAAGCCACGCTGTAACGGTCACCAGAAGAATTCCCTTGAGAACCGAGCGTGCGATGGGAGATGGATCGTCATACATTCTCAAAATTTCCTCTGGTAAGGCCTAAACCGGCTTTACTGCACCAAAAAAACCGGCAGCCAGGATTGTAATCCAATAGGTGATGGCAACTCTTCTCGACGCACGGATTGATTTGGCGAGTTTCATTTCGGCTTCGACATCCGGCCCATTCATCAAGGTCCCAAAAATGCCAGGCCAGCTATGTAGAAAATAGCGAAGGACCAATCCGATGATAATAGCCAGGCCGAATATGAGTACTTTAATCGAATACCATTTCTGACCTTCGCCAGCTTCAAACGGCCCGATGCCCATCAAGGAGGTCGTCCCGACAATTAGCAACGCAGGGATCAGGATGTACCGCGACCAGTCTTCCAGATGACCAAAGATTGTCTTGGTCTTGGCCATCTTGTCGCGAAACGCCTGCAGCGTGATGGTGACCCAGAGCGCCCATAAGGCCCACATGACGATTAAAAACGCACCGCCGTATGGCTGCAGTCCCCACAAATATCCCATATGAAGACCAAGCGGCAAGAGCGAGACAATGCCAACCCGCGCCAAGACATCGATACGAAAAACCGTATTGAGGTGCCGCAATCGCTCGGGAGCAGTCAGCTCAGAATTGACCACCTTGTACGACGTCTGGAACACGCCCCATTCCCCGCCAAGCCAAAAAGCCATGGAGAGGATATGGAGGTACCGCAGGATGCTGAGTTCGTGGAAGGTAAAAAACTCGATCATCGCGTTAGCTCAGTCCTTTGATTCTGAACGAAACATCGATTTTATGACGAGGCCGATAACCGCCGGCCGGATCAGTTTCCCCATAAGACGCACAAGCTCGTGGCCTCCGATCTCGACAGTGCAGGGCATCGTATTTGCCACGCCTGACAGGATCAATCGTCCGTCCTCGGTTTTGCTCTCGCGAACCTCTACGCCAAGCTTTATCGCCGGTGTTTTGACTAACATGGCTTATTCGGCCGCTTCAAGAAGCGCTGCAGGCTGAAGTGCCAGTGCAGAACGGGCTGCACCGCGTCCGGTAATCATTGCTTCGGTGAGATAGGAACCGTTCTGATACAGGTCGGAAATAAACGAGCCCAGTTCCCCCGCTTCGAATAACCTTGGAATGACATTACCCTGATGATCGAACACATGGCCTTCCATGTCACGCTTGGCACCGCCGCCGGTACAGACAATGGCTGGCGTGATGGGAAGTGCATAAAAGGGACCATTGGCCACCGGCAATAATGTGTCCGCACTGCGCTCATGGTCCTCGTCCTGTCCAGCAGCGCAAGATGCGTTGTAACGCTCCACCTGTTGTTCCAGCACAGCCGGATCAACGCCGATTTGCTGTGCGAGCGAAGCAAAATCGTCGGCTTTCTTGATGAGGCCGGATTCTATTTCCGCGCTATTGTCTTCGCTCCATTCCTCCGCGGTAACAACCGCGCTCCATGTCATGACTTCGAGGACCAGCTTGCCAGCCTGACGCGTGGTTTCGTCAAAGATCATATAGACAGGATAAGCTTCGTTAAGCGGCACATCGACCCATCTGCCGTGCTTTTTTTCTTTATAGTGGGTCAGCTGGAGCTCGTTTGCTTCATTGTAGAAACGGCGCCCGGTATTATCGATATCAAACCAGCTAAATGCCGGCAGCATGAAGTTACGCAGATAGGCTGTTTCCTGATGCGGAAGGTGAACGCCCGGCCAGATGCCGCCGGACTGACCCTGGTTTCGCAAATGCCACATTTCCGCACCCGCTTTTTGCAGGATGCGGATACCGTCACCCTGATTATACGGTGTGCCAAGCGGCGTCACATTGGACAATCCGTAATAGTCGCGCTGCATCTGCTTGTCGGATTCATAACCGCCAACTGCCAGGATTACGCCGCGCTCGGCGCGGACGGCCCTGCGCTTTCCTTCATGAGTGACCCACGCACCAAAAACTTCGAGCGTGTCGGGGTCCTGAATGAGATCCACCAGCGGCGCATCGAACCAGACAGGAATATTGCGATTTTCGACATTGGCTTTGAGCGCCAGCCACACACCCGAAGGAATGGGGAGGATTGTCGAGGTATAAGCGACCGCGTCGCGCGCACCGAACTCTGGAAACTCTAGAACCGCATCACGCTCGGTAAAGCCTGTACCGCGAAGAAACTCCGCTCCTACGTCTTGTGCAATTTTCTGGATCCATGGCTCCAGATTGACCATTTTTTCGGCCCAATCATCGAGAAACTCTTCCGTCACTGGATTGGCTTCGCTCATTTTTCTCTGATAGTCCTTGAGCGCTTCCTTGTTTTTTGAAATCAGCAAGGACTGACCGGAGACGCGGCAATTTCCACCTGCAAATTCTTCCGGAGCCTTTTCTATGATCAGGATTTTGGCGTCAGGTTCCAGGTCGTAGGCTTCGATCGCAGCGGATGCTCCGGCACAGCCATATCCGCAAATCAGTAGATCAACGGTTTCATCCCATTCTGTAACACTTTTGAGGCTAGCCATATCCTGTCTCCGCAATATCTTTGTTGTCATCGAGGCCGAACATAAAGGCCTGACGCGAGAAGAATAACAAAAGGTTGTCTTAATACACAAACTATGGTTGTATCCTCTTATGGAACACCGGCAACTCGTTCACTTTTTAGCTGTCCTTGATTCAGGCAGCCTTACTGCGGCAGCCCGGCGCGTAGGCCTTACACAGCAGGCACTCTCGAAGAGCCTGTCACGGCTTGAAAGTGAGATTGGCGGAAAATTGTTCGAGCGAGAAGCCCGTGGCATGACTGCGACGAGGCTTGGTGAATCCATCGCCGAATATGCCCGAGATATTATCGCCAGTGCCGGAAAGCTCCGTCACACCGCCAGCGCCGCACTGGGGTTAGAGCGCGGTCGGCTAGTGGTCGGTTTGAGCCCGATTTCAGCGGCCAGCTTACTCGGTGAGCGGCTTACTCAATTTGCACATAATTACCCCAATGTGCGGATCGACGTCGAAGGGGGGATTGATCGGGATTTCGTCGCCGCGCTTCACCGCGGGGAGCTTGACATCGCTTTGGCATCGCAGGTTGGCGGGCAAGATGACGGAATATTGCTGGAACAGGTTTTTAGCGAACCTTGGGGTGTCGCCGGTTGCGCCAGCAACGAAGCCTTGAAAGAAGCGCAATCCCTTGCCGATCTTGCGGACGCGAAATGGATTGTCGGTCGCAACACTAACCTGCTTGACGATATCATCGCGGAAACATTCTCGAACGCCGGATTGCCCATCCCGAAACCCGGGATCATGACAACATCGGTGCTATTTTCGCTCCACGCACTATCGCAGTCAGGTTTCCTCGCAATTTTGCCAAAGTCGCTGTGCCGCGACTTTAATGGCATATTATGGCGAGACCTGAGCGACGGTGCGTGGATCAGTCCGATTTATTTGATGCGGCGCAAACGCGCGCATATGGATGAGCTTGTCAGCGTGTTATTGCGTGAACTTAAAAGCTGAGTTGTCCCGCATTACCAAGGTTTACCGCCTACCCAGCTGCCAGCCTTGACGCCGACACGGTCGATCTGGACCGATTCCCAGATATCCGCTTTATAATAGGGATCACCCTCTATAAAAGCGCGGGCATCGGCTAGATCAGTGGCGCTTATCACCAGCATGGATCCTGCAAATCCGCCGCTTTCGTCGTGCAACGGACAGGCTATTGATACGCGATCAAAAACTTCATCCATATGGGCGAGATGTGCCTTGAGACCTGCCATCCGTTTCTCTTTTGAATTGGGTTTGTCGCGACAATTTATTGCGTAAAGTTCAGCCATATTATGAGTGTCTCCTATGATTTTGCCTGATTATTGACCGGGAACTCGAGCACGCCCGGGTTCATTAGCCCCTTCGGGTCCAGAAATTGTTTGAGCGTTAAGAGTAAATTGCGCGGCTCGTCAGATAGTGCCGACAGAAATGGATAAACGCGCCCGATCTGGTTGGATGCGGCCGCAACATCACGGAACAGATTGACAGTTTTCTGGCGTAAAACATCGACGAGCTCTCGAGCCTCCAGATTGGCGGGGGGCTCTTCATATTTCTGCACATGTGCGGGGTCCGGCGCATTGCGATGCAGGGGCAGCCAGCTATCTTTCCAGTGAAAGACCGTTTCAAAACTGTAGCAATGATTGGACAAAGCTGACGACAGCCGGGTGATCCGTACGCCTTTTGCGTCCATTTCATCCGCATATGGCACAAGCATCGCATCAAAAGCCTTCAACAGCTTCTTCACATCGGATAGCGCAACTTTGGCGTTGAGAGCCGTCCATCGTCCGCCATCCGGTCCCATGATACCATTTAGATTAGCGAACGGATCCGCTCGGGCAACCATCGGGATGGTCGCGGTAACTTGTTTCCCGCCGGCTGCTTTTTGAATTTGAACGATCGATTTGCGATCCGCAGCCACAGCCTCGCGTGAGAGACCGGCCAGCGTGGCGTGGAGTGAATAATGTCCTTTCGGGATAACTGCTACGCCCGCCTTGCCCATTGCCAGCAAGCTTTTTGCCGCAACCACGGGATTGTCGGCAGATTTAGCCACCGCGCTCGC
Organism: Parasphingorhabdus sp.; assembly: GCA_048270065.1. Classification (GTDB taxonomy): domain Bacteria; phylum Pseudomonadota; class Alphaproteobacteria; order Sphingomonadales; family Sphingomonadaceae; genus Parasphingorhabdus. The sequence goes on along the minus strand of JBLWTQ010000005.1, from coordinate 48,582 downwards.
CGAGCGAAGCATCTCCGCAGCATCTATGTCGAGATGATCAGTCGTCGCCGGATCCATGATATAGGCTTCCTCCGCAACACCCTCGCGTGCAATCGCGCATAACGCATCACTAGCCGCCTCGAATGTTGTATAGGCAAAGCTGATATGTTCAAAATGCTCCGGCATGCGAATGAGACGCAGCGTAGCGCGCAACTTCAAGCCCAATGCGCCGCCATCATGGACAAGTAGCCCTGTGAGGTCGGGACCGAAGCTTCGCAAAAAAGACTTGCCCTCGACCTTCAAAGCGCCCTGCCCTGTCCGCAGGACTTCGCCATTGGCACAGGCGACATCCATCCCAAGGACCATATCGGCCGCCGAGCCATAACGCGCCGAGCCGAAAAAAAGAGCGCCGTGACTTAGCCCGCCACCGACCGTGGCGCCCTTGCCGGAAAATGTTCCGAAAAAGGGCAATCGCAGCTTATGGGGAGCCAACGCATGATAAATCTGCTTCCACGTAGTGCCGCATTCGACCGTGATCGTCATATCGTCCGGGCGAATTTCGATGATGTGATTTAGGCCCGTGACATCGATCAATACAGTCCGGTCGGACTGCGGGATATAACCGGCGGTATAGCTCAGTCCGCCGCCGCGCGGCGCGATGGCATAGCCCGCACGGGAAATCTCGGCTATTGCATCGGGGAGGCTATCGGCTTCAGTCGGCTTCAGCAACATGGCTGGCGCGCACCCCGTTTCGTGAGCATCATAACGTGCATCCTCGAGTTTTTCCTGCTCGACGACAACCGATCCATGGCCGCAGATTTCGCGCAGGCGTTGGACGAGCTCTGGCTCCGTCATACCGGCTTCCAGACACTGACAATCACAATTGCTGCAATGCATATCCACAAAAAGCCGAGCACCGATGTCGCCTTGACATAGGTGCGTTTGATGATCTCATTGCGGGCATCGGTGACCCCGTCATTTGCCATTATTTTCCAAGTCCGGAAATGAGCGATAAGCGCAAATCTGATTCCGACACCGCATGCCATTATGCCCGCAAAAAGACCGAATTTAATCCTGAGCCAAAGCGGCGCGGGCCAGGATCCGCCGATTATCTGGAAAGCGAGCGCCAGGAATAGCGCGATGAGTACATAACGCGAAACACGGTCAATCGATGCGAAGATGATCCCAGCATTATTATGGCGCAGGCGATGGACGGCTTCGACAAAGGCAAGCCAGGAAATCGTCAATATGCCAGCCGCCCAGAACGCCGTGTCTCCGCCGGGAATGAAACCATATGAGATCGCCAGCATGAAACCGAGGCCCGCCTGCAGCACCAGCGCATAGCGCACATGCTGGTCCACGTGCATGACGTGATCCATCAGGCGCGCGCGTTCGCCAAAAGGCATGTCGCCGCTGTAACTCACATATTTATAGGTTGAGTTTATGACCAGTTCGGATCCAAGCCAGTACCCAAGCACAGCAATATGAGCGACAAGAAGCCAGACCGTCATGCTCTGTCATGCCGTATGTGGTTAAGTACACCCAGTTCGTAACGGGTTTGCATATACCCGCCGACCTCGGCTTTCAGCAAAATATAATGGCCGTCGCTCGTGCACCACAGGTCATATTCGGGATGCTCTTCCAGCAAGCCGGGAACATCGGGGTAGGAGAATTTATGCGCTTCGAACCTTCCCGCCTCGACCTCGATTTCTTCGAGACCATGATATTGGATTGCCAGTTTTATAGGAAAGAACATCGGCCCCGTTGCTCCCCGGTGATCGGGGGAAGATAGATACATATGCTCGATCAGCTGGGTGCCGGGCCCCTGCGACAGGTCGTAAAGGCTCAGCAGGAAGCCATCATTGATTATCGCGTGATTTCCAAATGCGACCAGGGGGCTCTCAAGCTCCATGCGTTGAGAAATCCGCCCCTCAATGGTCGTCAGTGCTTCACATTCGGCAAAATTCTTGCCGAAGCGAAACCATCCACTGCCACGGAATTTGCCATCAACAGCAATGCGCACAAAACTGTCCTCGGGCCTGCCGTCGGGGCCAATGCGCTGGTTGACATCGCGCACAACCGGGGGAGCATCGTCGATTTCTGCATGGGCAGCGAGGACGCGCGAGCCATCCTGGTGAATGTCGATCCGGAAACTCTCGCGGCCCCGTTCCACGCCTTGCCTTCCCTCTGCATTACTTGTGTAGCGAAGCTCGCCGGTAAACGTCTCTGACACTCCGCCCATCATTCGATCCTATCTATGTTAATTTGCCCAACCTTCGCCGACAGGAGCCTGCTGAAGCGCACGGACTTCATCCATGTCAGCGGGCGGGACTAGCCACATCGGCATTTCCGCTTTTGCCCATTTGAGCAGCTCGGCAGGAAACTCGCTCTCATGCTCGACGCGCCACGACAGCAAGTGATAAATCGCCTTGCCCGGTCCGGCCCACGTCGGAAGCCCGCCAAAGCGCTGCCAGCTCATTTGATGCGGCTCATCAACTTTATTGTTTCTATGCAGGAAAAAATCATAATTTTCCCAGGCTTCATAGCGCGATTCATCTGGCAGCGGCGAATCGAGAAAGATCGGAGCGGTCACAGCCAGCGTATCACGCCCCATCCAGCGCATTCCCATACCGTCTTGCATTTTGATCTGCTGTATCGCGTCCCCTGCGCCCTGTTCGACATCACCGAAAATCTTGCCGTTTTCGACACGGTAGGTGATCACCTGATAGGGGTAGGCGATTGGCGTAACCGGCTTGCCGTTATATTCTGTCAATATTTCATCTGTGACCGGATCAGTATATGCAAAAGTCTTGCGCGTCAGGTGAATGACGGGATCACCCTTTTTCGTCGGCCAGATCACTCGGGAACTATCGAAACCGACCATCCCGAAAAGTTTTTTGCCGGTAGGATATTCAAAAACACCGCCACTGGCGATCCAGTGAACCGGCTTTCCCGTTCCGGCCCTCGCATCAACCCAGAGACGCAATTCTTCCGAAACATCCTCACGAACCGCTTCCTGCTTGTTCTGTTGTCCCTCTTCGGCCACCGCTGGTCCGAGTGCTCCGGTCAAGACCAAGCCTGTCAGTAACAAACCGATAAAGCCAATACGCATAGCCACTCCTTATCACGGACATCATCTTGATCGGACATCCTGGAAACTGACTAGATAATTTGTCCGGACATTGTCGAACAACTTAAATTAGATTATCGACAACCAGAGGTAGTGACGCGGTTTCATTGGCGAGCAGATCATGAACCATCCGTACCGAAAGGCAATCGAAGAACTAATGTAACAGCACGGTCATCTCAGCGTTCCGCCTTCTCGCGGCCAGAAGACCCCGAGCCAGCACCAAGATCGAATGGTAACGGCAGAGCTGTTGTCGACTTTATTTCGGACAGAGCGATAGATGATGTAATCTCTTGCACCCCGGGAAGATGTGAAAGGCGTTCGAAGAACAGACGCTCATAGGCCTCCACATCGACGGTCACGACCCGCAGCAGGAAGTCCATGTTGCCCATTAGGACAAAGCATTCGATGACCTCGGGAATTTCCGAAATTGCAATTTCAAATTCAGCCAAATTTGCCCGTCCGGTCGCAGATAACTTCACTTGTGCAAAGACCTGCGTCGATAATCCGACTTTCTTCCGGTCAAGAAGAGCCACGCGTTTGCGAATGATGCCTGCCTGTTCGAGCGAAGCCACACGACGCCAGCAAGGCGATTGAGATAGTCCAACCTTTGCCGCCAAATCCACGGTTGAGATCTGCGCATCTTCCTGGAGAATTTCCAGTATCTTGCGTTCATATTTGTCTATTTGCATAAGTTATTCCATGAATCTAATTATTCGGGTTAGATTTTACGATAACTTCTCAGAAACCGGGAAATTGGGCAAGAAAATTCTTGCGGGAGCCGCTAATCATACTCGCGTTACTTTCAGATAGTTTTCTCCGAACAAGGCTCCGCACCAATGTCACTGACGCAAGTTCCACACGAGGCGATTCACAACTTTGAGCATGACGCGACCGGCGTACGGGGTCTCGTAGCTATCCACTCGACCGCGCTCGGCCCAGCGGTCGGTGGCTGCCGGATTTGGCATTATGACAATGAGGGTGATTGCGTCAGGGATGTTCTCAGACTGTCCGAAGGGATGACATATAAAAACGCGCTGGCTGGCCTTCCGTTCGGTGGCGGCAAAGCTGTACTCATGCTCGGCCATCACCAGGTTCTTGGCAAGGAAGAGCGCCGGTTGCTGCTAAGTGCGTTCGGAGAGTTCATTGAGAAGCTGGAAGGCCGATATATAACAGCGGAAGATGTTGGCTCCTCGCCGGCCGATATGGTTGCGGTGGCAAGTCGCACCAGGTTCGTCGCAGGTCTCCCGATCAAAAATGCAGCTGCCGGAGGCGACCCGTCGCCGTGGACCGCGCTTGGCGTGTTTCTTTCCATGCAGGCCGCTGCTCGCCATCGTTATGGCTCTGACCTCGCTGGCATGACTGTCGGAGTCCAGGGGCTAGGGCATGTCGGGATGGATTTGTGTTCAAAATTGCACGGCTCCGGCGCCCATTTGCTGATCAGTGATATAGATGCTGAAAAATGTACCAAAGCAGCCCGTGAATTCGGTGCCCAGATATTCTCTTCGAGCGAAATGATCAATCGCCCGATGGATATATTCGCCCCCTGCGCGATGGGTGGTATTCTCGACAAAAACAGTGTCGACGCTCTTCAAGCAACGATAGTCTGCGGTGCCGCCAACAACCAGCTCGCGACAACAGATCAAGGCCAGCAGCTTTCCGATCGTAAAATTCTCTATGCACCTGACTATCTCGTAAACGCCGGGGGCATCATCAATGTATCGGCCGAATATCTCGGTGAATCTACCAGCTCAGTGGAACAGCGCGTCCGGGCAATTCCCGATCGTTTGCTCCGTCTGGTGCGAAAGTCCGAAGCGACGGGAGAGCCGATGAACGAGCTGGCCGACAATGCTGCTAGAGCGATAGTGCAGCAGGCTCGCGCTGGCAAAGTCGCCTGATTCATGTCGCGCGAACATGCCCTGTGATGATCAAATTTTTGATATATTGCGGACCGGAAATAGCCGTCACGCTTCGAGTTTTGAACTTGTTTGCTCAGCGTCTTATCCACCCGGTAAGCGTGAATATGCGCGTGGATTCGGGCGGTTATAGGATGCAGATTGAGACGGACTCCATTTCCGAAGAGGCGGCTTCATTGATCGCTGAGAAAATTCTGTCACAACCGATGACATTTACAGCCGAAGTGGTAAATATCGCCAATCTTGATTCTCAGAAATTTTTGCAAACAAGTGCTGGCTGAAATCGCGGACGTTCTTGTTGATCGTTTCCAGCACCCGCTTCGCGCCACAAGTAGGTCATTCCTCATCAAATCGAAGGCACCCAAAATGGGGCGGTGGCAAATAGGATGAAATTTCCGCGAGCGTTGCGATATTCTGTTTAGCTTTTTAACCTGGTTCAGGGATAGATCACTCCACCAACTGCTTTTTGCATGTCTTTGCTATTGTCCGGCAAGGGAATAAACTCGGCTTCATCACCGGGAACGGTATCGAAACGTTTCATCTTCCAGTCCTCTTTCGCCTGTTCGATGCGGTCTGGTCTCGAGGACACAAAATTCCACCATAGATAGCGCGGTCCCTCCATCGCCGCGCCACCGATGACGACGAAACGAGCGTCGGATGTAGCTTTGACTTCACAAGCCACTTTGGCGTTGAGGATGACAAGCTGACCCGGTTCAAAGCTGCTTCCGTCGATTTCCAGCGTTCCGCCGACCGTATAGAGCGCGCGCTCTTCGGCTTCGACATGGATCTGCAACGTTCGTCCGGCTTGCAGGTGGTGGTCGCAATAGAGCGTGTCGGAGGCTGTCTGCAGCGGCGATTTCAGTCCAAACGCGGAACCGGCGATCAATCGCCCCTTCGCGCCGTCGCCATCAAGCGTCGGCAGCTCTTCCGCGGTGATATGCACGAACTCGGGATCATCCTCCTCGGCGTGGAGCGGCAGGGCCATCCATGTCTGCAAACCGAAAAGCCGCTGGCCGCTTTCCTTGAGCGCCGGGCGCGTGCGTTCGGAATGAACGATTCCCCGACCGGCCTTCATCCAGTTCACCGCTCCCGGACGAATAAGCTGCTCCGTTCCCAGGCTGTCGCGATGGAGGATTTCCCCTTCAAAAAGATAGGTCAGCGTCGCCAGGTTGATGTGCGGATGGGGCCGCACATCAATACCCTGGCCCGGACCAAAATTCGCCGGGCCCATCTGATCGAAGAAAATAAATGGTCCGACCATTTGTCGTTCCTTGGCCGGAAGCGCACGGCGCACCGTCATCTCGCCCAGATCAACAGCGCGTGGTACGAGGACCATCTCGACGGCGTCCAGATCGTGTCCCGTTTCCGTATCGGCGTGGGGGCATTCATTATAGCTCATTGCCTATTCTCCGTCTGGTGTGGCCGGCCGACTTTCCCGGTGGGGCACTCAAGCGTGGCCCGGTCCCAATTCCCGGTTTCGGCAGCTGCTACATAAGTTGTTTGCAGGAATTCCATCAGCATCGCCTCCGGGTCGTTTGCTGTCCTAACCGCTTCGTAGGGTAGAAGAAATTCTCCGAGATCGCTGTCCCAATAGGCCGCGTCCGGGCCGACAGGCTGATTTTTAAATTCATCCGGCCCCGGATAGCAATAGGAGTAGAACATCGGTTCGCCGGCGCCCTGACCCGGCCAGAACCCAGCAGATGAAACTTCGTGGCTATAGGCCTCTCGGGTTACATCATCGGGAAGATTGGGAATGCCACCCGGATGAGGCGGCGCGGAGCGACCGGAAAACCGTGTCACGGCCATGTCGAACGAACCCCAGAACAGGTGCACTGGAGAGACTTTGCCGCGAAATCCCGTGCGGAAGCGTGAAAATACCCGTTCAACCAGGACCAGTGCGCGGTGGAACTTGCTGACCGCATCAGCGTCATAGGGATGGACTGCCACATCCTGCTCAAACGGAGTGGCGTCTTCCAGTTCGTTGGGCGAGCCGTGGATATCAAACAAACCGCCAACCTCTACTACTGCCTTGCTGACGATACGGTAGAATTGCGCGACGCTCATCGCTTCGAGCGGAGCCGTTTTTTTACCCGATGCACATTCCACGATCAGAATATGGTCGTGGAAATCCAGCGATACCGAAATGCTGCTGCCGCCATCCGGCACCGGTCCTGTCGTCAAGCCTCTTGTCGTGATATAAAGTGTCGCGTGCCAGCTGTGGTTGACCCACGGGGTGTGGGACAATCGATATTTGCCGATGATCTGGGTCCAGAGATGCAGCGCGCTGCAGGTCTCTTCCCATTCTTTAAAGGGCAATTCGGGCCATGCTGGATAGGTCATATCAACTCCTTCTTCGTTCTTCGACGACATTAATCTGTCCTCATTATTGCCATCGCGGCCACACCGAGCTTTTCGGATTTTTGCCCATTTTTATGCCCGGTCGTTCAGAGGTTAAACCAGACCGCAGTCGGATTTACTTGCGCAGCCTTGCTTCGTTGTCGATCGGGACTGATGGGCCCCGGGCCGGCAAAGACGAAATACAGGAACAGGAAGCAGTAGAGAATCGCTGCATCACCTCCATTATTGACCGGAAAGAAGTTTTGAGGAGCATGAGCCAGAAAATAGGCACCCGCCATCGTGCCGGAAGCGATGAAGGCTGCCGGTCGGGTGAACAGGCCCAGTGCGATCAGCGCACCGGTCACGATTTCGATCAAGCCCGCATAGGCGCCGGGGCCATCTAACTGCAATCCGAAGCCTGCACGCTCGCCGGACGGAAAGCTGAGAAACTTCTGTGTGCCATGGGCAAGGAACAACAATCCGGACATTATGCGCAACACGCTCAACATTTAGGGCGCGTGGTTGGTAAATTTGGTTTCGGTCATGGAAAATACCCCCATAGATCAATTGACGTGTTAGTTTCAGAATCATTCAAAAAAAGGTTGTTCGCAGGCAGCCGCGCGCCCGTTCTCCAAGCGTGCGGCCCTGCCCCATCATTTCGCGGTGCGTTCGATCCATTCACCGAAAGCATCGATAAATTTCTGGAAGAAAGCACGGCTGTCTTCATTTTTGAATTCGCCCTTCTCGTCGAACAGATCGTAAGCACCCCCGACATAGGCTTCGGGCTGCTGCAGAACCGGCATGTCGAGAAAGACAAGCGACTGGCGGAGGTGGTGGTTGGCACCGAATCCACCTATTCCTCCCGGAGACACGCTCATCACGGCCGCAGGTTTCTTCTCCCATGCGCTCTTGCCATAAGGTCGGGAACCCACATCGATCGCATTTTTAAGCACGCCCGGCACCGAGCGATTATATTCAGGCGTCACGAACAACACAGCGTCTGCGCCGGAGACCTGCTCGCGCAATCGCCGCCAAGGCGCAGGCGCGTCGGCTCCATCGAGATCCTCGTCGTAATGCGGCAGATCGCCTATCTCGATAAATTCAAAATCGAAATTGGAAGGAGCGATCCGCACCAGCGCCTCGGCTGCCTTGCGATTGACGGAATCTTTGCGCAAGCTGCCAACGACAACTGCAATCTTGATATTCTTGGACATAATATGTTCCTCTGCTTCTATATTGCATGATCGGATGACCGGAAGGTTCCGGCATGGATAGAGATTAGATCGTATCCACCAGGACAATCTCGGTATCCTCGAGCGCCTTGATCTCGATTGTTCCGACATTTTCGACGGCAACGCCGTCCCGTTCATTGGCCAATTCTTCGCCGACCATCATGCTGCCGGTCGCAGCAACGAGATAGGCCTTTCGACCTTCGCCCAGCGTCCAACTCGTCGTTTCGTTCGTCTTCAGCGAAATGCCGGCGACCTGCGCATCGGCGCGGATCATCAATGCATCCTTATCGTCATCAGAACCGCTGGCCAAGATCGTCCAGTTACCGGATCGATCGCCTTTGGGGAACGGCTTTGCTCCCCAGCGCGGTTCACCGCCTGTAGCTGTTGGTTCGACCCAGATTTGGAAGATGCGGGTTTTTTGATCTTCGGCGTTAAATTCGGAATGGGCGATACCGCTGCCGGCAGACATCACCTGAACATCGCCTGCCTCGGTCCGGCCTTCATTCCCCAAGTTATCCTTATGCGTGATCGCGCCCTGACGGACATAGGTGATAATTTCCATGTCACGGTGGGGGTGCTGTGGAAAGCCGGATTGCGCTGCGATCTCGTCGTCATTCCATACGCGAAGGTTTCCCCAGCCCATGCGAGCCGGATCATGATAGTTGGCGAAAGAAAAATGGTGGCGCGCGTTGAGCCAGCCATGGTTAGCGGCACCGAGCGAAGAAAAAGGTCTGATGTCAATCATGTCTTGGTAACTCCATGTTTCGCTATCCCCGATATAGACCTTGTCTAATGTTCTAAAAAGCATGATAAAGTTGCACAAAATGTTCGATGGAGTTGTATAGTGAATCTTGGGAGTCCGACGCTTGATCAACTGCGTATCTTTCTCGCCGTGCACGACGAGGGCAGCTTTAACGCCGCCGCGCGAAAGCTTGGCCGTGCAGTTTCGGTCATCAGCTACGGCATTACCGCACTGGAAAGCCAGTTAGCCGTGAAATTGTTTGATCGTGAAGGCTCGCGGCGCCCTGAGACCACCGACGCAGGGCGCTCCTTGCTGTCGGCCGCGCGGGTCGTGATGGACGAGACCGATCGCCTTATGGCTCGAGTCCGAAGCATCAATGCAGGAGTCGAAACCCAAGTTTCCATAGTGCTCGATGTAATGGTGCCTTTCGACACCATCTCGGTGATCCTTCGGGATTTCCAGCAGGCGTTTCCGTTGGTCGATTTGCGCCTTCATGTCGAAGCGCTGGGAGCAGTTGCGGCACTGGCTATCGACGGACGGGCCGACCTAGCTATTGCTGGTCCGGAGATTCTCGATCTTCCCGAACTCGACCGCAAGGAAGTTGGTTGCATAGAACTGATACCGGTGGCAGCTCCGAACCATCCTTTGGCACAGATGGAAATGATTAAACCGGGTCAGGCACGCCAATACCTGCAACTCGTCCTGACCGACCGGTCCAACTATACCGACGGAAGGGAATTTTCGGTGCTCAGTCCGCGAAACTGGCGCCTCGCCGACCTCGGCGCAAAGCACGAATTGCTGGTTGGCGGAAATGGCTGGGGGAACATGCCGCGCCATGCCGTCGAGGCGGACATTTCTGCCGGGCGCCTTCACGTTCTCAAGCTTCCCGAAGGCCCCAGCGTAGATTATCGTCTCCATGCCCTGTGGCGTAAGGATCGTCTGCCGGGTCCGGCCACAACCTGGCTAATGGACGCGATTGAGGCGGCGCTTTAAGGATGGGCGACTGTCTTCGCTGCACTCTCAATTATAACTGGTCTGGCGAATGTCGGGAAGAGCCCGGAAACTCTCCGCCTGCGCGGCCGCCCAGAAGCGGGAATAGGGTGTGGCTTCCGGTGTATCGATTAACACATTGGCTTTCAGAAACGGATATATTCCGTCGATCGAACTGGATTTGACCGCATTCAGGCGTTCGTGCAAATGGTGCGGACGGATTTGCGAGGGATTTTCGAGCCCCATCGCGACTACAATATCGCGCAACGCTGCTGCGGTTTGCTTCTGAAACCGGTATACCCGTTCGGCCTTGTCCTCGACGACCAGACCGCGTTGTCTTGATGCGCTCTGGGTCGCGATTCCGGTTGGACAATTGCCGGTGTGACATTGCAAGGACTGGACGCAGCCCAGCGAAAACATGAAGCCGCGTGCGGCGTTAGACCAGTCCGCGCCTAGCGCGGCATTCATGGCAAGGCTCGCGCCGCTGATCACCTTGCCCGATGCCGCGAGCCGGATATCACCTCGCAGTCCGGATCCGATGAGCGCGTTGTTAACCAGAATAAGGCCTTCCCGGAGCGGCATGCCGACCCGGTCCGACAGCTCGACCGGCGCAGCTCCGGTTCCGCCTTCACCGCCGTCGACAACGATGAAATCCAGCTTGATGCCGGTTTGCAGCATCGCCTTCATCACCGCAAAAACCTCGTGCGGCTGGCCGACACACAATTTTATCCCGACCGGTTTGCCGCCGGAGAGAGTTCGCAACTGCTGGACAAAGTCGAGCAACTCAAGCGGGGTCGTAAATGCGGTATGAGCGGCAGGCGAAATACAGTCCTTGCCCTCGGGAACATCGCGCGTTGCGGCGATTTCTGCGGTGACCTTTGCACCAGGGAGCATTCCGCCCTGACCCGGTTTGGCGCCTTGACTGAGTTTGATTTCGATCATCTTTATCTGATCCAGAACCGCAGTCTTTGCAAATTTATCGGGATCGAAACTACCGTCGTTGGTGCGGCATCCGAAATAGCCGCTACCAATTTCCCAGACGATATCGCCGCCGTGTTTTGCGTGATAGGGACTGAAACCGCCTTCGCCGGTGTCGTGATAAAATCCGCCTTTTTGCGCTCCCAAATTCAGCGTTTCTATCGCCTTTGCACCGAGCGAACCAAAGCTCATCGCCGAAATATTCAGGATCGCTGTCGAATAGGGCTTCTTGCATTGAGGGCCGCCTACATCGACCCGGAATTCGCTGGCAGCGCGTTCGTTGGGCATCATCGAATGGCTGAGCCAGTCATATTCTTCAGAATAAACGTTCAGTTCCGTACCGAACGGGTGCGAGGAAATATCCCCCTTGGCGCGGGCATAAACCAGCGCACGATCATTGTGATTAAACGGGCTGCCATCGAGATCGCTTTCGACGATATAGGAGCGCAGGTAGGGACGAAGACCTTCAAAAAACCACCGCGTATGGGCGATCACTGGATAGTTGCGACGCAGCGAGTGCTTTGTCTGCACTGAATCCCAAAGCCCGACCCCGAGAAGGACAACAACGGGAGCCGAAAGCCAGACAAGCCATGGGTTCGCCGGAAGCAGCAGGCCTAACAGGATTGTCGCCGCAACGAGTAATATTGGAACCACGAATCGTATCATTTCTCACTCCAACTTCTTCGTTTGAGTATTTGCTAACAAACCAACAGAACTCATAATCTGGTTCCATCCGGCCGCTTCACCAATTTGCCTGTATCGATGATTTCAAACGTCATTTTGTCAATGTAGCGCACAGACGCGCCGTCCGCAGTCACAATCCTCCGGGCACCCGGATAGCGCCGGACGCCCATGTCGGTATCGACTATTTTGACATGCTGATATTCGATCACTTCGATATAGTCACCGTCCTCGGTGACGCACCGATGGCGGCCAAGTTCTCTCTCCACAGCCTCAGTCCTGACCGGTTTCCGGCCGTTCGGGTGGTCTGACGCTAACGATACGCAATATCCGTTCAACACCGCTTCGGTCGGGCCATGCAATAGTCTCGCCCGCTACCATCCCGATCAAGCCTGCTCCCATAGGAGTCAGAATGGAAAGGCGGTCATACCCGATATCCGCATCTTTGGGATATACTAGCTTCAGCATCCGCCGCATGCCGCTGTTCTCGTCGATAAATTCGACCGTGCAGTTCATCGTTACGACATTGGGCGGCATATCTTCTGCGTTATGTAGCTCTGCGCGGCCAAGCTCTTCATAAAGCAGCTCTGCTTCTTTTGGATTGCGGGCTTCCAGCGCCATTGCGAAAGCTTCAATCGTGTCGCTCTCGTGATCGATCATGTGGATCACCGGACGCATCGCGTCCTGACTGATATTCTTATGTTCCATGCTAAAGGCTCTTTTCAAAACTGTATGGAAAGCAACGCAAACAGCGATGCTTTTTATCTCGATATAGATTGTGAAAATCCCGGACCCCGTTTTGTCACCTCGTTCTGGCGAGGCGAATAGCGCAGATCCGGGTCAGCTTCCTGCGGCGAGCTGTCCCGAAAGGTGGCGATATCGCCCGAGAGGAATGGTCATAGCCATAAAATTGATATGGTGGAGCAGGACGTTGATGTCAATCCAATGGACTGGTCGCTAGAGAGCGCTAATGAACCAATGCGCTGTGCAGGCCGTAAGCGACGCAGGATTTGGATTGATCCGCTACCGTAATCGGGACGTCGATCCTGTCCTTCAACGTCTGTCCGATTAGATTGATTGCTGCGCTGCCGCCGGTCAATATAATGCCATTGGAATAAATATCATCACACAGGTCGGGGGCCGTGTCGCCCAGAAGATTAGCCGACATATCGGCGATGGCATCGATATGCTTGCCAACCAGAACCGCCAGTTCCTGAACCAGAATGGACCTGGTCTCCGGAAGGCCCGTAACCATATTCTGTCCTTTGACATGGATCGATCCGGTTGCACCAGCATCCACTATCATCTGCTCAACCAGTTCGAGTTTTGTTTGTTCCGCCATATTCTGTCCGATCTGAAACTTGTGCTTGAAATGGAGATAATCGATGATCGACTGGTCCAGACTATCTCCTCCCTTCCGAATGGCGGCGCGACCGCAGAGCCCGCCAAGAGAAATGACAACGGCCTCGGTAAGGCCTGCACCGCATTCGATGATCATTGCACCCGTCGGAGCGTCGATATCTATACCAGCACCTTGTGCGGCTGCGATGGTTTCATCCACCATGGTTACTGAATAAATTCCTGCATCTTTTGCAGCTGTCATCAGGGCATTGCGCTCAGCGCTCGTGGCATCAGTTGGGACGCCGATCGTGGCTGTCAAGCGCCCTGGCCGGTGCTTTCCGATACTCGCGAAAATAGCATAATCCAGAAACATCCGCGTCGCGTCTATATCATTCAGGACACCGTAGCTCAGCGGGCGGACAACGCGCAGGCCATTTGTGTCGTGACCGCGCATTCTGACCGCGTTCAGTCCTGCTGCGACCATCTTTTTTCTGCCGGTATCACCAGAAAAACAGCATAAGGTCGGTTCGTCAAAAACAATCCCCTCTGCCGCCGTCATGATGCGCGTGTTTGCCGTGCCCAGGTCAATGGCGATATCGGGTTTCTGTTTTCTGGATAGGAGTTTATACATGTGCGGATTCTAGACTGCATTTGTTCAGCTGTCAGCTTTATTTGCTAAAAGACCGAGCGTTCCATGTAATGTGCTTGCGCACCATAGGTTTCGAGCTTTTTGTCCAAATCCGCCGTGCTGATAATTCTGAACTTCTGATGTTTCCAAAAACCTTTTGAGCCTCCGACAGCTACGAGAGAGACAGATGTCAGTTGCAGAGATCGTGCAAGTTTTACGATTTCCTCAATGATCGGTCCAGCCATACCATGTCCCCTCGCGGATCCCGCCAGCGCCAGATCGTGGATATAATAAGTGTCGTAGCGAGGTGGCAAGCATCCGAGAAGATTGTCCAGCGCCGGGGGATCATGGCGTTTCCACGGGTGGCTCAACAAATAGCCTGAGATCATGCTTCCCTCTGCGAGTATATAGCAACCCTCCGGAAACAGCTTGAGCTTTTCCAGCAAGACGCTGTCCGATTCGGGAAAGTCTGCATGGATATCGGAGGCAAGATTGGAAACGGCTTTGAGATCGTCGCTGACCATGGGCCGCCAGTGGAACCGGGCATCGGGATGCATTGGTGTAATCTCTCGCTTTGTATGCTGCGAAGACATATTCCGATCTCCGGCTTGACTAAAAAATTGGCGGCCCTATCTTGAAGGCATGGCTATGATTTTATCATCTCTTTGGCTTGGTAGCATGGAAAAACTGCTAACACTCTAGCCCGCCCCGATCGGAAGACAATTGTCTTCCGCAAACGGGGACCGGCGTCGCTGACGCACAGCGCAGCCCAAGACTTTCGATAGGTCGGCTGCACTCTCAATAACAAAATGTGAAAAGCAATGGCTGCAATTTTTTGCAGGGCTTCTCTCTGGCGTATTGCGCTGACAAACGCGGACTGGTGCAAGCTGGTAGCGGTTGGTCGCGCGCTAAAAGGACTAGAAAATGATACAGGATATAGCAGCTCACAGAATTCACGCTGCGCAGATTTCTTCCCGGACTCCCTCACTTGGAGAAGGCGAATATCGCGCCATTCTTGGCATATTTGCAGTTTCGCTGACCCTCTCGATTATGGCCATGATCCAGTTCGCCATCAATATGTGAAACAATCGCCGAGGCGGAAAGCTGAAATCCGGAGAGCGATCTCCGATTTATCAAAAGCCTCCGATCCGAAGTTGGAGTTACCAACAATGAACTACAGAAAAACACGGCCCTATCCGCCCGAACCGATTGGTTCTGCCTGATCCGGAAAATGGCATCGCCATCCGGGTCAGGCGCATATCCGCGTGAGCCCAAGGCTCTTTGATATGAACTTAATCAACAGGATTATAAAATGGCAAAGAAGAATAGAACCTGAAACCGGGAACCGAGAAAACCGAAACAACAAAAGGTGAAAACCAATTCGGATAATAGCGTTTCAGGTGCGCTGAGCAGACAAATGTCGGGTCAACCAAAACCGGCCTAATGCAATTGTTCCACAGGGCACGGGTTGCCAGCCTCCTCCCTCATTTGGCAGCCCGTGCTCGACCGATCATCATTGTTTTTTCATCTAACTTTAACGGAGGACAATATGTCCAAGTCATTCCTACGTCGGCTGAGAAAAAAGCACGACGTAATTGATCGCAAAATTGCGAAAAAGCAAAAAACGGCGAGTCATGATCCCGCAAAAATGAGCGAGCTCAAGAAATTGAAGCTATCAATAAAGGATCAGATCGCCCGCATCGAAGCGGTGTCTGCCAAACCGGCGGGATCTGCTTTCTAAAAGACAAAAGTCGGAGCCACGTCGAGTGGCTCCGCTACCCTATGTAAATATTCAGAAGGAATACGGCCATGATGGCACAAATCGGATATGATTATAAGACGGCGATCCCGGCGCAAACAATATGCGTTCATGCGGCAATCGCAAACTGGGAGAACGAAGGTGGTGCGGTACTGCCGACTACAAAAGCGGCGCAAAACTGGCGGCGCACATCAAAAACACCGCCGAAGCGATCGGACAAAATCACACGCAAGAACCATTAGCCACGGCGCGCAAGATTCTTCTCGTCAAACAACCAAGGAGGCATAGATGCTTATCGAAAATGGTAGTTATATTCTGGCGCTTAACGGCGCGAACATGGCGCTCTACCGCAATCTTGGTAGGGCACTTCATATCGAACTGGAACTGGTCGAAAAAAAGCGGCAGCATGTTCCCGAGACGGCGGAACTTGGCCGCGACAGGCCTGGACGGTCATTCGAAAGAGTGGGTAGCCGTCGAAGTGGCTACGAGACGACCGACCTGCATAGTCAAGAAGAAGAGCGGTTCATCATGCTGTGCCTGAGCCGGTTGGACGACTTGGCGACCACAGAGCACAAGCAAGTGATCATCTTGGCGCCACCGGATGCGCTTGGCATTGCGCGCAAGCATTATAGCCCGGCCCTGCGCAAGCTGATCTCGGAAGAAATCTATCGCGATTATTCAGCGCGACCGGCGAAGGACGTTGCTGCCTTTCTGTCGGATTATTGAGTTTATCATGTCAGTCACAATCAATCACATCAAGAAGCGAGGCGTTCCACCATGCCAATTATAAAGTCTCAACACCGTAAAGTTCTATCATTTTCAAATGGTTGGGTTGCAAACAATATAATGGTAGGGCCATTTTCGACGGATGATCTTTCGATTTATGATGGTCCCATTGCGCTGTTCCGAAAGGAGGCCGCTCAAGCTGGGCTCAGCGAAGAGGATCTCGAGAATACCATCGGTCCCGTCCCGGAATTCATCGCACGCGCTTACGCGGATGCTCTTTCCCGCTGGCATGCGACTAGAAGCACCTAAGATCGAAACTCGATCAGAAAAATATATCGTGCAGCCGATGAGTCAAAGTGTCCGCGAGGTTCTCACCTCCGTCAAATCCCTTCTAGGTGGCACCGCTGGCTTTACGCTCGGTAATAGCCTTCTCGGCGTGATCCTTCCGCTTCGTATGGAAGCCGCAGGCTATCCTATTTTGCTGACCGGAGCGATCATGGCGGCCTATTACTTTGGTTTGGCTCTCGGCGGATTGCGCGGTAAACATGTGATATTCCGGATCGGGCATATTCGTGCCTTTGCTGTTTTTGCGGCGCTGACGGCGGCAACAATATTGGCTTATGAAGCATTTTTCCATCCGACCGCATGGATGATCCTCAGGATTGTCAACGGCTTCTGTATTGCAGGCATGACAGGCGCAATTGAAAGCTGGCTGAACACCAGAAGCAGCAATGAAACCCGCGGTCGCGTCCTCGGTTTTTACATGTTGACGTTCTATCTTGCGATTGCGGCGGGCCAGACTTTGGTCAACGTCGCCGACGTCGCTGCTCCCGATTTGTTCATGTTGGCAGCATCGTTGGTCGGGCTTTCACTGATCCCCGTCGCACTGACAAGCTTGGGAGAGCCCAATCTCAGCAATAGCCGCGTGCTTAACGTCAGAGAATTATATGCCGCTTCCAAGGTAGGCGTGGTCGGTGCCGGCGTTGCCGGTTTGCTGGTTGGTTCATTCTATGCTCTGGGTGTTGTATTTGCGCGACAGATCGGCCTGAGCGTATCAGAAGCCGCTTTGTTCATGAGCACCGTCGTATTGGGAGGGCTGGCATTCCAAGTTCCGATGGGCGCATTGGCGGATCGGTTTGACCGGCGCGTCGTCATGTCCGGCGCGTTGCTGGCAATAGGTGTCGCATGGGGCGCACTGGCGGGCTTGCTCGCGTCGGGATTGCCGTTTGTTGCCTTGGTGGTTGTAGCCCCGCTGTTCGGAGGAGCTATGAGCAGTGTTTATCCGCTCTGCGTTGCCCAGACCTTCGACCGACTGGAGAACAAATATTATATCGCGGCGTCGGGGCGGTTGTTGATGGTCTATTCAATCGGGGCCACGATCGGCCCGCTGCTCGCCGCGACGCTCATGTCGATTTATGGTCCAGGCAGCTTCTTCCTGTTCGAATCTACTGTGGCGATATTCTATGCGCTGTTTGTGCTTCTCCGAGTCGTGCGGCGTCCAGGCGTAGCTGCGGATCAGAGGGAACGATACGTGCCGCTTCCCGACATAACGCCCATCGCAATGGCTCTCGATCCACGCACTGATCCAGACCGCCAAGACGGAGGCAAGCTTTTTAAACGATAAATTTGAGGCAGGCGAGAGACTTGCGATCGGTTTTTCCGTAGCCAATCCAAAATTGTGCTGGCGAATGTTCGTTATGCCCAGCCATGTCTCTGTAAGCGGAACGGCAACTAGCGGCCCATCGCGAGCCCTCATATTCTGTCCGATTCATTGGCAGGTTTCAGGTAATAGAAGATTCGCGCTAAATGACAGCTAGTGGGGCGTTTCCAGACCGGGCGCTTTTAATTTCGATCCAATCAGTTCGAATGGCAGAAACTGGGTGGATTTAAGAATGACGGCTTTTGGAAAGGCAATGCGCCAAAATAGTCATTCGTCCGGCATTTGTCGGCTTGTAATTCATCGCCCCAATTTAGGTCGTTTAGCGACAATTTAGCCTAAGATAAATTCATCCATCTGAACTGTCCGTGCCCAATGGGTGCTCGCGATAGAACTCTACCTGCATCTTCATCGGGCCGGCTAGTTCAACAAAATGCAGTGATTGCGGCGGGATCGGTGCGGGATCATCAACAGTAACAAGGCGATCCGATGGTGGATCGAGAAATACAAGCCGCACTTTACCTTCCAGCATTCGCAACAAACCCCATGTGCCATCTTTGGTCGTGTGTTTGTTACGCAAAGCATCGGGCAGACTATGTTCATCGAAGATCGGCGACGTGCCGTAAGGGGTGATGATCATATCTTGCTTCTCCATCATACAAAGGCTCGAATGAGGGCGAAGCCGCAGGCAAAGACCGCCAGTAATATCGGCACAGTCAAAATCTGGACGTTGGCGGCCGTGTTGTCCATCCATCCGGTGTTCGTTTCCATCCCGCCAATTTTTTCAGTCTGCGGCAAGGCTCTCCGTTCGTTTGCACTCACACTGTTTAGGACTGCGGCTGTACCGAAATACATGATCGTATAGGCAATGCTGATAACTAGCGCGAATATGGCTGCTGTTCCCTGTCCAGTTGATATAATTAGCGCTGCGAAAAACACCGCATATGAAGCGAACATGATCGCCCATACCGACCCATGTAGCTCAAAGGTTCGTGCTTCATGCGACTGCATTCTGAATTGGTCCGGCACATCCCGCATTTCTGAAGCAATTTCAGCAGCGATTGCCTGTCCGCCTTCCATCTGGAAATCCATCAACATGATTGCTTCTCCTTCTTGTTTGAAATTGCGTCCAGCCCGCTTCGATTAACCTGTATTCCGGTAAGTAAGCTTGATGCGATGCGGTTGGCGGCTGTGCGAAAAACATCCGCTGCTTCTGCATTTGGGGCGACTGAAGTCAGAGTCTGTTCCCAGAGCTGAAGCCAGCGACTAAAATGTACTTCGTCAAGACCACCGACCACGATATGCTTCATCATCGGATTGCCCCGGAACCTGCCGGATTCAAGCGTTACCGAAGCCCAAAAATCCTTCATCCTAGCTAAGTGCGCTTCCCAATCAGTGACATGCTTGGTAAAAATTGGGCCGAGAAGATCGTCGGTCCTAACGGAACCATAAAAGCGGTCGACGAGATCCGAGATCAACGCATCATCAATACCAATAGCGAGTGCCTCAGCCATTTTTCGCGCTCTGGCTTTTTCAGCATAACTGGTTTCGATCATAGCTTCGACTCGGTTAAGATGTATATTATATGCATTGTTTATGCCTATTGGCAGTTAATAGCAATATATGATATACATCTTTTATGAGATTATCTGTTCAAACCGATTATGCCCTGCGCACCTTGATGTTCTTAGCCGCAAAAGACGGGCATCACTCCATCTCTGAAATTGCCCGGCAATACGGGATTTCAAAGAACCATCTGATGAAAGTCGCTCAGAGGTTGGCTGCGGAAGGCTTTATCGAGAGCGTTCGCGGACGTAGTGGCGGTCTGAAACTAGCGCGGTCGGCAGATGCCCTTAATGTCGGATCGATTGTACGGATCATGGAAGATACGGGAACTTTCGTTGAATGCTTTGATCTCGCGACAAACCAATGCGTAATCACCCCCGCTTGCGGCTTGCAGCATGCTTTGCACGGCGCGATCGAAGCATTTTTGCAGCATCTGGACAGGTTTACCGTTTCTGACTTGGTAGAGGATGCAGGCAGTTTTGAATTGCTTTTGAACCGCTATTAACTTGGAAAGTGGTTATCCAAACACGATTTTTTTGGCGAATTCTTTTATACCAATGCGCTTGCACCCCTTACTTCCGCAATGGGGCGACAATGGAACGGCAGCTTTGTGTTACCCTCTAATCTAAAGCCGAAATTCGGCTTACCGCCCAAAAGCTGCCGATCGGATGTGTGTATCTATAGGCGAGCCTAACCTTCTTTCAGAACCGCAACTGGGATGGACTTGAACGAGGGCGTTTTGCTGCGAGGATCGGCGTTATTGGAGGTCAGTACGTTGGCTTCCGGATAATAGGCCAGCATATTACCCCCAGGCACATCGAAGGGAAAGACGGTTAAACCTGTCATCTCGCCCCGTTCCGATCCCATCGTCACCCTATCGTCGCTGCCAATATCCAGCGCCTTCATATCTGACGGCTTCATCAACACGCACCAGCGTGTTGTCGTCTGGCGTTAGCTGTCCTTCTCTTCATAGATGATGCCTTTGAACTGCCTTTCGCTGCGGATCGTCGCCAATGTATGTGAACGGGATATCTGCGGTTTTAGATGAATTTGAGGGCATTGGGCGCACCACGGGCGCAGGCAAAGCGACCAAGGAAATGGGTGATGCCCTCCATGCAAGAACAATCGGCCTATTAGAAAAGGCGCACGAGCTCATCGCGCAAGCGTGGGGAATTTTTAAAGCATATTTGAGCGGTGGTGGGTTTACGCCAAAGGTGAGACACTAAAATGCCCCCTTATTATTGCCGTTCAGAAGTAGCCTCCCTCGGGATCAAAACTCGGTGTTTAAAGAAAAAACCGTAGATGACTGATTGTGCACAAATTGTGCACTTGACTGTGCACCCGATCTGATTCAAACATATTAACAGAATAAAAACCCTAGGAATTCTGCGGCTTTGCGTTAACGGTAATAAATGAAACTCCTCAGTCGGGAATCCTCTCGTCCCGACCAGTTTTCCGGAACAAAGCGCTTCCGGGAGACGAGCGACCGTTGCAACACCCCCCAAAGCCAGCCTCATCTTTTCCAAAGTTTGTAAGAAGCCTGTGCTGAACTTGATTCAGTATTTGAACCGAGGCAGCGTTTTTGAGTGGCGGTTTGTGAAGAGCCCGCCCATTTGACTCGCACAAAGCCACAAAGACGCTAAGCGCCCCGAAGATACAGGGGAATTGCGTGCGCCCCCTCCAGTTTTTGTGGCTTTGTGCCTTCGTGCGAGCACAACCATTGCTGTATCTCGCGGTAGACCAGACACCGAGTGCCCGTTTTGTTTTCCGTGACCTGTGCTCCGAAGCCGCAGATTTCCAGCCTAGGTGGACAGGAAGTCTGACGTCGAGTGTGACCTTGCGGATTGCCCTCCAGCCGGTCCAGCAGAAATAAGTACGAGGGTTCATCATATCTATTGCAAGATCGAAAGCTACGCATTAGTGTATTAATACGCTAATACAGATTATGGACGCGTTTGGGTCTGCAACATCCTTCGTTCCTTTTGAAAGGATATATACCCGTGACTATTTCGCAAAACATGCTCGGTATTTGCTTGCTGACATCATCTCTATTTTTCACTTTTGCCGATGCAGGAGCAACAGAGCCGCCCGCTGTTCGCGGCTCTACGGCCGTTGATGCCTCCTCTGATCTATACAAAGCCATAATGGCAAAGGATTATCTCCTATTTACGGTGGCGTTCAATGATTGTGATGAAACAGAACTTAATCGATTGTTCGACGATGATTTTGAATTTTATCACGACAAAGGGGGGCCAACCATTACCAAAGACGAATTTATCAAAATGGGTCGGGAACGGCGCTGCGAACAAAAAATCTATTTGGAACGCAGGCTTATAACCGAGAGCATGAAGATATTTCCGCTCTACAAAAAGGGCCAACTATATGGTGCCGTCCAGACCGGAGACCATGATTTTTATATCAAAGATCAGAATGGGGCACTTAAATTAGTTGAAACCGCCACGTTTACAACTTTGTGGATGAAGCGGGGGGAGGATTGGAAAATGAGCCGCGCCCTGAGTTATAATCATGTGTCGGTGGATTAGTGGCGGTGTCGCTGGTCCGGGTTTCAAATGGAAAACGGGTGACCGTGCCGGCATGCCGTTCGGGCGATTACGGTGGCGATTACGATGACAGTTTACCAAATGCACTAATTCAGGCACCCCACCGCACCAAAACCCGGACCTTCCTGGCATAGCACTCTTCCGCATGCCCGCTATACTCTTCCAATTTGAGTCCCATAACCATGCGATAGCGGCGTATACCAGAACAGAGCGGCATTGTGCGGTTCTGCGGCTTGGTTGCAGACTAACCGATCACAGTCGGTCAGCATGCCACCGCACATGATCTGCCATGAACGTCGAAATGAAATAATAGCTGTGGTCGTAGCCTTCCCGCATATTCATGGTCAGCGGGATTTCGGCTTTGGCGCAAGCATCGACCAACAGTTGCGGTTTCAGTTGCTCTTCCAGAAAATTATCTGCGGCACCCTGATCCACCATGAATTCGCTAAATCGCGCACCATTTTCAATCAGCTCACAGGCGTCATATTCACCCCAGGATGCCTTATCTTCTCCCAGATAGCGGCCCAGCGCCTTTTTTCCCCAAGGACATTTTGTGGGGGCAACGATCGGTGCAAACGCCGAAGCGGACTTGAACCGTTCCGGATTGCGCAAGGCAATGGTGAGCGCGCCATGGCCACCCATGCTGTGCCCGAAAATGCCCTGTCGTCCCAAATCGACCGGAAAACAGGAAGCGATCAGATCGGGCAGTTCCTTCTCGATATAGCTGCGCATCCGGAAATGCTCGGACCAAGGCTCTTCGGTCGCATCGACATAGAAACCGGCGCCCTGCCCCATGTCATAAGCGGAATCATCGGGTACACCCTCGCCCCGTGGCGAGGTATCCGGCGCTACAACGACAACCCCCGATTCACTGGCCGCATTTCGATATTCACCCTTTTCCATCACATTGGCGTGGGTGCAGGTCAGGCCGGACAGATACCAGAGCACCGGCAGTTTCGCGCCTTGCCCATGATCGGGAACATAGACCGCGAAGGTCATGTCGGTGCCTGTCTCAGTTGAGGCATGAGAATAGACGCCCTGCGTTCCGGCAAAACTCCTGTTTGTAGAGACGGTTTCCATCAGAATATCACCACAGAGCGAATGCTCTCACCGGCGTGCATCAGGTCGAAGCCCTTGTTGATCTCGTCCAGCGTCAATGTGTGGGTGATCATCGGATCGATCTCGATCTTGCCGTTGACGTACCAATCGACGATTTTCGGAACATCGGTCCGCCCGCGCGCACCGCCAAATGCGGTGCCCTTCCAGACACGTCCGGTGACCAGCTGGAATGGGCGTGTGGAAATTTCCTTGCCGGCTTCGGCGACGCCGATAATGATGCTCTCGCCCCAGCCGCGATGGCATGCTTCCAGTGCCTGGCGCATCACGTCGGTATTGCCGGTACAGTCAAACGTATAATCCGCGCCGCCGTCGGTCAGTTCGACGAGATGCTCGACAATATCGCCGTCGATCTTTGCAGGATTGACGAAATGGGTCATGCCGAATTTCCGGCCCCATTCTTCGCGATCGTCATTGATATCGACGCCGATAATCTTGTCCGCGCCTACCATCCGTGCGCCCTGCAGCACGTTCAGTCCAATCCCGCCGAGACCGAAGACGATCACATTGGCGCCCGGTTCGACCTTCGCCGTGTTGACCACCGCGCCGACGCCGGTGGTGACGCCGCAACCGATATAGCAGCTCTTGTCGAACGGGGCATCGGTCCGGATTTTTGCGACCGCGATCTCGGGAACAACGATGAAGTTCGAAAAGGTAGAACAGCCCATATAATGATAGAGGGTTTCGCCCTTGTAGGACATCCGGCTGGTCCCGTCGGGCATCAACCCCTGTCCCTGGGTCGCCCGGATCGCGGTGCACAGGTTGGTCTTGCCGGACAGACAGCTTTTGCACTGGCGGCATTCGGGAGTGTAGAGCGGGATGACATGATCGTCAGGAGCCACCGAGGTGACCCCGGTCCCCACTTCCCGCACGATACCGGCGCCCTCGTGGCCGAGAACGCTCGGAAATTTTCCTTCGCTGTCGAGGCCATCGAGCGTATAGGCATCGGTATGGCAGATGCCGGTGGCCATGATCTCTACCAGCACCTCACCGGCTTTCGGGCCCTCCAGATCAAGCTCGACAATCTCGAGCGGCTTTTTGGCTTCAAATGCGACGGCTGCACGAGTCTTCATAATGTCGGATATCCTTTATTGACCAGTTTTCGGTCTTGTAGGTTACACTGGCCGTGGACTGCAAGAACGACGGTTAAATTTAACCGGACCGCGCCAAATAGCGCGAGCCGCTGATTATCCGGGCCCAACGGATTGGCAGTTGATCTTCCCGCCGGGATCGTTTCAATGCAACATTCACCGGGAGTAACGGAATTGATGCAGGATTATACGTCCATCCGCGAGGAAGTCGCCAAGCTGTGCCAGAAATTCCCCGGGGAATACTGGCGGGCGCGGGACAAGGCGCGCGAATATCCGAGCGATTTTGTCGCTGCATTGGGCGAGGCGGGCTATCTGGCGGCCCTGATCCCGGAAGAATTTGGCGGAGCCGGATTGCCGATTTCAGCGGCGGCGGCGATTCTTGAGGAAATTCAGGCGCAAGGTTGCAACGGCGGCGCGGTGCACGCACAAATGTATATCATGGGCACGATGTTGCGCCACGGATCGGAAGAGCAGAAGGCCCAGTATCTGCCGAAGATCGCCACCGGTGAACTGCGCCTGCAGGCCTTTGGCGTCACTGAACCGACCAGCGGTACCGATACGCTGGCGCTCAAGACCGTCGCGAAACGTGACGGGGACGATTATGTCATCAACGGCCAGAAGTTATGGATCAGCCGCGCCGAGCATAGCGACCTGATGCTGTTGCTCGCCCGCACCACGCCGCGTGATCAGGTGAGCAAGCGCACGGATGGCCTGTCGGTCTTTCTCGTCGACATGAACCAAGCACTGGGCAACGGACTGACCATCCGCCCGATCGACACGATGATGAACCACAGCACCACCGAGCTGTTCTTCGACAATATGCGGGTGCCGGCTGTCAATCTGATTGGCGAGGAAGGCAATGGCTTCCGCTATATCCTGTCCGGCATGAACGCCGAGCGGCTGCTGATCGCGGCGGAATGTATCGGAGACGCCAAATGGTTCATCGAAAAGGCGACCGCCTATGCCAAGGAGCGGGTCCTGTTCGGCCGTCCGATCGGCCAGAACCAGGGCGTGCAATTCCCGATTGCCCGCGCCTATGCGCAGATGCGCGCAGCCGAACTGCTGGTCCATGAAGGTTTGCGCAAATACGAAGCCGGCGAAAATTGCGGCGAGGAAGCGAATATGGCCAAGATGCTCGCCGCCGAGGCGAGCTGGGCGGCCGGCGAAGCCTGTGTCCAGACTCACGGCGGCTTCGGTTTTGCTGCGGAATATGATGTCGAGCGCAAGTTTCGCGAAACAAGGCTTTATCAGGTCGCCCCGATCAGTACCAACATGATCCTCTCCTATGTAGCGGAACATGTGCTGGGTCTACCAAGGAGCTATTGATGGGCGACTGGGCAGACTGGATCGGCAAGAGCGAGACGCGCCATGAGGTGATAACGCCGGGATTGGTGCAGCGCTTTTGCGCGACCATCAACACGCCAGTCACCGACGACATTCCGCAGGGGCTACACTGGTGCCTCTGCCTGCCCGATGCCCCCACTGCCGAACTGGGGGAAGATGGCCATCCGGCGAAGGGCGGCTTCCTCCCGCCCATCCCCCTGCCCCGCCGCATGTGGGCGTCGAGCAGCGTCTTATTCGAACAACCGCTGCAACCGGGGGATGCAGTGTCGCGCGTCTCGACCATCGCCTCGATCGAGGAGAAGTCGGGCAAGTCGGGCAATCTGGTGTTTGTCGCTGTCGACCATGAAACGCGTGCCGGCGACCGGATTGCGATCAGAGAACGGCACAATCTTGTCTATCGAGAACCCGCAGACGCCCCGGCACCTGCCACCCTTGCCAGCAACGGTCGACCAGATCTTCAGCAATGGGACTGGCAGCAGACAATCGATCCTTCTGAAACCTTGCTCTTCCGCTATTCGGCGCTCACTTTCAACAGCCACCGCATCCACTATGATCGACCCTACGCGGTGGAGAAAGAGGGATATCCCGGCCTCGTGGTTCAAGGACCGCTGATGGCGACATTGTTGCTGAACCTGGCGGCGAACGAACTGGGTGCGAACAAGCTCTCCAGCTTTTCCTTCCGGGGCCAGACGCCCGCCTTTGCCAACAGCACCCTTTATCTGGTTGGCCGACGCGACGGCCAGAAAATCATGCTCGCGGTGCTTGGCACGGACGGCAGGGACCTCATGACAGCGCAGGCGGAGATCTAGGCACCGCCCTTGCCAACTTTACAGCAGCGCGCCTTTTTATTTTCTGTGACCTTTGGTCCAAGGCTTTGAATTATCGCTTTTTTTCCGCCCCCGCCCGGAGCCGAGTGTGACCTTTCGGGCGGCGGCAAAATCCGGTCGGATTGTTGGCGGGTGAGCGATCCCGTTTCGATTATATCCAGAATGTCAAAGAGCCTGTCCCGAGTCTGGCGCAGGACCGGTTACGAGAATAACTGATCGGGCACAGTGTAGGAAAGCGCTTTTGCAGGCCGGGATTTTCAAAATTGCGGTGGCGGGGATATTATGTGCACTATTCCGCAAACTGGACAATATCCTTATACGGGCAATTGAAGACTTACCGTTCGTGCTGAGCCTGTCGAAGCATGATGGCGCGCACCCGTCCTTCGACAGGCTCAGGACGAACGGATGAGCGCCGACCGTTGCCAGATGCCAGATGCCAGATGCCAGTGGTGCTGAAATAAATTCAGGATGACGACAAACAACCAAGATCAAACGCAAAAAAAGCCCGGCAGCTGCAGATCACGCGGCGACCGGGCTTTTCAATATTCGTCGTGACCTAGAAACGGTCGGCGTTCATCACCTTGGTCCAGGCGGCGACGAAGTCGTTCACGAACATCTCATTCGCATCGTCGGAAGCATAGGCTTCTGACACCGCTCGAAGTTCGGAGTTCGATCCGAAAACCAGATCAACCGGAGTTGCCGTCCATTTCAGCTTGCCGCTGGTCCGGTCGTAACCCTCGTAAAGGCCGTCGGTCTTCGCCGACTTTTGCCACTTGGTCCCCATGCTGAGCAGGTTGACGAAGAAATCGTTGCTCAGCGTACCCGGACGGCTGGTGAATACACCATTTGCCGAGTGCCCGGTGTTCGCATCGAGTGCACGCATGCCGCCAACCAGCACCGTCATCTCCGGAACCGACAGATCCAGCATGCTGGCCTTGTCTACCAGCATTTGCGCCGGAGGAAGGTCGCTGTCCGCACCGTAATAGTTACGGAAACCATCGGCGCGGGGCCGCAAATGCTCGTAAGATGCGACATCGGTCTGCGCCTGAGCGGCGTCTACCCGGCCAGGAGTAAATGGCACGGTCACATCATGACCTGCCTTCTTCGCCGCCTGTTCGATCGCCGCATTGCCGCCCAGCACGATCAGGTCGGCGAGCGAAACCTGTTTGTTGCCCCGGGCCGAACGGTTGAATTTCTGCTGAACACCCTCGAGCTTGCCAAGCACCTTGGCCAGTTCGGCCGGGTCATTGACCGCCCAGGCCCTGGCCGGATCCAGCCGGACGCGGGCGCCATTGGCTCCGCCGCGCATATCCGTTGCGCGGAACGTCGATGCGGAGGCCCATGCGGCCTTGATCAATTCCGGACCGGTCAGGCCGGTCGCAAGGATATTCGCCTTGAGCTGGCTCACGTCCGATGCGTCGATCGCCGCGTAATTCGCCGTTGGCAGTGGGTCCTGCCAGGAGAAAGATTGCTGCGGTGCGTCCTTGCCGAGATAGCGGGCGCTTGGTCCCATATCGCGGTGAATCAGCTTGAACCACGCCCGCGCGAAAGCATCCTTGAACTCCTGGGGATTGTCGTGGAAGCGCTGGGAGATCACGCGGAAGCCGGGATCTTCTTTCAGTGCGATATCGGTAGTGAACATGATCGGCGCATGTGTCTTGCCCTTGACATGGGCGTCGGGAACCAGATTGGCAGCAGTGGCGGCGGTGGGGATCCATTGCGTCGCCCCGGCCGGACTCTTCGTCTTGACCCAGTCGAACCGGAACAGATTGTCAAAATATTGGGTCGTGAAGGCAACCGGGTTTGACGTCCACGCGCCCTCCAGACCGCTGGAAACAGTGTCCTCGGCGTTGCCCTTGCCACATTTGTTTTCCCAGCCAAGCCCCTGCTGCTCGACACCCGCGCCGGTAGGATCGGCACCGACACATTCATCCGGCTTGTGGGCACCGTGTGCTTTGCCGAAGGTATGCCCGCCGGCGATCAGCGCGATGGTCTCTTCATCGTTCATCGCCATGTTGCCAAAGGCGATGCGAATGGCCTTCGCGGCCGCGAGCGGATCCGGATTACCGCCTGGCCCTTCGGGGTTGACGTAGATCAGGCCCATCTGGGTCGCAGCGAGCGAACCCTTGAGATTGCCATCCTTGTCGAAGCGGTCGGCGGCAAGAAACTTCGTTTCCGGTCCCCAGAACACTTGGTCCGGTTCCCAGGCGTCGACGCGGCCACCGGCAAAGCCAAGGGTTTCGAAGCCCATGTTTTCGAGCGAAACATTGCCGGTGAGGACCATCAGGTCACCCCAGGAGAGCTTGCGGCCATATTTTTGTTTGATCGGCCAGACAAGACGGCGCGCCTTGTCGAGGCTGACATTGTCGGGCCAGGAATTGAGCGGTTCGAACCGCTGTTCCGCCCCGCCAGCGCCGCCGCGCCCGTCACCGACGCGGTAGGTGCCCGCACCGTGCCAGGCCATGCGGATGAAAAAAGGGCCATAGTTGCCATAGTCGGCCGGCCACCACGGCTGGGAAGTGGTGAGAACCTTCTCGATATCTGCCTTGACGGCGTCGAGGTCGAGCGTCGCGAACTCGGCTGCATAGTCGAAATCGTCACCATAGGGATTGGCCCCCGCATCGTTCAGGCGCAGTGCGCTCAGGTCGAGCCGGTTCGGCCACCAGTCCTGGTTGGTCATGACCTTTTGTTCCTGGGCCTGAGCCGGACTCGCCGCTACCAACGGCGTCATGGATGCTGCCAGCAATGCGAAAAGCGAAACTTGTGATTTGAACATCTTTCTCTCCATCTGTTTGTCGGGTATTGGCTTCAACTTTAGGCTTACCCGGATTGATGGCGAAACCAGTAAATTTCCTTAGTGTAATCGAACCTGTCGATTAACTCCGCACCGCAAGATGATCACGATCGGATTTCCAGACCTGGAAGTATTGGAAGGCAAAGCAGGGATCTATAAAGCGGCAGAGGCGCAGATATTCTCAGGCCAACCGCTACATTCGGTTGCTCGGGAACCAGGCCAACTGTCCGAGAATCCGGACCGTCTGGACCGGGAGGACGGATTTTGAAAATTTCCCCGGACACAACAAAAGAAGCCCGGCGGCCGGGTCGCAAAAACCGCCGAGCTTCCCCTGGATACCCATAAAGGGCTTGTACGGCACCGGATCGAGCGGAATAAACTGCTCCATCGGATCGGTGCCGCAAGATCCTGTTAACCTAAACTATTTGCGGGCGCTGTGATCGCTATCACGGGTTCAATAAAAAAGGAGCACGAAACAAAAAACCCGGCGGCCAGTGCATACTGACGCCAGGCTTATAGGATTGCGCCGGGAAACGGGTGCGAAGCCGCCTGCGTGACGACGAACGGCTTCGCAAGAGCGGGATAGCCGATTTGCATCCGTCGTCCTGTGACCGAAATCACCTTGCTCTTGCTATGGCTTCGTTCGCAAAATGATGGTCATACCGTCCGTTTCGCGCGGTCTTTCTGGTTCTGGCCCTGAATTGCATCTTTGGCGGCATTCCATTCATCATCGCCCCAGTTCAGCAGCTGCGAAAAATTACCGCCGCCCGCCAGATAGCCGCCGCCGTCAATAGCGATGGTCTGACCGGTCAGATATTCGACGCCGGGGCCGAGCAGGAATGCAGCCAGATTGGCAAGTTCATGCATTTCACCCGGTCGATCCATCGGCGCGCCGCTGCGCTTGCGCTCCTCATCGCTGCCGGTCGGGTTGAGGCGACTGGACATCCCCTCGGTCGGGAACAGGCCCGGCGCAATGGCGTTGAGGCGGATGTTGTAGCGCGCCCATTCAACCGCAAGACTCTGGGTCATCACGTTGATCCCGGCCTTGGACATAGCGCTCGGGACGGTGAAAGCGCTGCCGTTCCAGACCCAGGTGGTGAGGATCGAAACGACATTGCCACGGGTCTTGCCCTCGATCCAGCGCTTGCCGATATCGTGGGTCATATAGAATGTGCCGCGGAAAACGATATTGGCGATGGCGTCAAAACCGCGAATCGAGAGATCTTCGGTACGTGAGATAAAGTTGCCAGCCGCATTGTTGATCAGCCCGGTGAGCGGCCCGTGCTGCTGCCAGATGATATCGTTCATCTCGCTGATCATCTCTGCATTGCGGATATCGCAGGGGTGCGGGACAACCTTGCCGCCATGTTTCGCCACCAGTTCTTCAGCGGTTGCCTGACACACCTCCCCGCGCCTTCCGCAGATATGAACCTCGGCACCCAGCTTGAGCAGGCCTTCGGCCATTTCCTTGCCCAGACCGGTGCCACCGCCGGTCACGAGAATGCGTTCGCCCTTCATCAGATCATCCCGGAACATGAGTTTGCTGGTGTCCATATCATCCTGTCCTGTTTTCTTGTTTGCCATGCCGCTCATGCCTGATGAGTCGCGACATTCAAACTAGCAGCAATGATGCCGGCGAAAAGATAATTGTTGAGACGGGGATTGATGCTGGAAATGTGACCAAAGCGACCCAAGTCCGGGAAGCAACAGGCGCTCAATGAAAAACGGGAACTTATCCGAAGATAAGCTCCCGCTGCGCCTCTGTTGGGGCTGTTTTCCTCTTGCGATTCCATCAGCCGCTTGTTTGGCGTCCGGTTTCCGGGCCGAATGCGTTAATGGTTGGTTGTTATCCACGGTTCCGCTTGCGCTTCTTCGCTTCGGTTCCCAACCCGCATATGGTCCAGTCACCTGATGATCCTTGTCCGACCGATCCGTTCGGACTTGCGCCTTCCCGTCTCGCTCTTTCTCCGATCATCCACCGAGAGATCATTTTCCTATTCTTGCGAAAAAGAAATCTGGTCGTCTCGACGATCTTCGGGATCCCGGGCTGTCCTGCGGGTCATTGCTGACTGGTCGCTGGCTCGTCCGTTTTCCTTCCGATAACCGATATATGACTCCTTGTTCCGAGTCGCGCCTAGCGAAAAATGGCAAGTTATCCACAGGCGCTATATTTCTCCGTGGAAAACTCCTGCCAATCCGGTGGATAAGAATTTCATTGCGAGCGGACTGGTCAATCGGGCGGGTCAATTTTTGAAGCTGTTTGTCCGCTGGTCCGGCTCTTCTCTTGGGAGGGGATAGTGGAAGGGCCGGACCTTTGGACCAACCCCGGCGCCTCAATCGGGAGGAGGATGCGGCAGCCGGGGTTGTAACTTTTTGCCTTAGACCTGAACCGTCGAGAACAGCACGATGCTGCTTACGGACAGGGCGGCGACAATATTGAAAAGCGTTCTCATGGATTTTCTCCTAGTTAAAACGCCCCTCAAACATCTCTTTTCCTGCGTAACTTACAGGTCGCAAATGGTCGTCTGCAAATTAAGTTTCAATTGAGAACGGAGCTTCAGCAATTGCAACATTTGCAACTGAAGGAGTTGCCTGTTGCCCCTCAAGGAGGGTAGCATATTCCATTGGCCCGTGCCTGAACACCACCAGGCATCAGGGTAAAATCATGCAACTTTTGCCGGCGTGCCGGAATTTATTTCCGTTCGGAAAATTCCAGAACGCCCTTTGTTTCTTTTGCGGATATTTCGGTCAACGCCAGCGAGAAAGGATCTCCGTCGTCGGTTTTACCCGAAAGGCTTGTCCCGTTCCGGGCGACTTCGAAATCATTGGCGGTCAATCGCGTTTCGTACCAATTGGTCAGCTTTTCAACGCCGGCCGGCGCTTTGAAGCCAATCTTTACCGTGCCGCCCCGATCGTCCGTGTCCCGAACATCAAAGCTGGTCACCCGGCTGCCGGGATAGAGATCGACATCGTTCATGTCGAAATCATCGCTGTCGAGAGTTATATCAGGCAAGTCCACTTCCATCGAGAAGCCATCCGCCTTGATCGAGAATTTGCTATCTTCTTCACCACCGATTTTGACCTTCTCGGCATCTGACTTGCTGTCATCGCTAAAATCGATCGACATGCCGGACCCGTCGGAAGATCCGTCCTCGACCTTGCTGCAGGCAGACAGGGCGAGCGGCATGGCGGCCAACAGAAGCAGATATTTTGTGGACATGGTAATTTCTCCAGACTGTATTGCCATATTAATACAGTCTGGAGTGTGCCGCGTCAAGCTTCATACCGACATCAGGCGTCTATCGATGTTCCGGGACCCGGGGCATTGACCACGCCGCCATCGACAGGGATCGTCGAACCCACGACATAGTCCCCGGCTGAGCTGGCGAGAAATACCGCCGCAGAAGCCATGTCCTCGGGACGGCCGATGCGTTTCGCCGGTATGCCCTTTTCGACCATGTCCTCATGGTCGCGCGCGGCCTTGTTCATCGTCGAGGCAAATGCGCCGGGCGCGATACCCGTCATGATGATATCTTCCTGCACCAGTTTGGAAGCCATTTTGCGGGTCAGATGGATGACCGCCGCCTTGGAGGCCTGATAGCTGTAGGTTTCCCAGGGATTGACCTTCAAACCGTCAATCGACGCGATGTTGATGACCTTGGCCGGGCGCTCGAAGCTGGCCGCCGCCTTCAATTGCGGGTGCAGAGCCTGAGTCAGGAAGAACAGGCCCTTGACGTTGGTGTCCATAACCTTGTCCCAGCCGGTTTCCGGGAAAGAGAGATATTCCTCACCCCATGCCACGCCCGCATTGTTGACCAATATGTCGAGCTTGTCTTCGCGCGCCGCAATCTCTGCGGCCAAGGCTTTGCAGCCTTCATAGGTGGAAATGTCACCCTGGATATAGGTACAATCTTCGCCAAATTCGGCAGCGGCGGCTTCGCCCTGGTCCGCCTTGCGACCGGAAATATAGACTTTCGCACCCTGTGCCAGAAATCCTTCGGTGATCATCGCGCCGATGCCGCGCTGACCGCCGGTTACCAAAGCGACACGACCTTCGAGCGAGAAAAGTTTGTTAAAATCCATCATGTTTGTCCTTTAATAGCCGTGCATTTCAGCAACGAGATTGGTGTGATAGTTCACGTCGCCCATGAATTCCTGCAAGGCACGGTCGCGCTTCATGTAGAGGCCGATATCATATTCGTCGGTCATGCCGACACCGCCGTGCATCTGGACGCCTTCCTTGACCGACAGCGAAGTCGCCTTGCCCGCCTTCGCCTTCGCCACCGACACCATCAGGTCCGCCTTGGACGAACCTTCATCGAGCATCTGCTGCGCTTTCAACACGGTAGCACGGGCAATTTCCATCTCGCTGTAGAGATGGGAAATGCGATGCTGCAGCGCCTGGAACGAACCGATCAACTGGCCAAACTGGCTCCGGCCCTTGATATAATCGACAGTGATGTCCATCGCACCGGAACCCACGCCAAGCGTTTCCGCAGCAGCACCGGAGCGACCGGCATTCAGCAGGCGGCGCAGCACCGTATCGCCTTCATCCACTTCGCCAATGACCGCGTCGGCGTCGACGAGAACGCCGTCAAATTCGACATGCGCCGCCATGGCACTATCGACCAATCGCGCGCTGTTTTTCGAAAGACCAGCTGCATTGGCGTCGACCGCAAACAGAGTGAGACCCTTGTCGTCCCCTGCGTTTCCGCTGGTCCGCGCCGCGACGATCAGCATATCGGCTGAACCGCCCTGCACCACAAACTGCTTCTTGCCGTCGAGTTTGAAACCATTGCCTTCGCGGGTCGCCGCCATGCTGATCTGGTCGGGACGGTGCTTCGCGCCCTCGTCAATCGCCAGCGCCAACACCGTTTCCCCGGCAATGATGCCCGGAAAATACTGGTCGCGCAGCGCCTTGCCACCCGCGTTGAGCGCTTCGACACCGGCAACCGCCGTGGTCAGAAACGGAGACGGCGTCAGGTTGCGACCGATTTCTTCCAGCACCACACCGGCTTCGACATGGCCAAGCCCCAGACCGCCTTCTTCTTCACCAATCAAAATACCGGTAAAGCCCATTTCCGCGAACTGCTTCCACAGCGCATGCGAGAAACCATCCTTGCACTGCTTGTCGCGAAATTCGCGCAAATGCGAAACCGGTGCCTCGCCTTTCATGAATTCTGCGGCGCTGTCGTGCAGCATCTTTTGATCGTCGTTCAGGTAAAGCGGCATGTTCCGTCCTTATAAAAAATTGTGCGCGAGCAGCCCGTTCACGACATCTCGTCGAACATCGGATGATCGTGCAATGAAATTATCAAGCACCCGGCAGACGCAAAATCTGCTTGGAAATCACGTTGAGCATAACCTCGCTCGTGCCACCCTCGATACTGTTGGCCTTGGTACGCAACCAGCTGCGTGCGGTGAGACCACCATTGGTGGCTTCGCTTTCCCACTCCAGCACTTCGCTGCCGCCGGCGGCCATGATCAGCTCGTGGCGACGTTTGTTGATTTCGGTGCCGGTATATTTCATCATATTGGGCTGCGCCGGATGGCAAAGTCCGGCCTTGAACGTATCACCAAAGCGCTCGGCCATGGCGCGGAAGGCCAGAACCTCGATATCCATTTCCGCCATTTGTGCGCGCAACATCGGATCGTCGAGCCGGCCCATTGTATCGCGGCCCACTTTATCTGCAAATTTGGCGCCGAGCGATGTTGCGCCTTCAGAGCCGCCGCCGGAAATCATGCTACGTTCGTGACCGAGCAGATATTTGGCAACATCCCAGCCCTTGTTCACTTCATAGACAACCGAGGAAACGCCCTCACCATATTCCTTCGGCACTTTGACGTCATCGAAAAAGGTCTCGCAAAAGGCCGAGGCACCGGAAATCAGTTCGATCGGCTTGGTCGAAACCCCTTCGCTGGCCATGTCGAACAGCAGGAAGGTAATGCCCTTGTGCTTTTCGTTCTTGTCGGTCCGCGTCAGGCAGAAAATCCAGTCGGCCTTGTCCGCGTAGCTGGTCCAGATTTTCTGGCCGTTGACGACAAAATGATCGCCCTGGTCGATCGCGCTGGTCTGCAGCGAAGCGAGGTCGGAACCGGAGCCGGGTTCCGAATAGCCCTGACACCAGCGGATTTCTCCGCGGGCGATCGGCGGCAGAAAATGCTTCTTCTGCGCCTCGGTGCCAAAGTGCAGCAGCGCGGGGCCAAGCATCCAGATACCGAAACTCGACAGGGGCGACCGGCATCTCAGCCGTGCCATTTCCTGCCCCAATATTTTCGCTTCCTCACGCGACAGTCCGCCGCCGCCATATTCTTTTGGCCAGTCGGGCACGGTCCAGCCTTTTTCGGCCATGATGTCGAGCCACTCTTTCTGCCCCGGCTTGAATGTCGGATTCCGTCCGCCCCAGCAGGCATCGCTCTCGTCCACCACCGGCTCGCGCATCTCCGGCGGACAATTGGCTTCGAGCCATGCGGCGGTCTCCGCCCGGAAGGTTTCGAGATCGGACATGAAGAATTTCCTTTTAATTGATCAATTAAAGTTGGACTATCATAAGTGCGTCGATCGATTCAATGATTCCCTTGAAGCGATTGTGAATTATTTTGGTCGAGCAGCTGAATTTGACGCGCAAAAAAGCGCGCAGCGTATTTTGAAGAAGGAAAAGGGAGCGCAAGAGGATGCGATTTAAAGGCAAGACCGCCGTGATCACCGGCGGATCATCGGGCATCGGACGCGAGAGCGTGGAACTTTTCCTGCGCGAAGGTGCCAATGTTGTCATGGGTGATATTGACGACGCCGAAGGCTCGGCGATGATGTCGGCCTTGGGCGATGGCTTTCTGTTCAAGCGCTGCGATGTCACCCGGGAAGCCGACGTCAAGGCGCTGATGGACTTTGCCGCGGAAGAGACCGGGGGCATTGATATCGTGTTCAACAACGCGGGTGCGGGCGGGCCACGCGATGCGATCGACGAGATCAGCGGCGACGACTGGGATTTTGCCATGGCGTTGCTCCTCAAATCGGTTGCGATGGGTATCCGCCACTCCGCGCCTCACCTCAAGAAACGCGGCGGTGGAGCGATTGTTAATACGGCATCCATTTGTGCTTTTCAGGCAGGCTATGGCCCGATTGCCTATTCCACCGCCAAAGCCGGTGTATTGCACCTGACCAAGGTCGCTGCTGCCGAACTCGCCCGGTATAAAATCCGGGTGAACGCGATATGCCCCGGATTCATCCAGACCAATATTTTCGCGGCAACGGTAGGTGCCAACAAGGAGGAGGCCCGGACAATCAATACGGTTCTCGGCCAGGCCGCTGCCAGTGCGCAGCCCGTTGCCCGCCCGGGAGTACCGAGTGATATCGCCGAGGCTGCAGCCTATCTGGCGTCGGATGCGGCCGGCTTTGTCACCGGCACCCACTTGCTCGTCGACGGCGGCATGCTTGTCGGTACCCCGGGCAGCTGGAATCCCGAAATGCCCGGCATACTGGATGCGATCCTGCCGGAGCATCTGCGTTGACAGCGACTTCGGACAAACTACCAGTCGGAACAAAGATTCTATATGGCTTTGGTTCCGCCGCCTATGGGATAAAGGATAACGGTTTCTCCGTTTTTCTGCTCTATTATTACAATCAGGTGGTCGGCATGCGAGCCGATGTAGTCAGCCTGGCGATTGCGATTGCGCTGTTTGTCGATGCCTTTATCGATCCCCTGATCGGCCAGATGACCGATCGGACCAGAACGCCGATCGGACGCCGCCATCCCTGGCTCTATGGCGCGGCGATCCCGATTGCGGTCGCATGGCTGCTATTGTGGCATCCCCCCGAAGCCAGCGCCACGATCCAGTTTTTCTACCTTCTGTCGATGGCAATGCTGGTCCGGGTCACCCTGTCCGCATATGAGGTTCCCTCGCTTGCGTTGCTGCCGGAACTCAGCCGGGACTATCATGACCGGACAAGCATATTGCGCTATCGCAGCCTGTTCGGGTGGGCGAGTGGCCTCGGCATCATGGTCCTTGCCTACGGAGTCTTGCTGACACCCAGCGAAAAATATCCCGTCGGACTGCTCAATATGGATGGCTACTCGACTTTCGCCATCATCGGGGCATTGATCATGGCTTTCGCCGTCCTGGTGTCGGCTCTGAGCACCCACAAACGGATTGTGGGACAATATAAGGCCGAGAGCGCCCCTCCAAAAACCGCAGAAGGTTTTGCGCAAATGCTGTCGGCCTTTCGGTTTTCGCCTTTTCTGCTGTTGATGTTCGCCGGCGTATTCGCCTTTACCAATCAGGGATTGCTATTCTCGATGACGCCCTATCTGCTGACCCATGTCTGGGAATTTAATTCCGCCGAAATGACGCTTTACGCAGCCGTGCTTTTCTTCGGGGTCATTCTGGCATTTTTGCTGGTTACGCCGGTGTCCAAACGAACCGGAAAACCGAAAGGGGCAGCTTATCTGACGCTGTTCGCAGTGATAATGGCCTCTGCGCCTTATTGGCTGCGCATGGCCGATCTCTTTCCGGTCCCCGGCTCTCCCTATCTCATGCCCAGCCTCTTTGCATTCATCATCGTCGGAATCGGAGCGAGCATCTCCGCCATGATCCTGACCTACTCAATGATGGCCGACGTTACCGATGCCTATGAATTTGATGCCGGCAAACGCGCGGAAGGCCTGTTCTCATCCGGCATGTGGTTCATGCAGAAAATGGTCGGCGGCATGGGAATTCTGCTGGCCGGGCTGATCATTTTCGCCATCGAATTACCCGCGCAGGCAGTGCCCGGCAGCGTAGATCCCGCGATTGTCGACAATCTGGCATTGGTTTTCGTCTCGATCGTGACCGTAATCGGGCTTCTCGGGACATGGGCCTACACGCTGTTTCCTCTGAGCGAGCAAGATCATAGCGCCCGCATATCGAAACTGGCGCCGACAATGCCACTGGTAAAATAAGGGTGGCGGAATGGAAATCATCCCGACAAACGCTTTCCCGGTGGCAAAGCCCGGCGGCCTCTGTTAAGTTAATTGCATAGTTAAATTTCAAGAACAAAGAAAAGGAACTGGGAATGGATTTCGATCTCACCGAAAAGCAGGAATATTGGCGTAACCGGGTGCGCGATCATATCGAGACTCACCTCCGTCCCCGCATGGCAGATTTTCACAAGGAAGAATCCACAGGCGAGCGCTGGAAGGTCCTGCAGGTGGTTGAGGAAGAGAAGAAGAAGGCCAAGGAAGCCGGTATCTGGAACCTGTTCATGCCGCCGTCCAACCCCAACCTGCCTCATATTGATGACACGTTCGAATTTGAAGGTCCCGGCCTCACCAATCTGGAATATGCCCTATGCGCCGAGGAAATGGGCCGCGTCGGATTCTCATCCGAGGTCTTCAACTGTTCGGCGCCCGATACCGGCAATATGGAAGTGTTCCACCGCTACGGCACATTGGAACAGAAGGAGCAATATCTGCGTCCGCTGATGAACGGTGAAATCCGCTCCGCCTTTCTAATGACCGAGCCAGCGGTCGCCTCGTCCGACGCCACGAATATCGAAACGGCGATTGTCCGTGACGGCGATGAATATGTTATCAACGGTCGCAAATGGTGGTCATCCGGCCTCGGCGATCCGCGGTGCAAGATCGCGATCGTCATGGGCAAGACCACGTTCGAGGGCAGCCGTTACACGCAACAGTCCCAGATTCTGATGCCGACCGATGCGCCCGGCGTGAACATCATCCGTCATCTGCCGGTGTTCGGCTATGACGATGCCCCGCACGGCCATATGGAAGTCGAGATGAAGGACGTTCGCGTTCCCGCAGACAATATCATTCTCGGCGAAGGGCGCGGCTTTGAAATCGCCCAGGGTCGCCTTGGGCCCGGCCGGATCCACCACTGCATGCGGACCATCGGCGTTGCGGAAGAAGCGCTCGAAAAAATGGTCAAGCGCCTGCAATCGCGCGTTGCGTTCGGTAAACGGATTTCCGAACACAGCGTCTGGGACGAGCGCGTTGCCCGCGCCCGGATCGATATCGACATGAGCCGCCTGCTCTGCCTGAAGGCGGCGGACATGATGGACAAGGTCGGCAACAAATATGCCAAGGCCGAAATTGCCATGATCAAGGTTCAGGCGCCCAGTATGGCGCTGAAAATCATCGATGATGCGATCCAGGCCCATGGCGGCGGCGGGGTGTCCAGCGACTTTGGTCTGGCCAGCGCCTATGCCCATCAACGGACGCTGCGGCTTGCCGATGGTCCGGACGAAGTGCACAATCGCACGATCGCCAAGATGGAATATGGCAAATATGCCGAAACCGCCGACGGCAGCAAGATGAAGGAAGAAATTTCTTCAGGTGATCTGGCTGTCACGCGCTAGGAGCAGATCATGAAGGCAGCAGTACTGGTCGAAGCGGGCAAACCGCTCGAAATCGAAGACGTCCGGATCGCCAAACCGGGACCGCACGAAGTGTTGATCCGGACGGCCGCCTGCGGCCTGTGCCATTCGGATCTGCATTTTATCGATGGAGCCTATCCGCATCCTCTGCCCGCAATCCCGGGGCACGAGGCGGCCGGGATTGTCGAGGCGGTCGGCAGCGAAGTGCGCACCGTCGCGGTCGGCGATGCTGTGGTCAGCTGTTTGTCCGCTTTCTGCGGCCATTGCGAATTTTGCGTATCCGGCCGGATGTCCCTGTGTCTCGGCGCAGACACCCGCCGCGCCGAGGGAGAAGCGCCGCGTCTCACCCGTCCCGATGGTTCGCCCGTGGGTCAGATGCTTAACCTGTCGGCCTTTGCCGAGCAGATGCTGATTCACGAGCATGCCTGTACCCGGATCGACCCGGACATGCCGCTTGATCGGGCAGCGGTGATCGGTTGCGCCGTGACCACCGGCGCCGGAACGATCTTCAACGCCTGCAAGCTGACACCTGGCGAAACCGTGGTCGTCGTCGGTTGCGGCGGTGTCGGGCTGGCAACAATCAACGCCGCCAGGATCGCCGGTGCCGGACGGATAATCGCCGCCGATCCGATCAAGGAAAAACGCGATCTTGCGATCAAGCTCGGCGCGACCGATGTCATCGACGCCTCTGCGGACAATGCCGCAGAACAGATCGTCGAACTGACCAAGGGCGGGGTCGATCATGCGGTAGAGGCCGTGGGACGTCCGGCATCGGGCGATCTGGCGGTGGGATCGCTCAAGCGCGGCGGTACCGCGACCATCCTCGGCATGATGCCGCTCGATCACAAGGTCGGCCTGAGCGCGATGGACCTGCTCTCGGGCAAGAAATTGCAGGGCGTGCTGATGGGGTCGAACCGGTTCCCGGTTGATATCCCGCGTCTGGTGGACTTTTATCTGCGAGGATTGCTTGATCTGGACAGCATTGTCGCCGAAACCATCTCGCTCGAGCAGATCAACGACGGCTTTGAGAAAATGAGAAAAGGCGATGCGGCACGCTCCGTGATCGTCTTTGACTAAAGGTAGAGGAACTTCCATGAACCCACAGGAAGATATGACCGGTACTATGGACGTGCCGGAGAAGGACAAGATCGACGAAGCGGCGCTGGCCAAATGGATGGAGGCCAATGTCGAAGGCTTTGCCGGCCCGATCTCGCTGAGCAAGTTCAAGGGCGGACAATCCAACCCGACCTACAAGATCGATACACCGACCACTTCCTACGTCCTGCGCAAAAAGCCGTTCGGCAAATTATTGCCCTCGGCCCATGCCGTCGATCGCGAATTCCGCGTCATCGCCGGGCTTTACCCAACCGGATTTCCCGTCGCCAAACCCTACGGCCTGTGCGCGGACGACAGCGTGATCGGCACGATGTTCTACATCATGGGCATGGCCGACGGCCGGACGTTGTGGGATGGCACCTTGCCGGACAGTGATCCCGCTGAACGCAAAGCCATCTATCACGAGATGATCGATACGCTGGCCCTGCTGCACAGCTTTGACCCGTCCGAACTGGGACTGGAGAAGCACGGCAAGCCCGGCAATTATTGTGAGCGCCAGATTTCCCGCTGGACACAACAATATCGCCTGTCCGAACTCCAGGAAATTCCGGAGATGGACAAGCTGATCGAATGGCTGACCAAGACCATTCCGGAACAGAAAGGCTTTGGTATCGTCCATGGCGACTATCGTCTCGACAATATGATTTTCGCCCGTGACGAGCCAAAGGTCATCGCGGTGCTCGACTGGGAACTCTCGACGCTGGGCGATCCGATTGCGGATTTTGCCTATTGGCTGATGGCCTATGAAATGGAACCCGAAGGCCGCAGCGGCCTGAAAGGCGTCGACCTTGACGCCCTTGGCATCCCATCGCGTGAAGAAGCCATTGCACGTTATTGCGAAAAATCGGGAATGGCCGAGCTACCGCCAATGGACTGGTATCTGGCCTATAATCTTTTCCGGATTGCTGCTATTTTGCAAGGCATTCAAAAGCGGGTTGCCGATGGCACAGCCAATAGTGCGGCAGCCGCTGAAATGTCGGATCGGGTAACACCATTGGCACAAGCCGGGTGGGAGGCCGCGAAGCGAGCAGGAGCGTAAAATGGATCTCAAGGGCAAAGTTGCGATAATCACGGGCGCCGGTAGCGGCATCGGACGGGCCTCTGCCCTTCTTTTTGCCGAACATGGTGCAAAGGTCATCGCCAGCGACGTCACCGGTGAAGTCGAGGACACCGCGAAAGGCTCCGAAGGCAATATCATTGCGATCAAGGCCGATGCCGGATCGGAAGGCGATGTCGAGATGCTCGTGGAAGCTGCGGAACAGCGCTTTGGCGACCTCCATGTCTTCTTCGCCAACGCCGGCATCGGTGGCGGGTTTGAGGGGATTTTCGACAGCAGCGTCGCCGAATGGCAGGAAGTATTGCGGGTCAATCTGATCGGACCGTTTCTGGCTTGCAAATATGCCGGCAAGGTGATTGCCGAGAGCAAACATGGTGGTTCGATCATCTGCACCGCCAGCGTCGCCGGCATCCGGTCCGGCGCAGGAGGACCGGCCTATTCGGCGTCCAAGGCCGGTGTCATCAACCTCGTCAAGGTCGCGGCCCAGCAGTTTGCAACGTCCAATGTACGCTGCAACGCCATTTGTCCGGGCATTACCGAAACCGGCATGACCCAGTTCATCTACGACAAGGCGCGCGAAAAGGGGAAGGAAGACCGGCTGGGCTATCTCAACCCGCTGCGCCGCGGCGCCGCTCCTGTCGAGATGGCGGAAGTCGCCCTGTTTCTGGCATCCAATCGCTCATCCTATGTCAATGGCCAGGCTATTGCGGTTGACGGCGGCCTGAGCGCATCGCACCCGGTCACCCGTCAGGAGTTCGGTCGGACCGCTGTCTAGTTGGCGAAGGCGAGACTCCCGGTGCCCAACTGGACAAAATCCACGCGGCCATCGGTAGCTCCGCAAAGGAATGTGCGTTGATCGCTGTTCGCCAGTTCGCCTTCGACGCGCCAGCCGTTGCCATCACGGACCACCGACTCGATTGCAGAGACCCGCGCGTCGCGGCCGGCTTGCCGCTCGGCCGCATCAGAACAGGCGTTGATCGCTGATTCCATCGCACCGGTTCCCCGGCCATTTCTGTAATCATCCCGCCTATCTGTTCGCCGGTCATCATAGCGACGGTTGTCGCTGCGATAGTCCCGATCTTCATAACGCCGGTCCCGGCTGTTTTTTGACGCTGCGCTGGCAATCGCGGCAATACCGCCGATCACCAATATGCCGGCCAGGATGTCGCCACCGTCTATCCGATCGCGATGACGGCGATGTCCGCGATACCCACGGTAACCACGATAACCACGATAACCACGATAACCACGATAACCACGATAATCGCGCCAGCCTTCTGCCTTGTCACTGTCGGCACTCCAGCCCAGCGAATCTGCATCAATCGGCG
The DNA here is from genome assembly GCA_048270065.1 of Parasphingorhabdus sp. Taxonomy (GTDB): domain Bacteria; phylum Pseudomonadota; class Alphaproteobacteria; order Sphingomonadales; family Sphingomonadaceae; genus Parasphingorhabdus. Next base: position 5,317 of record JBLWTQ010000005.1, on the reverse strand, counting down.
TGGCGACCGTGGTGCCGGGATTCATCGGCGCAGCCATGGCTGGCGAAAAGCCGGTAAAAATCAACGCCGTGGATGCTGCGATAGCGGAAAATCTGGTCATCTTGGTCATAGCAAATACCCCGTTTCGTGCAGATTCCATACACCAAAACCTGCTATTCATCTTAATATAGCTGGTCCAGCCTGTCACCAGGCTGAACCATTATCCCCTGTTCAGGAACGCATCCCGCGATTAACGGCGAGCATATTTGAGTCCGCTGAACCGAACGTCGCTTACCCGGTTGCCTTCGATATAGCAGGTAAATTTACCTTTGTCGGCATAACGGGAATTCCGATAGCGATCCCACCGGCCCTGTTCGACCAGGATCCTGCCCTTGACCCGATAACCATAACGTGTCCGGTCAATATCACGGATGTCGGTTACATGGGCCCGGCCGCGACGCGTCGCCCGGTTTTCAGCGGCGCGCACACAGCGATTCACCGCCTGGCGCTGATTGATATGGCGGTAATTGTTTCTGTAGCGGGAATCATAGTAACGCCGGTCATCGTACCGGTCACCGCGATAGCCCCTGTCATTGTTACCGGAGCTCGCGATTGCAGCAATGGCACCGATAATCGCCACACCGGCAATAACCTCGCCTGCGCTCGGACCATTATTCCGGCCATCATTGGCCATTGCAGGGGATGCAGAAACGGCCATTGCAGCAGCAGCAGCGGTTCCGACAAGAGCTTTGTTTAACTTGTTCATGTCCACTTTCCTTTCTCACTGCCCGAAACCTTTTCCCGAGCTTGCAAAGCCCTTCTAGGGGATTCGGCTTGAGTGGAGACTGAACTAGCTTGACAGTGATCGTTCATGTTAATGGCTATTTTTATGAATATATGGATGGAGGTCGAGAATATTGAATCGGGACAGGATTGGCATGAAGCGCCAACTGGCAGCAGCTCAACCTGATTAGTTCGTCGGCAAAACTTTGGTCCCGCGAACGTCGTTCCACGCTATCCGAAAGGTTGCGATGACGAAGAGCAGAAAGCAGATCTGAATCATGAGCTGAGGACTTGAGGTCACATAGCTCAAAACCGCGTCATCCCGCATGTAGCTGGCTGTCACAGCGATGTTATGGACAACGTTGGTTGTGATAACGACCACTGTTGCCGGCACTCCAATTTTCGGTCGGATGAATAAGAGGGCTGCTACCAGCGGATCAATGAACGTCAGGCTTGACCAATAAATGGCGCTGGCCAAGCTTGCCCCGTGATAATCCCAGAACAATCCGTATTGGAGCAAGATGCGAGCGTGATTGATTCCGGCAATGAGAAGGCACGCCGCCCAGATGCTCCTGATGATACGGCCCCGACGCTCCATGAAATTATACTAAAATACCGCCCCGCAGTTATCAAACCATAATCGTTTGCCGGTTGGAGATTATCTTTCCAGTTGCAATCCGATCGCATGCGCCAGAAAGGCGTAGATATCCGAATATTCTTCAATCACCTTGTCCGTCGGTTTGCCGCTGCCGTGACCGGCGCGGGTCTCGATGCGGATGAGATGGGGCTTGTCGCCAGCGTCCAGCGCCTGCAAGCGTGCGGTATATTTGAAGCTGTGCCCGGGCACGACCCGATCGTCGGTATCGGCAGTAGAGACGATCAGGGCCGGATAATCGATCCCGTCCTTCAGATTATGATACGGGGAATAGCGCAGCAGGGTTTGAAAATCCTGCTCCTTGTCCGGATAGCCATAATCATCGACCCAATAGCGTCCGGCGGTAAACCGGTCAAAGCGGAGCATGTCCATCACGCCGACCGCAGCATGACCCGCGGTAAACAGGTCGGGCCGCTGATTGACGACCGCGCCCACCAGCAAACCTCCATTGGAGCGCCCCTCGATCGCCAGACCGTCTTCCGGCGTAATGCCTTCGCTGATCAGATATTCTCCGGCCGCGATAAAATCGTCAAAAACATTCTGCTTGTTCTGCAAGCGACCACCGTCATGCCACTCCTTGCCATATTCACCGCCGCCGCGGAGATTGGCCGAGGCGAACACGCCGCCGGCCTTGATCCACGCCATCCAGGCCGGCTTGTATTGCGGCAATACCGAGATGTTAAATCCTCCATAGCCGTAGAGCAAGGTCGGCGCGGCTTGAGAGATATCCTGTCCTTTCATGTGCACGAGGAATATCGGAATTCTGGTGCCATCCTTGCTTTCGTAAAAGCGCTGGGTCACCTCGACCGCCTCCGGATCAAAGGGCAAGGACGGTTCGGCCCAGATGGTTGGCGGTGAATTTGCTTCGTAGCGGAAGACGGTCGTCGGCCGGTTGAAGCTCTGGAAGGTGAAGAAACCCTCATCGCTCTTCATCGAACCGCTAAGACTACCCACCTGCCCCGGTCCGGGAAGTTCGAGCGTGCCAAGCGCCTGACCGTCGAGATCAAAGATCGAAAGCTGGCTTTTGGCATCGACGAGATAGCTGATCACCAGTCTGTCACCGACAATCATCGTGCCATCGATAACCGCATCGCTCTCTGCAACCAGTTCGGTAAATTCGGGTTTGTCGGCGCTCAGATGGGTTTTGACCACACGCAGGCGCGGTGCATCCATGTTGGTCGCGAAATAAAGCGTGTCGCCCACGCCGTCGATCAGGCGCCAGTCATTTTCAAAGCCGGTGACAAGCTTCCGCGTTTCCAGCTTTGGCGCATCGACCTTGACCAGGGTGATTTCATAGCGTTCATCGGTTCCCGAGGAAGACGTGATGACCACCCATTCCTTGTCCGAGGTCAGTTCCGCCACATGATTGAGATCGGGCTGATCGGGCGTCGCATAGACTTTTGTATCCTGCGCCTGGTCTGTGCCGATGATGTGCAGATAGACGGCATGATCCGCGTTCAGCGACTGAAAAGCCGCGCCTTCTTCGGGTTCCGGAAAACGGGAATAGAGAAATCCTACATTGTTGGGCATCCACGCCAGATCGGTGAACTTGGCCCACTCGACCGTGTCCGGCTTGACCTCGCCCGTTTCGACGTCGAGGACCTTTAAAGTCCGCCAGTCGGACCCGCCGTCCTGAACCGCATAGGCCAGCAGGCTGCCATCACCGGACGGTTTCCAATAGGCCAGCGCCGTTGCCCCGTCATCAGACCAGCCAGCAGGATCAATCAGCACCCGTTCTTCGCCATCTGCGCTGTCGCGAACATACAACACGGCCTGATTCTGACCGCCGCTCTTGCGCTCGTAGAAATATTTGCCGCCTGCCTCGACCGGAATGCCGAGATCGTCGAAATCGAACAATTCTTCCATCGAACGCGCCAGAATTTCGCGGCCTTCGAGCTTCTCGAGATAGGCATCGGTGACCGCGTTCTGCGCCTTCACCCATGCGGCGACCTCGGCATCCTCGCGAACGTCATTCTCCAGCCAGCGATAGGGATCGGAAATATATTTGCCAAATTGTTCATCGACTATATCGACAGTCTTGGTCTCCGGATATGTCAGCAGAATTTCCCTGTTTTCTTGATCTGCGGCAAGCGCCGGCGAGATGGCGGCCAACCCCATGGCCAGTGTCAAAATGGTCAGACTGCGCATATATACCCCGACAAATGAAAAGAGACCGCAAGCTTATCGCTCACGGTCTCTAATATCAATTGAAACTGTATCCGGGATGAAGGACTTATGCGTCTTCGTATTCATCCTCGGCATTCTGGTCCGGACCGCTATCCTGACCCTTGGCGTCGACGTCCCGGTCAACCAGTTCGATTACCGCCATCGGAGCGGCATCGGAGGCGCGGAAACCGGCGCGGATGATCCGGGTATAGCCACCGCTGCGGTCGGCGTAGCGTTCGGCAAGGACTTCAAAGAGTTTCTTTTCCTGGGTTTCGTCCATCAGACGCGAATGCGCGAGACGACGGTTGGACAGGCCACCTCTTTTGCCGAGCGTGATCAGCTTTTCGACAACCGGGCGCAATTCCTTGGCCTTGGGAAGCGTGGTCTGGATCTGTTCGTGCTTGATCAGTGCCGCGGCCAAGTTCTTAAGCAGAGCCTGACGGTGGGCACCGGACCGCTGCATACGGCGGCCCTTCATTCTATGACGCATGGTTATTTCCTTCGTTCGTCAAGGGGCCGTATGAGGTACCCCGCAGCAGGTTGACTTAAGGGGCAACCCATCACCCGTAATCCGTTAGTCCTGAGCCTGTCGAAGGACGCTTCTCGTCCGATAGGCGTGGTTCGACAAGCTCACCACTAACGTAGATACTTTAGCCGAGCAGTTCCTGTTCGAGCTTCTTGGCCATTTCCTCGATGTTTTCAGGCGGCCATCCGGGGATGTCCATGCCAAGGCGCAGACCCATGCTGGACAGCACTTCCTTGATTTCGTTCAGGGATTTGCGGCCGAAGTTCGGGGTGCGCAGCATTTCGGCTTCGGTCTTCTGCACCAGATCGCCAATATAGATGATATTGTCGTTCTTGAGGCAGTTGGCGGAGCGAACACTGAGTTCCAGTTCGTCAACCTTCTTGAGCAGATAGCGGTTGAGCTGGTTGGCATCGCTTTCGGCCTGGCTCTGCTGGGCGGCCATGCCGATCGGCGAGGATACCTGCTCGAGAGCTTCTTCGAAATGGACGAACAACTGCAGCTGGTCCTGCAAAATACGGGCTGCATAGGCAATCGCATCTTCAGGGGTAACCGTGCCATCGGTTTCGATGGTGAGGTTCAGTTTGTCAAAGTCCAGTTCCTGACCCACGCGGGCATTGTCGACCTTATAGGATACCTGACGAACCGGCGAGTAAAGCGAATCGATCGGGATCAGGCCAATCGGTGCATCGGCCGGGCGATTGGCAATGGCGGGGACATAGCCCTTGCCGACATTGACGGTCAGTTCCATATTCAGCGTCGCGCCTTCGTCGAGATGGCAGATTACCATTTCCGGGTTCATGATTTCGATATCGCCCGAGACCGCGATGTCGCCAGCTTTGACTTCCCCGGGACCGGTTGCGGAAAGCTGCAGGCGTTTTGCTTCTTCGCTTTCCATCTTCAAAGCGATCTGCTTGATGTTCAGCACGATGTCGGTAACGTCTTCGCGAACGCCGGGCAGCGACGAAAATTCGTGCAACGCATTTTCGATCTTGATTGATGTTACTGCTGCGCCCTGGAGCGAGGACAGAAGCACGCGGCGTAGCGCGTTGCCCATGGTCAGACCAAAACCGCGTTCCAGAGGTTCGGCAACAAAGGTTGCCTTGCGCTTCGGATCTCCGCCGGGCTTGATGTCGAGGACGTTGGGCTTCTTCAGTTCTTGCCAGTTCTTCATATTGACAGTCATGGACTTCCCCTAATGGTTCAAAGAG